>NZ_VFVI01000001.1:0-1214726 GCF_006442775.1 Mesorhizobium sp. B2-4-6
GTGGGCGGCCAGGACTATACCGACAGCATCACGGTGGCCACCGCGGACGGCACCACAAAGGTGCTCACCGTCACCATCCACGGCACCAACGACGCGGCGGTGATCACCGGCACGAGCAGCGGTTCCGTGACCGAGGATGCCGTGCTGACCGTAAACGGCGCTCTGACCGTCGCCGATCCTGACGCCGGCCAGAGCTCGTTCTTGGCGCACAACAGCATCAATCCGATCGCGGGCACATACGGCTCGCTGACCATCGATGCCAGCGGCAACTGGGTCTATACGCTAAACAATCCCGCCGCCAACGTTCAGGCGCTGAACACGGCGGACCACCCGCACGACCAGATTCATGTGACGTCGGCGGATGGTACCGACCATGTCATCGACATCACGGTGAACGGTGCCAATGAGCCCGTGACCAACCATGCGCCGAGCGCCCCGGTGTTCGTCCCGGGCTCGGCCCCGATCGCCGATGGGAATCCTATCGATTTGGGCCACTTCTTGTCTGTGGATCCCGATGCGGGCGATAGTGTCTCCTTTGCAGCTACCTGGAGTGGCTCCGGGACAGTCGCGGTTGCAGCAAACGGAGAACTGACCGCCAGCGTCGGACTAGGAAGCTCGGCAACAGGCACTCTTACTGTCACCGCCACTGATAATCATTCGGCTTCATCGGCTCCACAGTCGTTCACCGTTTGGATCGGCAACGCCAATGGGAGCAACGTCGACAACACGATCACACTGGTAAGTACCGATCCGACTATCGCTGACGGTCGAGCAGGCACGGACAGCGTCACCGGAACCTCTGCCGTCGACTACATCTTCGGTGGTGCGGACAACGACACGATTATTGGAAAGGCGAACGCCGATTGGTTGGTCGGCGGCGACGGTGCCGACCATTTCGTCTACACGGCGGTTGCCGACTCCACCCATGCCGCCTTCGATACCATCCAGGACTTCGTCCACGGGGCGGACAAACTCGACTTCCTGAACGCACTCAATCTGACTGGCACTCCGACCAACTTAGGTGCTTCGACAATGCTTGGCGCGCACAGCGTCGGTTGGACGACGGATGGAACGAACACCGTTGTCTACGCAAATGTCGGTACGTCAGCCGAGGCGATTACAAGCGGTGCGGACGTCATCGAAATCCACCTCCTGGGGATGACCAATCTGAGCAGCGCAGACTTCAATCTGCATGCCTGATCGCAGGAAGACGATGAAGTGGCAGATAAGATGATGCAGGACCATTCTGCGCTTAAGCTTGCCCTCTCCCGTTGCCGCGGCGGTTTCGCCGCGGTGGCGGGGTTCAGCTTCTTCATCAACCTGCTCGTACTCTCGACCTCGATCTATATGCTGCAGGTCTATGATCGCGTGCTGACGGGACGCAGCGTGGAAACGCTCGTCTATCTGACGCTGATTACGACGGCGGCGCTGGCTGCAATGGGCGCGCTCGAATTCTTCCGCTCCCGGCTGCTAGTGCAACTCGGTACCTGGATCGACCGCGTGCTGTCGCCGCAGGTACTGGGCCGCGGGCTTGAGAACGCGTTGCGCGGCTCATCTTACCGCACCGAGGCGCTGCGCGACCTCGCCACGCTGCGCGGCTATCTTGGCGGCGGCGGCATCATGGCGCTGTTCGACGCGCCATGGATGCCGCTCTATCTCGGCTTCATCTTCCTGCTGCATCCCCTGCTCGGACTTCTGGCGCTGGGCGGCGCGATCATCCTGTTCGGCCTCGCCCTTGCCAACAACGCACTGACGGCCAACACGCTCAAACAGGCCAACGCCGCTTCCGCGCGCGCCTACCAGGCGGCGGATGCCGGTTTCCGCAATGCCGAAGTCATCGACGGGATGGGCATGGGCGGCGTGCTCGCCCGACGTTGGGACGCGGCCAATGCGTCCGTGCTCGCGCTGCAGACGACCGCCAGCGACTGGGCCGGCCTGATCAATGCATTCACCAAGCCGTTCAGGATGTTCCTGCAGGTCGCGGTGCTGGGGCTCGGCGCCTGGCTGTCGCTGCGCCATGAAGTCTCGCCCGGCGCCATGATCGCGGCCTCGATCATCATGTCGCGCGCGCTCGCCCCGGTCGAGCAGGCTATCGCAACCTGGAAACAGACGACCGCCGCTCGCGAGGCCTGGCGTCGGCTGGACCGGCTGTTCGAGATGCCGTCGCTGCGCCCGCCGGGCATGGAATTGCCGCGTCCCCAGGGACGGCTCTCGGTCGACGCCGTCACATATATGCCGGCCGGCGCCAAGGAGCCCGTGCTCAAAAACCTCTCCTTCGCCGTTTCGCCAGGTCAGGTGCTTGCGGTGATCGGGCCGTCGGCCGCCGGCAAGTCGACGCTTGCCCGCCTGATCGTCGGCATGCTTTCGCCACAGCAAGGGCGGGTTCGGCTCGACGGTGTCGACGTGTTTGCCTGGAACCGCGCCGATTTCGGCTCCTATGTGGGCTATCTCCCCCAGGACGTCGAACTCTTTCCCGGCACCGTGCGCGAGAACATTGCCCGCATGGAGCAAGGCGATCCGGCCGAGATCGTGGCCGCCGCCCGGATGGCGGGCGTGCACGAGATGATCCTCAGGCTCCCAAATGGCTACGATACCGAGATCGGCGAACAGGGTTCGGTGCTCTCCGGCGGGCAACGCCAGCGCATCGGCCTTGCCAGGGCGCTCTATCGCCGTCCGGCGCTGGTGGTGCTGGACGAGCCGAATTCTAATCTCGATGCCGTTGGAGAAGAGGCGCTGAACCAGGGGATTGCCGCAATGAAGGAGGCAGGCTCGACGGTGATGATCGTCGCCCACCGCCCGTCGCTGATGGTGAACGTCGATTGCGTCCTGGTGCTCAACGAAGGCCAGTCGCAGATGTTCGGCCCGCGCGACGTCGTGCTTGCGCAACTGCGCCGCCCCGAGCAGCAGTCCGCCCCGCCGCAGGTCCGGGTCGTCAGCTCCGAAAGGACCGGGTCGTGACGGAAGCCGCGTTGTCGTTGAAAATGCCGCCGCCACCGCCCGCCTGGCCGGCGGTGAGCGCCCATGTCTTCGGCGGCCTGACTGTCATCGGCCTGCTGTTCGGCGGCTTCGGCCTCTGGGCAGCCACCGCGCCGCTGACGAGCGCGGCGGTCGCGTCCGGGGTGGTGAAGGTCGACAGCAACCGTAAGACCGTACAGCACCTGGAAGGCGGCATCATCCGGGAAATCCTGGTCCGGGAGGGAGACTTGGTCAAGCAGGGTCAGATACTGGTCCGCCTCGACGGGCTCGACGCGGAATCCGACCGCGACGCCGTGCGCGGCGAACTCGATTCCGCGCTCGCCGGCGAAGCCCGCCTGATCGCGCAGCGCGACGGCCTGAAGACAATTCCTTTTTCTGCGGACCTGTCGGCCCGGCGAAGCGAACCGACCGTCGCCGAGGCCATGGCTGGGCAAGAGCGCATCTTCCAGGACCAGGCCAACGTTCAGGCGTCGGAGGTCGAGGTCTGGCAGCAGCGGATCGCCCAATACCATGCCCAGATGTCGGCGCTCGCTGCGAGAGTTGCGGCCTTCGAGATCCAGTTGCCGTCTCTGCGGGAAGAGCTGGCGGACGCCCGCACACTTCTCAAGAAAGGCTATGGGGTGAAGTCGCGCGTGCTCCAGCTCGAACGGCAGGTCATCGCCGCGCAGGGCGAGGCTGACTCGAACCGTGGCAATATAGAAAGCCTACGGCAGCAGATCGCCGAGGCGGACGCGCAGATCGACAATGGCCGGCTCTCCTATGTCAAGAAGGCCGCCGAAGACCTTCGTGACGTCCAGACCAAACGCTCCGAGCTCGAAAAGGCGCTTCAGAAGACCGACGCGCGCGCGGCGCGCCGGGATGTCGTTGCGCCGGAAGATGGGGCGGTAATGAACCTTCGGTATTTCACGCCGGGCGGCGTCGTGCCCCCCGGCGGGGTTATTCTCGATCTGGTTCCCGGCCAGGACAAGATGGTGCTGGACGTCAAGATTCAGCCGCTGGATATCGATGTCGTTCGCCCCGGTTTGCCGGCGACGGTGCGGCTCGTCGCCTACAAGCAGAGAACCACGCCCACGGTGAAGGGCGCCCTTACCCGGGTTTCGGCCGATGCCGAGATCGACGAGCGCAGCGGCGCGACGTTTTTCAGGGGGACGGTCGAGGTGGGTGCCGATGAACTCAAGAACCTCCCGCAAGTGAAGCTATATCCGGGAATGCCGGTGGACGTCTCCGTTGTCACCGGCAAGCGAACCCTGCTCGAATATCTCTTTCAGCCGGTCGCCGACAGTTTCGCTCACGCCTTCAAGGAGGAGTGAAAAGGCCGCCAGCCTCCAGTTGGCATGGCATTCACGACCGCAGCTCCATCGTGCGGGCGCCGCGAAGCGGCGGCGCCCGACGCTCGCTCGCCGACAGGATGCAGTCGCCGGCGGCAAAGGCATCGTCGCCGATCCAGCCGGCGATCTGCTCGAGCAGGCTGGTCTTGCCGGAGCCGATCGCGCTGAGCATCGTCGGATGGCCTTTTGCGAGGGGCAGGGAGATGGGTGCTCCGATTGCCCGGCCGTCTGTCGCGGCGCTGCAGCGCGCCGCGGCGCAGCGGTCCGGGCTTGTCCGGTGCAGATTCGCGTCTGTCGGCCGCGGTGCCGCGCGTCCCTCGGCCGATCTCGGCCCGAGCGGCGTTGCGGCGGAGCATGGCAACCAGCATGCGCGATGCGCCATTCATGGCTTCGCCCAGCGCCAGCCAGGAAGGCCTCGGCCAGCGTTCCTTCCGGCACGTAAGCTCCGTCGAAGCCCAGGCGATTTCCTTGTCTGCCAACGGGTGGGTTCCCGGCGTCGGCTTGCCGTCCGGCTCTGGCTGGTGTCGCTGCTCGCAGCGCGCGCCGGCACCAATTGCGGCGCTCGTGCCGCTCGGAGATCAGGGCGATCATCGATGCCCGCCAGATACAGGCGGCGGAGTGAGCCGCGCCTGTCACGGCCACGTCGCTTGGTCTATCGGTCCTCGACGATCCGCAGATACGCCGCCGTCACGAACAGCACGATGAAGCCGAACAGGATGCGGCGGCCGCCTTCGGGCATTTGCAGGATGGTGAGCAGTGTCGTCAGCACGGTCAGGATCAGCGCGCCGATGATGGTGCCGGCGTAGCCGCCGCGGCCGCCGAAGATCGAGGTGCCGCCGATGACGGCGGCGGCCACGGATGGCAGCACCAGCGGTTCGGCGAGCGACAGCGAGGGCGCCTTGATCAGGCCGATATAGAGCAGGCCGGTGATGCCGGCGAGCAGGCTGGAGAGGACGTAGAGGGCGGTGATGACCTGCCAGTAGCGCACGCCCGACAGTCTGGCGGCGCGTTCATTGTCGCCGACGGCGTAGAGCAGGCGGCCGAAGCCGGTGCGGTTCAGCATGAAGACGATCAGCACCGCCACCGGGACGAACAGCAGAAGCGCATTGGGAAAACCGTAGGTGACGCCGGTGCCCAACCAGCTGAGGAAATCAGGAATCTTGGCGCCGGAGGCGATCACGGTGCGCTGGTAGACCTGCAGGAAGCCGGTGCCGATCAGGCTGGTGCCCAACGTCATGATCAGCGGATGCACGCGGAACACGCCGACGCCGATGCCGTTGACGAGGCCGATCAGCACGGCGGGCAGCATGGCCAGCAGGAAAGCCACCGCCGGATCCTGGTTGACGATCTGCGTCGCCATGATGAAGGCGCTCATCGTTGCCACCGTGCCGACGGAAAGGTCTATGCCGCCGGTCAGCATGGTCATGGTCTGGCAGCCGGCGAGAATCGCCAGCGGGATGGCGAATTTCGCCGTGTTGGCGAGCCAGCGCTCGTTGACGATGCCGGGGCGCAGCACCTGCAGGATCGCCACGAGGATGATCAAAAGGATGATCAGCGGGATGAGCGGCCGGTCCGCCATGAAGCGCTTGATCCGGCGGCCGAACGAGACCGGCTGGGGCAAGGTCGCGATGTCGGTCATGGCGTTGCTCCTGCCGGGCGGCTCCGCATGGTGATGAAGGCGCCGAACATCACGACCGCGACCATGATCGCGCCTTCGATGATCGCGGTGACGTTCGGATCGATGGCCAGAAGCGTCAGGTCGGTGCGCACCAGCCTCAGCACGAAGACGGCGATGATCGGCCCGAGCAGGCCGCCCTTGCCGCCGCCGAGCGCGACGCCGCCCAGCACCACCGCGGCGACGCTGGCCAGCAGATAGGGCCCGGGGATGGGCGCGCCGATGCCGGTGCTGACGGTGAGCGACAGGCCGCCCATCGCCGCGAACAGGCCGGAGAGCGCATAGGCGATGATCCTGGTGCGCGCCACCGGCACGCCGCTCCGGAAGGCGGCGAGCTCATTGCTGCCGATGGCGTATATGGAGAGGCCGAGGCGTGAGCGCCTAAGCGGAATCCACACGATGCAGAGGCAGACGACGAGCAGCACCAGCGCCTTCGGCACCCAGGCGTCCGCCCAATCCGGCAGGCCGGGGATCGGCACGGTGCCGATGACGCTTGCCTTCAGCCATTCGGCGGCGGCGCCGCCGGGGGCGCCCAGCACAAGCAGCGCCGCGCCCTGCAGAACGAACAGCATGGCCAGGGTGACGACGATGTCGGGCACCCGGGTGACGACGATGAGGAGGCCGTTCAGCGCGCCGAGCACCAGCCCCATGGCCAGCACGAAGGGCACGACGAACAAGGCATATTCCTCGCTGGCGCCGTTCATCATCGAGGCGGCGGTGACGCTGGTCAGCGCCATCATGGCGGCGACCGACAGGTCGATGCCGCCGGCGATGACGACGACGGTCTGGGCCGCGACGGCAAAGGCGTAAGGCAGAACCGCGCGCGCCAGCGAACCGAAGTCGCCGCTGCCATAGCCCGGCTGGATCAGCTTGGTGACGACGAAGAGAAAGATCAGCAGGGCGAACAGGCCTGCGACCCAACCCTGGTTGCGGAGAAAGCGGCTCATGACGCGGCCTCCGCGCTGGAACCGGGTTTGACCTCGGCAAGGATGCCGACATCCGCCTTGGCGCCGCGCGGCAGGCCGTAGGCTGCGCGCATCAATGCCGCTTCATCGGCTTGCTCGACCGGGAAAGTGTCGACGACGCGGCCGCCGAAGATGACGATGACGCGGTCGCAGACACGCTGCACCTCTTCCATTTCGGATGTGTAGAACAGCACCGACTTGCCCTGGCCGGCGAGTTCGCGCAGCAGCTTGTAGATCTCCTGCTTGGTGCCGACATCGATGCCGCGCGTCGGATCGAAGCAAAGGATGGTGCGGGCGTTGGCGGCGATCCAGCGGGCGATGGTCACCTTCTGCTGGTTGCCGCCGGAAAGGCGTTGCACCTCGCCCTGGGCGCGGGTGTCGATCTGCAATCTGGCGATGGCGCTGGAAACCACCACCTGCTCGCGGCGCATGCGGATCGGGCCCCATTTGCGCAGCGCGGCGCTGAAGGGCAGCGCGATGTTCTCGCGCACCGAGCGCTGCATGGCCAAGGCCTCGGCGCGGTCGCCCGGCACATAGGCGATGCCGGCCTGGATGGCGTCACTCGGATGCGAGAATTTCACCGGCGCGCCGTCGACGTCGATGGTGCCGCTGGTCGGACGGATCGAACCGGCAAGCGCTGCGAAGAGCTCGTCCTGGCCCTGGCCCTCGAGCGCAAACACGCCAGCGATCTCGCCATTGGCGAGATCGAAGGAGACGTCGTTGAGCTTGGTGCCGAGCTGCAGGTTGCGGACCGACAATCGCGGGCGGCCGCCGCCGGCAACCGCCACATCATTTGCCGCGCGCGCGGTGACGCGTGTCTTCTCGATGCGGGTGCCGAGCATCATCTCGACTATTCTTTCCTCGACGCCCGGCTCGATGTCGACGACACCGACCGTGGAGCCGTCGCGCAGCACGGTGGCGCGGTCGCAAAGCGCGGAGATCTCGACGAAACGGTGCGAGATGAAGATGACGGAGCGGCCGGCATCGCCTTGGCGCCGCACGACCTCGAGCACCTTCTCAGCAAGGTTCGCGGGCAAAGCCGCGGTCATCTCGTCGAGCAGAAGCACGTCGGGTTCGACGGCAAGCGCGCGCGCCAGGTCGAGCACGCGCAGGATGGCCAAGGGGATATGGCGCGCCGTCTCGCGGATATCGAGGTCGGGAATGCCGAGCTCGCGCACCCAGGCGCGGAACGGCTCGACCGGCGTGCCGGTCAGCCGCAGATTGGATAAGACATCGAGATCGGGGATCAGCGCCGGCTCCTGGTAGACCGGCAGCAGTCCGGCGCGGCGGGCGTCGGCGGGCGAGCGGACATCAAGCTGCTGGCCGCGGATCAGGATGCGCCCGGCGTCCGCCTTGATCGCGCCGGTCAGGATCTTCACCAGAGTCGACTTGCCGGCGCCGTTGGCGCCCATCAGCGCATGCACCTCGCCCGGCAATACGGACAGCGAGGCGTTGCGCAACGCGGCAACCGCACCGTAGTTCTTCGCTACGCCTGTGGCGTCGAGGAGGAGGTTGCTGGTCAAAGCTTTCTCGATCCAGAGCGTTTCACCGTTTCATGGAAACGGCGAACCGCTCTATCCTTTTGTTTTACGCAATTCCGGACGGAAAACCGCTCACACTTTTCCTGGAATTGCTCGAGGGCTCAAATTATGCGTGCCAAATCAAATGGCAAGGACGCCAGACCTTGGTCCAGCGTCCTCGCGCTTGCGTCCGGATCAGGCGCTTATTCGCCCGGGCCCTTGCAGGCTACAATCTGCTCCTTGGTGTAGGTCGTCCAGTCTGGGATCGAGATCGAGACCGGCCATTCGGGGCTGAGCGAGGGATCCACGACGCTCTTCAGCTTGGCCTTGCCTTCGTCGGTGGCGTTTTCCCAAAGCTGCGGCTCGACCAGCACGGTCTGCTGCGCCGGTTTCTTGCCGTCGAGGATCTGCAAGGCGAGCGTTACGCCGGCGCCGCCGATCGAGCCGGGATTGGTGACCGCGGCACCGACCAGGCCCTTGACCGAGCTGAGCTGGCCGACGAAGCCGGCATTGTCGGCGCCGACTACAGGCACCATCGGCGCCTGCTGCTCGACCAGCGCGTCGACAATGACGTTGTCGATGCCAGAGGTCCAGATGCCGTTGATCGGGGTGCCGGTGGCGAGGAAGGACAGGATCTGCTGCTTGGCCTGGTCCTGCTGCCAGCCGGTGAAGACTTCCTGCGCGACCTTCACGTCGGGGAATTCGGCGAGCGCCTTCTTGAAGCCTTTGTCGCGATCTGAGTCGGCCGAAGCGCCGGCGGCGCCGCGCATGTAGAACACCTCGCCCTTGCCGCCCATCTGCTGGAACAGCCACTTGGCGCCGAGATAGGCATATTGTTCCTGGTTGTTGGAGATGATGTAGGCGGACGGCTCGGTCACCGCCTGGTCGACGGCGACGACGACGATGCCGGCCTTGGTGGCTTCCTCGAGGCCGGCCTTGATGCCGGCCGGATCGGCCGGGTTGACGACGATGGCGTCGACCTTGGCGCTGATCAGGTTACGGATGTCCTCGAGCTGGCCGGCGGCGTCGGTGTTGCGGTGGGCGATGTTGAGCTTCGTCACTTCGCCGGATGCGAGCGCCTGCGCCTTCATCGCGCAGATCATTTCCTCGCGCCAGCCATTGCCCTGCACGGTGTTGGAAATGCCGATCGTATACTTGCCGGCGGCGGCCGAAACGCCCACCGAGGCAAGCAAGGCGGCGCCGGCAAGGAGCGAGGCCACGGTCAGATGTCTTTTCATTTCAGTACTCCTCCACATTGATCTTTTCAGTTCAGTTCCAGGGCTCCGACGCGGTCGGAGCCGAGCTTTTCGTCATTTGATGAAGGGGCGCAGCACGTCGCGGGCAAGCAGGAAGCCGCGCTTGACCTTTTCATCCGTCCCCTCGAAGCGCCGGTCCTCATGCTCGATGATGACCGGCCCGTCATATCCGGCCCGGTAGAGGCCCGAAAAAATCCTGCTCCAGTCGATGTCCCCAAGCCCCGGCATGCGCGGCACCTGCCAGCCTATGCCAGCCGAAAGGATTCCGCGCTCGTACAAACCATCATGATCAATCATCAGATCCTTGGCGTGCACATGCAGCATGTTCTTGCCGAACTCGCGGATGAAGCGCTCCTTGTCGATCATCTGCCAGACGAGATGCGAGGGGTCGAAGTTCATGCCGACGTCGCCGCCCCAGGCTTCGAGGATGCGGCGCCAGACATAGGGCGAGTAGGCGATGTTGTGCCCGCCCGGCCATTCGTCATAGCTGAAGATCATCGGGCAGTTCTCGAAGGCGAGTTTTACACCGTGCTCCCGGGCGTGGGCGATGATCGACGGCCAGATTTTCTGCGCGTCTTCCCAGTTGGCGTCGATAGTCTTCGAAGCGTCGCCGCCGCAGAAGGTGTTGACGAGCGGGACCCCCATGCGGGTCGCCAGCACGATCACTTTCTTCAGATGATCGATCACCGCTTCGCGATGCGCCCGGTCGGGATGGAGCGGATTGGGATAGAAGCCGAGGCCGGAGATGGCCAGGCCCTTGCCGGCTAGCTCGGCGGCTATGTCCTTGGCCTGCGCGACCGAGACGTCCACGTCGATGTGGCTGGTGCCGGCGTAGCGCCGGCTGGCGCCGGAAGTCTTCGGCCAGCAGGCGATTTCCAGCGCCTCGAATCCGACAGAGCGCGCCCAGTCGGCGACTTCGCCGAGCGACGTATCCGGAAACGGTGCTGTCAGCAGTCCAAGCTTCATGTTCCCTCCCAGTTGCTAACTATGCAGATCGCGCCGGCTGCTTCAACCGCGCATCGGTTGGCCCAGCGCAGACTTGTCCGACAAAGCCCATCGGATCGCCTGAAAGCAAGCCGTCGAGCCCGGCGACCACATGCGCCCCGAAGATCGCGTTGGCGGCCAAGGACGGGTCGAAGATGGCGTCGATGGCGAGGATCGAACCGACAAGCGCGTTGCTGTCCGCACCGATGCGGTCGGCGATCGCCGCAATTTTCTCGGCAAAGGGGTCGGACACCTGCCAGGCGCGGCCGAAACGCGCGGACGCCTTTATCAGATAGGCCATCCAGCCGGCGACCGCGACCGACAGCAGCGCAATGCTCTCGCCCTTCGCGAGGCGGTCGCGGATCGGGTTGAGCAGGCGCTGCACGATCTTCTGCGAGCCGTCGGTGGCGATCTGGTGGTTGCGATGGCGGATCGCCGTGTTGGCGAGGCGCGAAAGGCTCTGCTCGACATAGGCTGTCGGCGCCATGCCGGGCACGGGCATCAGCGTCGGCAGAGTCTCCTCGGTCAGCATGCGGCGGACGAAGCCTGCCAGAAGCGGGTCGGCGATGGTCTCGAACGTGTGCTCGAAGCCGCCCAAAACGCCGAGATAGCTGAGCGTCGTCTGGGCGCCGTTCAGGGCGCGCATCTTGAGATGCTCGAACGGTGTGACATCGTCGACGAAAGTCGCGCCGACGCGGTCCCAACGCGGGGCGCGGCCGGCGAAGCGGTTCTCGATCACCCATTGGCGGAAGCGCTCGCCCACCGCCACGGCGCCGTCGCGGTAGCCGAAGCGCTTCTCGACGGTGTCGATATCGGCTTCGGTCGTCGCCGGCGCGATGCGATCGACCATGGCCGAGGGGAAAGCGACATTGGCCTCGATCCAGTCCGCCAGCCTCCTGCCGCGGCGCTCGGCGAAGGTGCGCACGACATTGCCGAGGATAAAGCCGTTGGTGGGGATGTTGTCGCAGGACAGCAGCGTCACCGGCCGGCCATGCGTGGCCATGCGCAGTTCCAGCGCCCTTGCCAGAATGCCTGGCACGCTGCGGGGTGTCTCGGGATTGGCGAGATCGTGCGCGATGTCAGGATGGTCGGGGTCGAGCGCGCCGCTCGACGGAATGTGGCAATAGCCTTTCTCGGTCACCGTCATGGTGACCATCTCGATGTCGGGCGAGGCGAGCACGTCCAGCGCCGGCGCCGCACTTTCCTGGCTGTCGACGACGCGAACGATGCTGCCGATGATGCGCGCTTCGACCTCGTCGTTCTGACGGATCAGCCGCGTGTAGAGGCCGTCCTGGCGCCCTAGCGTGGTGGCCAGCAGGGGAGGGCGGATATTGATGCCGACCAGTCCCCAGCGGTCGAAATCCTTCGCCAGCAGATCGTCGGTGTATTCGGCCTGATGGCAACGGTGGAAGGCGCCGACGCCGATATGGGCGATCCCGGGCTTCAGCGCGGCGCGGTCGTAAGCCGGTTTGCGCACCTCCGACGGCACTCGGCCGAGCAGGGCAGGGCCGAGCTTCTCGGCGCTCACCGGTTGGCTCCGATCACCCATTGCTCCTGGTCGATCAGCGCGCCGGTCATCGGGCCGGCCGCGTCGGAAAGCAGGAAGACGGCAAGGTTGGCTATGTCGGTGACGGAGAACAGCCGGCCGAAGGGCTGCGTCGCGTTCGCGGCGTCGAGCCAGCCCGGACCCTGGCCGAGCGTCTCGGCCTGCATGGTCCGTTCCGCCGGCGTGTCGGTCCAGCCGACATTGATGCCGTTGACGCGGATGCGGTCGAAGCGGTGGGCGTTGGCGGCGTTCTTGGTCAGCGTCGCCAGCGCGCCCTTGGTGGCGGAATAGACGGCAAGCTCCGGCGAGCCGCAATGCGCGTTGATCGACAGGATGTTGACGATCGAGCCGCCTTGACCGCGGTTCTTCATGTCGGCGATCGCCGCCTGCATCAGGAAGAAAGGCGCGCGGGCATTGACGGCAAACAGCGACGACCAATCGTCGAGCGTGGCGTCGACGAAAGAGGCGCGATCGGTCAGCCCGGCGGCATTGACCAGGCCGTCGATGCAGCCGAAACGTTCGATGCAGGCCTGCGCCAGCCGCGCCGGGGTTTGCGGATCACCGAGGTCGGCGGAAGCGAAGGCGGTAGCGGTGCCCATGGCCGAGAGCTCTGCCGCGGCAGCGTCGCCACGTTCCTGGTCACGGCCGGTGATCAGCAGTCCGGCGGCGCCGGAACGCGCGGCGATCTCGGCGATCGCGCGGCCGATGCCTTGCGTCGCGCCGGTGACCAGCACCACCTTGCCGTCGAGACGAACCTCCATTCCTCCTCCCGGAACAAAGTTTCCATTTTTTAAAATATGGAACGATGGTTCTCTTTAGTCAATCGTGCTAGAGCGGTTCGCCGTTTTCATGGAACCGGTGAACCGCTCTATCTCCTTGTCTTTCGCAATTCCGGACGGAAAACCGCTCACACTTTTCCTGGAATTGCTCTGGTCAACCTGTCCGCTGCGCGACGACGCCGTGGACCAAGGCCATGCCGACCGCGAGCGAGGCGGCGAGCGAACGGAAGCCGCCGAAATCCTGCTCGACCACTTCCAGCCAGGTGTCGGAGAGTTTTACCAGCGGCGAAAAGGTGCTGTCGGTGATGGCGACGATGCGGGCCTTGCGCTCATGCGCGACGGCGACGAGGTCGGGCGTGATCGAATTGTAGGGGCTGAAGGAGACGGCCAGCACCGCGTCGCGCGGCGTGATGCAGCCGACCTGGTCGAGCGCGGTCGAGCCGACATTGTCGACCAGCACGTTGCGCACGCCCTGCTGTGAGAGCGTCAGCGACAGATAGGTGGTGACGGGGAAGGCGCGCTTGCTGCCGATGACATAGATCAGCTCCGCCGCCGCCAGATGGTCGATCATCGTCTCGAAACTCTCGATGTCGACCCCATTGCCGATGCGGCCGAGCGAGGCCTGGCAGGCACCGACCATGCCGTTCAGGAAATGCAGGTTCGCATTGGGCTCCGGGGCTTTTTCCTGGTTGCCTTGTGTATCCGACCAGGAGCCTTTCATGCGGTCCTTGAACAGGACCTGGAAATCGGAAAAGCCGGAATAGCCGAAGATCTGCGCGAAGCGCACCAGGGTCGAGGGCTGCACGCCGGCTTGGTCCGCCACTTGCGCGATCGTGCCCAGAGCCACGTCGCTCGGATGCTGCCAGAGGAAGATCGCGACCTGGCGAAGCCGTTTCGGGAAATGCACGGTGCCTGACGAGAGCACCGCCCGCAGCTCTTCATAGGTTTGCGGCTTGGTGTAGCCAAGTGCCGCCAGCGACCGGCTCCGCTTTCTTGCCGCCGTCTCCAGACTATGGGCGGACCGCTCGTCGGCCGCTTTGCCGCGGCCGCTCATAGGATATGCCTCATCGTGACCCCAACCGTCGGATGCGTCATCCGATCCCTGCCCTCCGGATGCGGTCCGCTGGATCAGGACGACGTTTCGTTGAACCGTCGTCCTGATCCAGCTCGCTGTTGAAGCATGATCTTTTCCGAAAACCGGTTCCCACTTTTCGGGATCATGCTCTAGCTGGACCTGGATCAAACGCTAACGCGGTACAATCGTTTTACAAACCAAAAAATAGAAATATCATTCGAAAACAACTGCGGTCGGTCCGATAAACATCGGCGGCGACCGGCACATCGAACTTGGGAGAATATTCGCAATCATGGTCTATGCAACCGCCGACGGTACGTCGCGTCAACGTCTCCGGGTCGGCATGGTCGGAGGCGGCCGCAACGCCTTCATCGGCGCCGTGCATCGGCTGGCCATGCGGCTGGACGACCAGATCGCGCTGGTTGCAGGCGCGCTGTCCTCGGATCCGGAGAATGCGATCGCCTCCGCCGCGGAGATCGGCATCGCGCCCGAACGCAGCTACGCCGACTACCGCCCCATGGCGAAGGCCGAAGCGGCACGGCCGGACGGCATCGAGGCGGTGGTCATCGTCACGCCCAACCATCTGCATGCGCCGGTCGCCACCGCCTTCCTCGAAGCCGGCATCGACGTCATCTGCGACAAGCCGCTGTCGACGACGCTTGAAGAGGCGCAAGCGCTGGTTGCGCTGACCAAAGCGAAGAAGCGCCGCTTCGTCGTCACACTCAACAACACCGGCTACGCCATGGTGCGCCAGGCGCGCGAGATGGTAGCGGCGGGTGAACTCGGCCGGGTCGTGTCGGCGCACAGCGCCTATATCCAGGACTGGCTGACCAAGCCGATCGACGCCGAGGGCCAGAAGCAGGCGGAATGGCGCACCGATCCGGCGCGCGCCGGCCAGTCGGCGGTGCTCGCCGATATCGGCGTGCATGCCTTCAACCTGGCGAGCTTCATTTCCGGTTTCGAAGCCGAGGCGGTTAGCGCCGACCTCTTCACCGCCGTGCCGGGCCGGCGGCTCGACGACAATGCGCATGTGCTGCTGCGCTGGGCGGGCGGGGCGCGCGGCACGATCCTCGCCAGCCAGACTTCGCCCGGCCACTACAACGACCTCTCGGTGCGCATCTATGGCGAGAAGGCCGGGCTCGAATGGTCTGGATCGCGGCCGGAGGAGTTGCGCTTCTCGCCCTATGGCGAGGAAACGCGCATGCTGGTGCGTGGCGGCCATGGCTCGACGGCGGAAGCGCGGCGCGTCTCGCGCATGCCGGCCGCCCATCCGGAAGGCTATATCGAGGCCTTCGCCAATTTCTACCGTGACGCCGCCGACATTATTCGCGCGCACCGCTCGGGTGGCACGGTCGATCCGGCGCGCGTGGCGCAGATCCCAGATGTGGTCGATGGCGCGCGCGGCGTAAAGTTTGTCGCCGCCGCGGTGGCGTCGAACGCGGCTGGAGGCGCGTGGACGCCGGCGCGGTTCGGGTGATTACCCCTTGATCGCCGAGCCCGTGACGCTGCACGACACCGACGTCATCTACGGCGTCTACCGCGAACGCATGATCGAGGCGCAGAAGAAGCACCTGCCGACCTTCCAGGCGACCATGCGTGGGGAATGAGTGATTGCCATGGGCGGCGCCTCCAGCGCCGCCCATGAGCCATTCAAAGCCGGCGCCGCCTCGGCGTGGAATGCTTCGGCGGCGTGTCGTTCTCGTCGGGATTGGGGATCGGCTCCTCGTCAGGCAGCCGATCCGGATCCGGCTCGCGCACCGGCTTCGGTTCGGGGATGGGCGGCGTGGGCACTGGCGTGGGAGCCGGGTCCGGATTGGGGAGAATGGCCATCGCGTTTCCTTCCGCCGGTGCTCTGCTGCGATCCCAACAAGCGGGATGTCCTGCCCGACCTGAAATGATGAAGGTGATCGCCGCGCTCGGACGCTTCGTCGGGGGCGATCGGCGGCACAGGCTGACAGAACGGTCGCGCCTGCGGATGGTTCCAACACGATCGGGCCGCGCGATGGCGGCAGATGACGATCAAATGATTCTACGTGCCTGTTTCGGCTCTTGCCGGCGTCGGTCGGCGCCTTAAATCCCGTTGTGGACGGGGGCCATCTGCCGACACAGGAGACGGCCGTGAAGCACCAAACCCTTGACCAGATCAATGCCGTTGCCGACGTTCATGCCGAAGCACCGGCTCTCATCGCCAATCGCGGCCAGCGCCTTGAACGCTGGGCGCAACTTCTGGAGGATAGTCCGAGCCGCCGCCTCACGGCGCTGGCAGGCACCGAATACGCCGCACCCGACGTGCGTGAAAGAATGCGCACAGACGGATCGGCGATCACCATCGCTTTCGAGGACCCGATCTTTCGCGCGCAAGGCTTGCGCGACGACACTTACGGCGAAGCCAAGCGCTTTTTCGAGATGAGCGACTGGCAGTTGCATGAGGTCGTCTGCCATTGCCATGTCGGCGCCAACATGCCGGCCCGCTGGGCGGCATCGCGCGTGCGGGCGGCGATCTCGCCAGGTGCGGGCATTCTTGCTTGGCTGAGAGCGGTGTTCATGCGTTAGAGCGGTTCACCGTTTTCATGGAAACGGCTTTCCGCTCCACCGCTTTGTCCGACGCAATTCCAGACGGAAAAACGTGGGCGCTTTCTCTGGAATTGCTCTAGCGCTGGCCGCGATGCCCGCGATCGCGACCGTTCAAGACCTCGATGGGAATGACGGAGACGTGGCGGGGCTCCGCGCTCCCTTTTGTTCAGCGATCGATTTGTTCAGCGATCGATCTCGCCGAACACGATGTCGAGCGAGCCGATGATCGCCGCGACATCGGCCACCATGTGCCCGCGCGACAGGAAATCCATGGCCTGGAGATGGGCGAAGGACGGTGCGCGTATCTTACAGCGATAGGGAACGTTGCTGCCGTCCGAAACCAGATAGACGCCGAACTCGCCTTTCGGCGCCTCGACCGCGGCATAGACCTCTCCGGGCGGCACGCGGTGGCCTTCGGTATAAAGCTTGAAATGATGGATGGTCGCTTCCATCGAGCGCTTCATGGTGGTGCGCGGCGGCGGCGTGATCTTCTGGTTCGGCACGGCGACGGGACCTTGGCCATCCGATGAGCGCAGCTTTTCCAGGCACTGCCGCATGATCCGCACCGACTGGCGCATCTCTTCCATGCGCACCAGATAGCGATCATAGCAGTCGCCGTGCTTACCGATGGGGATGTCGAAATCCATTTCGGAATAGCATTCATAGGGCTGCGCCTTGCGAAGGTCCCAGGCGGCGCCCGAGCCGCGCACCATGACGCCGGAGAAGCCCAGGCCCCAGGCGTCGTCGAGCGAGATCGCGCCGACATCGACATTGCGCTGCTTAAAGATGCGGTTGTCGGTGAGCAGGCCCTCGAGATTGTCACAGGCCTCCAGGAACGGATCGCAGAAATCCCAGATGTCATCCAAGAGCTGACCCGGCAGATCCTGGTGGACGCCGCCGACGCGGAAATAGTTCGCATGCATACGGGCGCCGGAGGCGCGTTCATAGAACACCATCAGCTTCTCGCGTTCGGCGAAACCCCATAGCGGTGGCGTCAGCGCGCCGATATCCATGGCCTGCGTGGTGACGTTGAGAAGATGCGACAAGAGCCGCCCGATCTCGCAAAACAGCACGCGGATCAGTTGGCCGCGCCGGGGGACGGACAGTTCGAGCAGCTTTTCGGCGGCAAGGCAGAAGGCATGCTCCTGGTTCATCGGCGCGACATAGTCGAGCCGATCGAAATAAGGCAGAGCCTGCAGATAGTTCTTGTATTCGATCAGCTTTTCTGTGCCGCGGTGAAGCAGGCCGATATGCGGATCGGCACGGTCGACGATTTCTCCGTCCAGTTCCAACACCAGCCTGAGCACGCCATGCGCCGACGGGTGCTGCGGCCCGAAGTTGAGCGTGAAATTACGGACCGCGGCTTCGGTCATGACGACCTCGCAAGAGTGAGTATCGAAGGCGGACCGCGGCCCGTCAGCCGCCGTCCAGCCGGGTCATGCCGTCGTCTGGATGATCAGGGTCAGCGTGCCGTCGCCGTCGATGTTGGCTGCGACGACCTGCGAGGAATTCAATCCGTTCGCATGCAGAACCGACGTCGCCTCGGGCGAAGCGTCGACCGAACTCTGCAGCTTGGCCAGTTCCTTGGCGGTCGTCCTGGTGACGATGGCCTCGGCCTGCGCCTTCACTTCCGAAGGCAAATCCTCGAATGCGACCACGACAATATTGGTGACGTTCTGGCCGGCATTGTCCTCGCCAGGCTGGGCCTGGTCGGGGGCGGGCTGCTGGGCCGGCGGCAGGGCTTGCGGCGGCTGCGGATCGGCGCGTTGAGCAGAAGTGGGCTGCGCCAATGCCATTGCCGACAGCGTCAGGACTATCGTCAACATGCGCATCGTCTTTCCTTTCCATCTGGAAACCTGACGACACAACCCCCGGAGCCGGACGATGGTTCCCGCGCATTCGCCGTACGGCAACTCAAAGGGCGCGCATTGTACGGAAGGTCACCGAATAGCGGTGGTATTCGACCGGTGGGATGGAGTGTTCCCACTCGTTTCGCGCCGGTCCGGCCATGAGATAGAGCGATCGCGGCTCGACCTCGATCGTTTCACGGTCCCATGCCGCGCCGTTCTTGCGGCGCAGCCGGAAGCTGCAGGGCGCGAGCAGCGAAACGCCGGCGACCAGTTCGAAATGAGGCTTGTCCCGGTGCCAGCCTATGCCGGCGCCCGGGCGATACTCATTGATCAGCACTTGCGCGAATTCGGTGGCCGGGACCGCCGCGAAGGCGGCAACCTTGGCGCGAAGCGGCAGCAGGAAGTCCGGAATCGGCGGCGCTTCGAGCACCTGGCGGCGCTCATAGTCATAGCGCAGGCCGAAGCCGACGACCTGCCTGTTGGCAAGATGGCCATGAAAATCGAACGGTTTGAAAGGCAGGCCCTGGATATGACGGACCAGCTCGTGTTCTTCGTCGCGGGTAATCAGGCCCGGCTGGTAGGAGAAACCTTCGGGCGCGGGCGGCAGGCTTGCGGGCGCACCGAAGAGATCGCCCTGGAAATCGTCGTCGCCGGCTCGGCTTTTCAATGAAGTCATGCGGCTCAGATAGGTGATCGGAGCCCCTGTGCAAGCCGGCGCGGCGGAACCGCGCGGCGCACGACGAATTAAGAGTTGGAAGCAGGAGCCTGCACGTGCCTTCCACCGCGATCCGGAATATCCACTACGATCCGTCGAAGCGGGTCCTTTCGGTATGGTTCGTCCCGACTGGCAAGCGCTATGACTATGAGGACGTAGGACCCGAGGTCTACACGGCTTTCAAAGCGGCTTTCTCAAAAGGGCAGTTCTTCAACGAATTCGTGCGCGACCGTTTCAGATATCACCTGGTCGAGCATAAAGGCTCGGCCTGCTCCGAAAAAATATAGAAATCAATCAAGTTAAATGGCGGAGAGAGCGGGATTCGAACCCGCGTTACGGTTTCCCGTAAACACACTTTCCAGGCGTGCGCCTTCAACCACTCGGCCACCTCTCCGTCTTAGCATCTCGCGTCGGCCGGTTTCGCCGCGCGGGTTGGGGAGATGCTCCCGTGGGAAGTCCTCAACGGACATCTGGTGCCTTCAACCGGCGGGCAACCTTCCCGGCACCGCTAGCCGTCTAGGCAAACAGGCGCGGGGCTCATCTAGTCGATCCGAAAGCGAATGCCAAGCCATATTGGCGTTGCCGTGGCTTTTGCCGTGTATGGCGCAAAGGCGGGTTCGGGAGGGCGATGCGTTCGAATGATGTGTACAGGCCGATCGTGGCGCGCCGGTGATGCTTGACTTCGGCTGCGCCCGGCTGTCGACTGCCGTTAATCATGCAATCCCGGTGAACGGTTGCGGGCTTTCCCTGGAATTGCCGGTTCGGTTTTGCAATCCCGACGAAAGCCGGTAGGCGGCCTTCCTGGAATTGCTTGGGCGAGGGGCATCGTCCCGACATGGCATCGATCGACCAGCAACCCGTGGGGCGGCCGGACAGCGGCCTGTCCTTCATCCCGATGGCGTGGCTCGTCATCGTCATGGGACTGGCGGCCTACGGGCTGATCGCAAACTGGCGGCTGATCGGCGACTTCAGCCTGCCGGAAAATGCATTCTTTCTCATTTATGGCGGCTTGACCGGCGGTGTGATCACCATCCTGTGGGGATTGTACCTGCTTGGCCTTGCCTTCAACCGCTCGGCCCGCTTTCCGCGCCATTACACGATCTGGCAGGTCGCCATCATCGTCTGGCTCGTCGTGCGCCAGGCCTATGTGTTTTACAGCTTCGCCTTCTCGGCCGAAGCGCTGGGCTTCACCGTGGCCGAGATCGCCATCGGCCTGCTCTGCATCTATCTCCTGCGCAACGGGGCCGGCGCGGACACGATCTACGCCAATCCGGAGACCGAGCGGCCGCCGGTCTTCGTCTCGATCCTTGCCGCGCTGCTCGGCATCATCCTTGGCGGCGCGATCGGCGCCTGCGCCGGGTTCTTCGCCGGCTCGCTGATCGCGGACCTGACGCATATGAGCTGCTTCGAGGGCGCCTGCGGATTTTTCGCGGCTTTTGTCGGCCTGGGCGGCCTGATCGTCGGCGCGATCGCCGGCGGTATTTTCGCCGTCTGGCGGGTGAATCGGCGCGGACCGGCGCGGGCTCGCTAATTTCACGGGCCGCGATTGCGCGGGAACCACGCACGCTCTATGTCGATTGCGGGGTAGACGGAGAGCGTCGATGTTGCGTTTCATCTTTCGGCTGGCAGCCATGGTTGCGCTGTCGATTGCCGTCATCATGGCGGTGATCGACACGACACGCTCGGTCGCAGCGTCGTCGCTGGTGATGACGCCGCTCAATGCGAGCTGGCTCGCGGTGTCGCCCGATACCCGCGCGGCTTTCGAGACTTTCGTGCGCGCCAGGGCAAACCCTCTGGTCTGGGACGGCGCGGTCGCCTGGGTGCTCGCGCAACCTGGTTTCGCGGTGTTCGCGGTGCTTGCCTTGCTGCTCTACGCCATCGGCTACCGGCGCAAGCGCCGCGGCGCGGAATTCGCTCCAAGCCCTTGAAGGCTTTTGTTCTGACGCAATTCCGCACGCAAACCGCAGCACATTTTTCCTGAGATTGCTTTTAAGAGACGTGCCGGATCGCCGGTAACCGCTTTTTCCAACAGGTCAAAATTCCACGTGAATTTTGTTTCGCGCCGTGCCAGATTGACCGGGAGCGGGAGGGGTCAAACACTTCCTGCCTGGCGCCGCAAGCCCGCCGGAGAACCGGGCGCGCAGGCGGTGCAAAAACGGAAAAATAACCGACAGGGTGTGGATCACATGAAACGTATCGTTCTCGGCCTTCTGGCCGCAACCGCAATGGTTCTTCCGGCTTCCGCCGCGGACGTGCAGCCGGCCATCCTCTACGATCTGGGCGGCAAGTTCGACAAATCCTTCAACGAGGCCGCCTATAGCGGCGCCGAGAAGTTCAAGAAGGAAACCGGCGTCGCCTATGTCGAATTCGAAGTCTCCAACGCCTCGCAGCGCGAGCAGGCGCTGCGCCGCTTCGCCGAGGACGGCCGCAACCCGATCGTCATGGCGGGCTTTGCCTGGGAGGACGCGCTGAAAGCGGTCGCGAAAGATTATCCCGACCTCAACTTCGCCATCATCGACGATGCCGTCGACCTGCCCAATGTCCGCTCGCTGGTGTTCAAGGAGAACGAAGGCTCCTACCTCGTCGGCATCTTGGCGGCGATGGCGTCGAAGTCGAAGAAGGTCGGCTTCGTCGGCGGCATGGACATCCCGCTGATCCGCAAGTTCGAATGCGGCTATGTCGGCGGCGCCAAGTCGGCCGGCGCGACCGATGTCATCCAGAACATGACCGGCGATACGCCGGCCGCCTGGAACGACCCGGCCAAGGGCGGCGAGATCGCCAAGACGCAGATCGATCAGGGCGCCGACGTGGTCTATGCCGCTGCCGGCGGCACCGGCGTCGGCGTGCTGCAGGCGGCGGCGGATGCCGGCAAGCTCGGCGTCGGCGTTGATTCCAACCAGAACGGCCTGCAGCCCGGCAAGGTGCTGACCTCGATGATGAAGCGCGTCGACGTTGCCGTCTACAACACCTTCATGGACGGCAAGAACGGCACCTTCAAGGGTGGTCTGGAGAATCTCGGCCTCAAGGAAGGCGGCGTGGACTACGCCATGGACGACAACAACAAGGCGCTGGTGACCGACGAGATGAAGGCGGCCGTCGAAAAGGCCAAGGCCGACATCATCTCCGGCAAGGTCCAGGTGCACGACTACACCGCCGACAACGCCTGCCCCTATTGATCGGCAGCTGAAGCGGAGCGGTTCAGTGATTGAACCGCTCTAACTTTTGTTTTCACGCAATTCCGGACGGAAAACCGCCACGCACTTTTCCGGGAATTGCTCTGGGGTTCGAACCGCCGGGCCAATGCCCGGCGGTTTTGTTTTGGAGACGGTACGATGCGACCGGCAATCGAAGCCATGGCCGAAGGCGACGTCGAGCCAATGGCGCGGCTTCGGCTCAAGGCTTTCTTTGAGGGTACGGATCGGACCCTCGACGAGGACATGGCCGGGCTGCGCGGGCTGATCGCCGGCGACGGCTTCGAGGCGGCCTTTGTCGCCCGCGCCCGCGACCGGCCCGTCGGGAGCTGCCTGCTCGTCCGCGACGAAATCAGTTCACCGCACGACCTGGCGCCATGGCTGGCCGGACTGATCGTCGAGGAAGCCTATCGAAGCGGCGGTGTCGGCACGGCGCTGGTCAGAACCGTCGAAGCTCGTGCCACTTCGGCCGGTGTCGGCAAGCTCTATCTCTACACATGGCAGGCGCGCGGCTTCTACGAGGCGCTTGGATGGACGGCGGTCGAGACCTTCGAGCAGGACGGCGCGCCGATGCTTCTGATGTCGAAGTCTCTGCTTTGACGCAATTCCGGACGGAAGGCTACGACAAAGGCGCCGAGCCCAACCGCCCCGCACTTTTCCTGGAATTGCTTTTATAGCGTGCCGGCGAGATAGCCGAGCGCAAAGGCCGCCACCAGGGCAAGCGCGATGACGAAGCCCAGCCTGCCGCCAAGCGAATGCAGGCCGATGCCGTAGGGCTTGCGCTCGAGCCGGTGGATCATCGGTGGCGGCGCTTCCGTCTCCGGGACGGCTACGCCGGCCAGCCGCGTCTGCATCTGCGGCAGTTCGGCAAGGCGTTGCGTGACCAGTTCCCAGCGATCGCCACGCCCTTCAGGCTCCTCGGGATCGAAGGCGCGCAAACGTTCGGCCAGCCACAGCACCGTGTCGCGAAAGGCGGGATCGATCTCGAGGTCGCGCTCGGCGCGGGCGCGTTCCCTGTCGTTCATCAAGCCAAAGACATAATCGCCGGCTCGAGCGACGCGGTCGCTTTCACTGGACATGGCCGTCTTTCCCCATGGCCTCACCAATGCGGCGGCTTGGTCACCGGCACATCGGAGGCGGTCTGCTCCTCCAATTCCAGGAAGCGGTCGGTCAGGGCTGCGAGCTTGCGCTCCATGCGCTCGATCACCTTCCACTGTTCGGCGATCTGGCCGGACAGCTCCTCGATGGTCTTCTCCTGCTCGGCGGCGCGGATTTCCAACGTCGTCAGCCTATCGTCAGGCATGGCCATGCAAAACCGATCCTTGCGAATGTGTAGCTCTGTTGGTTTTCGCAGGTTCAGATCGCAAAACCGTGGGATACTTTTGCGGAACCTGCTCAGGTTCGAAATTGACAAGGACGCGGGGATTTGTCGAGAGTGAACGGCCGATTGGCATAAGCGGGGCATCATGCTAGGCATTTTGACCAAGCGATAAAAAAATAACAGTGGGAACAGGCTGCATGGCGCAAGCCGCAATCGAGCTCATAGGCATCAACAAGAGCTTTGGCGCGGTGCGCGCCAACCGCGACATCAACCTGGAAGTCGCGCGCGGCACGATCCACGGCATTGTCGGCGAGAACGGCGCCGGCAAGTCGACGCTGATGTCGATCCTCTACGGCTTCTACCAGGCCGATAGCGGCGAGATCCGCGTCGGTGGGAAGCCGGTGTCGATCAACACCTCCAACGACGCAATCGCGCTCGGCATCGGCATGGTGCACCAGCACTTCATGCTGGTCGACAATTTCACGGTGCTGGAGAACATCATCCTCGGCGCCGAAAACGATGCGCTGTTGAAGAGCAGCATCGCCAAGGCGCGCTCCGAGCTTGACCGGCTGGAGCGCGAATACGGCCTCGAGGTCGATCCCGACGCCGTCATCGAAGAGCTGCCGGTCGGCCTGCAGCAACGCGTCGAAATCCTCAAGGCGCTCTATCGCGGCGCCGAGATCCTGATCCTTGACGAGCCGACGGGCGTGTTGACGCCGGCCGAGGCCGATCACCTTTTCCGCATCCTCAAGCAATTGAAGGAGCAGGGCAAAACGATCGTGCTCATCACGCACAAGCTGCGCGAGATCATGGCGATCACCGACACGGTTTCGGTAATGCGCCAAGGCACGATGGTGGCGACCCGGGTAACGAAGGAAACCACGGTCGGCGAATTGGCCGAACTGATGGTCGGCCGGCGGGTGTTGCTCAGGGTCGAGAAAGGCCAGTCGGAAGCCGGCGCGGTAAAACTCTCGGTCAAGAACCTGACGGTCAAGGATTCGCGCGGCGTCACCATGGTCGACAATGTCTCCTTCGACGTGCGCGGCGGCGAGATCGTCGGGATCGCCGGCGTTGCCGGCAACGGCCAGTCCGAGCTGCTCGAGGCGATCTCCGGCATCCGGCATGCGGTTTCCGGCGAGGTGATGCTCGACGGCAAGCCGATCGACCTCACCGGCAAGGCCGATCCCGGCGAACTACGCGACCGCGGTCTCGCCCATGTGCCGGAAGACCGTCACCATGTCGGACTGGTGCTCGCCTTCGAGGAAAACGAGAACTCGATCCTCGGCTATCACGACGACGAGCGCTATTTGAAGGGGCCGTTCCTCGACATCGATGCCATCATGGCCGACGCCAAGGACAAGATCGAGAAATACGACATCCGCCCCGGCAATCCGCGCCTCAAGACCGCCAATTTCTCCGGCGGCAACCAGCAGAAGATCGTGCTGGCACGGG
Organism: Mesorhizobium sp. B2-4-6; assembly: GCF_006442775.1. Classification (NCBI taxonomy): domain Bacteria; kingdom Pseudomonadati; phylum Pseudomonadota; class Alphaproteobacteria; order Hyphomicrobiales; family Phyllobacteriaceae; genus Mesorhizobium; species Mesorhizobium sp. B2-4-6. The sequence goes on from NZ_VFVI01000001.1 coordinate 25,208, forward strand.
AAATGGAACAAGACCCCGGCGTGCTGATCGTCGGCCAGCCGACGCGCGGCGTCGATGTCGGCGCCATCGAATTCATCCACAAGCGGCTGATCGCCATGCGCGACCAGGGCAAGGCGGTGCTGGTGGTCTCGGTCGAGCTCGACGAGATCCGCTCGCTCTCCGACCGCATCCTGGTGATGTTTGCCGGCCGCGTCGTCGGCGAGCGCGGCCCGGACGCGACCGAAGGCGAGCTTGGGCTGTTGATGGCCGGCGTCGAGCACCAGGAGGCCGCCGAATGAGCACGCCTTACGCCAAATTGCCGGCCTGGGCCGACTATGGGTTGATTCCGTTGATCAACTTATCGGTCGCCTTCATCGTCGCCGGCTTCGTCGTCATGCTGGTCGGCGAAAACCCGTTCCGCGCCGCCGTCATCCTGGTCGAAGGCGCCTTCGGCAAGGGCACAGGCATTGCGTTCACTTTGTTTTACGCCACGACCTTCATCTTCACTGGACTGTCGGTGGCGGTGGCGGCGCATTGCAGCCTGTTCAACATCGGCACCGAGGGCCAGGCCTATATAGGCGGCCTCGGCATCGCGCTCGTGTGCCTGAGTTTCGACAGCACTTTGCCCTGGTGGGCGATCTTTCCGATCGCGATCGTGGCCGCGGCGGCGTTCGGCGCGCTTTGGGGGCTGATCCCCGCCTATCTGCAGGCCAAGCGCGGCTCGCACATCGTCATCACCACCATCATGTTCAACTTCATCGCCGCCTCGGTGATGGTCTACCTGCTGGTCGGCCCGCTGAAGCCGGCCGGCTCGCAGGCGCCGCAGACGCGCAATTTCCTCGCCGGCGCCGAATTGCCGAAGCTCAACTGGATCATCGAATTGTTCGGCGCCAAGATCCGGTCCGCGCCGCTCAACATCTGCTTCCTGCTGGCGCTGGTCATGGCCTTCCTGGTCTGGCTTTTGATCTGGCGCACCAGGCTCGGCTACGAGATGCGCACCTATGGCCACAGCCCGAAGGCGGCGCGCTACGCCGGCATTTCGGAAACCCGCATCATCATCACCGCGATGATGATCTCGGGCGCGCTGGCCGGCATGATGGCGCTCAACCCTGTCATGGGCGACCAGCACAATGTCGCGATCGATTTCGTGTCCGGCGCCGGCTATGTCGGCATCGCGGTCGCGCTGATGGGCAGGCTGCATCCGGTCGGCATCGTCTTGGCGGCAATCCTGTTCGGCATGCTCTACCAGGGCGGCGCCGAGCTTGCCTTCGAGATGCCGGCGATCAGCCGCGACATGATCGTCATCATCCAAGGGTTGGTCATCCTGTTCGCCGGCGCGCTGGAACACATGTTCAGGCCCTACATCCAGGCGCTGTTCGCCTCGGTCAGTCCGAAATCGGTCGGCATGCAGGCAGTGAACGGGAAGGGGGCCTGAGATGGACATTTTCAACGCCGTCGTCCAGGTGCTGGATTCGACCATCCGCCTTTCGGTGCCGCTGCTGCTCGCCTGCCTGGCGGGCCTCTATTCGGAACGGGCCGGCATCTTCGACATCGGTCTCGAAGGCAAGATGCTGGTCGGCGCCTTTGCCGGCGCCGCCGCTGCTTCGGTCTTCCATTCCGCCTTCCTCGGCCTCGGCATGGCCATCCTGATTTCCGTCGCTTTCGCGATGGTGCATGGATTTGCGTCGATCACGCATCGCGGCAACCAGATCGTGTCCGGCGTGGCCATCAACTTCATCGCCGCAGGATCGACCATCATCCTCGGCCAGGCCTGGTTCCAGCAGGGCGGGCGCACGCCGGCGCTGCAGCCGGGCGAACGCTTCGCAGCGATCATCTGGCCCGGCGCCGACGCGATCAAGGATGTGCCGATCATCGGCCCGATCTATGCCGAGTTGATCTCCGGCCACTCGATCCTGGTCTACTTCGCCTTCGCCATGGTGCCGTTCACCTGGTGGGTGCTGTTTCGCACCCGCTTCGGGCTGAGGATGCGCGCCGTCGGCGAAAATCCGGCCGCCGTCGACACCGCCGGCATCTCGGTCGCGTGGCTGCGCTATCGGGCGCTGATCTGCACCGGCGTGCTTACCGGCGTCGCGGGCGCCTATCTGTCGATGGTGCAGAATGGCGGTTTCGTGAAAGACATGACCGCGGGCAAGGGCTATATCGCGCTTGCCGCGCTGATCTTCGCCAAATGGAGGCCGGTCAACGCCATGTTCGCCTGCCTTTTGTTCGGCTTCCTCGATGCCGCGGCGATCCGCCTGCAGGCCTCGCCGCTGCCGATCATCGGCAAGGTCCCTGTACAATTCATGCAGGCGCTGCCCTATGTGCTGACCGTCATCCTGCTCGCCGGCTTCATCGGCAAGGCTATCCCGCCGCGCGCCGGCGGCGTGCCTTATGTGAAGGAACGCTGAAGTCGGAGACGCTGGGGCCGGATTTTCGTCCGGCGGCGACCGGCATTTGAACAAGATCGTGGGAGAGAAGAACCGGATGTCGCATGATCTGTTCGAGGCGGCGAAGACGGCGATGGCCAAGGCCTATGCGCCCTATTCGAAATTCCCGGTGGGTGCGGCGTTGCGCACCGAGGACGGGCGCGTCTTCACCGGCGCCAACATCGAGGTAGCGTCCTATCCGGAAGGCTGGTGCGCCGAGACGACGGCGCTCGGCCACTATATCATGGGCGGCGGAGGCAGGATCGTCGAGATCGCGGTGATCGCCGAACGCATGGCCAAATGCTCGCCCTGCGGTGGCTGCCGGCAACGGTTGGCGGAATTCTGCCGGCCGGACACGAAGCTCTATCTGTGCGACAACGCCGGCGTGGCCGAGACCGTGACCATGGGCGACATGCTGCCTTACGGCTTCAGGGGCGACATCTTGAAATGATGGAAGCGCTGGATCATCTGGTCGAGAAGCTGGACGGGCTGGCGCCCGCGGCCGCGCTTGTGCTGGGCTCAGGCCTTGGCGGTCTGGTCGACCAGGTCAAGGATGCCAGGCGCATCTCCTATGCCGAACTGCCGGGCTTCCCGCGCAGCGGTGTTTCCGGCCACGCCGGCGAGGTGGTTGCCGGGCATTTCGCCGGCACGCCGGTACTCATGCTGTCCGGGCGCGCGCATTATTACGAGCATGGCAATGCCGCGGCGATGCGGCCGGCGCTTGAGGTGCTTGCCGGCATCGGCATCTCGCGCCTCATCCTCACCAACGCCGCCGGCTCGGTCGATCCTGAAATGGGGCCGGGTTCGGTGATGCTGATCACCGACCACATCAATTTCTCCGGCTCCAACCCGCTGATCGGCGAGCCGAGCGACCGCCGCTTCGTCGGTCTCACCGAGGCCTTCGATGCCGGCTTGCGCGGCGCGATCGAGAAGGCGGCGAAGGCGACCGGCACGGCATTGCACCAAGGCGTCTATATGTGGTTTTCCGGACCCTGCTTCGAGACGCCGGCCGAAATCCGCATGGCGCGCGTCATGGGCGCGACGGCGGTCGGCATGTCGACCGTGCCGGAGGTCATCCTCGCCCGCTTCCTCGGCCTCAAGGTCGCCGCCTGCTCGGTGATCACCAACCTGGCGGCCGGCATGACCGGAGCGGAGCTCTCGCACCAGGAAACCAAGGACATGGCGCCGGTCGGCGGCGCGCGGCTGGCGACGATCCTGCGGCGCGTCTTCCAGAACGGCTTGCCCGACTGATGCTGCCGCAGGAGATCATCCGCCACAAGCGCGACGGCCACAAACTCTCGGCCGACGAGATCGCGGCCTTCGTCGCAGGGCTGACGGCCGGCACCATCTCCGAGGGCCAGGTCGGCGCTTTCGCCATGGCCGTGTTCCTCAACGGCATGAGCCGCGAGGAGGCGGTGGCGCTGACGCTCGCCATGCGCGATTCCGGCGACGTGCTCGACTGGTCCGACCTGCCGGGGCCGGTCACCGACAAGCATTCGACCGGCGGCGTCGGCGACAATGTCTCGCTGATGCTGGCGCCGATCGTCGCCGCCTGCGGCGCCTATGTGCCGATGATCTCGGGGCGCGGCCTCGGCCACACCGGCGGCACGCTGGACAAGATGGATGCCATCCCCGGCTATGCCAGCCAGCCGGACGTGGCGCTTTTCCGCAAGACGGTGCTGGAAGCGGGCTGCGCTATCATCGGCCAGACCGCCGGTTTGGCACCCGCCGACCGCAGGCTCTACGCGATCCGCGACGTGACGGGGACCGTCGAATCGATCCCGCTGATCACCGCCTCGATCCTGTCGAAGAAACTTGCGGCGGGCTTGGGCTCGCTGGTGCTCGACGTCAAGGTCGGCAACGGCGCCTTCATGGAAAAGTCGCGCGATGCGGTCGCGCTGGCGAACAGCCTGGTCGAGGTCGCCAACGGCGCCGGCCTGAATGCATCCGCGCTGGTGACGGGCATGAACGAGCCGCTGGCTTCGGCGGCTGGCAACGCGGTCGAGGTGCGAAATGCCGTCGATTTCCTCACCGGCCGATATCGCGACCGCCGGCTGGAGGACGTGACGCTGGCGTTGGCGGCCGAGATGCTGCAGTCGGCGGGGCTCGTCTCGTCCCACCAGGACGGTATCAGGCGCGCCACCGAGGCGCTTGCCGGAGGCCGTGCGGCAGCCGTCTTCGCGCGAATGGTGGCGGTGCTTGGCGGTCCCGGCGATTTCATCGAGAGACCGGAAAAGTATCTGCCGACGGCGCCGGTCGAATTGGCCGTGAAAGCGGAACAGGATGGGTTCGTGACCGGCGTCGCCACGCGCGATATCGGGCTTGCCGTCGTCACGCTCGGTGGCGGGCGTTCGCATCCCGACGACAAGATCGATCATGCCGTCGGTCTGACCAGGCTGTTGCCGGTCGGCGCCGAGCTGCGCCCGGGCGAGGCACTGGTGCTGGTGCATGCCCGCACCGACGCCCAGGCCGGGGCGGCAGCGGCCGCCGTGCGTGCCGCCTATACGATCGGGGGTTCCAAGCCGCCCGCCGAAAAGACCGTGCTCAGGCGGATATTGCCTCGCTGATCGGCCTTACTGAACGAGCAGCAGCGAGCCGTCCTGGACCTGGTATTTCTGCAGGCGCTGCAGGAAGCTCATGCCGATCAGGTTGGTCTGCAGCGCCCTGTCGTCGAGCACCATCGCCTGGACGTTGTCGACCGATATCTTGCCGATCTGCAGGCGCTCGACCGTCACCACGGCGGCCTTGATCGCCCCGTTGGCGGTGTTCACCTGGCGATTGAAGTCGGACGGGTTGAGCGAGATGCCGATCCTGCGGGCGGTCGAGGTGTTGATGGCGACCAGCGTCGCGCCGGTGTCGATCATACCGTCGATCTGACGGCCGTTGAACTTGAACTGCGACGTGAAGTGACCGCGCCCGTCGGCATTGACCAGCACCTGACGGCCGAGCGGCATCGGCGTCGCCGGCTTGTCCGGGACCGAAGCGAGATTGACCTGCGGCTCTGCTTTCGGCGCAGCCGGCCGCGAGGCAACGGTCGATTTCAACAAGCCGTCCACCAGATGCGGATTCGCCTGATAGACGATCGGAATCGAGGCCGAGGTTCCGGCAAAGATGCCAAGGATGAGAAGCTTGCGCAGCATGGATGCCCCTTAAATCGAGGCCGCATCCTTACGCCGACATGGTGGTTTCCGCTTTAACGTGCGCCGGAACCGCGCGGTTGTGTAAACGCGTGGTAAACGGATGCGCTCATTTTGTCCCGTACATGCGGTCGCCGGCGTCGCCGAGGCCGGGCATGATGTAACCCTTGTCGTTCAACTGCCGGTCTATCGAGGCGGTGAAGATCGGCACGTCCGCATGCGCCTTGGTGAAGCGTTCGATGCCTTCCGGGGCGGCAAGCAGGCAGAGGAAGCGGATGTTGGTGGCGCCGCGGCCCTTCAGCTTGTCGATCGCGGCGATCGCGGAATTGGCGGTCGCCAGCATCGGATCGACGACGATCACCAGGCGGTCGGCAAGATCGCTCGGCGCCTTGAAGAAATACTCGACCGCTTCCAGCGTCTCATGGTCGCGGTAGAGGCCGATATGGGCGACGCGTGCCGCCGGCACCAGGTCGAGCAAGCCTTCGAGCAGGCCGTTGCCGGCGCGCAGCACCGAGGCGAAGACCAGCTTCTTGCCTTCCAGCGTCGGCGCTTCCATCTCCTCGATCGGCGTCTCGATCATGGTCGTGGTCAGTTCAAGATTGCGGGTCACCTCATAGCCGAGCAGAAGTGAAATCTCGCGCAGCAGCCGCCGGAAACCTGCCGTGGAGGTCTCCTTCTTGCGCATGATGGTCAGCTTGTGTTGGACGAGGGGGTGGTCGACGACGGTGACGCCCTGCATGATGTGCTCCGACTGGTTCGGGGTAGTAGTCAGTAGTGAGTAGTGAATAGTGAGCCGATTTGCGAGTCCTCGCCTCGGGGAAAGCTCTGGCCTTCAACCGATCTATGCGCGCTCGGCCAAATCCATAACTGCTGACTACCGACTACTCCCTACTCACTCACCGCACCTTCAGGTCCAACCGGCCCAGCAGCATCGCCTTGGTCTTCTTGTCCACGAAGGCCGCCTCGATGGCCGTTCTGGTGATCCCTGCGAGCGCCTTGTCGTTCATGGCGAAATGCTCGGCGGCGATATCGTATTCGCGCTTCAGCGAGGTCCAGAAGTAGGGCGGGTCGTCGGAGTTGAGCGTTACCTTGCAGCCGGCGGCGCGCAGCGCCGGGAAGGGATGGTCGGCGAAGCTGTCGAACACCTTCAGCGCGATGTTTGAGCCTGGGCAGCATTCCAGCACCACGCCTTCGGCGGCGATGCGGCGGACAAGGTCCGGGTTTTCGATGGCGCGAACGCCGTGGCCGATGCGTGAGGGGCGGATGTGGTCGAGCGCCGCCTTGACACTTTCCCAGCCCATCAGCTCGCCGGCATGGATGGTGATGCCGAGGCCCGCCTCGCGCGCGATCTCGAAGGCGCGCACATAGTCCTCGAAATCGCCGATGCGCTCGTCGCCGGCGACGCCGAAACCGGTCACCAGCGGATTGCCGCAGCGCGCCGCGAAGCGTGCCGCCTGCTCGATCGCCTCGACCCCGACATGGCGCACGCCGGTGACGATCATGCGGCCCTCGATACCGGTCTTGGCCTTGGCGCGGGTCATGCCTTCGCCCAGCGCGTCCGTATAGGCTTTTGGCGACAGGCCGGCCTTCTTGGCATGGTCCGGCGAGGTGAAAACCTCGGAATAGATGGCGCCGTCGCGGGCGAGGCTGGTCAGGTAATGGTCGGCGAGGCGCGCATAGTCCTCTTCCGTGCGAAACAGGTCGGAAGCGAAATCGTAAGCGGCGAGAAACGAGGTGAAATCGTGCCAGACGAAGGAGCCGTTGCGGATGTAGGGCGAAGGGTCCTCGCCGTATTTGCGGGCCTGGCTGACGACGAGCTCGGGCGCCGCCGCCCCTTCGATGTGGCAATGCAGTTCGGCCTTCAAAATCATGCGGTCATCTCGTCCGATATGCTGCTCTCGCGCAGATTCTGGCCGGAAAATCATGCGTGACCTTTCCCTGCGGGGTTTTGAAGGCGCGGCCGAAAACCGCGCCTTGGACAATAGCGTCGGCACCATCGATCGGCTATGGTCCCGCCGGTTTTATGACGGATCAAAATAATGTCAGTTGAGAGAACCACGGCCGCGGGCGGCATGGAAACTTCCTATGGTTTCAGGAAGGTCGGGGAAGGCGAGAAGCAGCCCCTCGTCAACGACGTCTTCCACAAGGTGGCCAATCGATACGATCTGATGAACGATCTGATGTCGGCTGGGTTGCATCGGTTGTGGAAGGACGCGATGGTCGCCTGGCTGAACCCTCCCAAAAAAGTGGGCTGGAAGGTGCTCGACGTCGCCGGGGGCACCGGCGATATCGCCTTCCGCATCGTCGAGGCCAGTCAGCGACAGGCCCATGCCACGGTGCTCGACATCAATGGCTCGATGCTGGCTGTCGGCCGCGACCGCTCCGAGAAGCAGGGTCTTGCGGCAAACACCGACTTTGTCGAGGCCAATGCCGAGGAATTGCCTTTCGAGGATGAGTCCTTCGACGCCTATACGGTCGCGTTCGGCATTCGCAACGTGCCGCGCATCGAAGTCGCCCTTGCTGAAGCCTATCGCGTGCTGAAGCGCGGCGGGCGGTTGCTCTGCCTCGAATTCTCCGAGGTCGATATGCCGCTGCTCGACAAGGCCTATGAGGCCTGGTCGTTCAATGCGATTCCCAAGATCGGCAAATCGGTCACCGGCGATGGCGAGCCCTATTCCTACCTTGTCGAATCCATCCGCAAATTCCCCAACCAGCAGAATTTCGCGGCGATGATTGCCCGCGCCGGCTTCGACCGCGTCACGTTCCGCAACTATTCGGGCGGCATCGCCGCCCTTCATTCCGGCTGGAAGCTTTGAGGCGCGGCCCCTTGCAGCAGGCCCCTTTGACACAGGCAGGGCTATGAGCAGCGTCGCCGCCGCCTTTCGGCTCGCCAGGGCCGGCTGGGTGTTGGTCCGCGAGGGCGTCGTCGCGGCGTTGCCTGGCGAAGAACTCTCCGGCATGCCGAAATTCGGCTGGCGCGTGGCGCGGCTTTTTACCCGCCGCCGGGCGCTGAGCTATCAGCGCGGCGACAGGCTGGCGCGAGCGGTGGTGCGGCTCGGACCCTCCTACGTCAAGCTCGGCCAGTTCCTGGCGACGCGGCCCGATGTCGTCGGCAACGACATGGCGCTGGACCTCGCGCTGTTGCAGGACAAGATGCATACCTTCCCGAAAGCGGAAGCGATCCATGCGATCGAAGCCTCGCTCGGGCGCAGGATCGACGATCTCTATGCCAGGTTCGGGGACCCCGTTGCCGCCGCCTCGATCGCGCAGGTGCATGGCGCCGACGTGGCTCGTGACGGAACGACGTCGCGCGTGGCGGTGAAGGTCATCCGGCCCGGCGTGCGGCGCCGCTTCTTCCAGGATCTCGAAAGCTATTTCCTCGCGGCCCACCTGCAGGAGAGATACATCCCTTCCTCGCGCCGGCTGCGTCCGGTCGAGGTGACCCAGACGTTGGCGCAGACCACCAAGGTCGAGATGGACTTGAGGCTCGAGGCGGCCGCGCTTTCCGAACTCGGCGAGAACACCAAGGACGATCCGGGCTTTCGCGTGCCCGCGGTTGATTGGGAGCGCACCGGCCGCGACGTGCTCACCATGGAGTGGATCGACGGCACCAAGATGAACGACATCGCCGGCCTTGCCAATGCCGGTCACAACCTCAAGGCGATCGCCGCCAATCTGGTCCAGTCGTTCCTCAGGCACACGCTGCGCGACGGCTTCTTCCATGCCGACATGCATCCGGGCAACCTGTTCGTCGAAGCCAACGGCACCATCGTCGCCGTCGATCTCGGCATTGCAGGCCGGCTCGGCAAGAAGGAGCGGCGCTTCCTCGCCGAAATCCTCTATGGCTTCATCGTGCGCGACTATCAGCGCGTCGCCGAGGTGCATTTCGAGGCGGGCTATGTGCCGCGTCAGCACAATGTCTCGGCCTTCGCGCAGGCGATCCGCGCCATCGGTGAGCCGATCCACGGCCAGTCGGCCGAGACCATTTCGATGGCGAAGTTGCTGACGCTGCTGTTCGAAGTCACCGAGCTGTTCGATATGGCGACGCGGACCGAGTTGGTGCTTTTGCAAAAGACCATGGTGGTGGTCGAAGGCGTCGCCCGCACGCTCGATCCGGCCTTCAACATGTGGAAGACTTCCGAGCCTGTGGTCAGCGACTGGATCGCGGGCAATCTCGGCCCGCGCGGCATGCTCACCGACGCGCGCGACGGCGCCAAGGCGCTATTGACGCTGGCACGGCAGGCGCCGGACCTTGCCGCCCGTACCGACCGGCTGTCGCGCGAGATCGACCTGATGGCCGAGAACGGCCTGCGCTTCGACGAAGCGACGGCCCGCGCGATAGGTAGGGCCGAAGCGCGCCACACCCGCTCCGGTCGGGTGGCGCTGTGGGTGATTGCGCTGACGCTGATCTACATCGCGTTGAAATTGCTCTGAGTCCCATGCGGCTTGCGATTAACTGACTGCATTGCTATCATTGCAGGCGCGCTATCTGAGCGAGTGCAATCACACATGGCCAGCATCACGATCCGCAATCTGGATGACGCGGTCAAGGACCTGCTGCGGCAGCTCGCCGCCGAAAACGGCTGCTCGATGGAAGAACAGGCACGGGCAATGATACGCGCCGCGGTCGAAGGAAGGGCAGGGCAGGCTGACCGCATTGGCGAGATCGAGAAGACGCTGCGTGCGCTGACAGGCTCCAAGGAGCAGGCGGCGCCGGTTGTCGCCGCGTCCGCCAAATCAATTTCTCGGGGTTCTCTCTCCGGCAAGCGCATCCTGCTCATCATCGGCGGTGGCATCGCCGCCTATAAATCGCTCGACCTCATCCGGCGGCTGCGCGAACGCGGCGCGTCGGTGCGGGTGGTGATGACGTCGGCCGCGCAGGAGTTCGTCACCACGCTGTCGGTCGGCGCGCTTTCGGCCGACCATGTCTTCACCGAGCTGTTCGACCGCAAGGACGAGCACGATGTCGGCCATATCAGGCTGTCGCGCGAGGCCGATCTGCTGGTGGTGGCGCCCGCCACCGCCGACCTAATGGCGAAACTTGCCAACGGCCACGCCAACGACCTTGCCTCGACGGTCCTTCTGGCAACCGACAAGAAGGTGCTGATGGCGCCGGCGATGAACCCGAAGATGTGGGCGCACGCCGCCACGCGCCGCAATCGGGCGACGCTTCAGAAGGACGGCATCGCCTTTGTCGGTCCCGCCAAGGGCGAGATGGCCGAAAGCAACGAAGCGGGCGAGGGCCGCATGGCCGAGCCGCTGGAGATCGTCGCCGCGATCGAAGCCGTGCTCGACGAGAAGCCGAAGCCGCTTGCCGGCCGCAGGATCATCGTCACCTCGGGGCCGACGCATGAGCCGATCGACCCGGTGCGCTACATCGCCAACCGCTCCTCGGGCAAGCAGGGTCACGCTATTGCGGCGGCGCTGGCGAAGCTCGGCGCCGATGTGCGGCTGGTTTCCGGTCCGGTCACCATCGCCGATCCGGCAGGCGTCGCGACCACTCATGTCGAAACAGCCGCGCAGATGAAGCAAGCGGTCGAGAGCCTGTTGCCGGCGGACGCCGCCGTGTTCGTTGCCGCCGTTGCCGACTGGCGCACGGCGAACGCCGCCGGCGAGAAGATCAAGAAAGTGGCGGGCGAGGGACCGCCTTCGCTGCAGATGGTCGAAAATCCAGACATCCTGGCCGGCATCGGCCATCACGCGCAGCGGCCGGGCCTCGTGGTCGGCTTCGCCGCCGAGACACAGGATTTGATCGCCAATGCCGAGGCGAAGCTGAGGAAAAAGGGCGCCGACTTCATCGTCGCCAACGACGTCTCGCATGAAAGCGGCATCGGCCCGTCCGGCGTGATGGGCGGCGACCGCAACAAGGTGCGCATCGTCTCCAGGACCGGCGTCGAGGAATGGCCGGAGATGGGCAAGGACGAGGTGGCGGCGCGGCTCGCCGCGCTGATTGCGGAGCGGCTGCAGACCGTCGTGGTTTAGTTTAGCCGGTCGCTTGCTGAGGCCGCGGCGTCGGCAGCGCGACCCTCAGCGCGGCGATGCACCCCAGGATAGCTAGAGGCACGAAGGCGAGGAACAGCCAGCCGGCAACGCCTGCGGCGGCTTCACGGGTCAGGCCCTCCGAGAAGCCGCTGGCATTGGCGACGATGCCGGCAAGCGCCGCGCCCACCGCATAGCCGATGCGCTGCATGGTCGGCACGGCTGCGGAGGCGATCGTCTGCTCGCCGTCGCGCGCCGAAGCGACGATGACGCGCGTGAGGAAGGGCCAGCAAACGCCGAAGCCGCCGCCCTGCAGCAGGGCGCAGAGCAGGATGAGCGGGATCGAGCCTGCCGGGATCGTGTAGGCGAAGCCAGCGAGGCCGGAAGCGATCATCAGCGCGCCGACGACGATGATCAGCCTCTCGCGCTCCAGCGGGGCATTGGCGATGAGGATCGACAGGATCGACCAGGCGATCGATTCTGCGGCGATAATGTAGCCGGTGGTCAGGATCGGAATGCCGTGCAGGGTGGTCAAAAGCAGCGGCCCGTAAATGGTGAAGGTGCAGGTCGCCACGGAGAATGCCGCAACCATGGTCATGCCGCTGCCAAGCGGCGAGCGCCATGAAAACAAAGGTGACGGAAAGAGCCGCGATTGTGGCCTGAGGGCATCGATGCGAAAGAACAGCGACAGGCCGATCAGGCCGAGGAAGAGCAGCAGTGACGAGCGCAACAGGGCAATGTCGATGCCGGCAGCGGCGATCAGCACCACGCTGAGGGCGAGACAGGCGAGCGCCGGATAGGGGAAAGGTGGTGCCCTGCCGCTGACCACCTGCGGCTTCCTCGCCTCGGGCGTGTCGAGCACGATGAAGCTTGCCAACGCCATCGCCGCCCCGCCGAAGGTGAAGATGCCGAAAGCCCAGCGCCATGACAGGAACTCGGTCATGAGCGCGCCGAGCATCGGGCCGCTGAAGGCCGCGACGCCCCAGATCGCGGACATGATGCCGAAGAGCTGCGGCCAGATGTTGCGCGCAAACAGGCGCTCGACCGACACGAAGGCGAGCGACACAAGCGCGCCGCCGCCAAGCCCCTCGACTAGGCGCCCGGCAAGGAACAGCGGCATCGAGGGCGCTGCGGCGCAGATCAGCGCGCCGATCGCGTAGAGCAGCGCGGCGACCATCATGTTGGAGCGCAGGGCGACATAGCTGACCAGCCGGCCGGCGGCGGCGCCGGCGACGATCGCGCCGAGCTCATAGATCGCCAGCGACCAGCCGACCAACTGCACGCCTGCGAGATCGCCGACCATGGCCGGCATCACCGTCGCCACCATCGTCTCGTTGGTGGCATGCAGCAGGATGCCGAGGCTTACGAAGCAGAAGCGCGCCAGATCGCCGCTCGCCCACAACGCCCGCCAGTCGACCTTGTTCTCTGATTCCGTATTCAAGACGCTCACCGATCTTTAGAGCAGTTCAGCGCTCGTAGAATCGCCGACCTGCTCTAACTCCTTATTTTTCGCGCAATTCCGGACGGAAAACCGCAGCGCATTTTTCCTGGAACTGCTCTGCCGGGCATGTCTCTAGAACCTCAACCGAGCTTGAGCTCAAGCGAATTCTTTTGCAGCAGCGAGGCCGTCAATTCGCCGTGGACCCGGGATCTGGTCCGGAAATCAGTGAATGGGGTCCGGCTCGGTTTCGGATTCACGCCGGCAGCCGTCGATGACGGGGTGTATGGTCCACTGGTTTTCCGGATCCTGCTGGGCTGCGGCGGTCAGCGGCGAGCCGGCCGAATTCACGGCTTCGCACCAGCGGGCAGAGCTGCCGTCCGGAACCGGAGATTCATTCCAACTGCCGTTCCAGGTGCCGATCTTCTGACAATGCTTGATCGGATGGATCTCGTTCCAGCCTTCGTGGGCGGAATCATAGACCCACGTCCCCTTGACGAACAGGATGTCGGCGCCTCGCCTTGTCGGATCATTGACGTGAAGGTCGCCGAGATTTTCGTCGACATCGGTTGGATTGGCTGTGTCGAGAATCCCCACGATGCCCCCGACTAGGACAATTGCGGCCGCGATGACCGTCAGGATCGCACAGGCGATCCAACCGAAGAAGGGAATGGCGCAAGCCACCGCCGCGGCGGTGGCCACGGGGATCGCGGCAAGGCATGCGATCATCAGATCGTAGACGCCGGCTCCTTCGAATTCGCAGTGAAGCACCGCGGTAGGGTCGTCGTTGGCCCACTGACGAGCCTCCAGTCCCTGCCAGTCGAGGCCCGCATTCTTGATCGCGGGCGTGTTGGCGATCAGCCGCCCGAACGGCGTGATCTTCTCCGCCTCGGCCTGCGGCGTGAATTCGAAGACGTTTCCCGGAACCAGATTGAGACTGTAGTCGGTGTCAAAGCGATCGAGACCGGACTTCTCCTGGGGCGGATCGATCTTGAGCAGCCAGCCGACTGCGCATTCGTCGCCGCCGAGGCAGACCAGCCGGTCGTAGAGCCACCAGCGGCAGTATGCGAGGATGGCCGCGAGCGCGACCAGCATGACCGCCGGTCCGGCAACGACGCCGACCAGGATCAGCGGAAGCGCAACCACGGCAGCAGCAACGATCACCTGCGCATATTGCTTGCCGATATGATTTCCGACCGAAATGCATCTTGTGTAGTGCCGGTAAGCCATGGTGGTTCCTACCGTCCGACATAAAGCGTCACGCCGCCGGCAAGTCCGCGCGCCGAGAAGGCATGGACGTTGACCGCCTTGCGGCCGGTGAAGCCGGCAGGTGGCTCGACATTGACGGCGACGGAAATCTCTTCTCCGGGACCGAGGGCGGCTTGCGCCGGGTCGAAGGTGACGAGCCAACCGGCAGGGATGGGATGTGCCCGGCGGGTATGGCCGGCAGGCAGCGCCGCTATGGTGCCGGGAAAGGTGCGCAGCGGCCGGCGGGAGGGCCTCGGGCGGGGCCGCTCGCCGCAGACCGGCAATTCAGGCAATGCATAGGTGTCGGCTTCAAGCCGAAACTCGGCCCTTTCCCGTTCGCCGTTGCGCAAACGGAATTCGAACTTTGCCGGGGAATGGGCCACGCCGACGGTGGTGTTGTCCTGCCCGAGGTTGTTGTTGGGGTTCACGTCGTCCAGCCAGTCGAGCAGCACCTGGATGCAGTAATGACCCGGCTCGGCCGGCGTGCGCCATTTGACCGAAGCAAAGGCCGGATGATTTGCGCCGCCTTTGACTCCGAGATCGGTCTTTGTCTCGTCTATCCAGGTCGAGGTGGTCCCGATGCCGAAACTCAGATAGGAGAACTTCACTGGCAGGTCGACGATCGGCGCCTCGGTCGAGTTGTTCCAGATGCGCGCGACGACCTCATATTCGGTATCTGGCTCCAGCATATGCGGCGGTACGGTGACGCCACCGCGCTTGATCTCGATATCCGGATTGTCCCAGGTGACAGCCAGGCCCTGGCCCATCAAATAATACTGAGCATAGATCAAAGGGTCTGGCCGCTTGTAGGCGGGATCGCTGATCTTGACGCAGCGTTGCGGCCCGCTCCGATCGAGCCGGCTGGGAAGCTTGGCTCTTTCGCAGATCAACCTGATGAGCGCGCAAATCTGCCCGGCTATCCGGCGCAGATTGTCTGGCCAATGCCTGAAGGCGTCAACGATCGCCTGCAGAAATTCCAGTATTTTGGGGACCGGGGTCACGGCCTGTCTCGGGCGGTCAGCGTCGCTGCCGACGCATATAGAACCAGATCGCAGCGACTAGGAACGGAGCAAGGATCAAAAGAAGTTCGAAAGATCCTGAGCCATCGTCAGGCGAAAAGCCGAATAACTTCTCGATGAAATCCACCACAGCCTCCCCGGCCTGCAACAAGAATTGCAGTTAACGATGTCTTTGCATCTGTTGGGCGGCTGCCCCTCTGCCGGCGATTGCCACCAACACCCCGGCTTGATAACACAAGATAAGCAAAGCTGCCACACGCAATTGACATTCTCGCGGGCGCTTGTGTTTCCGAACTATGTTCGGGGGCTCCATATATGCGAAGGCCGCGCCCTTCGTAGAAGGCGCGGCCCTGCTGAGTACCGTGGTTCCGCGGCGGCTACTTGTAGGAGTGGACGAGATCCAGCGACGCAACCGCGACGGCCAGGTTGAGGCCGGTCTGTGCCTGGACGCTGAGCGGCTCCAGCATGAAGGCGCCGTCAAGGCCGCCGACCAGGAGGTTGGCGCCGCCGCCGGTCACGACGCTCGCCTCGGCGTTGACGCCGTAATAGCTGCCGGCGAGGTCGCCCGCGTCGTGATGACGCGTGGCGGCAAGCACCGCCCAGACGAGCTGGCCCTGATGCGTCTGGCCGAGGTCGACGCCGAGCTTGGAGATCATGCCGGTGTACTGCTCGGCTGGACCGTGATGATAGGGGCGAAAGGTGCAGGAGACGCCCTTGTTCGACGTGATGACGTAGCCGACGCCGCCGTCGATCGTGCAATCGAGCGTACCGAGCTGGAGCGTGCCGGCGCTGACCGGAGAAGCGAGGACCGTGGCGGCAAGCGCGGCAGCGGCACAGGCAAGTGTTTTGATCATTGGAAAGGTCCTTTCGCGAAATCTTGGCCCCGGCTTAAACGATCGAGGTGCACGGAGCGTTCCGCTGAAAACTTGGCGCGAACATGGCAAGGGTTAATGCATTGGTCTGGGCGGTTAACGGATCGCTATCGGCGTCTCCGCGGCGCAACACTGCGCTCGCAGGCGGACCCGTGGGCCGTGCAAGATACCTTACTTTCGGCGCCAGCTTCCGATCAGCTGGCGTTGCCACCGGTGCGCGACAGGCCGTCCTTGGCCGGCTGATAGTTCGGGTCGAGGTGGATGGCCTCGCGGTAGGACTTGGCTGCCCTTCCCTTGTCGCCGCGCTTTTCGTAGATCAGCGCCTGGTTGGCCCAGGCCTCGGCGTTCTTGCCGTCGAGCTTGATGGCCATGTTGAAGTCGGAGAAGGCGTTGTCCTCGTCACCCGTTGCCAGATAGGAGAGGCCGCGGCCGTTGTAGGGCTCGGCGGCGTCCGGCGCCAGCGAGATGGCGGTCGAGAAATCCTCGATGGCGAATTTGTGCTGGCCCTGGCTCTGATAGATCAGGCCGCGATTGTGGTAGGCGCGGGCATCGGTGGTGTCGAGCTGGATCGCCTTCTGGAAGTCGTTGAAGGCATCCTGGGTGCGACCTGCCTTGCGGTAGAGATTGCCGCGGCCGATATAGGCTGCGTCGTAGTTGGCATTGATCTGGATCGAGCGGTTGTAGTCGGCCAAAGCTGCTTCCTGATTGCCGAGGAAGCGCTGGATCAGCGCGCGGTTCGAATAGGCCTGGTAGAAGTTCGGGTTGAGCTGGATGGCCTGGTTGAAGTCCTTGAGCGCCGCCTGGTACTGGCCGCCGCGGCCATAGGCCGAACCACGCACATTATAGCCCTCGGGATCCTGCGGATTTCGCTGGATGACCGCCGAAAGCGAGGAGATGTTCTCGCTCGACCCTTGCGCCTTGTCGATCGAGTTGAACTCACCCGTCGGGGTCGTCTGGCATGCTGCAAGCGTCAGACCCGAAAGCAGGGCCGCCGTCAGGGCGAAGCCGCGAAAAGCGGTTTTGCGCTCCACGGAAATTGCGTTCATCTTTGTCCTCACTGCCGCAGCGCCGTCAGTCCGTTCCCTCTCCGAACCGGCTCCTATGCATAAACAAAAAAGGTGGCGGCGATTCCGCATCGCGCCACCCTCGGTATCCTTCGAAAAGGACGAAAAATAGGCGTTATGAGCGCGGCGAGCGCGATGCGCCGGCAGCACCAGCCGGAGCCGGGCGCGGGGTCATCGGCAGCAGGCCTTCGCGCTGGGCGCGCTTACGGGCCAGCTTGCGGGCGCGGCGCACGGCCTCGGCCTTCTCGCGGGCACGCTTCTCGGACGGCTTCTCGTAGTGACCGCGCATCTTCATTTCGCGGAAAATACCTTCGCGCTGCATTTTCTTCTTCAGCGCGCGAAGCGCCTGATCAACGTTGTTGTCGCGGACGAGTACCTGCACGGGCAATCCTGTCTTCGGGTTTGATATCGATAGGCATACAGCCATAGCCGCCATGCCTCCGCGGCGGGTTGCACCGCGAATTGTGGGCGGCTGATAGCAGAATCATGCCGCCCTGTCCACCGCTGATTGCACGAAACCGCGATCAAAAGCCCACGTGTCCCGGCGTGACGGCTGAAGCACTATGCGGTCGCCAGATGCAGGCGGGCGAAATCCTCGAAAAACTCGCCATAATCGCAGGTGATTTCCTCGCCGGCGGCGATGTCGCGAATGGCGGTGGCGCCGCCATATTGCGAGAAATCCGTGTTCGGTCGCTCGGAATGGTTCATGAAGCGGCCATTGTCGACCTCGTAGACCATGAAGCCGGGTTTGTCCGGACTCGGATAGGCGTAGCGGTCGAGCAGTTCCTTGAGATGCGGGGGTGCGGCTTCATATTTCTCCATCGGGATCAGCCGGTCGAAATCGGGATCGAGGCGCCAGATCGAGGCGCCTTTGCGGATCGGTTCGGCGGCGAAAACGCCGACGCCTTCGATGGCGCTCTGGGCGACATAGGTTCTGATCAGCAGCATCGTTCCGGTCCGTTTTTCGACGGAAAACGAAAATCGTCAAAACAGACCGGAATGCAAGGGTGCAGTCGCAAGATTTTAGCGGATGAGCATGTCTGCCGTCCGCCAAACGGATCACGTCCGGTTGATTGACACGCCGCCATCGGCAAACAGCGCGGTTCCGGTGGTGAAACTCGACGCATCCGAGGCGAGATAAAGCGCCGAACGGGCAATCTCTTCCGGTTGCGCCATGCGTTTCAAGGCATGGATGCCTTCGACGAAGGCGCGCGCCTCAGGCGTGGTCGTGGTCGCGCCGGGCGTGTCGGTGCCGCCGGGCAGCAGCGCGTTGACGCGCAATCCCCTCGGTCCGTATTCGGCGGCCAGCACCTGCGTCAGCCCGATCAGTCCGGCCTTGGCGGCGGCGTAGGCCGCCATGCCTGGCATGCCGGCGGTGTAGCCGACGAAGCTCGAGGTGAAGATCAGCGAGCCGCCGCCGCGCTCCAGCATCGCCGGTATCTGGTGCTTCGCGGCGAGGTAGGCGCTGGTCAGGTTGGTGTCCATCGTCTCCTGCCAGCTCGCCGGCGCCATGTCGGTCACCGGTCCCATCACGCCGACGGCGCCGGCATTGTTGAAGGCGATGTCGAGGCCGCCGAACCTTTCGACCGCGAGGTCGACGAGCGCCTTCGCGTAGGCCTCGTCCCTTACATCGCCGGCAAGCGTAACCGCTGTGCCGCCGGCATCCTCGATCTCGCCGACGAGCGCGTCGAGTTCGGCCTGGCGGCGCGCCGCGACGACGAGGCTCGCGCCCTGGTCGGCGAACAGCCTGGCTGTGGCGCGGCCGATACCGGAGCTGGCGCCCGTCACGATGGCGACCTTATCTGTGAGTGCGAACATTCTCGTCATCCTTCCGTTGTGCCGAGCTTGCCGGCGGATGGATGCTTGGTCGCAAATCGGTATGAATGCAGCCACCCGAAAGCTGCCTTGCCATCGGCGGGCGGGCATTACGCGGCACGGGCGCAAAACGGCAAGCGCCGTCGCAAACAGCGCAAAGATGACAGCGCGGTTTCGCTAGTGATACACCTCGCGCGCCGAGGCGGGGATGCCCGGCCGCAAATCCGCGAAAGCTACTGGCGCGAGGCCTGAAACGTGAAGAAATACTCGGTATTCGCCATTGCCCGGGAGGCCATGCGCGGCCACAAGGGCTGGGAAGAGCAGTGGACGTCGCCCGAGCCGAAGAAGGAATACGACGTCATCATCGTCGGCGCCGGCGGGCATGGCCTGGCGACGGCCTATTATCTGGCGAGCAAGCACGGCATCACCAACGTCGCGGTGCTGGAAAAGGGCTGGCTCGGCGGCGGCAACACCGGCCGCAACACCACCATCATCCGCTCCAACTATCTCTATGACGAAAGCGCCGGCATCTACGACCATGCGCTGAAGCTGTGGGATGGGCTGAGCCAGGAGCTCAACTACAACGTCATGTATTCGGCGCGCGGCGTCATGATGCTGGCGCACAACGTCCACGACGTCCAGGTGTTCAAGCGCCACATCCATGCCAACCGCCTCAACGGCATCGACAATGAATGGCTGACGCCGGAGCAGGCGAAGGAATTCTGTCCGCCGCTCAACATCTCCAGGGACGCGCGCTATCCGGTGATGGGCGCCGCGCTGCAGCGGCGCGGCGGCACGGCGCGGCACGACGCGGTCGCCTGGGGCTATGCGCGCGGCGCCTCGGCGCGCGGCGTGCACATCATCCAGAACTGCGAGGTCACCGGCATCAAGCGCGCGGCCAATGGCGCGGTCAGCGGCGTGGAGACGACGCGCGGCTTCATCGGCGCCAAGAAGGTCGGCGTGGTCGCGGCCGGTCATTCCTCCGTTATCATGAACATGGCCGGCGTGCGCATGCCGCTCGAAAGCTATCCGCTGCAGGCGCTGGTGTCGGAGCCGATCAAGCCGGTCGTGCCCTGCGTGGTGATGTCGAACACCGTGCACGCCTATATCTCGCAGTCGGACAAGGGCGAGCTGGTGATCGGCGCCGGCACCGACCAGTATGTCTCCTATTCGCAGACCGGCGGCCTGCACATATTGCAGCACACGCTCGACGCCATCTGCGAGATGTTCCCGATCTTCACGCGCATGAAGATGCTGCGCTCCTGGGGCGGCATCGTCGACGTGACGCCCGACCGCTCGCCGATCCTGGCCAAGACGCCGGTCCAGGGCCTCTACGTCAATTGCGGCTGGGGCACCGGCGGCTTCAAGGCGACGCCGGGCTCGGGCAACGTCTTCGCGCATACGATCGCCAAGGACGACCCGCACCCGATCAACGCGCCGTTCACGCTCGAGCGCTTCCGCACGGGACGCCTCATAGACGAGGCCGCCGCGGCCGCGGTGGCGCACTGATGTTGGCTCAGCCGCTTTGCTTTCACTCGGCCGGTGCGCGCGCCGGTCACGGCAAGTTCTAGGATCACCCAGATGCTTCTCATCCGCTGCCCCTATTGCGAGGAAGATCGCCCGGAACTCGAGTTCCGTAATGCCGGCGAGGCGCATGTCGTGCGCTCGGCCAACATTGCCGGCGAGAGCGACGACGATTTCGAGAAATTCTTCTTCATCCGCGCGAACCCGAAGGGCGTCATCTATGAGCGCTGGCGGCACATCCATGGCTGCGCGCGCTTCTTCAACGCGGTGCGCGACACCGTCACCGACAAGTTCGTCATGACCTACAAGGCCGGCGAGCCGAAACCGGCGAAGCTGCCTGGAGCCTCGAAATGAGCGCCGCATTCCGTATCTCCGGCGCCGGCCGCCTGAAGCAGGCCAAGACCGCGTCCTTTAGCTTCGACGATAGGTCTTATTCCGGCATTGAGGGTGACACGCTCGCCTCGGCGCTGCTTGCCAATGGCGTGCATCTGGTCGGCCGTTCGTTCAAATATCACCGGCCGCGCGGCTTCCTCTCGGCCGGCGCGGAAGAGCCCAACGCGCTGGTGCAGATCGTGCGCGACGATGCGCGCAAGACGCCCAATGTGCGCGCCACCGTGCAGGAGCTCTATGACGGGCTGACCGCCAATTCGCAGAACCGCTGGCCGTCGCTTGCCTTCGATGTCGGCGCCGTCAACGACATCGCCTCACCGATGTTCTCCGCCGGCTTCTACTACAAGACCTTCATGTGGCCGAAGTGGGCCTGGAAGGATCTCTACGAGCCGAAGATCCGCGCTGCGGCGGGCCTCGGGATTTCACCGGAGAAGCCGGATCCGGACCATTATGCCGCCCGCTACGCGCATTGCGAGGTGCTGGTGCTGGGAGGCGGCGCCGCCGGCATTGCCGCTGCCCTTGCCGCAGCCGAGGCTGGAGTCAGGGTGATCCTCGCCGACGAGCAGGCCGAATTTGGCGGCAGCCTGCGCTTCGAGAGCGGCGCCAGGATCGACGGCCAAGACGGTTATGCATGGGCTCAAAGCGCGATCGCCAAGCTCAGGGCGATGGACAATGTGCGCGTGCTGTCGCGCACGACTGCCTTTGGCTATTACGCGCAGAACTTCGTCGGCCTGGTCGAGCGGGTCAGCGACCATCTCAAGAACCCGGGACGCGAGTTGGCGCGCGAGCGCTTGTGGCAGGTTCGCGCCAAGCGCGTCATCATCGCCACCGGCGCCATCGAGCGCCACATGGTATTCGCCAACAACGACCGTCCGGGCGTGATGCTCGCTTCGGCGGCGCGCACCTACCTCAACCATTATGGCGTGGCGGTCGGCAGGAATGTCGGCGTCTATACGGCGAACGATTCCGCTTATGCCGCCGCGATCGACCTCAAGAAGGCCGGCGTCAATGTCGCGGCCATCGTCGACCTGCGCGACAATCCCGCCGGCCCGGTGATCGACGAGGCGAGGGCGCTCGGCATCGAGATCAATTTCGGCCGCGCGGTGGTCAGCGCCGGCGGCAAGCTGCGCGTATCCTCGATGACCGTGCAGCCGAAGAATGGCGGTGGCGAACGAACGATCCCGGTCGACGCGATCCTGATGTCGGCAGGCTGGACGCCGTCGGTGCATCTGTTCTCGCAGTCGCGCGGCAAGGTCGCCTTCAACGACGAGACCAGGCGCTTCGTGCCCGGCACCTATGCGCAGGACTGCGTCTCGGTCGGCGCCTGCAACGGCACGGACGGGCTGGACGCGACGATCGACGAGGCCTACGCAGCCGGCGCCAAGGCGGTGAAGGAGGCCGGCGGCAAGGTTGGCAAGGGCGCCAAGCCGAAGGTCGACGCCGGCGAGAGCTGGTCGCGCGGCATGCTGGGCGCTGGCCCCGGCGCCGGGCAGGGCACCACGGTCAAGGCCTTCGTCGATTTCCAGAACGACGTCACCGCCAAGGACATCCGCCAGGCGGTGCATGAAGGCATGCACTCGATCGAGCACGTCAAGCGGTTCACCACGAACGGCATGGCGACCGACCAGGGCAAGACGTCGAACATGCATGGCTTGGCGATCGCCGCCGAGGAACTCGGCAAGCCGATCCCGCAGGTCGGCCTCACCACATTCCGCGCGCCCTACACGCCGGTGACGTTCGGCTCGATCGTCGGCCACGCGCGCGGCGCGCTGTTCGACCCGACGCGCCGTACGGCAACGCATGGCTGGGCGGCGTCGCAAGGTGCTGTGTTCGAGGATGTCGGCCACTGGAAGCGCGCCTGGTATTTCCCGAAGCCCGGCGAGGACATGCATGCCGCCGTCGACCGCGAATGCGTGACGGTGCGAAAAGTGGGCGGCCTGTTCGACGCCTCGACGCTCGGCAAGATCGAAGTGGTCGGGCCGGACGCGGCGAAGTTCATGGAACTGCTCTACACCAACCCGTGGGAGAAGTTGGAAACCGGCCGCTGCCGCTACGGCATCATGCTGCGCGAGGATGGCTTCATCTATGACGACGGCGTCGTCGGCAGGCTGGCGCCGGACCGCTTCCATGTGACGACGACGACCGGCGGCGCGCCGCGCGTGATGAACCACATGGAGGATTATCTCCAGACCGAGTTCCCGCATTTCAATGTCTGGCTGACCTCGATCACCGAGCAATGGGCGGTCATTGCCGTGCAAGGGCCGAGCGCGCGGAAAATCATCGCGCCGCTGGTTGAAGGCATCGACATGTCGGACGAGGCGATGCCGCATATGTCGGTGCGCGAGGGCAAGATCTGCGGCGTGCCGACGAGGCTGTTCCGCATGTCCTTCACCGGCGAGCGCGGCTTCGAGGTCAATGTGCCGGCCGATTACGGCGAGGCGGTCTGGGAAGCGCTGTGGGCCGAAGGCCAGAAACATGGCGCGACTGCTTACGGCACCGAGGCGATGCACGTGCTGCGCGCCGAAAAGGGCTACATCATCGTCGGCCAGGACACCGACGGCACGGTGACGCCGAACGATGCCGGGCTCGACTGGGCGGTCGGCAAGAAGAAGACCGATTTCGTCGGCATTCGCGGCCTGACCCGGCCGGACCTCGTGGCCAAGGGCCGCAAGCAACTCGTGGGCTTGAAGACCAAGGATCCGAAGGTCATGCTGGAAGAGGGCGCGCAGATCGTCGCGGATCCGAAGCAGCCGATCCCGATGAAGATGATCGGCCACGTCACCTCCAGCTACTGGTCGGAGAATTGCGGACGCTCGATCGCCCTGGCGCTGGTCGCCGGCGGTCGCGACCGCATGGGTGAGACGCTCTACGTGCCGATGCCGAACGGCACGATCGAGGTGGAGGTCACCGGCATGGTGTTCGTCGACGAGAAGGGAGAACGCCTCAATGGCTAAGGCCGCCGCCAAGACAAAAGCCGCCGCCGCTTCCGCTTCCGTCGAGCGCCGGCCGGCACTCGCCGGCCGCACGGTCTCGGCGCCGGGCGTAAAAGTGGAGATGCTGCCGCCGGCCGAACGCATCTCGCTGCGCGCGCCGCAGGCTTCGGTCGCAGCACTTTCCAAGGCGCTCGGTGTGATGCTACCGGCCAAGCCGAAGACCTCGGCGACCAAGGACGGACGCACTGCGCTGTGGCTTGGGCCGGACGAATGGCTGATCATCGACGAGGCGGGCAACGATCCGCTCGCCGACTGCGCCAAGGTGACGGCGCTGCATTCGGCGGTCGGCATCTCGCACCGCAATGTCGCAATCTCGGTCACCGGGCCAGCGGCCTCGATGACGGTCAATTCGGGCTGTCCGCAGGACCTGTCGCTC
This sequence comes from Mesorhizobium sp. B2-4-6, assembly GCF_006442775.1. Classification (NCBI taxonomy): domain Bacteria; kingdom Pseudomonadati; phylum Pseudomonadota; class Alphaproteobacteria; order Hyphomicrobiales; family Phyllobacteriaceae; genus Mesorhizobium; species Mesorhizobium sp. B2-4-6. The sequence goes on from NZ_VFVI01000001.1 coordinate 49,468, forward strand.
GAGGCGTTCCCGGTGGGTGCTGCCTCCCGCACCATTCTCGGCAAATCCGAGATCGTGCTGTTGCGCACTGCGGCCGATGCGTTCCGTGTGGAGTGCTGGCGTTCCTTCGCGGACTATGTCTTTACTCTGCTGTCGGAAGCGGCGAGCGACGCGGCGAACTGATCTTTGCGCCACGCTATCCGAAGGGATGCGGCGTGGCAGGAACCATCGCCGATCCATCCCGTTCTTGCGACTTGAGGGAGACCGCGATGCCATCCAAATCCGCGCCGAAATCGCCCAGGAAGAGTTTGGCCGTCCGTTCGCTGGAGCGCGAGCAGCATCGCGAGGTCGAAGAAGAGGAACTCGAGGAAGGCCTCGAGGACACGTTTCCGGCCAGCGACCCGGTGTCGATCACCAGCAGCGCCATCCCCGGCGCGCCGGCAAAGCCGGGCAAGGCCAAAACCGTGGCTGGAACGAAGCCGCGCAAGAAATAGGCCGGGGCAGTTCTCTCAAGGCGACAGGCAAAACGAAAAGGGCGGCCAAGTGCCGCCCGTTTTCGTTGATTGTGCCAGTCGTGGTTACAGGCCGGGCACGAACCACGGGCTGACGTCGATGCCGAGGCGCGGGCTCTTGGTCTGGGTCTTGCTGGCGTCTGCCTTTTCGACCGAGCCGGTCGCGGTGCAATCAAGGACCACATTGGCGTTGGTCTGGGCGCAGGCAGCCGGGGCGTGCTTGACCGGCTGGTTCGTGCCGGCAAAAGCGGCGCCCGAGAAAGCCAGAACGGCGGCGAGGGTAAGAATGGTCTTCTTCATTTTCCGTCTCCAGTCATCTCTTTTCGTACATGTACAATGAAGCGTACACATACGGCGCCTGGAAACGGAATTCAAGAGGAAATCTGTACGCGTACGACAACTTTTTTTGAACGTGGGAACTCGCCATGGCGAATCAAGCCGATGGTGGCGCAAAAACAGCTGTGGCGATCAGCAGCCGACCGGGGTTTCGGTGAGCGGCGGGATTTCCTGCTGCGACAGCGAGGCCATCATGAAGTTGCACATGCGCTTCACGTAGGTCTCGGGGTCGCCGAAAGGATAGAAGGGAAAGGTGATCAGCAACGAAATCGTGCCGTGGCCGACCGTCCACAGCATAGTGGCAATAGCGCGCGGGTCGCCCTTGAGCCTGCCGGCGGCAACGCAGGCCTCGACGCGTTTGATCAGCACTTTCATGGCCGGGTTGCCCTCTTCCATGTCCTCGTAGCTGCGTCCTTCGGGCAGCTTGGTCTTTTCGGTCATGAAGACGGTGCGGTATTCGTTGGGATTGCCGAGCCCGAAAGCCGCATACTCGGTCATCACCGCCTGCAGCGCCTCGATCGGGTCGTCCGCGGGGTGCTCCTCGATGCGGCGGGCGAGCGTCTCGAAGGCGTCCTCGGCCAGCGCGAAGAGAATGTCCTGCTTGTCGGCGAAATAGGAATAGACCGACATCGGCGCGTAGCCGACGCGCTTGGCCAGCTTGCGGATGGTGAGGCCCTCATAGCCCTCTTCCTGCACCAGCTTGTGAGCCGCCGCGACCAGTTCGGAGCGAAGCTCCGCCTTCTGTTTTTCGCGGCGTTTCTGAACGCTCAGCGTCAATGTCCGCTGCCTTTGTCGTTGGTTGCCCGACGAAATTATATACGCTGTACGGAAACGGGCAAGAGAGCGTTCCGGTTCCGCAACGTCCGTTCAAGCTCTTCGGTTAACGCGATTGCGGACGCAAGCCGTTCCCCGGCATGCTCAAATGGCGCCAATGCCGCCGTCGAGCGCCAGCGCGTGACCGGTCATGAAGGAATTGGCAGGGTCGGCAAGGAACAGGACACCGGTGGTGATCTCGTCGACCTCGCCGACACGCTTCATCGGCACGCCTCGCGTGAGTTCGGCAAGCGCTTCGGCTTCGGGCGCTCCGGTGAAACGCACGAAGCCGTCGACCATCGCCGTGCGGGTGTGGGCCGGGCAGACGGCGTTGATGCGTATCCCTTTGCCGGCATATTCCACGGCGGCCGAGCGCGTCAGCCCGACGACGCCATGCTTGGCGGCGGCATAGACCGAAAGTTTCGGCGCGCCCGATAGACCGGCGACCGAGGCGATGTTGACGATGACGCCGCCCTTGCCGCTTTCCCTGAACTGCCGTTCCAACTGAGGAATCTGGTGCTTCATGGCATAGAAGACGCCCAGCAGGTCGACCTCGACCACGCGGCGCGCTTCCTCCGAGGTGACCTGCGGCAGGCGCACGAAGTTGTGTATGATGCCGGCATTGTTGACGGCGATGTCGAGCCGACCGAATTTCTCGACGGCCAGTTTCACCAGATCCTCCGAGAGCTTTTCGTCGGCGATGTTGCCGGCAAGGTGAGCGGTCTCGGCGTCGAACATTGCCGCAAAATCGCCGAGCGCCGCCTCGTCGAGATCGGAGAGCACCAGCCGCGCCCCTTCGGCGGCGAAGGCCTTTGCCGCGCCGCTGCCAAGGCCGCCGGTCGCGCCGGTGACCAGCACCGTCATCCCATCGAAACGGCCCATCGCTCAGCTTTCCTTTCTTCAGTTCTTCCCGCCGCTCAGCTCCGCCGCGAGTATCGCGATCAGCTTAACCGCTTGCCCGTAGGTCTTTGCCTTTTCCGGATTGGAGGCATTGCCGTCCAGCGCGCGGCGATAGACGCCCTGGCAGATCGCCGCCAGCCGGAAGAATGAGAAGGCGAGGAAGAAGGTCCAGTTGTCGATCTTTCCGATGCCGCGCCGTTTGCAATAGGCTGCGACATAGGCCTCCTCGGACGGCAGGCCGGCAGCGGCGCGGTCGACGCCGCCAAGGCCGCGAAAGCCCGAGGCATGCGGCAGGCGCCATTGCATGCATTGATAGGCGAGGTCGGCGAAGGGGTCGCCGAGCGTCGACAGCTCCCAGTCGAGCAGCGCGATGACTTTCGGCGCATCGAGCGCGAACATCATGTTGTCCAGCCGGTAGTCGCCATGGACAAGCGAAACGCGGCCGTCATCGGCCGGTATGTGGGTTTCGAGCCACGCAATCAGCCTGTCGATATCGGCTATGGTTTCGGTTTCGGAGGCCCGGTATTGGCCCGTCCAGCGTGCGAGCTGGCGCTCGAAATAGCTGCCGGGCTTGCCGAAATCGCCAAGGCCGGCGGCGCCGACATCGATATCGTGCAGGGCGGCAAGCGTCGCGTTCATCGCATCGTAGATCGCGGCACGCTCTTCATTGCCGGAAACGTCAGGCAGCGACGGATCCCAGAAGATGCGGCCGTCGAGATATTCCATGACGTAGAACATGCGGCCGGCCGGGGAGTCTTCGCCCGACAGATGCAGCATGCGCGGCACCGGCACAGCCGTGCCGGCAAGTGCCTGCATGACCCGGAATTCACGGTCGACCTGATGCGCGGATTTCAGCAATTGCCCCGGCGGCTTGGCGCGCAGCACATAGCGGCCGCTGGCGGCGGTCAAAAGATAGGTCGGATTGGATTGCCCGGATTTGAATTTTTCAATCGCGGACAGGCCGGTAAAACCCGGAATATGCGCCTCGAGATAGGACGCAAGCGCCGCCTGGTCTATGGCACCCGCCCCGCCGCTCATGCGTTCTCGGGCTGGCGCTCGATCAGCGTCAAGGTCAGCCAACGCGCCGTCAGCGCCGGCTTCTTCGAGCCTTCGATCTCGATGGTCACATCATGCGCCGTCTGCACCCAGCCGGACGGCCGCACCTTGACGTCCGCCAGCACGAAGCGGGTGCGGATGCGCGAGCCCGTCTTCACCGGCGCCAGGAAACGCAGCGTGTCGAAGCCGTGGTTGACGCCCATCTTGGTGTTTTCCAGCGGCGGCATGGTCTCGAAGGTCATTGCCGACAGAAGCGACAGCGACAGAAAACCATGCGCGATGGTACCACCGAAGGGCGTTTCGCGCTCGGCACGCTCCGGATCGCAATGGATGAACTGGTGGTCGTCGGTCGCATCGGCGAACTGGTCGATCATGCGCTGCGTCACCGTTCGCCAGGGCGAGACGCCGACCTCCTTGCCGACGCTTGCCACAAGCGTATCGAGACTGATCGGTTCCACGCTGATGTCCTCCGCACCCCCGCCCGGATTACGATTCCTCGAACCGGGCACCTTATTCCTTGAACAAAGTCATTCCATGCTGCACCGACTGGCCGCCGTCGATCGGCAGGATGGCGCCGGTGACATAGCTGCCGGCTCGGCTGCACAAATAAAGCGTTGCGCCGGCAATGTCATCCGCCACGCCGATGCGGCCGAGCGGTACATGGTTACCAACATGTTTCGCCTGCTCCTCGGTCGCGGTGGCGAACGCCGTCATCCGGCTCTGGAAAGGACCGGGCGCAAAGGCGTTGACGGTGATGCGGCGGGCCGCGAACTCGATCGCCAGCGTGCGCGTCAAATGATGCACCGCCGCTTTCGAGGCCGCGTAGGAATAGGCATCGTCGGCCAGCGGCTGGGTACCCATCACCGAGCCGAGATTGACGACGCGGGCAGGATCCTCGCTGCTCGCCGCGGCATCGAGCAACGGCAAGAGCTCCCGCGTCAGGTGGAAGACGGCGGTGACGTTGACGCCGAACACCTTGGCCCAGGCGTGGTAAGGGAAATCCTGCAGCGGCGCGCCCCAGGAAATGCCGGCATTGTTGACCAGGATGTGCAGGCGCTCCGTGCGCGCCTTGACCTCGGCGACCAGAGCGGCGATGCCCGCTTCGCTGGACACGTCGCCGGCAAAGCCCTCGGCGTGGCCGGAGCCGCCGAGCGCGTTCAATTCGTTGGCGACTTTGGCGCAATCCTCGCCCTTGCGCGAGGCGATCATCACATGGGCGCCGGCGCGCACCAGACCGGTCGCCACCATGCGGCCGATGCCGGTCGCAGCACCCGTCACCAGCGCGGTCTTGCCGGCGACCGAGAACAGCTTGTCCAGATAGCTCATCGTGTTTCTCCGCATCCTGCCCGGCTGGGGGACTCGCGTTGACAAGGCTAGCCGAAGTACGGTCATCCTTGCCACGGGTAAAGATTTATCTTCGGAAAGGCCGGAAGCGATGACGGACATGAATCTCGGTATGACCGAGCGGCTGAAGCCGATCCACCAGCGCGTGGCGGCGATGGTGCGCGACGAGATAGCGCCGCTGGGGGAGGAATTTCTCGCCGAGATCGGCAAGGGCGGCGACCGCTGGTCCTATACGGCCAGGCAGACGGAAATCCTCGAAGGCTTGAAGAAGACGGCGCGCGAACGCGGCCTGTGGAACTTCTGGCTGACCGATTCCAAGCGCGGCTATGGCCTTTCCACGGTCGAATACGCTTATCTGGCGGAGGAGATGGGCAAGGCGCATCTCGGCGCCGAGACCTTCAACTGCTCGGCGCCCGACACCGGCAACATGGAAGTGCTGGAGCGCTACGGATCGGAAGCGCACAAGCGGGACTGGCTGGAGCGGCTGCTCGAGGGCAAGATTCGCTCGGCCTATCTGATGACCGAGCCTGACGTCGCCTCCTCGGATGCGACCAACATTTCGATGCGCTGCGAGCGGCACGGCGACGACTATGTGCTGAACGGGGAGAAATGGTGGGCTTCCGGCGCGGGCGATCCGCGCTGCGCCATCTATATCGTCATGGTCAGGACCGGATCGGACGAAGAGCCGCAGCATCGCCGGCATTCGATGATCCTGGTGCCTTCCGACAGCAAGGGCATCACCAGGCTGCGGCCCATGCAGGTCTATGGCGACGATGACGCTCCGCACGGCCATATGCATCTGAGATTCGAGAATGTGCGGGTGCCGGCGGCGAACCTGATCCTCGGCGAGGGCAGAGGTTTCGAGATCGCGCAGGGGCGGCTGGGGCCTGGCCGCATCCATCACTGCATGCGCGCCATCGGCCAGGCCGAGATGGCGCTGGAGATGCTGTGCCACCGCTCGGTGCGGCGCGAGGCCTTCGGCCAGTCGCTGGCCAAGCTCGGCGCGAATTTCGACATCATCGCCGAATGCCGGATGGAGATCGAGATGGCGCGGCTGCTGTGCCTCAAGGCCGCCTGGATGATCGATCAGGGCGACGCGCGCGCCGCCGCGCCCTGGATCAGCCAGATCAAGGTGGTGGCGCCGCGCGTCGCGCTGAAAGTCACGGACGAGGCGGTGCAGATGTTCGGCGCGCAAGGCATCAGCCAGGATACCCCGCTCGCCCGCTCCTGGACGCATCTGAGGACGCTGCGGCTGGCCGACGGGCCGGACGCGGTGCACCGGCGGCAGGTGGCGCGCACGGAACTCAGGAAATACACGCAGGAAAAGGTCTGACGATCATGACGCGTCCATCGCAAATGCGGGGCTTGCTGCTTGTCGGCGACGGTTACACCAGGACGCCTTCGGCGGCCGCGCTGGAGGCGATGGAGCCTTACCTCCAGCCCGGTAACATAGCCGTGCCGGCGCCAGGGCCGACACAGGCGCTGATCAAGGTCAGCCTCGCCTCGATCAATCCGTCCGACATCGCCTTCATCAAGGGCCAGTACGGCCAGCCGCGGGTCAAGGGCCGGCCGGCGGGTTTCGAGGGCGTCGGCATTGTCGTCGCCACGGGCGATGATCCCTATGCAAGGAGCCTCGCAGGGAAACGCGTCGCCTTCGCCACCGGCGTGTCGAACTGGGGCGCCTGGGCGGATTATGCCGTCGCCGAGGCGGCGTCCTGCATCCCGCTCATCGATACGGTGCGCGACGAGGACGGCGCCGCGATGATCGTCAATCCGTTGACGGCCTTGGCCATGTTCGACATCGTCAAGCAAGAGGGCGAAAAGGCCTTCGTCATGACCGCTGGCGCGAGCCAGCTCTGCAAGCTGATCATCGGGCTGGCGAAGGAGGCGGGTTTCCGGCCGATCGTCACGGTGCGTCGCGACGAGCAGATCCCGCTTTTGAAGGAGCTCGGCGCCGCCCATGTGCTCAACGAGAAGGCGGGAGATTTCGAGGCGGCGCTGCGCGAGGCGATGAAGGCTGAGCAGCCGCGCATCTTCCTCGACGCCGTTACCGGCACGCTGGCTTCCGCCATCTTCAACGCCATGCCGAAACGCGCGCGCTGGATCGTCTATGGCCGGCTCGACGCCGAGCCGACGGTGATCCGCGAGCCCGGCCAACTGATCTTCCAGCACAAACGTGTCGAAGGTTTCTGGCTGGCCGAATGGATGCGCCAGTTCCGCGACAGGCTGGGCCCGGCGGTGCTGGAAGCGCAGAAGCGCTTTTCCGACGGACGCTGGTCGACCGACGTCAATGCGGTTGTGCCGCTGGACGAAGCGATGGCGCGGCTGCCGGCCGAGCTCGCCAAGCCCAGCGGAAAGGTGTTCATCAAGCCGTAGGCACCCCCCGGGCGCCGATCGCAGCTGTTCAGACCACGGCCAACGCCTTGAACACAAAGCTGTGATCGACAAGGTGGCGGCGGAAAAACGCCGCTGTTGCGCCGTCCTTTGCCCCGCGCCGGTAACAGCCACGCTCGTATGTTCTATTTCATTTCGATGTGATATCTCGCCGGCGCTGAAGGCCAGGCGGCGATGGGAACGCCATCCTAGTCGGAACGCGGGGTGCGCTATGACGGTAACCAAGCCGGTTTTCGACCGTTTGGGGTTTTGGCTGTGGGTCGGGTCGTTTCTGATTGTGCTTGGCCTGGCGCTATGGTCGCCCGATACCCGTTCGGTGGTCTATATCTACAGACATGGCAGCGAAGCTTTCCTGAGCCGTGAACCGCTGTATCACGTCCAGGCCGCGATGGGGTATCTCTACGCGCCCGCCTTCGCCGCCCTTTACGTTCCCCTGGTGAAGCTCGGGCCGCATCTGGGCAGCGTTTTGTGGCATGTGCTGGGCTTCGGCGCGCTGACTTTCGCCGCAATGCGTCAGGTGCGCAAGATCGACGGCCAGGAGCAGACATGGCTGCTGTCCTTCGGCCTGTTCCTTGCCTTGCCAATGGCGCTGGCGGCGCTTCGCAACGGCCAGGCGACGATCCTGCTCACCGGGGCGTGCTGGTTTCTCACGCTCTCGGCGCTCGAGGGGCGCCGAGCTGAAAGCTTCTTCTGGGCCACGCTTGCGGTCATAGCCAAGCCCACGGCGATCATCATGCTGCTTCTGGTGGGAGCGCTGCGTCCCCGGCTGATACCGGTGCTGGTGCTGGCGGTGCTCGTCGTGCTCGCCGTCCCCTACGGCTTTGCGCCCGCGGACTACATCAACGCCCAGTACCACGATTTCTTCCGCATGCTGACGTCGATGACGATCGACCCAACCGGTCCCTTCGTTCCGGCCGACTTCACAGCGCCTTTCACGCGGTTTGGGATGCCGCTGTCCGAAGCCGGGGCGACGATCGTGCGCGTCGTCGCGGGGTTGCTTACGCTTTGGGCGGTGCTCCAGTTGGACCGCAGGCTGGACTCCAACATCGGCGGACTGGCCATATTCCTCATTGCGGCGTTCTACATGTGCGTCTTCAATCCGCGGGTCGAGCAGAACACCTATGCCATGGTGGCGGTGCCAGCCGGCCTTTCCATCGCCCTGATGTGGCGGGAGAAGGAAAACGCGGTCATGCGCTGGTTGCCGGCGATACTCCTCTTCGTTACCGGACTGACCAGTGTCGATCTCCGGCTGCACGCTCTTTTCCACTTGTGGCTGTGGCCAATCAGCACCAGCATAGTCGCCTGCATGCTTGTCGCCTGGTTCTGGGGGCGAGGCAGGGACAAAGTGCCGACCCCCGGAGCCGTCGCGCATGGCTGAGATGCTCGACGTCATCGCGCCGTTCTTCAACGAGGCCGAATCCGCGATCGCCTTCGTCGGGTTGCTCGACAGGCTGGAAGCGGCCGTGGCCGAGCGCTTCGGCATGACCGTCCGCAAGATACTGGTCGACGACGGCAGCCGCGACGGCAGCGCCGAGACATTCGCCGCGGCGTTGTGGGGCTCGTGGGAGATCGTGCGGCTCAGCCGCAATTTCGGCAAGGAAGCGGCGGTGCTCGCCGGACTCGATCATTCCCGCGGCGACATGGTCCTGATCATGGACTCCGACCTCCAGCATTCCATGGATATCAGCCTGAGGATGATCGGCGAACTGGTCGAGAATCCCGAAATCGATGTCGTCTACGCGCAGAACGACCGGCGCGAGGGGAGCTGGCGGCGCAGCCAACTGGCGCGGCTCTTCTACAGGCTGATCAACAGCAGCCAGCGCTTCGATATTCCCGAGAATGCCGGAGACTTCCGTGTCATGCGCGGCGCGGTGGCACGTGCCTTGACCAGCGTGCGCGACAAGCGGCGTTTCAACAAGGGCCTGTTCGCCTGGGCCGGCTTCCGCCAGAAGGCCGTGCTTTACTCGCCGGAAAACCGCTCCGGCGGCACGTCGAAATGGACCAGGTTCAACCTGATCGCGTTCTCGCTTGAAGGGTTCACCTCGTTTTCCGTGATCCCGCTGCGCGTCATCAGCCTCATCGGATTGCTCGCGGCATTCGCAGGTCTCGCCTATGGCGTGAAGGTGCTCTTCGAGGTGCTGTTCTACGGCATCGCCGTGCCAGGCTACCCCAGCATCATGGTCGCCGTCGTGCTTTTTGGAGGCCTCAACCTGGCGCTGCTCGGCTTGATCGGCGAGTATGTCTGGGTCACGCTCAGCGAAAGCAAGGACCGGCCCGTCTACATCGTGCGCGACGTGTTGCATGGCAATGCCGCCGAGCAAGTTGCTTCCGAGAGATGACCAGGTCGATCCGCCTGATCGCCGACGACTACGGGCTGGCGCCGGGGGTATCGGGTGCGATCCTCGACCTCATCGAGCGCGGCCGCCTGACCGGGACCAGCTGCATGACCGGCTTTCCCGAATGGGAAGAGGCGGCGGCGCGCATCAGGCCGTTCCGTCGAAGCGCGGCCGTCGGGCTGCACCTGACCCTGACCGATCAGATGGCCGTGACCGGATCGTCCAGCCTGGCGCCGGACGGCAAGTTGCCCGGGCTTGCCACTCTTGCGCTGCCGGTGCGGCGCGAGCGTATCGACGAGCGGGATGTTCATGCCGAGCTCGACGCCCAGTACGACCGCTTCGCCGAAGCGCTGGCCGGCCCGCCCGACCACATCGACGGACACCAGCACGTGCACTTCCTTCCGGCGGTGCGGAATTGGCTGCTTGCCCGATTTGGGGAAAGTGCGCGTAGGCCGGCGCTGCGAGGCGCGCCGGGACTTCCCGCCCTGGACGCGGCGGCGGCCAAGATCGCGGCGATCGCGACGCTGGCCGTGGGCTTCAACAGATCGATGCAACGGGCGGGCTTCAGCCTCATGACGCCGCTTTCCGGCATCTATGACTGGCGGAAGCCGGAGAAATTCGCTTCGACGCTGCGCGCCGCGATCGACACGTTGCCCGAACAAGGGGTGTTCATGTGCCATCCGGGCCGTGTCGATGAGATGCTGCGCGCTCGCGACCCGATGCAAAGCGTGCGCGAGGTCGAATTTGACTTTCTAACGTCAGACGATTTCGGCATCAGCCTCAAGCGGGCCGAAGCCCGTGTCATGGACGGCAATGCATGAGCGGGGCCGGCCAGCCGCGGCGTTCGACCGGCAACAAGATCGTCCGTTTTGCCTTGGTCGGGCTGGTGAACACCGGCATCGACCTTGCCGCTTTCTTCCTGCTGCTCGAGCTCGCGGTGCCGGCTTTGGCCGCCAATGTCGGCGCCTGGTTCATCGCCGTGCTCTTCTCCTTCGCGGCGAACGGCTTCTGGTCGTTCGAGCGGGACCCGAATATCCGGCTGCACCATTCCTTCCTGCGCTTCGTCTCGCTTGGAGCGCTGATTTCGCTTGGCGTCTCCAGTCTCTCGATCGCCGTCCTGGCCGGGGCCATCGGCGTGTGGCCGGCCAAGATCATCGGCGTCGTGGTGGCGGCGGTGCTGAACTTCCTGGCGGCGCGCTGGTCGATCGAAGGCCGGTTGTCGAGGTAGTCTACTCGGCCGGCTCCGCATCGGGATCTGATCCAACCATGATCTTTCCGAAAGCTGGTTCCCACTTTTCGGGATCATGGTCGATGTAGGCGGCTTCCTCGAGCTCACGCTTCAGGCGCGCTTCCTCGTGCGCTTTCGGCGTGACGAAGCGGCCAAGCAAGAGATAAGCGACAGGAGTCAGGAACAAAGTCGAGACGGTGGCGAGCCCTAGGCCGCCGACGATGACCCAGCCCAGCGCGACGCGGGCTTCCGCACCGGCGCCGGCGGCGAGCACCAGCGGCACGCCGCCGAGCACCGTGCAGATCATGGTCATCATCACCGGGCGCAGCCGAATGGTCGAAGCCTGTTCTATCGCTTCGCGCACGCCGAGCCCACGGTCGCGCAACTGGTTGGCGAACTCGACGATCAGGATGCCGTTCTTGGCCATGACGCCGACCAGAAGGACCAGTCCGATCTGGCTGTAGGCATTGAGGCTGGTACCCGACAGGAGCAGCGCGAAAATGGCGCAGGCGAGCCCGAGCGGCACCGTCGCCATGATGATGACGGCGCTGACGAAGCTCTCGAACTGGGCCGCCAGCACCAGAAGGATGATGACCAGCGAGAAGCTGAAGACGGCGATCATGGCGTTGTTGCTCTCGCCGAGCGTCGCGGCTTCGGCGAGCGGCAGGATGCGCGCGCCGGGTGGCAGCAGCGGCGCCGCGATCTGATCGGCGCGGGTCAGCGCCTCGCCGAGCGCGAAGCCGCTGCCGAGATTGGCGGTGATCGCGACCGAGGGCTGCTGCTGCTCGCGCGTCAGCGACGGCGGCACGGCGCGCTCGGTCAGCGTGGCGATGGTCGACATCGGCACGAAACGGCCATCGGACGTCTTCAGGAAGATGTTTTCCAGGTCGGTCGGGTCGTTGATCGGGTTGGTCGTCGAGACCAGCTTCACGCCATAGCTGCGGTCGGCGATGTAGACGTCGACGACATCGTTGCCGTCGAGCATGGCCTGCAGCGTGTCGGCCAGCCCGGTGATGTCGATGCCGAGATCGGAGGCGCGTTCGCGATCGATGGCCACGGCAAGCTGCGGCTGCGTCGGGTCGACGGAGAGACGCGGCGTCTGGAAGCGCGGATCCTGACGCATCTCGTCGACGATCTTCACCGCCGCCTCGCTCAGCGCCTTGCGGTCGTTGCCGACCAGCGCGAATTGCAGGCCGTTGCCGGCGCCGCGAATGCCGAGGCTGTTCGGCTGCACCGGAAAGACGCGCACGCTCGGTACCTGCCTGGTCAAGCGGCTGATGTCGGCCATGATCTCCTGCTGGCTGCGGCTGCGCTCGTCCCAGGGCGCCAGCGTCATCACCATGAAGCCCGAATTGTAGGAGCCGTTGTTGCCGGCGTTTTCGAAGGTTGAGCGGATCTCGCCGGAATCGCGCAGCGGCTGGATCAGCCGCTCGATCTTGCGCATCTGCTCGGTCGTGTAGTCGAGGCTGACGCCTTGCGGCGCGCTGATGCGCAACAGCACCACGGCACGGTCTTCCGTCGGCGTCAGTTCCTGGCGGATGGTGCCGAACAGCGTGAAGGCGGTGCCGGCGAAAATGAGCGCGACCAGGACAACGATCCAGGGCGCGTCGAGGCAAAGACGCAGGCAATGCTTGTAGAGCCCGTGCAAGGCGCCGCCGATCCGCGCGCCGATGCCGGTACCGCCTTCATGGTGAAGCGATGCGCTGGTCAGCATGCGCGAGGCAAGCATGGGGCAGAGCGTCAGCGCGACCATGCAGGAGAGCAGCACGGACATCGCCAGCACGAAATCGAATTCGCGGAACAGGCCGCCTGTCTGTCCCGGCAGGAAGGAGATCGGCACGAAGACGGCAACCAGGGTCAGCGTGGTGGCGACGACGGCGAAGAACACTTCCTGCGTGCCCAGCACCGCCGCGGCGCGCGGCCCCATGCCTTCGTTGCGGCGTCGCACGATGTTTTCGAGCACGACGATGGCGTCGTCGACGACAAGGCCGGTCGCCAGCACCAGCGCCAGCAGCGTCAGGATGTTGACGGAGAAGCCGGCGAGATAGATCGCGGCGATGGTGCCGATCATGGCGACGGGCATCGCCAGGCCGGGGATCAGCGTGGCGCGCCAGTCGAGCAGGAAAGCGTAGATGACGACGAGCACGATCGAGACCGACAGAGCCAGCGCGATCTCGACTTCATGCACGGCGCCGTTGACGAAGACGGCGTCGTCGCTGGTCACCTTGATGGACATGCCGGCGGGCAACGTCTCCTGCAGCTTGGCGACGGCGGCCCTCACGCCGGTCGAGATGTCGAGCGTGTTCGATTCCGCCTGGCGTATGATGCCGAGGCCGATACCGGTCTTGCCGTCGGAGCGCAGCGAAGTCTGGCCGATATCCGGCCCGAGCGTCACGGTGGCGACGTCGCGGATACGGGTCGCGCCGCCGATGACGATGTTCTCGAACTCCTCCGGCGTGGTCACGTCGGCGGTCGTGCGAACGATGAGGTCCTGATTGGTCGTGGTGATCGAGCCGGCCGGGGAATCGAAGGCGACCGAGGCCAGCGCCTTTCGAAGGTCGGCGACGGTGAAGCCAAGGCTCGCCAGTTTGTTCTGGTCGACGTCTATGCGGAAGATCTTGTCGCGGTCGCCGGAAACCTGGACGTCGGCGACACCCGGCACCGCGGCGAGCTCGTCCTCGATGCGGTCCTGCACGAACACCGTCATGTCCTGCACCGACATGGTGTCGGAGGTGACGGCCAGCCGCATCACCGGGTCCGAATTCGCGTCGGCCTTGACGATGCGCGGCGCGTCGGCAGTCTCGGGCAACTGATTGGTGATCCGGCTGACGGAATCGCGCACGTCGGAGGCCGCGACGTTGAGGTCGACGCCGTCGTTGAATTCGATGGTGACGCGGCTTTGGCCGAAGGAGGACGTGGACGAGATCGACTTGACGCCGGAAACGCGCGCGACGGCGCCTTCGATCGCGTCGGTCAGCTCACGGTCGACGGTTTCGGCGGCCGCGCCCTCGAAGGTGGTGTTGACGGTGATGACGGGGCGGTCGACATCCGGCAATTCGCGGATCTCGACGCCCCAGAAGGCAGCAAGCCCGGCAACCGCGATCAGCGTGTTGAGCACGAAGGCCATGACCGGCCTGCGGATGAAAAGCGCCGTCAGGCCAGATCCCGCGGCGGCGTCGCCGGCGCCGCTCATGAGCCCTCGGTTCCGGCGGCGCGATCCTCGCCGGCGATGCGGACATCGCCGCCTTCGCTGACGCTCTGCGTGCCTTCGGTCACCACCATGTCGCCGCTCACGACCGGAGCATCGATCAGCACGGTCTCGGTGTTGCGCTGGATGATGCGCACCGGAACGCGCTTGGCCTTGCCGTTGTCGACGGCCCAGATATAGGCGCCGTCGGTCCCCCACTGGATGGCGAGCGGGCTGACTGCCGGATAGGTATCGCCGGGGAACCGCATGGCAATCTGGAAGGACATGCCGGCGCGCAGCGAATCGGCGGGATTGGCGATCGTCGCCTTGACGAGCAGCGTGCGGCTGTTTTCGTCGATATGGTTGTCGATGGCCGAGACGGTGCCGGTATAGACCTGGTTGGGGTTGGCCAGAGGCGTGGCCGACAGCTGGGCGCCAGCCTTGACCGCGGAGGCGAAGCGTTCCGGCACCCAGAAATCGACCAGGATGCTGGAGCGGTCGTCGAGCGTGGCGATCGCCGACTGGCTGGTGACATAGTTGCCGGCGGCGATCGGCAGGATGCCGACGGTGCCTTCGATCGGCGCCACGATCGAGCGGCGCTCGAGCGCGAGCTCGGCATCGCGCAGCGCCAGCCTGGCGTTGGCGAGCGTCACCTGGGCATCGGCGACGGCAACGGGCGTGGCCGCATTGGACGCCCTGAGCGACTTCACCCGGTCGAGCTTGGACTGCGCATCCTCGATCGCCACCTGGGCGCGGTCGCGCGCGATCACTTCCGTTTCGGAATCGAGCCTGGCGATGACATCGCCCTTTTCTACATGCGTGCCGGACTGGACCAGCAGTTCGGTAAGGCGCCCGGACGAATATGGATTGACGGTGACGGTCGCGTTGGCACGGCCGGTGCCGATCGCCTGCAGCCTGTCGTTGATGGTGGCGGTGCCGGCAGGCGAAGCGACGATGGTGACGATCTGACCGGCGCGGTTGCGTCCGGACTGGCCGGGACCAGCGGCGGCGCTTTCTGTTGCAGGAGGTGTCGCGGCGATGGCCCAGTCCATTCCCCAGCTAGCCAATATCTGAGGCGCGCTGGGATAAAAGCGTGCCCAGGCGGCCACGGCGGCGATCAGAATCACAAGCGCTGCAACAATCTGTTTCCAGCTCGACATCGACACTCCAGCGGCAGGATTCGTCTGCCGGATTCCAGCGGAAGCAGGCACTTCGACGATACGGGCTGGGGGCGAAAACCGGCCACGCCAAACCCCAATATCAGCGGTTTATGGCAATTATCACGCAATCGTGCACATTAAATCTCGGTAACGTGAGGTCCGGACGCGGTTCGGACTCTTGCGTTTGCCGCATTTGGCAACCGGCAACCGGTTTCCGCCTCGCTAGCGCAAGCTCTCCAGATCGCGGATGCGCTTGGCGCCAGCCGCTTCCAATTGCCTGGTCACGGCGCCGATGAGGGTTTCGGCGACCACGAACAGGGCGGCGGAGGAATCCCAGGCCGACGGCACGGCGGTACGTCCGGCGATCACGTGGCGGGCGAAGCGGGCGATCGGCGACAGCCACTGGTCGGTGAAGAGAATGATCTGCACGCCGCGGTGATGCGCCTTCTCGGCAAAGCGGACGAGACTTTCCTGGTAGCGGCGGATGTCGAAGATCACCAGGACGTCTCGCTTGCCCATGTCGATCAGGCGGTCGCGCCAGATGCTCTCCTGGCCGGCGAGGTGATAGACATCCGGCTGGATGATGGCGAGATGGGCGGCCATGTAGCGGGCCAGCGGATCGGTGAAGCGGCCGCCGATGAGGAAGGTCTTGCCGCGCCGCTCGGCAAGCCGTGCGGCTATGTCGGCAAGCTGTCTGTCGGTGAGGTGCCGGAAGGTCTCGCGCATGTTGTCGAGCGTTGCCTCGAGCATCGGCGAGACGGCGCCGCCGGCCGAGCTTGGATCGAGCGTGCGCGAAGCGGGCGACTGCAATTGCGCCGCCAATTCATCCTGCAGCGCCGACTGGAATTCAGGATAGTTCTGGAAGCCGAGCCTGGCGACGAAGCGCAAGATCGTCGGCGAGGACACGCCGGCCGCGGCCGAGAATTCGGCGACCGTCTTCAGTCCGGTCAAAGGATAGTGAATCAGCGTCTGGGCGGCGCGGCGCTCGCCGGCCGGCATCGTCCCGATCCGGTCCGAGATCAGTTCGGCAATGCTGGAAATCATGTTTTCCCCCGCCTGTTGGCCGCCCGCCGCCGTTTTCCCGAATTCGCGTTTGACAAAGCCGGTTAAACTGTATGAAATCATTCATAGGGACGCAATGAGACAAAATACGTAACATACGATACAGCGCTCCCCCAGGGGACGGCAGCATGGAGAAAGCACGGCCTGTCAGCCTTGCACCGTCTGAAACCGTAAGGGTGACCAACCCTGCCGGATCCAGCCCCTTCGTCTTCACCTGCGACCACGCCTCCAACGTCCTTCCCGCCGAGTTCGGAACGCTCGGCCTGCCGGCCGCGGACCTTTCGCGCCATATCGCCTGGGACCCGGGCGCGCTTCCCGTCGCACACTGCATGGCCGAAGCGCTCGACGCGACCTTGATCGAGACCCGTGTGTCGCGGCTCGTCATCGATTGCAACCGGCCGCTGGACGCGCCGGACCTCGTTCCGCCGGTCAGCGAGACGACGGCCATTCCCGGTAATTCGGGCCTGTCCGACAAGCAGCGCGCCGCGCGGATCGATCTTGCCTGGCGCCCGTTCCACGACACGATCGCCCGGATCATCGACGAGCGGCTGGCGCGCGGCCAGGAGACACGGCTGGTGTCGGTGCACTCCTTCACGCCGATCTACAAGGGCAAGAGCCGGCCATGGCATATCGGCATCATCCACGACGAGGATCGCCGCCTGGCGGCGCCGCTGATATCGGCGCTGCAGCGGCTCTCCGGCGTCACGGTCGGCGTCAACGAACCCTATTCACCGGCCGACCGCGTCTATTTCACGCTGGAACGGCACGCGCGTTCGCGCGGCCTTGCCTGCGCGATGATCGAAATCCGCAACGACGAAATCGCCGGCGATGCCGGGCAGCGGAAATGGGCGGATCTGCTCACAGGCATATTCTCGAATCTGGAGCCCGACGAGGCCAGGGGCTTCCGACCGCGCGCAATGGGAAAGTCAGTAGGAACGGCCAGCCAAGAACGACAGGGGAACTCCAACATGACAACAGATCACGCAGAGAAATCGGAGGACGTAAAAATCCTTCACAGCATGGGCTATGCCCAGGAATTGGCCCGCCGCATGAGCGGCTTCTCCAACTTCGCCATTTCCTTCTCGATCATTTGCATTCTGGCCGGCGGCATCACGTCGTTCCCGCTGGCGATGGGCACCGGCAGCGGTTTCGAGGCGACCATCGGCTGGGTTATAGGCGGCCTGTTCGCCCTTGTGGTCGCGGCTTCGCTCGGCCAGATCGGTTCGGCCTATCCTACCGCCGGCGGGCTTTACCATTGGTCGTCGATCTTGGGCGGGCGCGGCTGGGGCTGGGCAACGGCCTGGATCAACCTGCTCGGCCTGATCTTCGTCGTCGCTTCGGTGAATGTCGGCGTTTACCTGTTGTTTTCCGGGCTCGTTGCGGGACCGATCCTTGGCCTGGACACATCGACCTGGGGTTTCTGGCAGCAGACGACGGCGGTTGTCATCATCACCGTCACCCAAGGCCTGTTCAACCATCTCGGCATCAAGACGACGACGATGTTGACCGACTTTTCAGGATACCTCATCCTCGTTGTCGCGGTCGTGCTGACGCTGACCTTCCTGATCTGGGGCGCGCATGGCTTCGATCTTTCGCGGTTGACGACTTTCGTCAACACGACCGGCGATGCCGGCGGCGGCTATGTTCCGACGGCCCGCACGGCGCTGGTGGCCTTCCTGATCGGCCTGCTTTACCCGCTTTATACGATCACCGGCTTTGACGCCTCGGCGCACACCGCCGAGGAGACGCACAATGCTCGCACCGCAGTGCCCAGGGGCATGATACACGCGGTTCTGTGGTCTCTCGTCTTCGGCTTCGTCATGGCGGTCTCCTTCGTCCTCGCGAGCCCCGATCTCGTGGCGACCGCAAAGGACGGCGGCAATGCCTGGTTCAACCTCTTCAACAACCTGCCGGCGCCAACCTGGCTGAAGGATCTGCTCGGCATCTGCATCGTGCTGGCGAATTATCTGTGCGCGCTGGCCGGGCTCACGTCGACCTCGCGTATGATCTTCGCCTTTTCGCGTGACGGAGGCCTGCCGGGGTCGTCTTTGTGGAAGCAGGTTTCGCCGACCTGGCGCACGCCCGTCCCGGCCATCTGGCTTGGCGTCGTGCTCTCGATCGCGGCCACGCTCTATTCGCCGGCCTTCGCAGCGTTGGCAGCAGGCTGCGCTCTCTTCCTTTACGTCTCCTATGCCATGCCGGTGGCGGCAGGCCTGCTTGCGGAAGGCAAGACTTGGACGGAGTTCGGCCCGTTCCGTCTCGGCGTCTGGTCAAAGCCTTTCGCCATCGTCACCGTGCTCGGGGTTCTGGTGCTGATGTATGCCGGCATCCAGCCGCCCTTCGACATTCTGATCAACTACGCCATCGGATTGATCATTCTGCTGGTGGTTTTGTGGTTTGGTATCGAATCGCGGCGTTTCAAGGGACCGCCGGTCGGTGCCGACATTGCTCGTCGCGCGGCGGAGATCGCGGCCGCGGAAAAAGCAGTCGGCCAGACGGCGAGCTAACGGCAAACGCAATATCGCCCGGTCGGCTCAGGCCGATCGGGCATCGAGGTGCAGGACCGGCCAGCCAAGAACCATAGGGGAATTCCAACATGACGACACCGGGTTATACAGACGTCGACAAGGCGGAGGACGTGAAAGCCCTCCACAGCATGGGCTATGCCCAGGAACTGGAGCGGCGGCTCAGCCGCTTCTCGAATTTCGCGGTTTCGTTCTCGATCATCTGCATCCTGTCGGGCGGCATCAATTCGCTGGCCCAGGCCACGTCGGGCGCCGGCGGCATCGGCATCGGCATCGGCTGGCTGGTCGGCTGCTTCGTGTCGCTCACCTTCGCGGTTGCCATGTCGCAGATCAGCTCGGCCTATCCGACGGCCGGCGGCCTCTACCACTGGGGCTCGATCCTCGGCAATCGCGGCACCGGCTGGGTCACGGCCTGGCTCAACCTGCTCGGCCTGATCACCGTGCTGGGCGCCATCAATGTCGGCACCTGGACGTTCTTCATCGGCGCCTTCGGACCGGCGCTCGGCATCGAGGGCACGCTGACCAACCAGATGATCTTCTTGGTCGTCATCACCGGCGCCCAGGCGCTGATCAACCATCTCGGCATCAAGCTGACAGCGAAACTGACCGATTTCTCGGGATATCTCATCTTCTTCGGCTCGATCCTGATCGCAGTGGTCTGCCTGCTTTCGGCCGAGACCTGGGATTTCAGCCGCCTCTTCACCTTCCATAACTACTCCGGCGACGCCGGCGGCGGTGTGTGGCCATCGGTTTCGAACGCCTGGGTGTTCGCGCTCGGCCTCCTGCTGCCGATCTACACGATCACCGGCTACGACGCCTCGGCGCATACGTCGGAAGAGACCATCAAGGCAGCCTCTTCGGTGCCGCGCGCGATGGTGATGTCGGTCGTCTGGTCGGCGCTGTTCGGCTACCTGTTCCTGGCCGCCTTCGTGCTGATGATCCCGAACATGGACGACGCCGCCAAGCAGGGCTGGAACGTGTTCTTCTGGGCTTTCGACCAGCGCGTCAGCCCCGGCCTCAAGGAGTTCGTCTACCTCGTCGTGTTCATCGCGCAGCTGCTGTGCGGTCTTGCCACCGTCACCTCGGCCTCGCGCATGATCTTCGCCTTCTCGCGTGACGGCGGCCTGCCGGGCTCGGCAGCGCTTGCCAAGGTCAGCCCGACCTATCGCACGCCGGTGGCGGCGATCTGGACGGCCTCGATCCTGTCGGTGCTGTTCGTGTGGGGTTCGACCCTTGTTTCGGTCGCCGGCACCTCGGCCTATACGATCGTTGTATCCTGCACGGTCATCTTCCTGTTTTTGTCCTTCATCGTGCCTATCGTGCTCGGCATGATGGCCTGGGGAACGCCGAAGTGGGACAAGATGGGCCCGTGGAACATGGGGCGCGCCGTCTTCATGCTGTTCGGCGTTCTCTCGATCCTGTCGATGATCCTGATCTTCGTCATCGGCATCCAGCCGCCGAACGACTGGGCGCTCTATATCACCGTCGGTTTCTTCATCCTGACGGCGATCGTCTGGTTCGCCTTCGAGCGCAACCGCTTCCAGGGTCCGCCGCTTGGCGACATCATCGCGGCGCGCCAGGCAGCGATCAAGGCGGCCGAACAGGCGGTCGGCGAGACCGGCCACTGATACTTCGCCTCATGGCCATGGCCGGCGCAACGCCGGCCATGGTTTTGTTTCCCCTCAATCGACAAGCGCTGGAGTGCCAAAGGAATGGCCGGGAATTTCTCGTTCGATCAGTTGAAGAAAGCGGTCTCGAACGGCGAGATCGACACGGTGCTGGCCTGCATCGTCGATATGCAGGGCCGGCTCTCGGGAAAACGCTTCCTGGCCCAGTATTTCGTCGATTCCGCGCATGGCGAGACGCATGGCTGCAACTATCTCTTGGCCTGCGACATCGATATGGAACCGGTGCCGGGCTACAAGGCGGCGAGCTGGTCGAAGGGCTACGGCGACTTCGTCATGAAGCCGGACCTGTCGACGCTGCGGCGCATTCCGTGGCTGGAGAAGACGGCGCTGGTCATCTGCGACGTGCTCGACCACCACACGCATGACGACCTTGGGCACTCACCCCGCGCGATCTTGAAGAAGCAGGTCAAGCGACTGCAGGAGCGCGGCTATATCGGCTATTTCGCCTCCGAGCTCGAATTCTACCTGTTCAGCGAAACCTACGATTCCGCGCGCAAGAAGCACTGGCAGGGACTCGACAGCGCCTCGCCCTATATCGGCGACTACCAGATCGGCATCACCAGCAAGGAAGAAGGCGTCATGCGCCGGCTTCGCAACGAGATGGAAGCGGCGGGCATTCCGATCGAGAATTCCAAGGGCGAGTGGGGTCCGGGCCAGGAAGAGATCAATGTGCGTTATGCCGAAGCGCTCGACATGGCCGACCGCCACGTCATCCTGAAGAACGGCGCCAAGGAGATCGCCGATTCCGAGGGCAAGGCCATCTCCTTCATGGCCAAATACAATTACGGCCTCGCCGGCAATTCCAGCCACATCCACAATTCGCTGTGGAGCGCCGATGGCAAGACGCCGCTGTTCTTCGACAAGAAGGCCGATTGGACGCTGTCGAGCCTCGGCCAGCAATGGGCGGCCGGGCAACTCAAATACGCCAAGGAATTCACTTGGTTCCTGGCGCCGTACATCAATTCCTACAAGCGCTTCCAGGCCGGCACCTTCGCGCCGACCAAGATCATGTGGAGCGAGGACAACCGCACCGCCGGCTTCCGGCTGTGCGGCGAGGGCACCAAGGGCATCCGCATGGAATGCCGCATCGGCGGCGCCGATCTGAATCCCTATCTCGCCTTCGCGGCGCTGATCGCGTCCGGCCTTGCCGGCATCGATGAGAAGCTGGAGCTGCAGAAGCCGTTCGTCGGCGACGCCTATCAGGCCTCGCGCCTGCCCGAGATTCCGAAGACTTTGCGCGACGCGACCGAGACGCTGGCCAAGTCGAAGATGCTGAAGCAGGCCTTCGGCGACGACGTGATCGAGCACTATGTGCACACCGCCCGCTGGGAGCAGTTCGAATACGACCGCCGCATCACGGATTGGGAGCTGCACAGGGGCTTTGAGAGGTATTGAAGCTGTAATCCGTGTTGACTGAACGTAACTAAAGCTGTAATTTCGGCCAGTTAAGTTCAGGAGCGTGAAATGGGAAAGTATTCGCCTTTGCGTTCGTACCTCATGGCTCAAGCCGGTGAGCGGGTTCCGATGTCGTTCAGCGACATCGAGAAGCTGCTTGGCGAAAAGCTGCCGGCGTCCAAGCAGTATCCGGCTTGGTGGAGCAACAACCCCAGCAACAATCCGATGACAAAAGAATGGCTGGCCGCGGGGTTCCAGACGGAGTCGGTCAATATTGGCGGCGAAAATCTGGTGTTTCGGCGCACCCAGGCAGGTTCGAGTGGCTCAGAGGGGTTTGGTGAATCGGCTCAAGCCGAAATCAGTGGAACACCGTCAAGACACCCGATCTTCGGCTGCATGAAGGGGACGCTTACGATCATGCCTGATGTCGATCTGACGGAGCCTGCCGACCCGGATTGGGGCAAGCTTTATGAAGACTGAGAACCTTCTGTTGGACACCTGCGCGGTCATCTGGATTTCGCAGGACGCACCGATTGCCGAGACGGCGACAAGGGCTATCAGCAAGGCTCCTCAGTCCGGCAGGCTGAATGTATCAGTCATGACGGCATGGGAGATGGGCATGCTCGTATCGAAGGGCAGGTTACCGTCGACGAAGACACCCGATCGCTGGTTCGACGAGTTCGTCAACGCGGCGGCCGTCACGGTGGAAGAGGTGACGCCGCGCATTCTCATTGCGGCCTCCTACCTGCCAGGCGTCGTTCACAACGATCCGATGGATCGAATTCTGATAGCCACCGCGCGGGAGCGCGATCTGACAATCGTAACGCGTGACAGGGCCATTCTGGCCTATGCAGCGCAAGGTCATATCCGGGCCATCGCCTGCTGAGAACAAGCAATTGGAGACGTCTTGTTGGAAACCGTAAAACTCAAATCCCCCATCGATGGCTCGATCTATGCCGAGCGGCCGGTCGCGAGCGACCAGGCGATCAACGCGGCCGTCGAGCGCGCCAGGGCGGCGCAGGAGAAGTGGGCCGAGACGCCGGTCGTCGAGCGCGGCAAATACATGTTGGCGATGCTGGAAGCCCTGGTTGCGATGACCGACGAGATCGTGCCCGAGATCGCCTGGCAGATGGGCCGGCCGGTGCGGTATGGCGGCGAGTTCGGCGGCGTCAAGGAACGCACCAACTACATGGTCGAGATCGCCGAAGCCGCGCTGAAGCCGGTGCTTGCCTCCAATACGAAGGACGGCTTCCGCCGCTATGTGAAGAAGGTGCCGCTCGGCGTCGTGCTGGTGATCGCACCGTGGAACTATCCCTATCTGACCGCCGTCAACACCATCGTGCCGGCGCTGATGGCCGGAAGCGCCGTCATCCTCAAGCATGCCGCGCAGACGCTGCTGGTCGGCGAACGCTTCAGCCAAGCCTTCGACAAGGCCGGCCTGCCGAAGGGACTGTTCCAGAACCTGGTCATGAACCACGCCCAGACCGAGAAGCTGCTCGGCTCGGGCAAGATCGACCATGTCAATTTCACCGGCTCCGTCGGCGGCGGCCGCGCCATCGAGAAGGCGGCCGCCGGCACCTTCATGACGCTCGGCCTCGAACTCGGCGGCAAGGACCCGGCCTATGTGCTGCCCGACGCCAAGATGGACCATGCCGTCGCCAATCTTGTCGACGGCGCCTTCTACAATTCAGGCCAGTGCTGCTGCGGCATCGAGCGCGTCTATGTGCATGAGAAGGTCTATGACGAGTTCGTCGAGGGTTTTGTCGCCGAGACCAGGAACTATGTCGTCGGCAATCCGCTGGACCAGGCGACCACGATGGGGCCGATGGCGCAGGCGCGCTTCGCCGACCTGATCCGCGAGCAGAAGGCAGAAGCGCTGCGCAAGGGCGCCAGGGCGCATATCGACATGAAGGTCGAGAACGACAAGCCGGGCTCGCCCTATCTGGCACCGGAAGTGCTGACCGACGTCGATCACCAGATGAGCGTCATGCGCGAGGAGAGCTTCGGGCCGATCGTCGGCATCATGAAGGTGCGCAACGACGAGGAGGCGATCGCGCTGATGAACGACAGCCCCTATGGGCTGACCGCCTCGATCTGGACGCGCGACGCGGAGCGCGCAATTGCCATCGGCGACCGTGTCGAAACCGGCACCGTGTTCATGAACCGCTGCGACTACCTCGACCCGGCGCTGGTCTGGACCGGCGTCAAGGACACCGGCAAGGGGGCGGCGCTTTCGGCCATCGGCTACGACAATCTGACCCGGCCGAAATCCTATCACCTGCGTGAAGCGATCTGACTTTTTGAAAGACAAGACATGTCCAAGCTCATCTCCAAATGGAACTATCCCACCACCGTCCGCTTCGGCGCCGGCCGCATCAAGGAACTGCCAGACGTACTGGCTGCGGCGGGTATCAAGCGCCCGCTCTTCGTCACCGACCCGGGCCTGGCAAAGCTCCCGGTTGTCGCCTCGACGCTGAAAATCCTCGACGACGCCAAGGTTCCCTATGGCGTGTTTTCAGAGGTGAAGCCGAACCCGGTCGAGTCCAACCTCACCGCCGGCATCGCCGTGTTCAAGAAAGGCAAGCATGACGGCGTGATCGCCTTCGGCGGCGGCTCGGCGCTCGACCTTGGCAAGCTGATCGCCTTCCAGGCCGGGCAGACTCGGCCCGTATGGGATTTCGAGGACGTCGGCGACTGGTGGACCAGGGCCAACTCGGACGCGATCGCGCCGATCATCGCCGTGCCGACCACGGCGGGAACCGGCTCCGAGGTCGGCCGCGCCGGCGTCATCACCAATGAGGCGACCCACACCAAGAAGGTCATCTTCCATCCGAAGCTTCTGCCGGCGATCGTCATTGCCGATCCGGAGCTGTCGGTCGGCATGCCGGCCTTCATCACCGCCGGCACGGGCATGGACGCGCTGGCCCATTGCCTCGAGGCCTATTGCGCGCCGGGCTATCACCCGATGGCCGACGGCATCGCGGTGGAAGGCATCCGGCTGGTGTTCGAGAACCTGCCCAAGGCCTTCGCCAACGGCAAGGATCTGGTCGCCCGCGCCCATATGATGAGCGCCGCCGCCATGGGGGCCGCGGCCTTCCAGAAAGGGCTCGGCGCTATCCATTCGCTGTCGCATCCGATCGGCGCGCTCTATGACACCCATCACGGCATGACCAATGCCGTGTTCATGCCCTATGTGCTCGCCTTCAACAGGGAGAGCATCGAGGAGCGCATCGCCCGGCTCGCCGCCTATTGCGGCATCAAGGGCGGCTTCGACGGCTTCGCCAAGGCGATCATCAAATTGCGCAAGGAATTGAAGGTGCCACACGCGCTCCCCGGCCTGATCAAGGGCCTCGACATGGACAAGAAGCGCAAGGCGCTGATCGCCGACATGGCGGTGGTCGACCCGACCGCCGGCGGCAATCCGGTCAAGCTCACCAAGAAAGCGGCCCTGACGCTGCTCGAAAATGCGATCGCCGGCTCCGTCTAAGAGCCGGCTTTCAATGCCGAAGAGTTGAATCAAGGGGCGTGCCAGAGCGGAGGGAGAGGGCAAAAGGCAAGGCGGCTAACCATTAGCCGGAAAATTAAGCGCGGGCTAATTGCTACAGTCCGTTAAAAAGAGTTAACTTTTTTGGCCGCGGGGCTCGGGTTTCAAAAAGCCTTCATCTGGCTGTCACACGAAAACGATACCCGCATCGCAGGCGCCCAACAGCGCCAGTTCAACGGAGAGAACACATGTTCAAGTTCACGGGGAAAGTGCTTTCCCTCTCGGCTGCGGCGCTCTTCGCGTCGACGGTGATTTCGTCTGCGGATTCGCTGGACGATCTCGTCAAGGCCGCGAAGGCTGAAGGCCAGCTCACCACCATCGCGCTTCCGCATGACTGGTGTGGCTACGGGGCAGTGATCGACGCTTTCAAGGCTAAGTATCCGGAAATCAAGATCAACGAACTCAACCCGGACGCCGGCTCGGGCGACGAGGTCGAGGCGATCAAGGCCAACAAGGACAACAAGGGCCCGCAGGCGCCCGACGTCATCGACGTCGGCCTGTCGTTCGGCCCGACCGCCAAGGCCGACGGCCTGCTGATGCCTTACAAGGTGTCGACCTGGGACTCGATTCCGGACAGCGCCAAGGATGCCGATGGCGCCTGGTACGGCGACTATTACGGCGTGCTGTCGTTCATGGTGAACAAGGACCTGGTCAAGGAATCGCCGGCCGACTGGGCCGACCTGCTGAAGCCGGAATTCGCCAATTCGGTCGCGCTCGCCGGTGATCCGCGTGCTTCGAACCAGGCCATCCAGGCGGTCTATGCCTCCGGTCTGTCGTCGGGAGCCGCCGCTGGTGAAGCCGCCGGCACCGCTGGTCTCGACTTCTTCAAGAAGCTCAATGCCGCCGGCAACTTCGTTCCGGTCGTCGGCAAGCCGGCGACGCTGGCCCAGGGCCAGACGCCGATCCTGATCAACTGGGACTACAACGCGCTTGCCGGCCGCGACACGCTGAAGGGCAACCCGCCCGTCGACGTGATCGTGCCGAAGACCGGCGTCGTCGCCGGCGTCTATGTGCAGGCGATCAGCGCTTACGCGCCGCATCCGAATGCCGCGAAGCTGTGGATGGAATACCTCTATTCCGACGAAGGCCAGATCGGCTGGCTGAAGGGCTACTGCCACCCGATCCGTTTCAACGATCTCGCCAAGAACGGCAAGATCCCGGCTGACGTGCTGGCCAAGCTGCCGCCGGCTGAGGCCTATGCCTCGGCGGCTTTCCCGACGCTCGACGAGCAGGGCAAGGCCAAGGAAGCCATCAGCAAGAACTGGGACGCCACCGTCGGCGCCAACGTCAAGTAAGACTTGAAGACCACCGGGCGGCCACTTGGCCGCCCGGCTTTCCCTCGAAAACGGTGCCGGGCGCATGACCGATCTATCGCTTTCAAATCAGTCTGTTGCCACCAAGTCTGCGCCGCCGAACGAGGCGACCGCCTTCCGCCTGCCGACGCAATGGATCGGTGTGGCCCCATTCTTCGTCTTCACACTGATGTTCCTGATCATGCCGACGCTTTATCTCGTCATCGGCGCGTTTCAGACCGGGGAAGGCGGGTTCACGCTCGACAACATCCTGCAGTTGGTCAGCGATCCTTCAATCAGCAATTCCTATTGGGTTTCGATCAAGATCAGCTTCTGGTCGGCCATCGTCGGCGCATTTGCCGGACTGGCGATCGCCGTGGCCATCGTGCGCGGCGGCCTGCCCAGCTGGGTTCGCTCCGCGACGCTGACCTTCTCGGGCGTCGCCTCCAATTTTGCCGGCTTGCCACTTGCCTTTGCGTTCATCGCAACGCTC
The DNA here is from genome assembly GCF_006442775.1 of Mesorhizobium sp. B2-4-6. Classification (NCBI taxonomy): domain Bacteria; kingdom Pseudomonadati; phylum Pseudomonadota; class Alphaproteobacteria; order Hyphomicrobiales; family Phyllobacteriaceae; genus Mesorhizobium; species Mesorhizobium sp. B2-4-6. The sequence goes on from NZ_VFVI01000001.1 coordinate 76,712, forward strand.
GGCCGCGTCGGCATCGTGACGGTGCTGCTGCGCGACATATTCAACCTCAACATCTACGCGTTGGGGTTCAATTTCCTGACCACGTGGGGCCTGATCGTGGTCTATCTCTTCTTCCAGATCCCGCTGATGGTGGTCATCATCGTGCCGGCGATCGACGGTTTGAAGAAGGAATGGAACGAGGCCGCCGCTACGCTTGGCGCCACCCAGTGGCAGTACTGGCGCATGGTGGTGATACCGGTGCTGTTTCCGAGCTTCCTAGGCACCGTCATCCTTCTGTTCGCCAACGCCTTCGGCGCCATCGCAACGGCCTATGCGTTCGCCGGCCCGCAGCTCAACATCGTTCCCATCAAGCTCTATTCGCAGATCAACGGCGATGTGCTGCACAACCCGCAGCTCGGCTACGCGATCGCCTTCGGCATGATCGTCATCACCGGACTGGCGAATGTCTTCTACATCTGGTTCCGGACCCGTTCCGAGAGGTGGCTGAAATGAAGTCGGGCAAATTCTGGGCCTGGGTCGTCTTCGGAATCGGCACGGCCTATTTCTTCATCCCGCTGCTGGCGACGTTCGAGTTTTCGCTGCGCATGCGGCGCGGCGTCCATTCCTTCGACGCCTATCAAGTCGTGCTCGGCGATCCGCGCTTCCAGGCGACGTTCCTGTATTCGGTGGTCGCCGCGATCTTCACCATCATTCTCGGCGTGCTGATCGTGGTGCCGGCCGCCTATTGGATTCGTCTCCGTTTGCCTCAAATCAGGCCGATCGTCGAATTCATCACGCTGCTGCCGCTGGTCATTCCGGCGATCGTCATCGTGTTCGGCTATATCCGTATGTACGGCTCGAATTCGCCGCTGCCGTTCCTGGCCAGCGATCTCGGCGCCAGCGCCCTGCTGGTGATCGGCTATGCGACGCTGGCGTTGCCCTATATGTACCGCGCCGTCGACACCGGTCTTCGTACCATCGATGTCAGAACGCTGACGGAAGCCGCCCAAATCCTCGGCGCCGGTTGGGCCACGATCATTACCCGGGTCATTCTTCCCAATGTACTGATCGCCGTTCTGTCGGGCGCCTTCCTGACCTTCGCCATCGTCATCGGCGAGTTCACGATAGCCAGCCTGCTGAACCGTCCGGCCTTCGGCCCCTATCTGCAGAACATCGGCGCCAACCGCGCCTACGAGCCGGCGGCACTTGCCATCATCGCCTTCGCCATTACCTGGGGCTGCATGTCGCTGATCCAGATCCTGTCCCGTTTCGCGCCGAAATCGGCGAGCCGTCCGAATTGACCTGAGAGAAAAGCCATGGCCGAGCCATTCCTGTCCATCCAGCATGTGCGAAAGTCCTACGGCGCCAACACCGTGGTGCAGGATTTCAGCCTCGACGTAGAGCCCGGCGAGTTCGTCTCCTTCCTGGGGCCATCCGGCTGCGGCAAAACCACTGTGCTGCGCATGGTCGCCGGCTTCGAAGAGCCCTCGGCCGGCAAGATCGTCGTCGCCGGCAAGGACATCACCAGGCTGAAGCCCAATCAGCGCAATGTCGGCATGGTGTTCCAGGCCTACGCGCTGTTCCCGAACCTGACGGTGGCGCAGAACATCGCCTTCGGTCTGAAGGTGGCTGGCATGTCGAAGCCTGACGCGGACAAGCGCGTTGCAGAGATGCTCGACATGATCAAGCTGCCGCAGATGGCCGATCGCTATCCCTATCAGCTGTCCGGCGGCCAGCAGCAGCGTATCGCGCTCGCGCGGGCAATTGCTCCGAAACCCAAACTGCTTTTGCTCGACGAGCCGCTGTCGGCTCTCGACGCCAAGGTGCGCGTGTCGCTGCGCGAGGAAATCCGATCGATCCAGAAGAAGCTCGACATCACCACTATCTTCGTCACGCATGACCAAGAGGAGGCGCTGTCGATCTCGGACCGCATCGCGGTGATGTATGGCGGCAAGGCCGAGCAGGTCGGCACGCCGTTCGAGATCTACAACCGGCCGGCAACCAAGTTCGTCGCCAATTTCGTCGGCACGCTCAACGTGCTCGAAGGCAAGGTCACCGACGCCTCGACGGGCAAGGTGCAGGTCAACGCCCAGGAAGTCTCGCTCAAGGGCAAGCTCAATGGCTCGAAGTCCGGCGATATGCTGTCGCTGGCGCTGCGGCCGGAAGCGATTTCGCTGGCACGCCAGCCCGGGCACGACACCAGCCTTTCGGGCGAGATCGCCGAAGTGCATTTCCTCGGCTCGGTCATCCGGGTGCGCGTCGGCATCGGCGGCAACACGGTGTCGCTCGACACCTTCAACAACTCGACGACGCCGCCGCCGATCGTTGGCGACAAGGCGGATATTTCGTTCTCGTCGGGCGATATGCTGGTTCTGCACTGACGGCCTGGCCGTCTTGACGCCGATAAGACAGGCGAAGCCTTTGCGCCGGCCGAGGGGTAACCCGTCGATCGGCCGGGGCGCGGCCTGCCGGGTACCACAGGCCTTGTCGGATAAATCAACAGTATCCTGCTTCAGGGTACTGCCAAGCTTCGTGCTTCGCCGTTACGATAAGCCATGGCGCTGTTCGAACTTACCCTGATCCTGCTTCTCATCGCCGTCGCGCTGACGGCGGTATCGCGATGGCTGGAGGTACCTTACCCGTCGCTGCTGGCGCTTGCCGGAGTCGGGCTTGCCTTCGTGCCGGGCGCGCCGGTGATCGAGATCGATCCGGAACTGGCGCTTGCGCTGTTCATCGCGCCGGTGCTTCTCGATGCCGCCTATGACACCTCGCTGCGCGACCTGAAGCGCTATCGGCTATCGCTGGTGCTTTTGGCGCTCGGCGCCGTCATTTTCACCACCGTGGCGGTTGCCTTTGTCGGCTGGAAGATGGCCGGTCTGCCGATCGCGGCGGCGATCGCGCTGGGCGCCATCGTCGCGCCACCGGACGCTGTGGCGGCAAGCGCGGTGCTCAATCAGTTCAAGGTGCCGCACCGCCTCACCGCGATCCTGCAGGGCGAGAGCCTGCTCAACGATGCCACGGCGCTGTTGATCTACCGGATATCGGTTGCGGCAGCCATCGGCACGCTCATGCTCAAAGACGCAGTGCCGGTCATCCTGCTGGCGACGGTCGGCAGCGTTGTCGCCGGCTATCTGTTCGGCCGCTTCTCGCTGCTCACGCTGACGCGCATCGAGGATGCGGCAAGCAGCACTGTCGTGCAGTTCGCCGGAACCTTCGCGGTCTGGATCATTGCCGACAGACTCGGCCTTTCCGCCATCATCACCATCGTCGTCTATGCCATCACCATCGCGCGCACCGCGCCACGCCGCATGTCGGCCCGACGCCGCGTCAGCACCTATTCGGTCTGGGAATCGGCCGTGTTCGTACTCAATGTGCTGGCTTTCGTGCTGATGGGCTTGCAGGCCCGTTCGATTGTCGGCCGGCTTTCCGGCGACGGCCAAGGCGAAGCCTTTCTCTTCGCCGCAACGGTGCTTGCGGTCGTCATCGTGGCGCGCCTCGTCTGGGTGGCGGGCTATGTCGCGGTCATACGCTGGTTTGCCCGCCATGGCAGCGAGGAAGAAAGGCGCGATGCACCGACATTTCGCGGCGCCGCGCTTGTGGGCTGGTGCGGCATGCGCGGGCTGGTGACGCTGGTGGTGGCGATTGCCTTGCCGGCCGACTTTCCCGGCCGCGATCCGATCGTGCTGGCCGCCTTCGCGGTCGTCCTCGGAACGCTCGTGCTGCAAGGCATGAGCCTGAAGCCGCTGCTGCGCCGGCTCAATTTCGAGCGGGATACGACGATCGATCGCGAGGTGGCCGAGGCGCGCGTCGCCATCATGCAGGCCGCGCTCGATGTGCTGAGCCGCAAGACGTCGGCCGCTGCCGCCGTCGTGCGCGAGCAGTACGAGGCTCAACGCCGGATCGCCGAAAATCCCGACGACGCGCAAGCCGCGACGGAATACGACCGGTTGCGTCTCTACGCCATCAAGCGGCAGCGCGACAGGTTGGAGGAACTGCGCAGCAATGGCACGATCGGCGACGAGGCCTATCACCGGCTGGAAGAGGAGATCGACTGGTCGGAACTGGCGGCGTCGCCCGCCGGAAGCTTCCAGCCACTGACGACCTATTAGAGCGCAGCGGTTCGCTGGTCTCCGTTGGACTATTCCCCCTGGCCGCGCGGCACATTGCAACACCACCGGCGGGGCGATAGAGCGGCTCACCGAAGGCGGTGAACCACTCTACTCTTTGTTTTGACGCAATTCCGGACGGAAAACCGCTCACACTTTTCCTGCAATTGCGCTACTGCGATCACCAGAAGTGAGCCGGTTAATCAATGAAGCTGATCAGCTACAACATCCAGTACGGCTATGGCAGCGACGGGCGCTACGATCTCAGCCGCTGCGCCAGGCTGGCGAACGGCGCCGACATCATCGCGCTGCAGGAGGTCGAGCGGCACTGGCAGCGCACCAATGAGGACGATCAGCCCGAGATCCTGTCCAGCCTGCTGCCCGACTATTACTGGGCCTATGGCCCGGCCTTCGACATGGACGCCAGCGCGAGCCGCGACGGCCGCGTCTTCAACCGCCGGCGGCAGTTCGGCACGATGGTGCTGTCGAAGCTGCCGATCATCTGGTCGCGGTTGCACACGCTGCCGCTACGGCGCACGCTGAGGCCGCTCAACACCCGCAACGCGGCGCTGGAATGCATGATCCGCACGCCGGCGGGAGCGGTGCGAGTGCTTTCCTTGCATCTGGCGCATATCGCGGCGGAGGAGCGGCTGGAGCAGATCGACTATCTCAATGCCGAGCATCGCCGCGCGCCGTCCGACGGCGGCCCTTGGAGCGGCGTCGACGACGAGCCGCAGCGCAACTGGACGAACGGCCAGACGGAACCGGAAAATCCGTTCGCGGCGATCTGGCTGGGCGACTTCAACATGGAGCCGGGCAGCGCCGAATACCGGCGTATCGTCGGTAGCACGCCCTACCATCGGCGCGCCGCTTACATCGACGGATTCGTCGATGCCGTAGCGGTCGCCGGCGAGTCCGGGCCGGACTTCCATACGCACGAAAAGATCATCGATGGCAGGCTGGCGAAACGACGGCTCGACCATTGTTTCGTCGGCGGCGGGTTGGCCGATCGCGTGCGTTCGGTAACCGCCGATATCGGCGAGGTGGCTTCCGACCATTTTCCGCTCAGGGTCGATATCGATCTGGAAACGCCTTTCGGCTCGACAAGGTCGATGAAACCGACATGACGCTGTTCGTCTTCCTGGCGGTGCTCTCGGCGGCGGCCATGCATGCGATCTGGAACGCGCTGGTCAAGGTGCATCTGGACCGCTTTCTGTCGATCACGCTGATGACGCTCGGCATGGGATTTGCGGCGCTGTTCGCACTGCCTTTCGTCGAGTTTCCGAGGGCCGAAGTGTGGCCCTACATCATCGCCTCGGTGATCTTCCACATGGGCTATCGCACCTTCCTGGTCGGCGCCTACAAGGCGGGCGATTTCGCTCAGACCTATCCGCTGGCGCGCGGCACCGCACCGCTGCTCTCGGCGCTAGGCGGCATCTTCGTGGTCGGCGAGGTCCCGGCGCCGTTCGCCATCGTCGGCATCGTGCTTCTGTCGGCAGGCACGCTGGTCATGTCGTTCCGAGGCGGCGCGCATGTGGAGAAGCTCAATCTGCGCGCGGTCGGCTTCGCGCTCGGCACATCGATCTTCATCGCCAGCTACACACTCTCCGACGGCAGCGGCGCGCGGCTCGCGGCAACCGCGCAAAGCTATGCGGCCTGGCTGTTCGTCTGCGATGCGGCGTGGGCGCTCGTGCTGTGCATTGCGGTCCGCGGACCGCAGTCGCTTCCGGTGCTGGCACGCGACTGGAAAGCCGGGCTGTTCACCGGCGTGCTCAGCGGCGCGGCCTACTGGATCGTGATGTGGGCAATGACCAAGGCGCCGATCGCCTCGGTCGCATCGCTGCGCGAGACCTCGATCCTGTTCGCCATGCTGATCTCTGTGCTGGCGCTGGGTGAAAAGATGACGGCCTGGCGCGCAGCCGCGGCGCTCGGCATCGTTGCCGGCGTCGCGGCGCTCAGGCTCGGATAGCGGGCGCCGTCTCGCGGAAACGGCGCCCTCTATCTTTTCAATTGCGGACGGGCCGCGGCGAAGTCGCCGAGTCTGACTGTTTCACCCTTTTCCCGGAATTGCTCCAACCTCATGGTCCAACACGGTCATCACCTGGCCGCGCTTCTCAGGGCTGAAGCGGATGACGATGATGATGCAGACCGCGACCACACCGGCGAAGAGCGCCAGCGCGTAGCCATAGCTGCTGCCGGGCGCTTCGGCGATACCAGCCTGATACGGACCGCCATAGGACGCAGCGAGATTGCCGGCCTGATAGATGAAGCCGGGCAAGGTCGCCCGCACCGAGCCCGGCGATAGCTCGTTGAGATGTACCGGAATGACGCCCCAGGCGCCCTGCACCGCCACCTGCATGATGAAAGCGCCGATCGCCAACATGAAGGGCGTGGTCGTGTAGGCCCAGAGCGGAATGGCCGGCAAGGCGATCAGGCAAGCGAGCGTAATGGCGTTGACGCGGCCGATCTTCTCGGACAGCGCGCCGAAGGCCAGTCCGCCGACAATGGCGCCGATGTTGGCGACGATGGTGATCCAACTCACCGTATGCGGATCAAAGCCATGCTGCTTCTTGAGGAAGGTTGGATAGAGATCCTGCGTGCCGTGGCTGAAGAAGTTGAAGAACATCATCAGCACCACTGCATAGAGCGCGATGCCCCAGTGCTTCCGCAGCGTTTCGAGCAACCCTGGCTTCACGTGCTGGCGGGCTTCGACGAAGGCTGGCGATTCCGGCACATGCGAGCGGATGAAAAGCACGATCAGCGCCGGCACGAAGCTCAGGAGGAACATGGCGCGCCAGCCGAAGGTGAATTCGCCGATCTTCTGCCCGTAGAGCAGCCCGTAGACCACCGCCGCCAGCAGGTAGCCGGCCGGATAGCCGCATTGCAGGATGCCCGAGACCAGACCGCGCGCGCTCGGCGGAATGGATTCCATGGCAAGCGAGCTGCCGAGACCCCATTCGCCGCCCATGGCGATGCCGAACAGGGCGCGCAGCGCCAGGAAAATGCCGAGATTAGGCGAAAAGGCGGCTAAAGCGCCGATCACCGAATAGCTGACGATGTTCAGCATCAGAATGGGCTTGCGGCCGTATCTGTCGGCAAGCATGCCGAAGAAGAACGCGCCGATGAAACGCGTCGCCAAGGTCAGGAACAGCGCTTTGGAGACCGCCGGCACGTCGGTCTGGAATTCCGTTGCAATATCGGTGAGCAGGAAAGTCAGAAGGAAGAAATCAAAAGCGTCGAGCGTCCAGCCGAGGAACGACGCGAGTACGGTTTTCCTCTGCTCGGTGGTGAGGTTCAAGACGGTCCTCCTTTTGCATCCCCCAAAAGCAACGATATGTTCCAGGGCGGGTAAAAGAGAACCGGACTGCTGCCGGTTTTAAGCCGGCGAGCGGTCACATTTGCGTCACCTCGAGATCGATGACCGTCAGCCCCTCGGTGCCGCCTTCGAGGGCGGCGACCAGACGGGCGCCGGCGCGCTGATGCGCTTCGTGCACCAGATAGGCGTCACGCGCGGCGGCGTCGCGGAAGTCGATGGTGAAGCCGTGGCCGAAGCCGCGCGCGAACGGCTCCGGGCTGACATTGGCGCTGAACTCCACCTTGCCCATGCCGTCGATGACGGCGCGCAAGGCTTCGAGATCGGCATGGATCGCCGCCCGCTCGGTTTCAGGAACGTCGTCGCGAAAGCGGACAAAGACGCAGTGACGGATCATTATCGGTGTCTCATGCCGCCTGGTTGCCCTTGAACACGGCCGGCGGCAGCGGCTCGCGGCCGAGGATGAGGTCGGCACCTTTTTCACCGACCATGATCGTCGGCGCATTGGTGTTGGAGGACGGCACGCGCGGCATCACCGACGCATCGCAGATCCGGAGGCCTTCGATGCCGCGCAGCCTCAGGTCCGGCGTCACCACGGCCATCGCATCATGGCCCATGCGGCAGGTGCCGACGGGGTGATGATCGGTCTTGGAGGTGCGGCAGGCATAGTCGATGAGGTCGGCATCGCTCTCTAGGTTTGGCCCGGGCAGCACCTCGCGAAGTACGTAGGGGGCAAGCGCCTTCTGCCGCATGATCTCGCGCGCCAATCTAAGGCCCTTGATCGACATGTCGCGATCATAGGGATCGGACCAGTAGTTCGGATCGATGAGCGGATGATCGGCCGGGTCGGCGTTCTTCAGCCGCACCGTGCCGCGCGAGCGCGGGCGCAGGAAGGCGGAGTTCAGCGTCACGCCAGGGTTCTTCAGTTTTTCCACGCCGGCCTCGATGCCGGAGCCGAGGCCCAGATGGAACTGGATGTCGGGGGAGGCGGCCGTCGGGTCGGCGTACCAGAAGCCGCCGGTCTCGAACAGGCTCGAGGCGACCGGCCCCTTCTTGAGCAGCAGGTACTGCAGACCGGCCCATAGGGTGCGGTGCAGCTTGGCGTAATTGTCGTAGGTGTGGTCGCCGGTGCATTCGGCGATCACGAACAGGTCGAGATGGTCCTGCATGTTGGAGCCGACGCCGGGCAGGTCGTGAACGGGCGTGACGCCGACCGATTTCAAATGGTCGGCCGGGCCGATGCCCGACTGCATCAGGAGCTTGGGCGAACCAATGGCGCCGGAGGAAACGATCACCTCGCGTTCGGCGTGCAGGATCGTCTTTTCGCCGCCAGGTCTGTCGACAATCTCGACGCCGACGGCGCGGCCCTTCTCGACGACGACGCGGGTGACCAGCACATCGGTCCTGACCGTCAGGTTCTTGCGGGCGCCGATCGGCTTCAGATAGGCGACGGAGGCGGATGAGCGCCGCGCATTCTTTTGCGTCAGCTGATAGTAGCCGACGCCCTCCTGGCTCGCGCCATTGAAGTCCGGGTTGAAGGGTATGCCCATTTCCTGGCCGGCGCGGAAATACGCCTCGCAGATCGGCAGCGGCGAGATCGGGTTGGAGACACCGAGCGGTCCCTGGTCGCCGTGAAAATCATTGGCGAAGCGCTGGTTGTTCTCGGCGCGCTTGAAATAGGGCAGCACGTCGCGATAGCCCCAGCCGGCGAGACCTTCCTCCTTCTCCCAGGCGTCGTAGTCGCGGGCGTTGCCGCGCGTGTAGATCTGGGCGTTGATCGACGAGCCGCCGCCGACCACCTTGGCTTGGGTGTACCAGAAGACGCGATCCTTCATGTGCCTCTGCGGCACGGTCGACCAGCCCCAGGAGGCGATGCCCTTCGTCATCTTGGCGAAGCCCGCCGGCATATGGATCAGCGGATGCCAGTCCTTGCCGCCGGCTTCGAGCAGCAGGACGGAATTCGACGGATCCTCGCTCAGCCGGTTGGCGAGAACGCAGCCGGCCGGACCGGCGCCAACAATGATGTAATCAGCCATTGTTCCTCACAAGCGTGGCACGGAGAGCGCGCCGTCGACATCGATGATCGATCCGGTCGAAAAGCCGAACTTTCCGGAGGCAAGCGCGGCCACGACGGCCCCGATATCGGCGGCTTCGCCCCAGCGTTTTGCCGGCACCAGGCCGCTTTCGATCAACGCGTCGTATTTGGCGGAAACGCCCGCCGTCATGTCGGTTCGGATGATGCCAGGCCGGACCTCGAACACGCCGATATTTTCCGCCGCGAGTCGCACCGCCAGGTTCTTCACCCACATGGATAGGCCGGCTTTCGAGACGCAGTAGTCGGCGCGCTCCGGCGAGGCCATGGCGGCGCTCACCGAAGTGATTGTGATGATCGATCGGGCCGCATCCGAATGGGCTGCCAGCATTGCCTTGGCGACGGCCTGGCTGAGGAAGGCCGTGCCACGCAGATTGATGCCTAATGCGCGGTCGAAATTCTCCGGCTTCAGGTCCAGCAAGTCGCCGCGCACGACGGCTCCGACGCCGGCATTGTTGACCAGGCAGTCGATGCGGCCGAAGGCGCGCGTGGCGGCACCGATCAGCGTTGCATGATCGGCAAGGTTGGCAATATCACAGCGGTGGTAGGCGAAGGCTGCACCGCGGGTCGTGATGTTCTCTATAAGGCGTTCGGTGGGGTCGTCGGCAAGGTCAGCGACAAGAATGTCGAATCCCGCATCGGCCAAAGCCTCGGCGCAAGCGAGCCCTATGCCGCGCGCGCCGCCGGTGATGATGGCTGCCGGACGGGTCATGCGGCGAGCTCCGTCTTGCGGATGTGGTCAGCCACGCGCAACGCCTGCGCCGCGATCGATAGCGCCGGGTTGACGGCGGCCGATGTCGGCAGGAAGCCGCCGTCGACGACGTAGAGGTTCTGGTGGTCCCAGGCGCGGCAGAGCGGATCGAGCGGCGAGGTGGCCGGGTCGTTGCCCATCTTCACCGTGCCGCACTGATGCGAGGGCGTGCGCTTGTCGAAGGGCCGTGACAGCACGATCGGATAGCCGCAGGCGCGAAGGTTCTCTCGCATAACCTTGGCCAGGCCTTCCAGCGACTGCATATTGGAGCGCCGCCACTGCATGACGATCTCTTTGCCGTCGACCGTGATGCGGCTTTCCGGATCGGGAAGGTCCTCGCACATCAGGTACCAGTCGACGGCATGGCCGGCCATGTAGTCGAGCGCGAATTTCGGCATCGTCTTCACATTGGCCTTGAGCATGTTGCCGTCGATCTTGCCGAGGAGTTGCACATTGCCGAGCGGCTTGCCGCCCTTGCCGTCGGACAGATAGTAGTCGTTGAGCATCAGCGTCTTCTGGTAGACGCTGTCGTTGCGACGGCGCGGGTCGATCGCCAGCATCGCGCTCGAATTGTGATTCATGAAATTGCGCCCGACCTGGTCGGAGCTGTTGGCGAGGCCCTTGCCGCCTTTCTTGCTGGTATTGGGCGACGGCGAGCGCAGCAGGATGGCGGCCGAGTTGATCGCGCCCGCCGACAGGATGACGAGCTTCGGCGACAGCGTCTTTTGCCCACCGTTCTGGGTATAGTGGATGGCGGCGATCGACTTGCCGTCCGGCGCGGTTTCGAGCCAGTCGACATGGGCCCCGGTTTCGAGCCGGATGTTCGGATCCTTCAGCGCTTCGGTCAGCGGACCGGTCTGCGCGTCGATCTTGCCCTGGCCGGTGTTGGGGAATGCGTCCCAGCCCGTCTTGCCGTCTTTCAGCCAGGCCTCGATGTCGACGCCGAGCGGCAGCGATGCCGGATGCAGTCCGAGGCTCTTCAACTCGGCGCGGGCGCGCGCGATCGGCGGCTCGTCGGGCACCGGCTTGAAGGCGTAGGGGATCGAATGGAACGGCTCGGTCGGGTCCTCGCCGAGTGAGCCGCGCACGCGAAAAAGCTGCTCGGCTTTCGAATACCAGGGCTCGAACTCGTCATAGGAAAACGGCCAGGCCGGCGAGACGCCGCCGAAATGCTCGAGCTCGGCAAAATCCTCCTTGCGGTAGCGGATCAGCACCGCGCCGAAGAACTTCGAATTGCCGCCGACATAGTAGTAGTTGCCGGGGTTGAAGGCAGCACCGCCGGCCTCGCGCCACATCTCCTTCGGCCGGTAGTGCTCGTCGACGAAGATGGAACGCGTCGAGCGCGCATGCGGTGTCGCGGGCAGCGGTTCGCCGCGCTCCAGAATCAGGATCGAGGCGCCGCTGCCGGCCAAGCCGGAGGCGATCGTGGCGCCGCCGACGCCGGAGCCGATGATGACGATATCCGGATTTTTCATAGATCTTTGTTTTGCTGCATGTCGTTGCCCCAAAACCGGACCCAATTTTGGGCGAGAGGCATCAGAGGATGCGCTTCTCGGTCGCGGGGTCGAAGAACACCGCCTTGCTGAGGTTGAAGGCTAAAGGCGTGCTGGTGCCGGGCTGGATCCTGGCATCGGCCCGCAGCCGCGCCACGACGCCCTTGCCACCCAGATTGGTCACGGCGAACGTATCCGAACCCGCCGGCTCGACCACTTCGATATGGCAGTCGGCGGTGGCAATGTTCGAACCGTTGCGCTCGGCGCCTTCCGGGTCGGTCAGCGCTTCGGGGCGCACGCCGAAGATCACCTGCTTGTCCTTGAAGGCCGCAAGACCGGTAGGTGCGCCCGGCATCGGCAGCACGATCGGTTGGCGCGCCTCGCGGTCCAGCACCACCGACAGCCCATTGCCATTGGCGTCGATCTTGGCCGGGATCAGGTTCATCGCCGGCGAGCCCATGAAGTCGGCGACGAAGATGTTGGTCGGGTTGTTGTAGATCTCGGCCGGCGTGCCGAATTGCTGCACCTCGCCGTCGCGCATCACCGCGATCTTGGTCGCCAGCGTCATCGCCTCGATCTGGTCGTGCGTGACATAGACGATGGTCGTGCCGGTCGTGGCGTGCAGGCGCTTGATCTCGATGCGCATGTCGACGCGCAGCTTGGCGTCGAGATTGGAGAGCGGCTCGTCGAACAGGAAGAGTTTCGGGTCGCGCACCAGCGCGCGGCCCATGGCGACGCGCTGGCGCTGGCCACCGGAAAGTTGGCTGGGCTTGCGGTTGAGCAGGTGGCCGATCTGCAGGACCTTGGCCACCTTGTCGATCGCCGCCTGGCGCTCGGCCGCCGGCACGCCGCGCATCTCCATGCCGAAAGCGATGTTGCCGGCAACCGTCATGTTGGGATAGAGCGCGTAGCTCTGGAACACCATGGCGATGTCGCGCTTGGAAGGATGCAGGTCGTTGATCGCGCGGCCGTCGACGCGGATCTCGCCCTCGGTGATCTGCTCCAGGCCGGCAATGGTGTTGAGCAGCGTGGACTTGCCGCAGCCGGACGGGCCGACCAGCACCAGGAAGCCGCCCTTTTCGAGCTCGACATTGATGCCCTTCAGGATCTCGACATTCCCGAAGCGCTTCTTCAGCCCATCAATTTCCAGAAAAGCCATGATCGTTCCTTCCGAAAGAGATCATCCCTTGACCGCGCCAGCCATCAGCCCGCGCACGAAATAGCGGCCGGCGACGACATAGACGATCAGGGTGGGGAGCGCGGCGATCATCGCCGCCGCCATGTTGACGTTGTACTCGACCACGCCGGTCGAGGTGTTGACGACATTGTTCAGCGCCACCGTCATCGGCATCACGTCGCCGGAGCCGGCATAGGCGGACGCGAACAGGAAGTCGTTCCAGATGTTGGTGAACTGGTAGATCACAGTCACAACGATGATCGGCAGCGAATTGGGCAGCATGATGCGCCGAAATATCTGGAAGAAGGACGCGCCGTCGACCTGTGCCGCCTTCACCAGTTCGGTCGGGAAGGCCTCGTAATAGTTGCGGAAGAACAAAGTGGTGAAGCCGAGGCCGTAGACCACATGGACGAAAACCAGGTTCACAGTTGAATTGCCGAGGCCGAAATTGAACCCCGTCGCGTTCTGCAAGCCAGCGCCGAAGCGGCCGAGGCTGCCGAGGATCGTCGCCATCGGCAACAGCACCGACTGGAACGGGATGAAGCAGGCGAACAGCATCATGGCGAAAACCATCGTGTGGCCGCGGAAACGCCATTTGGTCAGCACATAGCCGTTCAAGGCGCCGAGCAGCGTCGAGATCAGCACCGCCGGAACGACCATCTTGATGGAGTTCCAGAAGTAACCCTTCATGCCGACGCAGGTCAGGCCCGAGCAGACTTCGCTCCACGCCTTTATCCATGGCGCGAAAGTGGGCGCATGCGGCAGCGCGAGCATGTTGCCGTTCTGGATCTCGTCCATGGTCTTGAACGAGGTGACGAGCATGACGAAGAGCGGCATCAAATAGAAGATCGCGAACAGCGCGAGCAGCCCATAGATGACGATGCGGTTGAGGGTCCTGGCGCGGACGCCGCTTGCGGCCTGGCTGGCGGGTGAAGCGACAGCGCTCATCGCGACTTCTCCCTGAGCTCGGAATAAAGATACGGAACGATGATGGCGGTGATGGTCATCAGCATGATCACCGCACTTGCCGAGCCGACCGCCATCTCGTTGCGCTTGAAGGTGAACTCATACATGAAATTGGAGGGCAGCCAGGCCGAGCCGCCGGGCCCGCCGCTGGTCAGCGCCACCACCAGGTCATAGGACTTGATGGCCAGATGCGCGAGCACGATGAAGGCCGATAGGAAGACCGGCCTGAGCAGCGGGATGACGATGCGCCGGTAGAGCTGGAAGGTGGATGCGCCGTCGATCTGCGCAGCCTTCATGATCTCGCCATCGATGCCGCGAAGGCCGGCCAGGAACATTGCCATGACGAAGCCGGAAGCCTGCCAGACGCCCGCGATCACCACGGTGTAGATGACGAAATCCTTGTTCTTGATCCAGTCGAAATGGAAGCTCGTCCAGCCCCATTGATGCAGCGTCTGCTCCAGCCCGAGGCCGGGATCGAGAAACCACTTCCAGGCGACGCCGGTGACGATGAAGGAGAGCGCCATCGGGTAGAGGTAGATCGGCCTCAAGACACCTTCGCCGCGGATTTTCTGGTCGAGCAGGATGGCCAGGAACAGGCCGAGCGCAAGGCAGATTCCGATATAAAGGAAGCCGAAGATGCCCATATTGGTGATCGAGGTGTACCAGCTCGACGGCGGGTCGCTCTCGAAGGTCCAGCGCCATAGCCGCTGATAGGCGCGGGGGCCGGTGATGGCATAGGACGGGAAGGTCTTGGAATTGGTGAAGGACAGGTAGATCGTCCACAGGATGAAGCCGTAGACGAAGACGATCGTCGCCGCGAAGCTTGGCGCCAACACGATCTTCGGCAACAGGTCCTGCAGCCGCGAACGGACCGACGCGCCAGGGCGGGCGTCGTGCTCCGGTGTCAGCTTGATCCGGGTTTCGGCAACTGTGCTCATCGGCTTGTCCAGTACCGGTTTGTCACGGGACCGACCGGCGCGAACCCACGCCAGCCCGAGCAATCCCGGACCTCGCTTCGGTAGAAGACCTCCCCCGCCAGGCAGGGGAGGCTCAGTTCAAGGCACGCTTACTTGGCGTCGTCGATTGCCTTGACCAGCTCGGTCACGGCTTCGTCGGAGGTCTTGATCTGACCATGGACGAACTTCGACACGACATCCTTGTAGGCGTTGGCGACGGCCGGCGGGGCGCCGTAGCCCTGCGCCAGCGAGCCGAACAACGTGCCGCCTTCATTGGCCTTCTTCAGGTCGGCGATACCCTTCTTGCCGCAAGCGTCGAAGTCGGTGTCCGGCACGTCGGTGCGGGCCGGGACAGAACCCTTCACCACGTTGAAGGCCGACTGGAAGCTCTTCGACAGGGTGGCAGTGGCCAGAGCGACCTGGGCGGCCTTGCGGTCGTCTGGAACGTTGAACATGCCGAACATATCGGAGTTGTAGATCACCGAGCCGTCGGTGCCTGGGAAGCGATAGCACAGGAAGTCGGTGCCCGGGGCCTTGTTGGCGGCGTGGAACTCGCCCTTGGCCCAGTCGCCCATGACCTGAACCAGCGCGTCGCCCTTGATGACCATGGCGGTGGCAAGGTTCCAGTCGCGGCCCGAGAAGTTCGGGTCGACATAGGTGACCAGCTTGGCGAGGTTGTCGAACGACTTCTTCATCGTGTCGGACTTGAGCGACTCTTCATCGAGGTCGTTCATCGCCTTCTTGTAGAACTCCGCACCGCCGGTCGACAGCACGACGGAGTCGAACATGGTGGCTTCCTGCCAGTTCTGGCCGCCGAGTGCCAGCGGGGTGACGCCGGCCGCCTTGGCCTTGTCGAGCAGGGCCACGAAGTCGTCGAAGGTCTTCGGCTCGGTGCCGCCGATCTTGTCCATCACCGCCTTGTTGATCCACAGCCAGTTGACCGAGTGGACGTTGACCGGAGCCGCGACCCACTTGCCGTCATAGACGGAGAACTTCTGCAGGGCGGCCGGAACCGACTTGTCCCAGCCTTCCTTCTTGGCGGTCTCGGTCAGGTCGCCCATGACGCCGGCGGCGGCGTAGTCGAGCACGGTGTAGCCGAGCATCTGCGATGCGGTCGGATAGTTGCCTGCCGCGACCATCGCCTTCAGCGCGGTCATGGCGGCGTCGCCGCCGCCGCCGGCCACCGGCACGTCCTTCCAGGCATAGCCTTCCTTGGCCAGATCCTGCTTCAGCACGTTCAGAGCAGCCGCTTCGCCGCCCGACGTCCACCAATGCAGCATCTGCACTTCCTTGACGTCCGCGGCATGCGCCGAGAACGCAAAGCTCGTCGCAAGAGCCGTTCCGATAAGCATTTTGCGCAACATGTACTACCTCCCTTGTTGCATACACATAACCGGCGCATATCCGCCGGGGTCTCCCAACTCAGCCGACCCACCACCCGGTGCGCTGGCCGCGATGAAACTGGATGGTCTTTTCCTCGGTATAGTCCTCGACGGCGCGCTTGCCGAGTTCGCGTCCCAGACCCGACTGCTTGTAGCCGCCGAAGGGCAGTTCGGGATAACCTTCCATGAACGTGTTCACCCAAACCGTCCCCGAACGCACACCGCGCGCCACCGACATGCACGTGTCGACGCCGGCGCTCCACACCCCTGCGGACAAACCATAGGGCGTGTTGTTGGCAATGTGCAATGCCTTTTCAATCGTTTCAAAAGTGAGCACGGACAGCACCGGTCCGAACACTTCCTCGCGCGCGATCGCCATATCTTCTGTAACGTTACGGATGATGGTCGGATCGAGATATTGGCCGGCATTGGATGCAAGCCGGGCGCCACCGGTGAAAACGTTGCCGCCGTCGGTTTTCGCCGCCGTTACGTAGCCGGCTACCTTTTCCACATGATCGGCGGAGATCATCGCGCCGACCTTGGTGCGGTCGTCGAGCGGATCGCCGACGCGGACCTTTTGGGCCAGCGTCTTGACCGCGTTGAGGAAGTCGTCGGCAATCGCCTCATGCACGATCAGGCGGCTGCCGGCATTGCAGCATTCGCCGGCGTTGAAGAAGCCGCCGAACACGGCGGCGTCCGCCGCCGCTTCGAGGTCGGCGTCGGGGAAGACGATCTGGCCGTTCTTGCCGCCGAGCTCCATCGAGACTTTCTTCAGGGAATTGGAGGCGGCCGCCATGGTCATCTTGCCGACGCGGGTCGAGCCGGTGAAGGACACCATCTCGACCAGCGGATGGCTGACCATCGGCGCGCCGACATCGGCGCCAAAGCCGGCAAGGATGTTGACGACGCCGGCCGGTAATCCGGCCTCGAGCAGGATGTCGCCGAGCACGAAGGTCGAGGCCGAAGTCATCTCGCTCGGCTTCACCACCGCCGTGCAGCCGGCGGCGAGCGCGAAGGGCAGCTTCTGGCTGACGATCAGGAAAGGGAAATTCCACGGCGTGACGATCGAGACGACGCCGATCGGCTCGCGCAGCACGACGCCCAACATATCGTCGCCGAGATTGGCGTAGCTTTCGCCATGCAGCGTGCGGGCGAGCGAGGCGGCATAGCGCCAGATGTCGATCGCGCCGCCGATCTCGCCGCGCGCCTGGGCGATCGGCTTGCCGGATTCCAGCGCATCGAGGCGGGCGATCTCTTCCAGCCGAGTCTCGATCAGGTCGGCCGTCTTCAGCAGAACCGCCGCGCGTTCGGATGCTTTCATGCGCGGCCACGGGCCGGTCTCGAAAGCCTTGTGCGCCGCCTGAACCGCAGCTTCGACGTCCGCTGCGCCCGCTTGGGCATAGCGGGACACGACGAAGCCATGGCCGGGACTGGCACGCTCGATGCTGCGGCCGTCGCGGGCTTCGACATGCCTGCCGTCGATCAGGAGCTTGTAGGCCCTCGGCGCCTGGGACGCCTCGGCCGGCATGGCAATATTGAGCGGTGCGTTCATCGTTTCTTCTCTAGGATCTCGAAAAGGCTGGCTTCTGCTTGGCCTTGAAGGCGCTGACGCCGGCCTTGAGGTCGTCTGTCAGCGCGATGAAGCCACTGGCCAGCGCCTCGGTCGCGGCGGCGTCTTCCTCGCCCTCGGCAACGCCGATCATCAGCTTGGCGGCCTCGGTCGCAAGCGGGCCGCGCTCGGCGATCTTCTCGGCCCAGCCCTTGGCTTCATCGAAAGCCTTACCGGTTTCGACGACACGGTCGACGATGCCGTGCGCCAGCGCGTCAGCCGCCAGGAAAATCTCGCCGCCAATCGCTATCCGGCGCACGATCTGTGCACCGAAGCGGCGCACGGCGCGCTGTGTGCCCGACCAGCCCGGCACCACGCCGATTGAGGTTTCCGGAAAACCGAGCTTGACCTGGGTTTCGGCGACGCGGAAATCGCAAGCGGCGGCCAGTTCCAGCCCGCCGCCCAGCGCGTGGCCGGAGAGCACCGCGATGGTCGGTTGCCGGAGCCGCGCCAGCCGGTCGAAGACACGGTGGCCGTAGCGCACCCATTGTACCTGGAAGTCGGCGGCACTCATCGCCCGCCAGGCCTCGACGTCGCCGCCGGCGCAAAAGCCCTTCCCTTCGCCACGGATGAGCACGGCGCGAACGCCCTCGGCCAGTTCCGCCTCGTCAAGCGCCGTTTCGAGCGCACGCAGCATCGGGATGTCGAGCGCGTTGAATTTATCCGGCCGCCGCAGCGTGACGATGCCGATGGCGCCGTCCTGTTCGAAGGTGACGAGGCGCTCAGCCATGGGCGACTCCAATTGATGCACCGCCATTCAGCGACAGGCCGATCAGGCGGTCATGATAGAGCGCCGCTGGTGTGACCTTGAGGTCGTTGGCGACGGCGAGCGGGATCTCAGCCTGCGACAGCACATCGCGTTCAAGGTCGATGCCGGGCGTGAGTTCCGTCACCATCAGGCCGTTTGGCGTCAGCTTCATCACGCAACGTTCGGTGACATAGGTGATGTCCTGGCCTTGGGCGACCGCGCGCTTGCCGGAGAAGGAGATGTGCTCGACCTCGTTGACCACCTTCTTGACCTTGCCTTCGGCGTCGATGCGGATGCCGCCATCGGCCAGCGACAGTTTGGCGCCGGCGTTGAAGAAGCCGGAGAACACGATCTTCTTCGCCCGCGCGGTGATGTCGACGAAGCCGCCGGCGCCGGCGGTGACATGCGGCCGGGCCGAAAGCTTCGAGACGTTGACCGAGCCGTGGCGGTCGATCTGCAGGAAAGACAGGAGCGAGGCGTCGAAGCCGCCGGCCTGGAAATAGATGAACTGGTGCGGCGAGGGCATGATCGCCTCGGCATTGGAGGCGCAGCCGAACTTGAAGTCGAGCAGCGGCACGCCGCCGACCGCGCCCTGCTCGATCACCCAGGTGACCTTGCCGTGCTGGCCTTCCTCGAGAAGGATGCGCGGGACGTTGGCCGAGATGCCGAAGCCGATGTTGACGGCCATGCCGTCGCGCAATTCCATGGCGACGCGGCGCGCGATCACCTTCTGCACGTTCATCTCGGCATTGCGGAAGCTCGACAGCGGCCGGAAGATTTCGCCCGAGATCGCCGGGTCGTAAGGCGTCAGCGTCGTCTGCAACTGGTCGGGCGCCACCACGATGTGGTCGACCAGCACGCCGGGCACGCGCACGTCATGCGGCTTCAGCGTGCCGTTTTCGACGACGCGCTTGACCTGCGCAATGACGATGCCGCCGTTGTTGCGGGCCGCCAGCGCCTGCTCCAGCCCGCCGAGATAAGCGCCCTCATGCTCGTAGGTGAGGTTGCCGCGCTCGTCGGCCGTGGTGGCGCGAATGATCGAGATGTTGGGAACGATGGCGCGGAAATAGAGCCATTCCTCGCCGTCGAACTGCTCAACCGAGACGATCGGCTCGCTGGCTGCCGCATTCATGGCGCAGCCCTGGTGACGCGGATCGGCGAACGTGTCGAGGCCGACCTTGGTCAGCACGCCGGGGCGCTTGGCGGCGGCCTCGCGATGCATGTCGAACAGGATGCCGGATGGCACGTTGTAGGCGGCGACGGAATTGTCGCCGATCATCTTCCAGATATGCGGCGGCTCGGCGGAGGAGGGGCCGGACGGATAGGAGCCGCAAAGCGTGCGCTTCAACAGACCCGGCTTGGCGAGATGGTCGATGCCCTTGATGCCGTACATGTCGCCGGCGGCGATCGGGTGCAGCGTGGTGATCGACTTCGGATGGCCCTCCGTGTCGAAACGCTCGCCGATCGCGGCAAGCACCGCGTCCGGGCAGCCAAGGCCGCTCGACGACGACACCGAGACGACCATGCCGTCCTTGATCAGGCTGGCGGCGTGGGCCGCCGAGACGAGCTTGCTCACGCGAGGCTCCCGAGTTGCGGGTCGATAGCGACGGTCTTGCCGGTCTTCGCCGACTGCAAAGCCGCTTCGGCCGAGGCCAGCGACCAGATGCCGTCCTCGCCGGTGGCCGAAGGCTGGCCTTTGTCCCGGATCGCGGCATGGAACTGGCGCAGCGAGCGGGCGTAGAGGTCCTCGCGGTCGAAGCTCAATTCTTCCTCGCCCTTGGCCGTGCGCAGCAGCACCGAGCCGACCGGCTTCTGCGTCATCACATTGGTGGCGATCAGCGAGCCTTCCGAGCCATGCACCTCGAAGCCGGTGCCGGCGAATTTTGTCGTGAAGCCTTCATGCGACTGCGCGATGACGCCCGACTTGAAGCGCCAGATGCACATGGCGCCGTCCTCGAGGCCGCCGCCGGCCATGCCCGCCGACTGCGTGAAGGCCGAAATCTCGACAGGATCGTCGCCGAGCACGAAGCGCAGCGTGTCGGCATCATGCACGGTGATGTCGAGCACCACACCGCCGCCGGCCTCGGGCTTGGTGATGCGCCAGCCCTGCAGGTTTTCCGGCAGGTAGACGGAATGGAAGACGCGCGCCGCGACCGGCTTGCCGATACGACCGGCGGCAATCGCCTCGCGCATGGCGCGATGGGCGCCGGCATTGCGCAAATGGTGGTTGGTGCCGAAGACGATGCCGGCGGCCTTGGCTGCCGCAACCATCTTGCGGGCATCGGCGCTGGTCAGCGCCAGCGGCTTTTCGCACAGCACATGCTTGCCGGCCTTGATTGCGGCAAGACCCTGCTCGAGATGCAGTTCGTTGGTGGTCGAGATGTAGACGGCGTCGATGTCGGCGTCGAGCAGCGCGTCGAGGGTCGAGACGGCGGCCGGAATGCCGTTCTCGCCGGCATAGGTCTCGGCGCGCTCGGGATTCGAGCTCATCACGGCGGCGACCTCGCCATCGGCCTGCGCGCGGATGGCATCGATCATGAACTGTCTGGCGATCGTGCTGGCGCCGATCAATCCCCATCGCACGCTCATGCCGCGTCTCCCACCTGGCTGTTGCGGTCCGGGCCGCTGCTTTCCCGCACGACCAGGCTGACGGCGCCGATATGGTCCTCGGCGCGCGTGGTGCGCGACTGGATCATTTTCAGCATGACGTGAGCGGCGCGCTCGCCGAGACCCGCTGTGTCGACGGCGACGCTGGTCAGCGCCGGACTGTAGTGCTCGGCCTCGGCGACGTCGTCGAAGCCGACGACGGCAAAGTCCGTCCCCGCCTCGAGACCTCGTTTGCGCAATGCCAGCATGACGCCGAAGGCAACCGCATCGTTGAAGCAAAGTGCGGCTGTCGCTGGCTGCGCTGCGGCAAGCGCTGTCTCCAGGCAAGCCATGCCGCCCTTGCGGCTGGTTTCGCCTTCGACGATCAGCCGGTCAGAGGCCGGAATGCCAAGCGTTTCGCAGGCTTCGAGGAAACCGCCCAGTCGCTCGTGATAGACGACGAGATCGGGCGATCCGCCGAAGAATGCCAGGCGGCGATGGCCCTTGCGGATCAGATGCTCGGTGGCAAGTACAGCGCCGCGATGATTGTCGGGCGCGATCACCGGGATGCGGCTTTCGGGCAGCCGGCGCATGGTAAAGACGATCGGCACGCCGGCCGTTTCGATGCGGCGGAAGGCGCCCGGCGTGGTGCCGCGCGCCGGCGAGACGATCAGCCCGGCCACACCCTGCTCCATCAGCGACTTCAGCACCTCTTCCTGGCGCACCGGGTTTTCCGCGGTGTTGGCGATGAAGGGGACGACGCCCGCCGCCTGGAAAACGCGCTCCATGCCGACGGCAAGCTCGGCGAAAAAGGGATTGGTGAGATCGTTGATCACCATGCCGATGACGTTGGAGTGGGCCTTGCGCAGATTGGCGGCGCCGCGGTTGTAGACATAGCCGACATCCTCGATCGCCTTGCGCACCTTGGTCGCGGTTTCAGGCCGGATCAGCCCGCTGCCCTGCAGCACGAGCGACACCGTCGATTTGGACACGCCGGCCTCGCGGGCGATGTCCAGGATCGTCGCCTTGGCCCGGCTGGCCATCCTCGTCCCGTCCTCCGTGTTTTCGATCGAATTTATTGGAACGTTCTAATCATCGTTCGAAATCAGAGTCAATTGCGATTCCGATGAGATTCAAAAAATTGATTGGAGCGGTTCAATATCTCAAGGAATGCAAGGATTGTTCTAGGGACACCGATGCTCTACCGGACTGGGTGCCTTGAATCATAAAGGTTCTTGATTTATTGGAACGTTCCATTTATAGCGACCGCAACGGGAGAGTTCCATGGACATCATCTTGCCTGCGGCAAATGGCGACCGGGTCAGCTACCGGCTCGTCGGCAAACCGGTCGAACCGAGCATGGGCGCGCGGTTTTCACGCATCGCCTATGCCGCCGCCCACGTCGTTGCCGACCCCATCGCCATGGCCAATCCATGGTCGCGGCCAGCAGTCGACTGGGACAGGACGATGGCGTTTCGCCATCATCTGTGGCGGCTCGGCTTCCGCATCGCCGAGGCCATGGACACGTCCCAGCGCGGCATGGGTTTCGACTGGGCGAGCGCGAAGGAGCTGATCCGCCGCTCGATCGCGGAGGCTAAAACGGTGGCGGGCGCCGACCTCGCCTCGGGGGCGGGGACCGATCATCTGGCGCCGACGGCGGCCAAAACGGTCGACGACGTCATCCGCGCCTATGAAGAACAATTCGCCTTCATCGAAGGCGAGGGCGGCAAGGCGATCATGATGGCGAGCCGCGCGCTGGCGGCGATCGCCAAGGGGCCTGACGATTATGCCCGCGTCTACGACCGCATGCTCTCCCAGGCGTCGGGCAAGGTCATCCTGCACTGGCTGGGCGACATGTTCGATCCGGCGCTCAAGGGTTATTGGGGCAGCAACGACTTCGACGCCGCGCTTGACACGGTCGTCGCCATCATCGGGCGGCACGCCGACAAGGTCGAGGGCATAAAGATATCGCTGCTCGATGCCGAGAAGGAAGTGCTGCTGCGCGGCCGCCTGCCCGGCGGGGTGGTGATGTTCACCGGCGACGATTTCAATTATCCGGAACTGATCGCCGGCGACGGCAGCCGGCATTCGCACGCGCTGCTCGGCATTTTCGACGCCATCGCACCCGTGGCAAATGCCGCGCTGGCGAAGCTGGCAGAAGGCGACAAGGCCGGCTACGACGCGCTGATGGTGCCGACCGTGCCGCTGTCGCGCAAGATCTTCGAGGCGCCGACCGAATACTACAAGGCCGGCATCGTCTTCATGGCCTGGCTGAACGGGCACCAGAACCATTTCACCATGATCGGCGGCATGCAGTCGGCGCGCGGCATATGCCATTACGCCGACGTCTTTCGGCTCTCCGACCAGGCCGGCCTGCTGGCAGACCCAGAGCTTGCCGTCGCCAGGATGAAGACCCTGCTGGCGATGGCGGGCATCTGAGCCCATCCCCCGCGCGGGGGATTTGCGTTCCGCCGGTAAATCGTATTCGCTTGCCGAAATAGGCGGGGACGAATATGGCAATGGCGGACAAAGTCGCCCTGGCAGACAAAGTTGCCCTGGCAGACAGGGTCGCCCTTATCACCGGCGTTACCGGGCAGGACGGGGCTTATCTGGCCGAACTGCTGCTCGGCAAGGGCTACACCGTCCACGGCGTCAAACGCCGGTCGTCCTCTTTCAACACCGAGCGCGTCAACGACATCTATGTCGATCCGCATGAGAGCGGGGCGCGCTTTTTCCTGCATCATGGCGATCTGACCGACGCGACCAATCTGATCCGCCTCGTGCAGGAGACGAAGCCCAGCGAAATCTACAATCTCGGCGCGGAAAGCCACGTCCAGGTGAGCTTCGAGACGCCGGAATACACGGCCGATGCCGATGCGCTGGGGACATTGAGGCTTCTGGAGGCGATCCGCATTCTCGGCCTGGAGAAATCGGTGCGCTTCTATCAGGCTTCGACCTCGGAGCTTTATGGCGAGGCGGCCGAGGTTCCGCAAAGCGAGAGCACGCCGTTCCGGCCGCGCTCGCCCTACGCGGCGGCCAAGCTCTATGCCTACTGGATCACGGTCAACTACCGCCAGGCCTATGGCATGTTCGCCGCCAACGGCATCCTGTTCAACCACGAGAGTCCGACGCGCGGTGAAACCTTCGTCACCCGCAAGATCACGCGTGCCGTCGCCGCGATCCATCACGGGCTGCAGGACACGCTCTATCTCGGCAATATCGATGCGTGTCGCGACTGGGGCCATGCGCGCGACTATGTCGAGGGCATGTGGCGCATCCTGCAGCATGACGAGCCGGACGATTTCGTGCCTGCGACCGGCCAGGCGCATTCGGTGCGCGAATTCGTGGAACTCGCCTTCGCCGAGGCCGGACGCATCATTCGCTGGCAGGGCAGCGGCGCCGATGAAGTCGGCATCGATGCTGCCCCCGGCGCCGCGCTGGTGCGGATCGATCCGCGCTACTTCCGGCCCACCGAGGTGGACACGCTGGTCGGCGACGCCGCCAAGGCAAGGAGCCTCTTGGGCTGGTCGCACACCGTCGGCTTCAAGGATCTGGCGGCGGAAATGGGTCCGCGCCGACCTGGCGCGCGTCGGCAGCGCAAGACGTAACGGTCGTTCCACCTAGAGGTTGCGTTATGGACAAGAGCTTCGATCTAGAAGGAAAGCGAATTTTCGTAGCCGGCCATCGCGGGATGGTCGGCTCGGCGCTGGTGCGCCGCCTGGCGGGCGAGAATTGCGAGATCGTGACGGTGGCGCGCAGCGAACTCGACCTTCTCGACCAGGCCGGCGTGCGCCGCTGGATGGAGGACCGGCGGCCGGACGCGGTAATCATGGCGGCCGCCAAGGTCGGCGGCATCCTGGCCAATGACAGCTTCCCGGTGGATTTTCTCTACGAAAACCTCGTCGTGCAGACCAACGTCATCGAGGCCGCCTTCCGCAGCGGGGTGCAGAAGCTCCTGTTCCTGGGCTCGTCCTGCATCTATCCGAAGCTTGCGCCGCAGCCGATCCCGGAAGACGCGCTGCTTACCGGCCCGCTCGAACCCACCAACGAATGGTATGCCGTCGCCAAGATCGCCGGATTGAAACTTTGCCAGGCCTACCGACGGCAATATGGCGTCAACTACATCTCGGCCATGCCGACCAACCTCTACGGCCCGGGCGACAATTTCGACCTCGACAGCAGCCATGTCGTGCCGGCGCTGATGCGCAAGGCGCATGAGGCGAAGCTCACCGGTCAAAAGACCCTGCAGGTGTGGGGGTCGGGCCGGCCGATGCGGGAATTCCTGCATGTCGACGACGCGGCCGACGCCTTTGTCTGGCTTTTGAAGAATTATTCCGGCGATGGCCACGTCAATGTCGGGAGCGGAGAGGACGTCACTATCGCCGAGCTTGCCGGCACCGTCGTATCGGTCGTCGGCGCCGGCGCCGCCATCGTGTTCGATCCGACGAAGCCGGACGGCACGCCGCGCAAGCTGATGGATGTCTCGCGCCTTTTCGCGACCGGCTGGCGTCCGAAATACGCGCTGCGCGATGGGCTGAAGGAGACCTATGCGTGGTTCCTCGAACATATCGAGAAGGGCGATATCCGTCTTGGCGCGGCATGACCCAGCCTCGACCGTGATCGCCGCCACCAGGACCGACGGTTTGGGTGGCCGCCTTCTGGCTATGGTCAACGCGAAGTCCCTCGCCGACACGCTTGGCTATCGCTTCGGCTTTGCCTGGGGGCCGATGCATGACGACAGATTTCACTCGGTCGAGAAGGTCGACAAGATATTCTCCGCCGATTTCATCGACAGACACTGGCTGGGGGAGAGGGTCGAACCCTCGGGTTTCGATGTCCTCGAGGAGATAGCCTTTACGCGTGCCAGTCTCGATGCCGCGGCGGGACGGCAAAGTTTCCGCGGCTGGATCTGCAACGAGTTTGAGATACTGGATTTTTTTCAGGGCCGACCCGAACTCGTCCGACGATCGGAGACATTGCGGGGTTTTGGTTTTTCCCAGGCCGTGAACCAGGCGCTCGATGCCGCCGACAAGCGTCCCTTTCCAGGGCCGATCGCCGCTTTGCACCTTCGCAGCGGCGACATCGTCCGCGGCAAGTATCGCTTCATGCTGGATTTCAGCGACAAGGTCGTGGCCTCGACCTTGGTCAAGGCCGTCGCGTCGGAGCTGTCGTCGAAAGGCCTGACAACCTTGCTGATCGGTCAAGATCGCGCGACGCTTGAATATCTGCGGTCGGAAACCGGAGCATTGCTGAGCGACGATCTGGGATCGGCGGAATTCGGGGATGAGACGCTCAAGGCATTCTTCGAAATGAGGCTGATGGCGCGGTGCCGGACAATCTATGCAGGCAGCAGCGTCTATGCGTCGATCGCATCGACGATGGGCGATGTCGCTCTCGTCCACCCGAAAACCTTGTTCGACGGTTCGAGAGCCGCGGAAATGATTCTGGCCGAACTGAGCCGCCATCAGACAGACTACCACCCGCTCGAAGCGGCCTTCGGCTATCAAAGCGCATTTCTAGATCTCGAAGATCAAATCAGCCCCGAGCGGGCAAGAGACATCCTCGAAAAGGCTCACACGCTGGATCCGCAGAACGACGTCTATCCGCTCAAAATCGCGGCGGCGTTCTTTCGCGAGCGCGACTATCGGTCAGGCGAAGCCGTTTTGAAGGCCCTCATGACGGGACAATTCGAAGCCTCTCCGGCAATGCCAGTGCGAGCGGTTGGCGTGCTGGTCTGCCGGACATGGCGTGGCGATGTCATGTCGAAAGATTTCGAAGCTTTCTTCGCGGCCGCCGCAGAGGGGCATCCTTACGCCGCGGCGTGCTCGGCGCATATCCTCCATGAAGCGTTCGGGAAGGTGAAGCCGGCGCTGCGGATGATTGCGAGGTCGCTGGAGGCGGAACCGGCCAATGCCTTGTTCAAGAGGATCAAACGGCACATACGGCCATTGACGACGCCTCGGTCCGGTCTTCTGGCGAAAGCGCGGCTGCGGCTCTGGAAGGCCGGGGTCCGAATATAGGCGACTGCCGCCATGCCCCTATCTCGAGTTCGTCACCGGCCATTTGTTGCACATCAACGGCGGCGCGCTCATGGTGTAGGCCTGCAATCATCAGGGAGCGCTTCAGCGTGAAGGGATACTGGCTCATCGTCGCAACAGAGATTTCGGACCAGGAGGCTCAGGCCGAATATGGCCGGCTGTGGAAGCCTATCGGCGAAAAGTACCAGGCGCGGACCAACACGACAAAACAGCCGCCTCTGCTCGTTGAGGCGCGCGATGCCGGCCGCATGATCCTGGTGGAATTTCCGTCCCTGGAGATCGCCAAAGCCTGCTATGCCGACCCGGCCTATGAGGAAGCCAAGCGCTTCGCGCTCAAGGCGTCGAACCGTATGCTCGTGATGTTCGAAGGGGATCTCGGGTAATCGCTATCTGCGGCGCCGCCAGACAGCCACGCGCAGGATTCTGTACTCGCCGGATGCCCAAGTTATTGGAAGGATGGTGGGCGTGACAAGGATTGAACTTGTGACCCCTGCAATGTCAATGCAGTGCTCTCCCGCTGAGCTACACGCCCATCCGAAGCCGCGCATACACCACTTTTGATCCGGCGCGTCAATAGCGGGAATGTGGAAAGACGGCTTCCGTTTGTCGCATCGGCGCAGCATGCGCCAACGCTTCCCTAAAGACGGCTCAGGCCGCCTGCAGCATCTTCTCGACCTCGTTGACGAGATCGCGCAGATGGAAGGGCTTCGACAGCACCTTGGCGTCCTTGGGCGCCTTGGAATCGGGATTGAGCGCGACCGCGGCAAAGCCGGTGATGAACATCACCTTGAGGTCCGGATCGATCTCGGTGGCGCGGCGGGCAAGCTCGATGCCATCCATCTCCGGCATGACGATGTCGGTCAGGAGCAGCGAAAAAGGTTCCTCGCGCAGCCGCTCATAGGCGCTGGCGCCATTGTCGAAATCGCTTACCTGGTAGCCGGCGCGTTCCAGCGCCTTGACGAGGAAGCGGCGCATATCGTCATCGTCTTCCGCCAGCAGAATGCGTGCCATCATGTCCCGTCCGAATCACCCGCCCCAAGCCTGCCGCCGGGCAAGGCCGTTAACCATCCTGTATATGAGGTGGAGCCGGTAAACATCAAGTGAATGAAGGGCATCCGACATCCGGCTCGAGGCGCGGTTTCACTGCCTGAAATGCTGGACATGCCGGGCGCAAGGTGGCAATTTCATGCCATGATGCAGTGCTGTTTCCTGGTTCGTACAAATTGAAGACGGCAGCCGAGGATTTTTCGGTCGTTCCACCCTTCGAAATCCGATCGGGCGCCGAACAGCGCGTGCCTTTCCTGTTCAACTCACCGCATAGCGGCCGCCACTATCCGGAGCGCTTCCTGGCCATGGCGCGGCTCGACCGCAACGCCATTCGCCGGTCGGAGGACTGCTACGTCGAGGAGCTTTTCGGCGGCGCCGTGGCGCTCGGCGCGCCGTTGCTGGCCGCCAATTTTCCGCGTGCCTATCTCGACGTCAACCGCGAGCCCTGGGAACTCGATCCGCGCATGTTCGCGGAGCCGGTGCCGTCCTTCTGCAACATCCGCTCGGCGCGTGTCGCCGGCGGGCTGGGCACGGTGCCGAAACTGGTCGGCGAGGGGCTCGATATCTATCCCGGCCGGCTGCCGCTGGCCGAGGCGGTGGGACGCGTCGAAGCGGTGTACAAGCCCTATCACGAGACGCTTAAGCGGCTCCTGACCAGGACGCATGCCAGGTTCGGCTATGCCGTGCTGATCGATTGCCATTCGATGCCGGCCAGCATTCGCGTCGGCGACAATGGTGTGCGGCCCGACTTCATCATCGGCGACCGGTTCGGCATTTCGGCATCGCCGGCGCTCACCGAGATGGCCATCAGCCTGCTGGTCGACATGGGCTACACGGTCGCGCACAACAAGCCCTATGCCGGAGGCTTCATCACCGAGCATTACGGCAGGCCGGCAAGGCATCTGCATGCGCTGCAGATCGAGGTCAATCGCGGGCTTTACATGGACGAGCGGACGTTCCAGAAATCGGCCGGCTTCGACGCTTTGGCCTGCGACCTCACCCGCTTCTCGGCCGACCTGATGTCGATGCCCGATCATCATTTCGTCGATTTGCCGCTGGCGGCGGAATGACGGCGCGGTCGGCGCGCCGAGTTCTTATAAACGCAATTCCGGACGGAAAACCGCTTCGCACTTTTCCCGGAATTGCTCGAAAAAAAGACCGCATCGTTTTCACGACACGGTCGAAGTCTAGGGAGGAAACGCCCAAGGAGGGCATGGACAGGAAAACCTGTCCGATGACAAAATTATTGTGCGCCGCACAAATGTCAATCGACAGCGGGCTTTTTTAATTCAATATGATGTGGAAATTCCGCTTCGGCGGCTCAGATGTGACATTCGGGCAACAGAAAACGGGCATCTGGCCGGTCTTCAGCGCGCCTGTTCCGCGAGAAAGCGCGGCCGGCAAGGGCCGCGATTGGGGAGAGCGACTTTGGATATCAGCACCGATTTCATGCGGCGCATCGCGCATGCCGCCGCCGCCGAAACCTTGCCGCGCTTCCGCAGCCAGGGCGCGGTCACCAACAAGCTTGCGGGAAGCTTCGATCCGGTAACGGAGGCCGATCGCGAGGCCGAACGCGCGATCCGGGCGCTGATTTCGTCCGAATATCCCGAGCACGGCATCCTTGGCGAGGAGCATGGCAGCCAGAACCTCGCCAGCCGGCATGTCTGGGTGATCGACCCGATCGACGGCACCCGCGCCTTCATTTCCGGCGTCCCGGTGTGGGGAACGCTGGTCGGGCTGACCGTCGATGGCGACGCGATCGCGGGCGTGATGTCGCAACCTTTCACCGGCGAGCTGTTCTACGCCAACGCTTCCGGCTCGCACTACGAGGGACCGGGCGGCCCGCGCAGGCTCGCGACCCGCAAGACGACCGACCTTGCGCAAGCGACGCTGTTCACGACCACGCCGGCCCTGTTCAAGGGCGATGCGCGCAAGCGCTACGACCAGTTCGAGACAAAGGTGCAACTCGCCCGCTACGGCACCGACTGCTACGCCTTCGCCATGCTGGCCGCGGGCTGCGTCGACATTGTCGCCGATCCGGGCTTGAAGCCCTACGACATCGTGGCGCTGATCCCGATCATCGAGAAGGCCGGCGGCGTCATCACCACTTTCGAAGGCGGAGCGGCGGAAAAGGGCGGCGACATACTGGCGGCCGCGACGCCGGAACTGCATGCGGCGGCGATGGCGGCGCTGCGCGGCTGATGCGCTCGGCGGCAAGGGCTGGTCGCCGCAAGATTTCGATCGCGCTCAGGGAGCGTCGCCGGTGCCCGGAATGAAGGCGTCGAAAGCGGCCAGGAGCTGCTCGCGGTAGATGTCCTTCTCCTGCAGGATTTCGTGCTCGGCGCCGTCGATCATCAACAGCGAGCCGACGCGCAGTTTCCTGGCATAGGCTTCCACCGCCCTGGTCGAGACCACCCGGTCGGCGCCGGCGGCGACGATCAGCATCGGCACCTTCACCCTTGCCATGAAATCGGGATCGCTGACGGCTTCCGCGGCGGCAGCGGCGGCCTTCAGCCAGCGGATCGTCGGGCCGCCGAGCGCGAGCTGCGGCCAGGCCTCGTAGATCCCGACATTGCGCCGGTAGCGCTCGGGATCCGAGGTCACCTTGTTCATTTCGAAAGGCGGCGGCACTTTCGGCCGCGGACCGAGCGCGGCATAGAGCCAGCCGAGACCCAGCGCGCAGAAGACCGCGCAGACGCGCCGCACCGTGCTTATCGAAACCGGTAGGTCGGGCACGGCGAGGAAGGGCGTCAGCAGCACCATGCGGCGCACGCGGTTGACCATCGATGGCGAGGCAAGCAGCGCAATCACCGCGCCCGTGGAGTGGGCGAGGATGTAATAGGGGCCGCGGCAGTCGGGCAGTACGATCTCCTCGAAGAATTGCTCGAGGTCGCGCGTATAGTCGCGAAAGCTGCGGACATAGCCGCGCTGGCGGTCGCGCAGCAGGCGGCTGGAATCGCCCTGGCCGCGCCAGTCGAGGACAGCGACGCTGAAGCCGCGATCGGCGAGATCGCGAATAGTCTCGAAATATTTCTCGATGCATTCGTTGCGCCCCGTCAGCAGAACCACCGTGCCCTGCAGCGGGCGGCTGACAGCGGCAAAGACGCCGTAGCGGATCTTCTTGCCGTCGCGCGTGGTGAAGAAGCCGCCCACGGCATTCCGCGGCGCGGGATTGTCTTCGGTGCGATGGAAAAGATCCGTCATTCGGCGCGTCGATGGTTGCTCTTTTGCCCGGACGGGCGAGGCGTCGGCATGGTGATAGACGGCCAGGCGGCAAAAGCAAAGGCGTTGCGAGGATTTACGCGGCTGCCAGCGCAGAGGGAAGGCCGGAAGTGCCTGCGGCGCACTTCCGGCCTCTGTCGATCCGGGAGGAAGGGACGTTGCACCCGGTTCGGCCTCGTCGCGGCGCAGGGAAAGAGGCGCCGCCTGTCTCTGTGTCTTGACGCAATTCCGGACGGAAAACCGCTTCACGCTTTTCCTGGAATTGCTCGAACGTGACCAAAGCCTAGCGCTGCATGACTGAACGGATGCCGAAGCGGTGGTTCATCCACCGTTCATGAACGTGGCCGCATTGCGACCGCGAAGAAAACCTTGAAATGGCTTTTTGAGCTTCCCAAATGAAGGCTGTGGCTGCCGATGTCGGGGCCGCTGGCCCATCCGGAACGCCTTTCGAGGGTTTCGCACCGGTCACACGCAAACCATGTTGCTCAAAAGGAGAACACCTATGCGTCACGTTGATTTTTCCCCGCTTTATCGTTCGACTGTCGGCTTCGACCGGCTGTTCACCATGCTCGACTCGCTCGGCCAGCCCGAGACCGCGCAGACCTACCCGCCCTATAATATCGAGCGCACCGGCGAGAACGCCTATCGCATCTCGATGGCCGTTGCCGGCTTCTCCGAAGACGAGATCTCGATCGAGGCGCACCGCAACGTGCTGACCGTCAAGGGCGAGCGCAAGGAAGAGGGCGACGGCGAGGGTTCGGAGCTGCTCTATCGCGGCATTGCCTCCCGCTCCTTCGAGCGCCGCTTCCAACTTGCCGATCATGTCGAAGTGGAAGGCGCCACGCTGAAGAATGGCCTGCTCTTCGTCGACCTCAAGCGCAACATTCCCGAGGAGCTGAAGCCGCGCAAGATCGCGATTACCCAGTCTTCGGACAAGGCCAAGCAGATCGAGGCCAAGGCCGCCGCGTAACCCGCGGGCTCCATCGCAGACGACGTCTCCCTCCCGAGACGGAAGCGGCGCCGAGAGGCGCCGCTTTTTCGTGCCACCCGCAACGAGCCTTTCTGGCCCTTTTGAAGCATGCGGCGGCGGATCATGAACGGCGATGTCCGATTTTTCCCTTCTGCTGACGCTCACCGTCGCAATCACTTTCCTTTTGGCCGGGATCGTCAAGGGCGTGACCGGCATGGGCCTGCCGACGCTGGCGATGGGATTGCTGGGCACCATCATGCCGCCGGTGACCGCGGCATCGCTGCTCATCGTGCCTTCCTTCGTCACCAATGTCTGGCAGCTTTTCGCCGGCCCGAGTTTTTCCGCGATCCTGCGCCGGCTGTGGCTGATGATGGCGGGCATCCTGATCGGCACCATCGCCGGCTCGCGGCTGCTCGCCAGCGACAACGTCAAATGGACGACCGCCGGCCTCGGCGCGGCATTGATCGTCTATGCCGCCTACAGCCTGCTCGCGCGGCAGCCTGTCGTTCCCGCGAAAGCGGAGCGCTGGTCGTCGCCGGTCGTGGGTTTCCTCACCGGCCTGGTCACGGGCGGCACCGGCGTCTTCGTCGTGCCTGCCGTCCCCTACATCCAGGCGCTGGGCTTGAGCCGGGACGACCTGATCCAGGCGCTCGGCCTCTCCTTCACGGTGTCGACGATCGCCCTGGCGCTAGGCCTTGCCTCGCATGGCGCCTTCGAGGCCGGGCATCTGGCGATGTCCTCGCTCGCCGTGCTGCCGGCCCTGCTCGGCATGTGGCTGGGCCAGGTGCTGCGCCAGAAAATCAGCCCGGTGACTTTCCGTCGATGGTTCCTGATTTTTCTGGTCCTGCTCGGCGTCGAGCTGTTGCTGCGGCCCTTCCTCGCCTAGCGCACATTACCGGCGCTTCGCCGCGATAACGGCCTCCACGTTCTGCCGGTGAACGGGTTCATAAGGCGCAAAATACTCAACCGCCGTTGTCGCAAAAATGTCGGCGCCGAAGGTCCTCAAATCCTGCTTCGCCAGGTTGGGATCTCGCCGGCAGGCAAGCAGCTTTCGGATATAGGCCTCGGTCGCCGCGATGAAGCTTCTGTCATAGCCGCCGGCTTCGATTGCCTCGAAGGAACCGTGGTTGGGCAGGATTCGATCGAACCGCCAGCCAGCCATGCGCTCGAGGTCGACCAAATGTTCGCCCAGGCGTTCCGGTTCGGAGACATAGGTGACGGAATCTTCCAGCGTATCGCCCGCAAGCAGCAGGCCAGCCTGGGGCATCAGCAGCACTGTGCCGTCATGGCTGTGGATTTCGACCTGCCGCAGTTCGATCGGGATCGCTCCCACCGTCAGGCTGAGGCTGTTGTCGAACGTCCTGTTGGGCATAACGAGCGGCTTGATCGGCGGGTTGCCGCTTTCGATCCCGGGGCGGCCGCGTTCGAGTGCCGAGGCAGTCAGGGTGTTGGCGATGATCTCGCAATCCTGGAACACCTCGTTGCCGGCGATATGGTCGTCATGCCAGTGGCTGAGCACGACGCGTATCGAGGTCACACCCAGCTCTTCGAGGGTTCGCCGGATGAAGTGGGCATGTGGTAGGGAGACGTGCGTGTCGTAGACGAGCGCCTGCGATCCATCGACGATCGCATAGGTGCAGTTGCCGAGCGTGTAAGCGCCGTCGTCGAGCCAATTCGACTCGTCCGACCAGATGCGTACGCCATCGACACGGCCGTCGTAGAAGCCGAGCACATTCGGCGCCGGACGGATCAGCCGCATCGTCGAGCCGAGAGGCGGTCTGGTCATCAGCTTGCCTCGATTATTAAAAACTCAGCCAAGCAACTGGCCGAGGCGGTCGATCTCTTGCGTCGTGGTGGCGAAGCTGGCGACGAAGCGGTAGATCGCTTCATTGTCGCCGAGGTGGCCATCGAAACCCTGCGGCACGCCCCATTCATAGAATTTGGCGCCGGCCGCCTGCAGCTTTTCCGCCGTGGCCCGACCGAGTATGGCGAAGACCTCATTGGCCTGCGGCAGCCAGGCGAGCTTGCCGACCGGCGCGTCCTCGATGGTCTCGGCCAAGTGTGCCGCCATCTGATTGGCCTGCCTCGCCATCCGCAGCCACAGATCGTCGGTGAGATAGGCCTCGAACTGGGCCGAGATGAAGCGGGCCTTGGAAAAAGTCTGTCCGGCGCGCTGACGCAGCAGGCGCAGATCCTTGCCGACGTCCGGATTGAGGATC
The DNA here is from genome assembly GCF_006442775.1 of Mesorhizobium sp. B2-4-6. NCBI lineage: Bacteria > Pseudomonadati > Pseudomonadota > Alphaproteobacteria > Hyphomicrobiales > Phyllobacteriaceae > Mesorhizobium > Mesorhizobium sp. B2-4-6. The sequence continues at coordinate 111,366 of NZ_VFVI01000001.1, forward strand.
ACCACCGCGTCGGCCATCCAGCAGCCATTCTTGGTGCCGCCGAAGGAGATGAGGTCGACCCCGCTCTTCCAGGTCATTTCGGCCGGGCTGACGCCGGTCGCCGCAATTGCATTGGCGAAGCGCGCGCCGTCCATGTGCAGCGGCAGCTTGTGGCGGCGGCTGACCTCTGCGATCGCCTTGACGTCGTCGACGCCGTAGACCGTGCCGACCTCGGTCGCCTGGGTTACGGTGACCGCCATCGGCTGACCGGCGGGCGCCAGATCCTGAGAATAACGCCTTATCGCGCGGTCGAGAGCCTCCGGGTTCATGCGCCCCAGCGGTCCCGGCACCGGCGCCATGCGCGCGCCGCCGGTGTAGAAACCCATCGCGCCGAACTCGTCGACATTCATGTGCGCTTCGGAATGGCAGAGCGCGATGCCGCCGACGCGGTTCAATGCAGCCATCGAAAGCGCGTTGGCCGCCGTGCCGGTCGCGACGAAGAAGACCTGCACCTCGCGTTCGAAGATATCGTTGAAGCGGCGATAGACGGCGCGGTCCAGGTCGCCGTCACCGTAAGCGACGGCGGTGCCGGCGGCATGACGCGACAGGTTGGCCGAAATGTCGGGGTGGACGCCCGCCCAGTTGTCGGATGCAAAGAACATCGAAAGGTCCATATCGTGATTGGCAAAAGCGGCGGGACTTGACCGCTTCGGCAGTCGAAGCGCAAGGGCCAATCATCGGCAAAGCGGTGAAGCCAGCAATCGAGGCCAGAGGACCCGGACCAAAGCTTGCGTTTCCTGTGCTTGTCACGAAATTTTGTGTCGCGGCGCCGCCAAGTTTTTTGTGAATCGGTCTTGTGTGGCCACCTGATTTCTGGCATAAAAAATTTAGGACAGTAGTGCTGTCTTATTTTGTCGCACAAAACAGGCTGGACTGGCGTATGATCGCTGCCATTCCGGCCATTGTCGCGAGCGGCGGGTAGACGGCCCGGCTCTGGCCTGTACGATACCGGATGCGAACCGGGCGTATAGCCGTATGGTTCGATTGATTTCGCGAGACGTGCCGCAGGATGAAGGGGAAGCATCATGCTTCCCAAGGCAAACCAGCGCCCTGAAACGGTCGGGGCCAAGGTGGAGAACGGAGGATAGGACGATGACGGAACTGACGCCATCTGCGATCAACGGCCGGGCCGCGCAGACGAAAGCGACAGCCGTTAAAAATACCGTCCTGACCAAAGAGCTGCGAACTGCCAACGGCATGACCGCGCAGGGCCTTTACGATCCGCGCAACGAGCATGACGCCTGCGGCGTCGGCTTCATCGCCAATATGAAGGGGTTGAAGTCGCACCAGATCGTCGCGGACGGTCTGGCGATGCTGGAAAACCTCACCCATCGCGGCGCCGTCGGCGCCGATCCGCTGGTCGGCGACGGCGCCGGCGTGCTGGTGCAGATTCCGGACAGCTTCTTCCGCGATGAAATGGCCGCCAAGGGCGTAGAACTGCCGCCGGCCGGCCAATACGGCGTCGGCCATTGGTTCATGCCCCAAGACGCGGCACTGCGCGCCCATATCGAAGAGATCATCGCCGAATCGGCGCAGTCGGAAGGGCTGCCGCTCGTCGGCTTCCGCGATGTGCCGGTCGACAATTCGTCGCTTTCGAAGGCGCCCGGTATCGTGGCATCCGAGCCGTTCCATCGGCAGGTGTTCATCGGCCGCACGTCCGACATTACCGACGACGAGGAGTATGAGGCCAGGCTTTACCTGCTGCGCAAGGTGATTTCGGGCCGCATCTATGCCGAGAACGACAACAAGGACATCGGCGCCTATTGCGTGTCGCTGTCGGCGCGTACCATCGTCTACAAGGGCATGTTCCTGGCCTATCAGGTCGGCGCCTATTACAAGGATCTCACCGATCCGCGCTTCGAAACCGCGCTGATCCTCGTCCACCAGCGTTTCTCGACCAACACCTTCCCGTCCTGGAAGCTGGCGCATCCCTACCGCATGGTCGCGCATAATGGCGAGATCAACACGGTGCGCGGCAACAACAACTGGATGGCGGCGCGCCAGGCCTCGGTCGATTCCGAACTGTTCGGCAACAACATCTCGAAGTTGTGGCCGATCTCCTATGACGGCCAGTCCGACACGGCGTGCTTCGACAACGCGCTCGAGTTCCTGTTCCAGGGCGGCTATTCGCTCAGCCACGCCATGATGATGCTGATCCCGGAAGCCTGGGCCGGCAACAAGCTCATGGATGCAGACCGCAAGGCTTTCTACGAGTACCACGCGGCGCTCATGGAGCCGTGGGACGGACCGGCGGCGGTGGTCTTTACCGACGGCCGCCAGATCGGCGCCACCCTCGACCGCAACGGCCTGCGTCCGGCGCGCTACATCGTCACCGATGACGACCGCGTCATCATGGCGTCGGAGGCCGGCGTGCTGCCGGTGCCGGAGGAAAAGATCGTGCAGAAGTGGCGGCTGCAGCCGGGCCGCATGCTGCTCATCGATCTCGCCAAGGGCCGCATCGTCTCCGATGAGGAGATCAAGTCGGAGATCGCGACCAGACACCCCTACAAGACCTGGCTCGCCAACACGCAGCTCATTCTCGAAGACCTGAAGCCGGTCGAACCGCGCGCGCTGCGCAAGGATGTCAGCCTGCTCGATCGCCAGCAGTCCTTCGGCTACACGCAGGAAGACACCAAGCTTCTGATGGCGCCGATGGCCACCACCGGCCAGGAAGCGGTGGGTTCGATGGGAACCGACACGCCGATTTCGGCGATGTCGGACAAGTCGAAGCTGCTCTACACCTATTTCAAGCAGAACTTCGCCCAGGTCACCAACCCGCCGATCGACCCGATCCGCGAGGAGCTGGTGATGAGCCTGGTGTCGTTCATCGGCCCGCGGCCGAACATCTTCGACCTGGTCGGCACGTCGCGCCGCAAGCGGCTCGAAGTGCGACAGCCGATCCTGACCAATGGCGACCTGGAGAAGATCCGTTCCATCGGCCACACCGAAGACCGTTTCGATACCAAGACGATCGACATCACCTACGGCTCGAACGAGGGCGCTGCCGGCATGCAGGGCGCCATCGACCGGCTCTGCGAACGGGCCGAGGCGGCGGTCGCCGGCGGCTACAACATCATCATCCTGTCCGACCGGCAGGTCGGTCCGGACCGCATCGCCATTCCGTCGCTGCTGGCGACGGCGGCCGTGCACCATCACCTGATCCGCAAGGGCCTGCGCACCTCGGTCGGGCTGGTTGTGGAATCCGGCGAGCCGCGCGAAGTGCATCACTTCTGCTGCCTGGCCGGTTACGGCGCCGAGGCGATCAACCCGTATCTTGCCTTCGACACGCTGCTCGACATGCACAAGCGCGGCGAGCTGCCGGAAGAGGTCGACGAGTACGAGGTGGTCTCGCGTTACATCAAGTCGATCGGCAAGGGCATCCTCAAGGTGATGTCCAAGATGGGCATCTCGACCTACCAGTCCTACTGCGGCGCGCAGATCTTCGACGCCATCGGGCTGAAGTCCGATTTCGTCGAGAAGTATTTCACCGGCACCGCGACGCTGATCGAAGGCGTCGGCCTGGACGAGATCGCGACCGAGACGCTCAGCCGCCACAGCGATGGCTTCGGCAGCGATCCGGTGCTGCGCAACAACCTAGAGGTCGGCGGCGAATACATGTTCCGCATGCGCGGCGAGGCGCATATGTGGTCGCCCGACGCGGTGGCCAGCCTGCAGCACGCCGTGCGGCAGGGCTCATGGGATACGTTCAAGGACTATTCGGCGCAGATCGACAGCGCGACCGCGCGCGCCCAGACCATTCGCGGCCTGTTCAAGCTCAGAACCGCGGAAGAGACCGGCCGCAAGAAGGTCCCGATCGAGGACGTCATGCCGGCGGCCGAGATCGTCAAGCGCTTCTCGACCGGGGCGATGTCGTTCGGCTCGATCTCGCGCGAGGCGCATACCACGCTGGCGCGGGCCATGAACGCCATCGGCGGCAAGTCCAACACCGGCGAGGGCGGCGAAGAGGCCGACCGCTATCTGCCGCTGCCCGGCGGCGGCAAGAACCCGGAACGCTCGGCGATCAAGCAGGTCGCGTCCGGACGGTTCGGCGTCACGGCGGAATATCTGGTCAATTCCGACGTCATGCAGATCAAGGTCGCGCAGGGCGCGAAGCCTGGCGAGGGCGGCCAGCTGCCCGGACACAAAGTCGACGCCACCATCGCCAAGGTCAGGCATTCGACGCCCGGCGTCGGCCTGATCTCGCCGCCGCCGCATCACGACATCTATTCGATCGAGGATTTGGCGCAGCTGATCTACGACCTGAAGAACGTCAATCCGGCGGCCGACGTCTCGGTCAAGCTGGTGTCGGAAGTCGGCGTCGGCACAGTTGCGGCGGGCGTCGCCAAGGCGCGCGCCGACCACATCACCATCTCCGGCTATGACGGCGGCACCGGCGCTTCGCCGCTGACCTCACTCAAGCATGCCGGCAGCCCATGGGAAATGGGCCTTGCCGAGACGCACCAGACGCTGGTGCTCAACGGCTTGCGCTCACGCGTGGCGCTGCAGGTCGATGGCGGCCTGCGTACCGGGCGCGACGTCATCATCGGCGCGCTGCTCGGCGCCGACGAGTTCGGCTTCTCGACCGCGCCGCTGATCGCGGCCGGCTGCATCATGATGCGCAAGTGCCACCTCAACACCTGCCCGGTCGGCGTGGCGACGCAGGACCCGGTGCTGCGCAAGCGCTTCAAGGGCACGCCCGAGCACGTCATCAATTTCTTCTTCTACGTGGCGGAAGAGGTGCGGGCGCTGCTTGCCGAGATGGGCTACACCCATCTCGATCAGATCATCGGCGACACCGACCTTCTGGAAAAGCGCGACGTCATCCAGCATTGGAAGGCGCGCGGGCTCGACTTCTCCAAGATGTTCTTCAAGCCGGACGCGCCGCATGAGGCGCTGCACTGGACCGAGCGGCAGAAGCATCCGATCGACGACGTGCTCGACCGCAAGCTGATCGAGGCGGCAAAGCCGGCGCTGGATGCCAAGCAGTCCGTTACCATCGAGCTGCCGATCCGCAATGTCGACCGCTCTGTCGGCGCCATGCTGTCGGGCGAGGTCGCCAAGCGCTTCAAGCACAAGGGCCTGCGTGAAGACACGATCAAGGTGAAGCTGACCGGCACCGCCGGCCAGTCCTTCGGCGCCTTCCTGACGCGCGGCGTGTCGTTCGAGCTGGTCGGCGCCGGCAACGATTATGTCGGCAAGGGCCTGTCGGGCGGCCGCATCGTCATCCGCCCGCCGGAAGAGGCTAGAATCGTCGCGGCGGACTCGATCATCGTCGGCAACACGGTGCTTTACGGCGCCACCGAAGGGGAGGCTTACTTCGCCGGTGTCGCCGGCGAGCGCTTCGCCGTGCGCAATTCGGGCGTGGCGGCCGTCGTCGAGGGCGTCGGCGACCATGGCTGCGAATACATGACCGGCGGCATCGTCGTCGTGCTCGGCAAGACAGGGCGCAACTTCGCCGCCGGCATGTCGGGCGGCGTCGCCTATGTGCTGGACGAGAAGGGCGATTTCGCCGAGCGCTGCAACATGGCGATGGTCGAGCTGGAGCCGGTGCCGGAAGAGGACGACCTGATGGAGAAACTGCTCCATCACGGCGGCGACCTCGATCACAAGGGCCGCGTCGACGTGTCCGGCGACATGACCAGCCATGACGAGGAACGCCTCTACCAGCTGATCTCGAACCATGTGCATTTCACCGGTTCGGTGCGCGGCCGCGAGATTCTCGACGACTGGCAGAACTTCCGGCCGAAATTCCGAAAAATCATGCCGGTGGAATATCGCCGCGCATTGATCGAGATGGAACGCATGCGCATGAGCGTGGCGGCGGAATAAGCATCGGGCAGGCCGGAGAGATGGCTCTCCGGCCGGCATCCTCGCCAACAATCCTGACCCCGAGAGCATGACCCCGACAAGTGGGAACCGGTTTTCGGGCGAAGGTCATGCTCCAACAAGGTGCGGTTGCCAGGGCAGCCTTAAGGGGTTAACGGGTGCGCCGACAAAAAGCGTGCCTTCGGACAGCAGGGACTGACTATGGGCAAGGTAACAGGCTTTCTCGAGATCGACCGGCAGGTGCACAAGTACCAGCCTGCCTCGGACCGCATCCGGCATTTCCGCGAATTCACACTGCCGATGTCGGACAAGGAGGTCGAGAAACAGGCCGCGCGCTGCATGGATTGCGGCATTCCGTTCTGCCACGGGCCGACGGGCTGTCCGATCCACAACCAGATCCCCGACTGGAACGACCTCGTCTACAATGGCGACTGGGACAACGCGATCCGCAACCTGCATTCGACCAACAATTTCCCGGAGTTCACCGGCCGCATCTGCCCGGCGCCTTGCGAGGAAGCCTGCACGCTGAACCTCGAGGACATCCCGGTCGCCATCAAGACGGTGGAGCAGGCGATCGCCGACAAAGCCTATGAGACGGGCCACATCCGACCCTATCCGCCGGAAAGGAAGACCGGCAAGCGGGTTGCCGTCATCGGTTCCGGCCCGGCCGGCATGGCGGCGGCGCAGCAGCTGGGCCGCGCCGGCCACGACGTGCATGTCTATGAGCGCGAGAGCCGCCCCGGCGGGCTGATGCGTTACGGCATACCGGACTTCAAGATCGAGAAGCACTATATCGACCGTCGCATCGAGCAGATGCAGGGCGAGGGGGTGACCTTCCATTGCGGCGTCAATGTCGGCGTCGACATGAAAGTGGCTGACCTGCTCGGGGAATTCGACGCCGTGCTTTATTGCGGCGGCTCCGAAACGCCGCGCCCGGCCGGTATTCCGGGCGCCGATCTCAGCGGCGTCTACGACGCCATGCCCTATCTGGTGCAGCAGAACCGTCGTGTCGGCGGCGAGCCGATCCAGTCGGTGGCGTGGCCCTCGCACCCGATCATCGCCGGCGGCCAGCATGTCGTCGTCGTCGGTGGCGGGGACACCGCGTCCGACTGCATCGGCACCGCCTTCCGCCAGGGCGCGGTGCGCGTGACCCAGCTCGACATCCGTCCGCAGCCACCGGAGAAGGAAGACAAGCTTGCGGTTTGGCCCTACTGGGCGACCAAGATGCGCACCTCGTCCTCGCAGGCCGAGGGCGCCGAGCGCGAATTCCAGGTGGCGACGCTGGAGTTCATCGGTGAGGAAGGCCAGTTGACCGGTGTGCGCTGCTGCGAGGTCGACGACAAGCGCAAGCCGGTCGCCGGCACCGAGTTCGTCATCCGCGCCGATCTCGCCTTCATCGCCATCGGCTTCGCCGGACCGGCGGACGACAGCCTGATGAAGGAGCTCGACGGCGAGATCAAAGTCGTCACCGACAGCCGCCGCTCGAACAATGTCGAGGCCAACGATCGCGACTACAGGACCAGTGTCGACAAGCTCTATGCGGCGGGCGACGTGCGCCGCGGCCAGTCGCTGGTGGTGTGGGCGATCCGCGAGGGCCGCCAGGCGGCGCGCTCGATCGACGAGACGCTGATGGGATCGACGGTTCTGCCGCGTTAAATTGGGCTAACGAGCCGCAGCCTTTCGCGAAGCGCAGCCTAGCTAAGCAACAGCTTTATCGCCCAATAGAGGCCGATGGCCATCTGGACCAAGAACGCCGAAAATCGAGCCTTGACAGCGGTCGGACTTGTCGACGTCAAATGAATGGCCGACTGCACCAGCCTCGCGCCTAGAAACCAATATGCGAGCGGATCGGTAATCGAGGCGCGCGCGCTCATTATGGCCAGGGCCATGAGACCTCCGAATATGGGAAGGCCTTCGATGCAATTGGCATGGGCGCGCGCCAGCCGCTGCAAGAAGGGCGAAAGACCGGCGTTGTCCGGTGCGAAGCCATTCGCGGGGACGCGGCCGCTCACCACAAGATGGGTGCGCAGGATTTCCATCCATATGAGCAATAAGAGGGTCCAAGTCACGAACCCAAGCAAGGCATAGCCTGTTGCCGACATATTCGCCCCCCGACTTTGACTTCGGTCAAAATCCAACAATGTCATTGTTCGGCTTGGCGCGAAATTGCCGCTACGCAGGAATGTCGGTCACGGAGTCGCCGGCGCCGGGTCGGACTCTACAGCCGTGGTCGCCGGCTGCGGCTTCGGCGGCCAGGAAAAATCGTCGGCGCGGCCGGGAGAGGCGGCCGGCGCCTTGCCTTCCAGGATCAGCTTTCCGCCGGGCAGGTTCGGATCGGCCTTGGCCGGCTGCGCGGCGCCCAGCAGTTCGGTGCCGCCGTCGAGCGACGGGTCGCCGAGCAGCATCGGCGCGGTGCGGTCGACGATGACGGGCGCCGCGGCCGGCTTCGGCGCCTCGACCGGAGCGCCGGCCGGCGCCGACATGGTCGTGACGCTTCCCGGCGCCGCCAGGCCCAGGATCTTGGCCAACGGCTTTTCCGTGTAGAAAGCGAGCTTGCGCTTGCCGGCCTTGGTGACGTTGATGCCGTCGTCGGAACGCAAGCGAACCGGCTGGCCGTTGATGTCCGGGCCGGAGGTGACGAAAGCGCCGTTCTCGTCGACGAAGCCGTCCCAGACATCGACGAATTCGCCGCCATGCTTTTCGGCGGCCGAGTGATAGATGTCGTTGAAGGCAAGCATGTCCGAGTTCATCTTCGACACGCGGAAAGCCGGCATGCCGACCCATAGGAACGGCACTTTGGTGTCCTGGATGGCCTTGCCTAACGCATCGGTGCGGCGCTCGTATTCCTTGGTCCAGTTCTCCGAGCGGGGCTGCTCGCGCACCTCGCCGACCCGCATCTGCTGGCGGTCGTTGGAGCCCAGCATGACGATCACGGCCGACGGCTTCTCGGTCTCGATCAACGACTTGATCTCGACCGGCCAGTTATAGAAATCGTCGCGCACGAAGCCCGACGACCCGTTGCTGCGGGCAACGATCCTGATGGCGGGATTGTCGGCAAAGGCGGTGTCCAGGCCTTCGGCCAACCCGCCCGCCAGAAAATCGCCAACCACCAGCACGACACGGGCGTCGTTCGTCTTCTCAACGATCGGCGTTTCCGGCTCGGCCGGCGGGCGAGGCTTGGATTTCTTCTTCGGTTTCGGCCTTGATTTCTGGATCTCGACCGGTGGCTCGACGCGTTCGCTGCGGCGCGGGAACAGGAGGTCACGCAGCGACCAGCCGCGGCTTTCCTCCTGCGCGAATGCCGGTGCGTGGAAAGCGCCGGCGGCGGTGACGACAAGCACGGCCAGGGCGAGAATCAGGATCGGCGCCCGGCGAATGCCCTGCCTGATACGCGCGACCGACACCAAACACCTCTCCATCCCTTGGCGCATGACCAGGCAGACGCTGGAAAGTCATGCGCAAGCCGAAGCGCTACAGCATCCTTGCCGCCTTTGAAAGGATGCCTGCAGCCATGGGTGGCTCTACTGCTTGCGGAGCCATTTGAGCACTTCCATGCTCGGATAGCCATCCTGGTTCAAGCCGACCTTGGCCTGATAGGCCATGATGGCGGCCTTCGAGCCATCGCCGATCTTGCCGTCGAACTTGCCATCATAATAGCCGTGATCGGAAAGCCGCTTCTGCAGCTCCTGCCGCTCCTCGAAGCTGAGCTTGGTGAAAGGCCGCTGCCAGTCCTGCACCAGGCCGGTGCCGCCGGCGATCTCGTCGGCCAGGAGACCGACGGCCAAAGCGTATTTGTCGGCGTTGTTGTAGGCCTTGATGACCGAGAAATTCCTGATCATCAGGAAGGCGGGGCCGCCGCGGCCGTCCGGCACTTTCAGCGTCGCCTTGTCGGTCAGGTTCTTGAACGGCTTGCCGCTGGCCCTAACGACGCCGAGCGCCTGCCATTGAGCGATCGTCTTTGCGCCGCCGGGCAGCTTGCCGGCTGGTATGGTCACTTCATAGCCCCAGGTCTTGCCGGCCTGCCAGCCGTTCTTCTTCAAAAGGTTGGCGGAGGTCGCCAGCGCGTCGGGAATCGAATTCCAGATGTCACGCTTGCCGTTGCCGTCCATGTCGACCGCATAGCGCTGATAGCTGGTCGGGATGAACTGGGTCTGGCCCATCGCGCCGGCCCAGGAGCCCATCAGATGGCTCTCATCGATGTCGCCGGTCTGCAGGATCTTCAGGGCGGCGATCAGCTGGGTACGGGCATATTTCGAGCGCTTCGGGTCGCCATAGGCGAGCGTCGCCAGCGAACGGATGACGTTGCGCATGATGTCGTCGCGCTTGAGGATCTCGCCATAGTTCGATTCCATCGACCAGATGGCGAGAAGAACATTGCGGTCGACGCCGAACCGCGCCTCGATCCGGTCGAGCCACGGTTTCCATTTCCTCGCCATCGACTGGCCGTTGGCCACCGACTGGTCATGCACGCGGTTGTCGAAATAGTCCCAGGCGGGCGCGGTGAATTCCGGCTGGGTGCGGGCTTTTTCCAACACGACCGGGTCGGGCTCGATGCCTCTCATGGACTGATCGTAAACAGCGCCCGAAACGCCGCCCGCCACCGCGGTGGCGCGGAAACCCGAGACCCACTGGCGGAACCCGGCATCGGCGAAAGCGGGTCCGGCGGGCAGCAGCAAGGCCAGCGTGAGGCCGGCTGCCGTCACCAGTGCCGTCAGGCGCCTCGCGGTGTTGCGAACGGACATCATTTCCTCCTTCGTCAAATCAGGAAGGATCATTCAACGCCGAACCGGGTTAGTATTTAGTTTACCATAGGTGCCGCCGGGAACGAAAAGAGGTGTCGCGGCTTTTAGCTCTCATATTCAACTTGGCCGTTCGGTAGTCCAACATTCCGGCGTGAAAATGATTTCCGCGTGAAAATCTCTGGGGGGATTGCGGAGCATGTAGCCGAGCGGATAATTGGCTGAAACGCAGGGGTGTCGGCATGAAGCGCGTTCGCAAGGCAGTTTTCCCGGTCGCGGGCCTCGGCACGCGGTTTCTTCCAGCCACCAAGGCCATCCCGAAGGAAATGCTGACCGTCGTCGACCGGCCGGTCATCCAATATGTGGTCGATGAGGCGCGCGAGGCCGGCATCGAGCATTTCATCTTCGTGACCGGGCGCAACAAGGCGGTCATCGAGGACCATTTCGACGTCCAGTTCGAGCTGTATGACACGCTCGCCCAGCGTGGCAAGGACGAGCAGCTCGCCCGCCTGCAGCGGCTCCAGCCGGCGCCGGGACAGACGAGCTTCACGCGCCAGCAGGTGCCGATGGGCCTCGGCCACGCTGTCTGGTGCGCCCGCGAACTGGTCGGCGACGAACCGTTCGCGCTGCTTTTGCCGGACATGATCATGCAGTCGGAAAAGAGCTGCATGAAGGACATGGTCGAGCTCTATGCCGAGACCGGCAACAACATCATCGCCGTGCAGGAATGCGATCCGGCCGAGGCGCATAAATACGGCATTGTCGGCCGCGGCGAGGCTACGCATCACGGCTTCCGCATCACCGGTATGGTGGAGAAGCCGAAGCAGGGCACAGCGCCCTCCAACCTCTTCATCAACGGCCGCTACATCCTGCAGCCGGAAATCTTCGGCATCCTGGAAAGCCAGGAACGCGGCGCCGGCAACGAGATCCAGCTGACCGACGCGATGCTGAAGCTGGAGAAGAAGCAGCCCTTCTACGGCTATCACTACAAGGGGCGCACCTTCGACTGCGGCTCGCCGGAAGGTTTCGTCGAGGCCAATGTCGCCTTTGCTCTGTGGCGCAGCGACATGAACGAAAGCATGGCCGGCGTCATCCGCACGCTGCTCGACGAGGTGCGGCCGGCAGAGCGCCGCGGGGCGGCGTTCTAGCCTATGCCGATATTCAGGTGAGGCCGGTCTGCGAACGGCCGGTTCCTGCGCTTCCGGTGCTCACATACTTTGAGTACGCTCCGCTCCGGTTCTCGGAACCCACCGCTCTCGACTCGGCCTGACCTGAATCTCGACATAGGCTTGGTCGTCCACTGCGTTCAGCGCTGGACCTTCAATCCGAGATAGACGCTGTTGGCCGTGTAGTCGCGTCCTGGCAGGTTGCTGGTCAGCTTCTCCGTCCTCACCCTGGTGGTGACCCCGGCATAGCGGTTCAGCCACCAGGTCAGCCCGGCCTCGGCGCTCAGGATCATGTCGTGGCCGTCGGAGCCGGTGTAATCGCGCCAGTCGAGGCCCAGCGCCGAGTTCGCCGTCAGATTGGCGCGGATCTGGCGCTCGCCGGTCAAACGGCCGGAGTAGAGGATATCGCCGCTCTGGCCTGCCGTCGTGGTGGTCTCTACTTCGGTCTTTCCGGTGAGCCCGATGGTTGTGCCGCGCTCGGGCGACCATTTGAGGTCGGCGTTGACGCTGGGACCGGCGATCGTCGGGAGGCGGCTGTCGTCGAGCGCCTCGCGCAGCCAGCCAACGGAGAATTCGCCCGAAAGCTTGTCACCCATATCGAGCTCGAGGCCGGCGCGCGCTCCGAACCTCTTGGAGGAGCGAGCGAAATCGTCGGCATCGAGACGCTGATCATAGACCCTACGGCCGAGCTCGACTTCCGTGAAGGGCGTCAGCGCTGGCGAGATCTCATAACCGGTGCGCAAGGTGGCGGTGTAGAGCGTGTTGTTGCGATCTTTCTGCGAGATGCTGGTGCCGTCGGTGAGCTCGGCGTCGCCGTAGAAGTCGTGCGAGACCGCGCCGGTCAGCGCGTAATGCATCTTGCCGATACTTTTTTCGAGACCAAGGCTGCCGTCGACGGTCTGGCGCAGCGGCTGCGAGGTGACGCCGGCGATCGCATCCGGCGAGGAGGCCGATTCGGGCGCGGCTTCATAGCCCAGCTTGGCAATGGCGCGCAGCTCGTTGTCGAGATCGACATTGAGCTGACCTTCAATGCGGCCTTGCGCATCGTTGATCTTTTCGCCCGAGACGCTGTTGCGGAACTGACCGTAGCCGGTGACCAAGGCTGAATTCTCGCGCCAGTCGGAGGTCGCGGTGAAACGCAGCGCCGTCTCGGACAGAACCGCCGATTTGCCGGTGCTGCTGGAATCGGCGTTGGAGGTCGCGGTGAAGCCCTGCTCGAGCGTCGGCCGGAAGACAAAGGTGCCGACCTTGACACCGGGAGCGGCGAAAGGATCGTCCTCCGGCTTGACCTTCTGGCCTTCGATGGATGCCGTGCGCTCCTGGCCTGGGTCGAGCTTCTGCTTGTCGACGCTGTCGATGGTGACGGCACGCCGGTTGCTGCCGTCATCGTCGGTCGCCGCAGCATCAGCCTGGTCGCCGGTGGCGGTGGTCGCGGCGGTGGTCGTGCCGTCGGTAGCCTCGCCCGCCTTCTTCTTGGCCTTCTTCTTGTCGGCGGTCTTGGTATTCGCCTTGGCGGCGGACTTGGCGTCCCGGGCACGCTGAGCAGCCGTCGATGGCCGGCGGGGTTTTGCCGGCGCCTTCGTGTCGACCAATGGATCGTCTGTTACCTGCGGCTGGTCGAAGATGCTGTCCGTCGCGCCCGCCGTCTGATCGTCATCGGGAACGGCGCCGGGGCTCGACGGCTGGTAGGTCGTCGGTGCCGTGTTCTGAGCGGCCGCGGGCGGGGTCTGATCCAGCGACCCTTGCGCCCTCAACTGCCTGGCCTTGCGCTGCTGGTCGGCGAGTATGGCCGATTCGGAGACCTCGCCGCGCAGCTCTGTTTCCTGGGAAAATGCCGGAGCGGGACGCAGCAAGGCAAGCGCGCTTGCCGTCAGCAGCAGTGCCGCGACAGCAATGCCCCTTCGACCGATTTTCGTTTCAGACTGGCCCCCGGACATCGTCACCACTGCTTGCGCGGCGCAGTTGCGCCATACTTACCGAACCGTAAATGCGGATGGTTAACGGAGGGTTGAGACAGCCGCCTTGGAGCCGCCCGGATCGGCAGGCCGCGGCAATTCTGTTGGACAGGGGCGCGGCAAAGCGCTAATCGCTTGCGCCATGCATGCGGGGTCCCCAGAAAGAAAGCAGCCGGACAGGCAGGCTGCGATCGAATCGGCGCTGAGAACGGTGGCGACGGAGCAGGCGGGTGTGGCTGCCCTGGCCGCCGCGCTCGCAGACGGGCTGGCCGAGCCTTTTGCCGCCGCGATCGACCTGATCTCGCGGATCGAGGGCCGCGTCATTGTCACCGGCGTCGGCAAGAGCGGCCATATCGGCGCCAAGATCGCCGCGACGCTTGCCTCGACCGGCACGCCTGCCTTTTTCGTCCATCCGGCCGAGGCCAATCACGGCGATCTCGGCATGATCGCCCGGGATGACGCCATCATCGCCATGTCCTGGTCGGGCGAGAGCAAGGAATTGATGGGCATCGTCGCCTACTCCAGGCGTTTTTCCATTCCGTTGATCGCCATCACCTCTGGCGAGAGCTCGGCGCTGGCGCGGGCCGCCGATGTCGTGCTGCTCCTGCCGGCGGTGCCGGAGGCCTGTCCGCACGGGCTGGCGCCGACAACGTCGGCCTTGCTGCAACTCGTAATGGGCGATGCGCTGGCGATCGCGCTGCTCGAGGCGCGGGGCTTCACGCCGGACCATTTCCGCACCTTCCACCCGGGCGGGCAGCTTGGAGCCAATCTGACCCAGCTGCGCGAAATCATGCATGTCGGTGAAAGGCTGCCGCTGGTGCCGTCGGGCACCGCAATGCGTGAGGCAATCCTGGAGCTGTCGCGTAAGGGCTTCGGCTGCGTGGCGATCACCGCCGCCGACGGCGCGCTGGTCGGCATCATCACCGACGGCGATATCCGCCGCCATATCGGCAACGACATTCTGACGATGAGCGTCGATCAGGTGATGACCAAGAAGCCGAAGACGGCGAGTCCGGACACGCTGGTGGCGACGGCGCTGCAGACGATCAATACATCCGCCATCACCAGCCTGATGGTTGTCGAGGGCGGACGGCCCGTCGGGCTCGTCCATCTCCACGATCTGTTGCGCATCGGCGCCGCTTAGGTCCGCCTTCAGATCGCTTCGACTGTAAGCTCCAGATCGGTATCCGCGGCTCCCGTGACGCGCACCTGCGCGCCGACCGGCAGGTCGGGACCGGAGACGCGCCACAGCGTGTCGCCGAGCCGGATGCGGCCGCGGCCGTTCTTGATCGGCTCGGCCAGCGTCGCCGTGCGGCCGACCATCTGCGCGCCGCGGCGGTTGAGCAGCGGCTGGTCGCCGCTGCCCTGCCGGCTGAAGGCGATCTGCCTGCCGACATAGGCCGACACAACGGCCAGCACGAGGAAGGCGAGGACCTGGACCTGCCAGGTCCAGAAGGCGGCGTCCCAGATCGCCAGCGACACAGCGCCGATGATCAGCGCCGCGATGCCGATCCACAGCATGAAGACGCCTGGCGCAACGATCTCCATCACCAGGAGCACGAAGCCCAGAACCATCCAGTTCCACGGGCCGAGTTCGGAAACGATACGGTCTATCATAATGCCCACCTATACCGCAGACATCAGTTGTCGTTCGGGCGAACCACCGGCGGGCGCGCCGTCTGCCGTTGCGTGCCGGCGCTACCGTCGTTCTTGAACATTTCCCTGGCGATCTCACCGATGCCACCCAGCGTGCCGATGAGCGACGAGGCCTCCAGCGGCATCAGCACGATCTTGCTGTTCGTAGCCGAGCCGATCTTGGTCAGCGCCTCGGTGTATTTCTGGGCGATGAAGTAGTTGAGCGCCTGGACGTCGCCCTTGGCGATAGCTTCCGACACGACCTGCGTCGCCTTGGCCTCCGCTTCAGCCGAGCGCTCGCGCGCCTCGGCGTCGCGGAAGGCTGCTTCCTTGCGGCCCTCGGCCTCGAGGATCTGCGACTGCTTGAGGCCTTCGGCGGCCAGGATCTGGGCGCGCTTGTTGCGCTCGGCCGTCATCTGGCGGCCCATCGATTCGATGAGATTGGCCGGCGGATTGATGTCCTTGATCTCGACGCGGGTGATCTTGATGCCCCACGGATGCGCCGCCTCGTCGACGACACGCAACAGGCGCTCGTTGATGGCGTCGCGGTTGGACAGCAATTCGTCGAGGTCCATCGAACCCATGACGGTGCGGATGTTGGTCATGGTCAGGTTGAGGATGGCGTTCTGCAGTCCGGAGACCTGATAGGCTGCCTGAGGGGCGTTGAGTATCTGGTAGAAGGCGATGCCGTCGACACCGACGATGGCGTTGTCGCGGGTGATGATCTCCTGCGTCGGCACATCGAGCACCTGCTCCATCATGTTCATCTTGGCACCGACGCGCTCGAAGATGGGGTTGATGATGTTCAGGCCGGGAGTCAGCGTCTTTGTGTACCGGCCGAAGCGTTCCACCGTGTAATTGTAACCTTGCGGCACCGTCTTGATGCCTTTGAAAAGAAGGATGATGACCAGGAAGACAAGAACGACGATAGCAATATCGAAACCGCTGAAGCCCATTTCGTATCTCCCTCAATAGGCACCGACTTCACGGAATCACTTAAGTGTGTTTCCGCAACGTTACAATCAGGTGATCGGGAATATTGGTTAGCGAAGGCTTTTGCGCACCGGTTTCAAGCTAAAGCGCGTCGCGCTGAAACGGATTCAGTCGACACGCTTTAAGTCATTGTCTTGATGCATGTCGTTGTCCCAGAACCGCTGCACACTTCTGGGCGACATGCATCAGTCGGTGAAGGCGGTCACACCCAGCCGGCAAGCTCGCGCCGCACCAGCGCCTCGATGACCGCCATGCCCTCGACGCTGTCGTTGAGACAGGGGATGTGGGCAAAATTCTTGCCGCCGGCGTGATGGAAGGTTTCGGCCGCCTCGCGGCCGATCTCGTCCAGCGTCTCGATGCAGTCGACGGAGAAGCCCGGGTTGACGACGGCGATCGACTTCACGCCGTCCTTAGCCAGTTTCTCGACCGTGACGTCGGTATAGGGCTGCAGCCATTCCTGCGCGCCGAAGCGCGACTGGAAGGTGGTGATGAGCTTGTTCTCGTCCCAGCCGAGCCTTGCCCGCAGCAGCCGCGTCGTCTCGAGGCAATGCGCCCCGTAGGGATCGCCCTTGTCGGAGTAGGGTTTCGGAATACCGTGATAGGAGGCGATGACCACTTCCGGCTGAAAATCGAGGCTCGCCAGATGCCGTTCGATCGACTGCGCCAGCGCTTCGATGTAAACCGGCTCGTCGTAATAGGGCGGCACGCTGCGGACCGCCGGCGCGCGGCGCATCTTCATCAGCGCGCGAAACAGCTGGTCGTTCGCGGTCGCTGTCGTCGTCGCCGAATATTGCGGGTACAGGGGGAAGGAAAGGATGCGCTCGCAGCCTTGCGCGACCAGCTTTTGTGCGACGCTCGCCGTCGAGGGGTTGCCGTAGCGCATCGCCCAGTCGACCGTCGCGTTGGGCAAGTCGCCGAGCGCTACGGCGAGTTTTTCGGCCTGGGCGCGGGTGAACGTGCGCAGCGGCGACTCGTTCATCTCCCGGTTCCAGATACGGGCGTAGTTGGCGCCGGATTTTTTCGGCCGAGTGGTCAGCACGAGGCCGTAGAGGATCGGATACCAGATCGCCTTGTTGAGCTCGATGACGCGCGGGTCGGAGAGGAATTCGCGCAGGTAGCGCCACATCGGCTTGAAATCGGTGCCGTCCGGCGTGCCGAGATTGACCAGCATGATGCCGATCTTGCCCGTCCTGGCTGGTGCAGCGCTCGCCGGCGGCGGGCCAGCGGCCTTTGCGGCTTTGGCATCGGTGGGGCTGGCAAGCGTCATGAACAGTCTCCGGTAGCGCCGCGAAACTAGCGATGCCCTGCCGGTTTTCAATGCTGCGTCTGGCCGCACCTTATCGTGTTTGGCACCGGAAAAGGAACACCAGCCCGTTTCCGGGCGGGCGCCATGAATTCCGGGTGGCCGCTTACTTCGCGGCCGGCGGAATGGTCAGCGTCGCGCCGAGCGGCAGGCGGCGCGGCTTATAATCCTTGTTGGCTTCGGAGATGAGCTTCCACTTGGTGGCATCGCCATAGGCTTGCTTGGCCAGGTCCCAATAGGTATCGCCGGCGCCGACGGTGTGGCTGGTCTCGGCCGGCGGTGCTTCAGCGGACTTGGCAGGCTCGGCGGCTGGTGCAGGAGTTGCCGGGGCAGCCTCGGCAGGCTTTGCTGGTTCCGCGGCCGGCGCCGCGGGGGCGGTTTCAGCCGGAACCGCCGGCGGCGTGCCGGCGATGTCGCTGGAACCGGAGGGCAGAGCCGGCATTGCCGGTTCGCTCGCGGCCGGTGCGGTCTCGGCCGGTTTTGCCGCCTCGGCTGCCGGCGCCTGGGTCGTGGCTGCAGGAGCGGCCTCAGCCGGCTTTGCCGGCTCCGCCGGTGCGGGAGTTGTTGCGGCCGTCTCGGCTGGTTTTGCCGGCTCAGCCGCCGCGGTCGTTGCCGCAATCTCGGTGATGCGGCCGTCAAGCTTCGGCGTGTAGGGCTGGTGGGCGCCGAGATAGTCGGCCACCACCTGCTCGAGGCCGGGACCGTAATCATAGGCGTCCGTGGCCTTGTCGGCGAAGACCTTGTAGCCGTCGCCGCCCTGGCGAACGTAATTGTTGGTGGCGACGAGGTACTGCTTGTCGGGATTGATCGGCGCCCATGCGCCGTTCTCCATCACCTCGACCAATTTGACGCGGCCGGCATTGGGCGCGACCGATCTGTCGAAGGAATATTTGATGCCGGCGACCTGCGGGAAACGGCCGGCGCCGTCCTCTATCTGGCTGAGGCCGCTTTCGAGGCCCGCGACCAGGTCCTTGCCCGAGATCTTGAAGGTGGCCAGCGTGTTCTGGAACGGCAGCACGGTCAGTACCTCGCCCATGGTCACCGTACCCTGGTCGATCGAAGCGCGCAGGCCACCGCCGTTCGAGATGACGATTTCGACGCCCTGGCCCTTGGTGCGGTCGAGAACGGCGTCGGAGACGAGGTTGCCCATCTCGCATTCGCGCGCGCGGCAATTCTCCCGGCTGCCGTCGATCGCCTTGGTGGTCTCGGCCACCTCCTTGTTCTTCAGCGCCTCGATCGGCGCGCCGAGTTCCTTGATGCGGGCCAGCACGGCCGGATCGGGGGTGATCGACTTGTCGAGGTAGATCGGGTCGCCGCTGGCCTCCTTGACGACGCCGTTGTCGTCGAACACGACCTTGAACTCGCCGAGATATTTCGAATAGGACGCCGCCTGCACCACCGGCACCTTGGAGCCGTCGGGGTTGTCGACCATCGTAGGATAGGGACCCTCGGCCTTCGGGTCGGTGTTCGACAGAAGCGTATGGCTGTGGCCGCCGACCACCACGTCGATGCCGGGAATTTTCGCTATGACGTCGCGCTCGCGCCTATAGCCGATATGCGTCACGGCGATGATCTTGTTGATGCCTTGCGCCTTCAGCTTCTCGACCTCGGCCGTGATCGACTTGACATCGTCGGCGATGGCGATGTTCGGGCCGGGCGAGGCGAGTTCCGGCGTGTCGTTGGTGACGGCGCCGATGATGCCGATCTTCTGGCCGCCGACCTCGACGACGATCGAAGGCTTGATCTTGCCCGCCGCACCCGACTTGTCGTTGGGCACGACATTGGCGCTGACGATCGGGAATTTCGCCTTGTCGAGGAACGGCACCAGCGCGGTCTCGCCGTCGTCGAACTCATGGTTGCCGAGCGTTACCGCGTCGGGCTTGATCTGATTGAGGAACTCCTCTTCCACCGCACCCTTGTAGGTGGTGTAGAACAGCGATCCCTGGAAGTTGTCGCCGGCGTTGAGCAGCAGCACGTTCTGGCCTTCGAGCTTCTTGCGCTGCTCAGCAATCGCGGTGATCAGCCGGCCGGCGCCGCCGATGCATTCGCCCTTGGTCTCCTCGTCGGCGGAACAGGTCGACTCGTATTTGTTGTTGCCTTCGATGCGGCTGTGCCAATCGTTGAAATGCAGGATGTTCAGCGTGTAGTCGGCAAAAGATGCGCCGGCAGACAGGCCGAGCGTCGAGGCGGAGAGGGCTAGGATCGCGGCAATCTTCTTCATCTTCGTCTCCCGGATGAGCTGACTTCGAAGGTGCTTGATGACCCCGCTTGACCGGACAATAACAGTCAGCCTCGGGTCATGTTCACATCGGGTCCCGGGCGATGCAAGTGGAAATCCGGAAGTGTTTTGCCGGCACAAAAAAGGACGGCGGCCTGCGCCGCCGTTCTGTCAGCCGACGATTTGCGAACCCTCAAGCCCGGCGCGTCAGCACGAAATTCTGGCCGCTGGCGCTGGTGCAGTTGAGCTGGCTGGTGGAGATCATCAGGCAGTTGAAGCTGACCGGGGTCTGGCGGATCAACGAGGTGCCATGGATCTCGACCGAGGTCGCGCCGGTCATGGTGTAGCTGCCTTCCGACAGCTTCTGGCCGGTGTCGGTTGCGACGGTGGTGAAGCTGCCAGCCGTGAAGGTCGACAGGCCGGTGCCCTTGGCGTCGATCCAGTTGCCCTCGACGCCCTTCGGCGCCGCCGCCATCGACGGCTGGTCCGAGGGACCGGTGGTGGTGCAGGCGGCCGCAGCCAAAAGGCTTGCCGCGGCGCCTGCCGAAAGCAGTTTGCGCGCAATGGTCATTTTTGAAAATCCTCTCCTCAGTCCGCATCCTTCAATCGCCCGATTTCCGGGCGATTGCAAGGCGGTGGCTCTGGTCAGTCCCGGCGCTATCGGACCAGAATGTTGCGGAACTGCCACGGATCGTCCTTGTCCAGATCCTCCGGGAAGAGACCCGGCCGATTATCCAGCGGCGTCCAGTCAGTGTAGTAGCCCCTGACCGGCCCGAGATAAGGCGACTGCACTTCGAGGCAACGCCGGTAGTCCATCTCGTCGGCCTCCACGATACCGGCGGTCGGATTCTCCAGCGCCCAGACCATGCCGGCGAGCACCGCCGAGGTGACCTGCAGGCCGGTGGCGTTCTGGTAGGGGGCGAGCTTGCGCGCCTCGGCCAGCGACAGCTGCGAGCCGTACCAGTAGGCGTTCTTGTCATGGCCGTAGAGCAGCACGCCTAGCTCGTCGACGCCGTCGACCAGCTCGTTTTCGTCGAGCACGTGGTGAACCGGCTGCGGCTTGCCGGCGGCGCCGAACATCTCGTCCAGCGACAGCAAGGCGTCGTTGCAGGGATGGTAGGCGTAGTGGCAGGTCGGGCGGTATTGAAGCTTGCCCTTCTTCGAGCGCACGGTGAAGAAATCGGCGATCGAGATCGCCTCGTTATGCGTCACCAGGAGGCCGTATTGCGCGCCCGGCGTCGGGCACCAGGAGCGCACGCGCGTGTTGGCGCCCGGCTGTTCCAGATAGATCGCCGCCTTGGAACCGTGCTTGTGCTTCTTGCCGTTCTTCGGCATCCACTTCTCATGCGTGCCCCAGCCGAGCTCGGCCGGCTGCAGTCCCTCCGAGATGAAGCCTTCGACCGACCAGGTGTTCCAGAACACGTTCATCGGCTTCGGCTTCTTGGTGCGCTGTGTGTCGCGCTCGGCGATATGGATGCCCTTGACGCCAGCCTTCTTCATCAGCCTGGCCCAGGCCTCGCGGTCTTCCTGCGCGGGCTCTGAAAACACGAGACCGAGATCGGTGGCGAGGTTGACCAGCGCCTTCTTGACGAACCACGAGACCATGCCGGGATTGGCGCCGCAGGTGGAGACCGCCGTCGGGCCGCCGGGCTTGTCCTGCTTTTCCTCAATCATCGCCTCGCGCAGCGCATAGTTGGTGCGGCTGGCATTGTCGGCCTCGGAGTCGAAATAGAAGCCGAGCCACGGCTCGACGACGGTGTCGATGTAGAGCACGCCGAGCTTGCGGCACAATTTCATCAGGTCCACCGAGCCGGTGTCGACCGACAGGTTGGCGCAAAAGCCCTGGCCGCCGCCATTGGTCAGAAGCGGCGTCAGCAGCTTCTTGTAATTCTTCTCGGTCACCGCGTCCTGGACGAAGGCGATGCCACGCTCGTCGAGCAGCTTGCGGTCGGTGTCGCGCGGATCGACGACCGTCATGCGCGACTTGTCGAACTTGAAATGGCGTTCGATCAGCGGCAGCGTTCCCCGCCCGATCGAACCGAAGCCGATCATCACGACGGGACCGGTGATTTCACCGTAAACGGGCCAGTTTTCATTCGCCATTTTTTCGCACACTCCTTCAAACACGCGTAAAACCGAGCGTTTTTCGCCCGACGGCCAAGCCGTACACCACAGATCATTGTCATAAACCAGCGAAAAGCGCCAATCGCGGGTAAGTCGGTTTGGCGGCGTGGTTAAGCTGATCCGGCGATACCGTTTAGGAATGCAACCAGCCGGTCTCGGTCGGCGGTCAGGCCCTTGTAGTCGAGTTGTTGCTGGTCGAGGGCCAGGAGCTGCTCCACGAAGGATGCAGCCAGCGTTGCCCGGTCCGGATGGGCATCGAGCACCTTGAGCGGATCGAGATGGATGCGGATGGTGAACAGGATGTCGCGCGACGCGGGAAGCTTGCGCAGCGTCTGGCGTTCGACGCGGATGAAGGCGTGGGCGTCGACATCGCCGTCGGGGAAGCGGCTCGGGCGGCTCGTGGCGCGGTCGATGCGCTCGACATTGGAAAGCGGATGATAGAGCCTGTCATCCGCCTGGATCGACCAGTTGAAGCGCTCGACCGCCTGGCCCTGCAGGCCGTCGAACATGCGGTTGATGAGTTCGGCCGGCCGCGTGCCGGGTCCGAATCCAGGCACCGGTTCGTGGATTTCCTGCAGCGGCTTGCCGAATTTTTCCTGGAGCGACCAGGACGAGGGAAAGCAAAGCGAGCCGGCGGCGAGCCGCCAGCCGCGCTCGTCGCGGCGCATCAGGATCAGGTCCTCCTGGACCAGCAGCGAAGCCTGTGCGAGCGGTGCCTCGCGCAGGGCAGGAGGCAACCGGTCGATCGTCCGGTCGAAACCGATCGGCTTGAAATCGGCTCGGTCACGGCGGTGCGTGCCGGAATGCGCGGCCTCGAGATGGGCGACGAGCAGGTCGAGCACCTCGCGTTGAGCGTCGCGGGTGCCGCCTTCCTCGACAAAGACCTTTTGCGGGATCTCCCTGTAGAGCCGCTGCTTTTCGGCCAGATGCGGCAACAGGAATTCATCGACCTCGATCCAGCGGTCGAAGTCGAGCGGCTTCAGCCCGATGGCGAAGAGTTTCGAGGATCCGTCATAGGGCGTGTGGGTCGGCTGGCGAAGGATCATTCTTTGCTTCAAACAGTACGCTGTGTCAGCCCAGTTGCGCCGGGACCAGCCCGCGCAGCGAATTGCCGACGAAGATCGCCTTCGCCGCCTTCAGGTCATCGAAGCTGTAGATCGCTTCCACCGCGCGGCCTTCGTCCAGAAGCTGGCCGCGCAATATTCCAGGCAAAAGGCCGCAGTCGAGGCGGGGCGTGGCGAGCGGGCCGCTGCCGAAATCGGCGAAGAGATTGGTGATCGTGCCCTCGCAGAGCTCGCCGCGCTCGTTGGCCAGCAGCACCTCGTCGGCGTGGGTCGCGAGATATTCGGCGCGTGCCTGCGTGTAGACTTGGCGCCGGCTTGTCTTGTGGCGCAGCAGCGTGTCGCCGGAATCGAGACGGACACGCGCCAGTTGCAGCCGCCAGACCTTGTCGGCGGGCAGCGGTTCATAGGGTTGCGCAGCAGCTGTCACTTCGCCATTGCGCTGCAAGGCAAGGCGCACGCGCGAGGCAGTTCGGTGTCCGCTGACGGTGTTCGACAGCACTTCGCCGATCCGTCCGGGATCGCAGGCGAAGCCGAGTTCGGCGGCGGACGCATAAAGCCTGGCCAGGTGGCGCTCGAAGCGCAGGAAGCCGGAACCGGGCTCCCAGCGCATGGTCTCGATCAGTTCGAAGCCGGCGCCGTTCCCGTCGCGAAGCGCGCTTTCAACAGACACTCCCGATACTCCTCCTCGGCGGTCGAATCGAAGACGACGCCGCCGCCGACATTGTAGACGGCCTCGCCGTCGGCAAAGAGCGAGATGGTGCGGATCGCCACCGAAAACCGCATCCTGCCGCCGGGCGCGATCCAGCCGATGGCGCCGCAATAGACGTCACGCGGCGCGTCTTCCAGCTCGTGCAGGATTTCCATGGCGCGGATTTTCGGCGCGCCGGTGATCGAGCCGCAGGGGAAGATCGCGGCGAAGAGCTGGCGGATGCCGATGCCGGGCAAAAGCCGCGCCCGCACGCGGCTCACCATCTGGTGCACCGTCGGATAGGTCTCGATGCGGAACAGTTCCGGCACGTCCAGCGTGCCGACTTCGCTGATCAGGGAAATGTCGTTGCGCAAAAGGTCGACGATCATCCGGTTCTCGGCCTGGTTCTTCTCGTCGTTGCGCAGGAAGGCCTTCAGCCGCGCGTCCTCGGCCTTGGTCGCGCCGCGTGGCGCGGTGCCTTTCATCGGGTGTGTCTCGATCATGCCGTCGGCATCGATCTCGAAGAACAATTCGGGAGAGCGCGACAGGACGACCGGATCGCCGAGCGAGACCAGCGCGCCATATTTGACCGGCTGGCGTTCCGTCAGCGCGTCGAAGGCCGCAAGCGGATCGCCGGACCATTGCGCGCGAACCGGGAAGGTGAGGTTGCCCTGGTAGCAATCGCCCTTGCGGATGTGGTTGTGAAGGCGCGCGAAGCGGCCGGCATAGGCCTCGGCGGACCATGTTGCCCTTGCATCGAAGATCGGGCCGTTGCTGGCGGGTCCTGCTTTTTGCGGCACCGCTTGCTCGACAGGCGCATCGAAGACGCCAAGGCAGACCAGCGGCGCACGGCGGCCTTCGGGCAACAGCGGCACCAGTTTCGGCTCGAGCAGGTAACCGGCTTCGTAGGAGAAATAGCCTGCCAGCCATTTGCCGGCGTCCGATGCGGCCTGCGCCCTTTCAAGCGCGGGCATGAACTCTTCCGCGGCCTGCGCGACGATGATCTCGCGCGGCCGGTCGAAGACCAGCTGACGAGCGGTCGCGTCGTTGCGGAAAAGGGCTGCTGGCAGGGACATGAGCCTCGAATGCGGACAAAAAGCACCGTCGACCGCTCTATATGGGGGGCCGGTGGGGCGCAATCGAGGGAGCGGCGTCCGGCGGCGCAAAGGTGGCTGGCCCAAAACAAAGACGGCGTCCATATGGACGCCGCCTTGCTGCCAACCAAGCCTGGTTGCTCAGGTGTTGCTTGCGGTTCCGGCCGTCGGGAATTGACGGGCGAACTCGGCCTCATTGCCGGCGGCCAGCAATTTCGCCTGCTCGATCCATTTTTCGCGCGCGATACGGCCGTCGAAATTGAGCACTTCCTCGATGCGTTTGACGTCGGCGGCGGTCCAGGCGGCGATCTCGGCATAGGTGGTGACGCCGAGGCCTTTGAGCAGCCTTTCGTTGACCGGGCCAATGCCGATGAGGCGGCGCAGATTGTCGGCCTTGCCGGTCGCGGCCTGCGGCGCTGCCGCCTTCTTTGCCGCGGGTGCTGCCGCCTTCTTGGGCGCGGCGGCTTTGGCCGCCGGCTTCGGTGCCGCTGCAGTCTTCGTTGCGGCCGGCTTCTTTGCAGCGGCGGGCTTTGTGGGCCCGGCCTTTGCCGCCGCCGATGTCGCGGTCATCAGCGCTGCCGGTGCCGGCGTGGCGGCCTTATCGGCGCCGGCCTTCGCGGAAGGCGCATCACGCAACCGGCCTTCGAGGTCGGCGCGGGCACGGCCGCAGGCGTCGAGATCGCCCTTCAACCGATCGCTGTCGGCGCGCAGCCTGTCGCGCTCGCTTCGCGTGCGGTCGAGATCGCCACGCAGACTGTCGAGTTCGCCGCGCAGGCGGCCCCAGATGAACCAGCCAACCAGGATACCCACAACGAACGCCAGGAGCATGTAGAAGAAAGTGCTCATTTCCCTCTCCAGTCCGATCTGTCGGCCGAGGCCCGGAAAGGCGAGCTCACGCCAAGGATCGTCAAAGGTTCCGTGGTCGGCGGAACCGCCGGCTTCAATCGAGCCATCGGCGTTCGGCCTTGTCCGGGCCGAAGGCCATCATCGCATTCGCCGTGGCGTAGCGGCCGGCCATCTCTGGCCCGCGCGATGCGTCCGGCTGAGCTTGAGGCCGGACGCTATCATATGGCTTGTCGAAAGCTAGTTGAAAAATGCGCCGGAGAGTTATTCAAGAACAGCTATTTAGGGCAAGAATAGACCCTTGCTAATATGCATCCCGGCTAAACTATTACGACCGATGCCCGCGCCGTAGTTGTCGTCAACTATCGAGCGCTTCCAATTCGTCGATCAACGAACCGATGACGCCGAGGCCGATCTGCCAGAATGCGGGATCGGTGGCGTCGAGGCCGAAGGGCGCAAGAAGCTCGGAGTGATGCTTCGTGCCGCCGGCGCGCAGCATCTCGAAATACTTCTCCTGAAATCCGCGCTCGGCATTCTGGTAGACGGCATAGAGCGAATTCACCAGGCAATCGCCGAAAGCATAGGCATAGACGTAGAAAGGCGAGTGGATGAAATGCGGGATATAGGTCCAGAAGACCTCGTATCCCTCGCGCAGCTTGATCGCCGGCCCCAGGCTCTCGGCCTGCACTTCCAGCCAGAATTCGCCGAGCCTGTCCGAGGTCAGCTCGCCGTTCTTGCGTTCGGCATGCACCTTGCGCTCGAACTCGTAGAAGGCGATCTGGCGCACGACGGTGTTGATCATGTCCTCGACCTTCTGGGCGAGCATGGCCTTGCGCTCGCGCTTGTCGCCGGTCTGCTCGAGCAGCGAGCGGAAGGTCAGCATCTCGCCGAAGACGGAGGCGGTTTCGGCCAGCGTCAGCGGCGTCGAGGCCATCAGCGCGCCCTGGCCGGCGGCCAGCACCTGGTGCACGCCATGGCCGAGCTCATGCGCCAGCGTCATCACATCGCGCGGCTTGCCCATGTAGTTGAGCAGCACGTAGGGATGCGCCGACGGCACCGTCGGGTGGGCGAAGGCGCCCGGGGACTTGCCGGGCCGCACCGGCGCGTCGATCCATCTGCGATCGAAAAAGCCGCGGGCGATTTCGGCCATGTCCGGCGAGAAGCGCTGGTACGCGGAGAGCACCGTGTCCCTGGCGTCGTCCCAGCTGATCACCGCCTGCGGCGTTTCCGGCAGGGGCGCGTTGCGGTCCCAATGGTTCATCACCTCCATGCCGAGCCAGCGCGCCTTCATCGCGTAATAGCGGTGCGACAGCCGCGGATAGGCCTCGCGCACAGCCGCGGCCAGCGCATCGACCACATCGCGCTCGACACGGTTGGCGAGGTGGCGCGAGTCGGCGATATCCTGGAAGCCGCGCCAGCGGTCGGAGATTTCCTTGTCCTTGGCCAAAGTGTTGGTGATGAGCGTGAAGGTGCGCAGGTTCTTGCGGAACGTGGCGGCCAGCGCCTCGGAGGCGCGGCGGCGCACCTCGCCGTTCGAATCCTGCAGCCGGTTCAGCGCCGGCTCGAGCGTCAGTTCCTCGCCGTCGACGTCGAAGCGCAGGTCGGTCATCGTCTCGTCGAACAGGCGGTTCCAGGCGCCGCGCCCGGTGACCGACTTTTCGTGGAACAACTGCTCGACGCGGTCCTCGAGCTGGTAGGGTTTGTCCTTCCTGAGGTCGAGCACCCAAGGCCGGTAGTGGCCGAAGGCCTTGTCGGCGGCCAAAGCGCTTTCGATCGCCGCATCGTCGATCAGGTTGAGCTCAAGCGCGAAGAACAGGAGATGCGCGCTGGCGTCCGTCATCTTTTCCTGGACGTCGCCATAGAGCTTGGCGCGCTGCGGATCGGCCGTGTTGCCGGCATAGACGAGGCCGGCATACGAAACGATGCGGCCGATCAGTTCCTCGAGCGCCTCATAGGCCTTGAGCGCCTCGCCCAGCTGGCCGGCGGCGCCGCGCCCGGCTTCCGCGGCCAGCGTACCCTTCCAGCGGCTCTCGAAGGCGATGGCGTCGCTGGCCGCCTTGGCGATGTCGCGCTTCAACTCCGGCGCTTCCATGCCGGAATAGAGATCGGCGAGATTCCACTCCGGCAGGGCGCCAAGCTCCGCCGCGCCCTGTCCGGACGACGCCGCCGCAAGCCGCTGACCAAACATCATGCGCATCAACAATACCTTTTTTGAACCAAGGAGCCAGAATCAAAGGGAAAGGAGAAGCCGGTCAAATCCTAAGGAATTCGTTCACCGGGTTTTTTGAAACCTTATTTAGAACCCTGTGCCAAGATGATCCACGGGGATTTTCTCGGGCGGACAACTCAAACAGTCATGACAGGTTCCATACTCATAGTCGATGACGATCCGGTGCAGCGCAGGCTGGTCGAGGCCGCGCTGACCAAGTTCGGCCACAGAGCGATCGTCAGGGATAGCGGCGAGGCCGGCCTCGACGCGCTCGATGGCCCGAACGCGCGCGAGATCTCCGTCGTCATTCTCGATCTCGTCATGCCCGGCCTCGACGGCATCGGCGTGCTGAAGGCGATGCGCGAGCGCGCCATCAACATTCCCGTCATCGTGCAGACGGCCCAAGGCGGCATCGAGACCGTCGTCTCGGCGATGCGGCATGGCGCCTTTGATTTCGTCGTCAAGCCGGCGTCGCCCGACAGGCTGCAGACCGCGATCTCCAACGCGCTCAAGGTGGAAGCCGTCGAGGACGAGATGAAGCGCGCGTCGCGGCGCCGCGGCGGCGGCCATCTCACCTTCAAGGACATGATCACGCGCAGCCCGGCAATGGACCGGGTGATACGCCTTGGACAGAAAGCGGCGGCCTCCAACATCCCGATCCTGATCGAGGGCGAATCCGGCGTCGGCAAGGAACTGGTGGCGCGCGCCATCCAGGGCAGCGGCGACCGCCGCTCGAAACCGTTCGTCACCGTCAATTGCGGCGCCATCCCTGACAATCTCGTCGAATCGATCCTGTTCGGCCACGAGAAGGGTTCCTTCACCGGCGCTACCGACAAGCACACCGGCAAATTCGTCGAGGCGAATTCCGGCACGCTGTTCCTCGACGAGATCGGCGATCTGCCGCTCGACGTCCAGGTCAAGCTGCTGCGCGCCGTGCAGGAGGGCGAGGTCGACCCGGTCGGCGGCCGTTCGACCGTCAAGGTCGATATAAGGCTGATCTCGGCCACGCACCGGAACCTCCTGCAGCAGGTCAAGGACGGCAAGTTCCGCGAGGACCTGTTCTACCGGCTGAACGTCTATCCGATCTTCGTGCCGCCACTGCGCGACCGCCGCGACGACGTTCCCTACCTTGTCCGGCATTTCATGGAGAAGGTCGCGCCGACCGATCCGCGCCGCCGCCTTGCCGGCATATCGGCCGCGGCGCTTGCCATGCTGCAGGCCTATGACTGGCCGGGCAATATCCGCCAGCTGGAAAATGCGGTCTTCCGCGCCTCGGTGCTTGCCGAGGGGGATGTGCTGACCGAGGAGGAGTTCCCGCAGATTCGGGCGCAGGTGGAAGGCACGGTCAATCTCGAAGCGGAACCGGCATCCGCAGTCGCCGAAACGATTGCGGACGCGTCCCGGCAAGCGGAGGAGACCGTTGCCGACGCAACGGCGGCCGGTTTGGCCGACGGCGAGGCGCCGGCCAGGCCGCAGCCGCGTTTCGGGACGCTTCGCGCGCTTGACGAGCGCGGCAATGTGCGGGCGCTGGCCGATGTCGAGCTCGAAATGATCAAGCTTGCGATCGACCACTACAATGGCCAGATGAGCGAAGTCGCCCGCCGGTTGGGCATCGGCCGCTCAACGCTCTACCGCAAGTTGAAGGAATATGGCATTGACCCCGAAGCCGGCCGCGTCGACCGGCTTGCCTCATGACAGGCAAGCCTCGAACCAGCTTGCTTGCCTAAAATCCGAGTCAAATTGTCGCTTTTGACGTGAAAACATAGGGTTTTCAGCGGTTGGCGTTGCCGAGGATCACGCATTAACCCCAACGGTAACAGATCGTGTTCTGGCCGAGGCCGGATTCTCGATCTAAACCAGCGGTTTACCACGAAATGCTGTGCATAATTTTTGACGGGATATCGCCACGGTGTTACCGCATTTCGGCTTCAATAAACGATGATTAACCATTAGGATCGATATTCGGATGTGAAAACCACGCATCCGTTTTGTCAAATCCGGGGACAAACGGCAGCCTGAAAGCCATTTGATTTGAACAAAGTCGAACGACGCAAAAACGGGCGGCATTTTCACATGAGCGTCTGGCCGAGGTGGCTGACGTTCGTGATTTTGGCCGTCGGGTTCCTTTCTGTGGTGACGTCGGGCGCCAGGGCCGAAGTGCGTACGCTCAAGCTCTATCACCTGCACACGCACGAGAAGGCCGAGATCGTCTACAAGCGCAATGGCCGCTACGATTCGGAAGGCCTGCGCAAGATCAACATCATTCTGCGCGACTGGCGCCGCAACGAGCCGACCAAGATGGATCCGCGGCTGCTCGATCTCGTCTGGGAAGCCTATCGCGAAAGCGGCGCCACCGACTATATCCAAGTGGTCTGCGGCTATCGTTCGCCGTCAACCAACGCGCTGTTGCGTTCGCGCAGCCGCGGCGTCGCCGAGAAGAGCCAGCACATGCTGGGTAAGGCGATGGATTTCTACATTCCCGGCGTGCCGCTGAAGAAACTGCGCAACATCGGCCTCAAGATGCAGGGCGGCGGCGTCGGCTATTACCCGACTTCCGGCTCGCCATTCGTGCATATGGATGTCGGCAACGTGCGCCATTGGCCGGGCATCAGCCGCCAGGAACTGGTCAGCCTGTTCCCCAACGGCAAGACGCTGCATGTGCCGAGCGACGGACGCCCGTTGCCCGGCTATGAGCAGGCAGTGGCAGCGTATCAGGCGCGGAAGGGGGCCGGCACCCCGAACATCGAACTGGCCAGCGCCGGCGGCTCGCCCAAGCGCTCCGGCGGCCTTTTTGCCTGGTTCGGCGGCGGCGCCGACGAGGCCGATGACGACGCCGACGAAAGTGCCCCGGCGCCTCAGCGGAAAGCCGTGAAGCAGGTTCAGGTCGCCAGCGCCGCCACGGCACGCGACAGCAATCTTCCGGGCATCGCGATTGTCGCACCGAAGGATGCCAAGCGCGCCAACATCCCGCAGATCGCGGATGACAGCGCCGACGAGCAGCAGCAGCCGCAGCAGGATACGCCGGAGACGATCATCGCCGCCCTGCCGCCCAAGGAAATCCCGCTGCCCGACTTCGCGCCGCGTCCGAAGGCCGATGTCGGCCAGCAGACGCCGCAGAACGTGCCGTTCGCCACGGCGGACGCCTCGGCGACGACGGAGCAGGCGGTTGCGACGGCCCAGGCGCCCGTGCCGGACAAGGTTCCGTTCGGCACAGCCAGCGCCGCGGAGGCCGCGAGCACCGATCCGGCGCAGGTGGCGGTCAACAACATCCCGCTGCCGACCTGGCGTCCTGACCGCTCGACGCCGGCGGAACTCGCGCCGAAGGACAAGAACGTGCTTCTGGCGTTGGCCGAAACCGCTTCGCAGGACAAGAGCGCGACCGACGCGTTCTCGGTGCTGCCGACCGCACGGCCGCAGCCTGGCAAGCAGGATGAGGTGAAAGCCGTTCTCGAACAGGCCAATGCAACCGTAGGGGCCGATGGCGGCGGCGCCGAGTATCAGCTCGCGTCGCTGACCGAACCGGAACCGCGCTCCGCATTCAACGATCCGTCGGGCGTCGATGCGGCCTCGCCGCGCCAGGCCATCGCCGCGCTTCCGGCCGGGACCGATCCGGCGAAGGCGATCGGCGCCGGCGTGAAGACGACGGCCAAGGAAGGCAGGGCATCCGCCCACGATCTGAAGCCCGGGCCCAAGGCCATGGTGGTGGCGGCGCCGCCGCAAGCCGCGCGCTGGGCACTGGGCGCTGGCGTCAACATCGCCTCGGTTTCCGACCCGACGACAGCGCCGCGATATGCCTACAACATCGTGCATACGCCGCCGAGCGAAGTGTATACGGCCGGCTTCCAGGCGGACGGCGGCGTGCCTGACGCAAGCCGGTTCACCGGCAACGCGGTGAAGTTCCTCTCGGTCGCGCGCTTTCAAACGAAATAGCGACGAGTCAGCGTGGCCACCCACAAAGCCGCGTTGGCCCGCCAGCGCGGCTTTTGTCTTTCATGGCAGCGCCGCTACCTGTTAGCCAGAAGGTCTTCCCGCTTCGTCTAATGGTAGGACAGCGCCCTTTGAAGGCGTGAATCGTGGTTCGAATCCATGAGCGGGAACCAGACATGGCAATGCCCCGGTCGGCGTTCGGTGTGCGCATCTTCACGCCAGGCTAAACTTACCGTGAGGTTGGAGCGCCGCGCCCAATGATGGGCTAGAAGGGGTTCGTTCCAGACTGGGGATATTCATGAAGAAGATTGTATTGGCGTCAGTTCTGGCGCTCGCCGCGGCATCGGCTGTCGTCGCTCCCTCGCAAGCCGAAACCGTGATCGTCAAGACCGGACGACATCATTGCGTGACCAAGCTGGTGACGCATTGGCGCCACCACCACAAGGTGGTCGAGAAGGTCAGAGTCTGCAGATAGTTGCGTTTGCAAGACCAATCCCGGCCGGCGCAAGGCGGCCGGTTTTTTAGTGCTCAGTCAATTTTCAGCGTGGCCGCTTCGCCCCTGGCCAGAAGCCGCGCGGAGTCGCGCGCGGGCGGCACTCCGAACTGGCGCGTATATTCGCGGCTGAACTGCGAGGCGCTTTCGTAGCCGACGGTGAAAGCGACATGCGCGGCGCTGCCCGGTTGCGCGATCAGCAGATGGCGCGCCTCCAGAAGGCGAAGCTGCTTTTGATACTGGATAGGGCTCATCGCCGTCGCCGCCTTGAAGTGGCGATGAAAGACGGCGTTGCTCATATGCGACAGCCAGTCGCCCAACGTCATGGGCTATGGCAGTTCGAAGACCGCGCTCAACGCCGTAAACACTGGCCTTCGCGCGAGAGCTTGCGCCTCGCGGCATCATGGTCAACGCCGCCGCTCCCGGCTACACCGCGACGGAACTCAATGCGCACAGAGGCGGGCGCACGGTGCAGCAGGCGGCCGAGATCATCGTGCGGCTGGCGATGCTGGAGCCAGGCGGGATCGACGGGCGGCTACTTCGATGAGAACGGCGCGCTGCCCTGGTGAGGGCGCTGATTACTTCCTGAGCTTGCTCGCCTCACGCGCCAGCGCTTCGATCTCGTCCCACTTGCCGGCCTTGATGAGATCGTCGGGCGCCACCCAGGAGCCGCCGACGCAGGTGACGTTGGGCAGGCTCAGATAGTCGGCGGCGTTCCTGGCCGTTATGCCGCCGGTGGGGCAGAATTTCACATCGGCGAGTGGCGACGCGAAGGCTTTCAGCGAAGCGATGCCGCCGGATTGCTCGGCCGGGAAGAATTTCAGGAAGCGCAGGCCGGCTTCGCGAGCGGCCATGATCTCGCCGGGCGTGATGGCGCCGGGCAGCAGCGGCACGGGGCTGTCCTTGGCCGCGTCGAGAAGCTCTCTGGTGATGCCGGGACTGACGATGAATTTCGAGCCGGCGCGTGCTGCTTCATCGAACTGCTTGGCATCGAGGATAGTGCCGGCGCCGACGATCGCCTCTTCGACCTCGGCAGCCACGCGGCGGATCGCCTCCAGCGCGTCGGCGGTGCGCAGCGTGATTTCGATCGCCGGCAGGCCACCGCGTGAAAGGGCGCGAGCGAGCGGCACCGCGTCCGCGACATTGGCGATCTTCAGCACCGGGATGACCGGTTGACCGTTGAGAAGCGACAGGAGCTTTTCGGCCTTGCTGGTCATGTGCTGGTCTCCATTTCTATCACTTTAAACCGATTAGCAGAAGGATCCGCTCAAGTCCACGAAGCCCGGCGTGTCGCGATGCCGCGCACCTAAAGCGCGTCGCGTCGAAACGGATCCACGCGACGCGCTTTTAGGTCGTTGCTTGATGCATGTCGTTGTCGCAAAACCGAGGCCACTTTGCGCGACATGCATTAACCGCCTTCCTGCTTTGCCTTGAAACGGCTTTCAGCACGGCCTAAAGCGGACCGCCGTTTCCTGGAAACGGCAACCGCTCTATCTTTAATTTTTGCGCAATTCCGGACGGAAAACCGCTTCGCACTTTTCCTGGAGTTGCTCTATGGCATGGCCATGACAACGACAACACAAAATCCGGTCCGCGTCGCGGCGCTCTACAAATTCGCGCGGCTCGACGGATACGAGACCCTGCGCGCGCCGCTCGCGGCCTTCTGTTGCGGACGCGGCATCAAGGGTACGTTGCTTCTGGCGCATGAAGGCATCAACGGCACCGTCGCCGGCAGCGAGGAGGCGATCGCCGCGCTGCTGGGTCACCTCGAGGCCATCGAAGGCCTTGCCGGGCTGGAAGTCAAATACAGCAGCGCCGCCGAAATGCCGTTCCACCGCATGAAGGTGCGGTTGAAGCGCGAGATCGTCACCATGGGCGTCGAGGATATCGATCCGGCGGCGAGCGCAGGCACCTATGTCGCGCCGGCCGACTGGAACGCGCTGATTTCCGATGCCGATACCTTGGTGATCGACACGCGCAACGCCTATGAAGTTTCGCTTGGCACCTTCAAGGGCGCGGTCGACCCCGGGACCACCAGCTTCCGCGAGTTCCCGGCCTGGGTTGAGCAACACCGCGAGGACCTTGAAGGCCGCAAGGTGGCGATGTTCTGCACCGGCGGCATTCGCTGCGAGAAGGCGACGGCCTATGTGAAGTCGCTCGGCCTCAAAAACGTCTTTCATCTCAAGGGCGGCATCCTGAAATATCTGGAAGAGGTCCCGGCCGAGGAGAGCTTCTGGCAAGGCGAATGTTTCGTCTTCGACGAGCGGGTGTCCGTCTCGCACGGTCTCGCGGAGGGCGAAGCCGAACTCTGCCGCGCCTGTCGACACCCGCTGACGGTCGAGGACAGGTTGTCGCCGAAATACGTGCTCGGCGTTTCATGCCCGCATTGCTTCGAAACGCGGTCCGATACGGATCGCGAGCGCTATGCCGAACGCCACCGTCAGGTCGAACTTGCGCAAGCGCGCGGCGGCAAGCGCCATATCGGAAGCTAGAGCCACGCCCTTGCGCGTAAAACTCGCCTCGTCATTGTAATGTCCATGCGCGGGGCCTACCTCTTGCCGGTCCGAAACCATGCCCGCGCGCATTTCGGCCGGGCCAATTCTGGAGGCATTGATGCTCGACCCCAAGAAGCTGCTCGACGACCTTCTCGGCTCGCAAATTCCCGGCACCGGATCGACCGTCCGCGACAAGGCGGGGCAGGCGGTGCAAATGGCGAAGGACAACCCGCTCGCCGCCGGCGCGCTTGCCGCCGTGCTGCTCGGCACCGGCGCCGGCCGGCAGGTGACGGGCGCGGCCGTCAAGCTCGGCGGCCTGGCGGCGATCGGCGGCCTCGCCTACAAGGCCTATCAGAACTACAAGAACGGCGCGGAGCCGGCCCAGGCGCCAGCATCCGGCGAGCCGGAATTGCTGCCGCCGCCCGCCGATACCGCCTTCGATCCCTCGCAGGCGCCGCAAGGCGAAGCCGAGTTCACGCTGACGCTGGTCAGGGCGATGATCTCGGCGGCGAAGGCCGACGGCCATGTCGATGACGACGAGCGCAGGAAGATCGCCGACAAGCTCAAGCTCGCCGGCATCGGCGCTGAAGCGGAAAAATTCCTGCTCGCCGAGCTCGAAAGCCCGCTCGATCTCGACACGCTGGTCGCCGGCGCCAAGACCGATGCGCAGAAGCTGGAGCTCTACACCGCCTCGCGGCTGGCCATCGATCCCGACACGCGCGCCGAGCGCGGCTACCTCGACCTGCTCGCCGGCCGCCTCGGCCTCCCGGACGCCCTGGTCGATCATGTCGAGGCGACGGTTTCGGCGGCAAAGGTGCCCGCGGGAAGCGCGCCCAGCTCGCCCCGGTGAGCACTAGATCAGGATGACGTTTCGTTGGATCGTCATCCCGATCTGACTCTTTGTTGGAACATGATCTTCTCCGAAAACCGGTTCCCACTTTTCGGGATTATGCCCCAAGGTTAGCGGGTGTGGTTGCCGTTAACTTCTCGTTAACCCAGCAAGCGCATCATTCTAACCAGTCGGACCGGCTTTTCCTCCTCCCAAGCGCGGTTCAGATCGGGGCGGTCGCTAATGGCCGCCCTTTTTGTTGGCCTCTTCTTTATCACCAACAGCTGCTTGCCATGACCCATGGCATTTGCGATGCCACGTTCTTCCATCCATGACCGGGAGGACGGCGATGACAGCCATAGCACACAAGACCGCCATCGTTACCGGCGCCGGCACCGGCATCGGCAAGAGCGTCGCGACGGCGCTGCTCAAGGCAGGCTGGAACACGGTGTTCTGCGGCCGCCGCAAGAAAGTGCTGGAAGAAGCGATCGCCGAGGCGGGGAAGACGCAAGCCAGGGCATTGGCCGTCGCCTGCGACATCAGCAAGGCCGACGAGGTGGACGACATGTTCGAGACCGTGCTCGAGGCCTTCGGCCGCGTCGACCTGCTCTTCAACAATGCCGGCATGGGTTACAAGTCGACGCTGATCGACGAAATCCCGGTCGAGGTCTGGAACGACGTCGTCGGCGTCAACCTCACAGGCTCGTTCCTATGCGCCCGCGCAGCCTTCGGCGCCATGCGCCGGCAGAAGCCGATGGGGGGCCGTATCATCAACAACGGCTCGGTGTCGGCCTATGCGCCTCGCCCCGGCTCCGCGCCCTATACGGCGACCAAGCATGCGATCACCGGGCTCACCAAGACGCTGGCACTCGACGGCCGGCCTTTCGACATCGCCTGCGGCCAGATCGACATCGGCAATGCGCTGACCGAGATGGCGCAGCCGATGACGATCGGCGTGCCGCAGGCCAATGGCTCGATCGCCGCCGAAGCGGTGATGGATGTCGAGCGCGTGGCCGATGCGGTGCTGCACATGGCGAGCCTGCCGCTCGACGCCAACGTGCTGTTCATGACGGTGATGGCGACGAAGATGCCGTTTGTCGGGCGCGGGTGAACGCGCCCGACGGGTCACTTTTTCAGAAACGCCTCGGTCCGTTCCAGCGCGCGCAGGATGTTCTCCTCGGAATTGGCATAGGAAAGCCGGATATAACCTTCGCCGAGAACGCCGAAATCGGGGCCGCCGATCAACGCCACGCCGGCATCCTCCAATAGCGCCGAAGCGAGCTTCTTGGCCTTCCAGCCGGTTTTCGAGACGTTGGGGAAGGCATAGAAGGCGCCCTTCGGCGTGATGCAGGAAATGCCGGGGAGCGCGTTCAGCCCCTCGACCACGATCTTCCTGCGGTTGTCGAAGGCGCGCATCATCTTCTCGACATCGTCCTGCGGGCCGTCGATCGCCGCGATGCCGGCGAACTGGCTCGGCGCGTTGACGCAGGACCAGCAATTGACCGCCAGCTTGCGCACCTTGTCGTAGAGATGCGCGCCCTTGTCGCCGTTCGGCCAGATCGACCAGCCCATGCGCCAGCCGGTCATCGCCCAGGTCTTCGACCAGCCGTTGAGCACGATCAGCCGATCACGAATTTCGGGGAAGTTCAGCAGCGAGCAATGAGTCTCGCCGTCATAGGTCATGACGTCGTAGATCTCGTCCGACATGATGGCGACCTGAGGGTGCTCCTCCAGGCCCTTGACCAGCTTCTCGATCTCGACCCGCGGAGTGACGCCACCGGTCGGATTGGCGGGCGAGTTGAGGATGAGCAGCCTGGTCTTCGGCGTGATCAGCGCCAGCGTCTCTTCCGCGGAGAAGGCAAAGCCGTTTTCCTCGCGGATCGGCACCGGCACCGGCGTGGCGCCGGTGAACTCTATCATCGAGCGGTAGATCGGAAAGCCGGGATCGGGGTAGAGGATCTCGGCGCCCGCCTCGCCGAACATCAGAATCGCGGCAAACATCGTCGGCTTGCCGCCCGGCAGGATCATCACATTCTCGGGCGACACCTCGACGCCGGTGGTGGTCAGCGTGCGGCGCACGACCGCCTCGCGGGTGGCTAAAAGGCCGTTGGCCGGCGTGTAGCCATGGTGGCCGTCACGCAGCGCCTTGATCGCCGCCTCGACGATGTGCTGCGGCGTCTTGAAGTCGGGCTGCCCGATGCCGAGGTTGACGATGTCGCGCCCCTGATGGGCAAGCGCGGTGGCCCTCGCCAGCACCGCGAAGGCATTTTCCTCGCCGAGACGGTCGAAGGCCGCGATCGTGTGGAGCATTTTTCCCGTCCCTGTGGTTCTTTCTGTGAGCGAGCGTTTTTGTGACGGTCCGCAGGTAAAAGTCAACGGATTGGAGTGGCCGGTGTCGGAAGATCTGAAGAATTGGCAGCCGCGTCCGCGGCCGGAACGCAAGGTGCTCGAAGGCCGTTATGTGCGGCTTGAGTCGTTCAGCGCGGCAAAGCATGGCGATGGCCTCTATGAAACCTCGTCGGTCGCCGATATCGATGGGCGCTTCGCATGGTTGCCGGACTATCCGCCGAAAAGCCGCGCCGCCTTCCAGCCATGGCTCGACAAGGCCGAGGCGCTTGAGGATCCGCTGTTCTTCACAGTCATCGACAAGGCAAGCGGCAAGGTCGCCGGACGACAGACGCTGATGCGCATCGATGCCAACAACGGCGTCATCGAGATCGGCAACATCTATTGGGGACCGTTGATCTCGCGCAAGCCGGCGGCGACCGAAGCGCAGTTCCTGTTCATGAAATACGTCTTCGACGAGCTCGGCTATCGCCGTTACGAGTGGAAGTGCAACAATCGCAACGAGCCGTCGAAGCGCGCGGCCGAGCGGTTCGGCTTCAAGTTCGAGGGGATCTTCCGCCAGCATTTCGTGATCAAGGGTGAAAACCGCGATACGGCGTGGTATTCGGTCATCGACAAGGAGTGGCCGGCACTCCGAAAAGCCTATGAGGCCTGGCTCGATCCGGCAAATTTCGATGCCCAGGGAAGCCAGAGACGGCGGCTTGAAGATTTCCGCGCCGAGTTCGGCGCGTAGATCATGATCCTGAGAACCGGGATACCGGTTTTCAGGACCATGGTCGGCAGACAGGAGTTGGGCGGTGGCGCATGACCATGCTTCGGACGACCACGGCCCGGCCGGTCATAGCCACAGCCATGGCGCCGGGCATGTGCATGGCTCAACCGACAAGAAGCGGGTGCTGATCGCTGCCTGTTTGACCGCCGGCTTCATGGTCGCCGAGGCGCTG
Source organism: Mesorhizobium sp. B2-4-6 (assembly GCF_006442775.1). NCBI lineage: Bacteria > Pseudomonadati > Pseudomonadota > Alphaproteobacteria > Hyphomicrobiales > Phyllobacteriaceae > Mesorhizobium > Mesorhizobium sp. B2-4-6. The sequence continues at coordinate 150,296 of NZ_VFVI01000001.1, forward strand.
GGCGGCTGGCTTACCGGGTCGCTGGCGCTGGTCGCCGATGCCGGGCACATGCTGGCTGACGCCATCGCGCTCGGCCTAGCCTGGTACGCCTTTCATCTCGCCGGGCGTCCTGCCACCGGCCGTCTCACCTATGGCTTCGCCCGGGTGAAGACGCTGGTCGCCTACACCAACGGTATCGCCATCTTCGTCATCGCGCTCTGGATCGTCTACGAGGCCTGGGGCCGGCTGATGACGCCGGCCCCGGTGCTGGGCGGGCCGATGCTGGTGGTGGCGGTGGCAGGCCTCCTGGTCAACATCGCCTCCTTCCTCGTGCTGCATGGCGGCGATCGAGAGAGCCTCAACATGCGTGGCGCCATCCTGCATGTGCTGGGCGATCTGCTGGGGTCGGCCGCGGCCATCGTCGCCGCCATCGTCATCTTGGCGACGGGCTGGACGCCGATCGATCCGATCCTGTCGGTGCTGGTGTCGCTGCTCATCCTGTCGACGGCATGGTCGCTGATGCGCGCGGCCGCCAATGTCCTGCTCGAGGGGGTGCCGGCCAGCCTCGACCGCGACCTGATCGCCAGGGATATCGAAGGCGCGGTGAAGGGCGTGCGCGAGGTGCATCACATGCATGTCTGGTCGCTCGACGGCACCTCCAACATGGCGACGCTGCATGCTTGCCTGAACGACGGCGTCGATGCGCATGTGGCGGTGAGCGCCATCAAGAAACGGCTTGCGGCCGAGCATGGTATCGAGCATGCCACCGTCGAACCCGAATTCGGCCAATGCGCGGACAGCCATGACGAGCACGACCACCATCACGATCACGACCACGCGCATGATGCGCCGCGCGACCGCCGGCACTATCACTGACCGCGGCCTGATGACAAAACCGAGCAGCCTCGACATGAAGAACGCCCGCTGATGGATCGTGACACTCGCAACGCTGCGGCCGCCGCGGCGGTGATACTGGTTGTGTTCGGCCTCGCCGCCTATTTCCTGCCGGCCATCATGCTGGCCGCTGGCAAGGTATCGACGGTCCTGGCGGCCGCCATCGCCGTGGTCTTCATGGTCGGGCTGTTCGTCGTCCTGTGGCTGCGCGGACGCAGCCAGCGCAAGAAAGGTCTCTGAAGATGAGAATACTGGTCACCGGCGCCGCCGGCATGGTGGGCCGCAAGCTTATCGCGCGCCTGGCCAGGGACGGCGCCCTACGCGGGCGCAAGATTACGGCGCTCGACCTGCACGACATCGTGGCGCCGCAGGCGCCGGCGCTCGTGGGCGTGGATGTCTCGATCCACACCGGCGATCTTTCCGCGCCCGGCGCCATGGCCGCTCTCGTGGCTCCCCGCCCGGATGTGATCTTCCATCTGGCCGGCATCGTGTCGGGCGAGGCGGAGGCCAATTTCGACCTCGGCTATCGCGTCAATCTCGACGGCACGCGCGCGCTGTTCGACGCCGTGCGGCTGGCGGCGTTCGCGCCGCGCCTTGTCTTCACATCGTCGATCGCCGTGTTCGGCGCGCCGTTTCCGAACGTCATCCCGGATGAATTCCATCCGACGCCGCTCACTTCATACGGCACGCAGAAGCAGATGAGCGAAGCGCTGCTTGCCGACTATACGCGGCGCGGCTTCTTCGACGGCATCGGCATCCGGCTGCCGACGATCTGCGTCCGCCCCGGCAAGCCGAACAAGGCGGCGTCAAGTTTCTTCTCCGGCATCATCCGCGAGCCGCTCGCTGGCCAGGAGGCAATCCTGCCGGTGCCGCGCTCGGTGCTGCACACCCATGCCAGCCCGCGCTCGGCGGTCAATTTCCTCATCCATGCTGCCGAAATCGACGGCGACAAGGTCGGACCGCGCCGCAATCTCACAATGCCGGGCGTCGCCGTCACTGTCGGCGAGCAGATCGAGGCGCTTGAGCGCATCGCCGGCGCCGAGGTCGTGAAGCGGATCCGCGAGCAGCCCGACGAGGTCATCTGGGCGATCGTCAAAGGCTGGCCGACGCGGTTCGAGGCAAGGCGGGCGAGGGAGCTAGGCTTCGCCGCCGAAAGCAATTTCGACGAAATCATCCGCGCGCATATCGAGGACGAACTGGGTGGGAAGATCGCCTGATGTCTGTCGATACCAGGTGATGCTGGGCTGACCCGCAGATCGACCCAGCTCGGCCACTGCTTTTGATCAGACGCCGCCCGACAGGCTGGCCGACAGAAGCAGCAGTCCGATCAGGAAGATGAAGGCGGCGCCGCCGATCTCGACGATCGAATGGATACGGTTGCCGATGCGTCCGTCGCCGGCGAAATAGACCGCCCAGTTCTTGGCCAGCACGGCGATCGTCGCCAGCGCCGAGACGGTGATCGCGGTGCCGATCGACATTGCCAGCACGGACAGCAAGCCACCGAACCAAAGCCCGTTGAGCAGCGCGAAGCTCAGCACGATCAGCGCGCCGGAGCAGGGGCGGATGCCGACGGCGGCGACCGCCGACCAGGCCGTGCGCCAGTCGAAGCGGTCGCCCGACAGCATTGCCGGATCCGGCGCATGCGAATGGCCGCAGGTCTCGCAGACTTCGCCCGGGCCGTGGTCGTGGTGGGCGTGGTCGGCGTGATGGTGGTGTTCATGCGCGTCGAGATCATGGGCGTGCGCATGCGAATGGTCATGATGATCGTGATCGTCATGCACGTGCATGGTACGGGAATGCGCGGCGTGCGCATGTGCGTGGGAATGGCCCGCATGCGAATGCCCGCCATGCGAATGGCCGGCATGAGCCGCCGACAGGCTGTAGGCGGGCGCTCTGCCGAACAGTCGCAGCACCGACGGACCGAGCTTGCGCCACAGCAGCCAGGCGCCGAACAAGGTGACCAGCGCAAAGCTGGAGATTTCGAGGAACCAGGCGGCGTCCGTCATCGAGATCGCGGTGCCGCGCAGCACGAAATAGGCAAGCATCATGACGACCACCGCCGTCAGGCCCTGCAGCAGCGCCGAGACGAAGGAAAGCAGGATGCCGCGCCGGAGCGCGACTTCGTTGGCGATCATATAGGAGGAGATCACCGCCTTGCCGTGGCCGGGGCCTGCGGCATGGAAGATGCCGTAGGCGAAGGACAGGCCGATCAGCAGCCAGAGCTTGCTGCCGTCCTGGCGCATCGCCTTCATGGCGGCGGCGAGCGAATGGTAGAATTCCTGCTGCCGGAGATTGATCCACATCAGGATATGGGCGAACGGCCCCGTGGTGGTTGGCGCCATGCCGTCATTGGTGCCGATGCCGAGCGAGCTTTGCGCGTGCGCGACGACGGGCAAATGGGCGATCACCAAGGTGGCGGCCAGCAGGCCGAGCGCTAAGCGGATATTCGTGGGATGCCCCACGAATATCCGCCTAGATTCCTTTGGTTGTCGCAGGTTCCGATCGCAAAACCGCAGGGCACTTTTGCGAAACCTGCTTGCGCGCAGCGACGGTTTCATCACCAAATCATCCTTCCGGCGGGCAGTCCAATTCGAGCTTGGTAGCGAAGATCTTGCTCATGTCGGTGCCTGTCGGATCGTTGAAGAACGCGTCCGTCAGGGTCTTCTGGTTTTCCTTGATCGCCTCGTCCGGATCCGGCCGGACGACCTTCTTGGTACAGGTCGAGGGCAGGCCTTCGACGGTGAGGTTGGTGTCGTCGGTGAAATCGATCGCCGTGTAGAAGGTCGGATCGTAGACGCCGATGTCGATCTTGCCGTCGAGCTTGATCGGCTTCTTGGGCTGCGACTCGAACAGGATGATCAGCTGGTCGTTGTCGAAGTTCGCCATCAGATGCGGCGGCGGAACCATCGGCACGTCCTTGCCGTCCTGGGTGACGAGCTGGAAATAGTTGAACTCGGCCAGCGAGGAATGGACGGTGTCGGCCACTTCCTTGAGCTCTTTGTCGTCAAGCTTCAGATCGGAGTTCTTGTCGAACTCCATCATCACTGTACTCGAAAACAGGTCATCGAAGCGCCAAAGGTGGCGCAGCGCCGTCACACTTTGGTGATCCTGGCTGAGGATGACGTCGAGCCGGGCTTCGGCGAAGACATGCGGGTGCACTTCGGCCTGCTCGACCGAGGCCAATGTGGCCGCAAGGGCCGAAGCCAGCATGGTGGCTTGCCGTTTCAGATGCATTCCTTGCCGCGATTCCATTGACGTCGAGAGCGAGCCCGAGAGTTGACAGAAAGCGGGCGAAATTGGGACGCGCATTGATTTCAATGCATGTCGTTCTCCCAAAACCGCACTTTGGGCGCCATGCCTCGGCTTCATTTCGATGCGCGCCGTTGCAAACGTTCGCGCGGCGGCATCAGGCGGTGTCGCGCGTCCTGAACCATTGCACCAGGAAGTCGACGAATACCCGCACCTTGGCCGGCAGATAGCGGCGGTGCGGGTAGACGGCGAAGATGCCGGTGCCCGTCGGAATACGGTCGTCGAGCGCGGTGACCAGCTTGCCGGACGCGACGTCGGGGGCGGCGATGAAATCCGGCAGCATGGCGAAGCCCAGGCCGGAGAGCGCGGCGGCTCTCGCCACGATCGGGCTGTTGACCTCGATCGGACCCGAAACGGCGACGCTGATGGAGTCTTCGCCTTCGCCCTTGAAGCGCCAGTTGGCCAGCGAGCGGCCGTTGGTGTCGACGATGCAGGGCATGTTGGCGAGATCCTGCGGCCGTGTCGGCTTGCCGTGCTTGGCGATCAGTTCCGGCGACGCGCAAAGCCTGACCGAAAACGGCGCCAGCCGCCTGGCGATGAGCGAGGAATTCTCCAGCCGCGAGATGCGCACGGCAAGGTCGAACCCTTCCTCGACAAGATCGACGAAGCGGTCGTCGAGATGGATGTCGAGCACGATGTCGGGGTGCTGCCTGGCGAAGTCGACCAGCGACTGGCCGATCGGCGCGTCGGCGAAGGTGCGGGCGGCCGACAGCTTGATCCTGCCGCGGACGTCGCCGGAAGACTGGCGCACAGCCTCGGCCAGGCTGTCGACCTCACGCACGATCTCGGAGGCGCGCTGATAATAGGTGTGGCCGGCTTCGGTCAGCGAGAACTGGCGCGTGGTGCGGTTGAGCAGCAGCGCGCCCAGCTCGTCCTCCAGCTCGCGCACATATTTAGACAAGAGCGCCTTGGAGCGGCCGATCTTGCGCGCCGCGGCCGAAAAGCCTTCCGCCTCGACCACGTCGATGAAGGCGCGCATGCGCGTCAATGTATCCATGGTCAGACCTTTCGTGCCGCGTCGAGAATCTTGCGGCCGAGCCGTATCAGGGCAACGTCGCTGCCGGAAGGTCCGAGCAGCGACAGGCCGAAGGGTGCGCCGTCGACGGAGCCGATCGGCAAGGTGATCTGCGGAAAGCCCGAAAGACCGGAAAGGCATAAAAGATGCAGCGCTCTTTCGCGATAGGCCTGGAACTGTTCCGGTATGCCCGCGGCGAGCGGCGCCGCGCCGGGAACGGTCGGCAGGACGAGGAAGCCGTTGTTGCCGAGCAGCGCGCCGAACTCGGCCCGGAACGCCAGCCGGCGCGCGGCTTCGGCCGCGGCGGCCCTGGCGTCGATGGTGCGGCCGAAGCCGAAACGCTCCTCGACGCCGGGGCTCAGGCGGCCACCGGCCGAGATCCAGGGACCATGCTCGCGCCAGGCCTCGAACGCCTGCAAGCGGCGAAAGCACCAGTAAAGCTCGTCGGGGAACGAGGCAAAGGCGTATTCGGTCTCCGCAGGCTGGCCGATGACGCCGGCGGCCAGCGCCTTCATGCGCGCATATTCGGCGGCTTCCGCCGGACCCATGACGAAGGCATCCAGCCAGCGGATCGACAGCGGGCGGTTGAGCGGGTGCTGGTGCGGATCGCGGCCGAGCAAAAGCTTGCCGACCGTCTCATAGGTCTCGATGTCGTCGGCGAACCAGCCGAAAGTGTCGAAACTCGATGCCAGCTTCATCGCACCGTCGAGCGGAATGCGGCCATGGGTGGTACGCAGCCCGATCAGGCCACAGAAGCTAGCCGGCGCGCGGATCGAGCCGCCGGTGTCGGAGCCGGTGGCGATGTTCGCCAGACCGCCTGCAACCGCGGCCGCCGAGCCGGAGGAGGAGCCGCCGGTGACCCGCTCGGGCGCGGCGGGATTGACCGGGTAAGGGAAATGCGCGTTCTGGCCGAACAGCGAGAAGGCCAGCTCGTCGGTCTGGGTCTTGCCGACGAATCGCGCGCCAGCATCGAGGATCATCTGTACCGCTTGCGCCGTGCGCGAGGCGGCATGGGCCTCCTCGAATCTCTGCGGGTTGCCGCAGCCGGTGCGGTAGCCGGCGACGTCATAGATGTCCTTGACGGCCAGGCGCAGGCCGGCGAGCGGGCCCAATTCCGCATTCGCCACAGGCATTTGGCGCAGATCGAGGAAGGCGTTCAGCGGTCCTTGAGTTCCTGGCATCGTTCGATTTCCGGATACAGTGCGACAAACATTGTTCGATGCCAGAAATTTTACAACCTGCGCTTACGATTTTTATTGATTGTGAAACCCTTCGCTCCTATATCGCGCTTGCCCAAAGTCGCACGTGCCTGTGGGTGTCCGCCGATCCTCGAATGGTGAGGGCAATCGGTAAGGTAACTGGAGCCAACCCCTCCAGTCGGTCAGTGGCCAACCACAAGACCGAGGACACCTTGAAGCAACGACGGTGCGGGCCTTTCTGGTTCTCTTCCGGTTGTCCAAAGACCGGGGTTACTAAAGAGGCACACCTTCATTGCCGGCAGTGCGGACGGGTCTCCCATCCAAGCCAAGGCAGACAAAGCGAACCGAGGCCGGGCAAGGCCAAGGTTCACCGCCGCGAGACGGCGTTTCATGGTTCCGGGGTCTCCACCGGCTGGTTCCATGGATTTCCGTCCCGCCTTTGTCCACCGCGTGTTCGCGAGGCCGACAGCCCGCGTCCCGCAGCCTTATTGCGCGCCGAAAGGCGTTATGGAGAGACCCCGATGGCCACCCAGCGCATCCTTGATTTCCTCGCCACCCGACGTCCGAACGGCCCCTGCCTCGTCGTCGACCTCGATGTCGTGCGCGACAATTTCCGCGCCTTCGAGAAGGCGTTGCCCGATTCCAAGATCTACTATGCGGTGAAAGCAAATCCGGCGCCGGAAATCCTGCGCCTGCTTGCTGCGATGGGCTCGTCCTTCGACACCGCATCGGTTGCCGAGGTCGAGATGGCGATGGATGCCGGTGCGCCGGCCGACCGCATTTCCTTCGGCAACACCATCAAGAAGGAGCGTGACATCGCACGCGCCTACCAACTCGGCATCCGCCTGTTCGCCGTGGACTGCGTCGAGGAGGTCGAGAAGATCGCCCGCGTCGCCCCTGGCTCGCGCGTGTTCTGCCGCGTGCTGACCGACGGTGAAGGCGCCGAGTGGCCGCTGTCGCGCAAGTTCGGCTGCGTGCCGGCGATGGCCGTCGACGTGCTGCGCCATGCCAAGAGCCTCGGCCTCGACGCCTATGGCGTGTCGTTCCATGTCGGCTCGCAGCAGACCGACCTGACGGCCTGGGATCGCGCGCTGGGCGACGCCAAGAAGGTGTTCGCGACGCTCGCCGAGGAAGGCATCGTGCTCAAGATGGTCAACATGGGCGGCGGTTTCCCGACCCGTTACCTGAAGGACGTGCCGGTGGCCCAGGCCTATGGCCAGGCGATCTTCTCGGCGCTGCGCAAGCATTTCGGCAACGCGCTGCCCGAAACGATCATCGAGCCGGGCCGGGGCATGGTCGGCAATGCCGGCGTCATCAAGTCGGAAGTCGTGCTGATCTCGAAGAAGGCCGACAACGACAATGTGCGCTGGGTGTTCCTCGATATCGGCAAGTTCGGCGGTCTCGCCGAGACGATGGACGAGGCGATCCGCTATCCGCTGGTCACCCGCCATGACGGCTCGGAGACCGCGCCTTGCGTGCTCGCCGGCCCGACCTGCGATTCGGCCGACGTGATGTACGAGAAGACGCCTTATCCGCTGCCCTTGTCGCTGACCATCGGCGACGAGGTGCTGATCGAAGGCACCGGAGCCTACACGACCACCTACTCGGCGGTCGCCTTCAACGGCTTCGAGCCTCTCCGATCCTACGTGATCTGAGCGGCTCGCAAAGGCCGCTCAGATCATCCGGCGCGGGCGATCATGTCGCCCGCCCGGGCTCGCTTGTGGAACAGATCTCCGCTCGTGAAGGATCGCGGACATGGAATACCTGACCAAATCGGCCGTTGCGGCCACCGAAATTGCCCCCTCGTCCGGACCGTCGGCTGAGCTTTTCTCCGCGGGGAAGAATGGCTCGACGGCAGTGCTTCTTGGCGCATTTTCTTACGGCGAACCGGTTTCCACTTCGCCTGAAAATGCGTTGGCGCCTTCCCTGGCCCTCCGGGCGCAGGCTGGCTCGCGCGGCGCGCCGGACGAGGGGGCTACCCAGGCGCCTGCCTTCGTCATCCTTGGCGAAGGCGCGGGCGACGCCGCGGCGCGCGAAACGCTGCTCGACCGCGCCATGGGGCCGAAGCGCAAGAAGAAGTCATCCGAGAAGCTGCGGCGCGGCCGCCGGCCCTCGGAAGGCCTGGCCTTTGTCGCCCGCGATCCCTCGGGCGCGGTCGTCGGCACGGTGCGGCTGTGGGATGTGAGGCTGGGCGAGGGCGGTCCATCGGCACTCCTGCTCGGCCCGCTCGCGGTCGAACCGGGATTGAAGAGCGGCGGCATCGGCTCAGCGCTGATGCGGCATGCGACCGCCGAAGCCGCGCGGCTCGGCCATGGCGCGATCCTGCTCGTCGGCGACGCGCCCTATTACGGACGGTTCGGCTTCTCGGCCGACCGCACCGGAGCGCTTGCCATGCCTGGCCCCTATGAGCGGCACCGGCTTCTGGCGCTGGAGCTGAAGGAAGGCGCGCTGGACGGCGCCACGGGCACGATCAAGCCCGCCGGCCGCAAGATCAAGGGGCAGGCGCCGGGTTTCGCCGCTTGAGTCTTTGTTTTCACGCAATTCCGGACGGAAACCGCTAAGCAATTTTCCTGGAATTGCTCTAAAGCGCGTCGCGCTGAAGCGGATTCAGGCGACGCGCTTTAGGCCTTTGTTTTCATGCTGTCGTTATCGCAAAACCGCTGCGCACTTTTGCGCGACATGCATTAGGTTCGACAAAAAGCAGAACGCCGCCCATCGGGGCGGCGTTCTGCTTTTTTGCGAAGGATCAGCCGAGCAGCTGGCTGAGCGCCATGGCGACGGTCATGTCGCCTTCGACCTTCAGCTTGCCGGCCATGAAGGCCATGGTCGGGTTGAGGTCGCCGGCAATCAGCGAATCCAGATCGTCGAGCGACAGCTTGATCGTGCAGTCGGCCGGCGCGTCGGTGGTCGAGACGGTCGCGCCGTCGATGACGATGACGCCGTCGCTGCCAGTGTCGAACTTGACGGAATGCTCGAAGCCGGCGCTTGCCACGCGCGACTTGATCTTGTCGGCAATCTCCTGAACGCCCATGGCGGTTCTCCTCGTTGGTTGCGTTGACGCGCACCGGCGCTTGGCCGCTGGGCGAGGTAGACGCGCCGCGCTCCAGCGCGACCACAGGCGCATATAGCTTCGAGTTGACGTTAACGTCAACGCGGTCACCTTGCGTCATATCGCGGAGGCGAGCTGGGCCACGCCTGTCGCCGCCGGACGGCGGCCAGGCGGTCAATGCTCGGGCGCTGCCTGAAAGGGCTTGGTCATCGCCGCCGCGGTTTCGCCGGCATTCTTGCGGCGGCGAAGCGCGTTGTCGCGGATATCATCCTTGGAGAGGAAATTGACCTGGTCGATCAGCACCTCGTGTACCAGTTCGACGCCGACCCGGCTGTTGATGGTGTCTCGGATCGACTTGCGGAAGGCGTCGAGATCGATCGATTCCTTCTTGGTGAAATCGATCTGCGGGTTGGAATAGAGATAGGAATAGACTTGGTCGGTCATCAGCGCCTGCGCCGGGATCGACAGCTTCTTTATCTGTTCCGGCTCCACCGTGTAGACCAGCTTGGTGAGGAAATAGCCGTCGATCGTGCCGTCGCGCAGCAACGGCACCGAGATCATGTCGGTCTTGACGTAGTCGAGGCCGCCCAGCATCGGCTTCGGCGGTTCGGCCGCGCCGCGCTGGCCGGCCGCCTGGAAGGAATAGAAGACCGCGCCGAGCGTCACGGCGCAGATCCACAGCGCGGCGGCGATGAACTTTATCACCGGGTCTGTCCTTGCGCCCCGATCATCTCAATCAGGCCCGCGCCATGCCGAACTCGCCGGCCGAATAGGTGCCGTCGGTATCGGCGCGCTGGATGGCGTTCCTCAGAAGCGTGGCGACCTCGTTGACCGCGTTGAGATGGGCGAGGATCGCCGCCTCGTTCTTCGCCAGCTTCTGGCGCAGCCGCAGCAGGCCTTCGCGATGCTGCTCGAGGAACTCTACCTCGTTGGCGCCCTTCAAGGCGCGGTTCAGCTCGTACAGGTATCGGCTCTTGCGCGCGTTCGAGGCCTTGAGGTCATAGGCCGTTCCGCTGCGGATGCCGGCGGTCTCCTCGTCCACGACTTCCTCGATGCGGCCGATGATGGCGGCGAGGTTGCCTGGTCGTGCGGCGGCGGGCGCCTCCATTGCGTTGGTGCGCGCGGGAAGGTTGGAAAGGTCCGTTTGGTCGGCCATGTAGGTCCCTAGATATTGATGTCCGTTTTTATGGTTGTGTCGTCGCCGGTCATCGACCGTGCGGCTTTGCGCTCAAGCTCCTCGATCATCGAGGTCGAAAGCCGGGTCTGCTGGTCGATCTCGGTTTTCTGCGGTCCGCCGGCAACGGAGCCGACCGGCACCTTGTGCTTGCCGTCGAGATAGTGGTCGGCGAGCATCGATTTGGCGATGCCGATGCCGCCATGCGCAGCCATGACATCGGCCACCTTTTCGGCGAGTTGCGACTTCCACATGTCGCCGGCCAGACCCTTGCCGTAAACACCCTCGGTGTCCTTGGGCATCATGTTCTGGATGAAGGTCGTCAGCACCATCGCCTCGAAGCGCTGGAACTTCTTCGCCGGATTGGCGGCTTCCGCCTTGTCCGCCGTTGCACGCGAGAGAATGGAGCCGGCATCGACCGTCGCAGAGGGATCGACAGAGAATGCTGTCGAGGCGCCATTCGCCCTTCTCGCAAGCGCCGCGCGCGCAGCCTCGACATCGGCCGGTTCCGCTGCGCGGGCGACGTCCATGACGATGTCGCTGGGTGGGGAAATGGCCAAGAAAGTCCGCCCTTTGCCGGTTTTGTCATCCGCACAATGACTGAACAAGCTTGTGGCAGGCTTGCGGGCGGTCAGCCTTCGTCCACTCGCATCTGCGTGAGGAGATCGAGCCGCTCGCGGTCGGAGCGCTCGCGCTCGTCGCGGCGGCGCACGTCCCTGTAGGCGCGCTCGACCATGTTGGTGCGCGCCGTCGCGGTGGCGATCAACGCGGCTTCCTGGCGGGCGTCTTCCAGGTTCTTTTTCTGGCGCTCGAGCGCGCCGGTGATGCGGCGATGATAGATTTCCGGAAAGAGAGCGCCCAGCGAAGCGTCGGTGTCGAAACGCTCGATCAGGCCCCTGGCCTCAGCTTCGGCCTTGACGGCGGCGGCGAGGAAGCCGGCATGGCGGGTCTCGTGCAGGACTTTCAACTGCTCCTGCACCTTGACCAGTTTCTTCAGGCGGTCCTTTCGCGTGGTCATGGCTATCTCGCCAGCGTGAGGTCGACGAAGCCGTCGACGAACAGCGACAGCAGCGTGCCGACGGCGAAATAGAAGATGATCATGCCGCCGGCGATGACGAAGGGCAGCGAGATGAAATAGACCGGGATCTGCGGCGTCAGCTTGTTGACGAAGCCGATCGTCAGATTGACCAGGATGGCATAGGCGACGAAAGGGCTGCCGAGCCGGATGACCAGGAAGAAGGCGTCCGACACGGTGTCGGTGACGTCGACCAGCGCCGCCTGCGGGTTGAAGAACACGTTGACCGGAGCGACCTGATAGGAGGCGACGAGCGCCTTGACGATCTCGTGGTCGAAGTCGAACACGAAGAGCAGGAGCAGCGCCGAGAACGAGATGATGGCGGCGAGCGCCGCCTGCGGTTCCGGCTCCTCGATCGCCGGTCCACCCGAGCCGCCATAGCCGATCAGCATGGCGATGGCCGAGCCCATGAAACGCAGTGCCTCCATGTAGAGCCTGGTCATGGCGCCGATCAGCCCGCCGACCAGCAACTCGGAGACGATCATCGGCGCCAGGACCTGCGGGCGCGGATCGACGAACGGATAGATACGGTCCCACAGGAAAGCGAGCAGGCCGCCAGTGGCGGCGAGCGAGACAAACAGCCTGATCTGCAGCGGCACGCGGGCGCTGGACAGGCCCGGCATCAGCATGAAGCAGGCGCCGATACGGCAGAAGGCGAGGAAGGCGGCGATGACGACGCCTTGCGAGAGCGCGTTCACGAGATGGTTCCGAGCACCTTGATCTCGACGCCCTTGGCGATCTCGACATGGCTGAGAACCGGAAGCGTCGTGAACAGCCGCTCGATGATCATGCGCACATAGGGACGCGCGTCGGGCGCGGTGACGAGCACGAAGCGCTCGCCCGCCTCGAGATGCTTGCGGATCGCCTTGGTGGCGTCCTGGCCGAATTCCTCGAGCTGGCGCGGATCGATGTCGAACTCGCGCACCTCGCCCTTGGCGTCGCGCTTGAGGCTCTGGTGGAAGGCGAGATCCCAGCGATTGCCGAGGCGCAGCACCTTGAGCGTGCCGCCTTCGGAGAGGTCGCCGCAGATCTGCTGCGCCATACGGATGCGAACATGCTCGACGATCTGCTCGGTGCGGCGCACATGCGGCGCAATCTCGGCGATAGCCTCGATGATCAGATGCAGGTTGCGGATCGAGACGCGCTCGGCGAGCAGCAGCTTCAGCACCGCCTGCAGGCCGGGATAGGAGATGTGCGAGGTGCAGATCTCGTCGGCGAGCTTGCGGTATTCCGGATCGAGCCGCTCCAGCAACGCCTTCATGTCCTTGTAGGACAGAAGCTGCGGCAGGTTGTTGCGGATGACTTCCGAAAGATGGGTGAGCAGCACCGACATGTTGTCGGCGAAGGTGAAGTTCTCGCGCTTCAGGTCCTCGGCGAAGGTTTCGAGTACGGAATAGGCGCGCATGCCGAAGGCCGGCTCGCGGATTTCCTCGCCGGGGATCTCCGGCACGCCGCGCGTGCCGAGCAGCACCATGATCTCGCCGACGCGCATCTGGTATTCGGCGACCACAGTGCCATGCACCTTGATCTGGTAGCTCTTCGGCGGGATGGCGAAGTCGTCGGCGACGCGTACCTCCGGCACAACGAAGCCATATTGCTGGGCGAATTTCTTGCGCATCTTCGACATGCGGAACACCAGTTCCTGATGCGCCACCATCAGCCTGGTCGAAAGCTGCTTGCCGATCAGAAGCTCGATCTCGGCGGTGACCAGCGAGGCCTTGACCGAGTTCTTCTCCTCCTCGACCTTGTTCGCCTTTTCCTGCGTCTTCAAGGCTTCGGCGGCGGCGCGCTCGCGGCTCTGGCGCAGCGGGATGATGTAGCCGAGGCCGGCCATGCCGCCGGCAAGCGCGAAGAAGGGGAACAGCGGAAGGCCGGGCATGAGGCCGAGGATGACCAGCAGCGAGGCCGCGACGTAGAGCGCGCGCGGATGTGCGCCGAGCTGACCGAACACCGCCTGGTTGGTCGAGCCGCGCGTGCCGCCCTTGGAGACGAGCATGCCGGCGGCGAGCGAGACGATGAGCGCCGGGATCTGGGTGACGAGGCCGTCGCCGACCGACAGCTTGATGAAGACGTCGGCCGCCTGGCCGAGACCCATGCCGTGGCGCAGATAGCCGATGGCGATGCCGCCGACGATATTGATGGCGGTGATGATCAGGCCGGCGATGGCGTCGCCGCGCACGAATTTCGAGGCACCGTCCATCGAGCCGAAGAAGGAGGATTCCTCCTCCAGCTCGCGGCGGCGCAGCTGCGCCGTCTTCTCGTCGATCATGCCGGCGGAAAGGTCGGCGTCGATCGACATCTGCTTGCCGGGGATGGCGTCGAGAGTGAAACGCGCGCCGACTTCGGCGATACGGGTCGCGCCCTTGGTGATGACGATGAAGTTCACCACGATCAGGATCATGAAGACGATGAGGCCGATGACGAAGTCGCTCGACATCACCAACTTGGAGAAGCCCGAGATGACGTAGCCGGCGGCATGCGTGCCCTCGTTGCCGTGCGACAGGATCATGCGGGTGGTGGCGATGTTGAGCGACAGGCGCAGCATGGTGGCAATCAGCAGCACGGTCGGGAAGGACGAGAAGTCAAGCGGCCGCTGGATCCACAGCGCCACCATCAGGATCAGCACCGAAAGCGCGATCGAGAAGGCGAGGCCGATATCGATGAGGAAGGCGGGGATCGGCAGGAACAGCACCGCCAGGATGAAGACGATGCCCAGCGCGAAGAAGACGTCGCGGCCGTTCTTCGCCACCAGGCCGGACGGGAGTGTTTCGCTGATCGCCATGTCGTTCCCAAATCAAGAGCCGCCACGCACGGGGCAGGCCCCTTGACCGTAACCCTCCAAGCTTGCGCGAAGGTGGGAGAGCGGCTACGGGACCTGGCCACGATCTTGCGAAAGGACGGCAGATGCTCCTGGTCACCGGCACGATCCGGCTGCCAGCCGACAGGCTCGACCAGGCAAAGCCGGCGATGCAACGCATGATCCTGGCAAGCCGCGCCGAACCGGGCTGCCTCGGCTATTCCTACGCGCAGGATGTGCTGGATGCCGGGCTGATGCATGTTTCGGAGGCCTGGAGTGACCGTGCAGCGCTCGAAGCGCATTTCAAATCGGCGCATATCGCCGAATGGCGCGCGAGCTGGGCGGAACTCGGCATCGGCGACCGCAAGCTCATGCTTTACGAGACGGACGGCGGCGCGCCAACCTGATCGTCAGAGGCATTTACGGCTGTGCCGCATCGGCGGTCGCGACGGCGACCAGCCAGCGCCGCACGGCGCGCTCCTCCTCGGCGGAGAGGCCGGCGGTGAGCTCGCCTTCCAATTTGTAAACCCGCTCACGGCATTTCTTCAGCAAGGCGCGGCCGCTGTCCGAAAGGTCGAGATGCTGGATACGGCCGTGGACGGCATGGGGCCGGCGGAGAAGGGAACCGGCCTTTTCCAGATTGCCGACAATCACGCTCACCGTCTGCGGCGTCAGCACCGCGAGCCGGGCCAGATCGGCATTGGATAGGCCGGGATAGGCCGAGATCATGGTGAGGGCCGCGAACTGCGCCTGTGTCACGCGAAATTCATCCAGCGCCCGCTCCACCTTCAGGCGGTAGGCGCCAGCCGCCTGGCGCAGCAGATAGCCCAGATAGCCTTGCTCGCCGCGCTTGCCTTCACCGGCGGACGGAATGGATGGATTCGCCTTGCGCATAATATCATAGCTCTCATATGTTGTTCGTATTCTGATATTATCGCGTCAAGGAGCGAAAGACGATGGGCCATCGCATTTTTCTTGCGGGCGCCTCGGGCGCGATCGGCCGCCGGTTGGTGCCGCAGCTGGTGGCGGCCGGGCATGGGGTGACGGCGACGACGCGTCAAGCGGCAAAAGCAGAAGATATTCGAGCGCTCGGCGCCGATCCGGTGGTGGTTGATGTGTTCGATGCGAGCGGATTGCGCGCGGCTGTCTTGGCGGCAAAGCCGGAGATCGTCATCCACCAGCTCACGGACCTCCCGGCCGGGCTCGATCCATCCAAAATGGCCGAGGCAATCGCTCGGAACGCGCGCATCCGCGATGAAGGAACCCGCAACCTCGTCGAAGCGGCGAGGGCGGCCGGTGCGAAGCGGCTGATCGCGCAAAGCATCGCCTGGGCCTACGCGCCGGGACCCGAGCCACACGACGAAACCGATCCTTTGGACAGTGGCGCGGAAGGCGGTCGGGCCGTCAGCGTCGGCGGCGTCATTGCGCTGGAGAAGCACGTGCTCGGCGCTTCGCCGATCGCCGGCATCGTGCTGCGCTACGGTCATCTCTACGGGCCAGGCACCGGCGCGGCAGCCGCCGCGGACCCGGCGGTGCATGTCGATGCCGCCGCCAACGCGGCTCAGCTTGCCGTCGAGCGGGGGACGCGGGGCGCCTTCAATGTCGCGGAGCCGAACGGCCATATCACGACCGACAAGGCTGTCGCCGAGCTCGGCTGGCGCGCCGGCTTTCGCCTGGCCGAGTAAGCGAGGGAGTTGCCGTCATGATCGAAGATGTTTCTTCACGCGGCCTGATCGGCGTCGCCGCCATCGCTGCGGGGTTGCTTGGCATGGCCGTAGTCCAGAGCAACAGGGCATCCACCGCCGCTGGCGAAATGGGCGCGCATGTCCACATGATGGGGGCTGATGCCGGGGAGGGAGCGACGGCGCGTCCGACCACCACGGTGAAGCCGCTCTCCTGCGAAAAGCTGCCGAATGTGCCTGGGCATTCGATCACCACGGCGCTGGTCGAGTTTCCGCCCAATGCCTATACGCCGCGACATCGCCATCCCGGTTCCGTCACGGCCTTCGTCATCAAGGGAGCGCTGCGTTCGCAGATGGAGGGCGGACCGGCTGTTACTTACAGTCAAGGCCAGACCTGGTTCGAAGCGCCAGGCGCGATCCATTCTTTCGCCGAGAACGCCAGCGCCACCGAGCCGGCGGAACTGCTGGCGATCTTCGTCGCGGAGGACGACTGCGGCCCGCTGACCATTCCGTTACCCAACTAAATCTATCGCCTTTATCGCGGCGGTAAGCCTTCTTAACGCTAATTCGCGCAACGCCAAAATGGCGCCACAAGCGGTCGGCATTGCGGTTGCCACGCAAGGCCGCCGCGCGTATCAGGCACGGCAGTTGTTTATCTTTCGCATACCGGCGAGCCGTTCCGTTGCCTGCCAGAAACGACCCACAAGTCTATGCCCGCCGGCTTCGCGCGGTGCTGATCAGTTCGATCCCCGTGCTCGAGGCGCGCGGCATCGCGATCGTGCTGATGGCCGGCATGGTCGGCGCCATCGCGGGCGCGCTGGTCACCGGCATGAGCGCGCTGGTGCAAGGCATGCATTGGCTGCTGTTCGACGTGCAGCCGGGCGGCCGCCTTTCGGCGATGTTCTCGCTCGCCGATCCGGTGCAGGCGATGTTCCCGGCGATCGGCGGCCTGCTGCTCGGCCTTTCCGTCATCTGGCTCAGAAAGCGCAAGTTTCGCACCCCGGTCGACCCGATCGAGGCCAACGCGCTCTATGGCGGGCGCATGTCGCTCACCGACACTTTCATCATCGTGGCGCAGACGATGATTTCCAGCGGCTTCGGTGCCTCGGTGGGATTGGAAGCCGGCTATACGCAGATCGGCTCCGGCGTAGCTTCCCGGCTTGCGCGCGCGTTCCGGTTGCGTCGCAATGACGTCCGCATCTTGGTCGGCTGCGGTGCCGCCGGTGCGATTGCCGCCGCTTTCGACGCGCCACTGACCGGGGCCTTCTACGGTTTCGAACTGGTCATCGGCATCTACTCCGTCGTCAATGTGGCGCCGGTGATGACGGCGGCGATCGCCGCCTCGCTGACGGCGGAAATGTTCGGTGGCGTGCCGTTCCCGCTGGAACTGTCAGGTCTGCCGAATCTGACCGCCAGCGAGTATGTGCCGTTCCTGCTGCTCGGACTGCTCGGCGGGGCAGCCTCGATCGCCATCATGCATCTGGTGAGCATCGTCGAGCGTCTCTTCGTGCGGCTCTCGATCGACGCCTCGGTCCGGCCGTTCATCGGCGGCATCTTCGTCGGCCTGCTTGGGCTGGTCACGCCGCAGGTGCTCTCCAGCGGCCATGGCGCGCTGCATCGCGAGTTCGCTATGAATTATGCGCTGCCGGTGGTGGCGAGCGTCTTCGTGATGAAGCTGGCGGCCTCCGCCATCTCGCTCGGCTCGGGCTTCCGCGGCGGCCTGTTCTTCGCTTCGCTGTTCCTGGGAGCGCTGCTCGGCAAGGTCTTCGCCGGCGTCATGGCGCTGACCGCGCCGTCCGTCGGTATCGACCCGGCGGTCGCCGCCGTCGTCGGCATGACCTCGCTTGCGGTTGGCGTTGTCGGCGGCCCGCTGACCATGACCTTCCTGGCGCTGGAATCCACCCGCGACCTGACGCTCACCGGCGTGGTGCTGGCGGCCTCGATCATGTCGGCGATCCTGGTGCGCGAGACCTTCGGCTACTCCTTCTCGACCTGGCGTTTCCATCTGCGCGGCGAGACGATCCGCAGCGCCCATGACGTCGGCTGGATGCGCAGCCTCACCGTCGGCTCGATGATGCGCAAGGACGTCCGCACCATTCCTGCCTCGACCACGCTTGCCGAATTCCGCAAGGAGATACCGCTCGGCTCCGGCCAGCGCGTCATCGCCGTCGAACAGGCCGACCAATATGTCGGCATGCTGCTTGTGCCGGAACTGCACAGCGATCCCTCCGATGGCGAGACGCCGGTGAGCGCGCTCGCCCAGTTCAAGGATGCGGTGCTGGTGCCCTCGATGAATGTCCAGACCGCCGCCGAGACCTTCCAGCGCACCGGAGCCGAAGAACTGGCGGTGGTCGAGGACTTCGACGAACGCATCGTGCTTGGCCTGCTCACCGAGAGCCATCTGATGCGCCGCTATGCCGAAGAACTCGATAAGGCGCGCCGGGACCTGGCCGGCGAGGGCTAGTTTTCAACACAGGAAGCCTGCCGGTGCAGACTACCCGGCACGTTGCAGCCCCGGAGATTAGCCGAGACGTCTAAACTTCGTCACCCACGGGCGGAGCGGGGCAAAGCGGACGCGCAGACCCGAGGATCCATGCCGGATCCTCGGACGAGAAGTAAAAGTGGTGCAAAACAGAGGTCATTTTGTGCCGCTGCAAGTTCACAGGCAACGGCTCAACCAGACTGGTCACGGGGGGGAACCGCGAGGTCTTGGCCGCCGGTAGGTCTGCAGCCTGTCAATCCAGGCTGGTAAATTGATCTCAATTCCGGAAGAGTGAGTATCGGTTCGCTCCCGTTATGAAGGCGCCTGCAGCGACGGACTCTCGCCGCTTGCCTTTTGTACAGTGTCACTGTACAAACTGTTCAGTGGAGAACAAACGAGATGCCCAAGGCTTCCGATAAGGGCCAGGCTTCAACCGGGAACAGGAACGGTTCGGTCGCAACAGCCGCCCAGGAGGTGCTCGGCATGCGGCTCAAGAGCCTGCGCCTTGCCCGCAGGCTTTCCTTGCGCGACCTCGCCGAGGCGACCGGAACCAGCGCCAGCTTCATCAGCCAATTGGAGCGCGGCCTGACGGGCGCCAGCACGGCATCGCTCAACCAGATGGCTTCGGCGCTCGGAGTCAGCGTCGCGCTGCTGTTTGCCGAAAGCATGGCTCAAAATCACCACGGCGTGCTGCGGCGCAGCGAGCGGCCCAGCCTGCCGCCTAGCGACGGGTGCCGCAAGATGCTCTTGTCGCGGCCCCCGTTGAGCGACATGGAAGTCTATGTCGGGGAGTTCGAGATCGGCGGCTCGACCGGCTCCGACCAATACACGCATGGCGATGCGCATGAGATGTTGATCGTCCTGCGCGGCGTCGTCGAGGTGTCGCTCGGCGAGGCGAGCCATGTCCTCGAGGAGGGCGACAGCGTCGAATACACCACCTCCACCCCGCATCGCACGGAGAACATCGGCAGCGGCCGGGCCGAAGTGATGTGGATCATCGCGCCGCCGACCTCGGCGCGCGCCGAGCTCGACCAATACACGACCTGGAAACCGCCCGCCGCCAGGTAGCTGATCAAACGCGGGCATGAATGGGAGAGTTATCGTTATGTTGAAATCGAGATATGGCATCGGCGCCGTTCTGGCACTCGGCGTTCTAACCGCCGCCGCCTTTGCGCAGGACAAGCCTGTGGCGGGCGAGGTCAAGGAGGGGGCGTTGAAAGGCAAGACCCTGACGCTCGTCTCCTATGGCGGCATCTACCAGGACGGACAGGCGGCGGCGCTGAAGGAGTTCGTCGACAAGTCCGGCGTCAAGCTGCTCAATGACGGTCCAACCGAGATCGCCAAGCTGCAGGCGCAGGTCGAATCCGGCAATGTCACCTGGGACGTCGTCGATACCGACGACCTGCCGCCCTACGTCTATTGCGGCAAGCTGTTCCAGAAACTGGACCTGACGAAGCTCGACGTCTCGAAAATCCCGGAAGGCCAGGTCGGCGAATGTTCCGTGCCGGCGATGAATTACGGCGTCGTGCTGATGTACAACAAGGAGAAGTACAAGGATAATCCGCCCAAGAGCTGGGCCGACTTCTTCGACACGGAAAAGTTTCCGGGCGTGCGCGGGATCGACGGCTCCGGCAGCCCGACCGGCGGGCTGCTGGAACAGGCCTTCAAGGTTGCCGGCGGCGACCCGAAGGCGATGACGGTGGCCGATATCGACAAGGCCATCGACGTGGTCCGCAAGCTCGGTCCCGACACCATCTTCTGGAAGACGGGCGCTGAATCGCAGCAATTGGCGGAGTCCGGCGAAGCCGACATGCTGATGATGTGGACCGGCCGCGCCATGACCGCGGTCAAGAACGGCGCCAAATATGCGCCCGCATGGCAGGACTGGCTGGTGGTGATGGACCAGATGACGATCCCGGTCGGCGTCAAGGACACGGATGCCGCTTACGCGCTGCTCAACGCCTATCTCGGCAAGCAGTCGCAGGAGATCCTGGCGGAGAAGACGTCCTACACCCCGATCAACAGCGATGCGCAGCCCAAGGTCGACGCTTCCGTCGCCGCCTTCCTGACCAACACGCCGGAGCGCCAGAAGCAGGGCTACAAGCAGAACTTCAAGTTCTGGGTCCCGAACTTCGCCGTGGCACAGGAGAAGTGGTCAGCGCTGATGGCCGGCAACTGACCGGCTGAAGGAGAGGTCCGTGAGCGCGCTCGAACCGACGACGCCTTCCGCCCCGCAACGGGCGGGCTGGGCATGGCGGCCGTTCGCGCTCACGCTGCCGGCGCTGGTGCTGCTGGCCGCGGTGATCGGCTATCCGCTGATCACCATCGTGCTGCGCAGCCTGTCGGAGCCGCAATGGGGCCTGCAGAACTATGCCTGGTTCTTCGGCGCACCCGTCAATCTGACGGTGCTCCAGCGCACCTTTACGATCTCGGCCTGGGTGACTGTGGTCTGCGTGCTCTGCGCTTACCCTTACGCCTATCTGATGACCGCCGTCGGGCCACGCGCGCGGCTCGTCCTTGTGCTCTGCGTCTTGATCCCGTTCTGGGTGAGCGGCGTGGTGCGCACGCTTTCCTGGGTGATCCTGCTGCAGGATTCCGGCGTCATCAACTCGCTGCTGCGATCGGCCGGTTTTGACGGCATCCGCCTGATCCGCACCCAGACGGGCGTGGTGATCGGCATGGCGCAGGTGCTGCTGCCGTTCATGATCCTGCCGCTCTATTCGGTGATGAAGGGGATCGATCTCAGGCTGGTGCAGGCGGCACGGAGTCTCGGAGCGCGACCGTCGCGCGCGTTCTTCACCGTCTACCTGCCGCTGTCGCTGCCAGGCGTCTATGCCGGCGCGATCATCGTCTTCATCCTGGCGCTGGGCTTCTACATCACGCCGGCGCTACTCGGCGGACCGCGCTCGACCATGCTGTCGACGCTGGTGCAGACGCAAGTGCTCAGCCTGCTGCAATGGGGACGCGGCGGCGCCATGGGCGTGGTGCTGCTGGTCGCGACCTTCGTACTGCTCGCGCTTGCGGCGCCGGTGATGCGGTCCAGGCACCGGGAAGCGGGACGACGCTGATGGAGATGAAGCCGCTCACGCGCGTCGTCCTCGGGCTTGTCTGCCTGCTGGTGGCGATATGGCTGGTGGCGCCGACACTGGTCGTGGTGCCGATGTCGTTCAACGAGAACAAGTCGCTCGCCTTTCCGCCGCAGGGCTTTTCCTGGCAGTGGTACCAGAATTTCGCCACCAACCCCGATTGGTCTTCCAGTTTCCTCAACTCGCTCAAGGTCGCCTCGCTGGTGGCTGTGTTGGCGACGGTGCTCGGCACCCTCGCCGCCTTCGGCCTCGACCGCATGAAAGCGCGACCGGCCAATCTCTTGCGCATGGTGATGCTGACGCCGATGGTCGTGCCGGGCGTGGTTCTGGCCATCGGCATCTATGCCGTCTATCTCGATGTGCAACTCGTGGGCACGCTGACGGGCTTCGTGCTTGCGCATACGATCCTGGCGCTGCCCTTCGTGCTGATCGCGGTTTCGGCCAATCTCGAAGTGTTCGACAAGCGGCTTGAGACCGCGGCGGCAAGCCTCGGCGCCGGCGCGCTGACCACGTTCCGCACGGTGACGCTGCCGCTGATCCTGCCCGGCATCCTGTCGGGCCTGCTGTTCGCCTTCGCCACGTCCTTCGACGAGATCGTGGTGTCGCTGTTCATCACCAACCCCTATCTCAAGACGTTGCCGGTGCAGATATTTTCCTCGATCACGCGCGATGCCGACCCGACGGTCGCGGCCGTCGGCACCATCCTGTTGTTCGCCACCACGATCCTGATCGGCGGCGGCATGCTCCTCCTTGGCCGCGAGCGGAAGGGACGCCTATGAACCCGAGAGCGGAAAATCGCGGCGCCGCGATCGATCTCGACACGGTCAGCAAGGCCTACGGCTCCTTCAAGGCGCTGGACGGTGTCTCGCTCAGGATCGAGCCAGGCGAGTTCATGACGCTGCTGGGGCCGAGCGGCTCGGGCAAGACGACGACGCTCAATGTCGTCGCCGGCTTCACCGACGTGACCAGCGGCAAGCTTCTGGTCGGAGGAAAGAGCGTCGTCGGCGTGCCGGCGCACAAGCGTAACATCGGCGTCGTCTTCCAGCACTACGCGCTGTTCCCGCACATGACGGTCGGCCGCAACGTCGCCTATCCGCTGACATTGCGCGGCATCAAGCAGGACGAGCGCAAGAAGCGGGTCGCGAGGGCGCTCGACATGGTCAAGATGGGCGACTTCGCGCATCGCTATCCGAGCGAATTGTCCGGCGGCCAGCAGCAGCGCGTCGCGCTTGCGCGCGCCATCGTCTTCGATCCGCCGCTGCTCCTGATGGACGAGCCGCTCGGCGCGCTCGACAAGAAACTGCGCGAATGGCTGCAGCTCGAGATCAAGCGCATCCATCGCGAGCTCGGCACCACCTTCGTCTATGTCACGCACGACCAGGAGGAAGCACTGGTGCTGTCGGACCGCATCGCCGTCTTCAATCGCGGGCGCATCGAGCAGGTCGGCACCGGCCGCCAGCTCTATGACGAGCCGACGACGCTGTTCGTTGGCCGTTTCATCGGCGATTCCACCGTGTTGCGCGGCGAGGCGAAAAGCGACGGCACCGGGACGGCTCTGAGCGTCGCCGGCGAGACGGTCGCCGCGCCGCGGCGGCTCGCCGGCGAAGCCAACCCGGTCATGTTGCTGCGGCCGGAGAAACTGGCCATCCGCCGGCCGGGACAGGACGCCGCCGGCAAGAACCGGCTGTCGGGAACGATCGCCGAGGCGATCTATCTCGGCTCGGGGTCGAAATACGAAGTGAAGCTCGGCGACGGCTCGACCGCGATCGTGCGTTCGCCGCTTGCCGGCGAGAGTTTTGGCCTCGGCGAGAAGGTCGAGCTGTGCTTCGACGGCGCCGATGCGAAACTCCTGCCCGACGACAGCACGGCCGACACCACGCTCACCTGATCATCTTTTGTTTTAACGCAATTCCGGACGGGAAACCGTTCCGCACTTTTCCTGGATTGCTTTGGCGGAAACCATCTCATGCAAGTCAAGCGCAATGGCGACATCTCGTTCTGGTATGCGGATCTGGGTCATATCCCCGCGCCGCGTCCGCCTTTGCCCGGCGACATCGAGGCCGATGTCGCGATCGTCGGCGCCGGCTATACCGGGCTTTGGACGGCCTACTATCTGAAGAAGGCGAAGCCTTCGCTGCGCATCGTGCTCGTCGAGCGGGAGTTTGCCGGCTTCGGCGCCTCGGGGCGCAATGGCGGCTGGCTGTCGGGCGGCTTCGGCTGGTCGCGCGAGAAGTATCTGAAGACCTCGACACGGCAAGGCGTCACCGCCATGCAGAAGGCGATGGCCGGCTGCGTCGACGAGGTGATCCGGGTGGCGACGGAAGAGGGCATCGACGCCGACATCCGTCGCGTCGACAATCTGACGGTCGCCACCAATCCGGCGCAGCTGGAGCGCGTGCGCGAGGAATTCGAGACGATACGCTCCTGGGATGCCGACCCCGAACGCATCGAACTGCTAGACCAGGCTGCGACCCGCGCGCGCATCAACATCCACAATGTACTCGGCGGCTTCGTCATCCACGGCCAGGCGCGGGTGCAGCCGGCCAAGCTGGTGCGCGGGCTGGCGGCGGCGGTCGAGCGTCTCGGTGTATCGATCTACGAAAAGACGACGGTGACGACGATCGCCAAGGGCGTTGTGACAACGGACCGGGGTGCGGTGCGGGCCGAAACCGTCATCCGCGCCACGGAAGGGTTCACGGCCGGCATCCCGGGAGAGGAGCGGACCTGGCTGGCGCTCAACAGCGCGCAGATCGTCACCGAGCCGCTGTCGGAAGAGCTCTGGCGCAAGATCGGATGGGAGGGGCACGAGCTGCTCGGCAATGCCGCGCATGCCTATTGCTATGCCCAGCGCACGCGCGAGGGGCGCATCACCATGGGCGGGCGCGGCGTGCCCTACCGCTACGGCTCGCGCACCGATGTCAACGGGCAGACGCAGCAGGCGACGATCGACCAGCTGCACGCGATCCTGACCACGCTGCTGCCGCAGACCGCCGGATGCCGCATCGATCATGCCTGGTGCGGCGTGCTCGGCGTGCCGCGCGACTGGTGCACGACGGTGGGCCTCGATCCCGCGACGCGCATCGGCTGGGCCGGCGGCTATGTCGGGCTCGGCGTGTCGAGTTCCAACCTGTCGGGGCGCACGCTGAGCGATCTCGTGCTCGGCGAGAGCACCGAACTCACGCGGCTGCCCTGGGTCAACCGCAAGGTGCGGCCATGGGAGCCGGAGCCGTTCCGTTGGCTGGGCGTCCATTCGATGTACCAGCTCTACCGCATCGCCGATAACCGCGAGGCCGCCGGGCTTTCGCATACCTCGAAGCTGGCCGCCCTGGCCGACAGCCTGACTGGCCACTAGGGCGGTTCGGCGTCCGCCCAATCGTTCGTTTTCGTGCAGTTCCGGACCGCTGGAATTGCCCTGATCCATGGAGACCAGCTTGATCGATCTTTCGACTTTCCACGACCTCGCCAAGGCCGACATCGGCGCTTTTTCTCCGAAGCCGACCTCTTTCGAAGGGGATCAGCTGGAGGCCGCGCGGTCGTTCTTCCAATCGCCGGACGGAACCATCGATATCGGCATCTGGGAATGCACGCCCGGGCGGTTCACCGCCGATCGCACGAACTCGTCGGAGATATGCCACATCATCTGCGGCCGCGCCGAGGTGAGCCGCGCCGATGGCGAGATGCGCGAGCTGGGGCCGGGCGACCTTCTCGTCCTGCCGCAGGGATGGAAGGGCGAGTGGCGCATCCACGAGACCACCCGCAAGCTCTACATGATCCAGAGCGCCGATTGATCCCTGACCCTTCGGCGCACGTCGTTTGCCGGAAGCGTGCTTCGAACGACGTGCCGTCAGTGATCGATCGGGCCTTTCGGCGAGACGAGCGTCGTGCCCGCGGTGGTCGGGCGCTCGATCATGCGGCGCACGCGCGGCGGGTTCTCGCCGCTGTGCAGCGCGCGGATGCGTTCGCCGACCACGGCGTCGGCATGGGTGGCGCGCCGGTTGTGGCGGATATACTCGACCCAGGTCGGCGTGTGGTAGTGCTCGATCCAGATGCCGGGATTCTCGAGGTCGCGGGCCAAGGTCCAGTTGCGGGCGCCGTCACGGCGGCGGATACGGCCGCGCTCGGCCATGGTCGCGAGGAATTCCGGCACGTCGTCTTCGCGAATGATGTACTCGATCATGATGGCGATGGGGCCGCTGCGTGGCTTGAGGTCGAGCGCCAGCATCGGTTCCTTGAAACGGTTGAGCGGATCGAGGTTGAGCACCGTCTGCCGCGGTAGCGGCAGGGCGAAGCCAATGGCGCCGCCAGCGAGCATCGCGACCGCCGCCGCGATCAGCGCGGTCTCGGCGCCATGCGCGTCGGCGACGACGCCCCAGATCCAGCTGCCCAGCGCGATGCCGCCGAAGGTCGCCGTCTGGTAGATCGACAGCACGCGGCCGACCACCCAGCGCGGCGTCGACATCTGCACCGTGACGTTGAAATGCGAGAGCGCGATCACCCAGCAGGCGCCGCCGATGAGCAGGCCCGCCGACGTCTGCAAGCCATTGTGGCTGACGGCGGCGTTGAGGGCGCATAGGGCGAAACCGCAAAAGGCCATGCGCACCATCGCCTCGCTGGACAGCAGCTGCCTGAGCCGCACGCTGATCAGCGCGCCGCCGACCGCGCCGATGCCGAAGGCGCCGAGCATGATGCCGTAGGTCAGCGCGTCGCCCTTGACGACGTCGCGCGCCACCAGGGGAAGAAGCGCCAGCACCGCGCCGGCGCTGAAGCCGAAGGCCAGACCGCGGACCAGCACCTTGGCGATGTTGGGCGACATGGCGACATAGCGCAGGCCGGCGCCCATCGCCGCGCCCAGCGATTCGCGCGGCAGGGTTTGCTCGGGCAGCGCCGGCTTCCAGCGGGCGAGCACGACGATCAGGCCGATATAGCTGACGGCGTTGGCGGCGAAGGCGGCCGCGGCGCCCGCGGCGGCGACGATCACGCCGCCGATGGCCGGCCCGACGCTACGGGTGATGTTGAAGCCCAGCGAGTTGAGTGCGACGGCCGCCGGCACCTTGGCGCGCGGCACCATGTCGCCGACCGAGGCCTGCCATGACGGGCTGTTCAGCGCCGTTCCGCTGTCGATCAGGAAGGTGAAGGCAAGCAGCGTCCAGGGCGTCATCCAGCCTTGCCAGGTGAACAAGGTCAGCAGCGCCGACACGACCAGCATGAAGGTTTGCGCCACCAGCATCACCTTGCGGCGGTTGAAGCTGTCGGCGATGGCGCCGGCAACCAGCGCGAACAGCATGATCGGCAAGGTGGTCGAGGCCTGGACCAGCGCCACCTGGTAGGGCGAGGTGGCGATCGTGGTCATCATCCAGGCGGCGCCCACGCCCTGGATCAGGCCGCCGAAATTCGATACCAGGCTGGCCGACCAGACGGCGCGGAAGATGCCGTGCCGGAACGGCGCCAGCGCGGAGACGCGTTCGCTTTCCGGCTCGTCGTCGATCATGGTTGCGCCTTCGTCTTCTGTAGAAGCTCGCCGCACCCGGAAGGGCCAGCGACTCGCCAAAGAGTGCGGCCCAACAATAGGAAGGCAAAGGCGAAAATGCGTCGGCGAAGCTTTAAACCAAGCATCAGGCCGGTCTGGACCAACTTTTGGCTATTTCGCGTTTCTCGCCTCGGCATGCAGGGCCTCGGTCAGGCCGCCTGTCGTCTCGCCATTCATGTAAAGCCTGAGCAGCATTTCCATGCCGACGAGACGCAGGCGCGACGTTTCCTGGCTTCTGGCCATGTCGATGAGGTCGTCCAATTCGGAAGCAGACCATTTCATCGCGTCGCGCAGCACACCGCCGCGCAGCAGGCCCTGCGCTCCGGCTGAAAAAGCGGCATCCATCTCGAAGCCGTTCTTCGCGGCGCGAATATTTTCGCGCGGCAGATGGTGCTCGGCGGCCTTCTTCAGAAGCCACTTGCCGGTTCCGTCGCGGTATTTCTGCCTGCGCGGCAGGTGAAGGGCGAAGTCGATCAGCCGGTTCTCGAGGAACGGCACCCTGAGCTCGACGGACGCCGCCATGCTCAACCGGTCGTGCCTGTGCAGCAGGTCCTGCAGATGCGAGTAGAGGTCGTAGAAGCAGCTTGCCAGAAAAGCGCGGTCGCTGGCCGGCGCGACGCCTTCCAGCCTGTCGAACAGCTTTGTCTGCAGGAAGTTCAGCTCGGGCGACAGGGCTCTGAGCGCCATGGTGCGGTCAGTCGGCGAGCCGCGACCGATCGAGTTGCGGAATGGGGCGCGGCGCAATTCGGCGAATTTGCGGTCCCGCCTGGCCTTCGAGCGGAACAGGCGCTGCAGCCAGGATTGGCGCCAGACCCTGATCGTCGATGCTTGCCATTTGTAGCCGCCGAAGAGCTCGTCGGAGCCCTCGCCGGTGAGCAGCACCTTGACGCCGTCGGCGCGACACCGCTCGGCAAGCGCCAGCAGCGCGGCGTGGCTGGCATGCCAGCCGTCGGTTTCAAGGTGCCAGACCGCGCGCGGCCAGAGCTCGAGGAACCGGTCCTTGTCAAAAGGCACCCGGCGCAGGCTGACGCCGGCATGGCGACCGGTGCGCTCGGCGTCCGGCGCTTCGCTGCGCCCGAGCTTCTGGTCGATGACGTAGCCGTGCATCTCCGGCCTGAAGCGCTTGGCAAGCGCGGTGATAAGCCCGGAATCGACGCCACCGCTACAAGCGGTTGCAAGGCTGGCATCGGCGATGCAATGCAGCTCGACACTTTCCTCGAGCAGCCTCTCGAGCGTCGCCATATGCTCGGCGTCGGACGTCCTGTCGCCGGCGATGCGCGTGGTATCGAGAACATCGAGGACGTGCCAGAAGCGGCGCTTGTCGATGCCGTCTCCGGTGATCCTCCAAAGGCCTGCCGGTGGGAGACGCTCGATACCGTCGAAAACGCTGTAGCTCGAATCTCGGCTCTGCCAGGCAAGCCGCAACGTCAGCTCGCGTGTGTCGATCCGGCGCGCAAAGTCGTGGCAGGCGAGGATCGCCTTGTCCTCGGAGGCGAACAGCACGCGGTCGCCGGTTTCGGCGACCGACATCGGCTTGATGCCCAGCCTGTCCCTGGCAAGCCACAAGGCGCCGTCGCGGGCATCGAAATAGGCGAAGGAGAACATGCCGTCGAACAGCGGCACCGCTTTTTGCGGACCCCAGTGATGCAGGGCCTGAAGCACCACCTCGGTGTCGGACACCGATTGGAACGTCAGGCCTTCCGCCTGCAGCGTCTTGCGCAGCGCGCGAAAATTATAGACCTCGCCATTGTAGCACAGCACGCCGTCGCCGGACGCGGTCAGCATCGGCTCGCGCGCGGCGGGCGATGGATCGATGATGGTCAGCCGGCGGTGGCCGAGCGCCAGCCGGGCGTTATTCCAGTTGCCGTGATCGTCGGGACCGCGATGCGCCAATGCCTGCATCATGCGCGCGACGTCGCGACGATCGCCGCTGCCGATCGGATCGCGCTTTCGCCAGACGCCGGCTATTCCGCACATGGCCCGCCGGCCGTTCTTGCCTGATGCATCACTTCCTGAATCGCCTGAGACGTCGGCCGACGCCGTCGCGCCTACAATCTAGCTGCAAGAAACGCCGCCGCAAGCGATCTCGCGGCCTGCGAACAGGCCGCCAGACACTTGCTGAGGCTTCGCGTCAGAAGCCGTGCTCGATGCGCTCGAAGATGACGTTGGTGAAGGCCGAGATCTGGCTGCCGATGAACGGGCCGGTCAGCGCCACCACGAGCATGATGGCGACGATCTTCGGCACGAAGGTGAGCGTGATTTCCTGGATCTGGGTCAGCGCCTGGATGAGCGCGATGCCGATGCCGACCACCATCGCCACCAGCACCACGGGGGCGGAAGCGACGAGAACCGTCCACACCGCGTACTGGACGATATCGAGGGCGTCGGCCTCGTTCATGGGCTGACCCTATGCGAATCCGGCTAAAGTTTTTTTGATTTTAAGCATGTCGTTGTCCCGAAACCGGCCCCACTTTCGGGAGACCTGCTTAGGCGGCCGGCTTGATCGACACGCCCGCGCCGACCGGGACTTGGGTGCCGTCCTGCAGCACGGCGACAAGGCCGCTGCTGGAGAGCGTCACCGAAGCCACCGTGCCGGTGGTCTTGCCGTCGGCCGAGGTGATCGAGCGGCCGATCAGCGCGTCGGCCTGCGACAAGGCCGAGGACTGCATGATCTGGTCGAGCTTGGTGTTGGTCTGCACCGACTGCTCGACCTGGGAGAAGGTGGCGAGCTGAGCGACATATTGCGTGGAATCCATCGGCTTGGTCGGATCCTGGTTCTTCATCTCGGCGATCAGGAGCTTCAGGAACGACTGGTAATCCACCGCTGTCTTCGAGGTCTGCTGGCTGGCCTGGTTGGCGCCAACCGGGATCGTTGTCGTCATGTCGACGGCCATCTTATGCTCCTACAGCCAGTGCGCGCGGCATTTCGGGAATGTCGTCATTGTCCTCGAGCACCCTGCGCTCGAGCGGATAGAGGGCGCGGATCGCTTTCAGCGCCTCATAGATCTCGTCCTCGCCGACCATGCGGTCGATCTGCTTCAGGCCCTTGCAGATGTCCTGGTTCTCGAAGCTCGCGATCAGCATCGGCAGCGAGCGGCGGAACATGTCGCGCGCCTCCGCGGCGCCCGCCGGGTTGATCAGCATGATCTGCACGATGAAGTAAAGCTGCCTGAGCGGCGTCGCGGCCTGGTCGGCCTGGATGACATGGCTTTCGAGCAGGAACTGCACGTCGTTCATCAGCTCGATGGTGACCTTGCGATCGACGCGGATGACCGCGCCGTTGATATAGATCTTCTCGTTGGGCTTCAGCGAGATTTTCAGCGTGTTGGTCATTGGATGCCGTCTCGGATGATCTGGGAGACCTCGATCAATCCTTCGAAATTGTTGGTACGGCCCTGGCGGATGTCTTCCGTCTCGCGCAGCAGCCACAGGCCGATGGAGATCAGGTTGGCGCGCAACTCCTTGGGCAGGGCGTTGTCGCTGGAGCCGAGATCCTCGACGAAGGCGGTCCAGACGCGGTTGGTGAAATGCAGCGCCTCGACCGCTTCCATCGACTCGGTGCCGACGGCTGCCGCGGCGGCCAGCATGTCGATCGAACGGGTGAGCAATTGCCGCTCCCGGTCCTTGGCGTCGGCGACGGAGTCGGTCTGGATGTCGGCGTAGGAGAATTGATACATCGTCGGCGCTCTGGCGTTCCGGTTTATGTTCAAGTCAGATAGTTCAGCAGGCTGAGCTGCTGCAGACGCGCGGTCAAGGCGAAGGAGGTCTCGATATGCTGCGTCAGATCGGCGACGCGGGTGGCGGCTTCGGCCGGATCGACGCCTTCGAGATCGACGATATGCTTCTCGAAGAGGTCGACCTGGGTCTTCATGCGGTCGCTGGCGTCGGACACGCGCTGCTGGGCAACGCCTGTCTCGGCCCGTATCTGAGTAATGCCGCCGATCGCTTCGCCGACCAGCGTCTGGGCACGGCTGACGACGGCGTTCTGGGCGGCCTCGCTGATGCTGCCGGTAAGCAGGCTGCTGACCATGGCGGATGCCATGGCGAGCTTGCGGATACCCTGTTCGTTGGCGCTGACCGAGGTCTGGGTGGTTTCGTTGAGCGAGATGCGGCTGGTGATCTGATCGTCGGTGGCGCTCGACCAGTTGGCCTGCCAGCCGGCGCCCAGGAATTGCGGCTCGACCTGCGTGGTGATGAAGTCGTCCATCTGCGCGGCTGTGATGTTGGCCGCCGCCGGGTCTGTCTGGGTGAAGCCGAAATAGCTCGAAAAGGCGGCATCGAAGGCGGCCTTGGCCGGTGAGCCGACGGCGTTGAAATCGTCGATCGGCTTGACGTCGGTGTTGGTGCCGGCAAACAGATATTCGCCGTTGACGCTGGTGTTCAGGATACCCGTCATCTGCTGCAGCGCCGAGGCGCTGGCAGTCTGCAGGATGCTGGTCGAGGAGTCGCCCGACACGCCGCTGGTCAGGGCCGACAGGAAGCTCTGCG
Source organism: Mesorhizobium sp. B2-4-6 (assembly GCF_006442775.1). Taxonomy (NCBI): domain Bacteria; kingdom Pseudomonadati; phylum Pseudomonadota; class Alphaproteobacteria; order Hyphomicrobiales; family Phyllobacteriaceae; genus Mesorhizobium; species Mesorhizobium sp. B2-4-6. The sequence goes on from NZ_VFVI01000001.1 coordinate 182,052, forward strand.
CGGCATCGGAAATCTGGCCGAGCGAATCCTGGGTCGATGTCAGGCGGGCCGAGACGAGCGCGTTGGAATCGACGATGCCGTTCAGCCGGTCGAGATCGCGCTGGAAGGTGACGGCCTGGGTCGTCCGGCTGCCAAGCGCCAGGCCGACATCGGCGACGGTGCCGGTCTGCGATTCCTTGGTCGCCTTGACGAGGTCGGCCTGCATCTTCGCCTGCTGGTAACGCAGGGCGTTGGAGATGGCAGCTGAGGAAACGCCTGTCGCTTTCATGGATTATCCTACCGCGGCCATCAGGGAGTCCAGCATGTCGCTGACCGTCTTCATCATATGCGCCGAGGCCTGATAGGTGTGCTCGAGGTCGAGGAGCAGGGACATCTCCTGGTCGACATTGACCCCGGTGTCGTTGGACAGCGCCTCGGCCGTGCGCGCGGCCAGCGCCTGCTTGCTGTCGGCATTGGTCGAGGCCTGCTGGCGCACGCCTTCGAACCAGCCGATGGCATTGGCCGCGTAGTCGGAGACGCTCGAGCTGACGGTGATGCCGGCCGAGCTGTCGAAGGCCATCGGCTGATCGAGCTTGTTGCCGTAGCTGATCAGCAGGTCCGAATAGGATGCGCCGCCGGTGTTGACGACATAGGCCGCGCCATTGGCGCCACCGTCGCGCAACAGCGCGGGATTGCCGCCGGCGCTCGGATCAAAGGCGGCGTTGACGCTGATCGTGCCGGCGAGGCCATCGATCAAGGTGCCGGCGGCCGGAATTGCCTGGGCGCCCGACCATGTGAACAGGCCCGCGGCATTGGGCTGCGACGACGAGGTTTCGGCAAATGCAGTGACAAGACCACGCGCGATCTCGTCGAGCTGGCTCTGCATGGTCGAAGCGACGCCGTCGCGCAGCTTCAAGAGGCCCGCAATCTTGCCGTCGGCGGTGGTGTCCCCGGTGCCCGCCGAGACCGGCACGTTGTCGATATAGATGGTGTTGCCGGGCGTGCCGGCCGTATAACCGGCCGACGGCGTGAAGGTCACAGAGCGCGGCACGGTCTCGAACAGCGTCGTGCCGTCCTTGGTGGTGATGACCATGTCGTTGTCGCCGCGGGTGAAGGTCGAGACCGGAACGTATTCCGATATCTTCTTCAGGATCGCGTCGCGCTGATCGAGCGCGTCGGACACGTCGGTGCCGGAGCGAGTGCCCGAGATGACCGCCTTGTTGGCGTCCTGGAACTGGCTGAGCAGCGAGTTGAGATCGTTGACGGCGGTGGAGATCTGGCTGTCGGCCTGGGTGCGGAAGTCCTGGATCGCCTTGGTGCCGCTGTTGAGAGAGTTCACCACCTGCTTGGCGGCGTCGATGACGCTGGTGCCGAGGTTCTGGTTCGATGGCGTCGTGGCGTAAAGCTGCAGGGACTGCTGCAGGTTGGCGATTGCCGTCGAGGGGGACGATGCGTTGTCGACCCCGTTGACCGACAGATCGAGCTGATCCATGCCGTTGTAAAGCGCGCTCTGGCCGCTCCATGCCGACAGCGCCGAAAGGTTCTGGCGGAACAGGAGATCATTCGCGGCGCGTTGGATTTCCACCGCCCGGGCGCCGGGCGCCGTGCTGGTCACCACGGCGATGCGGCGTGTGTAGTCCGGGTTCGACGCGTCGGCCACATTGCGCGATACGACGCTGGTCTGCTTGGACGTGGCCAGAAGCGCCGATTGGGCAATGCTTAGTGCGGAGGAAAGCGACATGCTGATCTTTCACGGGCGGCGCCCGTCGTTTATCTCTTCAGGTTGACGAGGACGTCCATCAGGTCCGAGCCGGTCTGGAAGACCTTGGAATTGGCGGTGTAGCTGCGCTGCGCCGCAATCATGTTGGTCAGTTCCTCGGCGATATCGACGTTGGAGTTTTCAAGCGCCCCGGAGACGATGGAGCCGAGCTTGCCTTCATTGGCAAAGCCGATGTGGACAGCGCCGGAGTCGGTGCTCTGCACATAGACGTTGCCGGGCATTGCGGTGAGGTTGTCGGGGCTCTGAACGTCGGCCAGCGGGATCTTGTAAAGCGCTTTGGTCGAGCCGTCCTCGAACTGCGCGTAGATAATGCCGTCCTGGCCGATCTGGACCTTCTGGATGGAGCTCGGCGCGTTGCCGTTGACCTTGGCGTCGGCAACGGTGAAGCCCGTGCCGAGCTGCGTCAGCTGGGAGAGATCGAGGTCCAGCGTCGAGCCGCCCGGTACCGTGAACGAGACGCTGTCCGTCGCGCCGGTAAGCTTGCCTGTCGTGGTGTCGAAGGTGAGGTTGGCCGATCCCAGCGCGCCGCCCGTATAGGGGAAAGAGGTGCCCGCGGTCGCCTTCGACTGGTCGAAGACCGAGACCTGCCAGGTGCCGGCGCCGGTGTTGGTGAAGTAGACGTCGAGCAGCTTCTTGTTGCCGAGATTGTCATAGGCAACCAGCGAGGTTTTCGACGTGTATTCGGCGGTCGCGCTATTGCTGGACGGCAACGGGCCAGAGGGCGGCGTCGCGCCCGCCGGCAGATTGCCGGAGAACAGGCCCTCGGTGCTCGGCGTCGCTGTCATCTGCTGGTCGGAGATCTGCACCGGCACGAGGCCTTCGAAGCCGTTGGCGGTCGCGGCCGGGTCCCCATTGGCGTAGCTGTAGGCCATGAGCTGGTAACCCGCGGCATTGACCAACCGGCCTTGCGCGTCCGGAACGAAGGAGCCGGCGCGGGTGAGATAGGGCGTGCCGCCGGCATCCTGGACGACGAAGAAGCCGTCGCCGTTGACGGCAAGGTCGGACACCGAGGTGGTGTAGGTCATGACGCCTTGTGTGCCGACGGCCGAGCGGATCGTGGTGGTCACGCCACCGGAATTATAGGCGCCCCCGGTGCCGGGCATGATCAGTGTCGAGAACTCGGCCGAAGAGCGCTTGTAGCCCGTGGTGTCCGAGTTGGCGATGTTGTCGGCCACCGCGGAGAGGCGATTGGCCTGCGCGTTCATACCGGAAACGCCGGTCCGCATCATTCCGTAGAGGCTCATCGATACATCTCCGCAGTGCCTGGGTAGGAGGCGATAAAATTATGCCTCGTGTCTTGCGCGAGGCTGGTGCGGGATGTGCCTTGGGCGGCCATCAAAACACCAGCCGGTAGCCGAGGAACCTCTTGGAATCGATCGGGTCGTGGCCGAGCTTCTCACGCAGCTTCTTGCGCAGCTTCGAGATGTGACTCTCCACCACGTTCTCCTCGACCTCTTCGTCGAAGATGCCGTAGATGGCGTTGAAGACCTGGGTCTTGGTCACCCGCCGGCCGCGGTTGCTGGCCAGATATTCCAGGATGCGCCGCTCGCGCCGCGGCAGCGGCAGCGGCTCGCCGTTGATCTCCGGATCGCGGCCGTCCATGAAGATGCGCATCGACCCGACTTCGGTATAGGCGGCCTCTTCGGAGCCGCGGCGGCGAATGGCGGTGATGCGGGCGAGAATCTCACGGATGTGCACCGGCTTGCGGACGACGTCGTCGACGCCGCTTTCGAACAGCCGCAGTGTGTGTTCGAGCGAGTGATGTTCGCTGAGCGCGATCACCGGCGCGCCGGTGCGGTCGCGGATCTGGCGTGGCGATATCGCACCTTCGCGGCAGTCGCCGATGAGAAAGGCCCTGACCGATCTGAGATCGGTGTCGGCGGCGGAACTCACCCACTCGCCGAATTCGCCTGGTGCGAAGCCGGCAGTGGCCACCCCCTCGCGATCGAAAAGTGAAGAGTAGCCCTCTGTCACGAGCTCTCGCTCGTCAACGATCACGATCATCGGCCCGCCCTCCGAATCATTTCACTTGCCCCGTGCGGAAAGGGGTACCCGGCTCGACGAATCCTGAAAAACCATCATTTCTTGTAGCTATTTTCTTGGGAGTTTTTTTGGGAGCCGTAATAAAGCGGCTGCGCGGGTGTATTCGCGCCAACTGTTGGCGCACGAATATTGGCGCCGGCGGATAGGCTGGCGAAGGTCGGCTGGATCCGGAATTTGACAACTATTGATTGCAGAAAGTGCTGGCATTCGGCGTCCATTTGCCGAAGCCGGTGGCGACCATGTTGGCGATGACGCGGCAGACATAGACCTTCTGTGCCGGGTCGTTGTCGGGACCGGCATGGTAGCGAGCGACGGCCATCGACCAGGTCATATGCCGGGCATGCAGGCTCGCCAGGAAGCGCGCCGCGTAGTCGACATTCTGATGCGGGTCGAGCATGTCCTCGACGCTGCGGAAATGATCGCCGTGATAGCGATGGTTGATCTGCATGCAGCCGAGATCGATCAGCGTCTTGCCCTCGCGACGCGCGTCCTCGAATGCGGCGAGCGCTTCGCCGCGACCGCGAGGGAAGACAGCTTTTCCTTCTATATTCAAAGCATTAGGTTGAAGGCTGCCCTTCTTTCCGGTCTCGGTCAGGCCGACGGCGTAGAGGATCCCGGCAGGCACACCGTAGCGATCGGCGGCGCGCAGGATCTCCGGCTCGCAGGGATTGGCGGCGGCGCCGGCCGTGCCGGCAGCGAAACTAGATATACATATCGTCGTCAGCGCGCTCGCCAAGAGACGAAGCGGCACGACCGAATTCCTGTGCGCCATTGCCATCGTTCCTTCCCGGTTGCCGGCCGCCGCCCGCGCCGTTGCCGCCCGAGTTCCCGGGCTGGAACGAAGGCTGATCGCGGCCTGTCGACATCGGCATGGCGCTGGTTGCGTCGGTGCGGCTGGCCGCATGCGCTGCTATCGAAGGTTGCAGGATGGTAACCTTGTCGACGTCGAAGCCGAGGCTGCGCATGGACTTGACGATGGCGTCGCTGTCGGCGGTGAGACGGCGATATGCCTCGTGTGTCTCTGGCTTCATCTCAATCGAAAGTTGCTCCCCCGAGAGCCGCAGGCTGGCGATGACCGATCCGAGCTCCGAAGGGTGGAGCTCGATCTTCAGAACATGTGTCGGAACGGCAACAGAATTGGTCGTCTGCAAGCCTGCCGAGGCGCTTGCGAAGGCCTGCTGGACGCCATTGTCGGAGGCAAGCGTTTCAACCAGCGCCGATGCCGTCTGGCCGATCGGGTTTTGCGCCGGCGCCGGGAAGCTCTGCTGGCTGACGACTTCCATGCGTGTGGCGGAAGAAGACGGCTTGGCCGGTGTCTGCTGCGTGGTCGATTGCGATAGCTGCGAGGCCTTGGAGGCGGAAGCCGGCCGCCAGCCTTGCGGCGGTACCGGGTTGTCGGCCTGCGGTTCATTCCCTTGCTTCGGCAAGATCCTGGTATCGCCGCGGCCCGGCATGTCGAGAGCCATGTCCGCCTTCACCGGCTTTTGCCCGAAGTCGGGCCCGGACGCTACAGCCGCCGTCGAACGAGCGGATCGCGACTGCGGCTCGGCGGAATCGTCGACCGCCGCGCGCTTGCCTGGGCGCAGCCGCGTTTCCAACGATGCTCCCTCGCTCGCGGCCTCTTCACCGTCGGCGGAACCCTTGCCGCCCGTGCCCGACGATTGCGCGAAATGTTTCATGTCGCTCAGCGCCATCAGCAACGGCAGGCGATCCTGCAGCGGCGCGGACTCGTCGGTTTGCACCGCGGAATCTTTGTCCGCCGTCAGCTTCGCCTGATCGTCCTGGGCGGTGGTCTTCCCGGACTTTCCCGTGGCTGCTTTCTGCGCCCCGGTTTTCCCCTGCGGATGCTGGTCCGGCTCCTGCTTGCCGGTATTGGCCGGCGAGCGCCTTGCCGGATGCGCGTCTGGTATCACCGGTCCGGTCGCGTGCTTGTCCTGTGGCCGATCGGTCTTCTCGGGCCCATGCACAAGGTCACCAAAATTCTGATCCTTGTCCTCGCCGCCGGTCGAGTGCTGCCGGGGCTGGGTCGAAGCAAAGCCCGGCAGGGTCTGGTTGACGCTGGTCATTTGGGGGCTGCTCCGAGTAACTGGTCGATCTGGTCTAGCTGACGGCGCGTGCTGGTCACCGCCGCATCGATTGGGTCTTGCGCATCGGGCGTCGCCGGCGCCGATGCCTGCACCACCGGCGCGGCGTCAATCGGTGCCGGAGTGGACGCCGGCGTTTCGGCCGATGCTTGCGCCGGTTGCGGGACAGCGGGCGGCGAGGGCGTGTCTTTCGCCTGATCGCTTGCAGCGACCGGCGGATCGCTCGCCGCGACCGCTGGCTGGTCGGGCATCGCTCCTTCCACCGGCGGCAAGTCCGCATTGGCCGGATCGGCCGAGGCCTCCGTCGCTGATTTCGCCTCGTCACTTTTCACAACGGTTGCCGGCTTAGGTCCGGCATTGGCGGCCGCTTTCACCGGCGCCATCACTTCGCCCGCGACAGCTTGCGCGGCGTCGAGCAGGTCGCGGTCGCTTTGCGAAAGCTTGCCGCGGTCGATCTTGCCCAACTTGGCGCGTGCTTCATCGACATTGGCCGATGTCATGGTGGAGAGGCTCGAATAGAGCTGGGTGCGCGGGTCGTCCCGGTTGCCGTTGCCGTTGCGGCCCAGTTCGGCCTTGGCCGAGGCGAAAGCCGAGAGCTCCGTGATCCCGTCGATCGCGGCACGGCGCGCGATGCGCAGGTAGATCACTTTCTCACGCTCGGGATCCATCATCGAGGTGATGTCGGCTATCTTGTCCTGGCTGATCGCCATGTGCAGCGTGATGACGCCGGAAACAAAGGCATCGGCGAACTGGCTGGCGTAGGGCGAATAAAGAAAGGACGCGACATACTGGGTCGAAGCCAGCGCGAAACGGGCGGCGTCGCCCTGCGCGGCCGCGATGCCCACGGAGCGGCGAAGCGCAGCCTCCTCGACCAGCGTGCCGGGGCTGAGCAGGCGCGCTTCGTCGAGCAGCGCAAGCGCTGCCGACGGGTCGTCGGTCGCAAGCAGCGAGCCCTTGACCAGCGCCAGGAAGGCGCCGAGATCGGCGGGCACGCCCATCGGATCGATCGGCTTCAGCATTTCGATCGCCTCGGCCGGCTGGCCGCTCAGATAGGCGACGACGCCTTTGGCGATGGCCAGGCTTTGCGGGTCGGTTACCGCGCGCGAAGCCGCCGCCGCGACCGTCACCGGATTGCCGCCGCTCATCCCATAGACGAGCAGAGCGCGGAAGTTCTTCGGCTCCTTGAAATCCTCGGCGTTCGCGCCGCGCATCCGGGCGTCGATCATTTCGAGGAGTTTTGCCTGCATCGGCAGCGCGGCGTGATCGCCGCCGGCAATGCGATCCTGGACCAGCTGCAGCGAACGCACCAGTTGATAGGGCTGCAGCGCATCCTGCGCGAAAGCCGGCGGTGACGACCCCGCGGCGAACAGCAGCAGCGCTATCGCGCCGCCGATGACGGTCCTGGCCCTCATCCGCCGGCCGCCATCAGGATTTCGATGCGCCGGTTCGCGGCAGCCATCGGATCGGAGGCGATCTTGGGCTGTCGGTCGGCGAAGCCCGCGACCTCGGTGATGCGGCTTTCGTCGACGCCGCCGCGCACCAGCATATAGTAGGCCGAATGGGCGCGCGCGGTGGACAGCCGCCAGTTGTCGTAAGTGTCGCTGCGGAACGGCCGCGCATCGGTGTGGCCGCTGATTGTGATGGTGCCCTTCTTCTCGTTGATGATGTGGCCGATCTTTTCCATCGCCCGCACCAGCTCGCGGCGCGGCATGGCCGAGCCGATCTCGAACATGCCGAAGTCGAGCTGGTCGGTGATCGAAATGACGACACCCTTGTCGGTGGCCTCGACCGAGACACCGTCGGCGAGCTTTTCGCCCGGCAGGAATGCCTTGGCGAGTTCCTTCTTCATATCCGCCGCTTCCTGAAGAGCGGCTTTGCTCGGCGCCTTGTCACCTTTGTCGGCGGCCTGCTCGGATTCGGTCTTTTCCGCCTTGGCCGCTTCAGCCTTGGTGTCGGTGTCCGCAATCTCGCGCTTGTCGGCGTCGGCTTTCTCGCTCTTCTTCCCTTCGCTCGACGGCTTTCCGGCCCTGCCTTGCGCGGCTTTCTGTATGCCCTTGGCGTCGGTGCCTTCCGGGGCGGCCAGCGGTTCCATCGGCGCAGCGGTCAGCGGAGGGGCGGCCGGAACGGCCTTCACCTTCGGCACCGCGGCGGCGGCGACCTTGTCGCCGGGCTTGACCGGATCGCCATCGAACTTGGCGCGCTCGGCGGTTGCCTCGGCGTCAGGCACCGCCACCTGCTGCGACCAGAAATCCGGCGCGAATGGATCGCGATAGGATTCGCCGCCGGAGGCGCCGGTTGCCGGACCGGCCGTCTGGGCGCCGCCTTCACCCTTGGCGCTGACGTTCTGCATCACGCCCGTATCGGCGGCGATCTCCGCCAGCACGGCATAGGGATCGGCGAACAGCTTCTCATCGGAGAGCTGGGCATCCTGCGCCCCGTCCTTCGTCTGCCGGCGCTCGGAGGAACCGGCGCCGCCCTTGCCGTTATCGCCCGCCTTGGTCGCGCCCTGCTGCGGGTTATCCGCGGTCAGCCCGACCTTGCTGGGGCCGTCGCCGAGGTCCTCCAGGCCCTTGCGGCTGGAATTGCGGTCGATCAGCTCGACCGGATTGAAATAGCTGGCGACGGCTGCCTTGGTCTGCTCGTTGGCGGCGTTGATCAGCCACATGACGAGGAAGAAGCACATCATCGCCGTCATGAAGTCGGCGAAGGCGATCTTCCACACGCCACCATGGTGAGCGTCGTCATGGCCGTCGTGATTGCGCTTGACGATGATGATCTCGTGCCGGGGGTCGGCATGGTCCACGGCGCTCATGACAGGACCTCCGACAAGGACGCCGACCATTCGGCGATACGCGTCTCGAACACTGTTTCGTCGATGGTGACGGTCAGGTCGAAGCCCGGAGCCTCGGTGAAGTCGAGATTGGCGGCGCGCGATCCGAGCGCCGCCCGCAGCGGCTCGAACAGCGAGAGCGGCCCCCGGACGCCGATGCGCACGGCCTCGCTGTCGGCGACCGCTGCACCGATGGCGCGGGAAAGGGCGGCGAGCGAGCGCTGTTGCAGGTCGTCGCTGAGAAGGCCGCCGACGATGCGCGCGACGGTCGCGCCGGCAAGCTCGGCAACGCGCTGCTCCATGGCTTCGATGCGCGTGGCGACGGCGGCGCCGAGATCGCCGCCGAAGCTTTCAAGGAATGTTTTCGCCGCATCGTCGCTGGCCTGACGCTCGGCGTCGAGCGCAGCCTGATGGGAGAGTGCAAGGCGTGCCTCGAGCGCCGCCTCCGCATCGGCAACCGCCTCGGCGATCAGCGCGCCGATATCGGCCTGCGGCGCCGGCGCGGCGGCAGGCATATGCTCGGCGGCGCGTGCGGACGGCGGCTGGCTGGCACGCGGGGTCCGCGAACCAAAATCGGGCAGGAGGTCGAAGAGCGCCGAGGCCATGGCCTAACCCACGGCCTCTGGGGCGGCTGCCCATTTGCGCAGGATCTGCGCGGTGCGCTCCTCGTTGAGGTCGACCATGCGGGCAAGCCGCTCCTGCGGCGCCGGCCGGATTTTCTGGCGCAGGTCATCGAGCGGCGTCGCGCCGGCGCGCGTACCGGCCGGGGTCTCGGCGGTGATCGCGGCGACCGGCGCATCGGGCGTCGGCAAGGAACGCTGCACGTCGTCGAAGCTCGGGCCGGCAATGGCCGCAGGCTTCGCCGACGCCGTCAGCGCGGCGGCCATCGGCTTCAGGCCGAAGAACGCCACCAGGAAAACGACGACGATGAAGGCGCCGGCATTGATCAGGGTGCCTGTATAGGTACCGATCGAGGCGAGGATGCCGGGCTGATCGATCGGCTCACCGTCGAGGCCGTTGATGAACTCGACCGCCGAAACGTCGATGACGTCGCCGCGCTTGTCGTCGAAGCCGGTCGCCGAGGCCACCATCTTCTGGATATCGGCGACGCGCTTGGCGATCTGCTCCGGGGTAGCGTCCTTGCCGAGGATGGTCTTCAGGCGATCCTGGTTGACGACGACCGCGATCGACATCTTGTTGACCGTGTAGCCGTTGGAGACAGTGGCGATCTTCTTCGAGTTGATCTCGTAGTTGGTGATCTCTTCCTTGCGGTCGTTCTGCGAGGTGGATTGCGGTCCCTCGGTGCTGGTGGTCTGCGTCTCGGGCAGGTTCTGCTCGACGCTGGTCGGGGTCGAGGCCTGTTTCTGGTTGCTGGCCTCGTTGGTCTTCACCGACTGCACCGAACGCTCGACGCGCGAGTTCGGATCGAAGATCGTTTCCTCGGTCTGGCGCGTGTCGGTGTTGACGTCGGCCTTGACGCTGGCGCGGAAATTGTCCGGACCGAGATAAGGGGTGAGCGCGCGGCGGATGTTGTCGCCGATCTGCGCCTCGACCGTCTGCTCGACGCCGAGCGTGCGCGCCGCACTCGTGTTGGACGGATCGTCGCCGGCGGCCAAAAGGTTGCCGTTGGAATCGAGCACCGTGACCTTGTCGGCCGAGAGGCCGGGAACAGCCGCGGCGACGAGGTGGCGGATCGACATGGCACTCTTCTCGGCATCGTTGCCGGCATAGCGGATGACCACCGAGGCGGAGGGCTGCTGCTCGTCGCGACGGAAATTGGCGCGCTCGGACATGACGATGTGGACGCGCGCCGCCTTGACGCCGGAGATCGACTGGATGGTGCGCGCGATCTCGCCTTCCAGCGCGCGCACGCGGGTGATCTGCTGCATGAAGGAGGTGAGACCGAGCGAGCCGACATTGTCGAACAGCTCGTAGCCGGCGTTGGCGCTGGTCGGCAGGCCTTTCTCGGCAAGCAGCATGCGCGCCTGCGCGGTGGTGCCGGCCGGCACCAGCACGGAGGTCCCGTCGGAGCCGACATCGAAACCGATGCCGGCATCGGCCAGCACCAGGCCGATCTGGTTGACGTCGGAACGCTCGAGGCCGACATAGAGCGTTTCATAGGCCGGACGGTTAAGATAGACGGACGCGATGCCGATGACGGCCATGACCAGGGCCGCGATGCCGCCCATGAGCGCCAGGCGCCTGACGCCGAAGCTCTTCAAATTCGCGATGATGCTCTGGATCTGTTCCGGCACGTTTCAACCGCTCCCAGCATGACTGTCCGCCGGAAGACTAGACCGCGAAGCTTGTGCGAGGATGATAGGCGTGCCGCCGAAGAGCCCGCAAAGCGTCGAACCGGCGTCTTATCAAGCAACGAAAAAGGCCGCGCCTCAGGCGCGGCCTTTTTCTGGTGGGAATAATCCCGCGGCTTAGCCGTTCTTGAACAGCTGCAGGATCGACTGCGAGGAGCTGTTGGCGATCGACAGGGACTGGATGCCGAGCTGCTGCTGAACCTGCAGGGCCTGGAGGCGAGTCGATTCCTTGTTCATGTCGGCATCGACGAGCTGGCCGACGCCGCGATCGATGGAGTCCATCAGGCTCTGCGTGAAGGTCTTCTGCAGGTCGATCGAGCTCTTGGCGGCGCCGAGCACGGTGGCGGCGTCAGTAAGCTGACTCATGACGTTGTCGATCTTGGTGACCATCTGCGTGATGATGTCGTCGGTCACGCCCGCTGCCGTGATGTCGAGATTGAAGGCGGAGACGTTGTCGATCTTGACGGGCGTGCCCGTCACAGCGCCCTGGCCCGCGGTGTTGGCGGCGATGTCGGTGGCGCCGCCGGCGATCGAGGCCGCATAGGCGGCGTCATATGCCGACTGGTCCGCGGCGGTGGAATAGATCGAAGTCTGGCGATCGAGGATGCCCTGGTTCTTGACGGCGGTGGAGAGGCCGGAATCGAACAGCTTGGTGCTCTCGATATCGATGTCGATGGTGCCGAGAGAGATGGCGCCGGACGAGGAGCGATTGAACGAAGAGACGATCTTGGCGTCAGGCTGGACGCCGTCATTGGCGGCCGCGACCTGCGTCGACGTCACCGAAAGATAATTAGAGCCCGAGAAGGTGGCGGCGTCGGCGAAGGATTTCATCTGCGCCTGCAGCGTGGTGATTTCGGTCTGCGTCTTGGCCTTGTTGGCACCCGACTGGCCGACGGCAGACAAAAGCTTGGTCTTGATCTGGCCGATCGTCGAAAGGACGTTGTTCATGCCGGTATAGGCGGTGTCGACCTTCGAGGCGCCAAGGCCGAGCGCGTCCTGCACGGTCGACAGCGCCGAGTTGTCGGAGCGCATGGTGGTGGCGATCGACCAGTAGGCGGCGTTATCGGAGGCCTCGGAGACCCGGTAGCCGGTCGAGATCCGGGCCTGCGTCTGCTCGAGCGATTTGTTGGTGGCGTTGAGGCTTTGAAGTGCAGTCAACGCCGCAGCGTTCGTCATGATGCTCGCCAAGAAACTCGCTCCTTCTCAAAAGCCGGCATGCCACACAGGCCGGGTCTCGACCTGCCCATCGGTTGCGGTCGTGCCGGTCGGGCCGACTCGACAACCTGTCGTAAGTCGTTGGTTAACCATATCTAGCGCGATATGGTTAATGGCCTGTTAAAAGTAGGCTTTCGAGAAGTTAAGAAACGAGGGTTGCGCGGGCCTTGAGCAAACGAAAATCGGGCCGCGCTTTTGGCGCGGCCCGATGCTTTAGCCTGGTCAGTATAGAGCGATCAGCCGCGGAAGAGCGACAGGATCGACTGCGACGAACCGTTGGCGATCGACAGCGCCTGGACGCCGAGCTGCTGCTGGACCTGCAGCGCCTGGAGGCGGGTCGATTCCTTGTTCATGTCGGCATCGACAAGCTGGCCGACGCCGCGGTCGATGGAGTCCATCAGGCTCGAGGTGAAGGTCTTCTGCAGGTCGATCGAGCTCTTGGCGGCGCCGAGCTTGGTGGCGGCGTTCGTCATGTCTTTGAGCGCAGCGTCGACAACCTTCATCATATCCGCGATCTGGGTATCGCTGGCAGCGGTGGTGCCGGAGAAGATCTTCATGGTGGCGACCGAATAGGTGTCGCCCGCCGCCGATGCCGCACCCAGGGTCGGGTTTTGCACGGTGGTGGTGACAGCGCCGGACGCGCCGACGCGGTCGGCGTCGAGAATACCCTTCGACACACCCGCCGCAGTGCCAGCCTCGTAGAGCTTGATGCTTTCCACGTTGACATCGATCGTCGAGATCGAAACCGAGCCGCTGGCGTCGCGGTTGAAGGCCGAAACGATCTTGACGTCGGCTGCGCTGGTGGCGGTGGCGCCGCTGTTGACCGACAGCATGTTGGTGCCGGAGAAGGTGGCGCCGTCGGCATAGGCCTTCAACTGGTTCTGAAGAGCGGCGATTTCGACCTGCGTCTTTTCCTTCGAAGCATCGGTCTGGCCGTAGGAAGCGGTCAGCTTCTGCTGGATCTGGTTGATGGTCGAGATCGCGCTGTCCATGCCGGTGTAGGCGGTGTCGACCTTCGAGGCGCCGAGGCCGAGAGCGTCCGAGACGGTGGACATGGCCTGGTTGTCGGAGCGCATCGTGGTGGCGATCGACCAGTAAGCGGCGTTGTCGGAAGCCTGCGAGACGCGATAACCCGTCGAGATGCGGGACTGGGTGGTGTCGAGGTTCTTCTGGGTGGCGTTCAAGCTCTGCAGAGCGGTCAACGCCGAGGCGTTGGTCATGATACTGGCCATGGTACACGTACCTTGTTTTTACACGGATTTTTTTGACATACCGGCATGTCCGGTATGACGGTGCGGCATCATGCCAATGATCTGTGAACCCGATCACCCGCCATCTGCAGGCGACTATGGCGGCAAGTTGCTACCAAAGAGCTAAATCGGACGGTTAATCGAAAATATATTGCGTAAAATTCGAGTGGAACGGCGCCGTTTCGGCACCCGCGCCGGGTGCGTCAGGTGAAGGATCGCACCAGGCTGCCGACCAGAAGGTTCCAGCCATCGATCAGCACGAAGAACAGGATCTTGAACGGCAGCGATACCACCGTTGGCGGCAGCATCATCATGCCCATGGCCATGGTCACGGTGGCGACGATGAGGTCGATGACGAGGAAGGGCAGGACGATGAGGAAGCCGATCTCGAAGCCGCGCCGGATCTCCGAGATCATGAAGGCCGGCACCAGGATGCGCAGGTCGACGCTCTCGCGCGAGACGGTTTGGCCGCGTTCGCGGGCGAGGTCGGCGAAGAGATCGAAGTCCTTGTCGCGCACATTGTGCAGCATGAAGTCGCGGAACGGGCCGGAAATCTTCTCGAACGCCTCGGCCTGCGTGATCCGGTTGTCCATCAGCGGCTTGACGCCGGTGTTCCAGGCCTGGTCGAAGGTCGGCGCCATGACATAGAAAGTCATGAACAACGAGAGCGAGATCAGGATCAGGTTGGCCGGCGTCGATTGCAGGCCGATGCCGGCGCGCAGGATCGAGAAGGCGATGACGAAGCGGGTGAAGCTCGTCACCATGATCAAGAGGCCCGGCGCCACCGAAAGCACGGTGAGCAGGCCGAACATCTGAATCAGATAGCCGACGGTCGTACCGTCGGCCTTGCCGATGCCGCCAAGATCGAGCTGCTGGGCCGCGGCGACGGAAGTGGTGACGACGATGAGCGCGGTGGCTATGAGGAACTTTCTCATTCGAGCAGCATCGTCCTGACGAGAACCTGTTTGACGTGGCCGCCGCTGCGCAGCGCCGCGCGCTCCTCGAGATCGGCCTTGAGATGCTGGTAGCCGCTGGCGCCTTCGATCTGGTGCAGCTTGAGCGTGCGCACATAGGCGAGCAGGTCCTGGTGGATCTGCTCGGCCATTTCCGTCGGCTGGGGAGCATCGTAGAGCAGCGACGCCTCCAGCCGGATCCAGACGTCCGACGGCGAGGCGAGATTGGTGGTGATCGGCGCCAGTTGAACCAGCGCCGGCCCGGCGGCCGCCTTGCCGCCTTCGGCGGGTTTCTCCGCGGTGCCGGCGTTTTCCGGCGCCGCGGGCACCGGTGCCGGCGTTTCGCCTTGCTTGAGATAGCCGCCCGAAAGCCAGCCCATGCCGACCGCCGCGCCCGTTATGACCAACAGCATGGCGAGCTGGATCGCCAGGGAAGGTCCCTTCTTGGGCTGGACCTGTTCGATGTTCGCCACGGCAGCGCTTCCCCCGGCCCTAGAAAGGAAGAACCTGGTCGAGCACCTGCTGGCCATAGGCCGGCTGCTGGACCTCGCTCACACGGCCTCGGCCGCCATAGGAAATGCGCGCTTCGGCGATGCGCTCGTAGGGGATGGTGTTCTCCGCGCCGATGTCGGACGGACGAACCATGCCGGCGATGGTCAGCACCCGAAGTTCGTAGTTGACGCGGACCTCCTGCGAGCCCCTGATCATCAGATTGCCGTTGGGCAGCACCTCGGTAACGACGGCGGCGACGTTGAGGGCGATGTCCTCCGAGCGCTTGATCTCGCCGTCGGCATTGGTCTCGGTGCTGGAGCTCAGGCCGGCGTCGCCCTTGCCGCTGGTGCTTGCACTTTCCCAGCCGAGATTGACGTCGTAGCCGAGCTTGCGCGCGGCGGTGCGGCTGCGGTCGTTCTGGTTCTTGAAATTGGCCCTGTCGTTGAGCTTGATGTTGACGGTAAGGATGTCGCCGGCGCGCAGCGCGCGCGGATCGGTGAAGAGCCGGCTCTGGCGATCGTCCCACAGCGAGAATTTCTTCGGCCGCGAGGCAGGCGGCTCGGGATAGCTGTAGGGGCCGGAACCGCCCTCACCGATGCCGGAACCGACCGGTGACAGAGCGGGCTCCCGGCCGATCTCCTTGAAATTGGTGCCGCAGCCGGACAATGCCGCAACCGCGACGAAAACAAAGAATTTCAACTTCATGACGGATCAACCCTTCGCGCCGCGCTGGCCATGATGCCGGTGAGCGTCGCCGCCGCCTTCTGGTCCATTTCGTTCAAGATGACGCCGGCCTTGCGCGAATCGAGCTTCATCAGGATGGCTGCCGCGAGCTCGGCATTGACCATCGCCAGCCGTTCGGCGGCAGCGTCGGGCTTCATGCCGGCATAGATCTTGACGACGCCGTCCTCGGCGCGCGCCAGGAACACTTCGCGGCGCTTCAACCATTCTTCGTACTCGGCCCGCTTTGCCTCGAGCGCTTTCATGCGCTCATCGATGCCGGCCTGCAGCTGCTTCAATTCCTCGGCCTGAAGCGCGTAGCGGCGGTCGCGCGCGGCGTCCGCGATGTTGGAGCAGAAGCGCTGGACCTCGCTTTCGTCAGGCGCCTTGCCGGCCGCGAGCGCAGCCGGCCGAAGCGGCGCGCTTTCGTGTGTGAGCTCGGCCGGCTGAACCGGCGCCTGACCGCCCGGCAACACCTGCCGTACCTCGTCCGCATGGGCGGCGGTCCCGCCAAGCAGAGCAACCATTGCTCCGATGGCGCAGAAGCTCAGGTGACGGCGGCGTGTTGGGGAGGAAAGTGGGGTCATCGGCGTGCCTATTGGAGAACCAGGTCGGCCTGCAGGGCGCCGGCCGATTTGATGCCTTGCAGGATGGCGATGATGCCGTCGGGCTTCACGCCGAGGCGATTGAGGCCGGAAACGAGCGTTTCGAGGTCGGGACCGTCGAGCACGGCGACGCGCGCGTCGGGCCGGCTTGCCTCGATGGCGGTGAAAGGCTCGACCGCGGTCTCGCCTCTGGAGAAGGGTTCCGGCTGGACCACCTTCGGCGCTTCGGTGATGCGCACCGTAAGCGTGCCATGGCTGATCGCCACGCGCGAGATCCTGACATTGCTGCCGATGACGATGGTGCCGGTGCGTTCGTCGATGACGACGCGGGCAGGGGCGTCGGATTCGACGACCAGATTTTCGATCTCGGCATAAAAACGCGCGGCGGAGACATTCTTCGGCCGCCTGATCTGCACCGTGCGGGCGTCGCGTTCGGCGGCGACCCGCATGCCGAAGCGCTGCGAGGTGTAATCGTTGATGGCGTCGGCGATGCGGATGGCGGTGGAGAAATCGGGATTGCGCAATTGCAGCGTCAACACGCCCTGGTCGTCGAATTCGGCCGGCACCGAACGCTCGACGATGGCGCCGTTCGGCACGCGGCCGGCGGTCGGCACGCCTTGAGTCAACTGCTCGGCCTGGCCCTGGGCGGTGAAGCCGCCGACGATCACCGAGCCCTGTCCGACGGCATAGATCTCGCCATCGGCTGCCTTCAGCGGCGTCATCACCAGCGTGCCGCCGGCGAGCGAGGTGGCGTCGCCCATCGAGGAGACGTCGATGTCGATGCGGCTGCCCGACTGGACGAAGGGCGGCATGTTGGCGGTGACGATGACGGCGGCCACGTTCTTGGCGCGCGCGCTGCCGCCTTCGGTGGCGATGCCGAGATTTTCCAGCATGGCGCGGATCGACTGTTCGGTGAAGGGCGAGTTGCGCAGGCTGTCGCCGGTTCCGGCGAGGCCGATGACCAGGCCGTAGCCGACGAGCTGGTTGTCGCGCGCGCTCTGCAGCTGGGCGATGTCCTTGATGCGCGCCGCGACCTGGCCGGGCGGCAGCGTGCTTGGCCCGGTGGAGACCCGGAACATGCGCTGGGTGGTGGCCGGATCGTATTCCGGATCGTCGTAGACGCCGCCGTTTTTCTGCGCCAGCTCGCGCTTGGCCTTGGGCGTCAGACCGTCCGCCAATGCCGGCTGAAGGCCGATGGCCGCGCTCAGCAGGAGGACAAGCACCCGCATCACGAAGCGCCGACCTGGATGGTGCCGTCGGCCATCACCGTGCCCGAGATGATCTTGCCGCTGTCGACGTTGCGGATCTTGATCTGGTCGCCTGCGGCGCCTGGCTGCAGCGTGACGCCGGCGGCCGAAATGGTGAGCGCGCCGGCGGTGAAATAGACCTGCACGGAAGCGCCCTGCTCGACCAGCCAGGCGTCGCGGATGGCGCTGACCGGAATATACCGGCCGGGCAGAAGCGTGCGCTTGGCGACCTTGCCCTGGAGTTCCTCGGAGCGCGTCGCCATGCCGTCCGGCTTGTGCTTGCCGGGGATGAGCGTCACCTGCTTGAGCGAGGCGGGCTCGATGGTCTCGCCGGGATAGATGACCCGGTTGGGGATCAGCACGGCCTCGCCGACGGCCTGGCCGGCGGCGATCTGGTTCGCCGACTGGCCGGTCGCGTCCTGCGCGAAAGCCGGCATGCCGGCGGCCACCAGGGCGGTGGCCAGCGCGGCGCGACGGAGTGCGGAGGAGATCGGCCCGGCCATCATCCGTTACCTGATGTTCTTGGAGACCACCGAGGCCATGTCGTCGGCGGCCTGGATGACCTTGGAATTCATTTCGTAGGCGCGCTGGGCAGAGATCAGCTCGGTGATTTCCTTGACTGGATCGACGTTGGAAGACTCGAGATAGCCCTGCTGGATCGTGGCGAAGCCCGGATCGCCGGGAACGCCGACATTGGCCGGGCCGGAGGCAGCCGTTTCCTGGAAAAGGTTGTCGCCGAGCGGCGCCAGACCCGCCTCATTGGCGAAGTTGACGATCTGAAGCTGGCCAAGCAGCTGCAAATTGGTCTGGCCGTCGATGCGGGCAAAGACCTGGCCGGTCTTGTTGACGATCACCTCGATGGCGTCGGTCGGCACGGTGATGGCGGGGATGACGTTGGCGCCGTCGGCGGTCACGAGCTGCCCGGTGGCATTGGTGTTGAAGGCGCCGGCGCGGGTATAGAGCGTGCCGCCGTCGGCACCCTCGATCTGGAACCAGCCCCTGCCGGTCAATGCCAGGTCGAAGCTGTTGCCGGTGCTGGCCAATTCACCTTGCGTGTGGACGTTGCGCACCGCCGTCGTCTTGACGCCAAGACCGATCGAGACGCCTTCCGGCACCAGCGAGGTATTGGAGCGGTTGGGCACGCCCTGCGTGCGGTCGACCTGGTAGAGCAGGTCGGAGAATTCGGCCCGCGCCCGCTTGTAGCCGGTGGTGTTGATGTTGGCGATGTTGTTGGCGATGACTTCCAGGTTGGTCTGCTGGGCGTTCATGCCTGTGGCGGCGATGGCGAGGGCTTTCATGACGCGCTCCTAGATACTCATGCGGCTGATTTCGAGATAGGCCGAGACGACCTTGTCGCGGATCGCGATGGTGGTCTGCAGCGCCTGCTGGGCGCTCAGCACAGCATCGACGACCTGGCGCGTGTCGGCATCGCCCTTGAGCGCCTGTATCGACATCTGCTCTGCGCCCTGCAGCGTGTTGACGGTCTTCGTCGCCGCCTGGCCGAGGACTTCGGCGAAGGTGCTGCCGACGCTTTCGCCGGCCTGCGTTCCGACACCGCCCCGCAGCAGACCCGGTGAAGCCTGTTCCGCTCCATCGACCGCCGTTTTGAATTGTATTGCCCCGATACCGCCGATCATTACTGGTTCCTCATCAGGTCGATGGTCATGGAAATCAGATCGCGAGCCTGCTTGATGACCTGCAGGTTGGCTTCGTAGGAGCGGTTCGCCTCGCTCATGTCGGCCATTTCGACCAACGTGTTGACGTTGGGCATCTTGACGTACCCTTTGTTGTCGGCGGCTTCGTTGCCGGGCTGGAATTCGATCGGGAAGTCCGAAGGATCGCGGGAGATCGCGCTGACTTCCACCAGCGAGCCCCCGGTTGCGCGGTCGACCTCGGACTGGAAGGTGATCGTCTTGCGACGATAGGGCTCGGCGCCCGGCGTGCTGCCGGTCGATTGGGCGTTGGCTAGGTTTTCCGAGACCACACGCAGGCGCTCCGACTGGGCGCCGAGACCGGAAGCCGCGACTTTGAGGGCTGCAGTCAGCGCGTCCATGATCAGCTCTTCACCACCATCGTCATCATCGAATGGAAGGCCTTGACGATCGCCGTGTTGAGCTCGAAGGAGCGGCGGACCTCGCCGGCCTTCATCAGCTCCTGCTCGAGGACCACGGTGTTCTTCGACGGCATGATCGCGCCGTCAGCGTCTTCCGGCTTGACGTTGAAGCCGGCATGGGCCGTTTCGGCGCCAAGGTGGCCAGCCTGCGTGGCGGCAAGCGTCACCGCGGTGCGGTCGAGGACCTTTTCGAAGGGCTCGACGTCATTGGCCGTGTAGCCCGGCGTGTTGGCATTGGCGATATTCGAGGCAATCGCCGACTGGCGCACGGCCAGCCATTGCGATTGCCGCGTGGCAAGATCGAAAAGATTTACGGGTTCCATGGGAATCTCCCGGGCAAGTACGCACAAGACTAGGCGGCCAGTCTTGCGCGGACCTTGCGCGGGACGAGCTGTAAGGCCCGGGTTCTTACTTGGAGAGCTGGATCACCTTGTCGGTGCTGGTGACGATCACCCACTTGCCGCCGCGCTGCTCGATCGAGGCGACGCGGCTGGAATCGGGCAGGACAGAGCCGCGCTGGACGATCCACAGACCGGTATCGTCCTCGATCATGGCGCGGCCGTTGGCGACATGCACCATCTTGAATTCCGAGGCGGCGGCCGGGAAGGGCTGGTCGCCGGGCGGCGGCGCGAGGTCGTCCTGCACCGTTCCGGTGGCGAACAGGTCGATATCGGCATTGGGAACGTCCTTGGCCGTCAGCGGTCCGCTGCGTTCGGCCACGACGCCACCGCCGGCGCGTCCGGAATTGCCGCCGCTGCCGCCGAACTTGATCGCCTGAACGCCGAACTGCTCCTGGTTGAAGAAGATATACCAGGGGAACAGCGCGCAGATCAGGCCGAGCGTGATGCCGAGCGCGGCGATGACAAAATCGCTGCGGCGGTCAGCGCTCTTGTCGGTGAGGCGCGGGAACTGGGCTTTCGGCGGCTCGGGCCATTCGGCGCGGGGAAAAAGGCCGTCGAGCAACGAATCGCGGCTGGCTTGTGCAACGTCGGCGGTACTTGTGGCGGATGTCCGCGGCGGACGCGGCCTACCGGCTTTGGTCAGAAGCGCGGTTGCTTTCTCAGCCTTGGCGCGCGCGGCCTTGTCCTTGGCAGGTCTTGCCGCGTCGGCCTCGGCTCTTTCCGCCGCCTCGGCCTCTGCAAGCATGTCGCGCAGCATGCGCTCGGTGTATTGGAGATCAGTCTCCTTGATCGCCATTCAGCTTCCCCTTGAGATGGCGGGCGAGGTCGGCGAACGGATCGGCCGATGCGCGGTCCCTCGGCGACTGCGTGAGCGCCTCGTAAATCAGCGGCACCTGGCGCACCGCGTTGTCGAGCTCGGCATCGGCGCCGCTCTGGTAAGCGCCCAGCAGACGGATGTCGCGTGTATCCTCGAAGCGCGCGATCATCGATTTCAGCCTTGTCACCAGCATGCGCTGCTCGGCGCTCCAGGCCTTGTCGGCAAGGCGCGAGATCGACGACAGCGGATTGACCGGCGGATAACGACCCTGCTCGGCGAGCGCGCGGTCGAGCACGACATGGCCGTCGAGGATGCCGCGCACCGAGTCGGCGACCGGATCATTGTGGTCGTCGCCGTCGACCAGCACGGAAATGATGGCGGTGATCGAACCCCTACCTTTAACCCCGGGGCCTTCGGCCCCCGGCCCGGCGCGTTCGAGCAATTTCGGCAGGTCGGTGAAGACCGACGCCGGATAGCCGCGCGCGACTGGCGGCTCGCCCGTTCCGGTCGCCACCTCACGCAACGCATGCGCGAAACGCGTGATGGAGTCCAGCACCAGCAGCACGCGATGGCCCTGGTCGCGGAAATGCTCAGCCACGCACATGGCCGTGTCGGGCGCGCGCCGGCGCATCATGGCGCTTTCATCGCTGGTGGCGACGACGGCGACGGTCTTGGCCATGCTCTGGGCGCCGATCGTATCCTCGAGGAATTCGCGCACCTCGCGGCCGCGCTCGCCGATCAGCGCCACGACCACCGTATCGAAAGCCTCGGCGCCGGCCAGCATCGCAAGCAGCGTCGATTTGCCGACGCCAGAACCGGCGAAGATGCCAAGCCGCTGGCCGAAGCAGAGCGGCGTGAAGATGTCGATCACCCTGACGCCGGTGAGGAAGCCGGTGCCGACGCGCTGGCGCGCCAGGGCGCCGGGCGTCGCGCTATGCGCGGCATCGGCTGCATTCGGCCTGACCAGCGGCGGACCGCCGTCAATGACGCGGGTCAAGGCGTCGATCGCGCGCCCGCGCCAGGAGACATGCGGCGTGACCGCGAGTGGGCCGCGGCGAAAGACGGCATCGCCGATTCCGGCATCGGTGCTGCGTTCGAAAGGCGCGACCACCACCTCGTCGCTGCCGATCTTGACGATCTCGCCGCGGCGTGCGCCGGCCTTGCCCCGCTGCTCGACGATGTCGCCGAGCCTGGCAATCCCGGACAGGCCACGGACCTTGTAATGTGTCGGCGATATCTCGACGACGCGGCCGCCGCGCGAAAGCAGCACCTGCGGATCGTCGAACCGCTGCCAGACGCGTTCGAGCGCGGCCAGCCTGTCGGCACGTCCGGTATCCGCCGGGCTATCGGAAGCGCGCAACAAGGACGAGCCGTTCGTCATGCCGTCACTTCGAGCCAAGCGTCTTGATCGCGTCGTCGGTGGAGGAATCGGTCTGCCGCATCAGCGCCGCCGTGTTCTCGAAAGCGCGCTGCACCTGGATCAGCCGGGTCATTTCCAGCACCGGGTTGACGTTCGACTCTTCCAGAAATCCTTGAGCGACGCCGACGTCCGAGCGATCGGTGACGGGTTCGGGCGTGCGCGCCGGAACGATGCCCGAATTGCCGTAGCGGACGAAATTCTCGCCGGGGTCGAAATTGTAGAGACCGATGGCGCCGACCAACTGGTCGTTCTGCCTGAGCGAGCCGTCGGCGCCCGCCTTGGGCGGGCCGTTGCGCGGATCGAGCTGGATCGGAGCGCCGCCGCCGTCCAGCACCGGATAGCCTTCGGTCGACATCAGTTCGCCGTTCTCGTTCATGGAGAAGCGGCCGTCGCGCGTCATCACCGTGCCGGCGGGTGTCTCGATGGCGAACCAGGCGTCGCCCTGGATGGCGAAGTCGAACGGATTGCCGGTTTCGGTCAGCGCGCCATGCGCGCCGGAAAGGTAGGTCTTGCCGGAGGAGGCGAAGGAGACCGACTTCGGCCCGGTGCCCGAGACCACGTCCTCGAACTTCACGCCGGTGGCGCGAAATCCGATGGTCGAGGCGTTGGCGACGTTATCGGCGATGGTGTCGAGACGGCGCTCGAGCGCGATCTGCGAGGAAAGGGCGACGTAAAGACTGTCCTGCATGATCTTCTCAGAACTTCAACTGCTGCATGGCCATCATCAGATCGGTGGAGATGCCGACACTGGTCGGCTGCGCGAAGAGCACGCTGACAGACGTCACCGCCGTCGAGGTCGGGTGGTTGATCTCGTACATGCTGGTGAAGCGGGTCAGGAACTTGCTGAGCTTCTCGGGGTCGGAGAAGTCCGAGATGTCGAGCTTCTGCTCGAAGAGCTGCGCCTGCTTGTCGATGTCGGCGGTGGCAAAGGAATCGGGCAGGCCGAGCGCTGCGCGGACCACGCTGGCTAAAGCGGTGTCGGCGAGCACGTCGTACCAGCTGGTGATGTCGGGCGCCTTGCGCTGGAAATAAAGCGCCAGCCGCACGCCTTCGTTGGTCTGGCCGGCATTCTCTTCCAATGTCTGGCGCAGATACATGTCGACGGTCGGCTGCTGCGCCGCAACGCGAGTGGTGGTCGTGTCGCCGTACTGTGCGAAGTTGAAAGCGGCGGCGAGCCCGGCATAGGCCTTGTTGGTTTGCTGGTTGGCGACGCTGTCGGGATCCTTCACGCCGCCTTGCAGGACGGACTTGATGAGGTCCTTGTCCTCGGTGGCCGAATCCAGGCCGAATGCGGCCAGCGCGTAAGTGTAGAGCCGGTCGTTCGACATCAGATCGTCGATCGACTTCACCTTGGTGATGTTGGCGAGATAGTAGGTCGTCTCGCCTTTTACATAGTCCGAATCCGGATCAAGGCCGGCGATCTCGGCCTGTGTAGCGTAGTTCGCCGTAACCTGCTGCTGTGTCGGGTTGTAGATCGTCGCACTGGTGCCATCGGTGGCGAAGTTGAAGGCAGCGACGAACTGGGCGTAGCGCTTGTCGGTCAGCTTGTTGGCGAAGCTGTCGGCGTCGGAGATGCCTTCCTTCAGCGCCTTGACCATGAAGGCCTTGGCATAGTCCATGTCCTCCAGCCCGTAAGCCTTCATGGCATATTTGAACAGGCGATCATTGTTTACGAAATCGTCGATCGATGTAACCTTGCCGATATTGGCCAGATAATACTGCGTATCGCGATCGACCATCGGCTGTTTCTCAACCTGGACGATCGATTTGTTGATGTCTTTCGCGATCAACTGGTAGCTGGTGTAGGTACTGAGCAAGGACACGCCTCCGGCCGAAGCTATCCCTGCACAATAACGTCACTTCCTTGCGCGAAGCTGAATCGCGTTCGCGGCCTTCGATTCAAGCCTCACACAAGGCACGAGGACTATCCCTGATCACGACGTGACATGCGGAAGGACCTGTCGTGGGCATTCTGATCGGACTTGTGGTGACGCTCGGCTGCGTCCTCGGCGGCTTCATGGCCATGGGCGGGCATCTGCATGTGCTGATGCAGCCATGGGAAGCGGTGGTGATCTGCGGCGCTGCGCTCGGCACCTTCCTCGTCGCCAATCCGATGAAGACCGTCAAGGATACCGGCAAGGGTATTCTCGAAGCATTCAAGCAGGCGGTGCCGAAGGAGCGCGACTACCTCGAGACGCTGGGCGTCCTGCACAGCCTGATGCGCGAACTGCGCTCGAAGTCGCGCAGCGAAGTCGAGGCGCATATCGACAATCCGGAGGAGTCGGCCATCTTCCAGGCTTTTCCGACCGTGCTGAAGAACCACGACCTGACGAATTTCATCTGCGACTACTGCCGCATCATCATCATCGGCAATGCCCGCTCGCATGAGATCGAAGCGCTGATGGACGAAGAGATCCAGACGATCCGCACCGACAAGCTGAAAGCCTATCACGCGATGGTCGCGGTCGGCGACGGCCTGCCGGCGCTGGGGATCGTGGCGGCCGTGCTCGGCGTGGTGAAGGCGATGGGTGCGTTGGACCAGTCGCCCGAAATCCTCGGCGGCCTTATCGGCGCGGCACTCGTCGGGACCTTCCTCGGCATCTTCCTGTCCTACGCGGTGGTCGGTCCGGTCGCCACCAAGATCAAGACGGTGCGCGAAAAGAAGAATCGCCTCTACATCATCGTCAAGCAGACGCTGCTTGCGTATATGAACGGCGCCTTGCCGCAGGTGGCGATCGAATTCGGCCGCAAGACCATCTCTTCCTACGAGCGTCCGACGATCGATGCCGTCGAGCAGAGCACCATGAACGCCGGCTCCGCCGAGAAGAAGGCGGCCTGAGCATGCTGCATCCGAGACAGGGCCGCCTGCCGTCATGACAAGTCCGGGCAGTCCTTCGCAAACCCGGGAGTTGATCATCGAGCGGCTCGTCGGCGACAGCGGCGAGGCGGCGCAGGTGATCGGCGTCGGCCGCGGCATGGCCGAACGGGCGCTGCCGGTGCTGCAGAAGGCGCTTGCGGGCGAGCTCGGCGCGCCAGTGATCGTCGATCTGCAAGTGGTGGAGGTCGGCCGCGTTCCCGAGGCGCGTTCGCGCGCCGGCGATGCCTTTGCGCTGACCGTTGTTGCCTCGCCGGCCTCGGCCGACGCCATGACGCTGGTGATGGATGCGCAAGCGGTCGCCGTCATGGTGAGCGCGCTGTTCGGCGGCGATCCCGACCAGCCGGTGGCGCCGATCGAGCGCGACCTGTCGCAGATCGAGGCCGATGTCGCGACCAGCGTGTTCCAGGAGGTTGCGACGGCACTCAACGGATCCGGCAAACGTTCGCTCGACCTGCGCCTGCCGGTGCCGAAAGCAATGTCCGGCAACGATGCGAGGCGGCGGGTGCTGCGCGACGGCGCCGCCGTGCGCATCGTCTATGGCCTGTCGACGCCGTCCGACAGCGGCACGCTCACGGTGATGATCCCGCAGCGCTTGCTGCTTTCCTCGCGCAGCGGCGACGTCGCCACGGGCGAGGACGGCGAGACCACGGAATTCGACTGGCGAGCCCGCTTCTCCGAAGAGGTGATGCGCTCGACCGTCCGGCTCGAAGCGACGATGCCGCTCGCCCGGCTGACGCTCGGCGACCTCGCCGCGTTCGAACCCGGCCAGGTGATCGAATTCGAGGACAACGCGCAGCTCAACGCCAGGCTCAGCGCCCGCGACAAGACACTGTTTGTCTGCGAGTTCGGCAAGCTGGGGCAGAATTACACCGTCCGCATCAGTCATCCGCATGATGCCGGGCAGGATTTCATCGACGGACTGATGCCGGGCTGACGCCAGGCCCGGGATTCATGGAGACGAAGCATGGCAGCGACAAATGTGGAAGCCGAGGCCGAAACGGAAACCGGCCAACCTAGCGAGCAGCTTGATCGCGCTATCGAAGAACTGCGCGGCGTGCTCCGTGAAGAGGAGGGCCGTCCGGACGCTGCGCTTCGGTCTGGCGCCAATTCCTCGATCATCATGACCATTCCGGTAGACGTGCAGATCATCCTCGGCAGCACGGAGATGCCCGTGTCGGAGTTGATGGCGCTGCAGAAAGGTTCCACCGTCGCGCTCAATCGCCGCATCGGCGAGCCGGTCGACGTCGTGGTCAACGGCCGCAGAATAGCGCGCGGCGAGATCACGGTGCTGGAAAGCGATCCGACGCGTTTCGGCATCCGGCTCACCGAAATCATCGCCGCGACGAAGAGCGCCTGAGAATGGCCGGCGAGCGGACCAATCGGCAGCGAGGACAGCACGCATGACGACGGCATTGGCGCTCACACGTCCGCAAAAGGCGGCGGCCATATTGGTGGCCATGGGCAAGCCCGCGGCGAGCCGCCTGCTCAAATTCTTCAAACAGGACGAGTTGAAGGCGCTGATCGAAGGCGCGCGTCTCTTACGCACCATTCCACAGGCCGACCTGGAGCGCATCGTCGCTGAGTTCGAAGCCGAGTTCACCGAGGGCGCCGGCCTGCTCGATTCAGCCGACCGGATGGATACGATCCTGAACGAATCGCTGTCGCCCGAGGAGATGAGCGCCATCATGGGCGAAAAGAAGTTCGAGCCGGTTCCGGAAGGACCGCCGCCGATATGGCCGGACCTTGAGAAGCTCGATCCGGCGCGCCTTGGCGGCTTCCTTGCCGGAGAGCATCCGCAGACGTCGGCCATGGTGCTTTCGAAGCTCGCGTCGCAGACGGCCGCCAACGTGCTGCTCACCATGGAAAAACCGATGCGCAGCCAGATCATCAAGCGCATGGTGACAATGGCCAACGTCCCGGAAGCGGCGTCGCGGATCGTCGAGAACCAGCTGCGCGTGAGCGTGCTGTCGCAGAAGGCCAGCAGGGACACGTCCGCCGGCCAGGAACGCGTCGCCAGCATGCTCAACGAGATGGCGAAGCCGGAACTGGACGACCTCATGCAGGACCTGGAGGACGTCGGCACGCCCGATCTCGCCGGCGTCAGATCGCGGCTGTTCGCCTTCGACGATCTGCCGCTGCTTCCGCAGAAAGCCCGGGTTTTGCTGTTCGACGGGCTATCGACCGAGCTCGTCACGCTGGCGCTGCGCGGCGCGTCGCCGGAACTCGCCGAATCGGCGCTCTCGGCGATCGGCGCGCGCTCTCGCCGCATGATCGAATCCGAACTCGGACAGGGATCGGAAGGCATTGCGCTTGCCGACATCATGGCGGCGCGCAAGAGCATATCGGTCGCCGCCATCCGGCTGTCACGCGAAGGAGCCTTCGAGCTGCCCTCGACGCAGACCGCCGCCGCCGAAGCCGCTTGACGATAATCACCCGGTCAGAGCGCCATGGCTGAAGCGGTCGACAAGGATTCCAAAACAGAGGAAGCCACAGAAAAGAAGATCCGCGACACGATCGAACAGGGCAAGCTGCCCCATTCGCGTGAGACCGCGATCTTTGCGTCCTTCCTCGCCATACTGGTTTTCGCCGTCTTCTATGCCAAGGACGCGATCGTCGATCTCGGCATGTTCCTGTCGACGTTCCTGGAAAAGCCGGAAGCCTGGCCGATGGACACCGAGACCGACGTCATCTCGCTCTACAAGCAGGTCATGGTCGAGATCGGCGGCGCCGTCGTCAGCCTGCTGGTGCTGCTGACGGTTGCCGGCATCGGTGCCTCGGTGTTCCAGAACATGCCGCAAATCGTCGGCGAACGGATCAGGCCGCAGCTGTCGCGCATCTCGATCGCCAAGGGCTGGAGCCGGATGTTCGGCGTGCAGGGCTGGGTCGAATTCCTGAAGTCGCTGGCCAAGCTCGGCTTCGCTATCGCGGTGTTGAGCTTCACGCTCTCGCAAGATCATCGCAAGCTGCTCGCCGGCATGATCACCAATCCGGTCTCGTTCGGTCTGGTCATACGCGGCATCTTCGTCGACATATTGGTGGCGATCGTCTTCGTCATGGGGCTGATCGCGGTGGTCGACATCGTCTGGTCGCGTTTCCACTGGCGGAGCGACCTGCGCATGACCAAGCAGGAAGTCAAGGACGAGATGAAGCAGTCGGAAGGCGATCCGATCGTCAAGTCGCGGCTGCGCTCGCTGGCGCGCGACCGGGCGCGCAAGCGCATGATGACGGCCGTGCCGCGCGCGACGCTGGTGATCGCCAACCCGACGCACTATTCGATCGCGCTGAAATATGTGCGGGAGGAAGATTCCGCGCCGATCGTGCTGGCCAAGGGGCAGGACCTGGTGGCGCTCAAGATCCGCGAGATCGCCAGGGAGAACAACATCCCGATCTTCGAGGACGTGGCGCTCGCGCGCTCCATGTACAAGCAAGTTTCGGTTGATAGCGTGATCCCGTCGCAATTCTACCAGGCCGTCGCCGAGTTGGTGCGGATCGTCTACTCGAAGAAGGCCACGCGCAAAGCAACCCAATGAACGGACGCCGCTAATCCATGGACCGGCAACCACACGCCAACTCCCGCGAGCTGATCGTCGCCAGCGCCATCGAGCCCGTGGTGGGCGAATTGAGGCTCATCGACGTTGCCGACTATATCGCCTTCATCCGGCTCGAGCATTTCGCCTGCCTCTCGGACCTGGTGGATTCGGCCGCCGAGCTTTACTTCCGGCCGGGCAAGCTGCGGCTCGGCCATGGGGGCGAGGCGCATGTCGACTGGAGCGGCAGCCCGCGCATCGTGCTCGATCTCGAGCTGCGCCCGCGCGGCGTGACGGTTTATTTCCAGCTTACGCTGACCGAGCATGAGGCGTCCGTGGTGGTCAACTATGTGTCGTTCGAGAAGCCCGGCGAGACGCCCGAGCACAACACGGCCTTGCTCGAGGACGCGATCGAAGAGGCTCGCACCCGCAGGACCGAGCCGCTCGCATTCCCCTGACGATTTGATTGCAGCCGAGCCAATCTTGCTGCAGCGCGTTTACGGCGCCGCGGCTGTGTAGCTATTCGATCAGGCCGAGTCGCAACGCCTTGGCGACCGCCTGGTTGCGGTTGACCGCGTTGAGCTTCTGCGTCGACTGGGTGAGGTACTGGTTGGCGGTATGCACCGAGAGCTTGAGGAGCTTGGCGATGTCCTCGCTGGTGTTGCCGTTGGCGGTCAGCTTCAGGCATTCGAGCTCGCGCTTGGAGATCGAGCGCGTCCTGCCGGTGTCGCCGGGGCGGATGCGGGCGACCGCCGCGAAAAGCGCGAAGGAGCGGGCATGGATCTCGCACAGCGTTTCGTCGGACAGCGCGATCTCCGAGCCCAGGAAGACGACCAGCCCGCATTGACCGCGATCGGCATGCACCGGAAAGGCGATGCCGTTGGTGCCGGGCGCCAGCGGCGCTGTCGGCTCGGCCCAGGCGAGCGCCTGAAAGGCTTGCCGCGATCCGGCGGTGCCGTCGTCGGCCCACCAGCGCGGCGCCGTCGAGATGCGGCTGTGGCGCACCACATCCTCGCCATTGGCGCCGGAGATGAATTTGGTCGCGACAGCGGTGCCGGGATAGTCGGAATCGAAACACGCCACGAGACGCGCGCGCTCGGGCGACGGGCTGACGAAATAGAGGCCGAAGGCCGAGGCGTTGATATCGACGGCGATCCAGCGGCAGCGACGTACGGCATCCGGAATGGTGACCGCGTGATGGGTCTCCGAGCCGAGCGAGAAGGCGCCGAACGGATTGCATTGATCGTTGAAAAGGGCCGCGGCGGCCTCTTTGACCTGTGCGTGCTTCAAATGATGCCGCTCCTGATCGCGGTCGCGATGGCCATCGCGCGGTTGCTGGCCGCGAACTTCTGGATGGCGTGCGTGATGTAGCTGTTGACGGTGTTCGACGAGACACCGAGGATGACGGCCACCTCATCGGTGGTCTTGCCTTCCGAAACCCAGAACAGGCATTCGCGCTCGCGGTCCGACAGCGGATCCTGCATGGACGCCGCGGCGATCAGCTGCGGAATGCTGGAAAGCGCGTAGCAGCATTTGATCTGCGCCTTCATCAGGGCGGCTAGGTCGATCTTGCCCGCCTCGGCGGCCGAGAACAGCACGAACACGCGCTGCCGGCCGACATTGAGCCGCAACGAATAGATCTCGGCGTGGCCGAGCACGTCGAGCAGGCGGGCTTCCTCGCCGGTCAGCAATGCGCCGGCGTCGGGCGCGTGCGCCGCCACCAGCGGCTTCGGGCGTACGCCCGGCGCCACGGTCAAGGGGCCCAGTGCCAGGTTGGCAATCAGCCTTTTGCCGATCAGCTCTATACCGTCGAAGATCCAGTTCGAGGAGACGATGCGCGCATCGTTGCGGTCCTGGTCGTGCACGATGGCGACCAGCATGTAGCTGTCGGCGCCGATATCGGCGGCAAGCTGCATGAAGAAACTGGTGAGATCGCCGCGCGATGTCAGGCGCGAGGATGAAGCGTCGGGTTGGAGAAGCGCGGCGGGACTGCTCATTTTAATTCTTGGATTCTTGCCGGAATCGATCCTTGTGCCCGATGCTGGCAAAACCAGCGGCCGGACCCGAAACGCGTCACGTTTACGAAGACACACCCACGGGCGCGAACGGCGCCCAACCGCGCCGAATCCCTCTAGGGAACGCGAAACCGTCCGCGTCTGGTACCGGCCTGGCGCCGGAACTCGAGACTTTGGGTGGTCGCCGCGCCCCCCATGGACCGGCTGATTCGGGTCTAATCTACCCGCAGATGAATCCGACATCAAACGCGATTTGACAAAATCGAATCTGATGGACTCGCTTTGCGACTCAGCAGCCGGTCTTCGCGTTACTTGGCGGTGATTTCAAAGCCGAATTGAGCCGATGATTTCGCGGCGGGGTCGCAAAAATACGCCCCCGGCTGCATCCGAGGGCGTATCTCCTTGAAGGGGATTGGCTTAAAGCGCGTCGCGCTGAAGCGGATTCAGGCGACGCGCTTTAAGGCTTTGTTTTCATGCATGTCGTTATCGCAAAACCGCTGCACACTTTTGCGCGACACGCATTAGCGATCCTCGAAACCGGTCAGCACGCCGACGGCGTTGATGCCGATCTCCTCGACGGCGTAGCCGCCCTCCATGACGAACAGCGTGGGCAGGCCGAGCCTGGCGATGCGGCGGCCGATCTTGGGATAGTCCTCGCTCTTCAGCTTGAACTGGCTGATCGGATCCTTCTCGAAAGTGTCGACGCCGAGCGAGACGATGACAACATCGGGGGCGTAGGCCGCGAGCCTGGCGCAGGCGTCCTCCAGCGACGCGCTCCAGCCGTCCCAGTTGGTGCCGAAGGGCATCGGGTAATTGACGTTGAAACCTTCGCCTTCGCCTTCGCCGCGCTCGTCGGCATGACCGAGGAAGAAGGGATACTCGACCATCGGGTCGCCATGCAGGTTGAGGACCTGGATGTCGCCGCGGCGGTAGAAGATCTCCTGCGTGCCGTTGCCGTGATGGTAGTCGACATCGAGGATCGAGACGCGTTTGGCGCCCTGGTCGCGATACCACTGCGCGACGACGGCGGCGTTGTTGATGAAGCAGTAGCCGCCCATGAAGGCGGCGCCGGCGTGATGGCCGGGCGGGCGGCAAAGCGCGAAAGCGGTGCGCTCGCCGCCCTTGACCAAAGCGGCGGCGGTCAGCGCGACGTCATAGGAGGACTTGATCGCAGCCCAGGTGCCTTCGACGAAGGTGGCGCCGGCGTCGAAGGAATAATAGCCGAGCAAGGCATCGACGCGCTTCGGCGGCACGTCGCCGCGCAAGCCGCGCGTCGGCCAGGTGAAGCCCATGGCCGAGCCCTTGAAGCCGGCGGCAACCCATTCCGGCCACACCGTCGGCAGGAAATCGATGTAATGGGCTTCATGCACGCGTTTGGCGGCGGCAAGGTCGTGCTCGGTCGGTCCGACGATCGGCCCGAGCTTCTCGCTCTCCACCCGCGCTCTGATGAATTCGGCCCGCGACGGCTTCTCGAAACCCGGCACGATCGCCGATGTGACCAGTTCCATCTGGCCTGAATGGCCGGCATGAAGCGGCGAATAGACAGTTTTCATAGAAATTCCCCTGGAAGTGCGAAATCAGTTGGAGGCGCGAAAATCACTCGAGGTTGAGATGGGGAGTCACCAGAGCAAGCCACATGGCTTCCACATCGTCCTCGATGAGGTCGAATGTCCTGCGGTCCCTCTTCAGCCCGACAAGCCGGCAGACATGGCCGACTTCCATCATCAGCACGCCGAGCCGGCTGGCGATCTTGTCTTCGAGAGCCGGATTCACATGCTGCAGCCAGGCGGCGTAGAGGGCGATGATCTCCTTGTCGTATTCGTCCTGGATCGGTCTCAGGTCGGCATTGCCGGATATGGCCTCGATCACCGGCATCAGGGTGGCGTTGTCGAGATAGAGCCTGGACGTGTCGATGAAGAGCTTACGCACTTCGCGCCGAAATTCGTCGCGGTTGGTTGGCCGGGGGACGTCGATGCGCTTCTGGATGACCTCAGGAAAAGACGACAACCAGCGCCGGGCCAGGTCCAGAAGAATGGCTTCCTTGTTGGGAAAGTACTGATAAACCGAACCGACCGACAAGCCCGCGCGCTGCGCGATGGCGAGCGTCGTCGGCGTTCTGGTTCCTTGCTCGCGCGTCAGGATCAGCGCCGCGTCTAGAATCCTGTCGACCAGCTTGCTTGACCGTTGCTGCCGCGGCTGCTTGCGCGGTTCGAGCGCTATCCTGGTCTTGCGGTCGAGACTGCGCTTCACTGCTCGTTGCCCCCGTTCCCCGCCCGGCCTCACCATCGGCGAGCGGTGCAGTCCACTATACATTCCAAATTCCGGCTGTTGACAAACGCGAATAAACAGTCGCATTCTTTATCCACGCTGTCTTCCACGATAACAAGGGGAATTTCGAAGACGGCGCATCGGCATCGACTTTTGTTCATGGCGTCGCCCGGTGGAGCGGCGGCTCGTCGGACATGGCGTTGTCGGTCCCTCAGCAAATGTGGAGTCGCGATGTCGGTTGCGGATGGTGGTGCGGATCTGGTGGTCGTCAACGGCCGAGTGCTGACCATGGACGATGACAATTCCGCCGCCGAGGCTGTTGCCGTCAAGGACGGCGTCATCATTGCCATCGGCGACCGCGCTTCCATCGAAGCGCTCAAGGGACCGGCGACAAAGGTTGTCGACGCCCAGGGCGGCTCCGTCCTGCCGGGCTTCATCGAGGCGCATATGCATCTCTTCGGCGGCGCGGCCGAGCTCGACAATCTGCATCTGGCGGGCGTGCACGGCTTCGACGCGCTGCGCGACGCGATCCAGGATTTCGCGGCCAGGCGTCCGGACGTCAGGCTCCTGATCGGCGCCGGCGTCGACTACGCGATCCTGCCGGAGCCGGTGACGCGCCACGATCTCGACCGCATCATTCCCGACCGGCCCTTCGCCATGTCGGCTTCGGACCACCACACGATGTGGGCGAACACCAAGGCGCTGGAAGAGGCCGGGCTGCTGCATGGCAGGCAGGTCGGACAAGGCAATGAGATCGTCATGGGCGCCGACGGACTTGCCGCGGGCGAGCTGCGCGAAGGCGAGGCCTTCGGGCCGCTCCTCGACCATTACGGGGCAAACCGGACGCGGCTCGGCCTCGAGGGCGCCGAGCCGGATCCTTATCCTTCGGCGAAGGAACTGGCGGCCGATCGCGACCTGATGCATCGCGGCCTTGAATGGTGCGCCAAGCATGGCATCACCTCGATCCAGAACATGGACGGCAATCTCTACCAGCTCGAGCTGCTGGCCGGGCTGGAAAAAGAGGGGCGGCTGCTTTGCCGCACCAAGATCCCGTTCCACTTCAAGAATTTCATGAAGCTGGACATGCTGGAAAAAGCCTCGCGGATGGCCGCGAGCTACAATTCGGAATGGCTGTCGTCCGGCATGGTCAAGGTCTTCTATGACGGTGTGCTGGATTCCTGGACGGCGGTGATGGTCGACGACTATGCCGACCGCCCCGGATGGCGCGGCGAACCGCTGTTTTCGCCGGAGCATTTCGCCGAAGTGGCGGTCGAGGCCGACAGGCGCGGCCTGCAGATCGCTGTGCATTCGATCGGCGACGGCGCGGTGAGGGCGGTGCTCGACGGCTACCAGGCGGCGCTCAAGAAGAACGGCAGGCGCGACAGCCGGCATCGCATCGAGCATATCGAGGTAACCACGGCCTCCGACGTGCCGCGCTTCGCCGAACTCGGCGTTCTGGCGTCAATGCAGCCGGCGCATCCGCCGGGCGCGCTGAACTTCCCGATGGAGCCGACGATCTCGCGCATCGGCCGCGACAAGTGGGCGCTGAGCTATGCCTGGCGCACGCTGAAAAATGCCGGCGCGCGCGTCGTGTTCGCGTCCGACTGGCCGGTTTCGCCGGTCGATCCGATCCTGTCCATCCAGGCGGCAGTGATGCGCAAGCCTTGGGCAGAAGGCATGCCGGACCAGAGCTTCTCGTTGCAGGAAGCAATAGCGGGCTACACGGTCGAGGGCGCTTACGCCGAGTTCAAGGAGCACCGCAAGGGTCGCCTCAAAACCGGATATCTCGCCGATATCGTCGTTTTGTCGGCTGATATCGAGGCGACCGCGCCGGAAGCGCTGCACACCGTGCATCCGGTCACCACCATCTGCGGGGGGAAGATCACCTACCAAGCCTAACGATGGCGTAGGAATTGCTTAATTGAATAGGGACTCGGATCGAGTCACTGCTCCACAGTTGCCAAGCCGACCGGCTTGTGGTGACAATCAAACAGGAACACACCTGCCGATAAGAGCAGGCTCTCTCAATGGGGTAATCGTGCCGGAACAACCGGGTAAGAACGCGATTGAAGTTCGCGGTGTTCGCAAGGTCTTTGGTACCGGCGAAAACCAGGTAGCCGCTCTCGACACGGTGTCGGTGTCGATCCGCGAAAACGAGTTTTTCACTTTGCTCGGCCCGTCCGGATGCGGAAAGACGACGCTGCTGAGATTGATTGCCGGCTTCGATTTTCCGACCGCCGGCGAAATCCTGCTGCATGGCCAGGACATAGCGCCGCTGCCGCCGTACAAACGCCCGGTCAACACGGTCTTCCAGAGCTACGCGCTCTTCCCACACATGACGGTGGCGCAGAACATCGGCTTCGGGCTGGAAATGCTCGGCAAGTCGAAAGGGGAGACCGAAGCGCGCGTCGCCCAGATGCTGAAGCTGGTCAAGATGGAGGCGCTGAAGGCGCGCCGCACCAGCCAGATTTCGGGCGGCCAGCAGCAGCGCGTGGCGCTGGCCCGGGCGCTGGCGCCGCAGCCGAAGGTGCTTTTGCTCGACGAGCCGCTTTCGGCTCTGGACTACAAGCTGCGCAAGGAAATGCAGATCGAATTGAAGCGGCTGCAGAACGAAACCGGCATCACCTTCATCTTCGTCACCCACGACCAGGAAGAAGCGCTGACGATGTCCGACCGCATCGCGGTCATGTCGGCTGGCAAGATCCTGCAGGTCGGCACGCCGCGCGACATCTACGACCGGCCGGCCGAACGCTTCGTTGCCGACTTCATCGGCGAAACCAATTTCCTGCCTGGCACAGTGGTGTCGAAAAAGCCCGGCGTGGCGACGGTCAAGTTCGCCAGCAACGCGACGATCGCCGCGGGTTATCCAGAAGGCTTCGATCCGACCGGCGAGGTGACGCTGGTGGTGCGGCCCGAGCACGCCGACCTGGTACCCGATCCGGCCAAGGGAACGGTCGCCGGGACGCTCTCCAACATCGTCTATTTCGGCACCGACACGCATTATCACGTCAAGCTCGACGGCGGCGAGAACTTCATCGTGCGCCACCAGAACAGTCGCTCGGCGCCGGTCACCTACGAGACCGGCGCGAAGGTCGGCATCCAGTTCGAGGAGGACGCCGCCCGCGTCCTGAAGGACTGATGACGACAGCCACGCTCTCCCCGACCACGCTCTCCAAGGCCGCGTTGTTCGAAGCCCAGGCGGTGAAAACCAGCGCGCGGCGCAACCGGCTGCTGTCGCTGCCGGCGCTGATCATCATCGGCATATTCGGCGTGCTGCCGCTCCTTATCATCTGCGTCTATTCGTTCCTGGTCGCCGCGCCCTATGGCGGCGTGCAGTGGCAGTTCTCGACCGATGCCTATCTGAATTTCCTGTTCCAACGCGACATTTTCGACGACACGCTGCAATTCACGTCGGATTTCCTGATCATCTACCTGCGCTCCTTCCTGTTCGCGGTGGTGACGACGGTCATCTGCCTGCTGCTCGGTTTCCCGACCGCCTATTTCATGGCCACCCGGCCGCCGGCGCAGCGCAACTGGTGGGTGCTTCTGATCACCATCCCGTTCTGGTCGAACCTTCTGGTCCGCACGCTGGCGATCATGTTCATCATCCGCGACGAGGGCCTGATCAACAACGCGCTGATCGGGCTCGGTGTGATCGATAAGCCGATCACCATGCTCTACACCAATTTCGCCATCCAGCTCGGGCTGCTCTACGCCTTCCTGCCGTTCATGGTGCTGCCGCTCTATTCGAGCCTGGAGAAGCTCGACTTCCGGCTGATCGAAGCCGCGTATGATCTTTACGCGACGCGCCGGCAGGTGCTGTGGCGGGTGATCATCCCGATGTCGAAGCCCGGCATCATCGCCGGCTGCCTGCTCGTCTTCATCCCGGCGCTCGGCGCCTATGTGACGCCGCTGATCCTGGGCGGCGGCATCCATTTGATGATCGGCGACCTGATTGCGCAACAGTTCGGCTCCGGCCGCAACTGGCCGCTCGGCTGTGCGCAGGCGCTGATCCTGATGGCCGCGGTGCTGGTCGCGCTCTACTTCTATGTCCGCAACACGTCGGGGAAGGTGCAGCATGGCTGAGCCCCGCATCATGGACATCAAGGACCAGCCGGGCTTCCGCACCATCGCCATCATCTGTCTCTTGGTACTCTATGTGCCGGTGCTGATCCTGATGGTCTTCTCGCTGAACAGCGGCTCGCTGGTGACGCATTGGGAAGGCATCACGCTCGGCTGGTACGGCACGGCATTCCTCAACGGGGAATTCCATGCCGCGGCGCGCAACACGCTGATCATCTCGGTGACCGCGACGATCGTCTCGACCATTTGTGCGACGCTCGCCGCGATCGGCATGACAAGGGTGAAGCCATGGCGCGGGCTTGCGGCGGCGTTCATGATCATCAACCTGCCGCTGATGGTGCCCGAGATCATCACGGCGGTGGCGACGCTCTCCTTCTTCGCGCTGATCGCCGGCACGTTCGGACTGAACTTCGGCATCGGCAATCTGATCCTCGCCCACACCGTGTTCTGCATCCCCTTCGCCTATATGCCGATCCGGGCGCGGTTGGAGGACATGGACCTGACGCTGGAATATGCGGCGGCCGACCTTTACGCGACGCCGTGGAATGCCTTCAGGCGCATCACGCTGCCGCTGCTGGTGCCCGGCATCATGTCGGGCGGGGCGCTCGCCTTCATCGTTTCCTTCGACGATTTCACCATCACGCAGCTTGTCGCCGGTCCCGGCCAGACGACGCTGCCGCTGTATATCTGGAACCAGATCCGCCGACCGATGACGCCCGAGATCAACGCCATCTCCACCATCCTGCTCATGGTGTCGATCCTGTTCGTCTCGGTCTCCTTCCTGATCGCGCGACGGCGCGCAAAATGACCACGGACTCCAACACAACAATGGGAAGGCAAGGAGAACATAAAATGTCTGCAAAACTGATGGCGGCCGTTTCCGCGGCCGTTCTGCTATCGGCAGCGCCGGCGCTCGCCGACGGCGAACTGCATATCTACAACTGGGGCGACTACACCAACCCGAAGCTGATCGAAAAGTTCGAGAAGCAGTACAATGTCAAGGTGACGCTGGACGACTATGATTCCAACGAAACCATGTTGTCCAAGGTGCGCGCCGGCAATTCCGGTTACGACATCGTCGTGCCGTCGGACTACACCGTGAAGATCATGGTCGAAGAGGGCCTGCTCGAAAAGACCGAGCCCAACGCGATGCCGAACGGCAAGAACATCGATCCGCGGTTCCTCGACATCTATTGGGATTCGGGCCGCCACTACACGGTGCCGTGGCAGTTCGGCACGACGGCGTTCGCCGTCAACACCGATAAATTCAAGGGCGACATCGATACGCTGGCGATCCTGTTCAACCCGCCGGATGAGTTGAAGGGCCAGATCAACATGCTCGACGACGTCACCTCCGTCATGCATGCGGCCGAGCGCTACGCCGGCGTGCCGCGCTGCGGCGCCGACAAGGCCAACCTGAAGAAGGTCAACGACATACTGATGGCCGCCAAGCCGTCGTGGAAGACGTTCAGCTACGACACCATCACCAAGATCACCGCCGGCGACGTCATCGTGACCGAGCAGTGGAATGGCGCGACCTACCGGGCGCGGCAGAAAATCCCGGCGATCAAATATGCCTATCCGAAGGAAGGCATCGAAGGCTGGATGGACAATGTCGCGGTGCTGAAGGGCGCCAAGAACCTCGACAACGCCAAGCTGTTCCAGGACTTCGTCATGGCGCCCGAGAACGCGGCGTTGATCTCGGAGTTCGCCGGCTACGACAATGGCATCGCCGGCAGCCACAAATTCCTGCCTACGGAATTCGCCAACTCGCCGGAAATCAGCCCTCCGGCCGGCTCGCCGACGCCGGAATTCGTGCCGCCATGCCCGCCGGAGGTGGTGGAGATCTACAACAAGATCTGGACCAACCTGCGCAAATAATTTTGCCGGAACGCATGAAGGAGGGGAGGCTCCGGCCTCCCTTTCTTGTGTCTGCCGGGAGGACACTATGACGTCTTATCGCAACTCCGAGCCGCGGCCGCCGATCATGCAGGGCTCGCCGCCGAAGCTGGTGCCGCCGAAGCTCGATTGGGACCGGCCGCCGTGGAACCGCTGGGCCTTCCAGCACATCCGCGAATTCCTGCCGACGGTCGAGGTCTGGCGCGGCAGCGGCCATCGCCATCGCCTGGAGCGCAACGAAGTCGACCTCGATGGCTTGGCTGTCGTGGACAGCAA
Source organism: Mesorhizobium sp. B2-4-6 (assembly GCF_006442775.1). NCBI lineage: Bacteria > Pseudomonadati > Pseudomonadota > Alphaproteobacteria > Hyphomicrobiales > Phyllobacteriaceae > Mesorhizobium > Mesorhizobium sp. B2-4-6. The sequence continues at coordinate 221,259 of NZ_VFVI01000001.1, forward strand.
CGGAGCGCCGACGACGCTCGCCGGCTTGCTCGACGAAACCTATGCCGACGGCTTTCTGGTGCTGAAGGACGGCAAGGTCGCCTATGAGCGCTATTTCAACGGCATGGACGAGCGCACGCTGCATCTGTCGCAATCGATGGCGAAGTCGGTCACCGGATCGGTGTGCGGCATACTGGTCGGGCGGGGCCTGATCGATCCCGGCAAGCTGGTCACCGACTATCTGCCGGAACTCGGCGAGACCGGCTGGGCCGGCGCCACCGTGCAGCACGTGCTCGACATGACGACGGGCGTGCGCTTTTCCGAGGAATACACCGACCGCTATTCCGAGATCGGCCAGGTCGATGTCGCGACCGGCTGGAAGCCGATCCCGCCGGGCAGCGATCCGGACTTCGCCTGGCCGTCGCACCTGTTCGAGCTGATCCTGCGGCTGAAGGACAGAGTGCGCCCGCATGGCGAGGCGTTCGAGTACCGCTCGATCGAGACCGACGTGCTCGCCTTCGTCATGGAACGGGTGAGCGGCAAGCGACTGGCGCAACTCGTCTCGGAAGAACTCTGGCAGAAGCTCGGCGCCGATGAGAGCGCCTGCTTCACCGTCGACAGCGCCGGCTACGCGCTGGCCGATGGCGGCTTCAACGCGACGCTGCGCGACTATGGCCGCTTCGGACAATTGATCCTCGACAATGGCGGCGGCGTGATCCCGGCCGACTGGATCGAGGCGACGCGCAGCGGCAAGCACGGGCCGAATTTCAGTCCGAGCCTGCCGGACGGCAGCTACCGCAACCAGTTCTGGATCGAGGATTCGCGCTCGCGCTCGCTGATGTGCCGCGGCGTGTTCGGCCAATTGATCCATATGAGCTGGGAACACCGGATGGTCGTGGTGAAGCTTTCGACCTATCCGGATTTCCTCAACTCCGCCTATTCGGTGGCGACGCAGAAGGCGGTGCATGCCATCGCCGCCGCGCTGGCCTGAAACGGCAAATCCGGGAGAGTGTCATGACCGGCAAGACCGCGTTCGAGGCCCTGTACGGCTTTGCCCGCAAGGATGTGCGGCTCGAAACCTGGCGGCTGGCGCCGTTCAACCGATGGTCCTTCCAGAATGTCGGCGAACTGGTGCCGAGCGCGCATGTCGCGGCGGCGCCCGGCGGCGAGGAGCAGGCGAAATCGCTCGGCGCATTGCTTGAGGAAAAGATACCGATCGCCGGCGGCAGCGAAACCGTCGAGAGCTTCCTGATGCGTTCCGACACGGACGGGCTGACGATTCTCAAGGCGGGGAAAGTGGTCGGCGACTGGTCGGCGCCGCATATGCCGTTCGGAGCCCGCCACATCATCTTTTCGATCAGCAAGTCGGTGACGGCGATCCTCGCGGGCATATTGGAAGGCGAAGGATTGTTCGACCCCAGCGCGCCGGTTACAAAATACATTCCCGAAGCCAAGGGCTCGGCCTATGGCGATGCGAGTGTGCGCAACGTGCTCGACATGACGGTCAGCCTCGATTTCGAGGAAGCTTATCTTGATCCGGAGAGCGCTTTCGCCCGCTATCGCCGCTCGACGTTGTGGAACCCCGGCGGCGGGTCGGAGAGCCTCGCGGCGTTCCTTATGACGATCCAGCGCCTTGCCGAGCCGCACGGGCGGACCTATCGCTACCGCTCGCCCAATTCCGATGTGCTCGGCATCCTGGTCGAGCGCGCTTCCGGCATGCGCGTCAGCCAATTGCTCAGCGAGAAACTGTGGCAACCGCTCGGTGCCGCAAGCGAAATGTCGGTGACGGTCGATATGGAAGGCACCGCGCGCACCGCCGGCGGCATGTCGATGACGCCGCGCGATCTTGCCCGTGTCGGCGAGATGATGCGGCAGGGCGGCACGGCGAACGGCCGCCGCATCGTCCCGGAAGCCTGGGTGCGCGACACGGTCGCCACCGGCGGCAGCCATGAAGCCTGGCAGCGCGGCACGATGGCGTTCCTGTTCCCGAAGGGACGCTACCGTAACAAGTGGTACCAGACCGGCCACGAAAGCGGCGCCTTCTGCGGCATCGGCATCCACGGCCAGTGGCTTTACGTCAATCCGAAGACGGAAGTGGTCATCGCCAAGATGTCGTCGCAACCGGAGCCGGTGGACGATAAGCTGGATGGGGACCTCGTGGCGTTCTTCGAGGGGTTGAGCCGGATAGCCTGATCCGGCCTGGCGGCCGGGCTCAGCGTCTTTCCTGTGGACCTTCCTCGCTGGATGAAGCCGGCGCGGTTGGCTCGGACGGCATCCCGGCCTATGGTCGCCGCTCTTTTCTGCAGGGACCAGCATGGCATCGGACATCAAGCGCATCGCAGCAGTCATCGCGGCCGAGATCGGCGCGCGGCCGGAGCAGGCCGCGGCGGCGATCGGGCTGCTCGACGAGGGCGCGACGGTCCCGTTCGTGGCGCGTTACCGCAAGGAAGTCACCGGCGGGCTCGACGATACGCAATTGCGCGACCTTTCCGAGCGTCTCGTCTATCTGCGCGAGCTCGATGCGCGGCGCGAGACGATCCTCGGCTCGATAAGCGAACAAGGCAAGCTGACCGAGGAACTCGCGGCGAAGATCGCCGCCGCAGGCACCAAGGCCGAGCTTGAGGATATCTATCTTCCCTACAAGCCGAAGCGGCGCACCAAGGCCGAGATCGCCAGGGAGCGCGGGCTCGGACCTCTCGCCGAGGCGATCCTTGCCGATCGCTCGGCGGTGCCGGCCGAGCTTGCGCTCGCCTATGTCACGGAAGAGGTGGCGGACGTCAAGGCGGCGCTCGAAGGCGCGCGCGACATCCTGTCGGAGCAGTTCGCCGAAAATGCCGATCTGGTCGGCAAGCTGCGCGCCTATATGAAGGAACGCGCCTTCCTGCGCGCAAAAGTCGTCGACGGCAAGCAGGAAGCGGGCGCTAAATTCTCCGACTATTTCGACCATGTCGAGCGCTGGGCGGGCGTGCCCAGCCACCGCGCCTTGGCCATGTTGCGCGGCCGCAATGAAGAGGTGCTGTCCCTCGAAATCGAGGTCGACGCGGACGACGCCTCGCCGGTGAAGCCGGTCGAGCGCATGATCGCCAATGCCTATGCGATCGGCGGCAGCCTTCCCGGCGATAGATGGCTGATGGACGTGGCCGGTTGGACCTGGCGGATAAAGCTGTCGCTGCATCTGACGCTCGACCTGATGCGTGATTTGCGCGAGCGGGCCGAGGAAGAAGCGATCCACGTCTTTGCGCGCAATCTGAAGGACCTGCTGCTGGCCGCGCCCGCCGGCTCGCGGCCGACGATGGGGCTCGACCCAGGCATCCGCACCGGGGTCAAGGTGGCGGTTGTCGACGGCACCGGCAAGCTGGTTGCGACGACGACTGTCTATCCGTTCCCGCCGAAGAACGACATGCGCGGCACGCAGGCCGAACTTGCCGCCCTCATCCGCCAGCATAAGGTGGAGCTGATCTCGATCGGCAACGGCACCGGCAGCCGCGAGACCGAAAAGCTGGTTGCCGACATGCTGGCGGACCTGCCGACAAGTGCGGGGCCGAAGCCGCTCAAGGTCATCGTCAGCGAAGCCGGCGCCTCGGTCTATTCCGCTTCGGCCACGGCAGCGGCGGAATTCCCGGGCCTGGATGTCTCGCTGCGCGGCGCGGTGTCCATCGCCAGGCGCCTGCAAGATCCGTTGGCCGAGTTGGTCAAGATCGAGCCGAAGTCGATCGGCGTCGGCCAATATCAGCATGATGTCGACCAATACCGGCTCGGCCGTTCCCTGGAAGCGGTGGTCGAGGACGCGGTGAACGCCGTCGGCGTCGACCTCAACACGGCGTCGGCACCGCTGCTGGCACGCGTTTCAGGCCTTGGCCCATCGCTTGCCGAAGCGATCGTCGCGCATCGCGACACGACCGGGCCGTTTGCCAACCGCAAGGACCTGCTCAAGGTGGCGCGGCTCGGACCTCGCGCGTTCGAACAATCCGCCGGCTTCCTGCGTATTGCCAATGGCAGCGAGCCGCTCGACGCCTCGTCGGTTCACCCGGAAGCCTATGGGGTGGCCAAGAAGATCGTTGCCGCCTGCGGCCGCGACGTGCGCGCGCTGATGGGCGACAGCGCAGCGCTCAAGGCGCTCGACCCGCGCGTCTTCGTCGACGAGCGTTTCGGCCTGCCGACCGTGCGCGACATCATCGCCGAGCTGGAAAAACCCGGACGCGATCCGCGCCCCGGCTTCAAGACGGCGACCTTTGCCGAGGGCGTCGACGACATCAAGGATCTGAAGCCCGGCATGCTGCTCGAAGGCACCGTCACCAATGTCGCGGCCTTCGGCGCCTTCGTCGATATCGGTGTGCACCAGGACGGGCTGGTGCATGTCTCGCAACTGGCCGACCGTTTCATCAAGGATGCGCATGAGGTGGTAAAGGCCGGCGACGTGGTGAAGGTGCGCGTCGTCGATGTCGACATCAAGCGCAAGCGCATCAGCCTGTCGATGCGCAAGGATGGCGGCGAGGGCGGAGCGCCGAGAGGCCCACGCGACAATGGCGGCGGCAAATCGCCACCGCGTTCGCCGGTGCCGCAGCGCCAGCCGGAGCGGCCGTCGCAGGGCGCGTTCGGCGCGGCTTTAGCCGAGGCGATGAAGCGCAAGTAGCTACCACGCCAGGACAGCCGGCTCCTTGCCGATCTGACCCAGCAGCCAGTCGCGAAAACTGGCGACCGGCGGGTGGCCGCGCTTGTCATGCGGCACGACGAGATAATAGGCGCTGCGGCTCTGCATCGGCTGGCCGGGAGCGGGCACCAATTGGCCGCGCTGCAATTCGCCGGCAATCAGGATTTCCGGCAGCAGCGCCACGCCGAGCCCGGCCATGCAGGCTTGCGCGACGGTGCCGAACTGCTCGAACTGCATGCCGGGACCGGTCGGCGCCTCCAGCCTCTGATACTCGAACCATTCGCTCCAGGCGCCGGGGCGCGTCGCCATGTGCAGCAGCGGCAGGTGGCTGATGTCGGCGGGCGTGGCGATGGCGCGGGTAGCGAGGAATTCGGGCGAAGCCACCGGCATCACGGTTTCGCGCATCAACAGCGTACAGTCCGCTTCCGGCCAGTCGGGCATGCCGTGATGGATGGCGGCGTCCAGCCGCTCGCGGGCGAAGTCGAAGCGGCCGATACGGGTGGCGAAGTTGATGGTGATGTCAGGGTGGCGAGCGACGAAATCCGGGATCAGCGGCATCAGCCAGCGTGTGCCGAAGGTTGGCAGGATCGCAACATTGAGGACACCGCTATGCCGATTGCTCATCAATCCAAGTGCTGCGTCGCGAAGCTGGCCAAGCGCCGAGCGCACCGCTTCGGCATAGATTTCGCCCGCAGTCGATAGCCGGACATTGCGGCTGTCGCGTTCGAAAAGCCGACGGCCGAACTGCTCCTCGAGAAGACCGATCTGACGGCTGATGGCGCCTTGCGTCAAATCCAGTTCGCGGGCGGCTGCCGTGAAGGAGCCGAGGCGCGCTACCGCCTCAAAGGCGGCAAGCGCCGCGGTATTCGGCAAAAGACGGCGCTGGACACTCATGATCTATTACTAACGCTCATTGATCCGTGATGCAATTTTGTTTGATTTTTCGCTGGCGCGGGCGGATAAGCCGGGCACATCAAAAAATACCGGGAGCGAGCCATGGCCGCCGAGAAGAATGCCTTCGTGTGGAACGATCCCTTCCTGATCGAGGACCAGCTTTCTGAGGACGAGCGCATGGTGCGCGACGGCGCAGCCGCCTTCGCCGCCGACAAGCTCGCGCCGCGCATCGAGGAAGCCTATGCTGACGAGAAGACCGATCCGTCAATCTTCCGCGAGATGGGCGAGGCGGGCCTGCTCGGCATCACCATTCCGGAAGAGTATGGCGGACTTGGCGCCGGATACGTGACCTATGGCTTGGTCGCGCGGGAAGTTGAACGCGTCGACTCGGGTTACCGCTCGATGATGAGCGTGCAGTCCTCGTTGGTCATGTATCCGATCCATGCCTATGGCGCGGAAGCGCAGCGCAAGAAATACCTGCCGAAGTTGGCGTCGGGCGAATGGATCGGCTGCTTCGGCCTCACCGAGCCGGATGCCGGCTCCGATCCGGGCGGCATGAAGACACGCGCCGAGAGGACCGCGAATGGCTACAAGCTCTCCGGCTCCAAAATGTGGATATCCAACGCCCCAATCGCCGACGTTTTTGTCATTTGGGCCAAGCTGAAAGGCGAGAACGGCAAGGACGAGATCCGCGGCTTCGTGCTGGAGAAGGGCATGAAGGGGCTGTCGGCGCCGAAGATCGGCGGCAAGCTCAGCCTCCGCGCCTCGATCACCGGCGAAGTCGTGATGGAAGGCGTCGAGGTCGGCGAAGACGCGCTGCTGCCCAACGCCAAGGGCCTCGGCGGTCCGTTCGGCTGCCTCAACCGGGCACGCTACGGCATCTCCTGGGGCGCGATGGGCGCCGCCGAGGATTGCTGGCACCGGGCGCGGCAGTATGGCCTCGACAGAAAACAATTCGGCAAGCCGCTTGCCGGCACGCAGCTGTTCCAGCAGAAACTCGCCGACATGCAGACCGAGATCGCGCTCGGCCTGCAGGGCTCGTTGCGCGTCGGCCGGCTGATGGACGAAGGCAAGATGGCGCCGGAGATGATCTCGATCGTCAAGCGCAACAATTGCGGCAAGGCGCTCGATATCGCCCGCCAGGCGCGCGACATGCATGGCGGCAACGGCATCCAGATCGGCTACCATGTGATGCGCCACGCGCAGAACCTGGAGACGGTCAATACCTATGAGGGCACGCATGACGTGCATGCGCTGATCCTCGGAAGGGCGCAGACGGGTATCCAGGCGTTTTTCTAAGCTGGCCACGCTGCTTAAATTAGGTGCAGCGCAACATCTCTGCTTGGAGAATGGCCAGCATTTATGTCAGGGTTCGGCGACTGAAACGCCGAACTCCGGGGCACCATGGCAATTCTGGCAGCCGTCCATCACCTGACCCATTACAAATATGACCGGCCGGTGGTGCTCGGTCCCCAGGTGATCAGGCTGCAGCCGGCGCCGCATTCGCGCACCAAGGTGCTCAGCCACTCGCTGAAGGTCGAGCCGGCAAACCACTTCGTCAACCTGCAGCAGGATCCCTACGGCAACTTCCTCGCCCGCTTCGTCTTCCCGGAGCCGGTGACCGAACTGAAGATCGAGGTCGACCTTGTCGCCGACATGACGGTCTATAACCCGTTCGACTTCTTCGTAGAGGAGAGCGCCGAGAGCTTTCCGTTCGACTATCCCGAAGAGATCAGGGAAGACCTCGCCATCTACCGCGCGGCGGAGCCGGTCGGGCCGCTTTTGTCGGCATTCCTTCGGACAATCGACCGCAGCCCGAGAAACACTGTCAATTTCCTCGTCGATCTCAATGCAAGGCTGCAGCGCGAGATCGCCTATATCGTGCGCATGGAGACGGGTGTTTATTCGCCCGAGGAGACTTTGGCCGCCGGCAAGGGCTCCTGCCGGGATTCGAGCTGGCTCTTGGTGCAGATCCTGCGCAATCTGGGCGTCGCCGCGCGCTTCGTCTCCGGCTATCTGATCCAGTTGAAGCCCGATCTCGTCTCGCTCGACGGACCGCCGGGAACCGCTGTCGACTTCACCGACCTGCATGCCTGGTGCGAGGTTTATATTCCGGGCGCCGGCTGGATCGGTTTCGACCCGACTTCCGGCCTGCTCACCGGCGAAAGCCATGTGCCGCTCGCCGCAACGCCGCATTTCCGCAATGCCGCGCCGATCTCCGGCATGGCGAGCTTCGCCAATGTCGAATTCGGCTTCGACATGCGGGTCGATCGCATCGCCGAGCATCCGCGCATCACCAAGCCATTCTCGGACGAAAGCTGGCAGGCGCTCGATCAATTGGGCGAAAAGGTTGACGCGGTGCTGAAAGACGGCGACGTGCGGCTCACCATGGGCGGCGAGCCGACCTTCGTGTCGATCGACGATTTCGAAGCGGCGGAATGGAACACGGCGGCCGTCGGTCCAACCAAACGCGACAAGGCGGACCAGCTCATCCGCCGGCTGCGCGAGCATTTCGCGCCGGGCGGCTTCCTGCACTACGGCCAGGGCAAGTGGTATCCGGGCGAGAGCCTGCCGCGCTGGACCTTCTCGCTCTACTGGCGCGCCGACGGCGAACCGGTCTGGCGCGACCCGTCGCTGATCGCACGAGAGAACGGCGATGCCGCGGTCGGGCCTGAACAGGCCGAGAGCCTGCTCAAGGCGATCGCCGGCGAGCTCGGCATCGACAAGGCGATGGTCGGCGAGGCCTATGAGGATCCGGGCGAGTGGCTGCTCAAGGAAGGCAAGCTGCCGGACAATGTCGATCCGTCCAATTCGAAGCTGGAAGACCCCGAAGAGCGCAGCCGCATGGCGCGCGTCTTCGAGCGCGGGCTGACCAAGCCGTCGGGCTATGTGCTGCCAGTGCAGCGCTGGAACAGCCAGGCCGCCGGACAGCGCTGGCGCTCGGAGAAATGGACGACGCGGCGCGGCCGCCTGTTCCTGGTGCCGGGCGATTCCCCGGTCGGCTACCGCCTGCCGCTCGGCACGCTGCCTTACGTGCCGCCGGAGCAGTTCCCCTATATCGTGCCCGTCGATCCGTCGCTGCCGCGTGGGCCGCTGCCGGCGCGCGAGGCTATCTTGCCGGGGGCCGCCACGGCGGAGCCTGAAGGCGCCGACGAAATGGCGCGCCGCCAGCAGGCCGTGTCCTTCACCGCGGCGACCGGCCAGCAGGATCGCGTCGAGCAGGAGATCACTGAGATCGGTGGCGCGGTGCGCACCGCGCTTTCGGTCGAGCCGCGCGACGGGCGGCTGTGCGTGTTCATGCCGCCGGTCGAGGCGCTGGAAGACTATCTCGAACTGGTGGCGGCGGCCGAGAACGCGGCCAAGGCCATCGGCCTGCCGGTGCATATCGAGGGTTACGCCCCGCCGCAGGATCCGCGCCTCAACGTCATCCGCGTCGCGCCCGACCCCGGCGTCATCGAGGTCAACATCCACCCGGCCGCCAACTGGCGGGATTGCGTGGCGGCGACCACGGCAATCTATGAGGAAGCCAGGCGGTCGCGGCTCGGCACCGACAAGTTCATGATCGACGGGCGCCACACCGGCACCGGCGGCGGCAATCATGTCGTGGTTGGCGGCGCGACGCCGAACGACAGCCCGTTCCTGCGCCGGCCGGACCTGTTGAAGAGCCTGGTGCTGCAATGGCAGCGGCACCCGTCCCTGTCCTACCTGTTTTCCGGCCTGTTCATCGGCCCGACCAGCCAGGCGCCGCGCATCGACGAGGCGCGGCACGATTCGCTTTATGAGCTGGAAATCGCGTTGGCGCAGGTGCCGTACCCTGACAAGGGCGCGGCGCCTTTGCCGTGGCTGGTCGACCGGCTGTTCCGTAACCTTCTGACCGATGTCACCGGCAACACGCATCGCTCGGAAATCTGCATCGACAAATTGTTCTCGCCGGATGGGCCTACCGGGCGGCTGGGGCTGGTCGAGTTCCGCGGTTTCGAGATGCCGCCCAATGCGCGCATGTCGCTCGCGCAGCAATTGCTGGTCCGCGCCATCATCGCCCGCGCCTGGAAGAACCCGCTCGATGGCCGTTTCGCGCGCTGGGGCACGTCGCTGCACGACCGCTTCATGCTGCCGCATTATGTCTGGGCGGATTTCCTCGACGTGCTGGAGGATTTGAAGCTCAACGGCTTCGAGTTCCGCCCCGAATGGTTCGCCGCGCAGCTCGAATTTCGCTTCCCGTTCTGCGGCGAGGTAAGCCAAGGCGGCGTCAAGCTGGAATTGCGGCAGGCGCTGGAGCCTTGGCACGTCATGGGCGAGCAGGGCGCGATCGGTGGCACCGTCCGGTTTGTCGACTCCTCGGTCGAGCGACTGCAGGTGCGGACCGAGGGCCTCAATCCGGAGCGCCACGCCATCGTCTGCAACGGCCGCATCGTGCCGATGAAGGTCACCGACAACCGCGAGGTCGCGGTGGCTGGCGTGCGCTTCAAGGCCTGGCAGCCGGCTTCCGGCCTGCATCCGGCCCTGCCGGTCAACACGCCGCTGGTCTTCGACATCTACGATCGCTGGTCAGGCCGCCCGGTCGGCGGCTGCGTCTACCATGTCGCGCATCCGGGCGGGCGCAGCTACGACACTTTCCCGGTCAACGGCAACGAGGCCGAAGCGCGACGGCTTGCCCGGTTCGAACCGCGCGGCCATACGCCGGGCGGCTATGTATTGCGTGACGAAGAAGCCTCTGAAGAGTTTCCGATGACCCTTGACCTCAGGCGGCCGGCGAGATTCTGATCGACAATGGCCAAGGGGAATCAGAGACGGGCGAGCGGCAGGCCGCGGGCGCAGGGCCTGCTGGAACGCTACCGGCAGATCGAAGGCGTCGTCGACGAGATGGTCGACGCGTCGGGCAACCCGCGTCCGGCCTGGCGCTTCTTCATCGACGCGCTCGACGATCTGGGCGCGGAACGGCTTGGGCAGCGGTTTGCCCGCGCCGACCAGTATCTGCGCGACGCCGGCGTCTATTACCGCGTCTACGAGCAGGCCGGGGCCAATGAGCGGGAATGGCCGCTCGCGCATGTCCCGCTGCTGATCGACGAGAAGGAATGGGCCGAGATCAGTGCCGGCCTCGTCCAGCGCGCCGACCTGTTCGAGGCCATCCTGGCCGACATCTACGGGCCGAACCGGCTGATCGAGAAGGGTATCCTGCCTGCCGGGCTGATTGCGGCGAGTTCCGAATATCTGCGCCCCGTCGCAGGCGTCCGGCCGGCCAGCGGGCATTTCCTGCATATGGTCGCCTTCGAGCTCGGCCGTGGCCCGGACGGGCGCTGGTGGGTGCTGGGCGATCGCGCCCAGGCGCCGTCCGGCGCCGGCTTCGCGCTGGAGAACCGCGTCGCCACCACGCGCGCTTTGTCCGACATCTATGGCGAGATGCATGTGCACCGCCTTGCGGGCTTCTTCCGCCGCTTCCGCGATGCGCTGAACGGCATGGCGACGGATTCCGGCGGCCGTGTCGCCATCCTGACGCCCGGACCGCTCAACGAAACCTACTACGAGCACGCCTATATCGCCCGCTATCTCGGCATCATGCTGCTCGAGGGCGAGGACCTGACCGTTTCCAGCGGCAGGCTGATGGTGCGAACGGTTTCAGGCTTGCTGCCGATCGGCGTTCTGTGGCGGCGGCTCGACGCGGCGTTCGCCGATCCGCTGGAGCTCAGGCCGGACTCGCAGATCGGCGCGCCGGGGCTGGTCGAGGCGATCCGGCGCGGCTCCGTTTCGGCCGTCAATGCGCTGGGTTCCGGCCTGGTGGAAACGCGGGCCTTGCTTTCCTTCCTGCCCAGGATCGCGCGGGAACTGCAAGGTGAAGATCTGTCGTTGCCGAACGTTGCCACCTGGTGGTGCGGGCAGCAGAACGAACGCGACCACGTGCTTGCCAATATCGACCATATGGTGGTCGGCCCGGCGCTGTCGACGCGGCTCGCCTTCGAGGACGATGGCGCGACCAGGCTCGGTTCGGCGCTTTCGGCGGGGGAACGGGCGGAGCTTGTCGCGCGGATCGAAGCCGACGGCGCCGGCTTTGTCGGCCAGGAAGCGGTGACACTCTCGACCACGCCGGTGTTCGCCGGCGGTGTGCTTGAGCCGCGCCCCGCCAGTCTGCGCGTCTATCTGGCGCGCACGCCGGAAGGCTGGACGGTGATGCCCGGCGGCTTCGCCCGCGTCGGCTTCTCGCTCGACCCGACGGCGATCGCCATGCAGCGCGGCGGCCAGGCGGCGGATGTCTGGGTGGTCAGCGACAGGCCGGTCGAGCGCGAGACATTGCTGCCGCAGGAGCATGACGGCTTCATCCGCACCATGCCAGGCAGCCTGCCCAGCCGCGCGGCCGAGAACCTGACCTGGCTCGGGCGCTATATCGAGCGCTCCGAAGATACGGTGCGCGTGCTGCGCGCCTATCACGTGCGGCTTGCCGAGACGTCCGATCCGGACATGCCGCTGCTCGCCGATATCAGGGACTATCTCGAGCCGTTCGGCATCGAGGCCGAAACGGCGATACCGCCAGGGTTGATCGGCACTTTGGACAGCGCGGTCTACAGCGCCGGCCAGATTCGCGACCGCTTCTCTCCCGACGGCTGGCTGGCGCTGAAGGATCTGTCGAAGACCATCCACAAATTCGCGGAGACGGTCGCGCCCGGAGACGACGCGACGCGGGCAATGACGGTGATGCTGCGCAAGCTCGCCGGCTTTTCCGGTCTGCTGCATGAGAACATGTACCGCTTCGCGGGCTGGCGCTTCCTGGAGATCGGCCGCAGGCTGGAGCGCGGTATCCAGATCGCCGGCACGCTCAGCCGGCTGACCAGGAACGGGGCGCCGGAAGGGGCGCTCGACATGATGCTGGAGATCGGCGACAGCGTCATGACCCATCGCCGGCAGTATCCGGTGCAGGCCGGGCGGCGCACGGTGATCGACCTGCTCGCGCTCGACCCGCTCAACCCACGCTCGATCCTGTTCCAGCTCGAGCGGCTGAAGGCCGAGATCGCCATGCTGCCTTCGATCGGCGGCGAGGGGCATATGTCGCCCGCCGCCAAGGAAATCCTGCAGCTCAACACGGCAATCGCCGTCATGGAGCCGTCGGATATGAGCGCCAAGGAGCTCGACGACTTGGCCGGCCAGATCGGCGCTCTCTACAACAGCCTCGCCAGAGGCTATTTCGGTTAGAGCATTTCCAGCGAAAAGGATCGCCTCCAATGCTCTATCTCTTTGTTTTTGCGCAATTCCGGACGCAAAACCTCTGCGCACTTTTGCTGGAATTGCTTTAATGCTCTACGATATCAAACTCCATCTGCATTACGACTATGCCGCCGCCGCCGGCGGCGGACGGCACCAGGTGCGCGTCATGCCGCAGACGATCGCCGGCGTGCAGCGCGTGATCGCGGCCTCGCTGTCTTTCCAGCCGTCGCCGGCCGAACGTGCCGATTTTTCCGATTTCTTCGGCAACAACGTCACATCGATCGCCTTTCGCGACGCGCATGAGACGCTCGACATCCGAATGAGCGCGCGCGTTTCGGTCTCGCGGCCCGAGCCGGGTCTCGATGTCTCGCCGGATATAAACGGGCTAAGGTCGGAGCTCGATGTGGTGCGGTCACTCTCGCCGTCCGCGCCGCATCATTTCCTCGCCGCCAGCGATCATGTAGGCATCGACGCGGCGATCACGGCCTATGCGCGGGACAGTTTGTCGGGGTCAACCGTCGCCACGGCGACCGATCTCTGCAACCGCATTCATCGCGACTTCACCTATGACGGCAAGGCGACGACCGTGCAGACCCGGGCCAGCGATGCGTTTGCCCTGAAGCGCGGCGTCTGTCAGGATTTCTCACATATCATGATCGCCGGCCTGCGCGGGCTCGGCATCCCGGCCGGCTATGTCAGCGGCTTCCTGCGCACGATCCCGCCGAAGGGCAAGTCGCGGCTTGAAGGCGCGGATGCCATGCATGCCTGGGTCAAGGCCTGGTGCGGACGCGACGCCGGCTGGCAGGAGTTCGACCCGACCAACGGCATGCGGGCGAGCAACGACCATATCACGGTCGGCTACGGCCGCGACTATTCCGACGTGGCGCCGATCGTCGGCGTGCTGAAGACGACAGGCGGTCAGGTCGGCGAGCAGGCGGTCGACGTCATTCCGGTGGCAGCCTGACGCGACGGATGATGCGCATCGCCGTTTGCATCCGGAACCAGTCATCGGCGAGCGGCTTTATCTACGGATAATTTCGCGGAGCCGGCATGTTGCAGCATTCACAATTGTCCTCGGGCCGTTCAACGCGGAACGAGGAAACTCGAAGGAACGGTGCGCAAGATTCGGCCGAGCGAGCGTCGCTCAGCTATGTGAGCGATACCGATCCCGGCGTCCGACGACTGAGAAAAGGCAAGGGATTTTCCTATGTCGGTCCGAACGGAAGCGCGGTCAGCGCGCAGACCCTTGCCCGCATCAAGGCGATCGTCATTCCGCCGGCCTGGACGGATGTGTGGATCTCGCCCGATCCGGACGGCCATATCCAGGCGACAGGCCGGGATCAGCGCGGCCGTAAACAGTACCGCTATCACCCGCAATGGACCGAGGAGCGCGACGGCGTCAAATATTCCAGCCTCGTCGCTTTCGCCGAAAGCCTGCCCGCGCTGCGGCTGCAGATCGATGCGGACCTGCGCCGCCACGGTCTGCCCATGGAGCGCGTCGTCGCCTCGGTGGTCTGGTTGCTCGACAACACCCTTATCCGCATCGGCAACGCCGCCTATGCGCGGGACAACAAGAGTTTCGGGCTGACCACGCTGCGCGACCGCCATGTCGAGATCACGGGCTCCAGCCTGCGCTTCGCCTTCAAGGGCAAGTCGGGCAAGGAATGGAAGCTGAAGCTGGTCGATCGCCGCATCGCCAAGATCGTGCGCGGCGCCCAGGACCTGCCCGGGCAGAAGCTGTTCCAATATCTCGATGAGAATGGCGACCGGTGCCCGGTGCGCTCGGAGGACGTCAACCGCTATATTCGCGAGGCATCCGGCGCCGATTTCAGCTCAAAGCATTTCCGCACCTGGGGCGGCACGATCCATGCGGCGTCGCTGTTTGCCGGGACCGAGCTGCCGGAAAGCAAGACGCGGCAAAAGCGGATGATCAACAGTGTCGTCGACAAGGTCGCCGAGCGGTTGGGCAATACCCGTGCCGTCTGCCGCAAATGCTACATCCATCCGCTGGTGTTCGAGGCATGGAGCAAAGGGCGCCTGCTCGACGAAATGGCCGGGGCCAACAAGCGCAAACGCCGGATATCCGGTCTCGATGAGGAAGAAACGCTGGTGCTCAGATGGCTGCAGGCGCGCGGCGCCTGACAGGCAGGCGCGAAGGCAGCCAAGTCCGGGCTCCCTCGATAAATTTTTTTATCGACCTTGTGTCGGGAAGGGTCCTAGTGTCGCGTCCTTTGATACGGAAAGGACGCACCATGCTCTACGCCATCCTCTGCTACGCTTCCGAAGACGTCGTCTGCTCCTGGAGCAAGGAACAGGACGACGAGGTCATGGCAAAGATCCTCAACGTGCAGGACAAATACGCCAAGGCGGGCCGGCTCGGCCCCGTGGCGCGCCTTCTGCCGACGACCGCGGCGACCACGCTGAGAAAGGTCAAGGGCGAGGCGGTCGTGCTGGACGGCCCGTTCGCTGAAACCAAGGAACAGTTCCTCGGCTTCTACACGCTCGAATGCGACGATCTCGACGAAGCGGTCGCATTCGCGCGCGAGCTCTCCGAGGTCAATCCGAGCGGCGGCTCTTACGAGATCCGGCCGGTTTCGATCTTCAATCCCACAAAGGTAGCGGTATGACCGAGCTTGCCTGGATAAGCACGGCGATCGGCAACGCCCGTCCGCAGGCGATGGGCGCGCTGCTGCGCTACTTCCGCGACCTCGACGCCGCGGAAGAGGCTTTCCAGGATGCTTGCCTGAGGGCACTCAAGAACTGGCCGAAGAACGGGCCGCCGCGCGATCCCGTCGCCTGGCTGATCTTTGTCGGCCGCAACAGCGGCATCGACGCCGTGCGCAAGCGCGCCAAGCAGGCGCCGATGCCGGAAGAAGACCAGGTCTCCGATCTGGAGGACGCCGAGAGCGACATCGCCGAGCGGCTCGACGGCGCGCATTACCGCGACGATATCCTGCGGCTTCTGTTCATCTGCTGCCATCCGGATCTGCCGGCGACGCAGCAGATCGCGGTGGCGCTGCGCATCGTCTCCGGCCTTACCGTCAAGCAGATCGCGCGCGCCTTCCTGGTCGGCGAGAGCGCCATGGAACAGCGCATCACCCGCGCCAAGGCGCGCATTGCCGATGCCGGCGTGCCGTTCGAAACGCCAGGCGCGGTCGAGCGCTCGGAGCGGCTCGCCGCTGTCGCCGCGATGGTCTATCTGATCTTCAACGAAGGCTATTCGACCAATGGCGGCGAGGCACCGGCCCGCGCGCCGCTCTGCGAGGAGGCGATTCGGCTTGCCCGTCTGCTGCTCAGGCTCTTCCAGGCCGAGCCGGAGATCATGGGGCTGACCGCGCTGCTCCTGCTGCAGCACGCGCGGGCGCCGGCGCGTTTCGACGAGAATGGCGAGATCGTCCTGCTCGAGGACCAGGACCGCTCGTTATGGAGCCGCAAGATGATCGACGAGGGCCTGGCGCTGGTCGACAAGGCGCTGCGCCACCGCAAGCCCGGCCCCTACCAGGTTCAGGCGGCGATCGCGGCGCTGCATGCGCGGGCGGCGACGGCGGAAGATACAGACTGGACCGAGATCGACCTGCTCTACGGTCTGTTGGAGCAGATGCAGCCTTCGCCGATTGTGACGCTGAACCGCGCCGTGGCGGTCAGCAAGGTGCGCGGCGCGGAAGCCGCGCTCGCCATGATCGAGCCGCTGGAAGACAGGCTCTCGGGCTATTTCCATTTCTTCGGCCTCAGGGGTGGGCTGCTGATGCAGCTTGGCCGCAACGAGGAGGCGCGCGTTGCCTTCGACCGCGCCATCGCTTTGGCCAATACCGCCGCCGAGGCGGCGCATATCCGCATGCATATCGACCGGCTGATCAAGGAAAGCGCCGAGAAATCCTCGATCCGGAAGGCGCACTGATACGGCTTCGCTGCTTGGCCCAATTTCGCGACCCGGGCTTGGACCATGCCGGGGTGGCGGTTTTTCCCCGAAACGAGTAAATGCCACGCCATGAAGCGCCCGGCTGTGCCCTGCGGTACGGACACGACACGGCGCATGGCTTCCATTCCCGCTCACGAATCGCGGGATCTGAAAGGGATAAAATGACACTGGCGAAGGAAACGGCTGCACTTCTTGAGAAACTCGGCGTTGCCAAGGATGCGCTTTCGGACGGCGACCTTGTCGTGCGCAGCCCGGTGACGGGCGAACAGATCGCGGCGCTGAGATCGATTTCGGCCGCCGATGCCGGCCAGGCCATCGATGCCGCGCACAGGGCCTTCCAGGCCTGGCGGCTGGTGCCGGGACCGAAGCGGGGCGAACTGGTGCGTCTGCTCGGCGAGGAGTTGCGCGCGCATAAGGACGAGCTCGGCCGCCTGGTGTCGATCGAGGTCGGCAAGATCCCGTCCGAGGGTCTCGGCGAAGTGCAGGAAATGATCGACATCTGCGACTTCGCCGTCGGTCTCTCCCGGCAATTGTATGGCCTCACCATCGCCACCGAACGCCCCGGTCATCGCATGATGGAGACGTGGCATCCGCTCGGCGTCGTCGGTGTGATCTCTGCCTTCAACTTCCCGGTCGCGGTGTGGTCGTGGAATGCAGCCCTTGCCTTCGTCTGCGGCGATGCGGTGGTCTGGAAGCCGTCGGAAAAGACGCCGCTGACCGCACTTGCCTGCGAGGCGATCTTCAAGCGCGCCGCCAAGCGTTTCGGCAAGGATGCGCCGGCAGGGCTGCTGCAGGTGCTGATCGGCGACCGCGTCGCCGGCGAGGTGCTGGTCGACCATCCCAAAGTGCCGCTGGTCTCGGCCACCGGCTCGACGCGCATGGGCCGGGAGGTCGGTCCCAGGCTCGCCAAGCGTTTTGCCCGTGCCGTGCTGGAGCTCGGCGGCAACAATGCCGGCATCGTGACGCCCACCGCCGATCTCGACATGGCGCTGCGTGCCATCGCCTTCGGCGCCATGGGCACGGCCGGCCAGCGCTGCACCACGCTCAGGCGCCTGTTCGTGCATGACAGCGTCTATGACGCGCTCTTGCCGCGGCTGAAGAAGGCCTATCAGTCCGTCTCGGTCGGCAATCCGCTGGAAGGCAAGGCGCTGGTCGGCCCGCTGATCGACAAGGCCGCCTTCGACAACATGCAGAAGGCGCTGAAGGAAGCTGAGGCGCATGGCGGCAAGGTGACCGGCGGCGCGCGCGTCGAGAACGGCCATCCGGACGCCTATTACGCGCATCCGGCGCTGGTCGAGATGCCGAAGCAGGTTTCGCCGGTGACGGAAGAGACCTTCGCGCCGATCCTCTATGTGATGAAATATTCCGATTTCGACGAGGCGCTCGACCTGCACAATGCGGTGGCGGCGGGCCTGTCGTCGTCGATCTTCACCCGCGACCTGCAGGAATCGGAGCGCTTCCTGGGCGTCGATGGCTCTGACTGCGGCATCGCCAACGTCAATATCGGCACCTCGGGCGCCGAGATCGGCGGGGCGTTCGGTGGCGAGAAGGAGACGGGCGGCGGTCGCGAGAGCGGCTCGGACGCCTGGAAGGCCTACATGCGCCGCGCCACCAACACGGTGAACTTCTCCAAGGCGCTGCCTTTGGCGCAGGGCGTGTCGTTCGACATTGACTGAGGACGAAGCGACGGGTCAGCCCGCACTCGCGAGCTGACCCGGCCGACTATCGATCGGGTCATGCAGGCGGAAGGCGGGCGACCGCTCAGAAAGCCTTGCCGGTTGCCGGATCGAACAGGCGGAGCGCGCCCGCATCGAAGACGAACGCGCACGGCTGGCCCTTGGCGACACGGGCTTGGGGCGGCAGGGTCGCCGTCAGCCTTTGCGCGCCGACCCGGGCGGTGGTGACCTGTTCGGGGCCTGTCAGTTCGACGACGTCGATCTCGACGGGCAGCGACAGTTCCGCGCCGCTGCCCGGTCCAAGGCGGAGCGCTTCCGGCCTGATGCCGACCACAACTGAAGCATTGTTGCGGGCCGCGTCGGTGTAGCGAGCCGGAATCGCCAGCCGCGCATCCGTGCCTGCAATCGCCAGCTTGCCGTCCTCGACGGTCGCTTCCAGCCTGTTCATCGACGGGGCGCCGACGAAGCCCGCGACATAGAGCGTCGCCGGATGGTTGTAGATATCTTCCGGCGTGCCCAGCTGTTCGATGCGGCCGTCGCGCATGACGGCGATGCGGGTCGCCAGCGTCATCGCCTCGATCTGGTCATGGGTGACGTAGACGACCGTGGTGCGCAGCATTTCATGCAAGCGCTTCAGTTCGGTGCGCATTTCCAGCCGCAGCTTGGCGTCAAGATTGGAAAGCGGCTCGTCGAACAGGAAGACCTGCGGCTTGCGCACCAAAGCGCGGCCGATGGCGACGCGCTGGCGCTGGCCGCCGGAGAGCTGGCCGGGCTTGCGGTCGAGCAGGTTCTCGATCTGCAGCAATCTTGCCGCCTCGCGCACCGCCTTGTCGCGCTCGGCGGCGGGGACTTTGCGCATTTCAAGGCCGAAGCCGATGTTGCGGCTGACGGTGAGGTTCGGATAGAGCGCGTAGGACTGGAAGACCATGGCGATGTCGCGGTTCTTCGGATGCACGCCAAGCACCGACCGGCCGCCGATCAGCACATCGCCGCTGGTTGCCTCGGCGAGACCGGCGATGATGTTGAGCAAAGTGGACTTGCCGCAGCCCGACGAACCGAGCAGCACCAGGAACTCGCCGTTTTCGAGCGCGATGTCGATGCCTTTCAGCGTCTCGACGCTGCCGTAATTCTTGCGGACATCGCGAATTTCAAGCGCGCTCATGAACAGCATCCTCGAACTGGATCGGCCCGCCATAATCGCGGGGCAAGGTTGAAATGGCGCGCGAGGCCACAAGGATGGCGGCGGACAGGCATTTCACCAACGATTGCCCCTGTGCCAGTGCCGCCAGGAAGGCGGCGTTGAAGACATCGCCGGCGCCGATCGTGTCGATGACGGCGACTCGAGGTGCCGGCACTTGAATGAGCTCGCCGTCGGCGCCGATGGCGATCGCGCCGTCCGGCCCGCGCTTGACGACGACCGTCGCTCCGTCCTTCATGCCGTCGCGGATCTTGCGCGCGGCTTCCGATGGACTTGCCAGGCCGGCCAGCGTGGTCGTCTCGACTTCGTTGAAGAGGGCCAGGGCGCAGCGCGACAGCCAGCCGCGCGCGGCGGTGCAATTCGCTTGCGTCCAGCCGTCGATCGGCCAGCCTGTGTCGAGCGCAACGGCGATGCCATGCGCTTCGGCCCAGTCGAAGAAAGCGTCGTAATCGCGCGTCAGGTCGTCGGTGAGGAAAGAGCCGCAGAGCAGCGCGTGGCCGCCAGCAAGCCGATTGCCGTCCAGCACGGAGAGCACGTCAGCCAGGCTGAAGCGGGGCAGGTGGCCGCGCGTGGTGAAGAAGGTGCGCTCGCCATCTGGATGGGTCATGCCGACCGACAATGTCGTGCCTTCGGGACGAACCGGCCATTTCTGCGCGCGGCGTCCGAAGGCTTCGCGCAGCCAGCGCCCGAACTGGTCGTCGCCGATGTTGGCGGCGATGTCGAAGTCGATGCCCAGCGCCTGCCAGGCAAGCGCGGTGTTGCCGGCCTGGCCGCCGACGCGCAGGTCGTCGTGATCGACGACGGTTTCCGTGCCCGCTTTCGGCCACGGCGCGACCGGGCCGACGATCAGGTCCACATTGACGTTGCCGATCACCGCGAGCGGCCGCATCACTCGCTCCTGGTGATCTTGGTGGTGCGCACCGGCGTTCCGGCATTCTCGACGCGGGAATCGGCGAAGGCGATCATCAGGCGTTGCGCAACCGGCAGCATGGCAAAGATCGCCGCCAAGCCCGTGACGGGCTTGAAGGCGAGCGTGACCGCGCCCGCGACCGGCGGCTTGCCAGAAGCGTCGAACATGACCAGCGGCGCGCCGGTCTCGACCGCCGAAACGGCCATGGCGGTCACCAGCTCCGCGGTCGGGTCGTCGCCGCGGAAGAGGACGACGCCGATCTTGGGCCCGAGCATCTCCATCGGCCCGTGGCGAAGCTGACCGCCTTCGAGCGAAAAGCACGGCAGGCGCGACAATTCGGTCAGGCCGAGCCCCAGCGCCTCGGCGAGGCCCTGCAGCCTGCGGCCGGAGGTCACGACGGTCGCGACCGTGCTCAGCGCCGCGAGCGCGGCATCGATCCCGACCGTCTCCGTCGCCTTGAGCACCGCGAGCGCGGCGGCGGGGTCCTCGCCGAGCGCGGCGAGAATGGCGAGGTGCAGGGCGAAGGTCACGGTCAGGCTGCGGGTCGCGGCAAAGGCAAGCTCGGTGCCGCCGGCGCCGACGAGGCAAGGCACCGTACGGCCGAGGAAGGAACCGGCCTCCAGCGTCAGGCCGAAGGTTTCAGCGCGGTCGCCGGTCTCGTCAAACCAGCGCAGCACCTCGGCGCTCTCGCCGGACTGCGAGGTGACGATCACCGTCTTGCCGTCAAGCGGCAGCGGCTGGCCAAGCTGCTCCGAGAGCGGCAGCGCGATGGCGTCGATGCCTTGCGCGCGATAGAGCGGCTCGACGGCGCGCGCGACGGCATGCGAGGCGCCCATGCCGAGCAGGACGAGCCTGCCGTTCTTCCTGATCGAGGCGGCTACCTTGGCGGCGGCCTCTCGATTGCTCTCGAACGAGGCAAGCGCATCCTCATGCTGACGCGCCATCTCGCGGTCGATTGCGACAAGCCCTGCCGGACGTTTCTTCTCTGCAGTCATGATTATCCTTTCACTCCGCCGCTGGTAAGGCCCGAGATCAGCGCGCGTTGCATGACGAGGCCGATCAGCACCGGCGGCAAGGCCGCGAGCACGCCGGCGGTGGCGATCAGTCCGTAGTCGGAAACGCGGCCGCCGGCGAGATCGGCGATGGCGACCGTCAGGGTCTTTGCCCGCTGGTCCGAGGTGAAAAGCAGGGCGTAGAAGAACTCGTCCCAGGCAAGCAGCACGGCAAACAGCGCCGATGTCGCCACGACAGGCGCCGCCAGCGGCAAGGTGATGATGCGCCAGGTCTGGAGCAGCCCGGCCCCGTCGATCATCGCCGCGGCCTCGATCTCGCGCGGGATGGCATCGAAGCCCGATTTCATCAGCCAGGTGGTGAAGGGCGCGAGGATCGTCAGATAGATCAGCGCAAGGCCGAAGATGTTGTTGAGCAGGCCGAGATAAGACAGGCCCATGTAAAGCGGCACGGAGAGCGCTACCGGCGGCAGCATATAGGTTGCGATCACCATCGACAGCGACCAGCCCACCGAAGGGGTGCGCGAAACGGCCCAGCCGGCCGGCACGGCAAGGACAACAGCGGCAAGCGTCGCCATGCCGGCGACTTCCAGGCTGTTGCGCAGCGAAGCGGTGAAGGCGGCGCCGGCGCTGTTTTCGGCCGTCGACAGAAGCTGCGCGTAACGGGAGAAGTCGGCCGCCTGCGGCCACCAGCGCAGCGGCTTGGCGGCAAGATCGGCGGCCGGCGATATGCTCATGACGAAGAGCCAGGCGAGCGGGGCCAGGATGACGGCGGCAAGCAGGATCGCGCAGGCATAGACAAAAGCGGTGAAGACCGGGCTCTTGCGTTCCATCAGACGGCACCCCCCGCGGTTTTCTTGACCAGCGTCGCATAGGCGACGGCGAGCACGGTGACGAGCAAGGTGACGATCAGCGCCAGCGATGCGCCGGAGCCTGCGCGCTGGAAGGAGAAGGCTTCCTGATAGACGAGGATCGACAGCGAGCGTGTGCTGTTGGCCGGGCCGCCGCGGGTCATGACCCAGATGATGTCGAAGACCTTGAAGGCCTCGATGGTGCGCAGCACGAGCGCCACCATCAGCGGGCCGGCAAGATAGGGCAGGATGACGAAGCGAAAGCGGTTGAACGGGCCGGCGCCGTCGACAAGCGCCGCGGCGGTGATGTCGCGCGGCACCGCCTGCAGGGCGGCGAGCGCGATCAGCGCGACAAGAGGAAAATTCTTCCAGCAGTCGGCGACGATCAGCGCCGCGAGCGCCGTGCCGGGCTCACCCAGCCAGGAGCGATAGTCATCGATGAGATGGAGTTGGGTCAGCGCCGCGTTCAGCGCGCCATATTCGGGATTGTAGATCAGCCGCCAGAGCGTCGCGTTGACGACGGTGGGCAGCGCCCATGGCAGGATCATCAGCCCGCGCAAGACGGCGCGGCCACGGAATTCCTGATTGAGCAGAAGAGCCGCAAGCACGCCGATCACCATCTCGGCGGCGACCGAGATGACCGCAAACCAGGTGGTTGTGACCAGCGTGCGGCTGAAGTTCGAGCTCGTCAGCATCTTGGTGTAGTTGTCGAAGCCGACGTAATTGCCAGCCGTGCCGACCAGCTGGGCGTCGGTGAAGGAGAGCCTGATCGTATCGACCAACGGCCAGCCGATGACGGCGACCATGATCACCAGAAGGGGCAGCATCAACAGCCACGCGCGAGTCGTCATCCAGGTGCCTGACATCGGAGGCGCCTCTCTTCCTTCATCCGGTCGGAAATAGCACGGGCGGCGCTCATGTATGAGGCCGCCCGCCCGTCGGGGAACGCCGGATCAGAGGCCGCTGTTTTCAGCAGCGGTCTTGAGCGCGTCTTCCGGCGCCGCCTGGCCGAGCAGCGATTCCTGGATCGCCTGCTGCAGTGCCGTCGACAGCTGCTGATATTTCGGCGTGGTCGGGCGCGGATACATCGCGGCGAGACCGAGCTTGGCGGCGGCGATCAGTTCTTCCTGGCCCTTGGTGACGGCCGGATCGTCATAGGACGAGGCCCAGATCGGCAGCGAGAGCTTGGCATACTGGTTCTGCGTCGCCTGCGAGGTCATGAACTCGATGTATTTCCAGGCCTCGTCCTGGTGCTTCGACACCGCGGTGACGCCAAGGCCCATCGAGCCGTTGACGGCCGAGACCTCGCTGGTGCCGGCAACGCCCGGCGCCGGCACCACGCCGACCTTGCCCGCGACCTTGGAGTCCTTCGGATCGTTGGCCATGTTGTACATGTAGGTCCAGTTCAGCGCGAAGGCGGCATCGCCGTTCTCGAACACCTTGCGGACGTCTTCTTCCAGGAATTCCTTGGAATTCGGATTGGTGAGGCCCGACTTGTAGCTGTCCACCATGTATTTCAGGGCCGATAGGCCGCCGCCGTTCTGGAAGTCGGGCTTGCCGTCCTTGAGGAAGTCGCCGCCATAGGCGCTGACCAGCGTGGTGTAGTCGCAGACAGCGGCTTCGGCCTGCGACCAGCTCCAGGCGATCGGCGTCTTCAGCAGGCCCTTGTCCTGGATGATCTTGGCCTGCTGGCCGAGCTCTTCCCAGGTCTTCGGCGGCGCCTTGATGCCGGCCTTTTCAAGGATTTCCTTGTTATAGAACAAATACTTGGTGTCGAGGATCCACGGCATGCCATAGTACTTGCCGTCATACTGGACGGTGGTCCAGGCGCCAGGCAGCACGCCCTTCTTCATGTCGTCGGTGATCTTCGACGAGACGTCGACCAGCACCTTGTTGGTCGCATATTCGGCCGGCCAGATGACGTCGAACAGCACCACGTCGTAGCCGCCGCCGGATCCTTGAGCGAGCACGGTCTTGTCGTGCAGGCCTTCATAGGGAACGAATTCGAGATTGACCTTGATGTCCGGATTAGCCTTGGTGAAGGCCTCCGTCATCGAGCGCACGTCGGCTTCGCTGTAGGCGGCCTGCGCCATGAAGAGCGCGTTCAACGTGGTTTCGGCGAAGGCGTGGGGGACGAACAGCCCGCCGACGAACACCGCGCCCAGAAGTGTCTTACCGATCGATTTCAGCATTTGTCTTTCTCCCATTTTCGACAACTGCGAGTGGGCGGCCAGGACTGCGCCGCTTCCCCAAATTCGCATCGCGTCTGACTGGATCCGTCCCCAACGGCGTGCGGCGGAGCCCGAAAGCTTTTGCCGTCTTTTTGTAGCGCCGCGCGGGTCTCACCTATTAAGTCAACTCGCTTGACTTAATTAGTCGATCAATCCTTTAATGGAGTCAAGAGGGGAAACGACGGTGCACGACATCAGCCCGATCCGTGCCAAAAGCGGCACCAACCAGGAGGGTACCAGCGCGCATAACCGCCGCGTCATGATCGAGGCGCTGCGGCTCAACGGCGCGCTTTCGCGCGCCGACCTGGCGCGGGCGACGCAGCTTACCAAGCAGGCGGTTTCCAACATCATCGAGGATCTCGAGCGCGACGGGCTGGTTGTCGCGCTGGATGCGGTGCGCAAGGGCAGGGGGCAGCCCTTCACGCCCTACCGGCTGGTTCCCGAGGGAGCCTTCGCCATCGGACTGCAGATCGACCGGCATTTGACGCGCGTCGTGGTGGTCGACCTCGTCGGCAAGGTGATCGCGCGCGCCGAGGCGGGGCTGCCGCTCGACGAGCCTTCGGCGGGTGTCAAGATCATCCTCGGCCTTGTCGATCGCGTCAGGCGCGAGTTGGCTTCCTTGTTTGCCCAGTCCGAGCGGCGTCTGGTCGGGTTGGGCGTCGCCATGCCGGGACCGTTCGGGCTGAAGAACCCCGACAACAAATGGATGATGCCGGCCTGGCAGCAATTTCCGCTGGTGCAGGCGCTTGCGGCCGGCGCTGGGCTCGATGTCGGCCTGCAGAACGACGCGGCGGCCTGCGCGACTGCGGAGCGGATCGTCGGCGCGGCACATGGCGTCGATCACGCCGTCTGCCTTTATGTCGGTTACGGCATAGCCGCCGGGCTGATCCTCAACGGCGAACTCTATAGCGGCGGCAACGGCAATGCGGGCGAGATCGGCATGGCGTTGCTTGCGCCGGCCGGCCCCGGTTCCACGCCGCTCGAACACCGTGCATCGCTGGCCTCGCTCTACCAGCATCTCGGCCTCGACCCCACCGAGAGGGGGCTCTACGAGACGCTCGGCGCGCTGGCGCTTGCGCGGGATCCGCGGGTCATGGGCTGGGTCGAGAAAGCCGCGTCCGACCTGCGCTGGAGCGTGCATCTGATCGAAACGATCTTCGATCCGCAAACCGTCATCCTCACCAGCAGTGCGCCCGAGGCGCTGGCCCGGCTTCTGCTTGAGGCCATGCATCCGCTGCTGCCGTCGATCTCGGATCGTCCCGTCCGACGCCTGCCTCGGCTGCAACTCGGCACCACCGATCCCTGGGCGATCGCCGTGGGCGCCGCTGCAGAGCCGATCAGCCGGGCCTTCGATCCGCGTTTTTCCGCCATCCTGAAGGCGGGATAGAAGCGGTCAGCCCATCCTTTGCGTCGCGGTGGCGGCGAAAGCCGCGTCGATGATGGCGAGCTTGACCGCCTGCGCGGTGAGGTATTCGCCGTAGAATTCGTTTGAGATCCACATGACGGAATGGCCGCGCTGCCCGAGCCAGCCGACGCTGCCGAGTGCCTCGGCGTCGCGCAACTTGCGCGCAAGGTGGGTGCGCGACAGCTTCAGCCATTTGGCGAAGTCGCCGATCGACAGCACGCCGGTCGGGATTCGCTCCTGGCCGGCATTGTCGGGGTCGACGCCGGAGATCAGCCAGTCCATGACGACGCCGCCATTGTTGAGCCAGGTGAACAGCGAGAAAGTCAGTTGCGGCTCGCGCACCGGCACGGAGGAAATCAGGCCGTCCGCGATCAGCGGCTGCAGCTCGGCAAGCATCTGCGGCCTTGCCTGGAACGTTTCCAGCCGGTTCCCATCGTCAAGGGCATCAAGTGTGTTCAGATGCATATGAATCCAGCCGATCAACGGCTCTAGGGTCACGGCCGGCACCTGCAGCGGGCGAATGCGGCCGTCATCGGCCGTCGGCCCGGCCTTGAGGAAATTATAGTGCTGCATTTCCTTGATGAAGGCATGAGCCGTGTTTCGGCTTGCCACCGCATGCTGAACGGTGACGTCGGCAAAACGCGCCGCAGTCAGTTCCTGTCGATAGTCGCTGGGATTCCTGCGGAAATGCAGGGCAAGACCGATATGCGCCATCAGCCAGCGTTGCTGGGTGGCAAAGACCGAGGAGGCTCGCGGGTTTCCTTGATAAGCCTGCTGCATCGCCATGGCTTGCGCACGCACGCAAGCGGGCAATGCCGGGTGACCGGCAATGTCTTCATAGGTCAACGCACCCTCCCAGCTTCCACCCAAAGATGCTGTCATGCTCGCACGTTGCGGATAGCAGTTTCGGCCGTCACCCGCCAGCGCGGGCGCCGGTTTTGCGCGATGTCGCGCCGAGTTTGACGATCAGCGGTCCTTCAGAGCCGAGAGACAGGCTTCGAAGGCTTCGTCGACCACGGCGAGCTTGGCTGCCTGGACGGCCATGTACTCGTCGAAGAAAGCTCTCGAAACCCACATCACGGAATGACCGCGCTGGCCGACCCAGCCGATGCTGCCGAGCGCCTCGGCATCATAGAGTTTGCGCGCCAGATGCGTGCGTGAGAGCTTCAGCCAGTGCGCGAATTCGCTGACCGAGATGACGCCGGTCGGTATCTTGTCGAGATGGACGTCCTCCGGATCGATGCCGCACATCAGCCAGTCCATGACGATACCGCCGTTATTTAGCCAGATAAATAACGAAAAAGTCTGTCCGGGCTCCCGCACGCCGTCGCTGGCGAGCAATCCGTCGGCGATCAGCGGCTGCAAGACAGGCAGCATTTCGGGTCGCTCGAGGAAGGCTGCCAGCCGGATTCCGCCGTCTATGCGGTCGAGAGTCGTCAGATGCGCGTAAATCCAGCCGGTGAAGGTCTCGATGGTGCCCGCCGTGACCCGCATGGGGTGGGCGCGGCCATCGCCGCTGGCCGAAATATATTCGGCGATGTCGTAGTGCAGCATCTCCTTGACGAACGCCTCGGCGGTGTTGCGGCTGGCCACCGAGTTGCGGCGTACGACCTCGATGAAACGTGCCATCGTCATTTCGGTGCGGCGGTCGTTGGGATCGCGCCGGAAATGCAGCGCCAGGCCGACATGGCCGAGCAGCCAGCGCTGCTGGGTGGCAAACACGGCGGCCAGCCGCGGGCTCGTTTCGTAAATATGGATGAGCGCCTTGGCCTGTTCCTGGACACCGCGAAGCGCTGCCGGATGACGGGCGATCTCTGCGGCACTCAGCGGCATTTCCTGCGGCACTCCATGCGATTCCAAGCAACGACAAATGAAGATTTCCAGTCTTCGCCGATTGTGTCCAGTTGCCCATTGGAACAACGGTCGAATAAGTGGTGCATTCCTTGCTAACTCTTTGCACCGGTTCGGGAAAGCCGTCCGGATAATAGTCGGGCCGCCGCCCTCCCTTGAATCGACGAATCCCGCCAAGCAGGCATAGGTTCCGCGCCATCGGGGTTGCGGGGGGCGGCTGGCGTCGGTCGATAATCCGCGCGGCCTTTGCAGCCCGCGGCCGGCGGCCTATCGTGACGGTTGATGGCCGGCCATGGCGCCGCGGGAAACCTTCCTTGGCGAGTGGCTGCGGCAGCCGTGGATTGCGCTGCTCTCAGCCGGATCGAGCGGCATTGCCGGCTACGGCGTGGCGCGCCGGTGCCGGGAAGGCTTCAAGGTCGGGTCGCTGTTCGCCGACGCGACGGACGTGGCCTTGGCAAGGATGGCGGATCTCCCGGACGCAACGGCCGGCAAGGAATTGCATGTCGACGTGCCGGCCGGCCAGGTTCAATTCACCGCCATGCTTCAAGCCGCCGGCTTGGTTCCGGGCTTTACGACGACATGCATGTACAAGGGCGGCAAGCCCGGCAACGCCCCCCTCGACGGTTTTCGGCGTCACGACGCTCGAACCGGGATGATCGCGTTGAGATCATTGTTTTGCCTGGCTGGTCCATGCGACATGGCCCGATGACGTGGTTGCCTTTACCGGCTGCGTTTCGTGGAGGTTATCGAATGGCTGGAAGGACGGTCCTGATCGCCGGCGGCGCTGGGGGAATGGGTCTGGCGACCGGACTGCGCTTCGCCGCTGACGGCGAGCGGATCGCGCTCGCCGATCTTGCCGGCCCCAAGCTCGACGCCGCCGTTGCGAAGATTGCCGCGACCGGGGCGGACGCGATCGGTTTGCCGCTCGACATCCGCTCCGTCGCCGCCTGCCGCGACGTGGTGGGCAAGGCCAGGGAATGGGGCGGCGCCATCGACATTCTCGTCAACGCCGCAGGAGTCTGGCTCGAGGGGCCAGCGAACAAGGTCGAGGAAGAGCAGTGGGACCTGGTGCTGGACGTCAATCTCAAGGGCGCGTTCTTCTTGATCTCGGCCGCGATCCCGCACCTGTCGGCCGCGCAAGGCGTGATCGTCAACATTGCCTCCGACGCCGGCATCGTCGGCAACAATGGGGCGGCCGTCTATTGCGCCTCGAAGGGCGGGCTGGTGCTTTTGACCAAGGCTCTCGCGCTGGAGCTCGCCCCGCAAGGCATCAGGGTCAATGCCGTCTGCCCCGGCGACACGGCAACGCCGATGATCGAATATCAGGCCAAAACCTATGGCGCAGACGACCCCGACGGCTACAAGCGCCGGCTCCTGGGGCACTATCCGCAAGGGGACAGAGCAAGGTTCATTGAGGTGGAGGAGATTGCTTCCTTTATCCACTATCTTTGCCAACCGGGCGCGGCGCCGATCACCGGGGCCGCGCTTTCGATCGATTTCGGCGTCACCGCCGGTTATTGAACCGTTGCGGTTCATCGCGGGTGTGATTGGTCGCGCCGGCATGTCGGCACCTTTATCCTGGAGGGCAAATGGTCGTGTTTCGCAAATCCCGCAAGGCGCTGGTGACCGGCGCGGGCGCCGCCGACGGCATCGGTATCGCGATCGCGCGTGCGCTGGGCGAGGCCGGTCTTTCGGTCACCATCACCGCTTCGTCCGCACGCGTCGAGCAACGAGCGGCGGAATTGCGGGGGGAGGGGCTCGATGTCCGCGCTTTCATGGCCGACCTGACGCTCTCCGGCGATGTCGAGCGGTTACGTGCCGAAACCAGCGAAATCGACATCCTCGTCAACAATGCCGGGATGGGCACCGTCGCCCAGCCGGCGTTGCAGCGGCGGTTTCTCGATCTCAGCGAAAGTGAATGGGACCGCGGCATCGATGTCAGCCTGAAAACCGCCTTTTTGAGCACGCGCGGATTTCTGGCCGGCATGGTGCAGCGCGGCCATGGGCGCGTCGTCAACATGGCCTCGGTGACGGGGCCTTACGTATCCAATGAAGGCGAGGCCGCCTATTCCGCTGCCAAGGCCGGCATGGTCGGACTGACGCATGCGCTTGCCCTGGAGGTCGGCCGCTGCGGCGTCACCGTCAATGCCGTGGCGCCGGGGTGGATCGCGACGGGCGCCTCGACGCTGGAGGAACTTGTCGCTGCCCGGAACACGCCGCTAGGCCGCGCCGGCAGCCCCGCGGAAGTCGCGGCCGCCGTGCTGTTCCTGGCATCCGACGCAGCCAGTTATGTCAACGGCGCCGTTCTCGTCGTGGACGGCGGCAACATCCTGCAGGAACGCAAGGGCTGACCGCGAGGGCGAAGGGATTGGTCGGGGCCGCGTAGGTCGCAGCCTGCGTTTGAAAGTTTGGGGCAAACGGGCACGGCGCCGGATTGTACGCCGCGCCCATCGGGGTCAGGCGGCAGAACGCAGTTCGACGTCGACCTTGGGGAAGTCGATCTCGGTCAACGCGACGTTGTTGGTGTAGTTGGTCAACACATTGATCGCGACGTTTGCGATAATCTCGACAATATGCGCATCGCCGAGACCGGCCGAACGCGCTGCGACAAGATCCGCGTCCAGGACCTGCCCGCGCACGTCGATGAGACGGCGCGCGAAGGAGGCGACGGCAGCGTCGAGCGCGCTTTCTGCCTTGCCCTCACGGGCTTGGCGAATACCTTCCGGGGACAGGCCAGCGCCCTTGCCCATCAGCGTATGTGCTGAGAGACAATAGGAGCATTCGTTCGCCTGCCCGACAGCGAGCGAAATGATCTCGCGTTGCTTCGCCGTGAGCACGCCCTTGCCAAGGGCCTCGGATAGAGCGAGGTAGCCGTTCAGCACGGCCGGCGATTGGGCGAAGGTGGAAAAAAGATTCGGCACCATGCCGAGCTTGGCTTTGACGCCCACCAGCGTGGTGCGGACGGCGGCGTCGGCATGGGCAGTGTCGATGGGAGCGATACGGGGCATGTCAGAGTTCCTTGTGTTGATTGTCCACCATTCCTACATGGAGGACTTCAGGCGCTCTTTGGTGCCAATAATTTTGCTGATCGTCCCAATGGACCCGTTGGCCGCCCTCTTTACCCATGTCACTCCGAGCGCTCGGACGTTCTACACCGGGAACCTGTGTCAGGCGCTGCGATTCTCTGGCGCGGGTCATCTGCACCTGCTCAAGGCAGGCGAGCTCACGGTCAGCCGGAGCGGAGAGGCCGATCTCGAATTCTTTGAGCCAACCCTGCTGTTTTTTCCGCGCGGGCTGACCCATGACTTCGCAGTTGACCCCAAGCGCGGGGCCGACCTCGTCTGCGCAACCGTGGAACTCGGGGGCGCGGAGGGCAATCCCATTGGATTGGGCCTGCCAGAGTGCGTGGTCCTGCCGCTCGCAGAGCATCCAGCGCTGCGGCCGGTTTGTGACCTGCTGGTCGGCGAAGCGTTCGCGGAGGGTGGTGGCCGCCAGACGGCGCTCGACCGGCTCTTCGAGTATCTTCTGATCCTGATCGTGCGACACGTCATTGAGTGCGGCGTTGTTTCGACCGGTGTGCTCGCCGGGCTCGCCGACCCACGCCTCGCCAAAGCGCTGACGGCAATACACGAAGCGCCGAGGAAGCCTTGGAAGCTCGAGGAACTCGCCGAGGTCGCAGGCATGTCACGCACGCGTTTCGCCGAGTATTTTCGGAAGCTGGTCGGCCGCACACCGATTGAATACTTGACAGTCTGGCGCATGACGATCGCGCGCCAGCTTCTTGGCAAGGGGAAACCGGTCAAGAGCGTCGCAGCACAGGTCGGTTACGACAGCGCGGCCGCCTTCTCGCGCGTGTTCAGCCGGGTCACCGGGCACCCGCCGCGCGACATTGGCCAACCACAGTAGGATGCCCGCGGAAGCTTTCGGCGAGGCTGGCGGGTCCATTGCCTCCTGGCGGTCGGAATGGTCTTAGTAGGATTCTCGGTGGATTGATCGGTCACCGGCTGTTGCCGTCTATCGAAGCCCTCGGTGTCGCACGGGCGATCCTCTTGACAGGGACGTTGATGGCCCAGCATTGAAATTGCTGATCAATCTCGACTGGAGGCGCTACCATCCAGCCACTATTTGTCTCTTTATTTCAATGCCTTAGTGAAAATCTGGTAGCGGGAGAGCGCTACCGCCCTTTCCCCCCACTCGGAAAGCATGCGATATTTTCTACAGTGTCGGGCGTGATGGGACCTGTCTCGGTATTGCAAGGACCGGTAGGGAACGGGAGAGTCTGACCCCAAAGCTATCCACGACGCGAACGGCAGCTTTGCGCCTCAAAATTGGCCATTCAAGCGGCCAACTACCTATACCAAAAGCAGACCTCTCTGGCGCGGTCGATGAGGTGCGCTGCGCCCACCTCGGCACTGATCGCCGTCTATGGGACGCTCCAAACCCGACGCAGCTCCGACGGTTTAGGGATCGACCAGGTTCAGATCGTAGCGCAGGTAGTCCATGCGTTTGGCTAGCTTGTCGTAGAGCCGCTGGGCCGTATAGTTGTCGGACTGCGTCATCCAGAAGATCTTGAACCAGCCGGCATCCAGGCCAAGCTGACTGAGGTGGGCGATCATCGCTTGGGCTATGCCCTGGCCGCGGCTCTCGGCAACCACATAGATGTCCTGCAGGTAGCAGGCGTCGCCATTGCTCCAGGTGAAGGGGAAGGCGAGGAAGAGCGTGAAGCCTTTGGGTACGTCTTGCGCGTCCACCGCGACAATGCAGCGAAGGCCTGAGGCGGGGTCCATGATCCGGCCCCAGTTGCGCTCGCCCATGGCATGGTTGCCGGGCTCGTTCGGCGCGAGCGAGACGAAGTCACGCCACATGTCCAGAAATGCCGCGCGATCTTCGGCCTGCGCTGGGCGCACGGATATGGCGCTGACGGTCATCATGTACCCTCCTGATTTTCCTCGCCCGCCGTGCGCGCTTGCTCTGAACGTGCCCGAGGCGCATCGCCAACAATGTTGCCGGTCAGCACGCGTGCCGTTCCCGAAAGAACGACATCGCCGTCGCCTCGTTGCAACTCGACAACCAGGTCCGCTGTCTGCCCCCCGCTGCCTCCCGCCAGAACATCGATGGACCTGCAATGAGCGGTCAGCAAGTCTCCCGGCCACACGGGGCTGTGGAAGCGAACCGCATAGCGGCGGACGCTGCCAGGGCCGAACCACTTGGTCAGCGCGGAGGCCAACATTCCGGCGGACAGCATGCCGTGCGCCATGACGTCTGGCAGTCCGGCTTTTGCCGCGAACTCATGGTCGTGGTGCAGTGGATTGAAATCACCCGACGCGCCCGCATAGCGAACAAGATCGCTGCGTGTCAGCGGGCCGTAGACGACGGGTTCGCGCGGCCGGAGCGTCACGCCTGCTCTCCTGCCTTTTCGATCGCCGCTCGTTCGATCGTTGTCATGGTCTCGCGACAAACCAGATTGCCGGTTGCCGCGGACATGAACTCGACCTCGGTTGTTATCACCCGCATCAACCCGCCGCGGCGTCCCGTCTTGGTCTCGTCGCTCATCATGCGAGCACGACAGCGAAGCCGGTCGCCGGATCTCATCGGCTCGAAATACTCGTAATCCTGTTCGCCATGGACCGTTCGCGAGCGATCCAGGCCGAGCATGCTGGTGATCAGTCTCTCCACGAAATCCGCCGAGGCGACCACGGGAAAGGTCGGGGGAGCAATGTCGGCATTCTCCGAATGGACATCCTGTACCGCGCGCGCGAACTCTCGGACCTTGCCGGCCTCGACAACGAAATCCCATTCTTCCAGAATATCGCCGGCCACGATCATGTCATGCCTTCTCGCAAGGCGCTGTTGCGGCGGGTGAGCAGCAAGAGCACCGCCAGCGCCAGAATATTGAAAGCAATCAGCAGGGTCGCAACGGCCGTAATCGTCGGGTTGATCTGTATGACCAACTCGTTGAACATTCGCTTCGGGATGGTCATGTGGGTCCCCGCGATGAACAGCGTCACCACCACCTCGTCGAAGCTCATGACGAAGGAGAATATCCACGCCGCCGCCGCCGAAGGCGCCATGTTCGGCAGCACGACCCGCGTCAGGATCTGAAGCTGCGAGGCGCCGAGCGTTGCCGCCACCTGCTCGATGCGGACATCGAAGCTCCTGAACGCCGCCTGCATGATCAGGACGACGTAAGGCACCGCCAGAATCGTATGGCCCAGCACGAGGCCGAAGAACGTGCCGAGCAGGCCGATCCGCGCGAAGAAGATGTAAAGCGAGACCGCCGTGATGATGGAGGGCAGGATCATAGGGGCCATGAAGTTCGCTTCGAGAAAGCGTTTGCCTCGGAAATCGCCGCGTACGAGGACATAGGCAGCGAGCGTTCCGCAGACGAGCGCTATGCAGCTGGAAAGCGTTGCGAGAATAAGCGAATTCGTACCCGCTTCGATCCAGACCGGATTGCCGAACAGGCTCTCATACCAGCGCAGCGACAGCGCCGCCGGCGGAAACTCCAGCGATCTCGCGTCCGAAAAAGACATCGGCGCAACGATCAGCACAGGCAGGCAAAGGAACATCAGGACGGCCGATCCGACAACGCCAAGCCAGAGATCGGAGAAGGAAGTTCGCTTCATGCCTGACCTCGCTCGCGAAGCCATTGGTAGACGGCATAGAGTGAAAGCGTGATCGTCATCAGCACCACCGAGATCACCGCCGCGATTTCCCATTGCGCGAAGCGATTGATGAGCAGGTCCATCATGTTGGAGATCAATGGAAAACGACCGCCGCCCAGAACCGCTGGTGTGATGTAGAAGCCGAGGCTGAGAATGAAGATGAGAATGGCGGAAGCGGCAAGCGCCTGAAGCGTCTGCGGGAAAAAAATTTGCCAGAAGATCCGCGTGCGGCTGGCGCCGAGCGTTTCGGCCACCTGCATGAGCCGCCCGTCGACCTTGATCATCGCCGCATAGAGCGGCAGGACGAGGAAAGGCAGCAGCACGTTCGCCATGCCGATCAGGATGCCGATCTCATTGTAGAGGAATTCGACGGGGCGGGTGGTCAGCCCGAGGCTGAGCAACGTCTTGTTGACGAGCCCTCCATTGCCGAGGATCACGATCCAGGCATAGGTGCGCACGAGGATCGAGACCCAGAAGGTCATGACGACGATGCCGAGCACAAGCATGCGCAGGCGAGGCCGGAGCCTGGTTGTCCAATAGGCGAGGGGATAGCCTAGCAATACCGTGACGATCGTTACCTCGAGCGCCACGACGAGCGTGCGCCAGATGACGTGGGAATAGACGTTCGACTGCACGAAATCACTATAGAACCGGGTGGTCAGCGTGCCGGTCTTCGAATCGTCGATGCTCCAGTAGGCGGTGTTCAGCAACGGAAGATCGAAGACCGCCAGCATGAGCAGCGCCATCGGCGCCAGGAGCACAACGAGATCGAGTTTCGAGCGGAAAGACGAGCGCAAGGGCGCGGCGACCTTTCGGGTCGTCGCGTCCTCGAGGGCGATGGAAGCATCGGACATGGATGGCTTCGCTGCGGTCTTCGTCACTGCGCCAACTTGAACTCGTTCCAGCGCTTCTCGACCTCGGCGGCGTGGTCGTACCACCACTGGCCATTGATCAGCCACTGGACCTTCTTGTTGTCGGCGGATGTCGGGAAGGTCTTGAGCACTTCAGGCGTCACGATCTTCTCAAGCTCCGGGCTCGCACCGGGATAGGGCAGGAAGCCGAGTATGCACTTCTGCACCTCGGCGTTGCTCTGCAACTTCATCCAGGCGTAGAGCATGTCGCGCTGTTCGTCCGAAATGCCCTTGGCCACCATCCACCACGAGATGTCCAGCATGCCCTGATTGTAGGTCGAATCAACGCCTTCCTGACCGAGCACGCGGCCCGACCATGCGATTGCGTACTGGACCTCGTTGTCCTTCAGCAACTGGGCTGGCTGTGCGCCCGACTGCCACCAGATCGTATCCGTCTTGATCCGCTCCAGGGTCTTGAAGGCGCGATCGAGGTCGACGCCCTTTTTCACGTCCTCGGGCGTCATGCCATCGCCCATGGCCGCAAAGGCAAGAACGAATTCGGGATAGTCCGGCAGCGCCCGCTTGCCGGGGAATTTTTCCGTGTCGAAGAAGTCGACGAAGTTCTGCGGTGCCTTGGTGTCCTTGCGCCAGGCCATGATCGTGGAGTAGTAGCTGGCCCCGAAGCCGTTGGCATTCTTCGCTTCGTCGAACATAGGCTCGGGATTGAGCTTCGCCCAGTCGATCGGCTCGAGCAGGCCCTCGGCGGCCAGCCGGTACATGTCGCCGGTCGAGCCGTCGGTCACCGTGTTGGTGATGACGCCGGATTTCGCCTGCGCGGCGATCTTTGCGTAACCGCCGGGAGTCTCGGTGATCACCTTGATGTTGGCGTCCTTGAGAAGCGGGCCGTTGACGCATTTGTCGAGCGCATCGCCATACTCGCCGCCCGAATTCATGATGTGAAGTTCCCTGGTCTGCGCCATGGACTGCGTCGAGGTGATCAACGCGATGGCACAAACGAGTGAGATGTTCCCCAGCAGTTTTTTCATTTTCATCACCTTTGTTCCGTTTGGATCGACAGAGATGGAATGAGATCGAGCCGCTCTGTCACGGCGACTTCTATTGCGCTGGGACACCTCCCGTGCCTTCAGGCAATATCCAGACGTTCGCCGGATCCCATGAGAGCCACACCTTGGACCCTTCGGGCTTCGGTCCGCGCGAACCCGCCAGGCTTGCCTTCATGCGGCGCCCATTATCGAGTTCGACATCGTAACGGACGGTCTCGCCGAGGAAGACGACGTCCCTGACCGTACCGTTGACGAAGCCGCTGTCATTATCGGCGCGGATGTCTTCCGGACGGATCATGCCGCAGACGCGATCCCGCACCCGTCCGACCGGCGCATCGCAGGGGAAGAGGTTTCCGTCGTCGCCGACAATCTCGTTGTGCGCCCGCAACCTGCCTTCGAGGAAGTTCGCCATACCTAAAAAGCCGGCGGTGAAGCGCGTTGTCGGCCGATGATAGATTTCACTCGGCGTTCCGGTCTGCTCGACGCGGCCGTTGGCAAGCAGGACGACGCGATCCGACATCGACAGCGCCTCTTCCTGGTCATGCGTCACCATGATGGTGGTGATGCCGAGGTTGCGCTGCAGGTCGCGGATTTCGGACCGCACCTCTTCGCGCAGCTTGCGGTCGAGGGCGGCCAGCGGTTCGTCGAGCAGCAGGATGTCGGGCCTGAACACGACCGCGCGGGCGAGCGCCGCCCGTTGCTGCTGGCCGCCCGACAATTGGTGCGGCTTTCGCCATCCGAAATCCGTCAGCCGGACAAGCCGCAGCGCGTCAACGACACGGTCGCGGAGCTCGGAGGCCGCCACACCGCGCACGCGCAAGGGAAAGGCGATATTGTCGAAGATCGTCATGTGCGGGAAAAGCGCGTAGCTTTGGAACACGAGGCCGATATTGCGCTGCGCCGGGGCTACGAAGGTGATCTCGCGGTCGCCGATCTCGATACGGCCTGACGTCGGGATCGAAATCCCCGCCATCAGGGACAGCATCGTCGTCTTGCCGGAACCGCTTGGCCCGAGGATGGTCGTGAATTCGCCGGAATTCACCGTGACCGAAACATCCTCGATGGCCCTGACCAGACCATATGATTTCGTGACGTTGGAGAATCGGACGAGGGTCATCTTGCCTTGGGTTTCAGGTTCGGTTGCGGCGGATCACTGTTCAGTGCCTCATGCGACAAGCGGCCAGACGGTTCGGTGCGCGATGCCGGCGCGCTTGGCCACACGCTCGGCGGAGTGTCTTGCCAGCCTGTAGATCTCGCCTTCGTCGAGCTTCACCAGCCGCCCATGACGCACGATCATCTCGCCGTTGCAGACGACTGTGTCGACCGCCTTGGTTCGAGAAACGAGCACGAGTTGGCGCACGACGTCGACATTGGGCTGGGCGTCCGGCAGATCGTTGCTGCGCACGACGAGATCGGCCTTTTTTCCGACCTCGATGCTGCCGAGTTGTGAAGACAGTCCGAGCGCGCGCGCGCCGCCAAGCGTGAACATTTCCAGGATCGACTGCGACGGCAGATACTCGCCCCATTCGCGGCTGACGAGATAGGCGATGAAACCGAGATCGCCGAACGCCCATGCCTTTGCGATGTCGGTTCCGAAGGCGATCGAGGTACCCGACTTGTGCAGGCCCGGGAAGCGGCTTCGACCGGTCTGCGAGATGCCGTAGTACATGAAATTGCCGGGATGCCAGACCAGACCCATGCCGGTCGCCGATATTGCGTCGACTTCGCTCGGCTCGAGAATGTTCATATGTGTGAAGAAGCTGTTGGGGCCGATCAGGCCCTTTTCGGCGAAATGGACCAGAGCCGGTTTGCCGAAGCGTGTCTTGTCGTAGTCGGTATCCGCCACCATCAGATTCTGGTGCTGGTGAAAGACCGTGCCGCTGCGATCGGCGAGCGCTTTCGCCTCCTGCATCAATTCCTCGGAGGCGCTGCCGCAGCCATACAAGGCGACGTGGCCGCGCGCCAAACCGTCCTCGTCAGTGTTGCGCTTCAATTGGCCACCCAGTCCCTCGCGCGCCCTTTTCGCATCGCATGGTGCGCGGGGAATATCGGCCGCCATCGGCTCGCCGCCCACGATGTCCCACAGCATGCAGTCGGAAACCGAGCAGCGGATGCCGACGGCCTGCGCACCCTCGACGATCGCGTCGGGCGAATAGCTTGTCGCGGCATCGACGAAGCCGGTGAAGCCGTTGCGCGCCATTTCGGCGGCGGCCATCAGGGCGCTGGCGTATTCGTCTTGGTCCTCGACGGCGTTCATCCAGCGTGTGAACACGCCGGTCCCGGCGCCGCCTTCCTCCCTCGGTGGATTGGGATTGTCGGTGATCGAACCTCGGCTGAGATGCAGGCCCGCGTGGTAATGTCCGTCGATGAAGCCCGGATGCAGCACGCCGCCGGTCGCGTCTATCTTGCGGCTGGAGGTCCATTCGGCTTCGATCCTGTTGGTCGTGCCGACCGCGGCAATCCTGTTTCCCACGATCGCGACCGCGCCGTCCGGATAGACCGTTCGCTGCTTGTCCATGGTCAGGATATAGCCGTGGGTGATCAGCAGGTCGCAGGGCTGCGGGACGCCGGGTTCGGGAGGCGTCGTCATATCTGCACCTTCCCGGTCTCCCGGTCCCACGATCCGACACGCAGGTCCGGCTTTTCCTTGAGCAGCGATTGCTTGTGAACACGCATCGATGGGGTCCGCTCGAAGTCGGTGTCGCGAATCTCGATGAAGCGCGGGATCTTGAAGGCCGCCAGGTTGGCCCGGCAAAACTCGACGATCGTCTCGGGAGACAGGTCATCGCCCGGTCTCACCTGAACGTATGCCTTTACCTCCTCGCCGCGAAGCTCGTCGGGCACGGGTACGACCGCCGCGTCTATGATGTTGGGGTGGGAGCGCAGGACGCCTTCCAGTTCGGCCGCGGAAATGTTCTCGCCAGAGCGGCGGATGATCTCCTTCTTGCGGCCGACGAAGTAGAGCAGCCCGCGCTCGTCGCGGCGCGCCACATCCCCCGAATGATACCAGCCGCCACGATTGGCCTCGGCCGTGGTCTCCGGCCGGTTGAGATAGCCGGCATAGAGATCCAGTCCACCGATCAGGCATTCGCCGGCATCGCCTTCGGCAACGTCATTGTCCTCGTCGTCGACGAGGCGGATCGTCACGCCCGGCGGCTCGACGCCCATCGTGCCGGTGCCGACGAGTTCGTCTGCCATGTGGTTGGGCACGCGGCTCATCACGCCACCCTCGGTGCTGCCATACTGGTTGTGCCAGTGGAAGCCATAGCGCTTCACCATTTCGGCGTGGAGCTCCTTGGGCAGGCCGGCATGGATGGCGAGCCGAATGCGGTGGTCCAGTTCGGCCGGTCCGGGCTCACCTTTCATCAGCAATGCGGGAATGGATGCGATGGACAGGATTTCGGTGGCGTCATAAGTCGTCACCACATCCCAGAAGCGCGATACGGAAAAGCGGCGCATCGCGACCATCGTGCCGCGCGAGGCGAGCGAGGTGAGAAGCTGGATCGCGGGATCCGCATAATAGAACGGCAGGCAGCAGAGTTGCCGGTCCTGCCAACCGCGTCGGAAAAGTCGAAGGTCGACGTCGATGACGCGTAGCCACCAGCCGTGATGCAGCATGCAGCCTTTCGGCGCGCCGGTCGTACCGGATGTATAGTAGACCGTGATGATGTCTTCGCGCTTGCATTCGACCGTGGCGAAATCCAGGGGCTCGCCCACGTTTTCATACGCTGCAAGGCCGTCCGGTTCGTCGCCTTCGACCAAGACGATGTGGCGCAGTGCCGGCAAATTGCCGCGCACGGCCTCCATGATCGGCAGTTGCGGCTTGCCGACGATTGCCACCGTCGGCGCGGCGTCCGTCACGATGTGGCCCGCGTCGTATTGCATCGCGGTCGGTGCGATCGACACCATGGTACAGCGGTTGGCTATGATGCCGAACAGCGCGATCATGAATTCGAGCCGGTTGTCGAGCATGATGACGACGCGGTCGCCAGCCTTGACATGCGGTTTCAGATATCCGGCAAATCGCTGGCAGCGGTCGAGGAATTCTCGCCGCGTCATGATCGGTCCGCCATCGATGATGATGGCGGGGCGCTCGGGATCTTCAAGGCAGCCCTTGGAGACGATCTCGATGACCGTCTGATGGGGAACGCCGCTCCACTCCGGTGCGACGTTCTCATGCCTGATCCAGGTCGATGGTCGCGGCGGAATCTTGGAGACGCCGAGTTCCATGCGCGCTGCTTGTGTGGCAATCTGGCCGCTCATGAAGACACCTGTGCGTAGCCGTTCTTGATCACGATGTTGCCGGCGGAGTCCGAGGCTTCAAAGCCGACAAGCCCGTCCTGTCCGGCCCAGTGGTCGACGGTGATCGATTGGCCCGGCGTCAGGAAAAGCGGATGGGCGAAGCGGCAGCCGAGCCGCTTCAGCCTCGGCGTCTGCCCGCCACAATGGTCGTCCACGACCGCGCGGCCGGCGAAGGACAAGGTGCACATTCCGTGCACGATTGGTGCCGGAAATCCAGCCTTGGCCGCGATGGCCGGATCGATCGTGTAGGCGGAATAATCACGCGCCGCATCGGCATAGCGGCGGGTCTGGTCGGGCGTCAGGCCGTATTGCGCCGAGGCCCCTTGCGTCTTTGCGATCACCGGTCTCGCAGGTGGCGTCTCGCCATGCGCCGCATCGGAAGGTTCTCCGCGGACAAGGCAGGTGCTGTACTGGGTGCAGACAGCCTTGCCGTCATGCGTCACGGT
The DNA here is from genome assembly GCF_006442775.1 of Mesorhizobium sp. B2-4-6. Classification (NCBI taxonomy): domain Bacteria; kingdom Pseudomonadati; phylum Pseudomonadota; class Alphaproteobacteria; order Hyphomicrobiales; family Phyllobacteriaceae; genus Mesorhizobium; species Mesorhizobium sp. B2-4-6. The sequence continues at coordinate 262,356 of NZ_VFVI01000001.1, forward strand.
TTCGGAACGAATGACGAAGGTGGTGCCGGCACGGGTGCCGCGCACGCTCGTCAGCGTCGAGGCGGTGAACAGCCGCTGCCCGGGCACGATCGGCGCATGAAAGAAGAAATCGTGCTCGCCATGCAGGACGAAGTCGCCGGTCAGCTTGTCCAGCACCTCGACCATGCTTTGCATGACGGGCACATGGGAGAAAACGGGCGGCGCGAATTCACCTGCCAGATGCCGCGGGTTTTCGTCATCGACCGAGCGTGCGAACTGCGCCAGCCTGTGGCTGCTGGTGCGGAACTCCTCGGAGTCACGTGACATGCCTATGGGCGGAGCCTTGGTGTTGACGTGCCCTGGGGAGCCTAAATTCATAACGGGAGTCCTTCGACGAAATCACCCAGTTGCGGAAGCTTGGGTAGTCTGTGGTTCAACGCCTTCTCGACATCCTCGATCTGCCAGCGCCCATCGGTGCGCAGATCGATCTCGATGGCGCTTGGCGCAATCACCTCGATACGATTGCCATAGGCCTGGAAAACCTGTCCCGTCGCTGGACAGTCTTCCAGCGCAAGCCAGCAGATCAGTGGCGAAACGTTGTCGGGCGAAAAGACGTCGAACACGCCGTCTGGCGGCGCTTGCAGCGACGTCTCGATGCGCGTGCGGGCCGAAGGGGAAACGGCGTTGGAGCGCACGCCGTATTTGGTGCCTTCAAGCGCAAGCGTGCGCGACAGGCCGATCACCGCGAGCTTCGCCGACGCATAGTTTGCCTGGCCGAAACTCCCGACCAGCCCGGCGAGCGAGGTCGTGTGCACGATCGACGCGGCGACCTGTCTGCCGGCCTTGGTCTCGTTGCGCCAATATTCCATGGCGTGGCGCGCCGGCGCCGCATGGCCCTTGAGATGGACACGGATGACGGCGTCCCATTCGTCTTCGGACATGTTCGCGAACAGACGGTCGCGCAGGATGCCGGCATTGTTCACCAGGATGTCGAGCCCGCCGAATGTCTCGACGGCCATCCCGATCAGCGCCTGGGCCTCGCGCCAGTCCGCGACGTCGTGGCCGCTCACCATCGCCTTGCCGCCGTCCGCGATGATTTCGCCGACCACCGCGTTGGCGGGGGATACGTCGCGCCCTTGCCCGTGGAGGTCGGCACCGAGATCGTTGACGATGACTGATGCTCCGTGCCCGGCCAGCGCAAGCGCATAGGAGCGGCCAAGACCCCGCCCCCCGCCAGTTACCACCGCGATCCGTCCTTCAAGCCGGCGCTTCGTCATTACGACAGCCTGTCCGATGATGTCGCGACCACCGCGCGTCTGCGGAAAAAAGGTGCCATCTGATCGCGCACGTCCACCTCGCTTGTCGCCTGCAAGGGTTGCTCCGGCGCCTGACCAACTGAATGGTCCGGCACCCCCCGCAGCCCTCGTCTCGTCCGATATTTGACAGCAGATATTAAAATGAATATGAGGTCAATATCATTTTTCGTCGACAAACCTCTGTTCCAAGTCTGATCGCGGAAAGAGTGAAAGTCGCGGCAGGGATGGCGACAGATGGCACCTCGCACCGTAGCTTCTTCGCCGCGTCCCGCATTCGCTCGGTGGATCTCCCAAAGCAACAGCATCACCCAGCAATTCATGGCGATGGGGATCCAGCCGGAGTTCATCAGCATGGCCGGTGGCTTGCCGGCCGCCGAGTTCTATCCGGCCGCAGCGATTGCCGAGGCGAGCGAAAAGGCCATGGCACGCTGGGGCTCCATGGCACTGGAATATGGTCCGATCGAAGGTTTTCCGGCGCTGCGTCAGCAAATCGCCGAGCGCATCAGCCGCGAGGCGGGCCGCACCTTCACGATCGAGAACGTGCTTCTGACGACCGGCGCCATGCAGGGGCTCGATCTTCTCGGCAAGGTCCTAATCGATCCGGGCGACCGGGTCGTTGCGCAATTCCCGACCTATGTCGGTGCGCTCGATGCCTGGCGCCCGCGGCTTCCCGTCTACGAGCCGCTCGATTGGTCGGCGCCTGGAGGGACCGGTGTCGATGCGCTGCGCCTGGCGAAGTTCATCTACACAGTGCCGAATTATTCCAACCCCACCGGCGCCCGGGTATCAACGGCCGCGCGAAAGGCCCTGCTGGAAAAGGCGATGCAGGCCGGGACCTGGCTTGTCGAGGACGACCCTTACCTGCCGCTGCAATTCGACGGCGCAACCGGACCGAGCATCCTTGCGCTGCATGGGAGGATGGAGCGCGACGGACCTTACGAGGGGCCTGTTGTGTATCTCGGAACGCTGTCGAAAAGCATCGTGCCGGGATTGCGTGTCGGCTGGACGATTGCGTCGCGCGACATGATCCAGGCGCTGACGCTCGCCAAGCAATCGTCCGACATCAGCAGTTCGATGCTGACGCAGGCGATCGCGCTGGAACTTCTGGAATCCGGTTTCGAGGCTCATCACGTGCCGTCGATCGTGCGCCACTACAGGCAGCGGCGCGACGCACTTTGCGCGGCGGCGAATGCCGAGCTTGGCGAGTGGTTCGAATGGGAAATGCCTCCCGGCGGCATGTTCGTGTGGATGCGCGGCCGCCATTCGGCGATCGACACCGACGTCCTCTATGGCTTTGCACTGGACGCCAAGGTGGCATTCGTGCCGGGCAGCGTCTTCGACCCGGCGGCGAAACTCCGATCGGCGATGCGCGTGAACTTCACCAGAAGTGCGCCGACGGTGCTCGAGGAAGGTGTTTCACGGCTTGCGGTAGCGGTCAAACGCTACATGGCGTCAAATCACTGACCGTGACTGGACAAATAGGCGTTCGTCCAACGAACGATCAGCGCCCGGCGGGCGGATCCTTGCAATAGACCGCCCGGTACCAGAGCGTCGACAGCATAAGCGCGAGGTCTTCGTCGCCAGAGAGGCCTTCCTGGTCGAAGAGCGAGTCCCGGCTGACAATCACCGCATAGAGATAGTGGAAGACCATTCCCTCCAGCGCGTGCGCCACCGCGACCGCCGATCCCGGCATGTCTTCCTTGTAGTTGCCGCGTCGCGAGATCGACCGGGCGAGATTCTCTATCCACGTCTGGTGCCGCGGCCGCCATAATTGGCGGAATTCCGGCAACTGGCTCTGCAGTTGCAGATGACACTGCATAAGCCCCGCATTCACGCGATAGGCGGCCACAAAGAACCTGTTGGTGTTCAAGATCGCGTCGAACTCGCCGGTGCCGCGTCCGACCTGGCGTGCGCGATCATACAAATGCTCGACGAAGTCCAGCACCACCTCGATGGCGATCTCGTTCTTGTCGCGGTAATAGACATAAAAGGTTCCCAATGCCACGTCGGCATAGGTGCAGATGTCCGAGACCTTCACGTCCTGATAGCCGATCTCCTCGAGCGCCTGCGCCGCGGCAATCTTCAATCGATACTTGGTCCTGTCGCCTTTCGATGCGAAAGACCGCGAGGTCATCCCCGCGGCCAGATGCTCGGCATACTTCTCGGCCTTGCTGCCGTTGCTGGCCGGCGCGGCCCTTTGTTGCGCCTTCACTGCCATGCGATCATCCTCTGCCCGGTGGTGTTGCGCCAGCGTGTCCGTTTATCATTATTCGGCGCTGGTGTGGTGGATTTGAAGCCCCGTTGTTTGACGGCACCAGCGTTCAGGAGCTTCAAAATCCAAAACCACACGAGAGTCCATCCAGCGCGATCGAGCGGCCATGCTGAAATTGATATTGACTTCATATTCATATTGTATGATTTCTGATTCCGCTGCCGTGCGCAAGCAGTGAGCCAGCGCGGCCTCATTTTTTGGGCGCCGTCCGCGATGTATATCGGCGGCTGAAAGCTGAACAGGCTGGAGGACATCTCTTTGGACTTCGGATCTGAAATGGCGCTTCACGTCTTTCGCATGGCGAGCCTCTGTCTCCAGGATTGGGATGATCCATGCCTCATATCTTGACCGCCTCACCCGTCTATATCGTCGGTGCGGCCGAGACGCCCCTTGGAAAGGTGCTGGATCAGAGCGAGCTGTCGATGGTGGCACTGGCCGCCAAAGAGGCGCTGGGAGAAGCCGGGCTGAGCCTGCGCGACGTCGATGCGCTCTTCACCAACTATATGGGCGAGGAGGGATCCGTCCAGCTTGGCGAATATCTCGGGGTGCGGCCGCGCTATGCCGAATCGTCCGATATGGGCGGTGCCTCTTTCGAGTTTTTCGTACACCATGCCATGACGTCGATAGCGACCGGCCGGTGCGATGTCGCGCTCATCGCCTATGCCTCGCGTCAGCGCAGCCGCCGAAATCGCAAGAAGGCGGCTACTGCGCTGGATGGTTCGCTCTCCGCGCAGTTCGAAACACCCTACGGCATCCATTTTCCGATCGGTCACTATGCGCTGAGCGCGGCGCGCTACATGCATCAATACGGCGCCACGCCAGAGCATCTGGCCGAGATCGCCGTGGCAGCGCGGCAGTGGGCCGGGCTCAACCCGAAGGCTTGGATCCGCGATCCCCTCACCATCGAGGAGGTGATGGCGTCGCCGATGCTGTGCGATCCGTTGCGCAAACTCGACTGCTGCCTGGTCACCGACGGCGGCGGCGCCATCGTGGTGGCGCGCAAGGACCGGGCGCGTGATGCCGCCAAACCGCCAGTGCGCGTCCTCGGTGCCGGCGAGAGCCATGTCCAGTGGCACGTCGCGCAGTGCCCCGACCTGACGGTGACGCCGGGTGTGGCCTCCGGCCGTGATGCCTTCGCAATGGCCGGCGTGAAACCGGGCGATGTCGACGTGTTCGAGCCCTACGACAATTTCACCCACGCCGTACTGCTCTATCTGGAGGATCTCGGCTTTTGCGGGAAAGGCGAGGCGGGCGCCTTCGTCTCGGAAGGCCGCCTCAGGCCCGGCGGCAGCCTGCCCAGCATGACTTCCGGCGGCGGCCTTTCCTATTGCCATCCCGGTGCGCTCGGGATTCTCCTTTTGATCGAAGCGGTGCGCCAGTTGCGCGGCGAGGCCGGCGACCGCCAGGTTCCCGGCGCCGAAATCGCGGTCGCACATGGCACCGGCGGCCTTGCCTTCTCGACAGCCTCGACCGTGGTGGTCGCCCGTGACTGACAATCTTTCCTTCTCCGATCTCGGCGCGGCCGACCCAACCACCGAGCCGTTCTGGCAGGCCTGCGTGGAAAGGCGGCTGACAGTGCAGCGCTGCACGGCTTGCGGGTCGCATCAGTTCTATCCGCGACCGTTGTGCCTTTCTTGCGAGGCGACGGGGCTCGAATGGGTGGATGCCAAGGGAAGCGGCACGATCTATTCGCTTACCACGATCCGCATACCGGTCAGCGAGGATCTGGCACCTCCCTACCTTCTCGCACTCGTCGATCTCGACGAGGGGCCAAGGCTGCTGACCAATATCGAGGCCAAAAGCGCAGGGATCGGCGACCGCGTGACCATCGCCTGGCGGCGGCGCGAAGGATTGCCGCCGCTTCCAGTCTTCAGGCTTTCGGCCGGGTGATGCGATGACGATTGTCGCCGGCGCCGTGGACGACAGCATCGCCATGATCGGCGACCTCATCGGCTTTCCGACGGTGTCGCGCGATCCCAATCGCGATCTTCTGTTCTATGTGGAGGCGTATCTCGCGCGCCACGGGATTGCCTGCGATATCATCTGGAACGACGACCGCACCAAGGGCAATCTGTGGGCGACGATCGGTCCGGCCGATGTTCCGGGCGTCATCCTTTCGGGGCACAGCGACGTGGTGCCGATCGACGGGCAGGCCTGGACAAGTGATCCGTTCGTGCTGCGTCGGGCGCATGGACGCATTTACGGCCGGGGTGCCTGTGACATGAAGGGCTTCATCGGTATTGTGCTCGCCGCCGTTCCCGGTCTGGTGCGGCGCAACCTCAAGGTTCCGGTCCATATCGCGATCTCCTACGACGAGGAGGTCGGCTGCACCGGCGTTCGCAGCCTCATCGACCGCATTGCCGCCATGGAAGTCAAGCCGGCGCTCTGCATCGTCGGCGAACCGACCAGCATGCAGGTGGTCATCGGCCACAAGGGCGGCGGCATGTACCGGGCCACGATCGCCGGCAAAAGCGCCCATTCCAGCCTCGCGCCGACTGCCGTCAACGCCATCGAATACGCCGCGGAACTGATCGCCTTCATCAAGAGCTTGTCTTGCGAACACGCCCTTGGTGGGCCGCACGATCATGTCTATGATATCAGCCATTCCACCCTGTCGGTGACGACCATCTCCGGCGGCACCGCACTCAACATCATTCCTAACAGCTGCGAATTCGGCTTTGACATCCGCTCGTTGCCCGAGGTCGATGCGCGTGCCCTGATCGAGCGTATCCGCAGCCATGCCGATACCATGATCCTGCCCCGGATGCGGGCGACCGCGCCCGAGGTCGAAATCATCGTCGAGCCGATTGTCGAATTCGTTGGCCTGTCGACGCAGGCAGATCATCCGGCGGTGACGTTCATCAAGCGCATGGTCGGGCGCAACGATCACGTCAAGGTGGCCTACGGCACCGAGGCCGGCCTGTTCAGCAATTCGGCCGGGGTCGTCTCGGTCGTATGCGGGCCGGGATCCATCGAGCAGGCCCACAAGCCGGACGAATATCTCGATCTTGCCGAAATCGAACGCTGCCGTGCCTTTCTCGATCGCCTGGCGGGCCAACTCGAGGACGGTGGACTGCCGTGGCTGTGAAACGCGGTTTCGATGCGATCGTCGTCGGCGCCGGAATAGCCGGCACGGCCAGTGCCTATTATCTGCGCCAAGCCGGGTTCTCGGTGGCGCTGGTCGACATGCATCATCCCGGCTGGGGCGCGTCGGGCCGCAATCCTGGCTTTCTCTGGCTGCAGACCAAGGCGGCAGGGCTGGCCATGGATTTTTCGCTTGCCGGACGCCGCTTCGCCGAAACGCTTGCCGGCGAGATGCCGGATTTCGGCTTCCGCGCCAGCGGCGGACTTATCACCTGGCGCGACGACGTCTTCGAGCCGGTGGTGCGCGCCTTCGTCGCAGACCGGGTTGCCGCCGGGCTGCCGGTGTCCCTGCTCGACCGGCCGGCTCTTCGCGATCTCTGTCCTGACATTTCGCCGGAGGTCTCCGGAGCGGTTTGGAATCCTCTCGACGCGCACCAGGACACGCGGCTTCTGGTGCGCCACCTTGCCGATGCTTTCCAAGACGGAGGCGGCAGCATCGTTGCGCCGGCGCGGATCGCAAGTCTCGTCCTGACGGGTTCGACCTGCCGGGGTGTCAGGCTGGCGGATGGCGCGGAAATCGAAAGCGGCGTCGTGGTGGTGGCTGCCGGGCCATGGTCCAACCTTTTGCTCGAACCGTTGGGGCTCGGCATTTCCTCCACGCCGACGCGTTTCGAAGCGGCGGAGACCGCGCCGGCGCCTTTCAGGATAAAGCCCGTGATCTCGGGCCAGTCGCTGTTCCGCTTCTTCACGCCGCCGGGCATCGATGCGACAAGCCTGCCGCGCGAGCCGGTGGAACTCTTGCGCCCCGAACTCGGCTTTACCGGCCAGATCGCAAGCTTCCCCGATGGATCGCTGCAGTTCGGCTGCGCCTACGAGATCGGTAGCGACGATGACCGGGCGACAGTGGCCGGGCAGGCGATGGCATGCTCGATCATGAGCCGCAATTTTCAGGCAATGGCCAGCCTGCCGATCCTGCGGCAATGGGCAGGTATTGTCGCGCAGACGCCGGATGGCCTGCCTTTCATCGATGCCGCGAGTGGCCCCGAGGGATTGATCCTCAACACCGGTCATTTCTTCGGCAACCTCGCGGGCGCATTTTCGGGTAGGATCGTGGCTCAACTGGCAAGCGGGCAGGAGCTTGTCTATCCTGTTGAAGGATTTTCGCGACGGCGTTTCACTGGGGGTGACCACGTAGCGTGGGGCAGGGACGTTGGTCGAAACGATCCGACAGGGAGGAAGCATGCCGACAAGGATTTTCAGGGCCGCGTTTGAGCGGCTGGCGCCGGACGCGTTGGCGGACTGGGCCGCAATATCCGTCACAATCGTTTCCGATATCAGCGCTGGGTATGTGGTGGTCGACCCGCGCATGAGGCCGCTCCCCATTGGCACGAGAATGGTCAAACAAGCGGTCACCGCCAGGCGCGACCGTTCCAATTTCGGGGCGATGCTGCACGCCATCGACATTGCCGGCCAGGGCGAGGTCTTCACCGTCGATGCCGGCGGCTGACTGTAGACAGCCTATGCCGGTGAAATTCTCTGCGGCATGGCGCGGCGCAAGCGGGTCGCGGGCTTGATCGTCAACGGGGCGGTCCAGGATATCGACACGATCACCGGCTGGGACGATTTTCCTGTTCTATGCGCTCGGCAGCGCGGCCAGGGGCCCGCCATCGAAAGAGCATGGCCCGGTCAACGACATCGTCTTCGGCGGCGTCGCGGTAAGGCCTGGAGACATCATACCTGGCGACGATGACGGCATTGCCGTCATCCCGCTGCGCGACGCCGGGGCGCTTATCGAGCTGGCGCAGCAAAGAGCCCGTATGGAAGAAACAGGGTGAGGGACCCGCCTCCGGCAGGCCGCTGATCGATGTCTTCAGCGTTCCAGAGGCGATATGAGCCGAATCGTATCGTGTCCTGAACCACCGCGAAAGACGCTTGAGAGCCGAACGTTACGACAACCCGATCGAGTCAAAAATGATATTGACTTCATATTCATTTCACGGTCTGTTGATATAACGGTATCGGCTGCCGGCGGGAAGCCTATCTCGCCCAGAAGATAGCCATCCTGCTACGTGACTGCGTTCCTCAATCCGGAGGGTTTGCCGATGGCGCTATCGGGCAAAGCCAAGAAACTGGCCAAGTTCGATCCCACGCTGCTCGCAGTGCTGTCGAGCCGGTTCGAGTCGATCATCCGCGAGATGACGAACACGGTTATGAAAGCGAGTCGTTCCAGCGTCATCAAGAACGCCCGTGATATGTCCTGTGGCATCCTCACCTATGATCACCGGCTGGTTTCGGTGGAGGAAGCGCTGCCGATCCACGTCAATGCGCTGGAGCTGACCACCAGGCCCATCACCGAACTGTTTGATGACGTGAAAGAAGGCGACGCATTCCTCAACAACAGTCCCTTCTACGGTGTCACCCATCATGCCGACCTCACGCTTTGCGTGCCGGTGTTCTTCGAAGGCACACCACTGTTCTGGACCTTGTCGCGGTCACACCATGCCGACATCGGTGCGCCGGAACCCTCGACCTACCTGCCGTTCGCGGCAACGATCTACCAGGAGGGCGTGCATTTCCCATGCGTTCGTATCCAGGAGAACTTCAAGGACAAGCAGGATCTGATCCGCATCGGCCTGCAGAAGATCCGGGTCAGCAACATGTGGTACGGCGACTACCGGGCCCAGGTCGGGGCTTGCCGAACGGGGGAGCGCCGTCTCAAGGAACTGGTGGCTCAGTATGGGATCGACACCGTCCGCGACTTCATCGAGGCGTGGATGGACTATGGTGAGCGGCGTGCGATTGCTGCCATCAAGAAACTGCCGGCGGGTACTTACATTTATGAAGTCCGTCACGATCCGGTCGCCGGCGTCGCCGACGAGGGCATACCGATCAAGGCGAAGGTGACGGTCGACTCGAAGAAGGGCCTGATCACCGTAGATGTGCGAGACAACCCGGACTGCGTCCCAGGCGGCCTCAATCTGACGGAGGCTTGCGCGGTGGCTTCTTGCCGGATCGGCGTCTACTACAATCTGGAGGCAAGCGTTCCGCACAATGAGGGCAGTTCGAGCCGGATCGTCCCGGTGCTGCGCGACGGCTGCGTCGTCGGACGGCCGAGCCATCCGATCGGAACGTCCTGCGCCACCAGCAACGTCAATGAACGCCTTGCCAATGCGGTGCAATGCGCATTCTCCGAAATGGGCGAGCCCTATGGCATGGCGGAAGGCGGCGGCAATTTCTCGGCTGCCCTGGGCGTCGTCTCCGGCATCGACAGGCGCCGGGAGGCCAGCGTCGAATACATCACCCAGCTCATGCTGGCCCTGTCTGGCGGCCCTGCCAATCACGGCCATGATGGCTGGCTGACCTATGAATGCTCGGTCGGCAACGGCATCATGGTCACGGACTCGATCGAGGTCGATGAAGCGACCTATCCGATCCTTGTCGAGGAACGGCGCATCCGCCAGGACAGCATGGGCTTCGGCCAATGGAACGGCGCCCCAGCCGTGCAGGGCGCCTACCGTTCGCTGACCGGCGACATGACGCTTTATGTCTGCGGCGATGGCGGCACATTTCCGGCCAAGGGCGTGCTCGGCGGATTGCCGGGTGCCAACGGCGGAACCTGGCGTCGCGGCCGAAATGCCGAGGTCGAGCGGCTGCCGGATTTCTACAACGGTGCGTTTACGGACGGGGAGGCCATCCTCTACCGCTCCTGCGCGGGCGGCGGCTATGGCCGGCCCGACCGGCGCGACCCCGAGCGTGTCGCGGAGGACGTCAATCGTAAATGGCTGAGCGTGGCGACCGCGCGCGAAGTCTACGGCGTCGCCCTGACGCTTTGCGACAACGGTATCGACTACCAGGTCGACACTGCTGGGACCGAAAGGCTGCGCGCGACAAACTGAACGCATGAGAAGAACAAGAAGGCGGCGGCAAGCCGACCGCCAATCTGGAACCAGAGGGAAAAGCAATGAAACAACGTCAATTGTTGAAAACTGGTCTTGTATCGAAAACGGGCCTGGCAGCCCTGGCACTTGCCGCGGCCCTTTCCGCCGCGCGGGCCGAGGATCCGATCATCATCGGAGCGGCGATTGCCCAGAGCGGCGCGATCGCTCCCTATGACGACGGTCCGGCCAAGGCGATGGAGATAGCCGTGGACGAAATAAATGCCAAGGGCGGCATACTCGGCCGGCAGCTCAAGATCATCTATTCCGACACCAAGTCGGACATTGCCTATGGTGCGACGGCGGCGCAGGACGTCATCGACAAGGGCGCGAAGATGGTCGTGGTCACCTGCGACTACGACTATGGCAGCGCGGCGGCGTCAGTCGCCGATGGTGCAGGGCTGATTGCCTTCTCCACCTGTGCCGGCGATCCGAAGTTCGGCCCATCGGGCATTGGCCCGAACGCGTTCACCATGGCAACCGGCGCGCCCGGACAGGCGGTGGCGCTGGCCGAATGGGCGTATAACGTGAAGGGATGGCGCACAGCCTATGTGCTGCTCGACACGACCATCGCCTTCGACGCCAGCTTTGCCGACTTCTTCACGCGTCGCTGGACCGAGTTGGCCGGAGCCGAAGGCCTTATAGGCAAGGACACGTTCGGCGGCGAGGATCCCCAGATCGCCAGCCAGATCACTCGCATCAAGGCACTGCCCAAGCAGCCGGATGTAATGGTACTCAGTTCGTTTCCACCAGGCGGATCGAGCGCGATGCGTCAGTTGCGTGCGGCCGACGTCAATGTGCCGCTGCTCGGCTCCGAGTCCTGGGATGGTGACTATTGGCTTGAGGCCGTTCCCAATCTCAGCAATTTCTACCTCGTGACGTATGGTTCCGTTTTCGGCAACGACAGCCGTCCGGAAGTCGCTGCGTTCATGGAAAAGTTCAAGAAGAAATTCGACACGCGTCCGGTTACTTCCCATGCGATGACTGGCTACAGCGTCATCCAGGGCTGGACGAAGGCTATCGAGAAGGCCGGTACATTCGATACCGACAAGGTCCGCGACGCGCTGGAGACCTTTGTCGGCGAGCCGTTGCTTGCCGGACCAACCACTTTCACCAAGGACACGCACATCAACATGCGGCGCGATCTCATTCTGCTCGAGGTAAAGGACGGCAAGCCCGGCAACGTCATTAGTGTCGTCAAGGCGGAGCAGATGCCGAAGTAGCGCTCGCATCGCAAGCCGCATCATGTCCGTGCAGCAGGCAGCCGGTTCAGAGCCGACCGTGTCCACGTTGGATGTCAGGAATGTCGTCGTCGACTTCCAGGGTCTACGCGCGATCGAGAATGTGAGCCTGACGTTGAGGCCGGGGGAAATCCTGGGCCTCATCGGTCCGAATGGCGCCGGCAAGACGACCCTGATCAACGTCCTGACCGGGTTCCAGACGGTGACGCAGGGCAGCGTCCACATGAATGGAGTAGACATCGGGCCCTGGAAACCGCATGAGCGTAGCCGCAGAGGGCTCGTGCGCACCTTCCAGAGCGTGCTGCCCTTTGTCGGACTGACGGCGCTCGAGAATGTCGAGGCTGGCGGCGTGGCTATCGGCATGAGTCGGCGCGAAGCACGCGCCGAGGCGCGGCGCATCCTCGGCGAGGTGGGGCTTTCGGCCAAGGCCGACCGGCCTGTCGGCACATTGCCATTCGGCGAGGAGCGGCGTGTCGGCATTGCCAGGGCCGTCGCCATGAGACCGCGCTTCCTGTTGATGGATGAGCCCGCGGCCGGGCTCAACGATGCGGAATGCAACGATCTTCAGCAGATCATCAGGACCATCGGAGAGCGGCTCGACTGCGGCATCCTTTTCATCGAGCACCGCATGTCGCTGGTGTTTCAGCTTTGCCATCGGATCCAGGTGCTTCAGCTTGGCCGCACGCTGGCCATTGGTTCGACTGCGGAAATCAGGGCTGATGCCAAGGTCCGCCAAGCATATCTCGGCGAAGAGGATCCCGCGCCTTGCTGAATATCCGCGACCTGCACGTCAACTACGGTAACATCATTGCCTTGCGCGGCGTTTCACTCGATGTCGGTGAGGGCGAGATCGTCGCCGTGATCGGCCCGAACGGGGCCGGCAAGTCGACGCTGTTGCTGGCGGTCGCGGGCGTGGTGAAAGCGCGTGCCGGCAGCATCGAGCTTGCCGGGCGCAATACCGCCCAGATGCAGGCAGAAGCGCTGGTTTCCGCCGGACTGTCGCTGGTCCCGGAAGGCCGCCACATCTTTGGTTCGCTGAGCGTGGCGGAAAACCTGGCGCTCGGTGCGACGGTTCGCCGGGACAGAAAGCGGATCGCGGCCGACATCGACAAAGTGCTGGTCATGTTTCCGGTGCTGAAGGACCGGTATCGGCAGCGTGCCAACAAGCTTTCGGGCGGCGAGCAGCAGATGCTGGCAATCGGCCGTGCGATGCTGGCACGACCAAAGCTCCTCCTTCTCGACGAACCATCGCTTGGGCTGGCGCCACTGGTGGTCAACCAGGTCTACCAGGCGGTACTCGAGCTCAGGCGCTCGGGTGTCACAGTGCTGATCGTCGAGCAGAACGTGACACGCGCTCTGGCGGCGGCCGACCGCACCTATGTGCTGAGTTCGGGAGCAATCGCGATGTCAGGCAAGTCGGCGGACCTTTCGGGCACGGCCGCGTTCGACGCGGCCTATTTCGGTGTCGCGGGTGAAGGGGGAAAACCATGATCTTCCTGCAAAACGCCATCGACGCCATCAGCCTCGGCGCCGTCTATGCGCTGGCGGCATTGGGGATCGGCCTGATCTTCAGCATCATGCGGCTGATCAATTTCGCCCATGGCGAGCTGATCATGGCCGGCGGCTTCACGCTTTTTTCCTTGGTCGGCCAGCCGCTTCTGGTGATGATCCTAGCGGCCATCATGATCACCACGATCCTGGCGCTCGGCATGGAGCGCGTCGCATTCCGGCCGCTGCGCAAGGCCAATCCCGCAACGCTGCTGATCGCTTCCTTCGCGGTTTCCTATCTTGTGCAGCACACCGTGCTGATGATGTTCGGGTCGCGCGCGATCGGCGTCGCCTTTCTCTCCGAACTCGGCACCAGCGTTGAATTCGGCGGCTTACGCGTGCCACGCCTGCAGATCGTTACAATCGCAACCACACTCTGCCTGATGGCCGGTCTTGTCGTGTTCTTCCGCTTTTCGCGGATCGGACTGCAGATGCGCGCCGCCGCCGAGGATTTCACCATGGCCCGTCTCGTCGGGGTTCGTGCCAACCGGGTCATCGCCTTTGCATTCGCCATCTCCGGCGTGCTGGCAAGCATGGTGTCGCTTTATCTCGTCGCCCAGACCGGCAGCGTATCCTACAAGATGGGTGTGTCGATGGTGCTGATCGCCTTCGTCTCGTCGGTCATCGGCGGGATGGGATCGGTCGCCGGCGCGGCCCTTGGCGGCTTCCTCGTCGGCGTCGTCTCGGTCTCGCTTCAGGCCTATCTGCCCGTCGATCTGCGGCCATACCGCGACGCTTTCGTCTTCCTGATGTTCATCTTGTTCCTGTTCTGGCGCCCGGATGGACTGCTGATGAGTCGCACCGACCGGGAGCGGGTGTAAGCATGAACAATGATACCGCGCTTCGTCCGCTGCAGACAGCGGCCATCCTGATCCTGATCCTGCTGACGGTGGCACTGATCGCGACGGCCGCGCCGTCGGCCATGCAGCGCACCGTCGTCGAGGCGATGATCAAGCTTGTCGTTGTGGTCGGCCTGTTCATCTTCGTCGGCAATTCCGGCGTCTTCTCCTTCGGCCACGTCGCCTTCATGGCGATTGGCGGCTACATGTCCGCCATTCTCACCCTGTCGCCGGCGCGCAAATCCGTCCTGCTCGACCTGCCGGGCAGCATCGAGGCGCTACAACTGTCCTGGCCGGTCGCGCTGGTGATCGTAGTGCTCGCCGTCGGCCTGATAGCCCTGCTGGTCGCTTCGCCACTCTGCCGGCTGCGCGGCATCGCGCTGCCCATGGCCACCTTCGCCATGCTGGTCATCACCTTCGTCGTCGCATCGAACTGGCAGCAGGTGACCGGCGGACGCCAGGCACTCGTCGGGCTTCCCCGCTACACCGGCCTGTGGGTGGCTTTCGGCGGCGCCTCGCTCGCGATCATCGTCGCAGCGGTCTATGGTACGACTCGCCATAGCCTGATGCTGCGCTGCTCGCGTGAAAGCGAGGTCGCCGCGGCTGCCACCGGAATCGATATCGAGCGCGAGAGGCTTATCGCCTTCGTCCTCAGTGCCATGGTGGTGGCCCTGGGCGGCGTGCTGTTCAGCCACTTCATCGGCACCATCACCGCCAACACCTTCTATCTCGACCTGACCTTCGTCACGCTGACGATGCTGGTGGTCGGGGGCATGCGCAGCCTGACCGGCGCTTTTGTAGGCGTGGCCTTCATCTCGACCATCTCGGAACTGTTCCGATCCATCGAACGCGGCGTGTCCATCGGCGGGCATGTCCTGTCGGCGCCCCCCGGACTACAGGAAATTGCGCTCGCAGTGATCCTGCTCGCCATCCTGATCACCCGGCCGGCCGGCTTGCTTGGCGATCGCGAAATAAGTTGGCCGCAACGGCCACGGCACTCGAACACGACAACGCAACAGGAATAGAATTATGTTCGTCGCCTGCATCGACATTGGGGGAACGTTCACCGACCTTGTGCTGTATCGCGAGGGCGCGGATCTCGAGATCCACAAATCGCCGACAACACCGGGAATGTTCGAGCGCGGTTTCATCGACGTCCTGGAGGTAGCGGCCAGGAGCCACGACATGGCACTGGCCGATTTTCTATCGAAGATGAACATGATCGTGCACGGCACGACTGTTTCGACGAACGCGCTTGTCGAAGGCAAGGTCGCGCCAACCGGCTTGATATGCAACGCCGGTCATCCCGACATCCTTACGCTGCGCGAGTCCCCGCGCAAGCGCGCTTTCAACATCAAGATCGATTTCCCCCCGCCCTATATCCATCGTAGCCGCACTTGCGAGGTTCGTGGTCGCATCGATTCGATGGGCAATGAGGTCGAAGGCCTCAATGACGACGACGTGCGCGCGGCCGCCCGTCATCTCAAAGCGTGCGGCGTCGAGGCAATTGCCGTGTGCCTACTCTGGTCGATCGTCAATTCGACCCATGAATGCCGCGTCCGCGAGATCATCGAAGAGGAGCTTCCGGGCATTCCTGTGACGCTCAGCCACGAACTCAACCCGATCCCGCGCGAATATCGGCGCACCATATCGACAGCCATCAACGCTTCGCTCTATCCGATCGTCAGCGAATACGTCGGCAACCTCACGCGCGCTCTGAAGAAGGCCGGCTACGATGGCGAGCTCCTGATCGCCAACTGCGTCGGAGGTATGATGCCGCCGGAGGAGATCGTCGCGCGGCCGATCTACAGTGTGATGTCGGGCCCGACGCTGGCGCCGATCGCAGCAACCAGCCTTACGGACGCCAGCAACGTCATCGTCGTCGACATGGGAGGCACCACTTTCGACGTTTCGGCATTGCGCGACCGGCACCTTGTCGTCACCCCGGAGGCGACCTTCGGTATGGAGATGCTGGGCATACCGAAGATCGACGTCCGCTCGGTCGGTGCTGGTGGCGGCAGCATTGCCTGGGTCGATGTCGGTGGGCTCCTGCGTGTCGGCCCGCACAGTGCCAGCGCCGTGCCAGGGCCAGCCTGCTACGGCCGCGGCGGCACGGAGCCGACCGTAACCGATGCCAATGTCGTGCTCGGCATTATCGACCCCGACTATTTTCTCGGCGGTCGCATCAAGCTGGACCGCGCAAAGGCCGAGGCCGCGGTCGGCAAGATCGCAAAGCAGTTGAAGATCGGCCTGATGGAAGCGGCTTACGCGATCTACACCACGACCAACCACAACATGATCGGCGCGATCGAGGATATCACCGTCAACGAGGGCATCGACCCGCGCGACAGCTATGTCGTCAGCGGCGGCGGGGCGACCGCCTGCCACATTGGCGACATGGCCCGCATCCTCGGCATCAAGAGTTTCATGGTGCCGCGCTTTGCGGCAGGGCTGAGCGCCTATGGCGGCCTGATTTCCGACATACGCTGGGAAGAGACCGGCACGCTGAACACCACCGACCGGGACTTCGACCTCGCCGGCGTCAACCGGCTGCTGGCATCGCTCAAGCGGCGGGGCGGGGCTTTCCTCAAGCGGTCCGGGCTCGATGCGAAATGGCAGCGCTTCGAATTTGCTTTTCAGGGTCGCTATCTCTATCAGTCCTGGGACATTGAGGTGCCGTTCGACCTGCCCGAAGGCAAGTTCGCCAAGGGCGCGCTCGCCGAACTGGTGGCTGCTTTCCATGCGCAGCACGAGCGTATCTACACGATCAAGGACGAGGCCGACACCGTGGAGTTCACCACTTGGAAGGTGCGTGCCATCGGCGATACTGGCGGCAAGGCGCGTCGCGGCTCGCCGTTGTCGCCCCAGCAAGGGAAAATCCGACCCAAGTCAAGCCGCAATATCTACTTCGACAAGGGTTATCGCGACGTTCCGGTGTACGACGCCAGCCTGATCGGTGCGGGCGCAAAACTGGAAGGCCCAGCCGTGCTCGAACTGCCGACAACGACGATCCTGCTCCTGTATGACCAGAAGGTGCAGGTCGATGGACAGGGGAATATTCTGGTCGATCTGGTACGGGAATACAGCCAATAGCGAAGGACGGGTCAACTTGGACTGCGACCGCCGGACTTGCCTGTGCGAGAGAACGACGTGCGCAATCGGTAACGATCGCCGGCATAGCGGATCGTAGAGGACAGCAGCGGCCGGCTGGCCGCATCGACGATGAGTTGGCGCATTACAAGGGTCGATTTGCCTACTTCCAAATCGAGGTGGCTTGCTAGCGTCGTATCGGCGCCGCGTGCCTCGATCGTGGTCTCGGCGCGGGCGAGATCGACGCCGGCATTGATCAGCAGACCGAACAGCGACGCCGTCTTGAAGTCGACGTTGCCGAGGTCGGGTACCAGGGCGGCAGCGAAGAACGAGGTGTCGACGGCGACCGGAACCTGGTCGAGCCGCCTTATCCGCTCCAGGTGAAACAGCGCGGCGCCGGGCGCGATCGCAAGCTCCTCTGCCTCGTCGAGCGATGCCGGCGCCTGCTCGGCGCGCAGCACGTCGGAGGAGGGCGTCAGGCCGAGGCGCCGGGCGGTCTCGCTGAAGGATTCCAGCGTGTTGGGGAATTCCTTCGGCACTTTGGCCGAGACATACCAGCCGCGCCCATGCGAGGGCGTCAGCACGCCTTCCTCGACAAGGCTCTGCAAGGCTCGGCGCAAGGTCACCCTCGAGATCGACAGGCGCGTGAACAGGTCGCGCTCGGCCGGCAGCCGCGCGCCCGAGGCGAGCTTGCCGTTGGCGATTTCCTGAAGGATCGCATCGGCCGCTTGCCGCCAGAGCGGCTCGGGTCCGTCCGACTGCAGTGGCGAGCCCTCCATCCCAGTCACCCATCCGTCTTGATCTTTTCCCACACGCCCGTTCGCATCGAACGGTAGCAGGCGTCAATTATGTGGTTGACGATGACGCCGTCCTCGAAGGTTTCGAGCGGCGTCGTTCCCGCCACGAAGTGGTCGACAAAGTGGCGCATTTGCTGGGAAAAGCCATAGGCGCGGGTTTCTTCGGGCACCGGATAGACCCAGCCGGTCTCGGCATCGGCCTTTTCGACGAGATAACCGACCGGCTTCTCGATGAAGCCCCAGACCGGACCGACGGACGTGTCGGTGACGATGCGTCCCGCCGAGCCGACCAGTTCGTGGCGAAGCTGCATGCCGCCTTTCTCGATCCAGGAGGATTCAATGGTGGCGAGCTGACCGCCGGCAAATTTCAACAGCGCGATCGCCGTGTCCTCTCCAGTCGTCTTGTCGCCATGCGCCATGGTGGCGCCCCACGCGAATACTTCGGTGATGAGGTTGTCCTTGCCGAAGAAGCAGCGCGCGCTTTCGACCGTGTGGCAGCCCATGTCGAGCAAGGCGCCGCCGCCGGCAAGCTCGGCGTTCCAGAAATGAGGCGCATGCGGCCCCGAATGCGCCTCACGCGCCCGCATGGTGAGTAGATTGCCGATGCCGCCGGCCTGGATCATCTGGTGGGCCTTGGTGATGTTGGGCGAAAACACCGCGCATTCGGCATAGCCGTGCCAGATGCCAGCACGCTGGACGATGTCGAGGATTTCCTGCGCCTCCTTGCCGGTGCGCGCCAAAGGCTTGGTGCAGATGACGGCCTTACCGTGCGTGGCGGCGATCCTGACCGCTTCGAGATGGATTTCATTGGGCAGCGCGATGACCACCAACTCGACCGCCGGGTCGGCGCACAGCGCGTCGATATCCCGGTGCGCGGTGACCTTGGGACCCCATTTCTTCGCGAAGGCCGTGGCGCGCTTGAAACCGCGCGACGAACAGGCGACCAGTTCGGCGTTGCGCACGTCGAGCAGCGAGTCCGCATAAGTCTCGGCGATGAAGCCAGAGCCCAGAATTCCAACTCCGATCATTCAAGTCCTCCCATGCTTTCCTGTCAGTTTGGCGCTGCCCCAGTGCGGTCTGCGACTGTCGACAGGAAAATACAACACAATACCACTTGTCACAAGATGTATCAGTAGGTATGGTCTGAGGCAACAGTGCAAAATCGTGAATCCACACGAAGCACCGTCTTGAGGGAGGAGCCCGAAATGCGTTCGATCCATGCATCGATCGCGCTCACAGCGACGTTGAGCGCGATGTCTTTCAATGGCGTCGGGATCGCCTATGCCGACCCTGTCACCATCACTTTGAACAGCTGGCGCACCGAGGATATCGCGGTTTGGCAGGATACCATCCTGCCCGCCTTCGAGGCCAAGCACCCCGACATCAAGGTCGAGTTCGCGCCGATCAACACCAATGAATACAACGCAGCCATCCAGTCGCAGATCGAAGGTGGCGCCGGCGGCGACTTGATCACCTGCCGCCCGTTCGACGTGAACCGCGAATGGATCAAGCGCGGCTATTTCGAATCGCTGGAAGGCCTCCCGGGCCTGGCCAATTTCGACAAGACTTCGCGCGCGGCCTGGACCGGCGCCGACGACAAGACCTACTGCCTGCCGGTC
Organism: Mesorhizobium sp. B2-4-6; assembly: GCF_006442775.1. Taxonomy (NCBI): domain Bacteria; kingdom Pseudomonadati; phylum Pseudomonadota; class Alphaproteobacteria; order Hyphomicrobiales; family Phyllobacteriaceae; genus Mesorhizobium; species Mesorhizobium sp. B2-4-6. Next base: position 282,076 of record NZ_VFVI01000001.1, read on the forward strand.
GCGGCCGTGCTCGCCGGCTTCTACTACAACGCCGATATCTTCAAGGAATTGAACCTGAAGGTGCCGACCACGACCGCCGAGTTCATCGATGTGCTGACTGCGATCAAGAAGGACGGTCGCTACACGCCGCTCGCCTATGGCTCGGCCGAATCCTGGCAACTCGCTTATAACGGCCTCTATTCGATCGGCCCCGCCTACTGGAAAGGCGAGGAGGGCCGGCTTGGCCTGATCGACGGCAAGAAGAAGTTGACCGATCCGGAATTCGTCGACGCGATCGCCGCCTTCGCCGCCTGGAAGCCGTTCCTACCGGCAGGGCAAGAGAGCCTCAACTATGCCGACATGACGCAGCTGTTCACGCTCGGCAAAGCCGCCATCCTTCCCGACGGCTCGTGGGACATCAACCAGGCGACCTCGACCGATCTCAATGTCGGCGTGTTCGGCCCGCCGGTGCCGAAGGCCGGCGACAAGCGTTATCTGCAGGAGATGCCTGACATGGGCATCGGCATCAACGCCAAGGGCACGCATAAGGAAGCGGCAAAAACCTTCCTCGATTGGGTCGCCGGCCCCGAGTTCCAGGAACTCTACGTCAATGCCGCTCCCGGCTTCTTTGCCATGAGCTCGAAGCCGGTCACCTACAAGAACAAGCTGGCGCAGGACTTCGCCGACCTGAAGAAGGGCGCCGAGCTGACGCCACGCCTGGCGCTCGATCGCCTCAGCGCCGGCACGCCGCCGCTCGACGATGAGACCTGGCGCCTGCTGCAGGTGATGTTCACCAAGACCGACGTCACGCCGCAGCAGGTCGCGACCGAACTCCAGGCCGGTCTCACCTCCTGGTACGGACCGCAGAAGAAGTAATCCGGCACCGCTTCGCGCATGCCTTGCCACGAGGCGGGGCATGCGCAAGCCTGACGGCATGCCGGCGCATTCGTGCCGGCGTGAAGATGAGGTTTTCCGTTGATATCTCCCGCTGCCGCTTATCGAAACCTGCTGCTGTTCGTGCTGCCGGCGCTGGCCGTCTATCTGGTCTTTGCCGTGCTGCCGCTGGCGACCTCGGTCGTCATGAGCTTCTTCCAGACCAGCGGTGCCTCGGGCGATGTCTTTGTCGGCCTCGCCAATTACGAGCGCCTGTTCACGCACTCGACAATCAGCGCCCGATTCTGGAACGCGCTTTTGAACAACATGCAGTATTTCGCCATCCATCTGATCGTCGAAGTGCCGATGGGCCTGCTCTTGGCGGCGTTGCTCACCTCGGGAAAACTGGCGCGCTCGGAAGGCATCTATCGCACCTTGTTGTTCATCCCGGCAACGCTGTCGGTGGTCATCGTCGGCTTCGTCTGGCGGCTGATCATCAATCCGCTCTGGGGCCTGGTCGGCTTCCCGTTGCTGGGCACGGAATCGACGGCACTCACCACCATCTCGCTGATGTCGGTCTGGCAGTATTTCGGCATCCCGATGGTCTTCCTCTACAGCGCCTTGTTGGCGGTGCCCAATGAGCTCGTCGAGGCCGCCAACATCGACGGCGCCGGTGGCTGGACGACCTTCTGGAAGATCAAGTTCCCGCTGATCGCGCCGCAATTCGGGCTGATCGCCATCCTCACCTATATCTGGACATTCAATGGCTTCGACCTGGTGTTCGCACTCAACGGATCGGCGCCCGGACCGAACTACAGCACCGATATTCTCGGCACCTATTTCTACCGCACCTTCTTCGGCTCGAGCGGGCAGCTTGCCGATCTCGATCTTGGTGCGGCCGTCGCGACGGTCATCTTCCTCACGGTGTTGCTGGTCACCGCGGCTTATTTCTGGCTGATCCAGCGCCGCCTGAAATCCTATTCGGTCTAGGAGCCGGGATGAGCGCTCAAGACTTCACCATACCAGCCCCCCGCCGCCGCCGGGATCGCGAACCCTGGACGGTCGAACGCATCATCGTGCATGCGCTGCTGATCATCTTTGTTCTGCTCGCCATCGGGCCGGTGCTGATCGTCATCATCAATTCGCTGAAGACGACACCGGCGATCTTCGGCGGCCCGTTCGATCTGCCAACGGCCAAGACCTTCAGCCTCGAAGGTTACAAGCGGGTCTTCACGCGCGGCAATTTCATCGTCAACTACCGCAACAGCCTGGTCGTCACGGTGACCACTATCGTGCTGACCGTGGTGCTCTCGACACTTGCCGCCTTCGCGCTTGTCGAATATCGCGTGCGGCTGGCATCGCTGCTCGGCGGGCTGTTCGTGCTCGGCATCATGTTGCCGATCCGGCTCGGCACTATCCCGCTCATCCAGATGATGCTCGCCTGGAAACTGATGGACACGCTTGCCGCGCTGATCCTCGTCTACACCGCCATGAGCATCCCGATCGCGGTGACACTGATGGTCACCTATTTCCGCACCGTGCCGACCGATCTCAAGGAAGCGGCTCGCATGGATGGGGCGAGCGAATTGCGCACTTTCTGGATCGTCCTGCCGCTGGTCAGGCCGGGCCTCGCGGCGGTCGCGGCCCTCACCATGCTGCCGGTGTGGAACGACCTCTGGTTCCCGCTGATACTGGCGCCAAGCCGGCAGAACCAGACGGTGACGCTCGGCGTCCAGCAATTCGTCGGCCAGTTCATGAACGACTATCCCGCGCTGCTTGCCGCGCTCACGCTCGGCGCGGTGCCGCTGGTCCTGCTGTTCACGCTGTTCTCGCGGCAATTCATCAGCGGGCTGAGCAAGGGCTACAGCAAATAGCCGGACCTTCGGCAGATTTTAACAAGACCGGACAATTTCGAGCTGATGGAACACTGACATGCAGATAGGCACTTACATTCGCCGGCAGCCCAAGACGCTCGCCAGCCTGCCCGCCGCGATCGGCGCGGAGCTCGACAGTTTTACCAGCTTGCGTGAGACACCGGAGCGGATCGTGCTGCTTGGTACGGGATCGTCGATGAATGCGCTGCTGGCCGGCGCCGAGGCGCTGGAGGAAGGCACCGGGGCATCGGTGATCGCCAAGGAGCCGGAGGCCTTCCTGCGCCTGCCGCCGAGGCCATCGGGCCAGAGCACGCTGGTGCTGGCGGCCTCGCAGTCCGGCATGAGCATCACCACCATCGAAGCGGTGCGCCTGTCGGTGGAGCGTGGCTTCCCGACGCTGGTCATCACCGGCGAGGCCGACAGCCTCATCACCCAGACGGGCGCTGACATCATCGTCATGCCGATCGGCCCGGAGACGGTCGGGCCGAAGACCATGGGCTACACCGCCACTGTCATGTCGGTGCTGGCGGTCGCCGCCAGGCTTGCCGGCAAGACGATCGATGAGTCGGGGCTGCTTGCCGAGCTCGAGCGGACGACCGAGACCGGTCTTGCGGCCGCAAAGGCCCTGGTCTCCCGCTTCGGGGTGCCCGATTACATCCTGGTCGCCGGCCAGGCGACGCATCTCGGCACCGCGCTCGAAACCTCGCTCAAGATCGCCGAGATCAGCGGTGTGCCGACTGCCGGCTTCGACACCGAAGAGGCCTTGCATGGCCATGTCTACGGCACCACCAACAACAGCCTGGTAGTCGCCGTGGCGCAGACCGAGACGGAAGCCAAAGTGGCCGCCAATCTCGGCGAGGCGCTGGCCGAGCTCGGGCCGCGCTCGGTCGTGCTCAACCTCTCCGGGCACCCGACGCGTTTTGATCTGGATGTCAGCTGGCCGACGGCGCCCGGGCAGCAATGGCTTGCCGGCTGCTGGGCGCCGATCCCGCTGCAATGGTATGGCTGCGAGCTGGCGATCGCGCGCGGCATCGACCCGGACAAGATGATCTACCCCAACCTTGGAAAGCGACTCAACGTGCGCATCCGCAAGGAGGCTTGATGGTAACCGCGATTGGAATCGACATTGGCGGCAGCCTGGTCAAGCTCGGCGTTGTCGACGGTTCGGGCAAGGTGCTCGCGCGTGATGCGGTGCCTGTGCATCGCGACATCGAATTCGCCGAATTCGTCCACCTGGTCACCGAGGCGACTGAAGGGCTGAGGAAGTCGCATCCCGGCATCGCCGCCATCGGCATCGGCGTTCCGGGCACCCCCGATCCCGAGACCGGCATGCTCAATGGCCGCTGCCCGGCGATCCCGGCACTGCTCAAGGGGTCGCTGTCGAAACTGTTCTCGATCCGCTTCGGCGTGCCGGCCGTGGTCCGCAACGACGCCGTCAGCGCCACCCATGGCGAAATGCGCCACGGCGCCGGGCGTCCATTCTCGCGCTTTGCGTTGCTGACGCTCGGCACTGGCATCGGGGGGTCGATGGTCATCGATCGCAAGGTCATCGACGGCCCGGACGGGCTGCCGCCGCAATTCGGCTGCATTTCGCTCGACCCGGCCCGTACCGACATCGCCGATCCGGTGCCGGGCATGGTCGAAAACCTCGCCAGTGCTCGCGCTCTGGTCAACCGCTACCGCCAGCTCCAGCCGGACACCGACGCCAGGGACGCCGAGACTGTCGTTGATCTCGCCAAGGCCGGTGATGCGGTCGCGCTGCAGGTGGTCGATGAGGTGGCGCGCTGGCTCGGCCAGATGATCGGCATCATGTCGAACATGCTGAACATCGAGGCGGCGATCATCGGCGGTGGGCTGTCGCTGGCCGGGCCCTTCTTCACCGACCGCATTGCCAAAAACGTCCGGGATTTCGTCCTGCTGAAACCCGGTCGTCCGCCGGTCATCGTGGCAGCCGAGCATGGCAACGACGCCGGGGTGATCGGCACAGCCGCACTGGCGCTCGACATGTTCGCGCCCACGGCAAAGGAATAGCATTATGACCGATGTCGAACTGCGCCAGGTCTCCAAGAGCTTCCAGAATCTGAAGGTCGTGCACGATATCGATCTCGACATCGACAAGGGCGAATTCGTCGTTCTCGTTGGACCGTCCGGATGCGGCAAGTCGACGACATTACGCATGGTGGCTGGACTGGAGAGGCCAAGCGGCGGCGAGATCCATATTGGCGGCAAGCTGGTCAACAACGTCCAGGCCAGGGATCGTGATATCGCGATGGTGTTCCAGAGCTATGCGCTCTATCCGCAGATGACGGTGGCGCAGAACATGGCTTTCGGCCTGCGCATCCGCAAGGTGGCGGAAGCGGAGGTGACACAGCGCATCGCGCGTGTCGCCGACATCCTCGATCTCAGCGAACTCCTGCAGCGCAAACCGCACCAATTGTCCGGAGGTCAGCGCCAGCGTGTCGCCATGGGCCGCGCCATGGTGCGGCAGCCGAAAGTTTTCCTGTTCGACGAGCCGCTCTCCAATCTCGATGCCAAGCTCCGGGTCAAGATGCGCGCCGAGATCAAGAAGCTGCACCAGATGGTCGCCACCACCACGGTCTATGTCACGCATGACCAAGTCGAAGCTATGACCTTGGCCGATCGTGTCGTGGTGATGAACAAGGGCCGCATCGTACAGATCGGTCCGCCCAACGATCTCTATCACGAGCCGGCCAGCCGCTTCGTTGCCGGCTTCATCGGCAGCCCCGGCATGAACTTCTTCAAGTGTCGGCTGGAGGCGCGTGGCGATGGTCTGGTTGTGGCGCTCGGCGACGGCACAGCGCTTGGCGTGCCGGCTTCGCGCACCGCGCGCTATGCCGTCCATGCCGGGCGCGAGCTCGAATTCGGCCTGCGGCCCGAGCACATCACCGAACAGCGCGAACGGCCCGACACCGTCGACATAAAGGTGCCTGTCGAGGTGGTCGAGCCGATGGGCATGGAGACGCTGCTGCATGTGCTGATCGCCGGCGCCGAGACCACGGCGCGCATCGATCCAGCGGCGACGCCGAAGCCCGGCGAAACGGTGATGCTCTCGCTGGACATGGGCCACATGCATCTGCTCGATCCCGAAAGCGGCAAAGTCCTTTGATACGCGACGGGCTGGACACAGATCACAAGTTTGCGGCCATACATTTGTGTGTCGAAACGCAAAAACAATATATTATCCGTTGACAAATATAATTTTGGAGCGAATTTTTAGGTGCGGCGCCAGACGGCCGTGATGGCCTATGGGCCGTGTCCATGCAGTCCCAGGAATGTGCCGGTCATGATCGACATCCACAGTGTGTCAAAGTCCTTCGTGACCAGGGATGCCGATCCCGTCCACGCGCTGAATGACGTCAGCCTGGAAATCTACGACAACGAGTTCTTCACGCTGCTCGGCCCTTCAGGCTGCGGCAAGACAACCCTGTTGCGCCTGATCGCCGGCTTCGAGGCGCCGACCACCGGCGCCATCCGCATTGCCGGCAGCGATGTCGCCGCGCTGCCGCCACAGAAGCGGCCGGTCAACACCGTGTTCCAGAGCTACGCGTTGTTCCCGCATATGACCGTCGCCGAGAATGTCGGCTTCGGGCTTGAAATGCAGAACGCGCCGAAATCGCTGATCGACGAGCGCGTCCGAGAAGCGCTTGCGATGGTGCGACTGGAAGGCTTTGCCACGCGGCGCCCGGCGCAATTGTCGGGCGGCCAGCAGCAGCGCGTCGCGGTAGCGCGCGCGCTGGCGCCGAAACCAAGCGTGCTTTTGCTCGATGAGCCGCTTTCGGCGCTCGACCTCAAATTGCGCAAAGGCATGCAGAGCGAATTGAAGCGGCTGCAGCGCGAAACCGGCATCACCTTCGTGCTCGTCACCCACGACCAGGAGGAGGCGCTTGCCATGTCCGATCGCATCGCGGTGATGCGCAGCGGCGACGTGCTGCAGGTCGGCACCCCGCGCGACATCTACGACAACCCGCAGGACCGCTTCGTCGCCGACTTCATCGGCGAGTCCAATCTCTTGCCAGGTGCTGCCCTGGGCCGGGACCCGGCCAAGACGATCGTCGTGAGGCCTGAGCACATCGTTGTCTCGCCGGCATCGAATGGCGCAAAAGGTCACGCCAGGGGCGCGGTCTCGGCTATCACCTTCCTCGGCTCCGATACGCTCTACGAAGTCGTCCTGGAGGAGGGGGCAAAGCTGAATTCACGCACGCGCGGCGGCGCATTTTTGTCCGCGGGCGACAGCGTCGTCGTCGACTGGTCGCGCCATGTCGAACGCGAGCTTGCGAACTGAGATGGGTCCGAACCGCACCTGGCTCCTGATCGCGCCGGCCATGCTGGTCATCGGCATCTTCATGGTGCTGCCGCTGTTCCTGGCCGTCGGCTATTCCTTCATGACCGCCAACCCCTATGGCGGCGTCACCCAGCCGGCGACCTTCGACGCCTATCTGCAGTTCCTCTACCAGCGCGATTTCGATGACAGCCTGGTGTTCTCGCCGAGCTACGCGCTGATTATCCTGCGCTCGATCTACCTTGCGATTGCAACCACTGTGATCTGCCTCGTGCTCGGCCTGCCGGTCGCCTGGTACATCGTCTGCCAGACGCCGGAGCGCAGGCGTGTGCTTCTGTTCGCCGTCACCCTGCCGTTCTGGATCAACACGCTGATCCGCACCTATTGCTGGATCCTGATTCTGCGTGACGAAGGGCTGGCCAACGGCGCGCTGCGCGGCGTCGGCATCATCTCCGATCCCTTGCCGCTGCTCTACAATGACGGCTCGATCCTGCTCGGCCTCGTCTACACCTTCCTGCCCTTCATGGTGCTGCCGATCTATTCGACGCTGGAGCGCCTCGACCCCAGGCTGATCGAGGCCGCCTACGATCTCTATGCCAGCCGCACTGCTGTGTTCCGCCGCATCGTCTGGCCGTTGGCGAGGCCAGGCGCGCTGGCCGGCGCCACGCTGGTCTTCGCGCCGGCATTGGGTTCGTTCCTGGCGCCCGACCTGCTCGGCGGCGGCAAGAAGCTTTTGATCGGCAGCCTGATCCAGATGCAGTTCACCTCCTCGCGTAACTGGCCGTTTGGCGCCGCGCTCTCGACCGCCGTCACTGTCGTCGTGCTGACTGTCTTCGTCATCCGTTCGCGCAAGGCACAGGAGGAACGGCGATGAACGGCGCAAAGCCTTTCGACTGGCGACACACGCCGGGGCTGTCGGCCTACACGGCGCTGATCTTCGTGTTCTTCTACGCGCCGTTGCTGATCCTGGTGATCTACGCCTTCAACTCGAGCCGGTTGGTGACCGTGTGGGCCGGCTTCAGCGTCAAATGGTTCGCGGCGGTCGCCAACAACGAGGCGATCCGCGACGCCGCCCTCAACAGCGTCATCATCGCCATCGTCGCCACCATCGCCTCGACAGCGATTGCCACCGCCGGCGCGCTGGCGCTGGAACGCGGCAGGCTGCGCTTTGGACGGGGTGCCGCCACGGCGTTGATCGCCATGCCGCTGGTGGTGCCGGAGATCGTGGTGGCGATCACCACGCTGATCTTCTTTTCCGGGCTCGGCATGCATCACGGGCTGATCAACCTGATGATCGCCCATACGGTCTTCTGCATTCCGTTCGCGCTGCTACCGATTCAGGCTCGGCTGCGCGACATGGACGAGACATTGGAGGAGGCGGGCCGCGATCTTTACGCCGACGAATGGCGGCTGTTCACCCGCGTCACGCTGCCCTTGCTGCTGCCTGCGATCTCGGCCGGCGCCATCATGGCCTTCGTCATTTCGCTCGACGACTTCCTGATCTCGATGATGGTGTCGAGCGCGGGCTCGACCACTCTGCCGGTCTACATCTACGGCATGATGCGGCTTGGCGTGACGCCCGAGGTCAACGCCATCTCCACCATCCTGCTTGCCGTTTCCATCGTCTTCGTCGCCACGGCCTTGGTTGTCGGGAGGCGCAACAGATTTGCCTAAACCATGAGCCCCCGTCGGGATCATGGTCCAACGAGAAAGCAAAACCAGAGGAGAATAACCGTGACCAAATGGAAGGAAGGACTTTCGGGGCTGGCTTTGGCCGCAGTCATGCTTGGCGCCATCACCACGACTGCGCTGGCCGACGCCGGCGAGCTGCACATCTACAACTGGACCGACTACACCTCGGACGAGATGATCAAGAAGTTCGAGACCGAGACCGGGATCAAAGTCACCATCGATACTTACGATTCCAACGAGACGGCTTTGGCCAAGCTGAGTTCGGGCGCGGCCGGCTACGACGTGATGATCATCAGCAACGACTTCGTGCCGATCTTCGTCAATCAGAAGCTGTTCCAGGAAGTCGACGCAGGCGCGATGCCAAACTTCAAGAATGTCGATCCGAAATGGCAGCGCCGGCCCTGGGATCCGGATGCGAAATACACCGTGCCATGGGTGTGGGGCACCACGTCCTATTCCGTCGACACGGCCGTCTACAAAGGCCCGACCGACAGTCTGAAGCCGCTGTTCGATCCGCCGGCCGAGCTGAAGGGCAAGGTGGGCATGTTCGGCTCGCCGACCGAGGTGATCTCGCTGGCGCTCGTCTATCTCGGCAAGGACCAGTGCAACAGCAATCCGGCCGACCTCAAGGAACTCGACACCCTGCTCGAGGCGCAGAAGCCCTTCGTGAAGGTCTATAATTCCGACGGAATCGTCGAGCGCCAGGTCGCCGGCGAGACGGTCATGCATGAGCAGTGGTCGGGCAAGGCCCTGGCGACGCGCCAGCAGAAGTCGACGGTCAAATATGTCTATCCCAAGGAAGGCGCCGTCGGCTGGATGGACAATGTCGCCGTGCCGACGACAGCGCCCAATCTCGACAATGCGAAAAAATTTCTCAACTTCCTGATGGATCCTGAAAATATCGCGCTGCAGCAGAAATACACCGGCTACCAGAGCGCGATCACCGGATCGAACAAGTTCCTTGCGGCCGATGTCGGCGGCTCGCCGGAGTTCAATCCGCCGGCCGATCTCAAGATCACCTTCGCACCGTCCTGCGACGAGAAGGCGATCCGTGCCTATGACCGGATCTGGACGAATTTGCGCCAGTAGGCGGTGATGGGAAAACGCCGCCCGTCATGTGCGGGCGGCGTTTGCCTCTGTCCGAGGGCAATCGAATGAGACGCTATGCCTTTTCAGCCGTCTTGCGCGCCGGAAGGTCGGGAACCTCCGCCGCGAGCAGGATATCCGTGGTCACCGCGAGGTGCGCGGCCAAGAGCTCGGCCGCCTTCTCGGCATTGCGGTCGAGCACCGCGTTAGCGAGGTCCTGATGCTCCTTGCTGATGTTGCGGGCCCTTGGCGCGAGCGACACCGAACGGCGGCGATAACGCTCGCTCTGGTCGTAAAGCTGGTCGCGCAGGCGCAGCAGCCAGTGGCTGTCGCAGCCGGCCACCAGCGCCTTGTGGAAGGCCGCGTGCGCGGTCGCCCATTCGTCGCTCGAATGCACAGGGTCGTCGGGCGTGTGCTCCGGCGTGCGCGACAGCCGGTGAAGTGCGGCCACCAATTGCGATTCCCAGGTGACGTCGCCGACCTCGATGGCGCGGCGGATGCACAAGGTCTCGATTTGGATACGCGTTTTGGTGAGATCGATCAGATCCTCGGCCGAGATGGGTGCCGCCCGAAAGCCGCGCTGCGGCTCGGCCACGACCAAACCTTCCGAGGTCAGCCGCGACAGCGCCTCGCGGATGGCGCCGAGGCTGACCGACAGCCTGTCGCACAATTCCTGGACCTTGAGCCGGCTGCCCGGCGCGATCCGGCACGACAAAAGATCGGCGCGCAAATCCTCATACGCGCCTTGGGTGAGATTGATCGAGCCTTCCCTAGCCATGCGTTTGCCTGTGGCCGAATCCGTCCATTGAGGAGCCTTGATACATTATCCCGGGCAGAAGTCAGAATGCAAAATAATATATTCTCTGTTGACAGATATATAATCTCTCAACAAAGTCCAGCCTTCACAAGCGAGGATGTGGCCAGTGCGATTTGCAGCTTATAAATCGCCGCGGGGACCTGGGCTGGCGATCGCCTTGCCGGCAGGCGAGTTCCGCGGCATCGACGCCAGCGACGCGATGTTTCCTGGATGGCTGGACGAGCTGATCGCCGAAGGGTCGCAGGCGTTGCACGCCGCCGGCGAGAAGCTGGCCTGCGGGCGGCGCATCGATCCGAAAGCGGTCGAATGGCTGCCGCCAATCTCGAAACCCGGCAAGATCGTCTGTGTCGGCCTGAACTATGTCGACCATTCGGTCGAGAGTGGCTTCGTGCCGCCCACCTACCCGACGCTGTTCGCCCGCTTCTCCACCAGCCTGATCGGTCATGGCGCGGCCATCCGCCGGCCGGAAGCCTCGATCCAGCTCGACTATGAGGGCGAGATGGTTGCGGTCATCGGCAAGGCCGGCCGCCACATCGCACCGAGCCAGGCGCTCAGCCACGTCGCCGGCTACTCCATCTTCAACGATGCCTCGATCCGCGACTTCCAGACCAAGGCGCCGCAATGGACCGTAGGCAAGAATTTCGACGGCACCGGCTCCTTCGGTCCGATCTTCGTGACGGCCGACGAATTACCGCCGGGCGGCAAGGGGCTGCGCATCCAGACACGGCTGAACGGCCAGGTCGTTCAAAACGCCTCGACCGACGACATGATCTTCGATGTCGTCTCGCTGATCTCGATCATCAGTGAAGCCATTACCCTGGAGCCCGGCGACATTCTCGTCACCGGCACGCCATCCGGCGTCGGCGTGGCGCGCAAGCCGCAACTGTTCATGAAGCATGGCGACATCTGCGAGGTGGAACTCGAAGGCGTCGGCATCCTCTCCAATGTCGTGGCCGACGATGTCGCCGCCCGGCAAGCCGCTAACCAATAACCGCGCCAACTTCGAAAGGACGTTCGCCATGACAAGAGTGATGTTTCGAAATGCCATGATCTGGGATGGCACCGGCGCCGACGCCTTTCCGGCCGATGTGCTGGTCGACAACGGCCGCATCAAGACCATTGCGCGTACCCTCAACCAATTGTCGGGCGATGGCGTCACGACGGTCGACTGCCACGGCATGACGCTGATGCCCGGCCTCGTCGAAGGCCATGCCCACATCTCCTTTGGCGGTGCCATCAAGGATTCCGATCTTGGGCTGATCCCGCCGGAAGAGCATCTGCTGCTCACCATGCGCAACGCCAAGACCTTGCTCGACCACGGCTTTACCAGCGCCTACAGCGCCGCCACCTCGAAGCTCAGGCTCGACATTGTCATCCGCAACGAGATCAACGCCGGCCGTCTGCCGGGACCGCGCATACGCGCCGGCAGCCCCGAGATCACGGTCACCGGCGGCCTCGGCGACGAGCGCCAGCAGCACATGTACCACGAGAGCTTCGGCATGATCGCCGACGGCGTCGAGGAGATCACCAAAGCAGTGCGGCTGTGCTGCCGCGAAGGCGCCGACAACATCAAGATCAATATCTCCGGCGATGATCTCAGCCCTGCGGCGCATGGCGGCCTGACCGTTATGAGCGAGGCCGAGGTGCTGACGGCGGTGCAGGTGGCGCGTGATTTTGGCAAGAAGATAAACTGCCATGCCCGCGCCGCCGGTTCGGTCAAGCGCGCGGTGAAGTGCGGCGTCGACGTCATCTATCACTGCGAATCCGCCGATGAGGAAGCGCTCGACGCGCTGGAATCGGCGAAGGACCGCATCTTCGTCGGCCCGGCCATCGGCATCATCTACGGCACGCTCTACGAGGGCGAGCCCTTCGGCTTCACCCATGAGATGGCGGTGAAGTTCGGCATGCAGCGCATCCTCGACGACAGCCGCAAGGTTTACACGGAACTGCGCAAGCGCGGCGTGCGTGCGCTGATCGGTGGCGACTACGGTTTCGCCCAGACGCCGCAAGGCACCAACGCGCGGGATCTAAAACATTTCGTCGACCTTCTCGGATATTCGCCGAACGAGGCGCTGCAATGCGGCACGCGGCTCGGCGGCCAGGTGATGGGCCTTGGCGACGAGCTCGGCATAGTCAAGGAAGGCTTCATCGCCGACTTGCTGCTGGTCAATGGCGACCCGCTGAAGGACCTCGACATGATGGTGCATGAGAAGAACCTCGTCGTCATCATGAAGGACGGCGAGCTCTACAAGGACGTCTCGGCCTTCGTTGCTTCGCAGCGGCAAGCGGCATAAGCACTATGCAGCCCCAGGTTCCGATCGATGTAGATGAGACGACCGGCATCTGGCGAACCGACCGGCTGCCCATGGTCTACCTGCCCAGGCATTTCCTGGTGAACAATCATCTCGCGGTCGAGGCAGCACTCGGCCGCGAGGCATACCGGACGATCCTGCGCGCTGCGACGGCGAAATCCGCCATCGAATGGTGCGAGGCCCAGCTACGCGACAAGGACCTCGACCGCGAAGCGACGTTCCATCATTATTTCCAGCGCCTGTCGCAGCGCGGCTGGGGTCAGTTCTCCATCGACGAACTGGACATCGCCGGCCGGCATGGCAACATTGGCCTGAAGAACTCGATCTTCGCACTGGAGGCAAGGCAACAGCCGGGCCAGCGCGTCTGCTACATGTTCGAGGGATTCATATTGGGAGCGTTCTCATTTCTGCTAGGCGGCTCCGATCTCAGCATAATTGAGTGCGAAGAGGCGCACTGCAGCCGCGAAGGCCACGACCATTGCCACTTTGCCTTTGCAAAATGCGTGTGAAGCCTCCTTAGGAATAACCGTTTCTGCGGTTATGTGGTTTCGATTTCGCTGCAGTGTCGTCATGCTTAGCCGCGGCACCGAACTCCGGAAAAGGTCGAGAACAATAAAATGTCATTGACCTACGAACAGCGGCGCGTGGCCCGACCCGAAGACGTTCTATGCCGATGAAGTCGAAAACTTGGTCATCAACAGCTTGTGCAAGGAACTCGCCAGCCCCGATCAGATCAGGGTCTATGCCGAACGATACATCAAGGCCCGCATTGTACAGGGAGCGCACGAGAACCACCGCCGTGCCGAGATTGAAGCCCGGATAGCAGCCATCATTGAAGACAATGACCGGCTTCTGGACCTGCTTAAGGCGGGGAAGGGAGATCAGGACGCGGCGGACGCCCGGATGAAGGCACAGGGCAAGGAACGGGACGAACTCAAACAGGAGCTTGCCCGAAGGGAAGCAACGTCATCCTGCACCCGACAGCCATCACGGCATTTGCCGACAAGCTGACAACCCGAAGCGCCAGCCACATTCACAACAGGCGGGCGAAGCTGGAGGCCACGCTTCACTTGCTGGACGACATGGGAGAGCTTGGCCCAATCGTGCGTGAGCTAATCCACTCTGTCACGCTCTATCGCGACAATGACAATCGGCTCGTGATTGCGGTGGAGGCGAGCCTAGTGCCGTTCTTGCAGGGGGACACGGTGCGGGTCCCTAAAACTGGAACTGGACCGTTGGCAGCGGAGGATCGTTGTGATCGGGACAGTCCCCATATCGACATCGACATGGGGATTGAACCGTTGGTAGCGGGAGAGGGACTTGAACCCCCGACCCCAGGATTATGATTCCCGTGCTCTAACCAACTGAGCTACCCCGCCAGGGTGGCAAGCGGCCCGAAAATCCGTCCTGGATGGATGGGTGTTTCAAGGCGTTCGCCGAGGTCGCGCGGATATAAGGTTGGGAGGGTGAGCGTGTCAAGCTTCGAAGTGGCCGACATGCCGGCATAATCCGGCCGGCATAACCTCACCCCAGAAAAGCTTTGCCGGACAGGCACTCAAGGCATGTCCCGGGGTTGAGTTCGGTGGGGCACGTCGCTATGTCTCGGCCATGAAATTCTAGAGTTTGAGCGAATGAAGCCGCGCATCGCCGTCCTCGGTTGCGGATACTGGGGCAGCAACCATATCCGCACCCTCAAGGCGCTTGGCGCGCTCCACGCCGTTTCCGACGTCAACCGCGCTCGCGCCGAAGGTTTCGCCAGCGAGCAGGACTGCCTGGCGTTCGAGCCGGACAAGCTGTTCGAGCGAACCGATATCGACGCCATCGTCATGGCGCTGCCGCCGCAATTCCATGCCGACACCGCGGTGCGCGCCGTCGAAAGCGGCAAGGACGTGCTGGTGGAAAAGCCGATCGCGCTGACGGTCGCCGATGCCGAGCGCGCGGTGAAGGCGGCAAAGGACAAGGCCCGTGTCTTCATGGTCGGCCATGTGCTGCGCTTCCATCCCGCCTTCGAGACGTTGAAGGCGCTGATCGACAATGGCGAGCTCGGCGAGGTGCGCTACATCCATTCGCACCGGCTCGGCCTCGGCAAGTTCCATACCGAAAACGATGCGTTATGGGACCTTGCGCCGCACGATTTGTCGATGATCCTGGCCATCACCGGTACCGAGCCGATCGAGGTGAGGGGCGAGGGGGCGGCGCTGCTCGACAACCTCAGCGACTTCGCGCATCTGCACATGCGGTTTCCGAACGGCCTGCGCAGCCATCTCTTCGCCTCGCGCCTCAATCCCTATCGCGAGCGGCGGCTGACGGTCGTCGGCACCAAGGCGATGGCGGTGTTCGACGACGTCGAGCCTTGGGAACGCAAACTTGCCGTCTACCGCCACGCGGTCTGGCAGGACAGCGGCCAGTGGGCCTTCACCGCCAATGAGCCTGCCTACGTGCCGGTTGGCGAAGGCATGCCGCTGACGCGCGAGCTTGCCCATTTCATGCAGTGCATCGAGACTCGCGCCGAGCCGCGCACCGATGGCGAGGAAGCGATCAGAGTGCTGCGCATCCTGACCGCCGGCACGGTGATCCACACCGGCTCGTCCGCCTGAGGCGTCCGGAAACGGCGGCGATAAGACCAAGAAACTTATTCGGCTGGGATCTGCGCCGGCCTTGCGGCAAGCCTGGACAACATAGCCTCGGCTTCCGCGCCTCGTTCCGAGCGCTCGATGAAGCCGCCGCCGAGCACCCGCGCCTCGTTGCCGTCGTCGGAATAGAGCACGCAGGCCTGCCCCGGCGCGATACCCGACTCGCCGTCGGCCAGTTCGACAGAGGTCACGCCGTCGCGGTGACGCAGCACGGCCGGACGCGGCGGCCTGGTCGAGCGGACTTTCGCGAAAAGCTCGATCCCGCCGGCCGGAACGTCCGACAGCGGTCCATCGCCCAGCCAGTTCATGTTGCGCAGATAGATCTTGTGCGTCTCCAGCGCCTCGCGCGGGCCGACGATGACGCGCGCCCGGTCGGCGTCGAGATGGACGACATAAAGCGGCTCGCCGGACGCGATGCCGATGCCGCGGCGCTGTCCGATCGTGTAGCGCAAAATGCCTTCATGGCGGCCGAGCACGCGGCCGTCGATATGCACGATGTCGCCCGGATTGGCGGCGGCCGGCTTCAGCTTGGCGATGATGTCGGAATACTTGCCCTGCGGCACGAAGCAGATGTCCTGGCTGTCCTGCTTGGCGGCGACAGTCAGGCCCATCTCCTCGGCAATGGCGCGGACCTGCGGCTTCGACAGTCCGCCGAGCGGGAAGCGCAGATAATCGATCTGCGCCTGCGTGGTGGCGAACAGGAAATAGCTCTGGTCGCGGTCGGCGTCGACCGGGCGGTAGAGCGCGCGATGCGCGCCATTGGCGCGCGAACGGATATAGTGGCCGGTGGCCAAGGCGTCGGCGCCGAGATCCTGGGCGGTGGCCAGAAGATCGGCGAACTTCACCGTCTGGTTGCAGGACACGCAAGGGATCGGCGTCTCGCCGGCGACATAGCTCTCGGCAAACGGGTCGATGACCGCCTTGCGGAAGCGCTCCTCATAGTCGAGCACGTAATGCGGGATGCTGAGCGTCTCGGAAACGCGGCGGGCATCGTCGATGTCCTGGCCGGCGCAGCACGAGCCGGCGCGGTGCGTGGCCGCTCCGTGGTCGTAAAGCTGCAGCGTCACGCCGACGACGTCATAGCCTTCGCGCTTCAGGATGCCTGCAACGACAGACGAATCGACGCCGCCCGACATCGCGACGACGACGCGGGTTTCTTCGGGGCGGCGGGGAAGATCGAGGCTGTTCATGGTGCTTTCACTGTGCGGCGCTCAATGCCAATGGCCGGAATATAGGTCAAGCGCCACGTGTGCGCCAGCTTGCGGCGCAAGACGAGTTTACCGGCAAATCAAGGGCTGGAGGCCGGTGTTTCAATTTCTAAACAAAATCCTAACCGGGCGTTCACGATCCTTACCTAGTGGTTAGGGTTCGCTTAGGCAATTTTTAAAGCTGTGGCGGTACTGTGGCGGGGATTGGGTCTTTGAGTTTTTAGTAGAGAGTACGATGACCGATCTGGTTAGACCTAGAGTCAAGTATGTTATCGGGCCTGACGGCAGCCCTCTTACGATCGCCGATCTGCCGCCGACGAACACCCGGCGCTGGGTTATCCGGCGCAAGGCGGAAGTGGTCGCCGCGGTACGCGGCGGCCTGCTTAGCCTTGAGGAAGCCTGCCAGCGCTATAAGCTCACAACCGAAGAATTTCTCTCCTGGCAGGCATCGATCGACGAATACGGCCTTGCCGGGCTGCGCACAACGCGGATCCAGCAATACCGCCACTAGGCCAGACGCTATTAAACGCAAAGGGCGCGAAACACCGCGCCCTTTCGCTTTTGAAGCGGCCTTCCACTCAAACAGTCAGCACGACCTTGCCGATGGGTCGGGTCGCAAGGAAGGCATGGGCGGCCGCCGCCTGATCGAGCGGGAAAGCCTTGGCCACGTGCGGCATCAGCTTTTTGGCGTCGACCAGCGCGGCGAGTTCGACAAGGCCCTCGCGATCGGGCACCACGGACATGCGCTCGACGCGGACACCGCGCGCCTTGGCCTTCGCCCTGGTGGCGTCGTGAACGTTGAGCAGCGACACCAGGACGCCACCATCGCGCATCACCTTCAGCGACTCATCGACATGGTCGCCGCCGATGGGGTCCAGCACAAGATCGACATTGTTGACCTGTTCGACGAAGTTGCCCTTGGTGTAGTCGACGACGTCGTCGGCGCCGAGCGAGCGGACGAAGTCGAGCTTGTCCGGGCTGGCTGTAGCGATGACATAAGCCCCGCGCGCCTTGGCGATCTGAACCGCCAGATGGCCGACGCCGCCGGCCCCGGCGTGAACCAGCACGCGTTGCCCAGCCTGCAGGCCGCCATGGCGCACGAGGCCTTGCCAGGCCGTCAGCCCGGCCAGCGGCAAGGCCGCAGCATGCGCATGGTCGATGGCGGCGGGCTTCGCGGCGATCTCGTCCGCCGGCGCCGCGGCGAGCTCGGCATAGGCTCCAGCCTGTTTGGGGAAACGCGGCATGCCGAACACCTCGTCGCCGACCTTGAAGGCGGTCACGCCGGGACCGAGCGCCGCGACGGTCCCCGAAATGTCCCAGCCCAGGATGAAAGGCGGTTCGCCAAGCAGCGGATAGAAACCGCCGCGCACGGCGCCGTCGACCGGGTTGGTGCCCGCCGCCTCGACGCGGACGAGCACTTCACCGGGCCTGGCCGCAGGGTCGGGCTGCTCGGCTACGAAAAGGACCTCGGGTCCGCCGACGGAAGTCTGGATAACGGCACGCATGAACGCCTCCTGTTCGAATGGATGTTCCGCTATCATTTGGATAGTAATATTCTATTGTCGAGTATGTACCTTTTCTATATATACGCACCTTATGGATAGTGAAGACAGATCGCCATTCGGCTACGACGCGTTCCGGCGCACCTGCCCGTCACATACGGTGCTGGAGATGCTGGCCAGCAAATGGGTTTATCTCACGGTCTGCGCGTTGCGGCGCGACCGGCTGCGCAATGGCGAGTTGGCGCGCAAGCTGGAAGGCATCACGCCCAAGATGCTGACGCAGACGCTGCGGGTGCTGGAGCGCGACGGCCTCGTGCGGCGCGAGGTGTTTGCGGTCATTCCGCCGCGCGTGGAGTATGAACTGACGGAACTTGGCCAGAATCTGGCGGGGCTGCTCAGCCAGATACGCTCCTGGGCGGAAGAGCATGCGCCGGAAATCAAGGATGCCCGGGCCCGGGCATCGGCCGATCATGGCGAGACGGGCGCTGTGCCGTGAAGACGGCGAGGCCGATTTCAGCCGATTGCCGGTTCTGAAGATGCCGGAGATCTCCGGCATGATTGCAAATATGCCAGGCGATCAGCCGATCATGGCGCTGCGACCGCCAATTTCGGTTTCGCGGATCTTGGTGTCTCGCGATTCCAGCATCTCCGCCTTGGACAGCTCCGCTTCAGCTTCGCCGAGTAATGATTCGGCGGTGCTTCGCTGCTGGGCGAGGTCGCTTTGCGAATTCCTGAGGTTGTCGCGGCGCAGGCGAGCCGCCTTGGCGAAGGTTGGGTAGGCGAAATGGTTGATGTCGGTGATGCCGGCTTTTTTCTCTTCGGCGATGATCTGCGCTTCCAGCTCGACGGCCATGCGCTCGAACTCGGCGATCATCATGTCCAGCTGCAAGAGCTGGCGCCGCTTCTCGTTCACCTGAAACTGCTTCAGTCGAACGAGGTTTTCACGTGACTTCATGATTCGATACTCCGCAAACGCACACCTGCAATACCGCCCAGTCCGCCCGGAACGACCCAAGCGCCGCCCGTTTCCCCCGGCTTTCCCTGGGCTATGGGAAACAAAGCCCTAAAGATTTTTGCCGGCGGTAACCATTCGTTTACGGGCATTGTTAATCATACGGGCGAGGACTTAAGGCCGGGTAAAAATTCCGGCTGCGGCGGGAAGCCCTGGCCAGCGAGTCTCTGGAGTCACTTAGGCCGACTTATTAATGTGGTGCATTAGCGATTTTGGTGTGTGATTCGTTATTAGATTCAAGTGGGTGTAGAAAGGGGTTAAAAAATCTGATATCGTGGATGACACGAAATTAGGATTTGTTAACCAGTCGGTGGCACCTTCTGTTCAGGCAATCACTGCTCCGGTCCCGGACGGGTCGTGACACGGTCCGGCAGCAGAAAAGGGGAATGAAATGCGTGTTCTGCTGATTGAAGATGACAGTGCAACCGCACAGAGCATCGAACTGATGCTGAAATCGGAAAGCTTCAACGTCTATACGACCGATCTCGGCGAAGAAGGTGTCGATCTCGGCAAGCTCTACGATTACGATATCATCCTTCTGGATCTCAATCTCCCCGACATGTCGGGCTATGAAGTCCTGCGCACGCTGCGCCTCTCCAAGGTCAAGACGCCGATCCTGATCCTCTCCGGCATGGCCGGTATCGAGGACAAGGTGCGCGGCCTGGGCTTCGGCGCCGACGACTATATGACCAAGCCCTTCCACAAGGACGAGCTGGTGGCGCGCATCCATGCGATCGTGCGCCGCTCCAAGGGCCATGCCCAGTCGGTCATCACCACCGGCGACCTGGTGGTCAATCTCGACGCCAAGACGGTCGAGGTCGGCGGCCAGCGCGTGCACCTGACCGGCAAGGAATACCAGATGCTGGAGCTGCTCTCGCTGCGCAAGGGCACCACGCTCACCAAGGAAATGTTCCTCAACCATCTCTATGGCGGCATGGACGAGCCGGAGTTGAAGATCATCGACGTCTTCATCTGCAAGCTGCGCAAGAAACTCGACGCGGCGTCCGGTGGCCAGAACTACATCGAGACGGTGTGGGGCCGCGGCTATGTGCTGCGCGAGCCGGAAGATATCCGCGTCAGCGCGTAAGCGGTCCAAGTGATTCGAACGAAAAACCCGGCTCAGGCCGGGTTTTTTGTTTGAAAACGGTCTCGGCGAATCAGGCGGCTATCTTCAGGACGCGGAAGCTTTCGAGCAATTGCGCGCGATTGAAGGGTTTCAGGAGATAGCCCTGGGCGCCGGCGCGCTTGGCGCGCATGATCGCAGCCACATCGACTTCGACCAGCGAGACCAGGATCTGCGGCCGGACAGGGCTTTCGATGGCGCGGATGCGGCGAATGAGGTCGACCGCCTGGATGTCGGCAAGACCACCGTCGATGACGATGACATCGGGCATCTCGCCGGCGCAAATCTCGGCAGCCTCGACTCCGGTCGACGCCTCGACGACAATCATGTCCGTGCCGCCAAGAATGCGTTTTGCGACCTTCCTGATGACGCTCGAATCATCGACGAACAGGCAGCGCTTCATGTCCGGGTCCTCTTTGCCATCTGCCGAACCGGCAACCTCCGGCGACCGGAAAGCACCATAGGCCAATCTGGTAAAGAAGCCGAAAAGCCGTTAGGTAAAGTTTTTCCAAACGAGCGTCTCGCGCCGTTTGGCCCGCAGCGCGATTACATGCATCGCGGCTGGCATTGCTCAGCCTGCACTGCCAACACAAATATTAGCAGTAGAGATACTTCGGCTTTTCTTATGCAGCCTTCAACACGATCTCTTCGGCGGTCGCGTGGATCGAGATCGTCATATTGGCCTCGCGCGCCAGAAGCAGCGTATAGTAAGGCTGGACCGAATGGGCATCGATCGGCTCCTCCGGCTTGTGGCCGGAATGCAGTTCGAGGAATTTCGGCGGCACGCGCAGCATCGGGCCACCAGCCGACAGCGAAAAACGCGGCTCGGTTTCGAGACTTTCCAGCGTGACCACCAGCTTGCCGCCGCGCGGTATGGCCGCGTTGGCGACGAGAATGAGGTTAAGCAGCAGCTTGACCTTGTTCTTGGGCAAGAGCGCTCGGGGGCCGTTCCACACCAGTTCCGGCTTTTCGTTCTTCAGGAAGGCGATGGCCACGGCCTCGGCATCGCCGGTGTCGATCATCATGCCGGCGGAACCCGCGGCGCCGAAGGCGATGCGGGCAAACTGCAATCGCGCCGAGGCGTTCTTGGCGCTCTGGCGAATGAGCTTCATGGCGTCTTCGTCGGCGCCGCCTTCGTCGAGCAGCTCAAGGCCGTTGTTGATCGCGCCCACCGGCGAAATGATGTCGTGGCAGACACGGCTGCAAAGCAGCGCCGCGAGATCTGGCGCGGAAAGGGTGAAAAGCTCGGCCATCGGCGAAATCCCTGCTTAAGTCATTTGTTCATGGCCGAGCGACCGTTTTCGCGCCTGCCCACACGAATCACGCTCTTTTCCAAGGCTTTCTGAATACACAGGGCCTGAGCGCGCATCAACAAATCCAAAATTGCCGACGGCGAAAATGGTGTGTTTGCGGGGGGAAACCCGCCGCCGGGGCGCAAGCGCAGCCTTCGAACCGCCATCTTCGTGTGGGAGCTTAATGGTTGAAAAAGGATTACGGCATAGTTTGCCCGTGATAGCCACTCCGAACGGCCGGCAAGAGCCGCAGGGGTGCGAGGCGTCGGCGAAAGTGCTCCCTGACGGAGATTGGAAGCATGTTTTCCCGATACTACGACCGGACGTTCGTCCGTGTCCTCGCCATGACCATCACGCTCCTTGGGGCTCTTGTCTTTTCGACCGCTGCGTCACGGGCTCAACAATACACCGCTCAGGAGATCGTCGATTCCGGTCATAAATTCTTCGGCGAGACGTCCGGCGGCCTGGCCACCGTCGTCGAGAAGATCTTTGCCTCCTACGGCCTGCCCAACGGCTACCTGCTGGGCGAGGAAGGATCCGGCGCCCTGATCGGCGGCCTGACCTATGGCGAGGGGACGCTCTACACCAAGAACGCCGGCGACCATAAGGTGTTCTGGCAAGGTCCGTCGCTCGGCTGGGATTTCGGCGGCGAGGGATCGCGGGTGATGATGCTGGTCTACAACCTCGACGACATCAGCAGCCTCTATAACCGCTTCGGCGGCGTTGCCGGCTCCGCCTATGTCATTGCGGGCGTCGGCTTCAACGTATTGCAAAGCAACCGGGTGCTGATTGTGCCGATCCGCACCGGCGTAGGTGCCCGTCTCGGGGTCAATCTCGGCTATCTGAAGCTCACCGAAAGGCCGACCTGGAACCCGTTCTGATCGGATTGCGCTCGCTACAATCGCTCGGACAGTGGTGATCGCGCCGCGGCAAACTCTTGCCGCGGCGTTGAATTTCCGCCATGCCAAGGTAGCACAATCCAGCGATTGCCGCCCCGTAAAGTGGATAGCACGCCTTGGTCCAGTCGGTTCTGTTCTTCGTACTCGGTTTCCTTTGCGCCGTTTTTCTGGTGTCGCTGGTCGCGCCGGCGGTCTGGCGGCGGGCCGTCGTCCTGACGCGCAGGCGCCTCGAGGCTTCGCTGCCGCTGACGCCAGCTGAAATCCAGGCGGACAAGGACCGGGTCCGGGCGGAATATGCCATGACGACGCGCCGGCTGGAGATAACCGTCAAGAACCTTCAGGAGAAGGCGGCCGAGCAACTGGTGGAGATCGGTCGCGGGCGCGAGGCCCTGAAGGAACTGGCGGTCGAAAAGAAGGACAAGAACCAGGCGCTCTCCGATCTGCAGGCAAAGAATGCGGAGCTCAGGCAGCGCGAGGAGGATCTGCACCGGTTGTCGGAAAAGCACGTACAGACGGAGCGGGCGCTGGAAAAACGCGCGCTGGAGGTGCAGAAGCTCGAGCAGATGTATGACGACGCCAGCTTCTCGTCCTCGAACCGCCAGATCGAACTGGTTGCCCGCGAATCGGAGCTGGAAAAGCTCGCCAGCGACATTGCGTTGCTCAAGGGCCAGCGCAAGGAGGCGGACCGGCGCAATCAGGAGGTCGCGTCGGAAAACAAGGCCGCGCGCGAAGCGTTGAAGGCGGAGAAGAAGAAAACGGCCGAGCTCGACAAGAAGGTCGAGCGGCTGCTTGCCACGCTTGCCGACCGCGAGGAAAAGCTCGACCGGCGCGAGAAGGATATCGCTCAAATGCGCGAACGTTCGAAGGAGAACGCCGCGAACGGCGTCGCGCAGCTGGCCGCCGGCACGGATACGAAAGGCGACAATGTCGACAAGGCGATCGCCAGGCTCGAGGGCGACCGGGAACGGCTGGAGGCGAGGCTGACGGCGCTGGCGCGCGAGAACAAGCGGCTGAAAACCGATCTTGCAGCCTCCGGCACGGCGATCCCCGAAGCGGCGGGCGATGCGCGCTCCGGCGCCGGCCTTCGCGAACAAATGAACGAACTGGCCGCCGAGGTGGTCAATCTGACGATGAAGCTGGACGGGCCGGACTCGCCTATCGCCAAGGCGCTGGCGGGCGAGGGGCAGCAAAATGGGCGCGGCGTCAGCCTGGCCGACCGGGTGAGGGCTTTGCAGAAGGCCGGCTCGGCCAACTGAACGACACGACCGCCGTTATTCAGCCAATGCGTCGCCGGCTTTCGAAAAGCGATGCAGGGCTATTGCCGACGCGGCGGCGACGTTCAGGCTGTCGAAACCTTCCGCCATTGCGATCCTCACCGTTTGCAGCCGGGCAAGCAGATTCCGGGGCAGGCCTTCGCCTTCGGTGCCGAGATAGAGCGCCAGGCGCGCCGAGCGTTCCGCGGCGCGGATGTCGATGTTTCCGCGTGGCGAGAGCGCGAACTGGCTGAAGCCGAGCCGATCGAGCGTCGCGGTGAAGGTTCCGATATCGCCGAAGGTGGCGAAGGGAACCTTCAGCGCCGCGCCGACCGAAACACGGATTGCCTTGCGGTAGAGCGGATCGCAGCACGTCTGGTCGAGCAGCACCGCGCCCGCGCCGAAGGCGGCCGCATTGCGGAAGATCGCCCCCATATTGTCGTGATTGGATATGCCGACCAGGACGACGGCCAATGCGCGCCGGGGCAAGGTTTCCACCAGAATCTCGGCGGGCGCCGGATCGCCACGCATGCCGATCGCCAGGATGCCGCGATGCATGTGGAAGCCGGCGATTCGGTCCATGACCTCACCCGCGGCGACATAGACCGGAAACTCGGGAGTCGCCTTGCGCAGGATCTCCTGAACGCCCGCCAGCCTGTTTTCGAGGATGAGGGCCGATTCGGCGGCGAAGCGCCCGGTCGACAGCAGGAGGTCCAGCACCACCTTGCCTTCGGCGATGAAGCGGCCATGCCGGCCGACGAGATCGCGCTCGCGGATGTCGAGATAGGCGGCGACGCGCGGGTCCCGAGGATCGTCGATGGGAATGAGGTTCATGCAAATCTCGCCGGCAAAAAATGCCAGCGAGGTAAGGGGCTTTGGATGGCGCGGGTCAAGCCCCGGCGCGGCGCAGCCGATAGGCCATCTGGGAGAGGTCGCCGTCGCCGAAAATGCCTTCCAGCATGCGCAGCAATTCGCGCACCGCCTCGGATTTGCAGGAATAGTAAATCATCTGGCGGTCGCGCCGGGTTTCGACGAGATCGAGCGCCCTCAGCTTGGCGAGATGCTGCGACAGCGCGGATTGGCTGAGTTGCACCTTCTCGGCGATGGCGCCGACCGACATTTCATCGTCGATCAGATGGGCCACGATGAGCAAGCGCTTTTCGTTGCCCATGAGGGTGAGAAACGCGGCCGCCGATTCCGCATTGGCGATTAGCTTATTTGAGATCATGGATCCCCCAAGGGTCTTGGCTCATCCAGGCGCCAGGGGGCAATGGTGCCTGATTCCAGGATGTTCAGATGTCGATGGGCGCTGCTGAATCAGCGTCACTACAAGGGTAGATCATTTCGTCTAAATCTCAAGCGTTGCTTTCGCCGGCTCGCGATCAACTACCGCTCTTGCTCCGCGGCGCGTGCCGCCTTTGCCATCTCGACAAGCGCCGAACGCAATTCGCGCGCGCTTTGCAGAGACTGGGGAAAGAAAATCCTGCAGATCGCATCGGCGGCGGCGAGATCCATGCCATCGGGGTCGAAACCGGTGGCGATCCAGCCGTCGCCGTCGGCGCGGCCGAAATGACGGGCATAAAGGGCAAGCGCGTCGCGATGGTCGGCATTCATGTGATCGAGTGCCGCCTGTTCGCTGCCGGCGAACTCCTCGGCAAGGGTGCCGCCGGTGATGAGATCATCGCGGTCGAGAAGAAAGGCCTTGCCGAAGCCGCCGTTCAGGCTGGCGCGCTCGGGCTCGAGCCGGAAGAACGAGAAGTCGCCGAGCCCGGCATAGAGCCTCGCCTTCGGATTGCGGTTGAGGTAGCGCCGCTCGGCGCGGATCTGATCGGCCGATCCCCGCTCCAGCCGCAGGGCCCGGCATGCCAGGCTGATGCGC
The DNA here is from genome assembly GCF_006442775.1 of Mesorhizobium sp. B2-4-6. NCBI lineage: Bacteria > Pseudomonadati > Pseudomonadota > Alphaproteobacteria > Hyphomicrobiales > Phyllobacteriaceae > Mesorhizobium > Mesorhizobium sp. B2-4-6. The sequence continues at coordinate 307,810 of NZ_VFVI01000001.1, forward strand.
GGATGCGCCAGCGGATCGCCCTTGCCGGGTTCGCCAAGCAGCAGCGAACAGCGCGGATCGGCGAGCAACGCACCGGTATGCGCAGACAGCATCGAGATCAGGATCAGCGGCGCGCCGTCGATGTCGGTGGCGACGCCAACCCTGCTTGCCAGCGGTGCGCCGGTGCCAGGCTCGACCGCCGCGAGCGCGCCGAAACGTGCCGCGCGGATCAGGGTTTTCGCCAGCCTGATCGCCTCTGCGTCGGTCTCGCGGATGATGTCCTTCTTCGGTCCGGTCACAAGCGCACCCGAGATAAGCTGATTTTCGCTCTCCGGTTATCGACCGAACACGCCAGCCTTTGCAAGCGCTCCGATCTCCTCTTCGCTCAAACCGAAACGGGTCAATATGCCCGAGGGCTCGCGATCGGCGACGGCCGGAGGTGCGGCAGGCGCTTGTGCGCCTTGCGAGAAACGCGGCGCCGGCGCCGGGCGGTCGAGTTCGCCGGACTTCACGAAGCTTTGCCTGGCGCGATTGTGCGGATGGTTCCTGGCTTCGACCAGGGACAGCACGGGCGCCACGCAGGCGTCCGTCGCGGCGAAAAGCTCGGCCCATTCGTCGCGCGTCTTTGCCTTGATCCGGCCGGCAATGGCGGTGCGCATCGCCGGCCATGACGACTTGTCGTACTGGCTGCCGATAAGATGCCCGTCGAGCGGCAGCAGCCTGGCGAATTCGTCGAAGAAGCGCGGTTCGAGACAGCCGACGGCAACGTGCCTTGCGTCCGCCGTCTCATAGGTATCGTAGAAAGGCGCCCCGGAATCGAGCAGGTTCTCGCCGCGCCTGTCGCTCCACAGACCCGCCGCCATATAGGCGTGAATGGGTGCGGCGAGCATCGAGGCTCCCTCGATCATCGAGGCATCGACCACCTGGCCCTTTCCGCTGCGCGAGCGCTGGAAAAGAGCGGCGAGCACGCCCGCGATCAGCATCATGGCGCCGCCGCCTTGATCCGCGACGAGGTTGAGCGGCGGCACCGGCGGCGCGTCCTGCCTGCCGACCGCATGCAGGAGGCCCGCATAGGCGAGATAGGTGATGTCGTGCCCGGCTCGCCCCGATAGCGGCCCGTCCTGGCCGAAGCCGGTCAGGCGACCATAGATCAGCGCCGGGTTGCGCTGGAGAACGACATCCGGCCCCAGCCCGAGCCGCTCCATCACGCCGGGGCGGAAGCCTTCGACGAGCAAGTCGGCCTGTGCTGCAAGGCGCAGCAGCAGCTCCGCGCCCGCCGGGCGCTTGAGGTCGAGCTTGAGGATGGAACGGCCGTGGCGGTCGAGATCGTATTCTTGCGGTAGGCTCAGGAGCGGCTGGCCAGCGTCGGCGCGTTCGATGCGCAGCACCTCCGCGCCCATCTCGGACAGCATCAGGGCGGCAAGCGGCACCGGACCGAGCCCGGCCATCTCGATCACTTTCAGGCCAGCGAGCGGGCCGGTCTTTCCGGCGACGGCACCGGCGCCTGTCGGCGAGCCATTCATCCCCGCTTATTTCGGCGCCATGCGGATGGCGCCGTCGAGGCGGATGGTCTCGCCGTTCAGCATCTGGTTCTCGACGATGTGGAGGGCGAGCGACGCATATTCCGACGGCTCGCCGAGCCGCGGCGGGAAGGGCACGGAAGCGCCGAGCGAATCCTGCACTTCCTGCGGCATGCCTGCCATCATCGGCGTCTTGAAGATACCGGGCGCGATGGTGCAGACGCGAATGCCGAAGCGGGCGAGATCGCGCGCCACAGGCAGCGTCATGCCGACGACACCGCCCTTGGAAGCCGCGTAGGCGGCCTGGCCGATCTGGCCGTCATAGGCGGCGACGGAGGCGGTGTTGACGATGACGCCGCGCTCGCCGCCGGCGAGCGGATCGAGTTTCGCCGCCCGGTCGGCGACGAGGCGGATCATGTTGAAGGTGCCGATCAGGTTGATCTCGATCACCTTGCGGTACTGGTCGAGCGGATGCGGTCCGTCCTTGCCGATCGTCTTCACGCCGATGGCGATGCCGGCGCAATTGACCAGGATGCGCGGCGGCCCAAGCTTTTCAACCACTTCGGCGATCGCGGCGGCGGCGCTGTCGCCGCTGCCGACATCGCATTGGACAGCAATGCCGCCGATGTCGGCCGCGACTTTCGCTGCGCGCTCGATGCCCACGTCGAGGATGGCGACACGGGCGCCCTTGTCCGCCAACGCGCGCGCCGTCGCCTCGCCAAGGCCCGATCCCCCGCCGGTGACGATCGCGATCTGGCCGTTCGGGTTCATGCAAGCCTCCCAGGATTCGAATTATGCTACGAGGCGCGCAAGGGAGGCGCAACCGCCATAGCCGGATCGATCGACGACTGCGCCGTGGCAGCCGACCGCGCCAAGGCCGGCGCAAGTTCGGCAACCCTCGCCGTATTGGCGTGACAGACATCGCCGGCAAAGCGAGCGACGGCTCCGGGCTTGATTTCGTGATGCAGCAGGCGGTCGAGATCGACCGGGCGCGGCATGGTGATCTGCCCGCGCGGAAAGCGCTTGAAGCCCAGCGGCCCATAATATGGCTCGTCGCCGACCAGGATCACGGCCGGTGCGCCGGCTTTCCTGGCCGCCTCCAGCGCGATCGCGACCAGCTTGCGGCCGATGCCGAGATTCTTGTAGGCGGGGCGCACCGCAAGCGGGCCGAGCATCATGGCGCGTCCGGCGCCAGCTGCCACGCGCGTCATGCGCACCGAAGCGATGATCGTACCGTCCTTGACGGCGACGAAAGACATCGAGCGGTCATGTCCTCCCGACTCGCGGATCTTGTAGGCTGCAAGCACGAAACGACCCGGGCCGAAGGCCTCGTCGTTGATGGCTTCGATTTCAGGGTCATGCGCCGGGGTTTCCGGCAGGTATTTCACGTCGGCAAGGCTCATGGTCTTTGCGTTCCGGTATGCGAGGAAGGTTTGCTGCAAGCGGCAGCGTTCGCCAATCAGCGCTTCTTAAGCGCGGGCGCCCTTTCGTCGTCGGTCGAACCGGATCGAGGCAAAGTCGAACATGGGCGCTTCCGCTAGCACCAATTTTGTGTCGCTGCAATCGGTGCTTTCCGGCTTTCTTTGCCTCGCGTGACGAACTTGTCCGTCTCCGACCGTTTCGTCATTTGACGAACTGTTCAGCGCCCGAGGGCTTCGCCGGCCCGGTCATCAACCTAGATAATGTCCAACCGCAAGGGAGATTTTTTGCATGGGATTGCTGATCGAAGGCAAATGGCGGGACCGCGCGCCGAACACCGACAGCGGTGGGCGGTTCGTGCGGACGGAGTCGCAATGGCGCGACTGGATCACGCGCGATGGCAGGCCGGCCGAAGGGCGCGCACGCGGCTTCAAGGCGGAACCCGGCCGCTATCACCTCTATGTCTCGCTCGCCTGCCCATGGGCACACCGCACACTGATCTTCCGTGCTTTGAAGAAGCTGGAGGACATCATCTCGGTCTCCGTGGTGCACCATTTCATGGGCGAAAGCGGCTGGACCTTCAAAGCCGAGGACGGCGCCACCGGGGACACGCTCTACGGCCTCGATTTCCTGCACCAGATCTATGCCAAGGCCGATCCGGCCTATTCAGGCCGCGTGACGGTGCCGGTGCTGTGGGACAAAAGGCAGGAGACCATCGTCAACAACGAGTCCTCCGAGATCATCCGCATGCTCAATTCCGCCTTCGACGAATGGGGCGATGCCGGCCTCGACTTCTATCCGGCGGTGCTGCGGGCGGAGATCGACAAGATCAACGCGCTGGTCTATCCGGCGATCAACAACGGCGTCTATCGCGCCGGCTTCGCCACCGCGCAGAAAGCCTATGAGGAGGCGTTCGGCGAATTGTTCTCGGCGCTCGATATGATCGAGGAGCGGCTTTCGAACCAGCGCTATCTGGCCGGCGAACGCATCACCGAGGCCGATTGGCGGCTGTTCACGACGCTGGTTCGTTTCGATCCGGTCTATGTCGGCCACTTCAAATGCAACCTGCGCCGCATCGCCGACTATCCGAACCTGTCGAACTATCTGCGCGATCTCTATCAGGTGCCCGGCGTTGCAGGCACGGTCAACCTGCATCACATCAAGGCGCATTATTACGGCAGCCACAGATCGATCAATCCGACGGGAATCGTTCCGGCAGGGCCTGAGCTTGATTATACCGCGGCGCATGACCGGGGCAGGTTCAGGAAGGCGGCTTGAAATCCATCGACCGCGAGCAGGTTATTGAAAGGGCTCCGCATCGAGTTGAGCCCGTCTGCCGCGGTTGGCCTTCAAAAACCTTTTGCCGAACCGTTTGTTGAAGCCGATGGCGTTGATGCAAAAACCAAACGGCGCAAGTATTGCCAGAACCATTACCCAGGCTCCGATGGAGACGTGTTCCAAGCTCACCGGCGCGATGCCTACCGCCATTGAAAAACAGCAGGCAAACCATTGAAAACAGCAGCGATGCGGCTGTCGAAAATATGACTATTTTCCAGTACTCATTTCGCTTAAAAAGCCTTCCGTGTCGTTTTATGAATGCCCAGTAAGAGAAAGAGGTGGATGCGAATACTATGGCTAGATTAACGGGTGTTGCCGTGGCTGACTCCATGGATGGAACCATATACACAAAGGCGATCCATGCGAGATACAATACGATTGTAATAGTAATGTAAATTCCAACGTAGCGCCAAATATTCACCGTTTCCATGTTGTCTATGAGCATCATATTTCCTCGCGTTCCAGAAATGATAGAGTCTTGAATTTCAAACGCAAGAAAAATCGCCGTGATCAAGTCACCAATAGTGGGATGGTAATTCGGCTCCAAGAGTTTCAGCGATCCGTCGAAGTGTCGCCGGCGTCGTATTTTCCGGCAAACGATCGAGCGGAAAGAAACCCGCCTCGGCGATCTCATGGTCGGGCAGTTTCGGCGCCGTCTGGCGGAAAGCTTCGATCAGATAAAGGCCGACATGATCGCGCTTGCTGGCGCGGCGGTTGAAATGCATCGACTTCAGCACCGGCGGCGCGGTCAGAGCGATGTTGCCTTCCTCGGCCAGTTCGCGCGCCAGCGCTTCCTCGAGGGTCTCGCCGATCTCGACGCCGCCGCCCGGCAATTGCCAACCGGGAACATAGGTGTGGCGGATCAGGAAGACGGAGTTGGAGGCGCGGTCATAGACCAGCCCGCGCACGCCAAGCGTCATCGGGCGGCGCAACAGGAAGTAAAAATGGAACAGCCGTGCCCGCAACCCCGGCCAGCCGGTCTGGCGGAATGCCTCTTCCGAATCGGTTCGGCGATTCATCCAACGATCCCCAAGCAGATGTTCGTGGGTTGCCCCACGAACATCTGCTTGGCTTTCCTTGTTTTTCGCAGGTTCTGACCGCAAAACCGTGGGACACTTTTGCGGAACCTGCTTGGGCGAACAGCAAACGGTGAGTGGAAAGCCTCGTCAGCGTCGCTTAAGAAGGGGCCATGTTCAGGCTCGCGCATATTTCCGATGCTCATCTAGGACCGCTGCCCGATGTAACCTATCGCGACCTCGCGTCCAAGCGCGTGCTGGGCTATGTCAACTGGCAGCGCAACCGCCGCCGCCATATGCATGACGCGGTGATCGACACCATCGTCGCCGACATCAAGGCGAACGCGCCCGACCATCTCGCCGTCACCGGCGATCTCGTCAACCTGGCGCTCGATGGCGAGATCGAGATGGCCAAGCACTGGCTGGAGACGCTCGGATCGCCGCATGACGTCTCCGTGGTCCCTGGCAATCACGACGCCTATGTGCCAGGCGCCTTCGACAAGGTCTGCCGGGCGTGGGCTCCGTGGATGACGGGCGACGGCGTCAACAGTCCGGTCGACCGCAATTCCTTTCCGTACCTGCGCGTGCGCGGCAATGTCGCGCTGATGGGCGTCACCACGGCACGCGCCACCGCGCCCTTCATGGCCAACGGCTTCTTCATGGAGGGGCAGGCCGAGCGGCTCGGCAAGATTCTCGACGACGCGGCGAGACAAGGGCTGTTCCGCGCCATCATGATCCACCATCCGCCGGTGCGCGGCGCCGTACCGCAGCATAAGCGGCTATTCGGCATCGCTCGCTTTCACAAGGTCATTCGCCGGCATGGCGCGGAACTCGTCCTGCACGGCCATTCGCATCTGCCGTCGCTGTTCACCATCGGTGCACGTGGCGCCAAGGTACCCGTGGTCGGGGTCGCCGCCGCGGGCCAGGCACCGGGCGGCAAGCATCCGGCCGCTCAGTACAATCTGTTCGAAATCGACGGCGAAAAGGGTGACTGGCGTCTTCGCCTGATCCGGCGCGGCCTGACGGGGCCGGCGCTGCCGCCTTCGGATCTGCAAACGATGGATCTCGACGTGCCGGTCGTGAAGGACCGTGAACTCGTCAGAAGCTGATCTTCATCTGCACGATGCGATCCCAGAACAACGCCAGCGAAAACGCCAGGCCGACAAGGGCGCCGGCGGCGATCAGACCGAGGCCGGCGAAGAAGGTCGTCCAGCCATTGCCGCGGCGGGTTTCGGACCGGATCGGCGGCTCCGCTTCCTTGACCATGGGGCGATGCAGGCCCGGAACGGCGCTCTCCATGCTCCCTTCCATCATGCGCTGCCGCTCGACGACACGTTCCGCCACGTAGCGCGTCACCGCATCGGCGATGGCTTTCAGTTCGGCCGATTCGGCCAGCACCACGCGGCCGATGCGCGTATCCTTGAGGAATCGATAGGTGCGGCGGTCGCGTCCCATGGCGACGTGGCTCACCGCGTCGATCCATAGCCGCGGCTGCAGGCCGGACGAGACGGCGAAGTCGAAGCTGTCCATGTCGGCCGGAACATCGGCAAAGACCGGGGCGAGCTCGGTTGCCAGAAGATCGAGGCGCATGCGGTGCGCATCGCGCATCTCCACAATCACATCGTCGCGGTCGGCGAAGGCGTTCTTGACGTCGCGTACCGCGTCGGCAAGCTTCCGCGACGGCTCGATCGGGGTGACTTTGTCGCCTGTATCCTTCATGGCGGCTGCCTCGCTGTTGGTTAACAGCGAGTTAACACAATCGTAGGCAAAATGCACTGCCGACGACGAGTCGTGCGACTGCTGCGGTCCGGCCGAGGCGGGTTACGGATATTTTCGAGGTCGGTCCGGGAGAGGTCAGCTCGCCGCCGCGCCCAGAGGCGGACGCAACCGTCTGCCGTGCCGGCGCGTGTTGCGACGCACGATTTCGGCAATCAGGTCTGGAGCCTCCTCGACCAGCATATGACCCGCGTCAAGGACATGGTGCAGGTGGAAATGCGACGGCAGCGCCTCGGCCTGCTCGACCGGCAGCAGCGGATCCTCCGCTCCCCAGACAACCATCACCGGCATGTCAAGCGTATCCATCTGCGCGCGGGGGATCACTCCTTGCCGGTCATCCCTTGTCATCGCGGCCGCCATATCGATCAGGGTCTGCAACTGGCCTGGCCGGGTGCGCATCCGGTACAACGCATCCACCACGTGGTCGGGCAGCGCGCTGCGCGGACCCGACATGGCCGCAAGGCTGGCGCGGACCTGCTTCCTGCTGGCCGCAGCGGCATAGCGGCGCAGCAAGGCTGCGTTGATCTCCGGGCCGAAGCCGCCGGGCGCCAACAGAGTGAGCGAGGCCACCCTGTCGGGGTCGGCAAACGCCATCAGTGTCGCGATCGCGCCGCCCATGGAGTGGCCGACGAGATGGACCTTGCCCAACCGGCGCGCGGCAAGATCGGCCAGGACGGCCTGCGCGGCCGGCTTGGCGCCGCCCATGCCTTCGCATTCCAGGGACTGCCCATGGCCGGGCAGATCATAGGCCAACATTCTCGCTTCGGCCGCCAGCGATGCCATGACGTCACGCCAAATCTCACGGCAAGCTCCGAAGCCGTGCAGAAAGACGATCGTCTTCGGACCAGCGCCGCCCTCGATGGCATTAGGGAATGGAAGCATGAAAATGGAACGGTGAAGAAGACAGGTAGCAATTCGAAATTGTGGCTGAATTGCTCCCGATCCAGGCCCGTGGCCAGTAAAATTTTCGCGACTGCAGCGCCCGTCATGTGCTGGACGCGCAAGCATGTCCTAATACTTGCCGGATCACAGCATCATATTTCCGTCCTCCGGTAATCGTGTGGCCCAAACACGGGCGCGGGGCTGGATTAGCTCGGGTTGCCGATCCCGGCGGCTCGCAAGGACTGCACCAGCCGGTCGGTGAGATCGGCCGGGTATTTGCGTTCGACGAACGTCGCGCGCGGGTCAGCGACGAAGTTCGGGAATTCGGCGATCAGCTCGTTGGCAAGCTCGGCCGCCAGCTTGTCGCGCCCTGAAATCTTGGCACCGATCAGGCGCGCGGCCAGATAGTGCGACTTGGATGCCGTCGTGCGCAGTGACTCGCTAGCGATCGCGGCCTTCTTCATATCGCCCTGCATGAAGGCGCCGACGAACAGGCCATAATCCCACCAGGTTGGATGGCTGCTGAAGGCTTCGACCGCGTGGCCCAAGATCGGCGTTCCCTCATCATATTTGCCAGCGAAGACCAGCCCGTAGCCATAGGCGGCGGCCATCCCAAGATCATACGGGTTGAGTTCGTAAGCTTTGCGCATCAAGCGGATCGCTTCGTCCGTGTTGCCGAGGCGCGAGTTGAGGTATCCAAAGGCGCGATGCGCGTGCGGGCTCATCGGCCCCATCTGGACGGCACGATGCGCAAGCGACATGGCCTTTTCGAGCGTCGCTTCCGGTGGATAGGCATAGTGCGCGGTGACAGCTTCCACATGGAGCGCGGCCAGTTCCGCGTAGACAAGCGACGATTTGGTGCCTTCGCTGACCAGCTTTTCCAGGCAGCGATACGCAGCCTCGTGGGTCGCGGCGCTCATGTCTAGATAATAGCGGTCGTCGAGCACCAGGCATCCGATCTGGCTGGTCCGAACGTCGCTCTGGTCAATGTAGCTGTAGATCGCGCCCGAGGCGGGAACGGTCGAGGTGAGAAGGCTGGCGATGTTGCTTTCAACCGCGCCAGGGGCGCTTTCGGCGGATGTCAGGTTGCGCGACAGGAGAACCCGGCCGGTCGCGACGCTCTGCAATTCCACCGTGACGTCGCCGGCAGCAGGCCCAGGGACAATTTCGAAAACGAAACTGATTGGATCGGCGGACTGATCGCGCGTCGAATCCGGGTCACGCCCGATGAAATCGATGGTGTCGAAACCGGCAAGCCCGGCGCGCAGCGATGACGCGACGCGAGCCGCCTCCGCTCCATCCGCCTTCACCGCAATGTAGATCAGCGGCAGGGAGTCGAATGTCGGCTGAGCGGCGGTGCCGGCCAAGCGCGGTGCCTCGACTGCCGCGGTCGTGTCGCCGCCGTTGAGGAAGGCACTGCTTTGACGCGCGATGAGCACGCCGAGCATGACAATGACCAAGACCATGGCAGCCCAGAAGAATCGCAGCTGCCGCGTGAGCGACTGGGCGGGTGCTGCCGGCGCCATCAGCGCTGCAGGTTCGCTCGGCACAGAGGTGTCGAGGTGTTCGGTCGCGGCCGGAGCGGCTTCGGCCAAAGCATCGGGCCGCTGCGCGATGTTGCCGGAGGCGGACCTGGCATTGCCAGCCAGCCGGATCGCGTTCAGCTCATAGGAAGGGACATAGCCGCCGCGCGGAATCGCGATGCGCACCGGCTCGGCGACACCTTCATTGGAGAAGTATTGCTCCAGGAGCTCGCGCAGGCGGCCGGCCTGCACCCTGACCACGGCATCGGTGGAAGCGTCGAAATCGCCGTCCTTGCCGAAGACGTCCATGGCGATGGAAACGCCTTTCAGCCTGTCCGCCTGGCCAGCCTGCTCGCGTTCGACCAGATAGCGTAAGAGCCTGCGTGCACGCTCGGAGCGTCCGAACGTTTCGCTGGCAAGCAGTCGCTCCAATGTCTCGCGCACTGCGGGGGCGGCAGGCGGGGCATGCTCCAAGTGTCGATCCTTCCGAAGTCGGCACAGGTTAGGGCGCGATCATATAGCGCTCGCGCCGGCGCACAAGGACGCTTCTATTATGCTTTCGCGTAAGCCACCGGAAATTCCCCCGCCGGTTAACGAATGGCTTTTCGCGTCTGTGTCTGAAGCGTGGCGAAATTGGAATGCGCCACGCTTGGAGAGATCTACCCGGTCAAGCCTGCCGCCGAGCCTGATCGTTTCCCATCACCGCCCTAGCCGCCGATGATCCGGTTGGCTGCCGAAACAACGGCCTCCAGCGAGGCGGCGACGATATTGGTGTTGATGCCGGCGCCGAACAGCTTGCCGCCCGGATATTCCATCTCGACATAGGAGATGGCCGAGGCGTTGGAGCCGCGCTGCAAGGAATGCTCGGAATAGTCGAGCACCGACATGTCGACACCGACATGGCGCGAGAGCGCATCGACAAAGCCGTCGATCGGGCCCGTGCCCGAGCCGGTGATGGTGACTTCCTTGCCGTTGTCGAGGATATCCGCTTCGACCATGCGCCGGCCCTTCACCTCGGTGTCGGGATAGGTGCGATGGTCGAGGAACTTCAGGCGCGCGCCGGGCTGATCGACATAGGTTTCGAGGAAGCGTTCGTGGATGCGCTTGGCCGGCACCTCCTTGCCTTCCGCATCGGTGATCGCCTGGATCGCCTGGCTGAACTCGATCTGCAGATTGCGCGGCAAATTGAGGCCGTAGTCCGCCTGCAGCACATAGGCGATGCCGCCTTTGCCCGACTGCGAATTGATGCGGATGATCGCCTCGTAAGTACGGCCGACATCGGCCGGATCGATCGGCAGATAGGGCACTTCCCAGATCGGCGTGTTGGCCTTCTTCAGCGCCTTCATGCCCTTGTTGATGGCATCCTGGTGCGAACCGGAGAAAGCCGTGTAGACCAGTTCGCCGACATAAGGGTGGCGCTCCGCGATCTTCAGCTGGTTCGAGTACTCGTAGACATCCTTCATCCGGTTGATGTCGGAGCAGTCGAGCTCGGGGTCGACGCCCTGGGTGAACATGTTGAGCGCCAGCGTGACGATGTCGACATTGCCGGTGCGTTCGCCATTGCCGAACAGCGTGCCCTCGACGCGGTCGGCGCCGGCCATCAGGCCGAGCTCGGTGGTGGCGACGCCGGTGCCGCGGTCGTTATGCGGGTGCAGCGAGATGATCAGGTTCTCGCGGTTGTCGAGATTGCGGCACATCCACTCGATGCGGTCGGCATAGACGTTGGGCGTCGACATCTCGACCGTCGAGGGCAGGTTGATGATGAGCTTGTTGTCGGCCGTCGGCTTCACGATCTCGGTGACTGCGTTGCAGATCTCCAGCGCGACGTCGAGCTCGGTGCCGGTGAAGCTTTCGGGCGAATATTCGAAGCGATAGCCGCCGCCGGCCTTGGCCGCCATGTCGGTGATCATCCTGGCGGCGTCGGTGGCGATGCGCTTGATGCCGGCGACGTCCTTTTCGAAGACGACGCGGCGTTGCAACTCGCTGGTCGAATTGTAGAAATGCACGATCGGGTGGTGCGCCCCTTTAAGCGCCTCGAAGGTCCGTGTGATCAGCTCGGGCCGGCACTGCACCAGCACCTGGAGCGACACATCCCGCGGCACGCCGCCTTCCTCGATGCACCAGCGGGCGAAATCGAAGTCGGTCTGCGAGGCCGAGGGGAAGCCGATTTCGATTTCCTTGAAGCCCATGTCGAGCAGCAAAGCGAACATGCGCGCCTTGCGTTCGTGGCCCATCGGATCGATCAGCGCCTGGTTGCCGTCGCGCAGGTCGACCGAGCACCAGATCGGCGCCTTGTCGATCACCTTGTTCGGCCAGGTACGGTCGGTCAGGCCGACCGTCGGGTAAGATTGGTATTTACGTGCTGCATCCGGCATGTGGCCGGCCCCGCGCTTCCCGGCTTCAGCCTCGCCGGCGCGGACTTCTTCTCGTGCGTTCATCGTCTCTTCTCCGGGCGGCTCGCGTTCGCCTTGGGCGGATTGATGGCGAGCGTCGCCTCTACCAGAATTTCGTTCGCTTGATTATGATTTTGCCAAGGAGCATGCGCCTGAGGCGGCGGGTACCGACCGCCGGGCGCTCCTTCAGCGAACCCGGCGATCGCCGATAAGGCCGAGAAGAAGCAGGGTCGAAGCGAGCGCGCGCGCGGTCTCGTCGGCAAAGCCGATGCGAGAGAAAGCGACGGAGCGGACGCGCGTGGTCATGGCGGCTCTCTTACAGGAGCGGCCCTGCGGAGGCAAGCGGGACGCATGGACGAATGCGCCTTGCCTGATATCGCCGCCGTTGCGGGTACTCTTCCCCGCGCCTCGCAAATGCGCCAGACTTGGCTTCGAAGGCTTCGCTACCGAGCGAAGCTTCGGGGAGGGGTCGCCCATGAATTTCGTGTTCTTCTCGCCGCATTTCCCGGCCAACGGCACGGATTTCTGCGACCGGCTGAAAAAGGCCGGCGCCACCGTGCTCGGCATCGGCGATGCGCCTTACGAGACCTTGAACGGCAAGCTGAAGACGGCGCTTTCGGAATATTACCGCATCGCCGACATGGAAAATTACGATGCCGTGTTGCGGGCGATGGGGCATTTCATCCACAAATGGGGCCGCATCGACCGCTTCGAGTCGCTCAACGAACATTGGCTCGAACTCGAAGCCAACATCCGAACCGACTTCAACATCTTCGGCACCAAGGTCGATTTCGTGAAGAATTTGAAGCGGAAGAGCCGCATGCGCGCCTTCTTCCGCAAGAGCGGCGTCGAGACCATTCCGCAGCGCAAATGCTCCGACCGCGCCGGTGCCATGACCTTCATCCGCCGTGTCGGCTACCCGGTGGTGGTCAAGCCGGATTCGGGCTCCGGCGCTTCCAACACCTTCAAGATCTCCAACGCCAAGGAGCTCGACCAGTTTTTCAGGGACAAGCCGGAGGGCGTCACCTTCGTCATGGAGCAGTTCATCGAAGGGCTGGTGGTGACCTTCGACGGGCTGGTCAACCGCGACGGCGAGGTGGTGCTGGCGGCCAGTCACCGCTACGACCAGAGCATCATGGATGCGGTCAACAAGGACCGCCACATGAGCTACACCTGCTTCCCCGAGATCAGCCCGGAGGTCGAGGAGGCGGGCCGCAAGATACTCAAGGCGTTCGACGTGCGCGAGCGCTTCTTCCACATCGAGCTGTTCGAAACCAGGGACAAGCGCGTCATCGCGCTCGAGGTCAACATGCGCCCGCCCGGCGCCTGGATGACGGACGCCATCAACTACACGTTCGACATCGACGTCTACGCCGCCTGGGCCGACATGGTGGTCAAGGATGCCGCGGGCGGCCCTTACAAGGGAAAGTATTTCACCGCCTATGCCAGCCGCAAACGCCATATCGACTATTTGCACAGCCATGCCGACGTGCTAGCCGCCCACGGCGACAAGATCGTCCACCACCAGGCTATCGAAGAGGTCTTTAGCCGCGCCATGGGCAATTACGCCTACCAGATGCGTTCGAAGGATCCGAAGGCGCTACGCCAGGCGGTCGACTATATCCACGCGGAAAAGGCCTGAACCGATGGACGTTTCCTATCACAAGGGCCATGCCCGCAATCTCGGCCGCGATATGGAATACAAGCGCTATGGCCATGCCGGGCGCCCGGTGGTGGTGTTCCCAACCTCGCAGGGGCGCTTTTACCAGTTCGAGGATTCCGGCGGCGTCGGCGCGCTCGCCGAGTTCATCGACACCGGCCGCATCCAGCTCTTCACGCTCGACGGCATCGATTCGGAATCCTTCTTCAACAAGCATGCCGACGCGGCGCATCGCATCGCCCGCCACGAGGCCTATTTCCGCTATGTGCGTGAGGAGGCGCTGCCGGAGCTGCAGGCGGTCGCCGCCAAGTCCAATGGCGGCCGCGCCTTGAAGCCGCTGTTTTGCGGCTGCTCGATGGGCGGCTACCACTCGTCCAATTTCGTGTTCCGCTTCCCGGAGCTGGCGAGCGGCGTGATCTCGCTGTCCGGCGTCTATTCGGCTCGCGATTTCTTCGGCCGGACGCTTGAAGGCAACATCTATTTCAACTCGCCGCTCGACTATCTGCCCGGCATCGTCGACCAGAAGCTGCTCGGGCGGCTCAGGGCGCTGCGCCTCATCTTCTGCTGCGGGCAGGGCGCCTGGGAAGAGCGCATGCTGGTCGAGACGCGCGAGCTGGAACAGGTGCTGCGCGACAAATCCATCCCGGCCTGGGTCGACTATTGGGGCGGGGACGTCAGCCACGACTGGCCGTGGTGGCACAAGCAGCTTGTCTATTTCTTCGGCCGCTGGCTGGATGACGACCTCATGCACAGGTTGGACTGATGACCACGCCCGACGCGATCCGCCGCTTTGTCGAAGCCACCAATGCCGGCGATACCGAAGCCTTTCTGGCCGCATTTACCGACGATGCTTTCCTCAGCGACTGGGGGCGCGATTTCCACGGCCGCGACGGGGTCGCGCGGTGGAACCAGTCGGACAATGTCGGCGTCCAGTCCAACCTTCGCATCGTGCGCGTCGCGCAACGCGACGGCGTCTACCATGCCCGCGTCGCCGTGACGGGCAACGGCTTCAACGGCGAAGGCGACATGGCCTTCACGCTCGACGGCGACCGGATCGCAAGTCTGGTTATCAGCTGAGGCCGGAGTTTGCGGTCAGTAGGTCGTGCGTCCGCCGGAGAGGTCGAAAGTCGCGCCGGTGGTGAAGGAGTTCTCGTCCGACAGCATGAAGACGATCATGGCGGCGGCCTCTTCGACCTCGACGAAGCGGCCGCGCGGCACTTTGCCGAGCATATAGGCGACCTGGGCCTCGGTGAGCTGCTCCAGAATGCGGGTGCGGGCAGGCGAGGGAGTCAGCGCGTTGACAGCGATGTCGTGGCCGGCGAGCTCCTTGCCGAGCGACTTGGTCAGCGCCAGCACGCCGGCTTTTGCAGCGGAATAAGCGGCGGCATTGGGATTGCCCTCCTTGCCGGCCACCGAGGAGATGTTGACGATGCGGCCGTAATTGCGCGCGATCATGCCAGGCACCAGGCGCTTGCAGCAATAGAAGACGCCGTTGAGATCGATATCGACGATCTGGCGCCATGCGGCGGGATCGTAGTCCACCACCGTCGCCGCCGGCCCGGCAATGCCGGCATTGTTGACCAGGAGATCGACGGGGCCGAGCGTCCGCTCGGTCTCGGTGGCGGCGCGGTCGACGGCCTCGATCTGCGACTGGTCGCAAAGGAGGGCCGCGACGCGGCCGAGCGAAGCGAGTTCGGCGGCCTTGGCCATCGCGGCCTGGTCGACGTCCCAGATGGCGACACCGGCGCCCGACGACAACAGGCGTCGCGCGACCGCAAGGCCGATGCCTTGCGCGCCGCCCGTCACCACGGCGATGCGGCCGGAAAGATCGACGACGTTCAAACGGCGGTTCATCGGCAATTCCCCTGCTTCTTTAGAGCAAACCAGCATCCCGACAGGATTGCCGACCTGCTCCGATTTTCTGTTTTTACGCAATTCCGGACGGAACCCGCCGAGTACTTTTCCTGGAATTGCTTGGCATTGGATAGCCCGGATCAGCCCCTGACGTTTCGCGCCACCAGCTTGGCTACGCTTGGCCCAATGAGTAGCACGACCAGGAAGCGCGCCGACTGCAGCGCCATGACGAAGGAGATTCCGCGCCATGCGCTCCAGCAGCGCCGCGTCCGAGGGCGCTCTGGTGAGGAGTCCACCTTTTGGTCTTAGACCCGGAGCCGGGAATGCGAACCCCCCGTGGGACCTTGTTGGCAGGGCCGCAACACCCTCACTTGTCCATGCCAAACAACGCTTCGATCTCTTCGCCACCCATGCGATCGAAGCTTTCGGGGCTGGAAAACTGGCCAGCCATAAAGCCCACACGCCGTATCTGTGCAGCGGTAGGTTGACCGATAGGCACGACCTTGACCAACGGCTTGCCTGTCTTGGTGATGATAAACGGCTCACCTCCGGCGGCCTGGTCTACCAGACGTGATAAATTAGTCTTTGCATGGTGGATGCTCACGGTCCGCATTAGGTGCTCCAACAAACGATAGAGCTGTTCCCCAGTCAGCCGGCCTTTTCCGGTGCGGGAAGGCCAAAGCCGCCGACCGGGTTGGTCTCGACCTGGAATTCGAAGCCGGCGATGAAGGGACGCGCCTTGGCGATCGCGGCCTGGACTTCCGGCAATTGCAGCGAGGCCTTGTGGCTCGCCTGGTCGGTCCACACTTCGGTGACCCAGATCGCGTCGGCGTCGACCGGATCGATGGCGATGATGTAGCTCAGGCAACCGGGGAGAGCGCCGGTGCTTTCGCGCAGCACGTCCATGACCGCATCGCGCTGGCCGCGCGCCGCCCGCATCTTGCCGATCAGTCCGTACATGCCTTTGCTCTCCCTCCAGGTTGCGCGTTGCATCGAGTATGCAGTCGACCGCTCACGGCATCAACTGGCCACCATTGACCTCGATCACCTGGCCGATGATGTAGCCGCTCAACAGGTCGGACGACAGGAACAGATAGGCGCCGACGCAATCCTCAGGCGTTCCGGCGCGGCCCTGCGGTATGGTGGCGACCATCGCCTTGATCTGATCGGCGTTCGAATAGCGTTCGTGGAAGGGCGTCAGGATCGTGCCCGGCGCCACGGCGTTGACGCGGATGCCGAAGCCGATCAACTCCTTGGCCATGCCGCGCGTCACGTTGGAGACGAAGGCTTTGGACGAACCATAGAGGCCGGCCCCGCCGCCGGCGCCGTTGCGGGCGGCGATCGAAGTGGTGTTGATGATGAAGCCGCCCTGGCGCTTCAGCCACGGTATCGCCTTGCGCGAGGCGGTCAGGACAGAGCGCGCATTGAGGTCCATGACCGCGTCGTACTGCGCCTCGTCCTGATCGGCATAAGCGACGCGGCCGAGCATGCCGCCGGCATTGTTGACCAGGCCGTCGAGCCGGCCGAAATGGTTTGCGCTCTCCTCGACGACACGCTCGACGTCGGCAGGTTTCGAAAAGTCGCCCTGGACCAGAAACACCTCGCCGCCATCGTCGCGGATGGATCCGGCCACGATTTCGGCGGGCGCTAGGCTCGCGTTGTAATGCAGCGCCACGCGGCATTTCTGCGCCGCGTAAGCACGGGCAAGGGCCGCGCCGATGCCGGTCGAAGCGCCGGTGACCAGCACCGCCTTTCCGGCAAGATCGGGAATGGCAAGTGTCGTCATGTCGGCTGGCCTCCGGGCTGCCATCCTTCGTAGGCCATTGTCGGCCTGGCCTTCAAGTCCGCGCGCATTCAGGGCCTGAGATAGACATAGCCCTGGTGCTGCAACTCGGCGAGCCTCACGACGCCGCCCTTCTCGGCAAGCTCGAAGCCCGCCAGCAGGTCGGTCAGTGTGATATCCATGCCGTGCAAGGTGTTGCCGCAGGCTTGCGGGACAAGTCCCTGCTGGACCAGGCCGGCGAAGCGGCTGGAAACAGCGCCGGAAGCGCCCTTGGACTTGAAGGCGGCCAGAGCCGGACCGTGCACCACAAGCACGATATCGACATTGCCGCCGGTGCCTTCATAATGGTTCTTGATGTTGCCGAGGACGAAGTTGACCTTGTCGGCGTCGCTGAGGTGATAAGCCACCTTCAGCCTTTCCTCTTCTGTTGCCGCATTTGCACGGCTCAGCCCGAAAAGGCCCGCGGCGCCTGCGAGACCGGCACGAAAAATGTCACGGCGCAGCATCGTGTCCTCCGTTCGCCCGCCCGCTCGCGCGATTTTGCATGGTCCAGGCGGCACTCCTAGACTAGCATATCCCGGCCCTGTCGGTGGGAGGAGGATCACATGTCATCGAGGACCATGGTGGCGAGGACCATGGCGGGCGTGGCGCTTTGCGGCGCCCTTGCCGCATTAGCCGGGGCGGCGCGCGCCGAACAGCCGCCCAAGCTTCCCGAGCTCAGCCCGACCGGCGCCGACGCCTGCTTCGGCCGCGTCTACGACGCTGCCCATCTCAAGGCGCATCCGCATCAGAAGGTGGCGCGCATCTTCTTCCTCTACGGCCATGACCCGATGAGCCGGTCGAACGAAGAACCCCCCGCCAACCAGGATACTTCCTATAACGGCTTCCTCACCACCACGGTGCGCGGCGCCAAGAAGCCGGAATGGGCAAGCAGTTGGTGCAACAAGGAGGATCCAAGCGACAAGGCGAGCGGCATCCGCTGCGGCATGGATTGCGACCGCACGCTGGCTTCGCTGAAAGTCGACGACAACGGAAAGCTGCTTCTATCCGGTCTGTCGCAAGACGTCTATCTCGACCCGGATTCGGAAGAACAGCTCGGCAAAGCGGAATACAACAAGCAGGTGCTGGGCAGCGAGGACGATAATTTCAAGCTGGATCCGATGCCGGCCGACAGCTGCAAGGCGGAGTTCGCGCGCATCGATCCGATCGACCCGGCGCTTGGCGATCCGCTGCGCGTGCGGCTCAAGCCCGATCAGCCCTTCTGCTTCGGGCGTGACTACGACGATGCGCATCTGAAGTCGCATCCCAACCAGTTCACGCAATCGATCCGCATCTTCCGCGGACCCGTCGAGCTTGCCTCCTTCGCTGCTGGCGGCGATGCCGCGAACTGGCCCGACGGCGCCGATATCGCCGTTTCGGTGACGACGAGGCAGAAAGGGAAAAAGGTCACGCAGACCTATTCCTGCCAGGGCGAGGCCGACCAGTGGCGCTGTTCGGCCAGCTCGAAGATGAGCGACTTTTCCTGCGACATCTCGCAGAAGGAAATTTTCCTCAAGCGCGGTGCCAACGGCACGATGATGGTCGCGAACCCCAACAATGCGGTGGCGGTCCTCGATCTCTGCTCGAAGGCGGCGAATGGCAAGACCAGGTCCGACGACAAGGTCTATCGGCTGCAGCCACTGCCACAGTCGGCCTGCGCGCCGTAAGGCCTGCCGATATTCAGGTGAGGCCGGCCTGCAAACGGTGGCTTCCTGCGCTTCCGGTGCTCACGTACTTTTAAGTACGCTCCGCGCCGGTTCTCGGAAGCCATCTCGACTCGGCCTGACCTGAATCTCGACAGGCTTTGGTTAGCGCTAAGCGAAAGGCACCGCCGTGGTGCCTTTCGGCAGCTTGGCCTCGTCGTCCGGCTCGACATGGATGGTGACGCGCACCGAGGGGTTTTCGGCTTTCAGCGCATCCTCGATGCGGTCGCAGATGACATGGCTGGCGCCGACCGTCATGTCGGCGTCGACGACGAGGTGGAACTCGATGAAGGTGGCGCGCCCGGCTATGCGCGTCTTCAGGTCGTGCACTTCGAGCGCGCCCTTCGAATTGGCCGAGATGATGTCGCGGATCTGCATGTGCTCGTGGTTGTCGACGGCGCGGTCCATCAGCCCGTTCATCGACGAGCCGATGACATGCCAGCCCTGCCACAGGATGTTGAGCGCGACGATGACGGCCAGCGCCGGATCGAGAATCTGCCAGCCGGTGAGCACGGCGCCGACAAGACCGCCGAACACGCCGACGGATGTCACCACATCGGTCATGATGTGCTGGCCGTCGGCGACAAGCGCGGGCGACTTCGCGTTCCGGCCGGTGCGGATCAGCGCCCAGGCCCAGATCGCATTGACGACCGTCGCGACGCCGTTGACCGCAAGGCCTTCCCAGGGCTGTTCGAGCGGAGCCGGATGCTGCCAGGACTGCCAGACCTCATTGAGGATCAGCAGCGCCGCGACGACGATCAGCACGCCTTCCAGCACCGCTGAAAGATACTCGGCCTTGTGGTGGCCGAAGGGATGGTCCTGATCGGCGGGCTTGTAGCTGACCTGGATCGCCCAGAAGGCGGCGGCCGAGGCAATCACGTTGACGATCGATTCCAACGCGTCGGAATAGAGCGCGACGGAGCCGGTGATGTACCAGGCGGCAAGCTTCAAGACGAGCACGACACAGGCGACGACGATCGACCAGAAGGCAAGCCTGGCGACCTTCTCCCGGGTCGCGGCTTTCGCTGCGGCCGCTGTCGTGTCCAGCGTTTGCGCCATCTTTTCTAAGCGGCCTTTTCCGTGGCCTTGCGCGGCAGATGCGCGACGATGTTCTCGATGATGCGCATGCCGGCATTGTGACCGAGCGTCATGATCGATTCCGGATGGAACTGCACCGCCGCGATCGGCTCCTTGCGGTGCTCGAAGGCCATGATGACGCCGTCCTCGGTCTCGGCGGTGACCACGAAACCGTCGGGCAGGCGCACGGGGTCGGCGAAGATCGAGTGGTAGCGGCCGACGGTCACTTCCTTGGGCAGTCCGGAGAAGATGATACCGGGCTTCGAGACGCGGATGCGCGACGGCTTGCCATGCATGGGGATGTGCAACTGCCTCAACTCGCCGCCATAGGCCTCGGCCAGTGCCTGCAGGCCGAGACAGACGCCAAAGATCGGCAGGTCCCGGGCGCGCGCCTTCTTGATGGTGGCGGCGCAGTCGAAATCCTTCGGCGTGCCCGGTCCGGGCGACAGCACGACGAGATCCGGCTTGAGCCGCTCGAAGACCTCTTCCGGCACCGGCGAGCGCACCGTGGAAACATTGGCGCCGGTCTGCCGAAAGTAGTTGGCCAAGGTGTGGACGAAACTGTCCTCATGGTCGACCAGCAGGATGTTGACACCGTCGCCGACGCGCGCGGTGGTGCGCTCGGTTCCGGTGGCGTTGCCGGTCTTGGCGTCGCGGATGGCGGAGAGCATGGCGGATGCCTTCAGTTCGGTTTCGGCTTCTTCTTCCTCGGGCACGCTGTCGAAAAGCAGCGTGGCGCCGGCGCGCACCTCGGCGATGCCGTCCTTGATGCGGATGGTGCGCAAGGTCAGTCCGGTGTTCATGTCGCCGTTGAAATTGACCATGCCGATGGCGCCGCCATACCAGGCGCGCGGGCTCTTCTCGTTCTGCTCGATGAAGCGCATGGCCCACAGCTTCGGCGCGCCGGTGACGGTGACGGCCCAGGCGTGAGAGAGAAACGCGTCGAAGGCGTCCATGCCTTCGCGCAGCCGCCCCTCGATGTGGTCGACGGTGTGGATCAGGCGCGAATACATCTCGATCTGGCGGCGGCCGATGACGCGCACCGAGCCCGGCTCGCAGACGCGCGACTTGTCGTTGCGGTCGACGTCCGAGCACATGGTGAGCTCGGACTCATCCTTCTTCGAGTTGAGCAGTTTCAGGATCTGCTCGCTGTCGGAAATGGCGTCGTCGCCGCGCTTGATCGTGCCCGAGATCGGGCAGGTCTCGACGCGGCGGCCGTTGACGCGCACGAACATCTCCGGCGAGGCGCCGATCAGATATTCGTTTTCGCCGAGATTGATGAAGAAGGAATAGGGCGAGGGGTTGATCGACTTCAGCTTGCGCGAGATGTCTGAAGGCTGAGTCTCGCAGCGTTCGTAGAACATCTGTCCAGGCACGACCTCGAACAGGTCGCCGCGCTTGAAGCTCTCCATGGCGCGCCGCACCAGGTTGGCGTATTCGCCCGGCTCGTGGTCGCCGCGCGGCGGGATGCGGTCGGCGGTCTTGAACGGCTCGGCGGTGGCGTCGCGGGGCAACCCCACGGTCGAAAAACCCTCGCCCGAATAGTCGTAGCGGTCGGTCCAGGCCTTGGTCGAATAATGATCGACGACGAGTATCTCGTCGGGCAGGAACAGCACGAGATCGCGCTGGCTTTCCTTGCGCTCGAGCTTGTAGTCGACCGGGTCGAACTGGAAGGCCAGGTCGTAGCCGAAGGCGCCGTAGAGGCCGAGATTGGCGTCTTCGGCGGTCTTGAACAGCGCGGTGATGGCGCGAAGCACGGTGAAGACCGACGGAACGCGGCTGCGTTCCTCCTCGGTGAAGACGCGGCCGGGTTTCGCCACATCGAGACGAATGAGCGTCTTCGAGGTATCGGAGATCGTCACTTCGCCCAAGCCAGCAAGCGCCTTGCCGATCGCGGGCAACAGCGCTTCGCCGCGCTTGTTCAGCGCTTCGATGCGCATCGTGCGGCTCCGCGCGGAGATGACCAGCGGCGGATCGATGATGGCCGTATCCCAGCGCGTGTAGCGGCCCGGATATTCGTAGTTGGAGGAAAACACTGCGCCCCGGCGAGAATTCAGGCCGTCGACATAGGCATCGATCGCGCCTTCATAGGGCCTGTCGTGGCGTTCGCGGGTGATCGTCACGCCGCCCGCGGTGACGAAACGCTCCGCCCCGTTGTCCAGAACTTTAGTCGTCATTGCCGTCTCCATCAGCGTTTTGGGCAACGGACCCGGGAATGGCTTAAAAAACAAATGGCCGCCCGGACATTCCGTTGCGGCCACCCTCTACTTTCACGCGCACACGCACGAACAGGCCGCTGTCAGCGAGCCCACCACCAAACGGTCTTGTTCGAACGCATGTTCATGGCGACTCCCATAGCGGCGAATGACGGTCGGTGCAACTGGATTTCACGCCCATGCTGAAGGCCGCACGCTTCAGTCTTCCAGCGTGCCGGAGCGCGCGTCGCTGCTCCTGGCGTCGCCGGCGAGCTTCAGAAGATCCTCTCCGGCGCGGATGATGCGGCGCGCGCGGCGGGTCAGGATGAAGCCTGATTGCGGCGCAAACACTTCCGTGCGGCCGCCGGCCTCGCCGGGCGCATGCACGATCGTCGCCAGCCTGTCGCCTTTCTTGACGCGGTCGCCGGGCTTGACGTCGTAGAGGATCGCGCCGGCCCTGGGCGAAGGCATCATGTCGATGTTTTCCAGCGGCACGACAGGGCCGGAAAATTTCTCGAATTTCGGTACGGACGGGTCCCGAACGACGCCCCGCGTCACCAGCAGGCGGTAGAGTCCTGCGGCATCGGCCGCGGCCAGGGCGCCATCGACGTCGAGTATGCCGCGATATTCGACCGTGGTGACGGCGCGGCGGTCGAAGCGCGCGACGCTCGCTGGCACGTTCTGATAGGGCATGATCGAGGCGCCTTCGAAGGTGCCGGTGTTGTCTTCGCTCCACAGCAGGACGGCTTCGGCGCCCATGGCGGCCGCGCAGTCGGCCATATGCGGCCACAGGCTGGTGTGGATGTAGAGATAGGCAAGGCCTTCGTCGTCGCAGTGGAGGTCAAGGACGATGTCGTTGCCGAGGGAGAGTTGGACGAGCCGGTTCTTCAGCCGGCGATCGGCGCCGCCGAGGCTGACATCGGGCAACAGCCTGGCGTCGGGCGCCGCAAGCAACGGGAAGGAGCGGTTGAAGTTGGTCCGGGTGCCGAGATTGAAGCGGCCCTGATGCTCGCCGAAATGATATTGCGCGCGGCCGATCGGATTGGCCCAGGGCACGATGGTGATCGGACCCTTGATGCGGCCCTCGGTCTCCGCCTTGGCCAGCATCGGCATCAGCGCGTCGATGGCGACGACGCCCGGCAGCTCGCCGGCATGCAGCGCCGCCTGCAGATAGGCGGAAGGAGCCGCCTTGTCCTTGCCCTCGAAGCGCAGGACCGGAAATTCGTAAACGACACCCTCGCTGTCGCCGGCGATGCGCTCGATCGTCTTCTGCATGGGATACCTCCGCGTGAAGAGGTTTCACCCATGCATTTTTGCGATCGGGCTGTCGAGTGGTCCAGCCGTGCTGCGCTGTCGGGGCAGGCTGGCTACGGCGAAGACGCCGAGCCTTGCTACGGCGAAGACGCCGAGCTGCTACGGCGAAGACGCCGAGCTGCTACGGCGAAGACGCCGAGCTTTATTCAGCTGGTTGTGGCTGCAGGACCGCGCGGCGGTCGAGCGCCTGCGACAGCACGGCCACGGCGACGGCCAGAAGCGCGAGCGCCGCGCCCACCAGCGGCAGGTTGGCGTAGGAGACGCCCCAGGAGATGGCGAGGCCGCCGATCCAGGCGCCGCCGGCATTGCCGACATTGAAGGCGCCCTGGTTGAGCGTGGCGGCCAGGTTCGGTCCTTCGGCAGCCGCTTCGACGACGCGGATCTGCAGCGGCGGCACGACGATGAAGATCAGCATGCCCCACAGGAAGACGATGGCGACAGCCACGCTTGCGATAGCGCCGAGCTCGGTGAAGACGACGAAGAGCAGCGCCATGGCGAGCAGCGTGGCGATCACCGTCGGCATCAGCTTCCAGTCGGCCAGCCTGCCGCCGATGATGTTGCCGATGGTCATGCCGGCGCCGAACAAGAGCAGCACCCAGGTGACGGTCGCCGTCGACAGGCCGGAGACATCGGTGAGGTAAGGCTTGATGTAGGTGAAGACGGCGAACAGGCTGGCGGAAGCGAGCGAGGCGATCAGCATCGCCAGCCAGACCTGCAGCTTGCCGAGCACGCGCAACTCGCCGACCAGGCCGCCGCCGCTCGGCTCGGCGACATCCGACGGCACCAGCCAGGCAATGGCCGCGACCGAGATGAGGCCGATGCCGACGACGGCGAGGAAAGTGGCACGCCAGCCGAAGGCTTCGCCGAGCGCCGTGCCGGCGGGGACGCCGAGGATGTTGGAGAGCGTCAGGCCGGCAAACATAAGCGCGATGGCGCTCGCCCGCTTGTTGCGCGGCACGAGGCTCGCTGCAACGACGGAGCCGATGCCGAAGAAGGCGCCGTGGCCGAAAGCGGTGAAGACGCGCGCCGCCATCAGCAGCCAGTAGTTCGGCGCGATGGCGCAGAAGAGATTGCCGATGACGAAGAGGGTGGCGAGGCCGACAAGCACCGGTTTGCGTGGCAGGCGGGCGGTTGCCATGGCGACGATCGGCGCGCCGAAGACGACGCCCAGCGCATAGCCGGTTACCAGAAGGCCAGCGGACGGGATCGAGACGCCGAGGTCGGCCGCGACTTCCGGCAGCAGGCCCATGATGACGAATTCGGTGGTGCCGATGCAGAAGGATGCAATGGCGAGCGCTAGGATCGGCAGCGGCATGGGATGTCCGGACTGAATCGGTTCAAAGTCGAGACTGGCGCTGGATGCGCCCGGCGCACAAGCGCCATTGTTGCAACGCAGCAATGCAGAAACGGAAGAGCGCCCGGCCGGGCTCAGAGACCTTTGTTTCTCCGCAATTCCAGACGGAAGCTACGGCGAAGTCGCCGAGCCCGACCGCTTCGCACTTTGCCTGGACTGCTCTAAGCCAGCGGCTTCAGCTCCTGGGCAATGGTGGGCAACAGCTCCGAGACGGTGGGGTGGATGTGCATGGCGCGCGCCAGCGTCGCGATCGGGGCCTTGGCGTACATGAGGTCGAGCACGCAGTGGATCGCCTCGTCGCCGCCCGGTCCGAGCACCGAGCAGCCGAGGATCTCGCCGGTGTCGGCATCGGCCAGGATCTTCATGAAGCCTTGCGTCTCGCCCTTTTCGACCGCGCGGCCGACGCGGGTCATCGGCCGCTGTCCGACCAGCGCGCGGCGGCCGGATTTCTTCACGGCGGCTTCCGTCATGCCGCAGCGCCCAAGCGGCGGATCGATATAGAGCGCATAGGCTTCGATGCGGTCGCTGACCCTGCGCGGATCGTTGTCGAGCAGGTTGGCTGCGACGATCTCGAAGTCGTTGTAGGAGGTATGGGTGAAGGCGCCCTTGCCGTTGCAGTCGCCCATTGCCCAGATGCCCGGGACATTGGTGCGCAACTGGTCGTCAACGACGACGAAGCCGCGCTGATCGACCGCGACGCCGGCCTTGTCGAGGCCGAGATCGTCGGTGTTCGGAACACGCCCGAGCGCCAGCAGCACATGCGAGCCGACCGCCGCCGGCTTGTCGGCGGAGAAGGTGACGGCGATCTCGCTGCCTTGTTTGGCGAAACTGATATCGCCGGCGCCGACATGAATGGCGATGCCTTCGTTTTCGAGGATGGACAGGATGGCCGCGGAGGTGTCCTCGTCCTCGCGGCCGGTCAGCCGCGGCGCCTTCTCGATCACCGTGACCTCGGAGCCGAAGCGGCGGAACATCTGTGCGAATTCGAGCGAGATGTAGCTGCCGCCGACGACGATCAGATGGCTGGGCAGCACATCGAGGTCCATCATCGAGGAATTGGTGAGATAGGGTACGTCGTTGACGCCGGGCAGGTTGGGCACCGAGGCGCGGCCGCCGGTGTTGAGGAAGATCTTTGGCGCGGTGAGAAGTTGGTCGCCGACGCGCACCGTGTCGGCCGATTCGAAACGCGCGTGGCCGCGATAGAGCGTGCAGCCCTTCATGCCGGCGATCCATTTTTCGAGATTGCCGCGGGCGTCGTTGGTGACCTTGTCCTTGCGCGCCTTGATCCGCTCGTAATCCACGCCGACGGGGCCCGAGAGCGCGACACCGTAGTCGGCGGCGCGACGGGCGAGATGCGCGGCATAGGCGCTCGCCACCATCGTCTTGGTCGGCATGCAGCCGGTGTTGACGCAGGTGCCGCCGATGAATTTGCGCTCGACCAGCGCGACCTTCATGCCGGCGGCCTCGAGCCGGCCGACAAGCGGCGGGCCGGCCTGGCCGGCGCCGATGACGATGGCGTCGAAGCTCTTTGCGCTCATGCGACCGCCGCCACGATGAGCAGCCCGCCGATGATCGCCACCGCGTCCTCGATGAAGGCGGCGGGCGGATCCTTGCCGAAGGCGGCGGCCAGCCGGCCGCGCGCTTCGGCGCCGCCCAGCGTGCCGATCACCGCGCCGATCGCGCCCGCGATCAGGCCGCCGATGGTGGCGCCGGCCGCGGCGCCGATCACCGCGCCGCAGAAGGCGCCGGTCACGATGCGCGCGCCGAATTGCTGCGGCACCTTGCGGCTCGGCGTCGACGGCAGCTGATCGGTGACCAGTTCAACGATGGCCAGGATGGTGAAGATGCCGACGGCAATCCAGTGACCCATAAAGCTCGCCCAAGTGCCTGCGACTGGGAGCCAGCCGAGATAGGAACCCCAGGCGACGGCGGCGGGCGCGGTCATGGCGCGCAGGCCGGCAATGACGCCTATCAGCAGTGCAAGAATGTAAAGCATGATCGACCCCCTCAAACTGAGACCGTCGCATGGTCTCGCAACGGCAGGCTAGCATAAGCCAAGCGTTTGGCTACGGGGCTTTTGTCAGACAATCGATTATGCTTTGGCGATTATGCTTTGGCAGCAGACGAAGATCTGGAGATGCCACCATGACGAGAAGCGAACGCATGAAGATGGCGGCGGGCGAATGGTACACCTGCATCGACGATGAGCTGGAGGCATTACGCGTTGCCGCGCGCGATGCGGTGTTCGAGCACAACGGCCTGCCGCCCCGGCAGCGCGGCAATATCGCTCCGGCCTTGCGGGCGCTGCTCGGCGGCGCGGGCGAGGGCGCCCTCATCGAGGCGCCGTTCCATTGCGCCTATGGCTTCAACCTGTTCCTCGGCGATGGCGTCTTCCTCAATGCCGGCTGCATCATCCTCGACACCGCGCCGGTGCGCATCGGCAGGGGAACGCTGCTTGGACCCAATGTGCAGATCTACTGCGCCGAGCATCATCGCGAGGCCTCCGGCCGGCTGGCCGGGCTGGAGATCGCCAAGCCCGTGACGATCGGCGACAATGCCTGGATCGGCGGCAGCGCGGTGATCCTTGCCGGGGTCAGCATAGGCGAGGGCGCGATCGTCGGCGCGGGCGCGGTGGTGACGCGCGACGTGGCGGCGAACACCACCGTCGTCGGCAACCCGGCGCGAGGCGTTGCGCCTCGCTGAGCGCACTGTGGTTCGAGCGTTCCGGTATGCCGTTCTATGCGCTTCCTGACGGAAGACCGTCGCGCAGGGTTGCTGGAATTGCTGTGGCGCAAGCAAACCGGATCGTCGCCTCGAAACCGTCTTCGCGGCCCGATGCCGGCGAATTCAGGCTCAGTGTCGCGCCAGTCTGCTGTAGGATCTTGCTGACGATCGCCAGCCCGAGACCCGAGCCGCCAGAAGGCGTCGTTCCGCGTTCGAAGCGTCTCAGCAACCTGTCGGGCGCCGGCACGACGGGACCTTCGTTGATCACGCTCAACCCCGCGCTGTCGTCGACACGTATCACCACCGTTCGACCCCGGGCGCCGTGTCGTAGGGCGTTTTCGATCAGGTTGCGCGTCACGATCGCCAGCGCGTCGGGGTCGATGGCCACCTCCACAGTGCCTTTTGACGGCCTTTTGAGGCTCAACCGGGATTTGTTCTCGGCATACTGCTCGAAATCCGCGACCACAAGCGCAACCACTGCGCCCAGATCAGCCGATTTTCCGGCGGCAATTCCGGCGTCGGCGCGCGCCAGTTGCATGAGTTTCTCCGAAAGATTGGACAGGCTGACGAGCGCGGCCTTGATCTGTCGCGGGCGCTTCATACCCGCGTCGTCGGTGGCCTCGGCGATCATGCGTTCGGCCTGGGCCAGTGCTCCGGCGATCGGAGTGCGCAGTTCGTGGGCGGCGTTGGCGGTGAATTCCTTTTCGGCTTCCATTGCCATGTGGAGTCGCCGCATCAGCCTGTTGACCGACTTGGCGATTGCCGCAAGCTCGACGGGGAGATGCTCGGTGTCGATCGCGGCGAGATTGTCGCCATCGCGGGCGCTGATGTCGGCACGCAGCTTTCCGATCGGGCGCATGAACCGTGTCAGGGTCAGCCAGGCAAATATCGCGCTGAGCGGTGTCAGGGCAATCATCGGCACGAGGAAGCCGGCGGCGGCTTCCAACGTCTCTTCGTTGCGGCGTTCGTCGCTTTCGGCGACCTGGACGAACAAGGTGCCGCTTACCGCCGGCTCGGTGTAGACGCGCCATCCCGCCTCTTGCGAGAAGCCTCGCGTGAGCCCGGTCGTCAGCGGAGTGGCTGGCGCGCCGTGGGAATGGAGCATTATACGACCCTGGCTGTCCCGCACCTGGTAGATCAGCCGTTGGCCATCTTCTTGCGAGACAGCCTCCGCCATTTCGCGCGGAGGCTGAAGCGTTTCGCGTCCAAAGAGGTCGTCAATGACGAGCGGCAGCAACCTGCGGGCCGCCTCCTGCATCGAATTATCCATGGCCTCGTTGATTTCGCGATGAAGCGTGAAGGTTCCGGTGGCGGCAGCCACAACTCCAAACATGACGGTTACGATGATCAACGAGGCGACCAGCCGTCCGACAAGGCTGAAGCGCCAGCTCATCGGGCCACAAGGCGATAGCCCAGCCCCCTCACGGTCGCGATCACGTCGCGGCCGAGTTTTCTGCGCAGGCGGCTCACATAGACCTCGACGGTATTGCTCTCCACCTCGGTGCCAAAAGCGTAAAGCGCGTCCTCTACCTGACCCTTGCTGACCGTGACGCCTGGCCGGCCGAGAAATTGTTCCAGCACGGTCCATTCGCGGGCGGTCAACTGGATCTCCTTGCCGCCGACCAGAACGCGGCGATGGGCAGTGTCGACCTCGACCGGCCCGATCCGGATGAGCGGGTTGGGGTTCCCGACATAGCGGCGCGCCACCGCCGCCAGGCGGGCGGACAGTTCGCCCAGATCGAATGGCTTGACCAGATAATCGTCCGCACCGGAATTCAACCCGTCTATCCTGTCCGAGAGCTGATCGCGAGCGGTGAGGATTATGACCGGAGTGCGGTGGCCGTCGCGGCGGAAAACCTTGAGGAATTCCAGGCCCTTGCCGTCCGGCAAATGCAGATCGAGCAGCATCAGCTGATACGTCGCGACACGCAAATGCTCACGGGCTTCCTCAAGCGTGCCGCTCCAATCGACGGCATGGCCATCGGCGGCCACGTGGTCGCGCACGGCTTCACCCAGCACGCGATCATCCTCGATCAACAGAACACGCACGCCGCCTCCGCTGCCTGGCCCATTCGTCCTGTGCAAAACGATACTGACAGTAGCCTGAACGCCAGCCCCATCAATCGGCGTCTGCTCTCCAAGTGCGGCATTTGCACGAACAGTCCGGCATTCAGGCTGCTGTCAGCTTTCGGTCGCAGGTTTTCGGCATCGGAATCAACCGATGGAGAAAACCGATATGAGAACAATCGTCCTGACCGCGCTGGCGCTGGGCCTGGCTGGGCCAGCCTTCGCAGCAGACCGATGCAACGTGCCGACCGACCAGTGGCAGCCGCGCGAGGCATTGCAAAAGAAGCTGGAAGGAGAAGGCTGGAAGGTCCGCAGCATCAAGACCGAAAACGGCTGCTACGAAGCCAAGGCGGTCGACGCCAGCGGCAAGAGGCTGGAAGGCGTGTTCAATCCCAAGACGCTGGAGTCGGTCGGCGCCGATTCCGACGACGGTTGATCGCCATGAACGCCACTCTTTCGACACAGGAAACCTCGGTCAGGGTCTGGAGCTCCTATGTTCGCCTCTTCCACTGGTCGCTGGTTCTGTGCGTTGCCGTGGCGTGGCTTTCTTCCGGGGAAATCATGAAGGTGCACGAACTGGCCGGCTATTGCGCGGGGGTTCTGATCGCCTCGCGGCTGGTCGCAGGATTGGCCGGGTCGGGATATACGCGCTTCGATCAATTCGTGCGCGGGCCGCGCATGGTGCGATCGTATCTCGCCGACGTGGCGCATGGCCGTGAGAGGCGGTATCTCGGCCACAATCCTGCTGGCGGCGCCATGGTGCTGGCGCTTGTGATTTGCATCGCGGGAATTGCGCTGACCGGATGGATGCAGACCACCGACGCCTGGTGGGGCGTGGCCTGGGTTGAGGACATGCACAAGGTTCTGGGCAATGGTATCCTGGTGCTGATCGGCCTTCATGTCGGCGGCGTGGTTCTGGCAAGCCTGCGCCATGGCGAGAACCTGGTTCGGGCGATGGTCACCGGCCGGAAGCGCGCGCCGTCGCCGGAAGACGTTGCCTGACGAATGAGGCTGGAGAATGCAAAGGGCGCCGCGTGGATGTGGCGCCCTTTGCGTCCTCAAGACGCGTGCTTCATGTGCTCGTCTGAGCGACCCGCCCCGAAAACTCGCGCCTGTACCGCACCGGCGAGGTTCCGAGCCGCGCGGCGAAATGCTGGCGCAGCGACGTGGCGCTGCCGAAGCCGGCTTCGAAGGCCACCATGTCCATGGACTTGTCCGTCTGCTCCAGCACCCTTTGCGCCAGTGCCACGCGCTGGTCGGCGAGCCAGTCGCCGAAACTGGTACCGACCGACTTCTGGAAGCGGCGCGTGAAGGTACGGCGCGTGAGGCCGGCCCTATCGGCGACGCTGTCGAGACTGTGCGTTTCGCTGAGCGTTGCCCGCACCTGGTCGAGAGCACGCGTGAACCGGTCCGCGTTCGGCGTCGGCGCAAGCGGGCGCTCGATGAACTGTGCCTGCCCGCCTTGCCGGTGCGGTGAGAGCACGACATGGCGGGCAAGCCGAAGGGCGGCCTCCGCGCCATAGCGGGCGCGCACGATGTGCAGACAGCAGTCGAGCCCGGCGGCGACGCCGGCCGAGGTTATGATGTCGCCGCCGTCGACATAGAGCACGTCGGCGTCGATCGCGATCTCAGGATGAAGCGCCTGCAACTGGTCCGTATAGGCCCAGTGGGTGGTTGCCTTGCGCCCGGCAAGCAATCCGGCGCCGGCAATGGCGAAGGTGCCGAGGCACAAGCCGACGATCAGCGCGCCGCGCCGATGCGCGCGTCGCAGCGCATCCTTGAACGGCGCGGCCAGCGGAGCCTCGAGATCCCTCCAGCTCGGGATGATGACGATGTCAGCCTCGTCGAGCGCGGAAAGTCCATGCGGCACCAGGATGCTCAGCCCGGCATCGGTATGAATGGGTCCCTCGTCCATCGCGCAGACGCGGAAGTCGAAGCGCGGCAGCCCAAGCTCCGTGCGGTCGGCGCCGAACACCAGGCACGGCACGGAGAGATGAAACGGGCTGATGCCGTCGAAGGCGACGGCGGCGATGATCGGGTTCCTCATGACAAATCTCGTTCCGTTGAAAGTCGAATGTCCCAATTCTTTCGAATGATGTCAATCGGGTCACTTTCTGAAGCCGAACCAGCCGACTAGTTTTGGCCCATCAACACGATCGAAAGGAACCGCCATGTCAGCACCAGCCACCCAGCCACGCCGCGCGCTTGTCGTCGTCGATGTCCAGAACGACTACAATGGCGGCAATCTCGCCATCCAGCATCCGCCATTCACCGAGACGGTCGCCAATGTTGCGCGCGCCATGGATGCCGCCGCGGCGGCCGGCATCAAGATCGTCGTCGTCCGGCAGATGGCGCCCGAGACCTCGCCGATCTTCGCCAAGGGCAGCCATGGCGGCGAGCTGCATCCCGAGATCGCCAGGCGCGGCCGCGATCACTATGTCGAAAAGATGCTGCCTTCGGCCTTCACCGGCACGGATCTCGAAGCCTGGCTGCGCGCCGACGCCATCGATACGATCGCGGTCGTCGGTTACATGACCCACAATTGCGATCTGTCGACCATCATCCACGCTGTTCACATGGGCTTTGCCGTCGAGTTCCTTTCCGATGCCAGCGGCTCGGTGCCCTATGCCAACAGCGCCGGCTATGCATCGGCCGAGGACATCCACCGGGTGGTGAGCGTCGTCTTGCAGTCGCGCTTCGCCGCGGTGCTGAAGACCGCCGAGTGGATCGACTGTCTGAAGACCGGCGCCCTGCCTGAGCGCGACACGATCTATGCATCGAACCAGCGTGCCTTGCAGCGTAATGCCGCGTAGCTTGAACCGCTCTCGAACGGCAAGGCGCCGCCAGGATGCGGCGCCTTTTTCATGGCGCCCGGAACCAAGCGTGAAAGATGCGAAGCAAAAAGGGCGCCGCGGTGAGGCGGCGCCCTTGGTCGTTCAATTCGAACGATGTTTAGAAAAGGCCCTCGATCTGGCCGGCCTCGTTCAAGAAGATCTTTTCCGAGGACGGCGCCTTGGGCAGGCCGGGCATGGTCATGACCTCGCCGCAGATGATGACGACGAAGCCGGCGCCGGCCGAGAGCCTGACCTCGCGCACCGGCACGGTGTGGCCGGTCGGCGCGCCGCGCAGGTTCGGGTCGGTCGAGAAGGAATACTGGGTCTTGGCCATGCAGACCGGCAGATTGCCGTAGCCGGCTTCTTCCCACGCCTTGAGCTGATCGCGCACCGACTTGTCGGCGATCGCCTCCGAGCCGCGATAGATGCGCTGGACGATGGTGTTGATCTTCTCGAACAACGGCATGGCGTCGGGATAGAGCGGCGCGAACTGGGAGGCGCCGGATTCGGCGAGCGCCACCACCTTGTTGGCAAGGTCCTCGATGCCGGCCGAACCGTTGGCCCAATGCTTGCACAGGATCGCCTCTTCGCCCATCGAGGCGACATAGTCCTTCATCGCCTGGATCTCGGCGTCGGTGTCGGAATAGAAGTGGTTGATGGCAACAACCGCGGGCACGCCGAACTGGCGGATGTTCTCGATGTGGCGGCCGAGATTGGCGCAACCCTTCTTGACCGCCTCGATGTTTTCCTTGCCGAGGTCTTCCTTCTTGACGCCACCATTCATCTTCATGGCGCGCACCGTCGCGACGATGACCGCCGCGGACGGCTTCAGCCCCGCCTTGCGGCACTTGATGTCGAAGAACTTTTCCGCGCCGAGGTCCGCGCCGAAGCCGGCTTCGGTCACGACGTAGTCGGCGAGCTTCAGCGCCGTCGTGGTGGCGACGACGGAGTTGCAGCCATGCGCGATGTTGGCGAACGGGCCGCCATGCACGAAGGCCGGGTTGTTCTCCAGCGTCTGCACGAGGTTGGGCTGCATGGCGTCCTTCAACAGCACCGCCATGGCGCCGTCGGCCTTGAGGTCGCGGGCATAGACCGGCGTCTTGTCGCGACGGTAGGCGACGATGATGTCGCCGAGGCGCTTTTCCAGGTCCTTGAGGTCGGTGGCCAGGCACAGGATCGCCATCACCTCAGAGGCGACGGTGATGTCGAAGCCGGCCTCGCGTGGAAAACCGTTGGCGACGCCGCCGAGCGAGCAGATGATCTCGCGCAGCGCCCGGTCGTTCATGTCCATGACGCGGCGCCAGACGACGCGACGGGTGTCGATGCCGAGCTCGTTGCCCCAGTAGATGTGGTTGTCGATCAGCGCCGAGAGCAGATTGTGCGCGGTGGTGATGGCGTGGAAGTCGCCGGTGAAATGGAGGTTCATGTCCTCCATCGGCACGACCTGCGCCATGCCGCCGCCGGCAGCGCCGCCCTTGACGCCGAAATTCGGGCCGAGCGAGGCTTCGCGGATGCAGATGATCGCCTTCTTGCCGATGCGGTTCAGGCCATCGCCGAGACCGACGGTGGTGGTGGTCTTGCCTTCGCCGGCCGGCGTCGGGTTGATGGCGGTGACCAGGATCAGCTTGCCGTCCTTGTTGCCCCTCACCGACTTGATGAACTCGGCCGAGACCTTGGCCTTGTCGTGGCCATAGGGCAGCAGATGCTCGTTCGGAATGCCGATCTTAGCGCCGATCTCCTGGATCGGTTTCTTCTTGGCGGCGCGCGCGATCTCGATGTCGGACTTCACTTCGGCCATGACGGCTTTCCTCTGGATTGGGCGGTGGAAGGGACGGTTTTGATCATCTTTGCATGTTCGAGACGCCGCACGGGCGCAGGGGTGTTTTCTAACCCTGTCGCTGCCGCGGCGTCAACTTTCATGCAACTAAGTTTCCTGCAAAGAAAGAATATTGCTGTTCCCGGTGCGACCCTGTCCGGGTCCTTCGACCCCGGTCGTTTGCGGCGTATAGAAGCCAGAGCGAAGGCCGTTCCGCCGTCTCAAAACAGCCGCTGAATACGCGAAAAGCGACAGAAGCGGCGGCGCAAATCCACCATCCCTGTCTTGGCCGAAGAGGCTGCTACTGCGTCAGCACGTTGCTGATCTCGACCATGTTGGAGCGCACCCGCAGGATGTAGAAGCCCATCGTCGTCAGATGCGTCGGCAGGAGCCAGCCATCCTCGCGGCCATTGGCGATGATGAAGGGCTGGATGCGCAGCGCCGAGACGAATTGCTGGTCCATCGTGTCCCACAGACTCTGCAGGTGCTTTTCCTTGATCACATCCTCGAAGTCGGCCTGGGCGCCCTTCATCAGGCCGTAATAGGCGTAGAGCTGGCCATAAGCGAACCAGAAGCGGTCGTCGGCGCGGGTATCGAACCAGCCATTGTTGTGGTTTTCGGCGCGTTCCTTGAGGATGGCCGAGGTCGAGCCGATGTCCGAAGCGATGCGGTCGATATATTGCTTCAGATTGTCGGCGCGGGCGTCGAAGGTCGCCTGGCAGGTGGCGAGACGGGCGTTGAAGGAGCGCAGCTTGCGCACCGCATCGCGATAGTAGCTCGGCGTCGGCGTCTTGGGCCCGAACGGATTGAGACCGAAATACCAGGTGTATTCGTCAAACTGCAGATTGCCGCGCGCGTCCTGCAAATCGGCGTCGATCTGCGAGGTCGTGCGCACGCGGCCGAGATTGTCGGCAAGCTCCGTCGCGGTGCGCCGCACCGCCTGGTTGATGCCGCGCTGGAAGGACGCCTTGTTGTCCATCCAGGGCGTGTCGTCCCAATCGATGCCGAACAGGCCGAGCTTGTAGAGGATCATCGACGAGATCCAGGCATTCTGGTTGACGTTGAAGTCCGTCAGATCGGCGGCAACCTGGGCGATGGCGGAGTTGCCGCAGGTCTTGGCCGTATCGGTGCCGCTGCCGGCCGAAACCTGCTCGCCCGCCGACACGTTCCGCTTCTCGAACGTGTAGGTGTCGGGATAGTTCGGGTTGAAATTGTTCCACCACTGGGTAGCGTAGAAGAAATTGGCGTAGAGGCCGATCAGCACCAAGAGGGCAAGACCGACCACGGCCTTCAGAATCCAGCCGCGTTGCCCGTACCAGCGGCCGACCCACATGAACGGCCACAGGATGACGCCGATGACGAAGCCGATGCCGCGGCCGATCCACTGGAATATCTGGGTGAAGAAGTTCACGATCGGGTCGAGCATGGCTGTGGCACCCCTTAGCACGATGTCAAAAAGTTGCAGACTTTTTGGATAACATCATGCGCCAAAACAATAAGTTAGAACGAAATGACGGTTCATTTCGTTCTAGTCAGTCAGGCCGTAAAGGCGCGCGCGGAACGCCGCCTTGTCCTTCAAATATGTGGTTTTCAGAACGTCCACAACATCGCTTCTCCAGGCGTCGCTGAAGCCGTCATAGTCCTTGTAGAAACCCGGCTTGTTGAAGACGTAACGCGAAACGAAGTCCTGCGGCACGAAATCCGAGATCAACTGGTTGGTCAGCCAGGCATCGGGGTGGTCTGGCTTGGCGCGCACGACCAGGAATCGCTGGCGCGGCGGCACATCCTCGATCTTGAGATGGCCGAACTGGGCGATTTCGCGCTTGGCGGCATTGAGGAAGGGAAAGTTCCCGTCCTGGGCGATCAGGTCGGCATGGCCGTGGATCCAGGTCTGCAGCCACACCTTGTCGACATCGGTCAGATTGCGGTTGGGCTCGGCGTCGCGGATCAGCGCGCGTACGACCATCTCTGCGCGATGCTCGAGATAGCCGGAAGCCTCGATCCAGGAAGCGCGCGGCAGGTCGAGCCGGCCGGTGGCGGCCAGAAAGCGGAACACCTTGTCGGCGTCGTTGATCGACAGATAGCTAACCTGCCAGGGGCGCGAGCGGCGGAAGCCGGGGGCGGCCGGATCGCTGATCACCGTCGTCATATCGGGGTCAACGAAGACGTAGAGCCCGCCGAAATGGCTGGTCCAGTAGGCGTTGTGACGGAAGATAACCTGGTCCGGCACCAGCGCGTTCTCGCGGATGTCGCCGCAGACCTTGGCGAGATCGACCATGCGCTGAAGCATGGCGTTGTCGCGCCAGGCGTCGGGCTCCTGCTTCAGCCGGTCGACCAGCTTGGCGAGCTCGGCCGCCTTGCCGAGCACGTCCTCGGCCGACAGCACCTTGAACTCGACCTGGTTGATCGACAGCAGGTCCTCGATGTCGTTGACCTTGGGAATCGAGTCCTCGATCTCGCCGTAGATCACGTCCTTGATGGTCAGCGCGTCGATGGCGCGCTGGTTCTTCGACATGAACTCGAACATCAACTGCGAGGTGTTGGAGAAGGCGGTATGCACCACCGGCAGGTCGATCTGCGACGGCGTCAGGATGATGAAGCGGCGGTTGACCTCGTTGGGGTCGAGATAGTCATAGTCGCCGCATTCCTCGGCGATCTCGGGTGAGAAGCCGGTGCGGTCGATCTGGAAGCTTGCGAGCTTGGTGGGCTCGAGGCCGAAGGCGGCAAGCGCCTTGTTGTAGCGCTGGATGAGGTGCGGCTCGTCGATGGCGAGCAAGCGGCCGTAGATCAGCTCGTTGTCGCGCAGAAGATCGGGCTTTTTCATCTTTCCTTCTCCCCGTTAACGGGGAGAAGGTGCCCGAAGGGCGGATGAGGGGCGGCGCCGACTCTCATCATCCTTGCTCCGACGCTGCGGCCGGCAAAAATTTCACATCGACGCCAATCATCTTGCGATCCAGCCGACCATCCAGGGCTGCAACAATTGTGTCCAGCACGCTCGAAAGGCCGGTCAAAACATCCGCATGCCATACTCTCAACACCGACCAACCGTTTTCGTTCATCGTCTCGTCTCTGTATCGATCCCTAGATCGACCGGCATGTTGGCTGCCGTCGACCTCGACGACCAGATTGGCTTCACGGCAAGCAAAATCCGCGAAATAGGGGCCAACCGGCAGTTGGCGAACAAATTTGTAGCCGTTCAATCGCCGTCCTCGCAGTTCATGCCACAGCCGTTCCTCCGCATCGTTTTCGACTTTCCGAAGCTGACGGGCTCTCGCAACCTTTGGCCCATTTTTGCCACGCATGGCGCTGCCCCTCATCCGCCCTTTGGGCACCTTCTCCCCGTAAACGGGGAGAAGGAAAAGATCACCAAAGCCCCTTCTTCTTCAATTCCTCCATTTCCCGCGCGGCGCGCTCGCGCAGCCTTGCGTCGCGCAGGAGCTTCTCCACCGTGGCATCGTCGGACTTGTCGGAATAGCGGAACTCGGAATCGGCGTAGCGGTTGATCTCCTGCATGACCATGTCCATCGAGAATGGTCCGCGCAGTTCCTCGATCATCGCCTTCTTGTCGTCGTAGCTCTTGTGCATGAAGGCTTCCGGCTTCTCGAACCAGTCGTCCGGCAACTCGATATCCATGGCGCGCATCTTGATGGCATCGGTGACGTTCTTGATCGCGCGGCCGGTGAAGCGCGGCTCGGCGTCCTTGATCATATGCAGGTAGGTGCCGACATCGGCCATGGTCTTGGGCGCGCCGTTCTCCTTCATGTAGCGCTCATAGACCTTCATCAGCCCGTCTTCCTGCGGCTTCTCATGCTCCTCATAGGCTTCCTCGACGGCGCGCTGGATTTCCTGCGCCGCATAGAGTTCGTGCTCACCCAGCGGGATCTTGTGGTTCCTGCCGGCGAGCAGCACGAAGATGTCGATATAGTCGTCGCGGGTCTGCGGGCCGTCGACCAGCCATCGCGCGCCGGCGCGCTGGCGCAGCGCATCGTCGACATTTTCCGGATAGTTGGAAAACATGCCGAAGGAGCAGTTGCCGCGCACGACGGTAGAGGCGCCGGCGAAGGCGTCCATCAGCACGCCGGTGATCTCCTGCTGGCCGGCCGAGGCGCGGTCGTCGGAACGGCGCGCCGCCACCTGATCGATGTCGTCGATGGTGCCGAAGCCGATGACGCGCGGGTTGAGCACGTTGTTGATGAACTGGCGGCAGTTCTGGCCCGACTTGCCCTGATAGGACGAGATCTGGTCAACGCCGAAATTCTCATAGGCGAACGGATAGCCGGCGACCTGACAGTAGCCATTGACGAGGCCGGCGATCATCTGGATCAGCGTCGTCTTGCCGGTGCCCGGCGCGCCGTCGCCGATGAAGGTGAAGAGGAAACCGCCGAGCTCGACGAAGGGATTGAGCTCACGCTCGAAATCATAGGCCATCAGCATCTTGGCCAGTTTGACCGACTGGTATTTGGCGATGTGGTTGCCGACGACTTCCTCCGGCTTCTTGAAGGTCATCACCAGCGGCTTGGATCGTTTGCCGGGCGCGAGGTCGAAGCCGTCGAGGGTGAAATCGTCGATATCGATGCGGATATGCGCGTTCTCGAACGGGCCGATGCCGTCGAAACGGCCCTTGCGCGCCAAGAGCCCGTCGATGGCGACTCGGGCAAAGGCCCGCGCCCGCGTCATCAGGTCGGCATCGTCCTTCGAGCCGGCGATCGCCTTGTCGAGGCCGGCGACGATCGACTTCACCGCGTCCTGCGGGGTGTCGAACAGGAAGTCGGGTTCGGGGCTGTCGTTCGGCGCCTCGCCATCGCTGTCGATCAGCTGGAACAGGTAGGAAGCGAAGCTGAACGCGGAAACGTAAGCCGAAGCCGACAGAAGCTTTTTGAACCTCGCGGCTTCGTCGCCTTCGAGCGGCGCGCGGACGTTCCTTGCCTGCAGGCTTTCGAGGTCGGAGCCTTCGGCGAAGACATCCGATATGGCGAGCGCGGTCGCCAGGCCGCGCCGGACGCGATAGAGCAGCGTGTGCTGCGGGATGCTCATCAACTGGTCGTCGGGGTGGATGGCCGCGACCGTCTTCGACAGCTCGACCTCGCGCGTGCGGCGCACCGAACCGACCGACACTGTCGAGACGAAGCGTCGGTTGGTGCCGGCAAGCGCGGTGCCGGATTCGCGCGAGGGGTCCTCCAGCACGACGATGCGGGTGATGAAGCTCTGCGCGGTCGCGCGGTGCTTTTCGATTGCGGCTTCCGAGATCGTTGTCAGGCCGGTGTCCATGAAGGATGCTCCGCGGTTTGACGGTCAGACGTCGCTGATGACCTGTCCGTTGGACAGGATGTGGACCTTGTAGCCGGAAAAGATCTTTTGCGCCTCACCCGCGGCATAGAGCGCCTGGTAGGCCTCGTGCGGGATCAGCGCGTGGTTCTCGTAGCTCGACACGCCCTGGCGCGCCGCTTCGAGGTCGTCGGTGTTGATGAAGAATTCCTGCGTCGTCTTCTCGCTGGAGAACAGGCCCTTGCGGCCGGGTTTCTCGGCCTTGGAGAAGACCTCCTGGATGGTCCAGGTGAGCAGCCAGGCGTTTTGCGGCTTGCGCACCTTGGCCAGCACCTCGGTCACTGTCGAATTGTTGTCGGTGATGCCGGCCGAGTAGAAGGGTCCCAGCACCACGCGCCGCAGCTGCTTGGGATGCAGCGGCTCGAAATCCTTGTCGAGATTGACCGCGATCGTCGCCGGCGAGAGCGTATAGGCCGAGTTCTTCTCGGTGAAGTCGTCGAAGCGGTGCGCAAGCTCGGGGTTGAGCAGGCCGTCGACGGGAAGCGGAATATCGACCTTCTCGTTCAGCTTGCCGTTCACGTCGACCAGCTGGCGCACCATGTTTTCCGAGGAGTCCTCCACCGTCACCATATAGACCAGCGGCAGGTTGGCGCTGCCGTCGAACGTCGCCCAGTGAACGAGATAATAAGGCCGCATGGTCTTCGGGTTGACCGAGACCTTGGCTGTCTGCGCCAGGGTAAACGGACCGAAAGTCGCCTCGCTCTTGACGTCCTCCAGATAGAGCCGCTCGGCCATCGATTTCTGCAGCGCCTCGGGAAACTCCTTGTGGCGCAGGATGAAGTCGGCCATCTCCTCGCGTAGCTCACCAGCCTGTGGGATGTTGGCCAAGCGGGCATCGGCCTGCTGGCGGTCGTTTTCCAGCTCGAGCAGGTTCTGGAAAACGGGATAGCCGCTGTCAGCGCGCGAAATGCGAAACGTGTCCATAAAGCCCAGCCGGTTGCGCCAGCAGGCAAAGGACTTGTCCAGCCGCGCGATATACTCCGCGACGATCCTGGCGACGATGCCGTGCCGGTAGAGCGGCGAGCGGTCGTCGCGCATGAACACTTCCAGCCCGCTCAGCGCCGCCGTGATGGCGGAGAAATAGCGTGCCGCCGCGTCGTTTTCAGGTGTCATGTGGCTGCCGTGGAAATGAAGTCAGCGCCGCCGCCTACGACTGCACGTAGTTTGCCGAATTGTGCTTCTTCATCACATCGTCGAAGCGGCGGGCGAAGGCATCGTCGGCGAGCTTCTTGCGGCGCTGGATGTCGGCGCTGGCGACCATGTTCTTCTCGTGCATCTCGAGCAGGTCGCCGATGTGCTTCTGCGAGGCGGCACCGATGCCGGCCATCGTCTCCTCGGCGGTGTTGTCGACCTGGCTGCCAAGCGTGTTGATCTTGTGGGCGACGTCCTGCTGGGCGGCGGTCTTCAGCGAATCTTCCAGCGCCTTGTACAGCACGATGCGCTGCTCGGTGTCGATCGTCAGCTTGTTGATCAGCGTCGACTGCGCGGCGATCTGGTTGTTGAGCGAATCGACGAAGGTCTGGAACATCGAGGTGTAGCGCTCCAGCGTCTGGCTTTCGGCCAGCAGCTCCTGTTCCTTGGCCTGCTTTTCGTTGTATTCGGTCGCCATCTTCGAGCGTTCACCCTCTAGCTCGGTGCGCTCCTTCTGGGTCGTCGAGGCGGCGATCTTGTTTTCGATATCGAGCAGCTGAGGGTTCAATTCCTCGATGCGCTTCTGCACCGCCTCGAGGTTGGTCATCGTCACCTTGCGGCGCTCGATAACCTGGGACAGGCTGGTCTCCGAGGTCTTGTAGCGCTGGTCGAGGACCTGTTTTTGCGCTTTCAGGATGCCGACGATGGTGTCCGACTTCGCCAAAAGCTCCTGCAGATTGCCGGCCAGCGACATGTTGCGGACGCGCTCGGTGCGCATGCGCTGCTTGCGCTGCGCCGAAAAGACGCCGACGAAGTTTTCCCAGCCGGTGTAGTTCTTCATGCTTTCGAATTCGGCGCCGAAGACGTTGGTGGCGTCCTCCAGCCCGATGATCAGGTCGGCGATGTTGCCTTCCATGACCTTCTGCTGCTTGAGCACGTCCTCGATGCGGGCGTTCTCGATGTCGAAATTGGCGTCGCCGATCTTCTTGTCGGCCTGGGCGAGCGTGTCGAGCACGGTGCCGGACTGCTCGATCTTGGTGCGCATGTCC
This sequence comes from Mesorhizobium sp. B2-4-6, assembly GCF_006442775.1. Lineage (NCBI taxonomy): Bacteria > Pseudomonadati > Pseudomonadota > Alphaproteobacteria > Hyphomicrobiales > Phyllobacteriaceae > Mesorhizobium > Mesorhizobium sp. B2-4-6. Next base: position 349,581 of record NZ_VFVI01000001.1, read on the forward strand.
TGCACGACCTGCTTGGTCTTGGCAATTTCGGCATCGAAATTCTGCAATGTCGCCATTGGGGCCTCCCGCTTCGGCATCCGGTTCCGTGTCGTGGCGGCGAATATATGTGGGGCTTCAGGGGATTGAAAGAAGGAAGACAGGAGAAGCGTCGAAACAAAAGAATTGGTTGGATCCTTGAAAGGCAAGGCAAGCATACGCGTGGCGACCATTAAGGGCATCGCCGCCGAACAGCTTCAGCTTATATGCCTTAAGCTATTGTTTTCACGGACGGCCAAGGCGATGAACCAGCACAGGCAAATCTCTGGCGCCGGCGGCAATACCGGCTTCTTCCTTCCAACATCGATCAGGGTTTGGGGTCGGCCTTGAGATAGGCAATCACGTTGGCGATGTCTTCATCGCTGGTCAGTCCGGTGAAGGCCATTCTGTTGCCTGGAACCTTCTGCTTGGGCGCCTTGAGATATTCGGCAAGATTGGCTTCGTCCCAGATGAGACCCGCGGCGCCGGCATCCTTCATGGCTTGCGAATAATGGCTTGCGAAGCTTTCAGCGGAGCCGGCCTTGCGGCCGACGACGCCCATCAGATGCGGGCCGACCTTGTCGCGGTCGCTTGCCGCCTCATGACAGGCGATGCAGCGATTGAAGACTTTCTTGCCCAGAGCCGGATCGCCATCGGCATGCGCTGCAAGGCCGCCGGCAAGCAGGAAAAGAGCTGTGGGCGAGATGGCTCGAAACATGGCGGGGTCTCCGGCTGGTTCTGGCTGGGCTGGAAATTAGGGCGCCTGCATTAACAAGGCAGCATAGTTCGCGCGACGACGAGATTGCGCCTGATGCGGCCGCCTCGTCCAGATAGCCGCAATCAAGCCTGTTGGGCCAGATCGCGGCGCAGGAAGTCGCTCAGCCGCTCAACGGCTGTCGTCGTCGACAACGGGTTGCGCAAGATGCCAATCTCGAGGTCCGGCAGTCCTGGCAGCCCCTCATTGGTGCTCACGCTCGGCGCTGCCCTGCTTTACGCGGTGGCGACGATCCTCGCCAAGGGTCTCGGACAACAACGGGCCGCGGTCACGGTGCTTTGCCAGACACTTGTGGGCGTCGTGATGCTCGCCCCGTTCGCCGACATCGGTCATCCCATGCCGCCGGCATCGTGGGGCTGGCTGGCAGGGATCGGCATCCTGCCTACGGGCATCGCCTATGTGCTGATGAATTCGGCCTTCCCACGCTTGACGACGCCGGTGATCGGCATCGTCACCTTCATCTATCCGGTCGTCGCCATCATCGACTGGGCTTTGTATGCGCATCCGCTTCGGCCGGCGCAGGCCGCCGGCATTGTGCTGATAGCGCTGGCGACACTCGGCGTTCGGCTTGGCTGGCGGTTTCCTGTACGGCGTGTCTCCGTCGCCTGAAGCAGCTCAGCCGCTCACAAAGCCGATGAAGTCGTCGGGCGCAGCCCTGCCCATCTCCTCTTCCCAATGCCGGCGGCAGAGCGAGACATAGACATCCTTGCCGATCGCCACCTGCTCGCCCTGCTTCGCCACCTTGCCGTCGGGCCCAAGGCGCACCACCATCGTCGCCTTGCGTCCGCAACGGCAGATGGTGCGCACCTCGCGCAGGTCGTCGGCGATGGCGAGCAGCGTTCGCGAGCCCGGGAACAGATTGCCCTGGAAATCGGTGCGCAGGCCGTAGCACATGACCGGAATACCCAGGCGGTCGGCGATGCGGGCGAGCTGCCAGACCTGCTCCTCCTCGAGGAACTGCGCCTCATCGACGAAGATGCAATGCACCGGGGCATGCCGGTGGTGCTCGGCGACCCGGGCAAACAGGTCGTCGCCGCCGCGGAACATCTCGGCCTCGGATTCGAGGCCGATGCGCGACGAGATCAATCCGGTGTCGCCCTTGCGGTAATGGCCGGCGACGAACAGCATCGTCGACATGCCGCGTTCGCGATAGTTGTAGGACGCCTGCAAAAGCATGGTCGTCTTGCCGGCGTTCATCGTCGCGTAGTGGAAATAAAGCTTGGCCATAGGTGCTTTTAAGCCGACTTGCCGCCGTGCGGGGAGAGGGCACCGGCTCCGTCCACCAAAAACTCCCTGCCGTTCAAAAAATCCATGTCGCTCAAAAGGCTGTCATGTCGCTTAATGACCAGCGCGCGCCGTTCATCGTGATGTTGAACCGCTTGAAACGACATCAAAATGGTGTTTGGCTGACGAAACAAGGCGGGCGCAAGAACCGTGACTTCGCTTTGCCTCGAGAATCTAATGGGAGAAAGTTCATGTCGCGTATGAAATCTTTCGTCGCGGGCCTCGGCCTCGCGGCGCTTCTGTCCACGACCGCCGCCTATGCCGGCGATCCTGCGAGCTGCAAGGCGGTTCGGCTCTCCGATGTCGGCTGGACCGACATCCAGGCCACCACGGGGCTGGCCTCGGTGCTGCTCACCGCGCTCGGCTATGAGCCGCAAGTGATCCAGCTCTCGGTGCCGGTGACCATGGCTTCGCTGAAGAACAAGGACCTCGACGTCTTCCTCGGCAACTGGATGCCGTCGATGACCAACGACATCAAGGACTACACCGCCGACGGGTCGGTCGAGACGATCAGCACCAACCTGACCGGTGCCGGCTACGGCATCGTCGTGCCGACCTATGTCGCGGATGCCGGCGTCAAGACGCTGACCGATCTCGGCAAGTTCAAGGACAAGTTCAACGGCAAGATCTACGGCATCGAGGCCGGCAATGACGGCAACCGCATCATCCTCGACATGATCAAGAACCCGAAGGACAACCTCGAAGGCTTCGAACTGGTCGAGTCGTCCGAAGCCGGCATGCTGACGCAGGCCGAGCAGTCTATGAAGAACAACGAGTGGATCGCCTTCCTCGGCTGGACGCCGCATCCGGTGATGGGCGCCATGAAGATCACCTATCTCGACGGCATGGGCGATAGCGGCTTCGGCGCCGCCACCGTCTATACCAATGTGCGCAAGGGCTACACCACCGAATGCCCGAACGCCGGCAAGTTCATCGCCAACCTGAAGTTCAATCTCGACATGGAAGGCGAGATGATGGACGCGATCCTGAAGGGCGGCGACGCCCAGACGGTGGCGACGGACTGGCTGAAGAAGCATCCTGACGCGGTCGCGCCCTGGATTGCCGGGGTCACCACTTTCGACGGCGGCGACGCGGCCGCTGCCGTCAAGACCGCGCTCGGGAGCTGAGCCGGCTTTGAGTCCGGAATGATCATCCGGAAGAGGGCAGCCAGATAGAAAAGGCTGCCCTTTTTCTTAAAGCGCTCCGCACTTTAAGTCTCTGTTTTTACGCATGTCATTTTCCCAAAACCGCTGCGCACTTTTGGGTGACATGCGTTAAGCTGCGAGAAGCTGACCGTACGGCAAGTACGGCGACGCCGAGAGGGGAAGATGGATCCGATTTCGAAATTCCTGACCGACTACAAAATCCCCATCGGGCCGTGGGGCAAGGCCTTCTTCGGCTTCCTGACCGACAATTTCGACACCATCTTCCGGGCGTTTTCAAACGGGCTGAACTTCATCCTCGACGGGGCAGTGGATCTGCTGCTGATGGTCCCGCCCGTGCTTCTGGCGCTGGTCATCGCGATCATCGCCTGGCTGCTGCAGCGTTCGCGGCCGCTCGCCATCGGCGTCTTCCTGGGTTTGATCTTCATCATCAACCAGAATCTGTGGAAGCAGACGGTGCAGACGCTGGTGCTGGTGGTTGCGGCCGCCGCCATGGCCATGGCGATCGGCGTGCCGCTCGGTATCTGGGCCGCGCACAAGCCGAAGGTCTACCGGGTCATGCTGCCGGTGCTCGACCTGATGCAGACGCTGCCGACCTTCGTCTACCTGATCCCGGTGCTGACGCTGTTCGGCCTCGGCAACGCGCCCGGCCTCATCGTCACCATCATCTTCGTCATCCCGACAGCCGTGCGCCTCACGCATCTCGGCGTGGTTTCAGTGCCCAAGGCGATCGTCGAAGCGGGCGAGGCGTTCGGCGCCACCAAGCGCCAGCTTCTGTGGAAGGTGGAGCTGCCGTCGGCGCTGCCGACCATCATGGCGGGCCTGACGCAATCGATCATGCTGTCGCTGTCGATGGTGGTGTTCGCCGCCCTGATCGGCGCCGGCGGCCTCGGCACTGAGATCAACCGCGCGCTGGGTTCGCGCCGCATCGATCTCGGGCTTGAGGCGGGGCTCGCCATCGTCGTGCTCGCCATCGTGCTCGACCGCATGACCCGCATCGGTGTTGGAGGCAAGAAATGACCGTCGCGGTTGATTTCAAAAATGTGGACATCGTCTTCGGCGCCGATCAGGCAGGTTCGCTGGCGATGATCGACAAGGGCGCTACGCGCGCCGAGATCCTGGAAAAGACCGGTAACGTGCTGGGTTGTGCAGGCGCCAGCCTCACGGTGCATGAAGGCGAGATCTCGGTGCTGATGGGCCTGTCCGGCTCCGGCAAGTCGACGCTGCTGCGGGCCGTCAACCGGCTCAATGTGGTGTCGCGAGGCCAGGTGCTGGTCAAGGACGGCGACCGCACGGTCGATGTCGTCACCTGCGACGAGGCGACCTTGCGGCGGTTGCGCCAGAAGCAGGTGGCCATGGTGTTCCAGCAGTTCGGCCTGCTGCCATGGCGCACGGTCGAGGAAAATGTCGGCTTCGGCCTCGAGCTTGCAGGCGTGCCGGAGGCGGAACGCAAGGCGCGCGTGCAGAAGCAACTGCAACTGGTCCATCTCGACCAATGGTCGAAGAAATACGCCCATGAGCTTTCGGGCGGCATGCAGCAGCGCGTCGGTCTTGCGCGCGCCTTCGCCACCGAGGCGCCGATCCTGTTGATGGACGAGCCGTTCTCGGCGCTCGACCCGCTGATCCGCACCAAGCTGCAGGATGAGTTGCTGCAACTGCAGGCCGAGCTGAAGAAGACCATCATCTTCGTCAGCCACGACCTCGAGGAGGCGCTGAAGATCGGCAGTCACATCACGATCATGGAGGGCGGCCGCATCGTCCAGACCGGCGCGCCGGAAGACATCGTTCTGCGGCCTGCGAACGACTATGTCCGCGACTTCATCGCCAATGTGAACCCCTTGTCGGTGCTGACGGCGTGGAACGTGATGCGGGATCGCCGCGACCTGGAGCAGGGCGACAATGGCTGGGTGTGGCTCGACCGGCGTAAGACGACGCGCTTCAAGATCGACGACCACGGCTTGGTGGCCGCGGCCGAACGCGACGGCAAACCGGCGGTGTGGGTCTCCTGCGCCGATGTCGAGCGTCAGCCGGAGGAAGGGGCCCAGGTGTTCTGGGCCAATCCCGGCACGCCGCTGAAAACGGTGATGCTCGCCATGCACCGCTCGCAGACGGCGCCGGTGGCGCTGTTCGACGAAGGCTCGCGCTTCGTCGGCGCGATCGGCATCCGCGACGTGCTGAGCGCGGTGCTGCGGCGCTAGGGTTTCCAGCCTTTTGGATGGGCAAGCGGTCTCCCGCTGGCGGGCACCTCGCGCTTGCTCTAGACTGGCCGACAGCCGGGCCACCGGCCTCAGGCGAGAGAGGCGCGAATGATCTTCCGTCAGTTGTTCGATTCCGTTTCCGGCACCTATTCCTATCTGCTCGCCAGTCGGCGCGGCGGCGAGGCGCTGATCATCGATCCTGTGCTGGAGAAGGTCGAACGCTATCTGCAATTGGTCAATGAGCTGGACCTGAGGCTGGTCAAGGCGGTCGACACGCATCTTCATGCCGACCACATCACCGGCCTCGGCGCGCTGCGCGACAAGACGCATTGCGTGACCGTGATGGGCGAGCAGACCAAGGCCGACGTGGTGTCGATGCGGCTTGCCGATGGCGACAAGCTCGGCATCGAGGGACTGGCGCTCGACGTCATCTACACGCCCGGCCACACCGACGATTCCTACAGCTTCATTCTGCCGGACCGGGTCTTCACCGGCGACACGCTGCTTATCCGCGGCACCGGCCGCACCGACTTCCAGAACGGCGATCCGCGCCAGCAATATGAATCGATCTTCGGCCGCCTGCTCAAACTGCCCGACGAGACGATGATCTTCCCGGCGCATGACTACAAGGGCGAGACCGTGTCGACGATCGGCGAGGAAAAGGCCTTCAACCCGCGCCTGCAGGTGAAGTCGGTCGACGAATATGTGAACATCATGAACAATCTCAACCTGTCCAACCCGAAAATGATGGATGTGGCCGTGCCGGCCAACATGCGGGTCGGGCTGCACCAGGACGATATCGCCAGCCGCGGCTGGGCGGTGAGCGCGGAGCAGGCGCTGGCGCTGGTCGGGCGGCCCGACGTGGCGCTGGTCGACCTGCGCGAGCAGACCGAACGCGAGCGGCACGGCGTTATTCCCGGCGCGATCCATCTGCCCTATGCGCGGTTGCAGGAAAATATCGCCGCCGGCGGCATGCTGCATGAACTGGCGAAGTCTACCAGCAGGCAGATCCTGTTCTATTGCGCCTTCGGCGAGCGCTCGGCGATGGCGGTGCAGGCAGCGCAGGATGCCGGTATTGCCAGTGCCCGCCACATCCAGGGCGGCATGGACGCCTGGCGCAAGGCCAGCGGGCCGCTGATGCATTAAAGCGCGTCGCGCTGAAGCGGATTCAGGCGACGCGCTTTTAAGCCTTTGTTTTCATGCATGTCGTTATCGCAAAACCGCTGCACACTTTTGCGCGACATGCATTAGGCCCGATTGGATTCAATTCAGCCCGATCAGCTTCGCGCCATTCCGGAAGAGAGCCTCACCATCCCGGTCGAAACGGAATGTCGCGATGAAGTCGTCGGCGCGATAATTCGGAAAGGTGTTGCGGATCATGGCGGCGTAATTCCGGGCCTCGTCCCGCCGGCCGGCCAGCGCCAGGCAATGGGCGGCGATCGCCAGGATGATGACATGAGCGTTTGGCCTCGCGGCCGCCTTCAGCGCCCATTCCGCGGCCTCGTTGTATTCGCCGAGCCGCGCATGCGCCATGGCGCGGGCGCCCATCATGCCGAACAGCAGCGGATCGAAGGGGCTGAGATGACGCGAATGATCGGACGAACCGATCGCCGATTGCGGGTCGCCCGACTGCGAATGGACGAAGGACAGCGCATAGTGGCCGAGCGCGAAATTGGGGCTGAGGTCGACGGCGCTCGCCAGCTCGAGCAATGAACCGTCCTGCTCGCCGCGCAGCCACAGCGCCCGCCCCATGGCCCAATGGGCGGCCGGGTTGCGGTCGTCGACCAAAAGGCTCCGGCCGGCGCTTTCGAAGGCAAGCGCGGCCTCGCGATCGCGCTCACCCCAGCGCTGGAAGGCATTCTGCCAATGGGTGAAGGACATGCCGGCATAGGCGCGCGCGAAAGTGGGATCGAGCTTCAACGCCTCGCCGAAGAAATGCTGCGCCAGCTCGTTTTCCTGGCGGGTGAAGCGATACATGTGCCAGAGACCACGATGATACGCCTCCCAGGCATTGAGCGAGTTTGGCGCTTTCAGCAATGCGCGGTTGCGCTCCACCGTCGCGATCTCGGCGGCGATCGAGGAGACGATGCTGTTGCCGATATCCTCGATGACGATGAAGACGTCGTCGGGATTGTGCTCGAAGGTCTCGGCCCAGACGATTCTCGCCGTGCGCACCTCTACAAGCTCAATGGAAACGACGATACGGCCCGGCAGGCTGCGCACCGAGCCCGTCGTGACATAGTCTACATTCAGCCTGCGTCCGGCATCTTCCGGCGCAATGTTCTTCTCGGCGAGCGCGAAGACCGAGCCGCGGGCGATGACGAAGAAATCGCGAAGCTTGGCAAGCCGCGTGATGATGTCATGCGTGAGGCCGTCGGCGAGGCCGCCGCGGAAGCCGCCAGCGCCGGCGCTCTCCGCAAACGGCATCACCGCGAGCGACGCCCGGCGTGTCGCAACAGGCTCGGATTCGATAGCGGCGACGGGCGGCTCCGAGACCGGGAAAGCCGACCCGGATCTGGCGCATGGCGTTGCGCCGGCGTTCCGTGCTCTTATCTCCTGCCACGCCTCGCGCAGCGGCGTGAAATCCAGATCCTCCGAGTGGAACAGCTCCGCCGCCGTGGCAAGATGCTCCTCGCCGGCGCCGATCTGTCCGCGCCGGGCCAGATTTTCCAGCAGCGCCACATGCGCACGGCCATCGAACGGCGCGAGCTCCAGCCATTTGTCGATATAGGCGCCGGCCTCATCGGCTCCGGGCGGGACAAGACCGATGATGTGCTCCAGGACGGCGACATGGCACGCGCTGAAACGGCGGCGCTGCGCCGTCAGCCAACTGCCGAAATGCGGGCTGCGATCGAGCTCAAGACCGTCGAGAAAGTCGCCGGCGAAATGTTGCGAAAGCGCCTGTAACCGCATGAGATCGAGCGTCTCGACCCCTTCGGCCACCGCCGCGGCGGCATCCAGCGCGTCCACATGGACATCGTCGAGGCGAAGCGACACCGTATCGCCATGGGTTTCGACCCGGCGCCGATCCGGGTCGTCAAGCGCGACGCGCAGCTTGCTCAGGCACCAGCGCAGCTCGCCGCGCGGATCGTTGGGCACGTCCCAGAAAAGTTCGCAAAGGCGGCTGCGGCTGACAGGGTGGGGCGCCAGCGCCAGATAGGCAAGCAGCGCGCGCAGCTTGCGCGACGAGGGCAAGGTAACGGGCACCCCATCGCGGGCAACCGTCAGTTGCCCGAGCAGCCTCACGGACAGGCCTACGGGGACGGGCAGGCTCGATCGGGTGGATTCCACGTATGTTTCCACGCTTTCTCCAACGCTGGCCAGTTGGTCCATATTCTATCACCAAAGACGACAGGAGGCAGCCGGCAGCCCCATTCCGCGCCGGACGCCGCCGTTGCCGCTTTTGCGGCAGATCAAGCGACCTATCGCGGCCAGGTGTCGAAACCGCGCCGCCAAAGCTGCCGGTCTGTAACCGGCACGTGAGGACATCGAGGAGAAAGCCATGTTGCATCAATTGAAGATCAGAACCACGTCCGGGCGCGGCCGGCTGTTCGACAGCATTCTCGATACCGTCGGCGACACGCCGGTCATCCGCGTCAACAATCTCGGGCCGGGTCACGCGACGATCTATGTGAAGGCCGAGTTCTTCAATCCGGCGGCCTCGGTCAAGGACCGGCTGGCGCTCAACATCATCGAGGAAGGCGAGCGCAGCGGTAAGCTCAAGCCCGGCCAGACGGTGGTGGAGGCGACGAGCGGCAACACCGGCATCGGCCTTGCCATGGTCTGTGCGCAGAAAGGCTATCCGCTGGTGGTGACGATGGCCGACAGCTTCTCCATCGAGCGGCGCAAGCTGATGCGCATGCTTGGCGCCAAGGTGGTGCTGACACCGCGCGCCCAGAAGGGTTTCGGCATGTACAAGAAGGCGGTCGAGCTCGCCGAAGCCAATGGCTGGTTCCTGGCGCGCCAGTTCGAGACCGAGGCCAATGCCGCCATCCATGAGGCGACGACGGCGCGCGAGATCATCAATGATTTCGCCGGGTCGCGCCTCGACTATCTGGTCACCGGCTACGGCACCGGCGGCACGGTTGCCGGCGTCGGCCGTGTGCTGCGCCGAGAGCGGCCGGAGGTCAAGATCGTGCTGACCGAACCGGCGAACGCGCAGCTGATCGGCAGCGGCAAGCGCCAAGAGCGCGGCACCGGCGGCGCGCCGGCCGCCAGCCACCCGGCCTTCGAGCCGCATCCGATCCAGGGCTGGACGCCGGATTTCATCCCCAACGTGCTGCAGGAGGCGATCGACCAGCGCTACTATGACGAGTTGGTGCCGATCTCCGGTCCCGAAGGCATCAAATGGGCGAAGGCGCTGGCGCAGCAGGAAGGCATCTTCACAGGCATTTCGGGCGGCGCGACGTTCGCCGTGGCGCGGCAAATCGCGGGCAAGGCACCGGCCGGGTCGGTGATCCTGTGCATGCTGCCCGACACAGGTGAGCGCTACATGTCGACGCCGCTCTTCGATGGCATCGAGGCCGACATGGACGCCGAGGAAACGGCGCTGTCGCGTTCGACGCCAAGCTGCCAGTTCGAAGCCTGACAACACCGACCGCGACGCCGCCCCCGCATGGCGGCGTCATTCTTTTATGCGCGGGTCGACCCGCGCCGGCGGGAGAGGCGAGATGGATCCATTTCAGGAAGCGACGAACGCGGAAGAAACGCTCGATCCGCCGGATTGGACCGATGTGGGAGCGCTCTCGCACCGGATCCTCGACGATGCCATCGCCTATCTCAAGGATGTCCGCGACCGGCCGGTCTGGCGCGCGACGCCGACCGAGGTGCGGGCATTCTTCGGCGCACCGTTGCCGCGCTCGCCGGCGCCGGTGGCCGACGTCTATGACGACGTCGCCCGCAATTTGATGCCTTACCCGATGGGTAACGTCCATCCTCGTTTCTGGTCCTGGTACATGGGGTCCAGCAACTTCACCGGCGCGCTCGGCGACTTCCTGGCAGCGATCCAGGGTTCCAATCTCGGCGGCGGCAACCATGCCGCCGGACTGATGGACAGCCAGGTCGTCAACTGGATGAAGGAGATGGTCGGCTTCCCGGCCTCGGCCAGCGGCACGCTGGTCAGCGGCGGCTCGATGGCCAACATCATCGGCCTGACCGTGGCGCGCAACGTCAAGGCAGGCGTCGACGTGCGCGAACGTGGCGTCGGCGCCATCCCCAGGCCGTTGCGCTACTACGCTTCGGACCAGGTGCATTCCTGCCACCGCAAGGCCATGGAGGCGCTGGGCCTCGGCAATCGGGCGCTGCGGCGGATCCCGACCGATGCAGGCCTGTGCATCGATATCGCCGCGCTCAAGTCGGCAATCGCGGAGGACCGCGCGGCGGGATTCAAGCCGGCCTGCGTGATCGGCACCGCCGGGACCGTCAACACCGGCGCCGTCGACGATCTTCAGGCGCTGGCGAGCGTGGCGGGCGAAGAGGACCTCTGGTTCCATGTCGACGGCTGTATCGGGGCGCTGATCGCGATCGCGCCCGAGAGCCGATCGCTCGTCGCAGGCATCGAGCGGGCGGATTCCATCGCGCTCGATCCGCACAAATGGCTGCACGCGCCGTTCGAAGCCGGCTGCGCGCTGGTGCGGGACGCATCCGCGCACCGCAACACATTCGCCGTCACCCCGGAATATCTGGAATCGACGCCGCGCGGCCTCGCGTCCGGAGAGTGGCTTCACGATTACGGCTTGCAGACATCGCGGGGCTTCCGGGCGCTCAAAATCTGGATGGCGCTAAAGGAGCACGGCGTCGAAAAGTTCGGCCGGCTGATCGACCAGAACATCGCCCAGGCTCGCTACCTGACCCGACTGATCGAAGCGGAGCCAACACTTGAGCTGATGGCGCCGACCACAATCAACATCGTCAGCTTCCGCCACCGGCTGGCGGGCGGGTCCGAAGAGCGGCTCAAGGCTTTCAACACGGAGATCATGCTGAGACTCCAGGAGGAGGGCATCGCGGCCCTGTCCGACACGACCGTGCACGGCCGGCACTGCCTGAGGGTGGCGATTGCCAATCACCGCACGCGCCGCGACGATCTCGACCTGGTGGTCGGCGAGATGCTCCGGCTGGGACGGGAAATCGAGGCCGCGACACCGGCCTGAAGCATGCTCGGGAACCTGTCTCAACTTACCGTCAGCGGCGCCCCGGGCAGATAAAGCGCGATCGGTCGGATCTCGTAGACGGCGCTTGGGTTGACGCGCTTGAGATCGCGCACGGCGGCGATCGCCTCGTCCTGGTTCGCACAGTCGAGGACATAGAGGCCGAGCAACTGCTCCTTGGTCTCGGCGAAGGGACCGTCGATCACCATGCCGTCGCCCGGACCGCGCAACGTCACAGCCTGTGCGGTCGCGGCCAGCCGCGCGGCCGGCCCGAGCTTGCCGTCGCGTGTCAGCCTGTCGTTGACCTCGAGCAGGTCCTTCATCAGCGCCGCATCCTCGTCGGGCGTCCAGGACTGCACTGTGTCTTCGACGTGGTAGGCGAGGACGGCGTAGAACATGGGCGTGTCTCTCTCGTGGTCAGGCGGACCGCACTATCACAAGGATGGTTCGGCTGATCCAGAGGCGCGGACGGCGGACTGAGGCCGCTCCTGACTCAAGCTGCCACCGGTAGCCGCAGCTCCGTCAGCAGGCCGCCTCCAGGGTAGTTGGAAAGATCGACCTCGCCGCCCGCGCCGCGGGCGATGTTGCGGGCGATGGTGAGGCCGAGGCCGAGGCCGCCGGTGGTGCGATTGCGCGATTCCTCCAGCCGCACGAAGGAGCCGAACACCGCGTCCAGCTTCGCCTGCGGGATGCCCGGGCCTTCGTCGCGGATCGAGAGCGTGATCGTGTCGCCCGATCGCCGCACGCCGAGATGCGCCTTCTTGCCGTAGGTCACCGCGTTCTGGATGAGATTGGTGATGCAGCGCCGCAGCGCCACCGGCCGCGCGATGCAGATCAGCCCGCGCGACGGGACAACGTCTTCGTCGAAGGATGCGCCGTCGAAGGAGTCCGCGACCGATTCAACCAGCGACCAGAAATCGATCCGCTCGGCCTTTTCTTCGGTCACCTCGAATTTGGCGAAGTCTATGACAGAGCTCGCGATGCTTTCGATGTCGGCAAGGTCGTGCGCCAGCGCCTCGCGCGCCGGCGACCTGCGCAACAGTTCGAGGCGCAGGCGCATCCGGGTCAGCGGCGTGCGCAGATCATGCGCCAGCGCCGCCGCGAGGTGCTCGCGGTCTTCGACATAATCGCGCAGCCGCATCTGCATGGCGTTGATGGCCTTTGCCGCAGCGCGGATCTCGCGGCTGCCGCTTTCGGCGATCGGCGGGCTTTTCAGGTCATTGCCGATGCGGGTCACCGCCGTTTCCATCATCCGGTAGGGCGCGGTCAGCCGGCGCAGCGACCATATCGACATGACCACGATCAAACCGGCGATCAGCGAATAGAGCGGCAGGCTGTCGAGGCTGAGAATAGGTCCCGCCGGCGTGATCGGCTCGGTGAAATTCAGCCACTGGCCGTCGGAAAAGCGCAGGGAGGCGGTCAGTTTGTCGCTCTGCGCGAAATCCGCGGCCAGGACCAGCAGGTCGCGCTCGACCTGGCCGACATCCTTGTTCACCGTCCGGCCATCGGGGACATCGGCCTCCTGGGTGGCCGGATCGCGCCGCACGCGCGCATCGGTGATGCCGAACTTCGACAGGCGGCCGACCAGGATGTCCTCCAACTCGGCAAGCTGGTCGTCGCCGGCGATCGAAGAGGTGACGGCGGGCGTGTCCGAAACCGTCAGCGCATAGGTCGAGTTGAACAGGCCGGACGCGGTCGCCTTGCGCTCTTCGGGCGTGGCGTCATGCATCAGCTGCACCAGCGAATAGGCGCGGTCGTTCAACCGGTAGAGATCGACGACGCTGTTGGCGGCCGCCCGGTCGCGCGCCACGATGTAGAGCGTCGTCACCTGGCTGAGCATGAGGCCGGCAATGACGATGAGCAGCACCCAGACTGGCAGTGTCTGCGGCAGGAAGCGTCTCATTCGGACGTCGTCTCGGGCAGGAACTGATAGCCGCCGCTGCGCACGGTCAGGATCAGTTTCGGCGTCTTGGGATCGTCTTCCATCTTGCGGCGCAGGCGGCTCACCAGAATGTCGACGCTGCGGTCGAAGCTGTAGCCGGTGTCGCCGCCGGAGAGCTCAATCAGTTGCTCGCGGGTAAGCACGCGCTGCGCGCTCTTGACGAAGGTCTGCAGCAGGTTGAACTCCGCCATTGTCAGTTCCACCCGGACGTCGTCGGGCGCCGTCAGGCGGCGCCTCGCGCAATCCATGGTCCAGCCGGCAAAGCGGTAAATCTGCTTGGCCGTGGGGCGACGCGGCTCGGCGCTGCCGTTGCGCCGCAGCACCGCGCGGATGCGGGCCAAAAGCTCGCGCGGGTCGAACGGCTTGGGCACGTAGTCGTCGGCGCCCATTTCAAGGCCCACAACGCGGTCGGTCGTTTCAGTGACCGCGGTCAGCATGATGATCGGCGTGGTGTAGTTGGCGCGGATCTCGCGGCAAAGCTCAAGCCCGCTTTTGCCGGGCAGCATCACGTCGAGAACGATCAGGTCCACCGGCGTGCGGCGCAGGACCGCTTCCATTTCGATGCCGTCGGCAGCCACCGTCGTGTGCAGGCCGCGCTTCTGGAAGAACTCCTGCAGCAGGTCGCGTATGCCCTTGTCGTCGTCGACGATCAGTATGTGTGCATCGGATTTCACTCGAGACCTATCATTCTGTTTGCCGGATATCCCTTCGCTAAACACCCACACGATAGAATTCGGGCCACATCTTGGCCAGTGGCCACGATCGTCGCGCCGGCCGGATTCCCCAGAAACAATCCAGAAACAAAATTCTACAGTCGGGAAAAACTGGTGAAAAATTTCAAGGGCATAACCGGTGCCGTGGCGGTCAGGTCATCGGCTGCGACGCAAGTTTCCGGAGTAACGGACAAGACCAATGCACAGGTTCTGGATCAGCGTGACGGGTGCTTTGCTCAGCATATCGCTCATCACAGCAGCGACCGGCGCCTCCTCCGCTAAGGTCGCGCCGCTCACCCGGACCGAGCGTTGCACCAATCTGAGCCGTCAGGTTGACGAAGCCCTCGAAACCCATGCCGCGGCAACGCAGGTCACCGCGGCGAAAGCACTGCAAAGAAAGGGAAACCGGTTCTGCGCCAACAAGAAACAGGCACAGGGAATCCGGATGCTCGCAAACGCTTTGAAGCTGCTTGGAGTGACACCGATCGATCCCGTTCAGTGACGCTCATCCAGGCCTGCAAGAAAAAGGAAATGAAGCCATGAAGAAGTCCATCCTCTCCGCCCTCGGCCTCGGTGTTGCTCTCGCTTTCGCGATGCCGGCGCTCGGCAACGCCGCCGCCACGACCACCGCCGCCCCGGCTGCCTCGACCGCGACCACCACGGCTGCTCCGGCCGACAGCACCGCGAAGCCGATGAAGAAAGTTGCCAAGAAGACCGTCAAGAAGCACAAGAAGGCTGCGAAGAAGGTCGTCAAGAAGGACGCCCCGAAGACCTGATCCAGGCCTCGGCATCCTATTCTACAAAGCCGCTCCGGCTTCGGCAGGAGCGGCTTACTGGCGGCAGAAGCCCGAAACCGGCAGGCTCTAGCCGCACCCAGTCCAATGCTTAACCCGATCGCAATGCCGGTGCTTTAGGACAATCCGCATGAAGAAGCGGTTTTCGTCCCGGATGCGTTCGCTGATGCTTGGCGGCCTGATCGCCACCGCGGCCGCACGATCGTTGATCATCTTTACCGCAAGCCCCGTGCCGGATCCCGCCAGCGGCAGGACCGAACCCGAGCTCTTCGCGCCCGCCATCTCCTCGAGCTTCCACTACATCACCCCGGCGCAGTCCTGGATCCTCATCGTGCTGACCGGCATGACGCTGATCGGATTGGCCGGCTGGATATTATTTGCCTTCATGGAACGCGGCTCCGGCATGGATGGTGACGCCGGCTCCGGCAGATCCGGCACCGCGATGCGCCGCCCATTCGGGCGCCAGGGCCGTTGACCCATCGGCAGCGCTTACCCACATAGGGTTGATCGTCCAGGCCGGCGATATCCGCGCGCGCAGTTGGACGTATGATTTCCTACGTGACAAAGTGAGAGCGAGAGAGCCCAATTCTCGCTGCCGGATCCGATGCCCGAAACCGTCAACAAACCCCGTACCAAGCCGCAGCCGAAGACCGAGCGGCCGAAGCTCTACAAGGTCATCCTCGTCAATGACGATTTCACGCCGCGCGAGTTCGTCGTGACCGTGCTCAAGGGCGAATTCAAGCTCAGCGAGGATCAGGCGCACCGCGTCATGATCACCGCGCATATGCGCGGCGTGTGCGTCGTTGCGGTGTTTACGCGCGATGTCGCCGAGACCAAGGCGACGCGGGCGACCGACGCCGGCAAGGCCAAGGGCTATCCGCTGCTGTTCACGACAGAACCGGAAGAGTAGGGGGCAGGGCGCTCTTTTCCTTCTCCCCTTGCGGGAGAAGGTGGATCGGCGCGCAGCGCAGAGACGAATGAGGGGTGTTCCAGCTTGGCGCCAACTATCCCTTACCCGGATTGCCAACCGATTTGTGAAGGACAAATCGAGGCAATCCGACCTCTCCCGCAAGGGGAGAGGTGAAGAGCCTACCGCCCTTCGCGATACCACATCGAGCCGATGGCGAGCAGCAGCAGGCCGAGGCCGAGGAAGCCGCCGAACAGAGGGACGCGCGACACGGCCTTGAGCGTGCTGTCGTCGGTGGTGCGCAGGCCGATCCAGTCGTCGCCCGAAGCGGCCGCGGAAGAGCGGACAGGGATGATCGACGGCAGCGTCACGCCGCCGGCGAGATTGCCGAGCGTCGACGACGGGGCCAGCCGCCGCACGCTGCCGCCGGTCGCCTCGGCAGGCGCCTTCAGCCTGTCCTCGGTCGAGATCACGTCGGAAAATTCCGGCGCGTTGATCGGGCCGACATGGGCAAGCGCGGTAAGGTCGCCATTGCCGATCTGGTAAAGGCCTATCTCGCCGGTCTGCAGGCTACCGGTGAAGATGCCGGGCTCGGCTTTCTCGAGCTTGACCGTCACCGCCTTGCCGGATGGCGTGATGACCTGGGCGGGACCGGGATCGTCGCTCATCGTCTGGCGGCGGATTTCAAGCATCATGCCGCGGCCGTCGGCGGTCAGCCGCTCCTCTTCCAGTTCTGGCTCCTTCATCAGCCAGTGGGCGATGCGGCGGTAAAGCTGGACATGCGGTCCACCGCCCTCGAAGCCGCGCGCCCACAGCCAGCCCTGGTCGGAGAGGAGCATGCCGACACGGCCTTCGCCCTTGCGGTCGAGCAGGAGCAGAGGCCGGTTGTCGGCGCCCTTCATCACCACTTCGCCTTGCGGATTCTTGACGCCGATGGTGCGGAACCAGCGGCTCCAATGCGGCGGCTCGCTCGCCGAGCCGTCGAGCCCGCGCGTCACCGGATGGCGCTGGCCGAGATCGGTCAGGCGCGGATAGAAGGCCTTGTCCACCACCTCGCCGGTCGGCATGGCCGGCAGCGCGGCGTTCAGCGGCGTGCGGGCAATGGAGTTTTCGCCGGCATATTCGGGACCGGCGGCAATCAGCAGCGCGCCGCCCTTTTCGACATATTCGGAGATGTAGTCGTAATAGAGGATCGGCAGCACGTCGCGGTGCTGGTAGCGGTCGAAGATGATCAGGTCGAAATCCTTGATCTTCTCGACGAACAGCTCGCGCGTCGGGAAAGCGATCAGCGACAGCTCGTTGATCGGCGTGCCGTCCTGCTTTTCCGGCGGGCGCAGAATGGTGAAGTGGACGAGATCGACCGATGCGTCCGACTTCAAAAGGTTGCGCCAGGTGCGCTCGCCGGCATGCGGCTCGCCGGAAACCAAGAGCACGCGCAGGTTCTCGCGGATGCCGTCGACCAAAGCGATCGCCCGGTTGTTGGCGTCGGTCAGTTCGCCGGGCTCCCGGTCGATGCCGAGCTGGACGATGTTGCGGCCGGCATTGGGTATGGTGACCGAGAGCTTCATCGGCTGGCCGACGGTCGCGTGCTCGACCGAGACCTGCTCGCCATTCACCGAGACACGCACGTCCACCCGAGGGCCATCGCCTTCCGTCGAAATGACGCGGTAGGTCATGTCGAGCGGCTTGCCGACGAGGCCGAAGCGCGGCGCGTTCTCGAAGCGGATGCGGCGGTCCTTCTCGTGCTCGTTGCCGGTGATCAGCGCATGCAGCGGCGCGTTGAACTCCGGTGCGCCGGCCGGCGCATCATGCACCTCGCCATCGGTGATCATGACCGCGCCGCCGATGCGCGACGGCGGCACGTCGCGGAAAGTGCCCTCCAGCGCGCTGAACAGCCTGGTTTCGGTGCGCTCGTCGGCGGCTTCGGACTTGCCGGCCTCGACGACACGGACATCGAACTGCTTGAAGCGGGCAAGACGCTGCTGCAACCCGGCTAGCGCCTCGTCGGTCTGCTTGGCGCGGTCGCCGATGTCCTGGCTCTGGCTGCGATCGACGATGAGAGCGACGACGCTCTTCAGCGCCTCGCGTTCCTCGGCGAGGAACACCGGGTTGAGCAATGCCGCGGCAAGCGCGAGCAGCGCGATGAAGCGCAGCGCCGAGCCGCGTTGGCGGAACCACAGGCCGATCAGCGCCAGCAGCAGCAACGGCACGAAGAGCAGGCCAAAAAGCGGCCAGGAAACCAGCGGTTCGAAGGAGATCGACCAGTTCATGACCTACTGCCCCAGCCGTTCGAGCAGCACGGGCACATGCACCTGGTCGGATTTGTAATTGCCGGTCAGCATGTACATCATGATGTTGACGCCGGCGCGCAGCGCATAGACGCGCTGCATCGGATCCGGCGGCACGGTCGGCAGCATCGGGTCGCCGTTCTCGTCGATGGCCCAGGCGCCGGCGAAATCATTGGCGGTGATCATGATCGGCGAGACGCCGTCGCCGGTGCGCACCGGGCGGTTCTCGGTGTTGCTGGCGTCGAGCGAGGCCTCGACCCAGAGTGGGCTGCCGTTGAAGCGGCCGGGGAACTCCGGAAGGATGAAGAAGGATTTGGTCAGCACGTGATCCGAAGGCACCGGCTCCAGCGGCGGCACGTTGAGATTGCCGAGGATGTCGCGCAGCCGCTCGGTCGCCGGGCTTGCCGAGCCGGCGCCGATGCCGTTTGAAAACTGGTCGCGCGTATCGAACAGAACCGTACCGCCCTGCTGCATATAGGCGTCGATGCGGGCGATCGCCGCCTGGCTGGGCATGGGCGCCGACGCGTCGATCGGCCAATAAATCAGCGGAAAGAAGGACAGCTCGTCCTTGGCGATGTCGACGCCTGCCGGCGGACCGGGCTCAAGCGCGGTCTTCTCGATGAGGAAGCGCGTGAGGCCTTCGAGGCCGGCGCGGCTGATCGAATCGACGCCGGGCTCGCCGGTGATCACATAGGCCATGCGGGTTTTCGAGATGTCCTCGATCGCCTGGGTGTCGCCCGGCTTCGAATCGTCGGCGCGGGCAAGGTCGGCGTGGCCGAAGAGCCCACCCAGCACGACGAGAGCGGCGGCCGTTGCCGTCACGGCCGTGCGGCGCGGCCGGCGCGTCAGCAGGCCGCCCATCCAGAACACGGCCAAAGTGTCGAGCACCATCAAAAGGAGCGCGATGGCGACCAACGGTCCTTTGAGGTTCTCAGATTCGTCGAAGGCATAGGGGACGGTTGTCACCGGCAGCGAAACCTGCGGGCGCGCCAGCGGCGCGAATGTGCTCGAAGCGTTAAGAAGATTATGCGCGAACACACCGGTCTCCGAACCGTAAAGGCCTGGCGGGTTTTCCAGCGTCACCGGCAGCGGACCGGCGCCGGGCACCAGCGGCCGCGCATCCGGCGAGGGCGGCGTCAGCATGCCGTCGGCGCCGATCATGCGGTAGGGTGCGAGCGACGCGGCGGCGGCCTCGGCATTGGCAATCGCAGCGCCCTGGTTGCGCGACAATTGCACGACGCGTCGCAGCATCTCGACGAAGCTGCCGGAGATCGGCAGGTTCGACCAGGTCGCCTCGGGCGTGACATGGAAGAGCACCAGCGTGCCTTTGTCCTTCTTCATGCCCGTCACCAGCGGCGTGCCGTCGGCAAGCGTGGCCCAGGTGCGCTCGACGATGTCGGGCGTCGGCTCGGCCAGAACCTGCCGGCTCACCGTCACCTCGGAGGGCGGTGAAAGATCGGCAAAGGGGCCGTTCTTCGGGAATTCGGTGACGGCCTGCGGCGTCGTCCACGACAGCGCGCCGCCCAACGCGCGCTCGCCACTGCGCAGCCTGACCGGCAAAAGGTCGTCGTCATTGCCGGCCGCGGCAAGGCGCGGGCCGGCAAAGCGCACCAGCGTGCCGCCCTTGTCGACCCAGTCGACCAGCCGCTGCTTGACTTGCTGCGGGATGGTGCCGACATCGGCCATGATGATCATCGCCGGCTTCTGGTCGAGAAGCTGCGGAATGGCGTCGGCAAGATCGGCGCTCGACGGCTCGACCAGGTCGGCAAAGGGCTGCAGGGCGCGGCGGATGTAGTAGAGCGGCGACAGAAGCGGCTGCGCCTGGTCGGCCTCGTTCTGTGACAGCAGGCCGACGCGCCGCCGTTTCGAACTCTCGTCCAGCACCCGCACGGCGCCGGCCTGGCGCTCGCCGTCGAGCGCGATCGAGGCGAAATCGTTGCGCAGTTCGAACGGAACCGCCATGGTGGCCGTGGTCGCCGCCTCGCCCGGCGCGAAGGTCAGCGTCGCATCGGCGATGCGGCGGCCCTTGTCGTCGAAGGCGCCCGCGGTGACCTGCGCCGGGGCCGGATCGCCCGGCGCGCGGATGGCGGTCAGCGCGAAGCCGTCGACCTGGTTGTCGGCGCCAATCAGGCCGGTCAGCGAAGGCCGGTCGGAAATGGCCCAAACCAGCCGTGTCGCGTTCTTTTCGAGCAGCGTCTTGAAAGCGGCCTCGTCGCCTTTAGCGGCAAGGCCATCCGCGAGCACGGCAACGCTGGCGCCGGGCAGGCGCTCCAACGCGGCGGCGACGCGGGCGTAGACGGCGGGCCTGTCGGTGGGGATCGGCCGGGGCTTTGCAGCGCGCAGATGGTCGAGCGCGGCCGAGGCATCGAAGGGGCCGATCTCGGCATTGGGCTTCTCGGCGGTGAAGGCGATGACGACCGGCACGCCGTTCGAGCCGGCATCGGCGATCAGCCGTTCGGCGGTGGCCACGCGCTTGTTCCAGTCGGCGGCGCTTGCCCAGCCATTGTCGATGACAAGCGCCAGGGCCGCGCCTTCCGCCGGCAGTTTTTCGCGCGGATTGAAGACCGGCTCGGCCAACGCCATAACGACGAGCGCCGCCATCAGCAGCCGAAGCAGCGTCAACCACCACGGGCTTTGCTGCGGGGTTTCCTCGCGCCTCAGGACCCGGGCAAGGATTTTCAATGGCGGGAACACTTCCGTTTGCGGCTTGGGCGGGGTGAGCCGCAGCAACCACCAGATCACCGGCAGCGCCAGAAGTCCCCACAGCACCATGGGCGCCCCGAAGGAAAGCGGCAGCCAGCTCATGCAACCGCCTTTCCGACATTATTGCTACCGTCGGCGGTCAGCGCCATGTGGATGCGCACCAGCGCCTCGGAGGCGAGACGGTCGGTGTGGTTGACGGTGTAGCTCCAGCCAAGACGCTTGCACCAGGCGGCCAATTCCTCGCGGCGGGCCCGGTAAAGCAGGCGGTATTCCTCGGCCAGCATCTCGGCGCGGCCGGCGGTCAGCTTGTCGCCGGTCTCGGGATCGGTGAACTCGGTGCGGCCGGCATAGGGGAAGGTTTCCTCGGCAGGATCGGCGACCTCGATCAGATGCGCGCGGACGCCGTGGCGCGCCAGCACGTCGAGCCAGGCCATGGTTTCCTCGACCGGATCGAGGAAATCGCTGACAAGCACGATGTCGCAGAAACGGCGGATGGCCGACAGATCGGGCTTGGCGGGAAGCGCGGCGGCATGGCTCAACTGGGCGGCGATGCGCTCGGCGCCGTTGCGGGCGGTGAACGGGTCGGTCAGGCCCGGCCAGGCGATGCGCTCGCCGCTGCGCGACAAAAGCTCGGCCAAGGCGAGCCCCAGCACCAGCGCGCGCGATTCCTTGGAAACGCCGGCGTCGGCCGATTTGTAGAGCATGGAAGGCGATGGGTCGGCCCAGAGCCAGACGGTATGCGCGGCTTCCCATTCGCGATCGCGGACATAGGTGTGGTCGTCCCTGGCGGAGCGCCGCCAGTCGATGCGCGAGGAATCGCCTTCGACATAGGGCCGGAACTGCCAGAAATTCTCGCCGATGCCGCGCTTGCGGCGGCCGTGCCAGCCGGCGATCACCGTGTTGACGATACGGCGCGCCTCGACCAGCAGGTCCGGCACCAATGAAGCCCGCAACCGGCCACGGGCGAGCGCATCGCGCGTCGCAACCGGTGCCTGGACCTCGCCTATTCGACCCATCAGATGCCTTTTGCCAGCTTCGCCACCACGTCACGCACGGAAGTGCCTTCGGCGCGGGCGGCGAAAGTCAGCGCCATGCGATGCTGCAGCACCGGTTCGGCCAAGGCGCGGACGTCGTCGACCGAAGGTGCCAACCTGCCATCATATAGCGCGCGCGCGCGGGCGCACAGGGTGAGCGCCTGGCTGGCGCGAGGACCCGGCCCCCAGGCGACGTGCTTGTCCGTTTCGGCATTGCCCTGGCCGGGCCGGGCCGAGCGCACCAGCTTGAGGATCGCCTCGACGACGCTTTCCGGCACCGGCATGCGGCGGATCAGCGTCTGGATTTCCCTCAGTCTGGCCGGCTGCAGCACATTGTCGGCCTTGGCTTCGTCGACGCCGGTGGTTTCGAGCAGGATCCGGCGCTCCGCCTCGATCTCCGGATAGAGGATGTCGACCTGCATCAGGAAGCGGTCGAGCTGGGCTTCCGGCAGCGGGTAGGTGCCTTCCTGTTCCAGCGGGTTCTGCGTCGCAAGCACGTGGAAGGGCGCGGGCAGGTCGTGGCGGGCGCCGGCGATGGTGACGTGATATTCCTGCATCGCCTGCAGCAGCGCCGATTGCGTGCGCGGTGAGGCGCGGTTGATCTCGTCGGCCATCAGCAATTGCGTGAAGATCGGCCCGGAAATGAAGCGGAAGGAGCGCTTGCCGAACTCGTCCTGCTCCATCACCTCGGAACCGAGGATGTCCGACGGCATCAGGTCGGGCGTGAACTGGACGCGGCGCGAATCGAGGCCGAGCACGATGCCCAGCGTTTCGACCAGCTTGGTCTTGGCAAGACCCGGCACGCCGACCAGCAGCGCATGGCCGCCCGCCAGCAGCGCCACCAGCGTGCGTTCGACGACCGCCTCCTGGCCGAAGATCACCCGGCCGACCGCGTCGCGGACCATGGAGACGTCGGCCAGCGCCTTTTCGGCTTCCTCGATCATCGCTTTTTCGCTGATCGGGCTTTCCTTGATCATCACGCTCATGCCGTTCGATCCTTGTGGTTGGAAATACCGGCCTGCATTCTCAATGCCGCAGAATGCCGCGATTCGGCCTCGCCTGGCGCCCGTATTCGAACTTAAATCACAGACTTGGACGGACAAGGCTGACAATCGGGACAACAGTGACTATTTCGTGACCATGGCCGAACGCAGCGAACATCGTGAACAAACACCGGGCGAACGGAGCCCGGGCGAGCAGAGCCCGGGCGAGCAGAGCCTGACCGGCGCCACCGAGGCGCGCGGCCTGGAGGCGCTGATCTCGCGCGCGGCCCGGGCCGGCAAGGGGCCGGCGCCGGTCGAGCGCTGGAATCCGGAATTCTGCGGCGATCTCGACATGGAGATCAAGGCTGACGGGACCTGGTTCTATCTCGGCACGCCGATCGGCCGCATGCCGCTGGTGCAGCTCTTTTCCAGCGTGCTGCGCAAGGATGCCGACGGAAAGACCTACCTTGTGACGCCGGTCGAGCGGGTCGGGATCCGCGTCGTCGACGCCCCCTTCATCGCCGTCGAAATGAACGTGTCCGGGAGTGGGAACGACCAGGTCATCACCTTCCGCACCAATGTCGGCGACGTCGTCGCCGCCGGCCCCGGCCATCCGCTGCGCTTCGTCGACGAAGACGAAACCAGCGGACTGAAGCCCTATGTGTTGGTGCGCGGACGGCTGGAAGCTCTGGTGGCGCGGCCGGTGATGTATGAACTGGTCGAGCATGGCGAGGAGATCGACATCGACGGAAAGACGATGTTCGCCGTCCGCTCGGGCGGGGAGGTCTATCCGATCATGCCGGCCGAGAAACTGAAGCGGCTGAGCGCGTGATGGACCAGGTGACGCCGGCGCCGTTTTCGATCGCTGACTTTCGTGCCCGCGTCGCGGCGCAGGCGGCAATCGTCCCCGGCGACGATTTCGGCGACCATCGCTTCAATTCCGGCCATCCCAGGCTCAAACATGTCAAGCCGCTGCGCGACGCGGCGGTGCTGATTCCGGTGATCGACCGTGCCGAGGGCGCCATGGTGCTGCTCACCAAGCGCGCCGAGAAGCTGCGCAGCCATTCCGGCCAGGTGGCTTTCCCAGGCGGCACGATCGATCCGACCGATCCCGGCCCCGAGGCCACGGCGCTGCGCGAGACCTTCGAGGAGATCGGCCTCGAGCGGGATTTCATCGAGATCATCGGCCGCATGCCCGACTACGTCTCCGGCAGCGGCTACCGCATCGTGCCGGTGCTTGCCATCGTGCGGGCGGGTTTTTCGCTGACGCTCAATGCCGACGAGGTCGATGCGGCCTTCGAGGTGCCCCTGAGTTTCCTGATGGACCCCGCCAACCACGCGCGCGACAGCCGTTTCTGGAACGACCTCGAATGGTTCTTCTACGATATGCCCTATGGCGGCCAGCGTATCTGGGGCGTCACCGCCGGCATCGTCCGCACACTCTATGAAAGGCTCTATGCGTGAGCGCTGAGGTGTCTCTCTCGGGCAGGGCCGATTGGCTGGCCGAAAAGCATCTCCAGAAGCTTCTTGCCGTGCTGAAGGAGGGCGGCGACGAAGCGCGTATCGCCGGCGGCGCGGTGCGCAACACGCTGATCGGCCAACCGGTCGCCGACGTCGACATTGCCGCGACCACGGTGCCCGAGGAAACGATCAGACGCGCCAAGGCCGTCGGCTTCAAGACGGTGCCGACAGGCATCGATCACGGCACGGTCACGGTGGTCGCGGGCGGCAAGCCCTATGAGGTGACGACGCTGCGCGCCGATATCGATACCGACGGGCGGCGGGCAAAAGTGATTTTCGGACGTGACTGGAAAGCCGACGCCGAGCGGCGCGACTTCACCATCAACGCCCTCTATGCCGAAGCGGACGGCACGGTCGTCGACCTGGTCGGCGGCATCGCCGACATCGAAGCGCGGCGGCTGCGTTTCATCGGCGACGCGGAGGCGCGCATCCGCGAGGATTATCTGCGCATTCTGCGCTTTTTCCGCTTCTTTGCCTGGTATGGCGAAGGACGGCCGGACGCGGAAGGGCTGAAGGCCTGCGCCAGGCTGAAGGATGGGCTTGCGCGACTTTCGGCCGAACGCGTCTGGTCCGAACTGAAGAAGCTCTTGTCGGCTCCGGATCCCTCGCGCGCGCTCTTGTGGATGCGACAGGCTGGCGTGCTCACCGCCGTGCTGCCGGAAAGCGAGAAATGGGGCATCGACGCCATCCATGGCCTGGTCAAGGCTGGAGAGGATCTCGGCTGGATCGCCGATCCGGTTCTGAGGCTGGAGGCGATCGTCCCGCCCGATGTCGTGCGTATGAAGACGCTTGGCGAGCGGCTGCGACTTTCGAATGAGGATGCCGATCGCCTGCGGCATTGGGCGCTGACCGTTGCGCCGGATGCCAAGGCGACCGAGACCGAACTGGCCAAGAAACTCTATTACGGCGATCGCGACGGCTATCTCGACCGTATTCGTCTGGCGCTTGCCGCCGCGCGGACGCGTGCCGTCGAGGACAATCAGGCGATGATGGAAGCCGGCGGCTTTTCACGCCTGCTCAATTTCACGCTGAAATGGGAAAAGCCGGTGTTCCCGATCAAAGGCGCCGACCTGACCGAGCTTGGCGCGTCGCCGGGACCCAAACTCGGCGCCACGCTGAAGAACCTCGAGAAGGAATGGATGGAGTCTGGCTTCACCCTGGAACGCGGCGCGCTGATGGAACGCGCCGCGCAGGCGCTGGAGCTTTAGACGGCCGGAACGCCGGCGCCCGTCAACGTATCGCAACGGGAGCCAGGGCGCGCGAGAGGCTTGCCTCGCCTTTGCCGTAGATGGACGGGTCGTAATTGACCAGCGTGTCGGTGCGGGCCGTGTTGAGCAGGTCGTTGGTGATCTGAACCGGCGTCGCCTTGGCGAATTTGCTGCCGATGATCGCGGCGTAGCCCGAGATGATCGGCGCGGCGAACGAAGTTCCGTAAAGACCGGTCTTGCTGCCCTCGACGCCGACCACCAGGAAGTGGCTCTGCACGAGCGGGTTGGAGCCGGCATAGTCGGAATACCAGGCTAACTGAGCCTTGTTGGCCGTCGTGCCGTTGGTCGAAAGCGCGCCGACGAAGATCGCCGTCGATTTGCCGATCAGGGCAAGGTCGAGGTAGTCCTGCTGCCCGCCCGTGACCCCACCGACAGCGACCGCGTCGTTGCCGGCTGCCTTCGAGACGATCGCAGAGCCTCTGGTTGCATAGGAGATGATCGACGCCTCCTCCGGGGCCCAGCCGATCTGGTTCACGCCGTAACCCGCGGTGGTGTACATGCCGTAGCTGAGGTTGAGCACGTTGCGGCCGGCGGCCAGCGGGACGGCCGTGCCCGTCGAGAAATCCTTGGAGCGGATGGTCGCCGCGGGAGCGATCATGCCAGCCTCCTCGCGCGTCCATTCACCGTGCCGCTGGGTCTGCACGCCGATGCCGAAATTGCCGGAAAAGCGGGACGAACTGCTGAAGTCGTCGACCATCGTGATGGTGACGCCCTTACCCTTGTAGCCGGCTGCCCACGCGGCGCCGACGTCGGGGCTCATCCAGCTCTGCACGGCTTGCGTCGTCCGCGCGACCGGGATCGTTGCGCTCACGCAGATCGACCCGCCACCATGGCAGAGTGCAGCCATTTCGTCTGGGCTCAGAGCTTCCTGAGCCGATGCCATCGGCGCCGAAAGGACGGCGAGGGCAGCGGCGAGGCCGAACTTCAAGGACTTAACCGACATGTTCATTCTCCAGTCAGACAGAACCAGGACGGACGATCGTGAGTTTCGGGACAAGATGAATTCATTCGCGGCCTCCGATCAGAAAGTGAGACGATAGTTCAGCCAGAGATGCATGCTCTCCGGCTTCGCGCTGACCAGATACTTCAGCGTTTCCTCGGGGGCCGTCTCGCCCGCCGCCAGCCGGCAGTTGACGCTGTAGGTTCCGAACTCGCCGTAGTCGGCCTCGCAAGGCTTTTCGGTCAGGTTGCCGCCGATGACCGAGGTGACCGAAAGGGACAGGGTGCTGTTCGGATTGGGATGGACCTGAGTGAGAAAACCAAGCTTGAGGCTGGGCTCGATGCTGTATTTCTCGCCTTGCTCCCCAGTGCCAAATCCCCAGAGAAAGCCGGTATCGGGCGTGATCTGAGTGAGGAAGTCGACATGCATGTCGACCCAGCTCGCGTGATACCAACGGCCGAAGGAGACCCAGCTTCCGCTCTGCAACTCATAGCCGCCGTTGCCGAGGCCCCTGGCGCGGTCGCTGAGCGGAGAACCCTGATGGATATCGACGAGCGAGGTGGTCCATTCCTGCGCGGTCGCAGCGGACGCCAAGAGGAAGGCGCACGACAGGAGCACCGCCGTGCAGAGACCGCCTCGGATGTTGGACCGCTCGCGCATGCGCGAAGCACCTCGCCCCACCATTCCGGACAGCGCCTTGATGGCGAAGGGCTTCAGCCGCCTCTGGCCGGATCATGCGCGGGAGAATCGCACGCAGACCGTTACCGCCAGGTTATCTAAGCTGTTACGAATATAAGAATTCGCTGGAATTACGCATAAACAGTGCCTTCGCCGGCGATCGAAGGATCGCCGGCGAAAGGGCGGGATGCGCCGGAAGCAACGATCCGTCATCGTGCCTGTCGGCCGGTGACGTTTGGAAGCCTGCGATCTGGCCCGATCAGGCGGCGTCGCGAACTTTCTGGATGCGCGAGCGGATCGCCTCGATCATGGTCTCGCGAATAACGGTCTCGCCATGCGTCTCGCGCATATGCTCGACGGCCCGGCGCATGACCTCCGCTTCCTCGTCGGCGCGCGTATGCCAGTCACAGCCGGGAACCAGCGATCCGCATTGGAATTCCTTCATGACTCTTCCTTTCCTAGCGCGGGTGGTTCGACCTTGGCCGGCCGGCCGCCCTTGATTTTTTTCTTGGCAGTCCGGGAGGGAAACGGCGGCGCGCCTCTTCCGGTGCTCTGCCGGACTACCATAACACGTGTCGGACGGTTCGGTTGCATCGAAAGTCCCCAACCCCGGAATGGAAGGAAAGGCGGAGCGCCATGCCCCGCCTTTCCCTGCTGCCTGAGAACTGGGCCTTCAGAGCAAGGTCGTTACTTCATGATCTTGACGGCCTCGGCGATTTTGTTCTTGCCGCTCATGTCCCAGGACACGCGGACTTTCTCGCCGGCCTGAACGCCGGGATCCTTGAAGGCCTTGGACAGCTTGAATGTCGACCCATCGTCCAGAACAAGGCTCATGGCCGTTCCATCAAAGCTCTTGACGGTGCCGGTGGTGTGCTTCACCGCCGCGAACGCGGCGCCACCGGAGGCGAGAAAGGCGGCGGCTGCCGCCGTCACGATAAGCTTGCGCATGGCATGCTCTCCTGGAAACAAGGGCACCCGTTTGGGAGGGCACCCCTCCTGGTCAGGGCCGTCAAGTCGCGTCGGGTCACGGCCGGCGGAGACAGGTGATCTCCGCTTCGACCGCCGGCGCTTCCCGACCCGTCGGCCTTAATTAGCTCAATTTTTTCAAAAGGATATTAGACGAAAAAGATATCGTCCCTGCCACATTGCCTGCCAAGATTCGGCGAATGGGACAGCAATGCGGCCATGGCCGGGGCTCACCGGATCGTTACGGCCATTTTACCTCGGGCGGCAGGCTGGACAGGATCGAGGCGACATTGCCGCCGGTCTTCAGCCCGAAGATGGTGCCGCGGTCGTGAAGCAAGTTGAATTCGACGTAGCGGCCGCGCCGGATCAGCTGTTCGTCACGCTCGCCGTCGGTCCAGTCCTGGTCGAAGTTGCCCCGCACCAGATGGGCATAGACGACGAGAAAGGAGCGTCCGACATCCTGGACGAAATTGAGATCGGCATTCCAGCCGCCCCTGTCCTCGTCCGAATGCAGCCAGTCGAAGAAGATGCCGCCGATGCCGCGCGCCTCGTTGCGATGCGGCAGGAAGAAATACTCGTCGCACCAGGCTTTGAATTTGGGATAGTCGGCGACGGCGGCGTTCTTCTCGCAGGCGAACTGCATGGCGCGATGGAAGGCAATCGTGTCGGGATCGTCCTGGGTTCGGCGACGGTCGAGCACCGGCGTCAGATCCGCGCCGCCACCGAACCACTGGCGCGTGGTGACGACCATGCGCGTGTTCATGTGCACGGCCGGCACGTTGGGGTTCCAGGGGTGGGCGATCAACGAGATGCCGCTCGCCCAGAAACGCGGGTCTTCTTCGGCGCCGGGAATCTGTCTCCTGAACTCGGGCGAGAATTCGCCATAGACGGTCGAGGTGTGAACGCCGACCTTCTCGAAGACGCGACCGCGCATCATCGACATGGTGCCGCCGCCGCCACGGCCTTCGTCGCGCTCCCAGGGGGTCTTCTCGAAATGGCCGGGCGACCATGATGCTTGCGGGCCGGTGAGCTCCTGCTCAATCTGCTCGAAGGTGACGCAGATGCGCTCGCGCAAGGCCTCGAACCAGAGGCGGGCCTTCATCTTCTTCTGCTCGATGTCGGCCGGCAGGCCCACCGGAAGATCAGGTCTTTCCAATTCGGTCTCCAGTCACAGGCTCACTTGCCTGACAAATGACTCGTTTTTTCTGCGCGCGATCCCTAATCTCTTAAGGACAAGGGTCAAGTCCTGTCTGATCCAGGTGCAAGGAGTTCCTTCGTGCGCACCCCGGCAAGACCGCCGCTGGATGGCTTGAAGAAGAGGCTGGAGCGCTCACGGGCTGAGCGCGAAAACCAGCCGCGCGACGGTTTCTTGCGCGAAACCTTCGTGCTGCCGCGCCCGGATGCGCGCCTCAAGGCCAAGGAGTGGTTCGAGCGTTTTCCGAAACAGGCCTACTGGACCGAGATCGAAAGCTGGTTCGAACGTCCAGGCGACGTGATCGAGTTCACCATGCGGCGGCTGCCGGCGGCCGATTAAGGTGCATTGATATGTAGGTGAGGCCGGCCTGCAAACGGCGGCTTCCTGCGCTTCCGGTGCTCACGTACTTTAAGTACGCTCCGCTCCGGTTCTCGGAAGTCACCCAGTTTGGTCGCTTCGCGCCCGTCTTCGACTCCGGCTCGGCCTGACCTGAATCTCAATGCACCGTGGCGCCAGACCGTCAGCGCACCGCCAGCCGCCTCGCACCTGTTCCCTCCCGGGCCAGCCGGTCTTCCTTGTTTCTCAGCGGACATTTGTCGATCGACATGCAGCCGCAGCCGATGCAATCGGTCAGGCCGTCGCGCAATTTCTTGAGCTGGGCGATCTTCTGGTCGAGTTCGTTGCGCCAGGCCGTTGAAAGCACGTTCCAGTCCTCGCGCGTCGGCGTGCGTTCTTCGGGCAGGGACTGGAACGCCTGGGCGATCCCGGCGAGCGAGATGCCGACTTCCTGGGCGACGCGGATGATCGCCACGCGGCGCAGCACGTCGCGGCCGTAGCGCCGTTGGTTGCCCGAAGTGCGATGGCTGCGGATCAGCCCGCGGGCCTCGTAGAAATGCAGCGCCGATACCGCCACGCCGCTGCGCACGGCCACCTGGCCGACCGTCAATTCCCGCATCGGAGCCATTTTCAAATTCCGCTTGACCTCAAGTTAGGTTGAGCTTGTAGCCAAGAAAAATCGATAGGGCAAATGCAGGAGAAGGCGATGTGCGCCTGGACGAAAATGACGGCGGAAGGGGTGGCGGTTCGGGACAGCGAGGAAACCCGGCGCGTCCTAGCCGAGCTGGCGCAGCGCTTCGCCCGCGACCATGGCGACCGAGAGCGCGACATTGATGCTGCGCGCGCCGGACCGCATCGGAATGGTCAGTCGCGCGTCGGCCGCCCGGTGGACTTCTTCCGTCACGCCCGCGGATTCGCGGCCGAACAGCAGAATGTCGCCGGCGGCAAAGGCGAAGTCCGTATAGGCGCTGGTGGCCTTGGTGGTGAGCAGCACCAGGCGACGCGCATGCGCCTTCCGCCATTCCTCGAAGGCGTGCCAGTCGGCATGGCGGGAAAGCGCCGCCATTTCGAGATAATCCATGCCGGCCCGTTTCAGCGCCCGGTCGGAGAGCGGGAAGCCGGCCGGCTCGATGATATCGACACCGATGTCCAGGCAGGCGGCGAAGCGCAGGATTGTCCCGGTATTGCCGGCGATATCCGGCTGGTAGAGCGCGATGCGGAGACGATCGTTCATTTCCGCATCCTGCTAATAAGTGGCAGATCGGCCACAGGAACCTCCGGCTTTTGGCGATTTCTGGACTGGCGGGTGGCCATTTTCTGCGAAGTCGAGTATATGCCCACCATCGTCAACCCGAACCGAATGGAGGGGAACACATGATGACCATGCACATCCAGCTCCTCTCCGGGGCTCACATATGCCCGCAGGCGGTTTCGGTACGACGATTCTTCTGACACTTTAAGTCCTCATCGCACCGATTCCCGCCGAACCCACTTTTCGGCCTTCGAAGGAATCTTGCGATGTTTTTCAAATTGCCAAAGGGGCGCCGCGCCCCCGCTGAACGTGTCAAGACCGATGCTTGCCATCGTGTCAAGACCGACGGTTGCCGTCGTGTCGAGGCTGACGCTCGTCGTCCGGTTCCGGCCGATTCGATCCGCGCCTTCGGCCGAATGCCGGTGGTCGAGGCCGCATCACCCTTTTTAACGCATTTGCATATGGAGGACGGACCGATGTTCGATCCCTACAAGATACCGGGGTCAAGAAGCCTGCATGAGCGCAAGGTGGCTACTTGGGCGCTGCTGATCGGCGAGACCTATTCGTCGGCGGTGCATGCCGAGGAACGGCGCAGGCCGCATCGCGGCATGCTGCCGGACGTCGATTTCTCGCGCGCGGTGCCCGACCACAGCCGGCCCACGCTGGTGCGCCGGATCATCCGTTTGATCCGGCCGGGCGACAGGAACCGGGCAGGCTCCGGCCTTTCGTCGGGAACCTCGGGGCCGTCAGGATCGTCAAACGAGCCTGTCGGCGAAATGCCGGCGACACCCTATATTGCACGGGATAGGACCGGCGATACGGATGATTCCGTGTCGCCGGCCCGCAATGCCGCGCGGCCGCAAAGCCTTGCCCATCAATCCCGCGCCGCGTGAGCGCACAGATAAGTCGAGTGCCTGGAATGTTCCGCTGGTTTGAAAACAGGCTCGATCCGTTTCCCGCCGCGGAGCCGGTCGAGCCGCCGAAGACGCTGGTCGCGTTTTGCGTGCATTACACGCGCGGCGCCTGGCCCTACATCATCGTCGATGCGATGCTGGTGACGGCGATCGCCTTCACCGAAGTCTGGATGTTCGGCTTCCTCGGCCGCATCGTCGACTGGCTGTCGGCGCAGAACCGCGAAACCTTCCTGCAGACGGAGATATGGAAGCTCGCCGGCATGGCTTTCGTCGTGCTGTTCGCGCTGCCGGGCACGGTATGGCTGCATTCGCTGCTCAACCAGCAGACGCTGATGGGCAATTATCCCATGCGCATCCGCTGGCAGGTGCATCGCTATCTGCTCAAGCAGTCGATGGCCTTCTACCAGGACGAGTTCGCCGGCCGCATCGCCACCAAGCTGATGCAGACGGCGCTCGCCGTGCGCGAATGCGTGATCAAGCTGATCGACGTGCTGAACTACGTCATCGTCTACTTCCTCGGCATGTTGTTCATCGTCGGCTCGGCCGACTGGGGGCTCGCCGCACCGCTCGCCCTCTGGCTGGTCGGCTATATCGGGCTCTTGCGTTTTTTCATTCCACGGCTCGGCAAGGTCGGCGAGGAGCAGGCCAATGCGCGCTCGACCATGACCGGCCGCGTCGTCGACAGCTACACCAACATCCAGACGGTGAAGCTGTTTTCGCATGCGCGGCGCGAGGCAACCTTCGCCAGGGAAGGCATGGCGAGCTTCCTCGACACCGTCTACCGCTCGATGCGGCTGGTGACGGTGCTCTACGGTCTGCTCTACATTTTGAATTCGCTGCTTCTGTTCTCCGTCACGGCAATCTCGCTGTGGCTTTGGCTGGGGCAGGCGGTGACGATTGGCGCCGTCGCCGTGGTCATAGGCCTTGTCCTGCGAATGTGGGGCATGTCGCAATGGATCATGTGGGAGATGTCCGGGCTGTTCGAGAATATCGGCACGGTGCAGGACGGCATCCAGTCGATCTCGCTGCCGCGCCTGGTCGAGGACAGGCCGGGCGCCAAGGACATCAGTGTCAGCCAGGGCGAGATCCGCTTCGACGACATCCGCTTCCACTACGGCAAGCAGAAGGGGGTCATCGAGAACCTGTCGCTTACCGTGAAGCCCGGCGAGAAGGTCGGCATCGTCGGCCGCTCAGGCGCCGGCAAGTCGACGCTGGTCAATCTGCTGCTGCGCTTCTACGACCTGGAAAGCGGCAGGATCCTCGTCGACGGCCAGGAGATCGCGGCGGTGACGCAGGATTCCCTGCGCGCGCAGATCGGCATGGTGACGCAGGACACCTCGCTGCTGCATCGCTCGGTGAGGGAGAACATCCTCTACGGCCGGCCAGACGCGACCGACGAGATGCTCACCGAGGCGGCGCGCCGGGCGGAGGCGCTCGATTTCATCGGCGGGCTTTCGGACCACAACGGCCGCAAGGGCTTCGACGCCCATGTCGGCGACCGCGGCGTCAAACTGTCCGGCGGCCAGCGCCAGCGCGTCGCGATCGCCCGCGTCATGCTGAAGGACGCGCCGATCCTGATCCTCGACGAGGCGACCTCGGCGCTCGATTCGGAAGCCGAGGCCGCGATCCAGGAGAACCTCTACAAGCTGATGCAGGGCAAGACCGTCATTGCCATCGCGCACCGTCTGTCGACCATCGCGGCGATGGACCGGCTCGTCGTCATGGACAAGGGTCGCATCATCGAGGAAGGCTCGCATGAGGAACTCGTCGCCAAGGGCGGGCTCTACGCACAGCTCTGGCAGCGCCAGTCCGGCGGCTTCCTGCTCGATGACGCGCCAACCGAGGTTGATGCCAAGGCGCCGGAATCCGAGATGGCAGCGGAGTAACGCGATCGCGATTGCAGTTTCCGGCGTCTATGAGAGACAAATGCTCGACCGCATCTTCACCTGGTTCGAAAGCCGTTATTCGCCGGTGGCGCTGGCCGAAGACCGGCAGCCGCCAATGGGGCTTTGGCGGTTCTACTGGTATTTCATAAGACAGTTTCGCACCGCCTCGGGCGGGTTCCTGCTGGAGGAAAAACCGGTCGCCGACGATCTGGCGACGAAAGGTGAAGCCGCCGAATGATGCAGGCCATCTATCGCTGGTTCGAGCGCTGGGTCTATCCGTTCCGCGAGCCGGCGAGTCTTCGGCCCCCCGCCAGCGTCGGCGGCTTCCTGTGGCATTATGTCGGGCAGGCGAAACTCGCCTTCTTCGCCATGCTTATCATCGGCGGCATCGCGCCGCTGGTCGAAGCCGGCTTGTTCTATTTCGTCGGAAGGCTGGTCGATATCCTCGACCAGCTGCCCGGCGAGCGCAGCTGGCACGCGCTTTGGGCTGCCGCTGGGCCAGAGCTCTTGTTCATGGGCGCGGTCGTGCTCGTCATCCGCACCGCCGTCGTCGGCCTTTCGGCGCTGGTCGACGAACAGACGATCACGCCCGGATTCTACAATCTGGTGCGCTGGCAGGCGCACCGGCATGTCTCGCGCCAGTCCTACGCCTTCTTCCAGAACGATTTCGCTGGCCGCATCGCGACAAAAGTCTGGCAGGCAGGGCAGGCGACCGGCGACCTGATGGAAAGCTTCATCGAGGTCGTTTGGTTCATGATCGTCTATACGGTGACGACGCTGGCGCTGGTCGCGGGGCTGGATCTGCGGCTGGCGGTGCTGGTGGTGATCTGGATCGCCGCGTTCGGCTGGCTGGCGAAACTCTATCTGCCGGCGATCCGCAAGCATGCCGAGGCGACGGCCGAGGCCGGCTCGATGATCACCGGCCGTATCGTCGATTCCTATTCCAATGTGCAGACGCTGAAGCTGTTTTCGGCCGACGGCGACGACCGCTATATCCGCAACGGCTTCGACATCTATCTCGACGCGCTGCGGCCGTTCACGCGCCGGCTGACCGGCGTGCGCATGGCGCTGACCATGCTCTCCGGCATCATGATCACCGCGATCGCAGCCTTTGCCATCTATCTCTGGGTCGAAGGCTCGATCACGGTCGGCGCCGTTGCCTTCACGCTGTCGCTGGTGCTCAGGCTCAACATGCTGCTTGGAAGGCTGATGATGCAGCTCAACGGCATCCTGCGAAACCTCGGCGTGCTGGAGAACTCCAAGGCGCTGATTTCGCAGCCGTTGGGCCTGACCGACGCGCCGGACGCCAAGGAACTGGTCGTCACCGGCGGCCGCATCGAGGTCAGGAACGTCACCTTTCATTACGGCAAGGGGCAAGGCGTGCTCGACGGCATCGATCTCGTCGTGCGTCCGGGCGAGAAGGTCGGGCTGGTCGGCCCGTCGGGCGCCGGCAAGACGACCTTGGCCAACCTGATTCTGCGCCTCTACGACCTGGAGGGCGGCCAGATCCTGATCGACGGCCAAGACATCGCCGGGGTCACGCAGAACTCGCTGCGCGGCAATATCGGCGTCGTCAGCCAGGATACCGCACTTTTCCACCGCTCGCTGCGCGACAACATCAAGCTCGGCATGCCGAATGCCACCGACGCGCAGGTTATCGCCGCGGCCAGGAAAGCCGAGGCGCATGACTTCATCCTGGGACTGCGCGACAACCGCGGCCGCGCCGGCTACGAGGCCTATGTCGGCGAGCGCGGCGTGAAGCTGTCCGGCGGTCAGCGGCAGCGCGTCGCCATCGCGCGCGTCTTCCTCAAGGATGCGCCGATCCTCATCCTCGACGAGGCGACCTCGGCGCTCGATTCGGACATCGAGGCGGCGATCCAGGAGAATCTGACCAGGCTGATGGAAAGCAAGACCGTGATCGCCATCGCGCACCGGCTGTCGACGATCGCGGCGCTCGACCGGCTGGTGGTGCTCGACGGCGGCCGCATCGTCGAACAGGGCACGCATGACGAACTGGTGGCGCTCGACGGGCTCTATGCGCGGCTCTGGAAACGGCAGTCCGGCGGCTTCCTGTTCAACGAGGAAAGCGCGCTGGAAGAGACGCGGCCGGCGGAGTAGAACGACGTCATGTCGGTACGCATGCCCACCAATTTCGGACGGTCAGGCGCGCAGGAGAGCGCGCTCGACCTGCTCGGCCACGAAATCCTCGCCGAGAAAGCCGCGGCGCTCGGCCGCACCGGCCGGCGTGTCGAGGAAAGCCTTGCCAAGTTGCGCGAGAGCGGCGGGGGCGAGCACCGCAACCGGCTGCTGAAGGAAGCGGCGGCGGCCGTCCACGCCTACTTCATCCAGCGCGAGCTTTGCGGCCTGCGCAAGCATGATGCGGTGATCCGCGAATACGACATCCCGCGGGCGGTGCTGGTCAGGCTCGGCGCCAGCTAGGCGCCGTTTTCCTGGCGAAAGCGCCCCAATCGCGCAGCAAGGGCTCCGGGATTCTCGTCGGCGACGAAGTGGCCGCTAGCCGGGATGATATCGCCTTCGACATTGGACAGGCCTGCTGCC
Organism: Mesorhizobium sp. B2-4-6; assembly: GCF_006442775.1. Classification (NCBI taxonomy): domain Bacteria; kingdom Pseudomonadati; phylum Pseudomonadota; class Alphaproteobacteria; order Hyphomicrobiales; family Phyllobacteriaceae; genus Mesorhizobium; species Mesorhizobium sp. B2-4-6. The sequence continues at coordinate 386,041 of NZ_VFVI01000001.1, forward strand.
TTCAAGCCGTCGAGATAGTCGGCGATGTCGCCGGATTCGGCCGAACCCCTGAGATAAAGAACCGGCGTGGTGATCGGCATCGCGGATGGGCGGGAATTGACCTTGGCGTCCTCGGCAAAGGCGCGGTACCAGTCGAAGCCGGCCTTGAGGCTTTCCGGCCGCGAATAGGCCTTTGCATAGATGTCCCTGGCTTCTGCGGGGATCGCGGTCTTTTCCTTGGAAAGGATATCGAAGAAGAAATCGAAATAGGCGCGCTCTTGGCCGCCTACCAGCATCTCCGGCAAAGCCGGGATCGCATGAAAGGCAAAATGCCAGATATGCGGATTGCGGATGACATTTTCCCACGGCGCCACGCCGGGGACGACGACGTCCATGATCACGGCGCCGGATAATTCCTCGGGCATGTCGCGCAACAGCGCGAATACGATCTGGCCACCGACGTCATGACCGGCGACGATGACCTGCCGCAAGCCGCAAACGGCGATCAGGCCCTTCATCAGTCTGGCCAGATATGCCTTTTCTCCAGTCTGGGGCGCTCCGCGTGAACCGCCGATGCCCGGCAGGTCGGGCGCGACCACGCGCTGGTCGCCGGCCAGCCGGTCGGCGATTGCCTCAAAAGCATGGGAGCTTTGCGGCCAACCATGCAGCAGCAGAAGGCCGGGCGCATCGGGTGGCCCTGCGTCCCGGATCGCGATAGCCAGCCCCTCGACCTCAACGGTGCGCAGTCGCATGCTTCGTCTCCATCGATGCCAGATCGATGGAACTAGGCTGCAATCAGGCTTTGGACAGGCCCAGTCCGGCGATCGAAAGAATCATTCCAGCCACTCGGTGATGAAGTGGCCGTTCTCGTGGATGTCGGTGCTTTCGAGCGGGCCGGGGCCGAGATTGGTGAATTTGTGCGGCGTGTCGGGCGGCACGATCAGGATCTGGCCGGCCGTGGCCTCGATTTCGCGGTCGCCGATCGTGAACAGGCCGGTGCCGGAGCGGATGACGAAGATTTCCGCATAGGGGTGCTTGTGCAGGCGCGGGCCGCCGCCCACCGCCGGCTGGTAGTTGAAGATCAGGCAGGAATTGGCGCCGAATTGGCCGCATTGCAGCTCGCCTTTCCAGCGGTCGGGGGCGTCGGCCCAGCTGTCGCGTTCAATGACATGCGCCATGGCCGGACAATAGACCGGACCAGGAGCCGATGTCGAGGCGAACACCGGCCCGGGTTCCCCCCGGATTTCCCGCTGTTTCACCCTGTCCGGGCGCCGCGCGGGGATGCGCCGGCCACGGCCGCCGCACATCCCCGCGACAATCTGCCCTTGTGCCTTCACCCGACTGGACAAAAACGGGCCGCACGCATAAACCGAAAATCCAAATGCCGGAGGAATTCGCTAGCCTGTTCGCCATGCGCTGTCGGGCAGGTGCGATTGAGCGGGGACAAGGCTCGGCCTCCGGTTAGGAAGAGGCGAAAGGATCAGGCACCCGTGAGCGCAACCGACATCCACGATCCCAACCGTCGCGATTTTCTCTATGTAGCCACCGGCATGGCCGCCGTTGTCGGCGCGGGAGCCGTCGCGTGGCCGTTCATCGACCAGATGCGCCCCGACGCCTCGACGCTGGCGCTGGCCTCGGTGGAGGTCGACGTCGCCTCGCTGCAGCCCGGCTCTTCGCTGATCGTCAAGTGGCGCGGCAAGCCGGTGGTGGTGCGAAACCGCACCGAAAAGGAAATGAAGGACGGCGAGGCCGTCAACCTCGCCGATCTTAAGGACCCGATCGCGCGCAACGCCAACCTGCCCTCCGACGCGCCGGCGACCGACGCCAACCGCACCACGCCCGGCAAGGAAGCCTGGATGGTGATGGTGCAGGTCTGCACCCATCTCGGCTGCATCCCGCTCGGCCAGGAAGGCGATTTCGGCGGCTGGTTCTGCCCGTGCCACGGTTCGCAGTACGACACCGCCGGCCGCATCCGCAAAGGCCCGGCGCCGGAGAACATGGCGATCCCGGTATTCAAGTTCATTTCCGATACCAAGATCCTTATCGGTTGAGGCAGGGGATATTTCGATGAGCGAGGGACACTCGACCTATACGCCCAGGACCGGTATCGAGCGCTGGTTCGACGCCCGCATGCCGCTGCCGCGGCTGATCTATGACAGCTTCGTCGCCTATCCGGTGCCGCGCAACCTCAACTACATGTGGACGTTCGGCGGCATCCTGTCGATCATGCTGGTCGCGCAGATCCTGACCGGCATCGTGCTGGCGATGCACTACACCTCCGACACCAATCTCGCCTTCGATTCGGTCGAGAAGATCATGCGCGACGTGAATTCGGGATGGCTCTTGCGCTATCTCCACTCCAACGGCGCCTCGTTCTTCTTCGTCGCCGTCTACATCCACATCTTCCGCGGCCTGTTCTACGGCTCCTACAAGGCGCCGCGCGAGCTCCTGTGGATCCTCGGCTGCATCATCTACCTCCTGATGATGGCGACCGGCTTCATGGGCTACGTGCTGCCCTGGGGGCAGATGAGCTTCTGGGGCGCTACCGTCATCACCGGCTTCTTCAGCGCCATTCCGCTGGTCGGGAACTGGATCCAGGAACTGCTGCTCGGCGGCTTCGCCGTCGACAATCCGACGCTGAACCGCTTCTTTGCGCTGCATTACCTGTTGCCGTTCATGATCGCCGGCGTCGTCGTGCTGCACATCTGGGCGCTGCATGTCGTGGGCCAGTCGAACCCGACCGGCATCGAGGTCAAGTCGAAGACCGACACTGTCGCCTTCACGCCCTACGCCACCATCAAGGACGCGTTCGGCATGATCGTGTTCCTGTTCGTCTTCGCCTATTTCGTCTTCTACCTGCCGAACTTTCTCGGCCACCCGGACAACTACACGGTCGCCAACCCGCTGAAGACGCCGGCCCATATCGTTCCGGAATGGTACTTCCTGCCGTTCTACGCGATCCTGCGCGCCATCACCTTCAACGTCGGCCCGATCAACTCCAAGCTCGGCGGCGTGCTGTGCATGTTCGGTGCGATCGCCATGCTGTTCCTGGTGCCGTGGCTCGACACCTCCAAGGTGCGCTCGGCGGTCTACCGTCCGTGGTACAAGCTGTTCTTCTGGCTGTTCGTCGCCGACGCCATCCTGCTCGGATGGCTGGGCTCGCAGCCGGCGGAAGGCAGCTACGTGTTCATGGCGCAGATGGCGACGCTGTTCTACTTCGCCTTCTTCCTGATCATCATGCCGGTGCTCGGCCTGATCGAGACACCGCGCAGGCTGCCGAACTCGATCACCGAGGCGGTGCTGGAAAAGAACAAGGGCGGCAGCGGACATCCGGCAGGCGCGACCGCCGCGCCGGAAACCAAAGGCTGAGGATCTGAGGGGATTTTGGGTATGAAGAAGATTCTCGCCTCGCTGGCGCTGCTCGGCCTGGTGGTTGCGGGTACCGCGGCCATCGCCGAGGAAGAGCAGAACCCGGCCGCGCCGACGCATTTCCCGATCAACGAACCGAAGGAAATGAGCTGGAGCTTCGCCGGTCCGTTCGGCACCTATGACAAGGCGCAGCTGCAGCGCGGCCTCAAGGTCTACAAGGAAGTCTGCTCGGCCTGCCATTCGATGAACCTGGTGGCCTTCCGCACGCTGGAGGGGCTCGGCTATTCGGAAGCGCAGATCAAGACGCTGGCCGCCGAATACACCATCCATGACGGCCCGAACGACGCCGGCGACATGTTCGACCGTCCTGGAAAGCCCTCGGACCACTTCCCGGCGCCGTTCCCGAACGAGCAGGCCGCGGCCTCCGCCAATGGCGGCGCCGCCCCGCCGGACATGTCGCTGCTCGCCAAGGCGCGCGGCGTCGAGCGCGGCTTCCCGCGCTTCATCTTCGATATCTTCACCCAGTACGCGCAGGGCGGCCCGGACTACATCCACTCGCTGCTCACCGGCTACGATCAGACGCCGCCGGCCGGCATGGTGATCCCGGAAGGCACGCACTACAATCCGTACTTCCTGTCCGGCTTGTCGCTGAAGATGCCGAAGCCGCTCTCGGACGGTCAGGTGACCTATGACGACGGCTCGCCGCAGACGGTCGACCAGTATGCCCGCGACGTCTCGGCCTTCCTGATGTTTGCCGCGGAGCCGCATCTGGAGGACCGCAAGAAGACCGGTTTCCGCGTCATGATCTTCCTGCTGCTCTTCGGCGCATTGGTCTACATGACCAAGCGCAGGGTGTGGGCCGACGTGGCGCACTGAGGCGCCTTGCTTCCAGAAAAATGCAAGGGCGCCGAATGGCGCCCTTTTCTTTTCGGCCGCTTGTCGGCAAAACTGTGCGGCAACGGATCAACCGCCCATGAAATCCTCGCTCGAAGATACGCTGCTTGCGGCCATCCGCACCATTCCGGATTATCCCAGGCCCGGCATCCTGTTTCGCGACATCACCACGCTACTGGGTGACGCGCGCGCCTTTCGCCGCGCCATCGACGAGCTGGTCCATCCCTATGCCGGACTGAAGATCGACAAGATCGCCGGCATCGAGGCGCGCGGCTTCATCCTGGGCGGCGCGGTGGCGCACCAGCTTTCGGCGGGCTTCGTGCCGATCCGCAAGAAAGGCAAGCTGCCTTATGAGACGGTGCGCGTGGCCTACAGCCTCGAATACGGGCTGGACGAGATGGAGATGCACAAGGACGGCGTCTCGCCGGGCGAGAAGGTGATCGTCGTCGACGACCTGATCGCCACCGGCGGCACGGCGGAAGCCGCGGTGAAGCTTCTGCGGCAGATCGGCGCCGACATCGTCGCGGCCTGCTTCGTCATCGACCTGCCGGACCTCGGCGGGCGCAAGAAGCTGGAAGCGCTCGGCGTGCCGGTGAGGACGTTGATCGGGTTCGAGGGGCATTAGGAAGTAGTGAATAGCGAGTAGTGAGTAGTGAGTAGTGAGTAGTGAGTAGTGAGTAGTGACTACTCACTACTCACTATCCCACCTTCACCAGAACGGCGCTATCGAACTCAATCACCTTGTCGCCGGTCGAATCGAAACCTTCCGAACGCAGCGTGAGAAGGTTCCAGCCTGGACGCCCGGCAAGCGGACGGTGCGCCAAGGCGGTGCGCGTGAAGGTCACCGTCTCGCCGGCATAGACCGGCTTCAGCCATTTCAAATTGCGGAAGCCGGGCGAGGGGCCGAATTCGGGCTGCGGGCCGGGGCCGGTCCAGCGCACGCCCTCGGTCTCCATGCGTTTTTCCAGGTTGTATTTCATCCAGGTGGCGGCGGTGTGCCAGCCCGAAGCGCAGAGCCCGCCAAGCACGCTTTTCTTCGCCGCCTCCTCGTCGACATGGAAGATTTGCGGATCGTATTTCCTGGCGAACGCCTTGATCTCGTCGGCCTCGAATTTGTGCGAGCCGAGCGTGACGGTCTGGCCGATCAGGAAGAATTCGTCCAAAGTCATCATAGGCCTCGTGCGGCATCACGCGCGAGGAACATACCGGTGTTCTCCAGCTCGAAGACGCTTTCCCCGTGCTGGTTGACGAGCTCACTGCGCATGGTGATCAAGCCGAGCTGCGGCCTCGATTTGGACTGGCGCTTGGAAAGTATGGTGACCATGCCGCGCAGGGTATCGCCGGCCAGCACCGGCTTCTTCCATTTCACATGCTCGATGCCGGGCGACCCTTGAGAGGTCGAATCGAGCAGGAAGGCATCGCACAGCATGCGCATGAACATCGCGCAGGTGTGCCAGCCCGAAGCCGAAAGCCCGCCAAGGATGCTCGCCTTGCCGGCTTCCTCGTCGAGATGCATCGGCTGGGCATCGAACTCGCTGGCGAATTCGATGATTTCGGCGGCACTTACGTCCTTGCTGCCGATGTCGAGCGAGGCGCCCTCGACGAAATCCTCATAGGCCCAGGTCTTTCCGGTCATGCTGACAATCCGGTTGACGAATGCGCGATCCCGCGGGTCGGGCACCTCGGATGAAGGCCAATGGCGATTTGGTCAAGTGATTTCTGGTAAGCCAGCCGTCGCCGGCCGACGCCGTCAGAGCCAGCCGCGGCGGCGGAAATACCAGAAGGGCAGGATGGCCGAGACCACCATCAGGGCGATGGCGAAGGGGTAGCCGAACTCCCATTTGAGCTCGGGGATGATGTCGAAGTTCATACCGTAGATCGAGGCGACAAGCGTCGGCGGCAGGAAGATGACGGCGGCGACCGAGAAGATCTTGATGATGGCGTTTTGCTCGATCGAGATCATGCCGAGCGTCGCATCGAGCAGGAAGGAGATCTTCTGCGACAGGAAGGTGGCGTGGTCGGCGAGCGAGAGCACGTCGCGCGACAGCGTCTTGATGCGGGCGCGCACATCCTTGCTCATCTTGGTCTGAGCAGCGACATGGGCGAGAAAGCCGGCAAGGCGCTGCAACGAAATCAGGCTGTCGCGAACGGAAGAAGCGATGTCCTCCTTGCGGCCGATGCCTTTCAGGAGCTCCTGGAAATCGCGGTTGCGCTTCGAGGCCTTGGTCGAGCGCGCCTCGAAAATGTCGCGCGAGATCGCTTCCACCTCGCGGCCGGCGCGCTCGAGGATGTCGGCCAGGCGGTCGACGATCGCTTCCAGCAGGCCAATCAGGATGGTGTCGCCGCTGGTGCAGCCGGTCGCCACCTTCTCGGCGCGCAGTGGGAAGGTCTTGAAGGCCTTCGGCTCGTGATAGCGGATGGTGATCAGCCTTTTGCCTGCCAGCGCGAAGGTCACCGGCGACATCAAGGGATCGTCCGCCTCGGTCTGCGCCGGCAGCACGGCAGTCATGAAGTAGCCGCCATCCTCGATATAGAGGCGGCTCGAAATCTCGATCTCCTCCATTTCCTCGCGGGTCGGGATGGCAATGCCCAGCCAGCTCTCGATGCGCGCCTCTTCCTCCTTGGTCGGGTTGAAAAGGTCGGCCCAGACGACCCTGTCGCCATCGACCGCAAGATCCTCGGTCAGGCGCAGGCGATCATTGTCGACGACGAAGGTTTTTATCATCGCCGGGTCTCCCTTGCTGGAAAGGGTTTCGTTCGATTGTACCGGGATTGCCGGCGAAACACCGCCTGCAATAGCCGACTAGCCCGTGATATCACAAGGTCAAGACAGCGGCCGGCGGTGGTGCCGGAAGCAAATCAGGTGTTGAACTTGAACAGCATGATGTCGCCGTCCTGGACGACATATTCCTTGCCTTCGTCGCGCGCCTTGCCGGCTTCCTTGGCCGCCGCTTCGCCGCCCAGCGTGACGAAGTCGTTGTAGGCGATCGTCTGGGCGCGGATGAAGCCGCGCTCGAAGTCGGTGTGGATGACGCCGGCCGCCTGCGGCGCCTTATCGCCCTTGTGGATCGTCCAGGCGCGCGTCTCCTTCGGCCCCACGGTGAAATAGGTGATCAGATGCAGAAGCTCGTAGCCGGCGCGGATCACCTTGTTGAGGCCCGGCTCATCAAGGCCGATCGAGGCAAGGAACTCCATTTCCTCTTCATCGGAAAGCTGGGCGACTTCCGCCTCGATCGCCGCCGAGATCACCACCGTGCCGGCGCCTTGCGCGGCGGCCATCTTCTCCACCGCCCTGGTGTGCTCGTTGCCGGTGGCGGCGTCCGCCTCGGAGACGTTGCAGACATAGAGAACGGGATGCGAGGTGAGCAGGTTCAGCCCTTGCAGGATGCGCAGGTCCTCCTGCGCGATGCCGTTGAGCAGGAAGCGTGTCGGCTTGCCGGCCTGCAGCAATTCGAGCGCCGCCTCCATCATCGGCAGGACGGCCATGGCTTCCTTGTCCTTGCCGGCGGCGCGCTTGCGGATCTGGGCGATGCGCCGCTCGAGGCTTTCGAGGTCCGCGAGCATCAGCTCGGTCTCGACCGTCTCGGCGTCGGCAACAGGATCGATGCGGCCTTCGACATGGGTGATGTCGTCATCCTCGAAGCAGCGCAGCACATGCACGATCGCGTCTACCTCGCGGATGTTGGCGAGGAACTGGTTGCCCAGCCCTTCGCCCTTGGAGGCGCCGCGCACTAGGCCGGCGATGTCGACGAAGGAGATGCGGGTCGGGATGATCTCCTTCGACTTGCCGATCGCCGCGATCTTCTGCAGGCGCGGGTCAGGCACCGCCACCTCGCCGGTGTTCGGCTCAATGGTGCAAAAAGGATAGTTGGCGGCCTGCGCGGCGGCCGTCCTGGTCAGCGCATTGAACAGCGTCGACTTGCCGACGTTGGGCAAGCCAACGATGCCACATTTGAAACCCATGTTCGTCCAGTCCTGTCGGAATTCGATTTTGGTGAGGGCTATGGGCGATAGGGGTGACGAACGTCAAGCCCTATGCGAGCCTTGTTCGAGGCTCACTCCTTGCCGAACAGCTTCTTCAGCATGGCGGCCATCGGGCCGCTTTCTGGAAGTTTTGCCGCCGGCTGCTGCGGGCGCGCCTGGCGGACATGGCTTTGCTGCTTCGGCGGCTTGGGCGGCGGGCGGTCGTCATCGCCGGTCGGTACAAGCTTGTCGCGGAGCGCCAGCGTGACGCGGTTCATGAACGAGCTGTCGTCGCCCTTGGCCAGCAGACCGGCGTCGTCGGCGATGGCGTCGAGCAGGACGTCGAGCCATTCGCGATCGGCCTTGGCGAAATCGCCGAGCACATGGCCGTGCACCATCTCCTTGACGCCGGGATGGCCGACGCCGATGCGCACCCGGCGATAGGCGTTGCCGACATGCTGGTCGAGCGAACGAATGCCGTTGTGGCCGCCGGAGCCGCCGCCGATCTTGACCCGGAGCTTGCCGGCGGCAAGGTCGATCTCGTCGTAGAAGACGGTGAGGGCGGCCGGTTCGAGCTTGTAGAAGCGCATCGCTTCGCCGACCGACTGTCCGGAGAGGTTCATGAAGGTCTGCGGCTTGATCAGCAGCACCTTCTCGCCGCCGAGCGTGCCTTCGCAGATCAGGCCCTGGAATTTTCGCGACCAGGGAGAAAAGGAATGGCGGCGGGCAATCGCGTCCGCCGCCATGAAGCCGACATTGTGCCGGTTGTTTTCGTATTTCGCGCCCGGATTGCCGAGGCCTGCAAAGACAAGCATCGCCGCCTCCGGACTTAGAGCATGATGCCGAAAAGTGTGAAGCGGTTTTCGGAAAACATCATGCTCTATTTCTTTGATCTAGAGCCGGATGAAATCATCCGGCCTGGAGAATTACTTCTCTTCGGCCGCCGGAGCCGCCGTCTCTTCTGCAGCCACCTCGGTGGTCGCTTCCGTCTCCGGCTTCATCGCCGACGAGCCGGCAACGGTCGCGATGGTGAAGTCGCGATCGGAGATGACCGGCTTGACGCCGGCCGGCAGCTTGACCGCCGAGATGTGGATCGAATCGCCGATGTCGGTGCCGGTGAGATCGATGGTGATGAATTCCGGGATCGCATTGGCCGGGCAGTGGAACTCGACTTCGTGACGAACGATGTTGAGCACGCCGCCGCGCTTGATGCCGGGCGACTTGTCCTCATTGATGAAGTGGACAGGCACGTCGACATTGACCTCGGTGTCCTTGCCGATGCGCAGGAAGTCGACATGGACAGGAAAATCCTTGACCGGGTCGAGCTGGAAATCCTTCGGCAGGACCTGGATCTTCTTGCCGTCGACATCGATCGTGGCGATCGTGGTCAGGAACCCGCCACCGTGGATCTTGTAGAAGAGGTCCTTGTAGTTGAGCGCAATCGCCAGGGGAGGCTGCTTGTCGCCGTAAATCACTGCAGGCACTTTACCGTTGCGACGAACTGCACGGGCGGACCCCTTACCGACCTGTTCGCGCGCTTCGGCTTTCAGCTCATAAGCATCGTGGCTCATGGCACTTCCTTTCGCGTGTTATGGAGCGCTTGCGGCAAGCACGATGCCAACCGTAAACGTCGAAAGCCGTCGCGGCCTTGCACGATCTGTCCGATGCGTTTGGCGATCCAAATGCGTCTGGGGATCATGCGAGGCCTGGCCGGCCTTCCTCCGCGTTGCCTCCAAGGGTGTCTACGCGGGTGGCGGCTCTATAGCGGAAGGCGGCGAGAGGCGCAAGCGGTTGGGCTGGAAGGCTTGCGGGGCGGTTTCCAGCATCGAAAGCATAAACCGGCAATCCGATTTGCGCGAATGTAGGATCGGATGGATATCAGTCGTCCTGCGGCATGTAACCATCCCAAGGGGACCGACTATGAAACTGCTGTTCAGCCGCAATCCCAATCCTCGCCTCGCGGTCGCGACGGCGCGCCATCTCAAGGCTAAGATCGCGTTCGAGTTCGCATCGCCCATGGCGCCGGGGCAGGCCGAACGCCATCGCGCGCTCAACCCCAATCTGACCCTGCCGATCCTGGTCGGGCCGGGATGGAGCCTGTGGGAGGCCGACGCCATCGCCTGCCGGCTTTCGCGGGAGGTTCGTTCGGATTTTTGGCGCAGTGGCGACGACGAGCCGGACATGATCCGCTGGATCAGCTGGGGCAAGGAACGGTTCGCTTTCGCCTGCGACATGGTGCATTTCGAGCGTGGGACCAAGCAGCGCTATGGGCTCGGTCCTATCGACCAGGCGCTGGTCGAGGAGGGGCTGAGGCAGTTCCATAAAGCCGCGGCGATCCTCGAGCCCGAGCTTTCGGGACGCGAGTGGCTCGTCGGCAATTCAATCTCCTATGCCGACTTCCGCATGGCGACGTTCCTGCCTTTCAACGACGTCGCCGGATTGCCGCTCGCCGACTACCCGGCGATCCGGCGCTGGTATGGCCGGCTGGAGTCGATCGACGCCTGGCGCGACCCGTTCCAGAGGCTGGAGGCGCCGCAACTGCCGCCGGTCAAGACAGAGGCGTGACCCGCATCCGCCGAGCCCGTCCAAGGCGCCCGGGACGCAAGCTTGTCCGGTCGCGCCCGCTCTCTTTTTCAGCACATCTCAGACGGCGTCGACCGCAAGGTCGCCGTTCAGCGCGTCGCGCAACGCCTGGATTTGCCGGTTCAAGGCATCGAGTTCAGCCAGTTTCATGCCTGACCGCTCGATCAGCGTCTCGTTCAGGCAATTGCATTGGACGAGCAAGGCTCGTCCGCCGGGGGTCAGGTCGACCTGCACCTGGCGCTCGTCCGTCTGGCTGCGCTGGCGGCTGACAAGCCCAGCCTGCTCCATTCGCTTCACCAGCGGCGTGATGGTGCTCGATTCGAGGGCCAGCCGATGCGCGATGCTGCCCACCGACATGCCGTCCGTCTCTCCCAGCGCATTGAGCACGAGATATTGCGGATAGGTGATCCCCATCTTGTCCAGCATCGGCTTGTAGGTGCGGTTGATCGCCAAGCTGGTGGCGTAGAGCGTGAAGCAGAGCTGATTGTCCAATGGGAGAGGCACGGCGCATTCCTTTTGCCGACTGAGCATCTATTGCATACCACGAAAAATGATATCGCGATAAATAATTTCATGGACAAGGCTCTCGACCTCCGTTACGATATAGTTATCGCGATATTGTTTATCGCGACATCTATAAAAGGAGATTGAGATGACCTCGCAGACCAAGTCGGGTTCGGGCAGCGGCACGATCACCACCAAGGACGGAACACAGATCTTCTACAAGGATTGGGGGACTGGCCAGCCTGTCGTCTTCCATCACGGCTGGCCGCTGAGCAGCGACGATTGGGATGCCCAGATGCTGTTCTTCCTGGCGCAAGGCTACCGCGTCATCGCCCATGACCGGCGCGGCCACGGCCGTTCGACGCAGACCGACATCGGCAACGAGATGGACACCTATGCCGCCGACGTCGCCGCGCTCACAGCCCATTTGAACCTGAACAACGCCATCCATGTCGGCCATTCGACCGGCGGTGGCGAGGTGGCGCGCTACGTCGCACAGTATGGTTCGGGCGGCCGCGTCGCCAAGGCCGTGCTGATCGGTGCGGTGCCGCCGATCATGCTGAAGACGCCGGCCAATCCCGGCGGCCTGCCGATCGAGGTGTTCGACGGTTTCCGCGCTGCGCTGGCGGCCAACCGCGCCCAGTTCTTTCACGACGTGCCGGCCGGCCCGTTCTACGGCTTCAACCGTCCCGGCGCCCAGGTTTCCGAAGGCGTCGTCGACAATTGGTGGCGCCAGGGCATGATGGGTGGCGCCAGGGCGCATTACGACTGCATCGAGGCGTTCTCGGAGACCGACTTCACCGAGGACCTGAAGAAGATCGACGTGCCGGTGCTGGTCATGCATGGAGACGACGACCAGATCGTCCCGATCGCGGACTCCGCGCTGCTTTCGGTCAAGCTGCTCAAGAAGGGCGAGCTCAAGGTCTACAAGGGTTTCCCGCACGGCATGGCAACGACCCATGCGGATGTCATCAACGCCGACCTGCTGGCGTTCTTCAAGGCCTGAGCCTGCTTGCCGGAAACGCGAAGGCACCCGCCCTCCGGCGGGTGCTGCAAGGCCTGTTGTTCTCTGCTAGGGCTGTCGTCCCCGACCGGGTTTACCGAGGAAGCGCGCGAATTTGCGCCCCACTCTCGGTCGGAGTTGGACTCGCCAATCGGGGATGTCACCCAAGGATATGCTGTCTGCGGCCTTGGCCTTTCGTGCGAGCCAGGTGACATCGACGATTGCGCTGCCGATCGCGAGCAATCGGTTCGTCAGCATCTGCTCGTTGAGGATCGCCCTTGCCTTGCTCTCGAAAAGGGGCAGCGTTTCGTTCGTGAGATCGAACCGGGAATGCCATCCAGGCCCTTGCCCGGTCCCGGCTCCGGTAAGCCATCCAATCAACAGCTGTCTATATGGGCGCGAGACCGGTGCATCTTCCCGGAAGGGCGAAAGCGGATTCCCGCTGAAAATCGGCGCCCCATCGGTCACGCCGACCATCGATCCAAGCGCCTGCAAATGCCTGGGCCGCATCAGGATGAACGAGCTGCGGAGCCAAGCCTGCGAGGGGATTCCAAACATCGACACCGGCTCATTGAAGAAATCGATATGGCCGAGCACCGCATTCAAGCCCGACAGATGCCGCACGATGTCCTGGTCGATCAGCTTGAGATGGTCCGGCGTGTATTCGGCGAATGCAGACGTAGCGAGATGGATCAGGTCATAGTCATTCAGCCGTTCGCCGATGTGGACAATGCCGCTGTCCCAGGCGGAGAATTCCCAGCTGGAATTGGAGCCCCCGATCAATTCGACTTCGCGATCAAGGTGGACGCTCCGACCTTCCGGCATGCAATTGTCGATCACAAGCGTATGGTGCGCCACGTCTGGCATTTGCGCGGCAAACATCGCCTTCAAATCCTGCAGCGCGGTGGGATATCTGGCGGCGCCATGGCGCGCTAGAAGGGTCAGGATTCGCAACTTGGAAGAATCTCGACCGCTTTCCGGCGTCAAATGCTTCTTTCCCCCTCAGAAGCGAGCTGATGCTCTCACCCTTGCAATCGCCAAGGTCTATCTTGGGTGCACCTGGCATCCATCCACCGCATAATGTCCAGACTGGGCGTCCAATGGTAGTGTCCTGCTTAAATTGGGGCCAGAGAATGATTGCGACATTGAGACGGCCACTTCATGCTGGCGGCTTGGCCATCACGTCGATCCGATGAGGTACGTTTCGCTTGGAACGTTTCCGATCCGGCGGCCGGTCCATGGCGGCCAGCTGCGGGCGAATGCCATCCACAAGGTCCTGCGGGATGGCGGATGGGAAACACGCCATGTCGTGGTCACTCCCAACCGCGGCGCCAGGCGCGAAATGGAGGCCGGCGATCTTTTCATCGAGATGCCGCGCAGCTTTCGCAAGAAGATGGCCCGGCGCAAATGGCGTTCCGATGTCGCCGCCGCTGAATTCATCGCAGGCAGCAAGTTCCATCGCCGCGAAATCGCAAGATTTCTCGATGGCTTCAGGCCGGACGTCATCGCCCTGGAGCAGTGCTGGCTTTGGCCGGCCTTGCGCGAGTATGTTGAAATGTGCTCGCCCGAGGCACGCTTTTCAATCGTGTACAGTTCGCACAACGTTGAACAGGAAATGCTGGCGCAGGAGGCCATGATCGCCGGCGCGGAAATGGACCTCTGGAGTGCTCAACGCGCGGCGGACATCGAGCCCGATCTTGCCGCAAAGGCAGACCTGATCGTCGCCGTCAGCGAGCAGGATGCAACCTATTTCCGCAAGCTCAATCCAAGCGTGGTGGTCGCCGCCAACGGCATTTGGCCGCGGGAAATGCCTATCGGCCTCGATCGTTGGGCGTCGCGGTTCGCCGGCCTGCGCACGGCGTTGTTCGTCGGCTCGGGTCATCCGCCCAATGCCCGCGGTTTTCTCCAGATGACGGGTCCGGACCTCGATTTCCTGTCAGCCTCGGAGCGGATCGTGGTGGTCGGCGGCGTTGCCGACCAGATACGCAACGATCCCGGATTCCCGCGGTACCGTGGTGCCGACAATGCACGGATCGAGCTGCTCGGCGTGCAGGACGGCGCGGCCCTCAGCGCGCTGATCGAGCTTGCCGATGTCGTGATGCTTCCGATCCTTGAGGGCGGCGGCACGAACATCAAGACCGCGGAAGCGCTGTACAATCGCAAGCCCGTCGTGGCGACGACTTTCGCGTTGCGCGGCTACGAGCAATTCAAGCATTGGCGGAATGTCCGGCTGGCCGACAGGCCGGATGACTTCCGGGATCTGCTGGCGCAGGCGCTCAGAAGCGAACCGGAGCAGCTGAAATCGGCGGATATCGCGCAACTCGATACGCTGCTTTGGACTTCGACGCTTCGGCGGCTTCCCGAGCAGTTCGCAGCGCTGCCGAGGCGGCAGCGCCAGGCGACGGCGAACCCGGCCGATGGCCGAGGCCGCTTTCTTCGCGACCTTCTGCAACGCCTGGGTTTGATCGGAAAGAGCTGATCTTGTGCGCAAGGGCGCCGAGAAAAGAACCTGCGTTTTGGGCAATGCAAGCGCTGCGCCATGAGATGCCCACCGGATCCGGGACCATCAAGGTCTCAAACCCGACGGCGATTATCGGCTGAACGGCGGCTTGGCCGCCGATCTCGCCGGCTCAGGCCTTCCGCGCTTCCTTCATGTCGGGCAGGAACACGGTCAGCAGGCCGAGGAAGGGCAGGTACGAGCAGATCTGGTAGACGAAGTCGATGCCCTTCATGTCGGCGACGACGCCGAGCACCGCGGCGGCAATGCCGCCCATGCCGAAGGCGAAGCCGAAGAAGATGCCGGCGATCATGCCGACGCGACCCGGGACCAGTTCCTGCGCGAAAACGACGATGTTGGAGAAGGCCGACGACAGGATCAGGCCGATCAGCACGGTGAGCACCATCGTCCATTCCAGATTGGCGTAGGGCAGCGCCAGCGTGAAGGGCAGCACGCCGACGATCGAGAACCAGATCATCGCCTTCTGTCCATAGCGGTCGCCGAACGGACCGCCGAGCAGGATGCCCAGCGCCGAGGCGCCGAGGAACAGGAACAGCATCACCTGGCTCATCTGCACCGAAACGCCGAACTTATGCATGGCGTAGAAGGTGTAGTAGCTGGAGAGCGAGGCGATATAGGCGTTCTTGGTCAGCACCAGCAGCGTCAGAACGGCCAGCGCCCACATGACCTTCTTGCGCGCGAAGGGCGAGACATGGGCGGTCTGCTTGCGGGTGGCCATCGAGGCGCGCAGGCGGCTGTACCAGCCGCCGACCTGCCACAGGACGACGATGCCGATCAGCGAGCCGACGGCGAACCAGGAAATGCTGGTCTGCCCGAACGGCACGACGATGAAGGCGGCGAGCAACGGGCCCATGGCCTGGCCAAAATTGCCGCCCACCTGGAACAGCGATTGCGCAAGGCCGAAGCGGCCGCCAGATGCAAAGCGGGCGATGCGCGAGGATTCCGGATGGAAGATCGCCGAGCCGATGCCGATCAGCGAGGCGCCGATCAGGAGCAGCCAGTAATGGCCGGCATGGGCGAGCACGACAAGGCCGACCAGCGACGAGGCCATGCCCCAGGGCAAGGAGTAGGGCATCGGCTTCTTGTCGGTGATCATGCCGATCACCGGCTGCAGCAGCGAGGCCGTCACCTGGAAGGTGAAGGTCAGCAGGCCGATCTGCCAGAAATCGAGACCGTAATTGTCCTTGAGCAGCGGATAGATCGCCGAAAGCAGCGACTGCATGATGTCGTTGACGCAGTGGCAGAAGCTCACCGCAAGAATGACGGTGAAGGCAGTCGCTTGCGCCGAGATGTTGCTAGCCGGCGCCGGTGCGGCGACGGAGGTGGCGGCTGTATCAGTCAAGGCAATGCTCCGTAGTCTTTTTGGCGGCGTGCCGCCGGCGGCCTTATAGGCCTGTTGCCAAGCGACTTCTTTCGTGGTTTGGTCCAATAGTTTCGCAAGTGGGCCACATCCGATGCCGAATAGCCGCGAGATATTCAGAGGCGACGCCGCCGAACTCGGCCGGCTGCATGAAAGCCGCTGGCAATGGCTGGAACAGGCCGTCGGGCCGGCGGTCGCCCTGCCGACGGAATATCCGGACGGCTATCGCGTGCCGCAGCATCGCCACAGCCGCAGCCAGCTGTTGCACGCGCTGGTCGGCGTGGTCCTGGTGACGACCAGGCATGGACGCTGGATGGTGCCGCCCGACCATGCGATGTGGATACCGGCCGGCACCGAGCATTCCGTCGAGATGCTGGGCGACGTCTCGATGCGCTCGGTCTATGTGATGCCGGGCGCTATTGCCGGCCTGCCGGAAGGCTTGCGCGTCGTCGGTATCACCGAGCTGATGCACAGCCTGATCGTCGAATCGGAGAAGCTGCCGCAAGGCGGCGAGCTCGAAGGGCGCGCCGCGCTCGTCATGGGACTTCTGCTGCACGAGATCCCGAGCCTGCCGGAGCGGCCGCTCGGCCTGCCTTTCCCGTCCGATCCGAAGCTCGAGGCGCTTTGCCGGCGCTTCGTGGCAGCCCCTTCGCCGCATGCGACGATCGACGAATGGGCGGATGCGGCGGGCATGAGCCGCCGGTCGTTCACCCGCGCCTTCCATCGCCAGACCGGGCTGTCGCTGTCGACCTGGCGCCAGCAGGCCTGCCTTTTCGCGGCGCTGCCGAGGCTTGCCGACGGCGAGCCGATCACAAGGGTGGCGCTCGATCTCGGCTATGACAGCGTGCCGGCCTTCATCACCATGTTCAAGCGCATGCTCGGCACGTCGCCGCGCGGCTATATGCGTGGCGCGCGCGACGCCGGTGAAAACCCGCGCCGAACAGGCGGTCCGATCGCCGCGTGAAGCAGCGCCCGCGCTATTGAGCCGGTTCGCCCGTTCTCAGCACAGGTTCTATTTTCCAAATACTGATTGCGAATTGCAATCAGTTGTGCTCTTTTGCTGGAGGCAAAATCGGAGGGAGCCTAGTGGCGACGATCGTCTATGCCATGCTGACATCGCTGGATGGCTACATCGCTGGGCCGAGCGGAGACATCGACCTGCCGGTTCCCGAGGAAGAATTGCATCGGCATTTCAACGACGAGATGCGACGGACATCGATCGCGCTTTGCGGGCGCAGGATGTATGAAACCATGCGCTTCTGGGACAGCCCGGAGCGCGAGATCGCCGCTGAAGACGTCGAGCGGGATTTTGCCCGCGCCTGGCGGGAGACGCCGAAGGTCGTGTTTTCGACCACGCTTCAGGAGGTTGGGCCGAATGCCCGTCTGGCGAAAGGTGACGCGGAGGTGGTGGTGAGGGCGCTCAAGGCGGACACGGATGGCGAGATTTCCGTCGCCGGCGCCGAGCTTGCCGGGTATTTTGCGCGTGCCGGCCTGATCGATGAGTACCGGCTTTACGTGCATCCGGTCGTGCTGGGCGGCGGCAAGCCGTATTTCCGGTCCGGCCTGTCGCTGGCGTTGAAGCCGCTCGGCACGGAGCGCCTTGCGCAAGGGGTGACGCTGCTGCGCTATGCGCCCGCGGCGACCAGTTCTGATTAATCGAACAGGCTCGACACCGATTCTTCCGTGGCCGTGCGCGAGATCGCTTCGCCCATCAGGTCGGCGATCGAAATGACACGGATGTTCGGCGCGTCGAGCACGCCCTGCGTCGGCTGGATGGAATCGGTGATCACCAGTTCCTGCAGCTTCGATCCGGCGATGCGGGCAACGGCGCCGCCGGAGAGCACGCCATGGGTGATGTAGGCGGTGACGGAGGTCGCGCCATTGGCGAGCAGCGCGTCGGCCGCGTTGCAAAGCGTGCCGCCGGAATCGACGATGTCGTCGATCAGCAGGCAGTCCTTGCCGGCGACGGCGCCGATGATGTTCATGACTTCCGATTCGCCAGGGCGCTCGCGGCGTTTGTCGACGATGGCGAGCTGCGCGTCGAAACGCTTGGCCAGCGCGCGCGCCCGCACCACGCCGCCGATGTCGGGCGACACGACGACGACGTTGCCGAGCTGCTTGTACTTGGCTTTCACGTCGCGGGCCATCACCGGCACCGAGAACAGATTGTCGGTCGGGATGTCGAAGAAACCCTGGATCTGGCCGGCATGGAGATCGAGCGTCAGCACGCGGTCGGCGCCGGCGCGCGTGATCATGTTGGCGACCAGCTTGGCCGAGATCGGCGTACGGCCGGAGGCGCGGCGGTCCTGCCGCGCATAGCCGAAATAGGGGATGACCGCCGTGATGCGTCGTGCCGAGGAGCGCATGAAGGCGTCCATCATGATGAGCAGTTCCATCAGATGGTCGTTGGTCGGATAAGAGGTCGACTGCAGGATGAAGACATCCTCGCCGCGCACGTTTTCCTGGATCTCGACGAAGATTTCCTGATCGGCGAAGCGCCTGACGCTGGCCTTCCCCAGCGGGATGTTGAGATAGCGAGCGACCGCTTCGGCCAGCACCCGGTTGGAATTGCCCGCGAAAAGCTTCATGCACCGTTCCTGGTGAAGGATGGAGAGGCCCGAGAGACTCTCATGAGCCTTTTATGCGGGCTTTTAGCGGGCCGGGCCGGTATTGCAAGCCTCGTTGTCGGGAATCCAGTCCGGCGACTGCAACAAACACGGAAAACATCGCAAGCCGGCAACAGTTTGGCCGGCAACAGTTCGGTCAACCGGCGCCGCCGCCGCCGAGCCAGGCGGCGAACTGGTCGATTGTCTGGTCGGCGATGGCCTGCATGGTCGCGGGCGCCACCGTGGGCCAGCCTTCGCCGCTGCCGGCCGCAGGGGCCTTCTGCTGGCCATTGATGCGGTGCAGGCGATTGCCCGAGGGGTCGTAAATGTCCCAGACATAGATGACGGTCGTGTCCTTGCCCTCGGACATCGTCGAAAAATAGCCTTTCAGCACATGCGTGGCCGTCTGGTCCGTGCTGCCGACAAGCGTCAGGCCGCGCTGCCGGGCACGGGCCTGAAGTTCCGCCGTCAAGGGCGCCGCGGCCTCTACCGATGCGCCGACGATCGGCGCCACCTGCAGCCGCGTCCTGGCGAGGGCGGCGGTTTGTGCTGGCGTTGCGCGTGTCGCGGGTGACACTGCGGTGGAAGGCGCGGGCGAAGGGGCGGGTGCGGTCGTGGTCGGAGACGTGGCCGTTGTCGATGAGCCCTGCGGGGTAGGCAAAGGCTGGGCCGAACTCGCCGGCGGGGTGATGGCCGAAGGCTCCAATACGTCCTTGGCGTTGGTGCAGGCGCCAAGCGCCAGCGCCGCAAGCAATGACACGGTCGTCACCCGCGATCGTCTCATTTGCCTGAAAGCTCCCTACTGGCGAACGCCCCCGCGTGAACCAACCATTATGGATTCACTGCACGATCAAGTCGAGATCATGGCGCGACAGCGGCTTCGGCGCCGATTCCGTGGTGAGGTAAGTGCGGCCAAGCGTCATTGCGCTCTCGGTCTCGGAGTCCATGATGATCATATGCGCGAACAGCGTCATATTGGGCGCGATCGGTTCCGTGTTGCCCTGGTAGAACATCGGCATGTCCATCCAGGACGGCGTGAAGCGGGCGCCGACCGAATAGCCGCAGGCATTCAGCCGATGCTTGGTCAGATTGTGCGCTTCGAGCGTGCGGGCATGCGCGTCGAAGACATCTCCGAACGTGTTGCCCGGCGTCATCGCTTTTTCGACCGCGAGCAGGGCGGCACGGGAAGCGTCGAACAATTCCTGGTGACGTTTCGACACCTTGCCGGTCAGCACGGTGCGCATCATGGGGGCATGATAGTGGTGGAAGACGCCGGCCCATTCGAGCGTCAGCTGGTCGTTCTTGGTAAGCTTGCGGCGACCGGCCTTGTAGCGGCAGAGCAAAGCATCGGCGCCGGAGCCGATGATGTACTCGTTGGCGGGATAGTCGCCGCCGCCGGCAAAGACCGCGCCCTGCATGGCGGCAAGGATGAGCCCTTCGTCGCCGCCTTGCTTGATCAGGGGCAGGGCGGCGTCCAGCGCGTCGTCGGAAAGATTGGCGGCCTTTTCCGCCTTGGCGATCTCGGCCGGGCTCTTGAACAGGCGCAGGCGGCCGACGATGCCGGAAGCATCGGCGATCTGGCCGAAGGTCTGCAATTGCTCGTCGAGGCGGCGGCCATTGTAGGCGGTCAGGCCATGGGTGTCGTATTCGACGCCGATGCGGGCGCCGAGCAGGTCGAGGTCGTTGAGCAGGTTGCGCAGGTCGATCGCCGGGTTGGCGCCCTGACGATCGGTCCACAGCACGATGTTCTCGATGGTCGAGGTATGGCGCGCCTGCCTGAGATCGGCCGAACGGGTGAGCAGCACCATCGAACCGTCGGCCTTCACCACCAGGCACTGGAAGAAGCAGAAGCCGAACGTGTCGTAGCCGGTCAGCCAGTACATGCTCTCCTGTGCGAACAACAGCACGGCGTCGAGCTTCTTTTCGGCCATCTCGATCAGCAGCCGGTCGCGTCGCGCGTCGAATTCCGATCGTTCGAAATGCAGCGCCATTACTCTTTCTCCAAAACGATTGCCGAGACCTGCCGCCCGTAATCCGCTTCCTTGCGGTGGGTGGTGCGTCGGTAGGAATAGAAAAGGTCTTCTTCCGCGTAAGTGCAGCGGCCAAGGCCCTCGGCGGTCACGCCGGCCTTGCGCAGCCGGTCGACCGTATATTGGTTGAGGTCGAACATCGAGTGGCCGGCGGTCTTCGATGGCCCGAAATAGCGGTGGTTGTCGCCATCGGCCTGGACGAAGCGGGCGACGAATTCCGGACCGACTTCGTAATTGTCGGGGCCGATGGAAGGACCGAGCACGGCGACGATGCACTCGCGGCGGGCGCCGAGATATTCCATGGCAAGGATGGTGTTCTCGAGCACGCCGGTGAAGGCGCCCTTCCAACCCGCATGGGCGGCACCGATGATGCGCGCGTCGGTATCGGCGAAGAGAACCGGCCCGCAATCGGCGGTCGAGGCGCCGATGGCGATGCCCGGACGGTCGGTGACGATGGCATCGGCCTTCGGGCGAGGGCCCGCGAAGGGTTCCCTGGCCACAATGACATCCGGCGAGTGGACCTGGTGCGCTGTCAACAGGTGATCGGCCGGCACGCCCATCCAGTCGGCAACGCGTCGCCGGTTCTCGGCGACCAGTGTCTGATCGTCGCTGGAGCCCGTGCCGATGTTGAGCCCCCGATAGATGCCGTCGGAGACGCCGCCGATGCGGGTGAAATAGCCGTGGCGCATGCCTTGCGCCTTTTCAAGCAGCGGCGAGCGTACTGGATCTGGTCTGGTCTGATTCAGCATGGTTGGGTTTGTCGTCCGTGCAAGGCGGTT
Source organism: Mesorhizobium sp. B2-4-6 (assembly GCF_006442775.1). Taxonomy (NCBI): domain Bacteria; kingdom Pseudomonadati; phylum Pseudomonadota; class Alphaproteobacteria; order Hyphomicrobiales; family Phyllobacteriaceae; genus Mesorhizobium; species Mesorhizobium sp. B2-4-6. Next base: position 407,629 of record NZ_VFVI01000001.1, read on the forward strand.
TCGTCAAGGCGAAGTTCGGACGACAAGCAGGACCAGGCGGTAGGACGCGCTCGCCGGCTCAAGCCGCTCTCGTCGCCGGCAGGATCTTCATAACCTTGAAAAGCTCGCCCATCGCCTCGGGGCCGGCCAAGCGTTCGACCGCGTCGGAGATGGCTTGACGGGCTTGCTCATCAGCGTTCGCACCGAGCGCGCCGGCGCGCTCGATCAAACCCATGCCAAGCAGGAATTCTCCCTGTGTCGTCATCTCGACACGAAGCCCATGAGGATGGACCGCTGTCGCAAGGGCGGCGAAATCGACATGCGATGTGAGATCGGCCTCGCCGGGGCCGGCCAGCACGTCTTCACGCCGATGCCGGCGCAAGGCCTGCAAGGTGTCGCCGATGCCAGGCTGCAAATGGCCGTAGTCGATAAAGAGGCCCGCGCCGCCCTGGGCAGCGATGCGCGCCGCGATCGCCGACATCAGTGCTACACGGGCCGGCGCCACTTCGGCGATCGCGCCTTCGGGCGCGTTGGAGGCATCTTCGGGCAACAGCGTGGAGTCGAGCGAGCCCGCGCCGGCAAAGAAGCGCAGCTCGTCATTGTCGTCGAAGCCGACCACGCGCTCGCGCCAGCTTTCGCCGACATGCACGAACTGCCGGATCGGCACTGCGTCGAAGAGTTCGTTGCCGACGATGAACAGCGGCTGCCGCGGCAGCGTGTCGATGGTCTGATGCCAGTCCAGCTTTGCGTCTTGGCCGGCAAGCGTCTCTCTTTGGATTTCGACAAGGCGCGGGCTGGTCTCGATGAGGGCAAACGAGGCCTTGCCTATAAGTGCCGGGTCGAGCCGCGACCAGGTGCGCAGCATGTCCTTCATCAAGGTGCCGCGGCCGGGACCGATCTCGGCGAAGGTCGCGGGCAACGGCCGGCCGGCACCTTGCCAGGCCTGGTAGAGCCAGACCGCGACGAGCTCGCCGAACATCTGGCTGATCTCGGGCGCGGTGATGAAGTCGCCGGCGGCGCCGAAGGGTTCGCGCGTCGTGTAGTAACCGGCGTCGGGATCGAACAGGCAGAGCGCCATATATTCGCTGACCGGGATCGGCCCCGTCGCGCCGATCAGGTCTTTGATGCGCTCCTTCAGCCGGGTCATGCCGTCCGCGGTTGTGTCGTCGGCTTTGCGGTGACCATGGCCCAGATGCCGGCGAGCACCATCGGCGTGGACAAGATCATGCCCATGGTCAGCCAGCCGGTGCCGAGCAGGTAGCCGAGCTGTTGGTCGGGCTCGCGGAAGAACTCGACGAAGATGCGCGACAGGCCGTAGCCGCAGATAAAGGCGCCGCCGACGAAGCGCGGCGTTTTCAGCTTGAGGCGCGAATGGGTGAGGAAGCGCAGCACCAGGAAAAGCACGAGCCCTTCGAGCAGCGCCTCGTAGAGCTGGCTGGGGTGGCGGGTGAACGGGCCGCCATTGGGGAATTCAATCGCCCAAGGCACGTCTGACGGCCGGCCCCAAAGCTCCGAATTGATGAAGTTCGCGACACGGACCAGGCCCAGCCCAACCGGCACACCGGCCGACACCACATCGAACAATGTCCAGGTGGGAATGCGGCGCCTGAGCGAGAACAGCGTCATGGCGAGGATAACGCCAAGCAGGCCGCCATGAAACGACATGCCGCCCTGCCAGACCGCAAAGATGTCGAGCGGATGCGCGATGTAGCGCGGCAGATCGTAGAAGAGCACGTACCCGGTGCGTCCGCCGAGCACGACGCCGATCGCCGCCCAGACGATGAAGTCGTCGAGGTCCTCGGGCTTCATAGGCAGGCGGCCGTCCGGCCAGAGGCGAGAATTGGTGACGAGGCGCTTGGCGTACCACCAGGCGAACAGGATGCCGACGATATAGCCGACGCCGTACCAGTGCACCGCGAGCGGCCCGATTTTGACGATGACCGGATCGATGTTGGGGAAGGGCAGGGAGGCCAGCGGCAGCAGGAAATATTCGCTCAAACTGGGGTCTCCCGGTTGCGGTCGTCTGTCGGGCGCGGACCATGCGGCAGGGTTTTGGCAGGGTCAAGGCAAGGTGGTATTGCCTTGATTGTCACAGAGGCGGTCTTAAACCGGTGGCTTGCCGGCGACAATTTGCCTTAGAGCGTCGTTGATCCTGTCCTGCCAGCCGGGACCATCTTCCTGGAAGTGATCCAGCACAGCTCGATCGATCCTGATCGAAACAAGCTCTCTGACGTTTGGCGCGGTGGCGGGCTCGCGAATAAGGGTCGCCGGTTTTTTGACTGGCTTGAAGGCGGCTTCCGCGGCGGCCATCGGATTTGTCGGTCGGCGTGGGGACGTTGCCATTGGTTGACCCTGGACTGAAGAGCGCTGAAGCAATACGCAACACACTAGGCGATTGGGCGCCCTCAAGTACAGTCTGGGGCGCTTGCGGAGCTATGCATAAGGCAATCCACCGCCATGCGCCATAGCAACGCACAGGACGCATCAACCCTTAACGTTCTTGCATTCCGCGGCGCTCGCCACTACGTCAAAGCGACAAAGCGAGGATCTGCCATGTCGACCGGACCGAACCGCATTCTCGATGAATTCGCAAAGATCATGACCGATGCCGCGGGTGCCGCGCAGGGCGTGCGTCGCGAAGTGGAGACGGCGTTCCGGGCACAGGCCGAGCGCATGCTGAACTCCATGGATATCGTGCAGCGCGAAGAGTTCGAGGCCGTTCGCGAGATGGCGGTCAAGGCGAGGGAAGACAACATCCAGTTGGCGACGCGCGTCGAGGCGCTCGAGGCCAAGCTTGCCGAACTGACCGGACAAGCCGCACCTACGGGTGCCGCAAAGCCCCGCGCAAAAAAATAATCGTTAAACTTTTCCACATAGCGCGATCCGAAAAATCGCTTTGCCGTGAATCGCTTACCGGCATTGCATGAATCTCCGTGACAGCCACCTTTCCACATGCGGATGACGCAGTGCGAAAAATTGGGCTGTTCACGCGACTCCCGATCAATAGACTGAATTTGTTGCATGATTCGAAGCAGGGTCATGCGCCGGGCGGTGGGGTCCGGTTGGGTCTTTGCGTTGGAAAGTCCTGGCCGTCCGAGTTCTAGACAAGATTGTTCGTCGTGTGTGCCCCGCGGAGCGTGCGGCGCTCCCCTGAACACAGGAAGCATTCATGGAACTCCTCGAACTCGAATTCTCCCGCGAAATCCACCCGGTGGATGTCATCGAGCAGGTGGCCCACAACAACGACTGGTCCTTCGAGCGTGCCGGCGACGACGAGATTTCGATTTCGGTGGCCGGCAGCTGGACCGACTACCACGTCTCCTTTTCCTGGATGGAGGATTTCGAGGCGCTGCATCTGGCCTGCGCCTTCGACATCAAGGTGCCGGAAACGCGCGCGCTGGAAGTGATGCGGCTGTTGTCGCTGATCAACGAACAGATGCTGTTCGGTCATTTCGATCTGTGGGAACAGGAAGGCGCGATCATGTTCCGACAGTCGCTGCTGCTTGCCGGCGGGGTCGAGCCTTCGAGCCAGCAGGTCGAGGTGCTTCTGTCGTCGGCGCTAGAGGCATGCGAATGCTATTTCCAGGCCTTCCAGTTCGTCGTCTGGTCGGGTACATCGGCCAAGGACGCGCTATCCAGCGTGCTCTTCGAGACCCATGGAAACGCCTGAGTCAGGCCGATATCGCTGATGAGTTCCAGTAGCGAGCGCAAGCCCGAGATCAGCTTTGCCGATTTCGACCGTATCGACATCCGTGCCGGCACGATCGTCGAGGCCGAGCCGTTTCCGGAGGCGCGCAAGCCGGCGATCAAGCTGAAGATCGATTTCGGTCCGGCGATCGGGGTGAAGAAGTCGTCAGCGCAAATCACCAAATACTACGCGCCGGAAACGCTGATCGGCCGCCAGGTCTTCGCGGTGGTCAATTTCCCGCCGCGCCAGATCGGCCCGTTCATGTCGGAGGTGCTGACGCTCGGCTTTCCCGATGAAGAAGGCGCGGTCGTGCTCGGCGCCATCGAACGCAAGGTGCCGGACGGCGGGCGTCTATTCTAGGACGAGCCTGGGGCGACCTGGAGCCAGCCGATCCTGACCGGCGCGCTTGCTTGGCATTCCCAGCGCTTCGTCGACCACGTCGAGAAACATTTCGGCGCAGGCCTGCCAGCTGTAGCGCATCGCGCGCTGGCGTGCCTCGGCGCGGTCGACGTGAAGCGCTTTCATCGCCGCCTCGCCCAGATCGTTCGATACGGCCCCCCCGACGCCGTCGCCGACAATGTCGATCGGTCCGGTCACCGGATAGGCGGCGACGGGCGTTCCGCTGGCCAGCGCCTCGATGATGACGTTGCCGAAGGTGTCGGTGCGGCTCGGGAAGACGAAGACGTCGGCCGACGCATAGATCTCGGCCAGTTCGTCGTTCGGGCGGTGGCCGAGGAAATTCGCCTTGGGATAGCGCGCCTTGAGTTTTGCCAGCTCCGGTCCTTCGCCGACGATAACCTTGCTGCCTGGCAAATCGAGATCGAGGAAGGCGGTCAGGTTCTTTTCGATCGCGACACGGCCGACGCACAGGAAAACCGGGCGGGGGAAGCCGGTTTCCTTGCGCTTGTCGGGCCGGAAATGGTCGGTGTCGACGCCGCGCGTCCAGGGCCTCAGCTTGTTGAAGCCACGCGCCGCGAGATCGTCCGCCAGCGATTGCGTGGCGACAAGCGTGCCCTGTCCGGAATTGTGGAAGTCGCGCAGCCAGTTGTAGGCCCAGCTCTCCGGCACCGGCAGGCGGGCGCTGAGATATTCGGGAAAGCGTGTGTGGTAGCTGGTGGTGAAGGGGCGGCCGATCCTTCGGCAATGGCGGCGCGCCATGATGCCGAGCGGACCTTCGGTGACGATGTGGATGTGGTCGGCCTTGGCGGCGTCGATCATACGCGCGACATGGCCCGGCGTCGTCAACGCGAGCCGGATGTCGGGATAGGTCGGCATCGGCAAGGTGCGAAAGAGGTTCGGCGTCAGGAAATCGAGTTCGACGTCGAAGGGCTTCAGCGCCTCGGTGAGGCGTTCCAGCGTGTGCACCACGCCATTGACCTGGGGCCGCCATGCGTCGGTGACCATCAGGATCCGCATGGCGATCCCGATGCGTATGAGGGCCCTTTGCCGCGATAATTCCTGGTCGCGCCGGCATGGTGCCGGAACGGCAGCCAGGCAGCAGCTCGCGCCTCGCTCCAGCGCACCCGGGCGGGCACGGGATCGAAGCGGGGCGGCAGGGCCGAATCAACGAAGGTCGCGCGCTTCATGCGCGCTCTTGACCATGATTTCATGACGGGCGGATGAAGCCTGTCTGACCGGGTTTACGCGGGCACCTTGATGACAGCGCGCAGGCCGCCGAGCGGGCTGTCCTCGAGACCGATGTCGCCGCCGTGGCTGCGGGCGATGTCGCGGGCGATCGACAGGCCAAGTCCGGTGCCGCTGGCGTCGAGGTTGCGCGCCTCGTCGAGCCGCAGGAAAGGCTTGAAAACCTCTTCGCGCTTGTCGGGCGCGATGCCGGGGCCGTCGTCGTCGATGGTGACGATGAGCGAGCCGCGGCCGTGATTGGCGTGGACCTCGACGGTCTTGGCATAGCGGAAGGCATTGCCGATGACGTTCGACAGCAAACGGGCAAAGGCGTTCGGCCGCACATGCACGGCCGGATCGCCGGTCAGCGTCGTCGTGAGCTTGCACTTGCGCAATTGCGCTTCCTCGCCAAGCTTCTGGAAATAGGCCTTGAGGTCGAAACGGCCGGTGTCTTCCGCAGCCTCGCCACGGGCAAAGGAAAGATAGCCTTCGAGCATCGACTGCATGTCGTCGATGTCCTGGTTCAGCGCGGCCTTGGTCTCGGACTTGCCGCCGGCCAGCGCCAGCTGCAGCTTGAACCGAGTGAGGATGGTTCGAAGATCGTGGCTGACGCCCGTCAACATGGCTGTGCGCTGCTCTATCTGGCGTTCGATACGCTCACGCATCTGGATGAAGGCGAAACCCGCTCGGCGAACCTCCTCGGCGCCGCGCGGACGGAAATCGCGCGGCATTGGCCGGCCCTTGCCGAAACTCTCGGCGGCCTCGGCGAGCGTCAGGATCGGCCTGATCTGATTGCGCAGGAAGGGAATGGCGATCATCAGCAGAACCAGCGAGGTGCCGACCATCCAGATCAGGAAGATGTGGGTGTTCGAGGCATAAGCCTGGCTGCGCCGCACGAAGACGCGCAGCACCTTGCCTTCAAGCTGGACGCGAACCTCGACGACATTCGAGTTGCCGACAGTGTCGATCCAGAAGGGACGGTTGATCTGCCTGGTGATCTCCGACGACAGCGCCTCGTCGAGGATCGAGAAGAACGGTTTGGGGCCTGGCGGGGGCAGCGGATCGGGCGGTAGCAGATCCACCTTCAACTGCATGCGGTCCTGGGCGATGCGGATGATGTTGGCGTAGTCAGCGTCGTGCGGATAGGTCTCCATCATGTCGATGACGGCCGCTATGTCCGAAATAGTCGCCTGCGACAGGCGCTGGGTGACCGTCTGCCAATGGCGTTCCATGAAAACGAAGGCGACCACCGACTGCAGCAGGATCATCGGCGCGATCACGATGATCAGCGAGCGGGCATAGAGCCGCTTCGGCATGTAGAGCGCGACAAGGCGCCAGAACCGGTTCCAGGCGCGGGGCATCGCCTTCAGCGTTCGCAGCGCGAGATCGCCGAGGCCGTCTCCTTTCGGCTTGTCCAGTTGCGTGGTCGCCATTCGCCCTTCCGCTCGTCGATGGCCTGTTCAGCAAAGGGCCTTCAACGTAACTTATTCGACGCTGAGCCGATACCCAATACCGCGCACCGTCTGCAGCCACACCGGATTGGACGGATCGCGCTCGATCTTGCGGCGCAGCCGGTTGATCTGCACGTCGATGGTGCGCTCGCCGACATCCGATTCATCGCCCACCAGCTCATGGCGCGGTATGGTCTCGCCCGCCCGCGCGGCGAAGATCGCGAGGATCTCCTGCTCGCGATCGGTCAGCTTAAGCGCCTCGCCGCCGCGCTTCAATTCGCGCTTGGCGATCTGGAACGTGTAGGGCCCGAACACCAGCTGCTCCACCTTCGGCGTCGCCGCCGGGCCGCCACGGCGCAGGATGTTGTTGATGCGCAGGATCAGCTCGCGCGGATCGAACGGTTTCGGCAGGTAGTCATCGGCGCCGGCTTCCAGCCCGGTGATGCGGCTGTCGGTCTCGGACAGCGCCGTCAGCATCAGGATCGGCACGTTCTTGTCGGCGCGCAGCGCCTTGGTGAGGTCGACGCCGGTCTCACCCGGCATCATGACATCGAGCACCAAAAGGTCGAAGTCGAGGCCGGCGAGCTTGCGCCTGGCCTCGCCGGAATTGCCGGCCACGGTGACGCGAAAGCCGTTCTCGGACAGATACTGCTTGAGCAGGTTGCGGATACGCGTGTCGTCATCGACAACCAGAAGATGCGGCGCGTCATCGTCGGGCGCTGCCGGATGATCAACCTTCTCAATGGTCTCCATGGTTCTTCCCCGATGTTTGCGCAGGCACAATGTCGATCTGCGCTCTTAGTTCCGGATTGACCATCGCTTCCAGGAAGCGCTCGATCGTGGCGCGTTCGGTGGCTCCGGAATCCTCCAATGCCGCACGGATGCGGCGCGACTGTGGCCGCGCCAACGCCAAGGCCAGCGCGCGACCCTTGGCGGTCGGGTAGAGTTCGCGCTGCCGGCGGTCGCGCGGACCCTGCACCTGGACGATATGGTCGGTGTCGATCAACTGCTTCAAAACCCGCGCGAGGCTCTGCTTGGTGATCTTCAGCACATCGAGCAGTTCGGCAACGGTGAGGCCCGGCCTGCGGTTGACGAAGTGCAGCACGCGATGATGGGCGCGGCCGAAGCCGTAATCGGCCAGGATCTGGTCCGGATCGGAGGTGAAATCGCGATAGGCGAAGAAAAACAGTTCGATGATGGCGAAGTCGATGCCGTCCTCATCGGCGATCGCCGTCCTGATCGGTTTACCGGCTGCGGGGCTCGTCATCATTTCTCCGTGCGAGGCGGGAATTATGTCAGTACTATTGACGTAATTTCCGGACAATGATAATTTTTGACAAGCTTTTCGGCGGATTGCGAACGAAAAGGCAAGGGGAAGCCGTTTTTCCGGAACTTCCTGAGTTTGCCACGGATTGAATATCCGCCTACGCTTTCAAGCATTGGCCAGTGTTTCGGATCCTGTGGCGGGGCCGGTACAAAAGGCTTTAAAACACAACGAGTTGCGGGCTCTCGCCCGCGGGAGGTTTCCATGGCATCTATTCCCTTCGATCAATTGGACGGCTTCATCTGGATGAACGGCGAGTTCGTCAAATGGGCCGACGCCAAGATCCATGTGCTGACCCATGGCCTGCACTATGCCAGCGCCGTCTTCGAGGGCGAGCGCGCCTATGGCGGCCAGATCTTCAAGCTGACCGAACATAATGAGCGCCTGCATGAATCGGCGCGCCTGCTCGGTTTCAAGATTCCCTATCCGGTCGCCGAGATCGACGAGGCCTGCCGCACGCTGTTGAAGAAACAGGGTTTCCAGGACGCCTATGTGCGCCCGATCGCCTGGCGCGGCAGCGAGCAGATGGGCGTTTCGGCGCAGAACAACCGTATCAACTGCGCCATCGCCATCTGGCAGTGGCCGAGCTATTTCGACCCCGCGCAGAAGCTCAAGGGCATCCGCCTCGATGTCGCCGAATGGCGCCGGCCCGATCCGCGCACCGCGCCCTCCAAGTCGAAGGCCGCAGGCCTCTACATGATCTGCACGCTGTCCAAGCACGCCGCCGAGGCCAAGGGCTACGCCGACGCCATGATGCTCGATTGGCGCGGCCAAGTGGCGGAAGCCACCGGCGCCAACATCTTCTTCGTCAAGGACGGCAAGATCCATACGCCGACGCCCGACTGTTTCCTCGACGGCATAACCCGCCGCACGGTGATCGGCCTGGCGAAGGATCGCGGTTTCGAATTGATCGAGCGCGCCATCATGCCGGAGGAACTCGAAGGTTTCGAGCAGTGCTTCCTCACCGGCACCGCCGCCGAGGTCACGCCGGTTTCCGAGATCGGTCCATACCGATTCGAGGTCGGCGAGATCGCCAAGACGTTGATGAACGACTATTCCGCCGCGGTGCAGCCGAAGCACGCAATCGCCGCAGAATAGCGATAGTCACAGCTTTTTTGTGCAATAGGGGCGGTTTTCGAGCCGCCCCTTTTATTTAAGCGCCCGTGCATTTGACTTTCAAACAATTCGGCGTCTCATGATGGCGTCGGCCCGAGGAGGCTGGCGGCTATGGAGGGACTAGTTACATGGACAGCAACACGATTATTCAGATCGTTGTACAGGTAATTGCCGGCGTTATCGGTGGCCAGGCGGTTGGCGCGGCGTTGAAGCAGGCGGCGATGGGCCAAGTCACCAAAATCCTCGGCGGTGCGATCGGCGGCGTCGGCGGCGCGGCCATTCTCGGCAGTTTGCTCGGCGGCGGCGGTGTTGACGCGGCAGCGGCGGCGGGCGGCATCGGCAGCGCGCTCGACTTGAAGAACCTCCTCGGCGGTGTTGGTGGTGGCGCGATCCTGACCGGCATCATCGGCGCGGTCATGAATGCGATGAAGAAATAGGTCCTGTTCTTTCGGACCTTTGCCATGGGCGGCCTCGGCCGCCCATTCCTTTTGGAACAGGGCTGGCGGCCTCGGTCGCCCATTCCTTTTGGAACAGGGCTGGCGGCCTCGGCCGCCCATTCCTTTTGGAACAGGGCTGGCGGCCTCGGCCGCCCATTCCTTTTGGAACACGGCCGGCGGCCTCGGCCGCCCATTCCTTTTGGAGCAGGGCCGGCGGCCTCGGCCGCGCATTTCCTCCCGAAGTTCGGACAATGGTGGACGAGGCTCGCCGGGCTGTCTACATCAGGGCGGCATTTCGAAGGAAAGCGGTGGGGAAAGGAAAGCCATGGGTCAGCTCAATGCCGGCATCGTGCCGGTCACGCCCTTCCAGCAGAACTGCACCATCCTGTTCGACATGGACGACAAGGACGGCGTCGTCGTCGATCCCGGCGGCGATGTCGACAAAATATTGTCGGTGCTGAAGGACAATGCCATCACCGCCCGCGCGATCTGGATCACGCACGGCCATATCGACCACGCCGGCGGCGCGATGGAACTGAAGGATGCGCTCGGCATCGACATCATCGGCCCGCACGAGGCCGACAAACCACTGCTTGCCAATCTCGAGAACCAGGCCAAGCGCTTCGGCCTCACCGACCCGGTGTGCAATTGCGTGCCGGACCGTTTTCTGACCGAAGGCGAGGTCGTGTCCTTCGGCGGCCATCAGTTCGAGGTGCTGCATTGCCCGGGACATGCGCCGGGCCATGTCGTCTACTACAACCGGGCGGCCAAGTTCGCGCATGTCGGCGACGTGCTGTTCCGGGGTTCGATCGGGCGCACCGATCTGCCCGGCGGCGACCATGCCGCGCTGATCGCCTCGATCAAGGACAAGCTTCTGCCGCTTGGCGACGACATCGGTTTCATCTGCGGCCATGGCCCGGGCAGCCGCTTTGGCGACGAGCGGCGGACCAATCTGTTTCTGACCTGACCTCGCAGGCAAAGAAAAAGCGCCGCTGGAGGCGGCGCTTTTGCCCGGGGCAGGGAACCCTGGGTTTTCTTAATTGGCAACGCAGAAATGCTGGGCGCCATCATTGCCGGTGAAGGTGCCGGTGCGCGAATTGAAGCTGCGGTAGCGATCCGAGCAATACTCGTACCAGCCGCGGGTCCACGGTTCGGCGTAGCGGTCGGCATAGACGACACGCGGCTGCTGCACGTAATAGCGCCGCACCGGCCGGTCGACGTAATAGTCGTCACCATACGCCGGTTCGTAATAGCGCGGCCCGGGGTTGCTCAGCGCGCTACCGATCAGAGCGCCGGCCGCGAGGCCGACAACGCCGGCGGCGAGGGCGTCGCCACCGTGGCTACGATGATGATGGTGCCAGCGCCAGTCGTCGGCATTGGCCGCCGAGAAGGTGGCCAAGGTGGTCGCGGCAATGCCAACACCCAGGATGGCGGTCTTGAGAAAGCGGTTCATTTTCGGTCTCCTTCGCGCCGGCCCGCGCATTTTTTCGGGGGATACGGACCGGCTTTAGCAAAGGTTAATAGAAGACCGTGGCTGAACGGAGGCTGAACGGAAGTCGGCGCAAACGATTTTTCGTGGCTTGCCGATTTTCAAGCCCGGGCGACTTTTGGAGCCTGGGCGACTTTTTTGAAGCCGGAACGACTTTTCCGGACTGGGCACAATCCACTCCGGGCGGGAGCGGTCCCGCCTGAAAGGCCTCCGTCGGATCCGTCGTGAACCGGCTTAGCCGATCGACAGATTGACGGCCTTCGGACCCTTGCCGCGCTTGTCCGGCTCGGTGTCGAATGTCACTTTCTGCCCATCCTCAAGACCGGGAAGGCCCGACGCCTGCACAGCCGAAATATGGACGAAGACATCCTTCGCGCCATCATCGGGCGTGATGAAGCCGAAACCCTTGGCATGGTTGAAGAATTTGACGGTGCCGGTCTGCGGCATGGGAAACTCCTTTGATCCCATCAAGTCAAGTTTCGGGCCGGCAAACTGCCCGAGAGGAAATTTGTCCTTTATTTTAGCGCTATCGGCAAGAGAAAGTTTTCGCCTGCCGATCCAAGCATTTGCGCGCAAAAAAGGCGCGACCGTCTCGGTCGCGCCTTCGCAATTTCAGGCCTGTCCAGAACCCGCTTCATGATCCTGCCGCACCATTGCATCCGCAAGGATAAGGCTGTTCCGGCGATCAGGCGGCGCGCAGGTTGACCGCCTTCGGGCCTTTGCCCATGCGGTCCGGCTCGACGTCGAAGGTGACCTTCTGGCCGTCGACCAGCGTGCGCAGGCCTGAGGCCTCGATCGCGGAAATGTGGACGAACACGTCCTTGGCGCCACCATCCGGCGTGATGAAGCCGAAGCCTTTGGTGGCATTGAAGAACTTTACGGTACCGGTCTGGGCCATTGGGGAAACTCCTTCACCCGTGTCGTGTCAGTCTTGTGGTTCGCCCGCTGCCTCGCGCCTCGGGCAAATCCCGGTGGTTGCTTCGGCGGTCATGCATTCGCGCATGGTCAAACCCCCCGCCGAAAAACGGGGTTGTCAGAGATTCACACTTGTCGGGGAAAGGTCGTCCAAAACGTTCCGCTCTCCGGGTCGCAAATGCCCGAACATGATTTTTATTACACGGAAACGTGATGCTTGCAAGACGACGCTCGCGGGCGGCCCGCGGCGCGTCCAACGCTGGGGCCTCGATAGACCCGGCCTCGTCACCGGTCATCGGCCAGAGACGAGCCAAGCATGGGCCAGCATGAGGGCGGCGACCATGGGTCGTGCGCTCCACAAACGATGGTTGCGTTTAGCGCGCAGGATGCGAGGATATCACGAGCCCGCATCACGCGTCGGGATGGAGGAAGGACATATGCGGTTTCTTGAGGTCTCGCGACAGGGCGTCGTCATTTTCATGCTGTCCGCGCTGCTGGCCGCCTGCACCGTCGTCGTCGACGATGGGCCGCGCCCGCGGCCGCCCCGGCCGCATCCGCAGCTCTGCACCATGCAATACGAACCGGTCTGCGCGCGGCGCGGCGGCGACCGCCAGACCTTCGCCAATGCCTGCATGGCCGAAAGGGAAGGCTACCGCATCGTGCGCGACGGTCCTTGCCGCGATGGCGGTGGCGGCGGGGAGCAGACGTTCTGCACGCGCGAATACGCCCCGGTCTGCGCCAGGGGACATGGGCAGGTGCGCACCTTCCCGAACGCATGCGAGGCCCGCGCGGCGGACTATCGCATCGTCGGCGACGGGCCGTGCTGAGAAAGCCGCGGTGTCCATCCGCGCAAATGGACACCGCGACGCGCGCTGACGCTTTGTCTTGAATCTCTTGCCCGCATGGCTTAGGTCCGGCGGACCAACAAATACGGCAGGTTTCCCATTAGCAAAGATCACAGAAGAGCGGCAAACGCCGGCGGCAGGCCAGGTGGCTCGGCCAGCCCGCTCGACCCGTATGTGCAAAAGGCGCTGCAACTGCATCAGGCGGGGCGCCGCCAGGAGGCCGAGGCGCTCTACCGGCAGGTCCTGGGGCAGCAGCCGAACCATGCCGCCGCGCTGCATTTCCTCGGATTGCTGCTGCACCAGACCGGCAGGAGCGAGGAAGGGCTCGATCTCATCGAGCGGTCGGTGACGCTGCAACCCGAGAATGCCGATTTCCTCAACAATATGGGCACGGTCATGCGCGACCTCGGGCGCATCGCCGCCGCGATCGATTTCTTCCGCGGCGCGGTCGATATCCGGCCCGACCAACTGGCCGCGCGCGACAATCTCGGTTCGTCGCTGACGCAGCTCGGGCAGTTCGACGCCGCCGAGGAGATCTATCGTGGCACGATCGGCCGCAATCCGTTCCATGTCCGCGCGCGTGTCGGTCTCGCCGAAACGCTGCAGGAAGCCGGGCGGCTGGACGAGGCGATCAAGCTGTTCCGCGAGGCGCTGTCGATCCGGCCGAAGGACGCCGAGCTGCTCTACGGGCTGGGCGTCGCGATGATGGAGAAGGGCAAGCTCGACGAGGCAACCGATCTCGCCCGCCGGGCGCTGGCGATCGCCCCGAATATGGCGAAGGCCTGGCTGCTGCTCACGCAGGTCAAACGCCAAACCGAGCGCGACAAGGAGCTTTCCGGCATGGAGGCCGAGCACGCCAAGGCGCCGCAGGGCAGCCTCGCGCGCATGCAGCTCTCCTTCGGCCTGGGCAAGGTCAATGACGACCTCAAGGACTATGGCCGCGCTTTCGACTATTTCGCCGAGGGCAATGCCATCCGCCGCAAGGCGATCGACTACGATCCCGCGCGCACACGCGGCGAATTCGAGGCGATGAAGGCGGCCTTCGACACAGCCTTCTTCGAAAAGCACAAGCCAAGCGGCATTTCCGACGACACACCGATCTTCGTCGTCGGCATGCCGCGTTCCGGCACCACGCTGGTCGAGCAGATCATCGCCAGCCACAGCCAGGTCTTTGGCGCCGGCGAGTTGAACATCCTGAAGACGGCCGTCGGCAAGCAGTTTCCGATGAGCATGCCGGGCGGCTTCCCCGCCGGTATCGCCGATATGCCCGACAAGGTCTTCGCCGAGGCTGGTCAGGCCTATCTCGACATGCTGCATACCCGCTATCCGGGCTACCGCCATGTCACCGACAAGATGCCGGGCAACTTCCTTCTGGTCGGCTTCCTGCACATGATGTTGCCGAAGGCCAAGATCGTCCATTGCGCGCGCGACGCGGCGGCCACTTGCCTGTCGATCTTCAAGGTGCATTTCCGCGGCGACGGCCATCGCTACGGCTATGATCTCGGCGAGCTCGCCGATTTCCATAACCTCTACACCGACATCATGGCGCATTGGCGCAAGGTGCTGCCGGGCGTCGTGCACGATGTGCGCTATGAGGATTTCGTCGCCGACCAGGAAGGGCAGACACGGGCGCTGATGGCGCATCTCGGCCTGCCCTGGGACGACAAGGTGCTGTCGTTCCACGAGACGGACCGACCGGTGCGTACCGCATCGGCGGCGCAGGTGCGCCAGCCGATGTATCAGGGCTCCGTCGATCTGTGGAAGCGGTACGGGGATCGGCTGAAGCCGCTGCTGGATAAGCTAGCATAGCAGGGCGAAGCCTCTCAGCTTCGTCATAGGATGACGAAACGAAGGGCCGAGTTCCTCAAAGCTCCACGAACGGCTGGAAGCCGCCGAAGATCATGCGCTTGCCGTCGAACGGCATGGCAGACCAGTCCATCTTGAGGCGCTCGTCGGCCATCACCTTGGCCATGACCGCGTCGCGGCTCTGTCTAGACTCGTAGACGACCCAGGCGAAGATGACGATCTCGTCGTCCTTCGCCTGCACGGCGCGCGGAAACGACGTCAGCTCGCCATAGGGCACGTCATCGCCGACGCATTCGACATAGGCGAGCGCGCCGTGCTCCTTCCAGACGGCGCCGGCGTTCGCAGCCATTTTCTTGTACGCATCGAGATTTGCCTTCGGCACGGCGAGCACGAAGCCATCGACATAGGACATGGTGGACTCCTTGGTTGGGCGTGGCTTTCCCTTCTCCCCCTGTGGGAGAAGGTGGATCGGCGCGCAGCGCCGAGACGGATGAGGGGTGCTCCAGCTTGGCGCCAAGCTTACCCCTCACCTGGATTGCCAACTGAATTGCGAAGGGCAATTCGGGGCAATCCGACCTCTCCCATAGGGGACGAGGCAGACGGTCTCACTTCACCGGCGCGTTCATCGCCCAGGCGACGCCGAAGGGGTCTTTCACCTGGCCCCAGCGGTCGCCCCAGAACATCACCTGCAGCGGGGTGACGACCTCGCAGCCGGCATCGACCGCGCGCTTCCACCAGGCATCGATATCATCGCCGCCGAGATGGAGTTGCAGCGTGTAGCCCTGCGCCGCCTGATGCGGATGGCCGTGCTCGGGATAGGCATCGCCCAGCATCAGCGTCGAGCCGTTGACGTAGAGATGGATGTGCATGGTGCGGCCCTTATCGTCTGGCGGATAGGCGAACACTTCCTCCGCGCCGAAAGCCTTCTTGTAGAATTCGGCGGCCTTGATGGCGCCGTCGACCTGCAGGTAGGGGGTCAATCCGCCAAGGACCTTGGCGCGGGGCGGGGTCTGGTCGTTCATTCTCGTGTTCCTCTTCACGGGGTTGATCTGGCCACCCAAGGACGGACGAACCGGCGGCGATCCTACATACCTCCCGAAAATTTCTTAAACGGCCGGTTCCCGGCAGCCCGGGCGACCGGGGAACAATCGCATTGGATACGCCACTTTATATGACCTTCGCCGAGAAAGTGGCGGCACGGCGGCTTTGCCGCGTTTCGAAAATCTCCGGAAAGCCGATGTCCTTGCGCAACTCGGCGGGCAGCGAAAGCAGGATGCGCTCGCTGCGATGACGGGCACGCGCCGCGGCATACCGGTTGGCGAGACGGCCGATGGATGACAGTACCGACATGTTGGTTCTCCCTGGTTGATGCCGGCATCACCGTGTCGGCATCCCAAGGACGAGGTGGCAACAGGCGATCCGACAGATCGCCTCAATCTTTTTCAGAACACCGACGCCGCCAGCGCGGTGTCGTAATATTCCACCATCTCGATGATCTCGCCGTCGCGCACCGTCCAGAAATTGGCGGTGCGCATGATGAACTCCTCGCCGGTGGCGCGGCGTGTCATGTAGATCTCGACCTGCGCGGCGACCTTGTCGCCGCCGTCGATGATCTCGACCGGGACGAAGTGCCGGTATTCGAAGTCATCGTCGAGCGCCAGGAGCCTGGCGAGGAATTCCTGCTTGCCATGCGCGGTGCCGGCATGACGCGATTGCCGGGGATCGGCAATCCAGCGGAACACGACATTCTCGGCGCACTGCGACAAGGCGCCCTCGATGTCGCGGTCCGCATAGGCTTTGTAGAGATTGCTGACGATTTCCACTGCACGCATGGCCCGTCCCCTCCATGGCTGAGCAATTCAAGATGCTCCTTTTTTAGCAGATGGGAAAGTATTGTCGGGCCGCGAGCAAAGCCTGCCGGACGGCATTGCTTCGAATGCCGGTCCGGCAGATGTATCGTCTCAGTTCGGCGTTTCGGCGACGGAGCGGAAGAACGCTTCCGGGTCGTCGACTTCGGTCAGCCGTCGCCTGTCGATCAGCCAAAAGCGGTTGCCGACGGCGCGGATGAAGGAGCGGTCATGCGAGGCAAGCAGGCAACTCGCCTGATGCTTCAGCAATTCGTCCTCCAACACTTCCTGACCGTCGATGTCGAGGTGGTTGGTCGGCTCGTCGAGCAGATAGAAATTGGGGTGGATGAGCCGCAGTACCAGCATCATCAGTCTCGACTTTTGTCCGCCGGACAGAAGGCCGATCTTCCGGTCCTGCATCTCGATGGCGACGCCGGCCCCGGCGAGCAGCGAACGGGCACGCTGCTCGCCGATATCGAAGCGGCGCGAGAGCATCGCCAGCGGCATGTCGTCGCCATCGATGCCCGACAACGCCTGATCGCTGTAGCCGAGCGCGGTCGAGGGCGTCACCTTGACGGTCGCGACCGAACCCGGCTCGGCGATAGCGTCGCGGATCATCGCGATGAAGCGTGTCTTGCCGACGCCGTTGCGGCCGAGCAGCACGATGCGATCGTCTTGGCAGATATGGCGCTTGCCGGTCCTGAACAGCAGCGTGCCGTCGGGCATTTCGACCGCCGCGTCCTCCAGCGTGATCAGCACCTTGGCGTGGGTGCCGCGGTTGGCGAGCCGGATCGCGCCGGCCGAGCGTTCGCGATGCGCGGCCGCGGCTGCATCTTCCAGCTTCTCCGCCCGCTCCTTGAGCTGCCTGGTCTTCACCGTCAAAAGGTCGCTGCCGGAATTGATGCCGATATTGTTCAGCTTGGCGGCCTGCTTGCGCAGCTGCTGGGCGATTTTCATGTCGCGCTCGAACTTCCGCGCCGTCGCCGCATCGACCCCGTCGAGGGCCTGCCTGGCGCGCGAATACGGCAAGGCGAACACCGGTGAGTCCTCCGGACGCAGGAACAGTGTGCGGTTGGTGGTGGCGTCGAGGAAGGCGCGGTCATGGCTGGCGATGATCACCGGCACCTCGCGGGGCAATGCGTTGAGCCATGTCTCGAGTCGGCTGATCCTGGCAAGGTCGAGATGATTGGTTGGCTCGTCGAGCAGGAGCACGTCCGGGTCGGTGACCCAGACGCGCGCGATCAGCGCCAGCCGCTGCCAGCCGCCGCTCAGGGCGCGCATTCTCCGCTCGCGCATGTCCTCCGACACGTCGAGCGAATCCAGCACCACATCAACGCGCCAGAGCTCGCTGTCGCGCTGTTCGAGCGGCAAAGCATCGGCGACGACGTCATGGAAGCTGCGGTCGAGCAGCGCGTCGGGGACGGCTTGCTCGACATGGCCGACGCGCAAGCCGCGCGAGCGGGTGATGTCGCCGGTGGTGGCTTCGAATTCGCCGGCCAGGCATTTGAGCAAAGTGGATTTGCCACGGCCATTGGCCGCGACGATGCCGAGCCGGTCGCCGGCGCCGATGATGAGGTCGAGATTGGAAAAAAGCGGCGCACTCATGGTGACGCCGAGGGATTTGAGGCTGATCAGGGCCATGTCGATATCTCTGGTCTTGCCGACACTTTGTTGGAGCATGATCTTTCCCGAAAAACGGTTCCCACTTTTCGGGATCATGCTCTAGCGGCTCAATGCACCTTGACGGTGCGCCGGCAGGCCATCAGGCCAGGTTCAGCGACACCACGAAGGGCAGACCAAAAATCGAAGCGGGAAAACCCGGACCGTCCTGGTCAGCCCTGCAAGCAAGCTCGCAGGGCACAAACCGGGCCACGCTGACGATGGTGATAGTAGTTCACGCAGCCCTCCTTTCCAGATGTTCGAGTATGCTGAGCGACTACATCAAAGGCGAGGGTGAGGGCAAGTGGGCCCGCACTTTCTTTCTCCCACGGGGAGAAGGAAAAGGCGCTACTGCCCCGGCCGACCAGTCTTGCCCGGCCGGCGTTTCTGGCGGCGCTCGTCGGCTGGATCCTCGTAGGAGCCGATGCCGGCGCGCTGGCGGACGATGGGTTTGTCGCCGCGTTCCTTCGCGCCCCCCTCTGTCCTGCCGGACATCTCCCCCACCGGGGGGGAGATCGGCTGCGGCTTAGCCGGCTTCTTGCCTTCGAGGGGCTTCTCGGTGCGGCGCACCGTCATCTCGTCAAGCGAGTTCTTGCGGAACAGCGGTTTGCTGCGGTCGCCGGGAATGCCGAAATCGGAACCATGCGCTTCCTGCGCGCTCTGCTTCTTGAACAGCGAACGCGAGACGGCGCCGGCCGGGGTCGTCATGTCGGTGCCGGGGCCCATGTCGTCGATCGACGGCTTGGCGAAAAGCGGCTTCTTCACTGGCACGGCACCGTCGGCGCCCATCTCGTCGAGATGCGGCTTGCGGAACAGGTTGGGCCGGGCAGCTTTGGCCGCTTCCTCGGCGGCGCGCGCTTCATCGAGCTTGCGGAAACGCTCCTGCTCCTCGACCGTACGATGCTTGGCGACGCCCTTGTTGTGCTTGCCCTTTTCGCGGCCCGATGCAGGACTTTGCCCTTCCACCTCGCGCGCCAGCGGATCGTCGGAGATGGCGAGCTCCATCTCGCGCAGCCGCTTGATCTCGTCGCGGACGCGCGCCGCCTTCTCGAAGTCGAGATTGGCGGCGGCATCGCGCATCTGCTTGTCCAACGCCTCGAGATGGGTCTTGAGGTTGTTGCCGATCATCGCCCCGGCATCGTCGGTGAACTGCGAGATGTCGGCGCGGACATGGTCCTTCTCGTAGACCGAGTCGAGGATGTCGGCGATGCGCGACTTGACCGATTCCGGCGTGATGCCGTTGGCGAGATTCCACTCCATCTGCTTCTCGCGGCGGCGGTTGGTCTCGGCCATCGCCCGCTCCATCGAGCCGGTGATCTGGTCGGCGTAGAGGATGACCTTGCCATCGACGTTACGGGCGGCGCGGCCGATGGTCTGGATCAGTGAGGTTTCCGAACGCAGGAAACCTTCCTTGTCGGCATCGAGAATCGCGACGAAGCCGCATTCGGGAATGTCGAGGCCTTCGCGCAAGAGGTTGATGCCGACCAGCACGTCAAAGGCGCCCAGACGCAGATCGCGCAGGATCTCGATGCGCTCCAGCGTGTCGATGTCGGAATGCATGTAGCGGACGCGGATGCCGTTCTCATGCAGGTATTCGGTGAGGTCCTCGGCCATGCGCTTGGTCAGCACTGTGACCAGCGTGCGGTAGCCGGCCCTTGTCGTGTCGCGGATCTCGCCGACGACGTCGTCGACCTGGCTCTTGGCCGGACGCACCTCGACCGGCGGGTCGATCAGGCCGGTCGGGCGGATGACCTGCTCGGCGAAGACGCCGCCGGACTGGTCGAGTTCCCAACTGCCCGGCGTCGCCGAAACCGCCACCGACAGCGGGCGCATGGCGTCCCATTCCTCGAAGCGAAGCGGCCGGTTGTCCATGCAGGAAGGCAGGCGGAAACCGTACTCGGCCAAGGTCGCCTTGCGGCGGAAGTCGCCGCGATACATGCCGCCGATCTGCGGCACGGTAACGTGGCTTTCGTCGATGAAGACCAGCGCGTTGTCGGGAATGTATTCGAACAAGGTTGGCGGCGGATCGCCCGGCTGGCGTCCGGTTAGATAGCGCGAATAGTTTTCGATGCCGGCGCAGGAACCGGTCGCCTCAAGCATCTCCAGATCGAAGCGGGTGCGCTGCTCCAGTCGCTGCGCCTCCAGCAGGCGGCCAGCCTTTTCAAGCTCTTGCAAGCGAAGCTTGAGCTCTTCCTTGATAGACTTGATCGCTTGATTCAAGGTCGGGCGCGGCGTCACATAGTGCGAATTGGCGTAGATCTTGACGCTTTTCAGCTCGCCGGTCTTCTGGCCGGTCAGCGGGTCGAACTCGGTGATGGACTCGATCTCGTCGCCGAACATCGAGATGCGCCAGGCGCGGTCTTCTAGGTGGGCCGGGAAGATCTCGATGGTGTCGCCGCGCACGCGGAAGGAGCCGCGGACGAAATTGATGTCCTGGCGCTTGTACTGCTGGGCGACGAGATCGGCGAGCAGGGCGCGCTGGTCGAGCCGGTCGCCGATCTGCATCTGGAAGGTCATCGCCGTATAGGTCTCGACCGAGCCGATACCGTAAATGCAGGACACCGAGGCGACGATGATGACGTCGTCGCGCTCGAGCAGCGAACGCGTCGCCGAATGGCGCATGCGGTCGATCTGCTCGTTGATCGAGGATTCCTTTTCGATGAAGGTGTCGGTCCGGGGCACATAGGCCTCCGGCTGGTAATAGTCGTAGTAGGAGACGAAATACTCGACCGCGTTTTCGGGGAAGAATTTCTTGAACTCGGCATAGAGCTGCGCGGCCAGCGTCTTGTTGGGCGCCAGGATCAGGGCAGGACGCTGCGTTTCCTCGATCACCTTGGCCATGGTGAAGGTCTTGCCGGAGCCGGTGACCCCGAGCAGCACCTGGGTGCGGTCGTTGCTGCCGACGCCTTCGACGAGATCCTTGATCGCGGTCGGCTGGTCGCCGGCCGGCTCGAAATCCGACACCATCTTGATGGCGATGCCGCCTTCGGACTTTTCCGGACGCTCGGGGCGGTGCGGCGTCCAAAGCACGCCGTCCTTGTGCAGGGGATTGCCGGATTCGATCAGTGCCGACAGTGCTGCCACCGTGGCGGTTACGCCGCTGGACGTCATCGTCTCGGCTTCTTCCAGCGAGACGTCGAGGCCGGCGATCGGATTGAGGCCGGCCGCGGTGCGCTCGCGCGCCGACGCAGCACCCCCCATCGAGGTGCCGCGCGCCGTGCGGCCGGGCGCCGACGAGCGCTCGGGGATCTTCTTCGGGACCTTCGCCTTCGGCTGCTTTTCCGCCTCGCGCTCAATCTGCCCGGCCCAATCGGAGATCGAGCCGGTCAGCGGCGCGCCGGAAAAGTCGGCCTGCGGCGCCTCGTCAAAACCACCGGGCTTCAGCGGCTCGGCGGCATCGAGGAACTCCGTCAGCGGACTGCGCCGCTTCGGCGCGTCATCTTGCGCCGGCGAAGGCGTCTTCTTGTCAGGATGTCTGGCCATGACCGGAATATGGGTGGACTCGGCCGAAATGGAAAGAGCCGAGTGAAACGGCGCCGGCCGCGCGCGGACGCTGCTGACAGAAGGCTGTCAGGAGAGGCATCATGGCGTAGTGAGCCGGAGATCGCTGGCGTCCGCTGTCGCGGTCGAGGCAAGCGCCGCGGCGACGGCGGCGGCGCGGCGGGCCTTCGGTCCGTCCACCGGCCAGACCAGACGGCGCCTGATGGTCAATGCCGGAACCTCGCCGGCAATCTCGACGATCTGACCGGAGCGGAAATGCTCCCTCAGCACCAGTTCGCTGGCAAGCAGCGCGCCCATGCCGGAGATCGCGGCATGCGCGGCCAGCACGGTCAAGGGGAACCGGGGTCCGTGGTCGATGTTCTTGCGCTGTCGGCCGGCGGCGGTGAACCAGTTCTCCCATGTGGGATAGACGTCGTCGCCCATGGTCTGATCGATATGCAGCAGAGGCAGGCGGTCGAGCATCCCGGCGCCGTCCCGGTCGGAGCGGTTCCCGATCAAGGCCGGGGCGCAGGCCGGGACTACCCTTTCGGTGAAGAGCTCGGCCGAAGCGAGATGCTTCGCCGAGCTGTTGCGGTAGCTGATGGCGAGGTCGATGCCTTCGTCCAGCATCGAGTCCAACGCGATCGACACGACGACGCGCACATCCAGCCTGCCGAGAGCCGCGCGAATATTGCCAAGGCGCGGCGCCAGCCAAAGCGAGGCGAAGGACGGATCGGCCGCGACGGTGAACGTATCGGCGCGGCGCTCGAAACGCAGCCGCCGCAGCCCGGACGCCAGCGCGTCGAACCCACGGTCGATGTCGGGCAGCGCCGCTTCGGCGATGCGCGTGAGCGCGATGCCGTTGCCCTCGCGCCTGACCAGCTTGATGCCAAGCCGATCCTCCAGCTGCCGCAACTGATGGCCGACGGCGCCCGGCGTGACACCGAGCTCGTCGGCGGCGCGCGTGAGACTGCCGGTGCGCGCGGCGGCGGCCAGCGCCCGCAAAGCCGACAAAGGGAGGTCGCGAAGAAACGCCATGGATTGAGCTTACCTCAAAACTTGTGAAAACAAACTCGTTTGCAGGAAAAGCGGCCGCCACCCTACCGTTGTTGAAGACAACTCAATCTAGGAAAGCCATCGCCATGCTCGATATGCAAACGCAGTCCGTCCCCGCCGGCCAGGCTCTTGCGACACCGCGCTGCTTGCGATCGACGCGCAACGAGGGAGCACGCATCACGATCGAATTCGACGATGGCAGCGCCGGCCGGCTGTCGATGCGCTGGCTGCGGCTTGCCTGCGAATGCGAGATATGCGGCGACACCGCTTCCGGAAAGCGCTGGCTGACGCCCGCCGACGTTCCCGCCGATATCCGGGCGACGTCGGTCGAAATCTCGTCCGACGGGACGATGGATGTGGTCTGGCAGGACGGCCATGCCTCCCGTTTCGCGGCGGGCTTTCTCGCTGCCCACGCCGGGCAGGCCGGCGACCATGGCGCGCCGCGCTTTCAGCCGGACCTGTGGAACAGCGACTTGGCGAGCCGGCTCCGCCGTTTCGCCTTCGACGCGGTGGTCGAGAACGACGAGGCGCTTTTCCGCTCGCTGTGCGCCTTGCGCGACCACGGCATCGCCATGCTGACCGGCGTTCCGGCCGAGCCCGAGGCGACGCTGCGTGTCGCCGGCCGCTACGGTCCGGTGCGCGAGACCAGCTACGGCAAGGTCTTCGATCTCATCTCACGACCTGACGCGCGGGTGGCCGGAGAGACGGCGCGCGCGCAGATCCCGCACACGGACGAGCCGTTCCGCTATTCGCCGCCCGGCTTCATCTTCTTCCATGCCATCAGGACCGGCGCCGGCATTGGCGGCACCTCGTTGATGGTCGACGGCTTTCAGGTCGCCGAACAGATGCGCACGAACACGCCTCATTTGTTCGACCTGCTGACCCGGCATGGCGTGACATTCCATCGCGAGCACGCCGGCGACGTGTTCTTCAGCGCCGAGGCGCATGTCATCAGCCTAGACGCGACCGGCGCCGTCACCGGTCTACGCTTCAACGACCGCTGCCTGGCGCCGCAGGCCGGCGCCGTCGACGAGATCGACGGGCTGATCGAGGCGCTTGCCGAACTGACGCGGCTGATCTGCGATCCGGCGAACCAGTTCCGGCACCAGCTGCAGCCCGGCGAGGTGCTGGTCTTCGACAATCAGCGGGTCCTGCACGGGCGCACCGAATTCGATCCGACATTGGCGGTCCGCCACCTCAGAAGCTGCAACCTGGACCGTGACGGCGTCCACAGCGCGTTCCGCACACTGGCCCGTCGCTTCGCGCCGCAAGAGGCACAGGCGGTGCTTTACCAGGGGGCTATTCTTTAGCCTGTGGGATAGGTCCTCAGTTGAACCATAGCGCGAAAGTCAGGAAACCGGCGCCGCCGAATTCGCGCTGGATCTGGTCGAAATCGTCGCCGGCGAGGATCCTGCCGCTTTCGAGATAAGGCGCGATGCCGGGGCCGGTGATCGAGAGCACGAGGTCGAAAGGTTTCGGCTCGTCGAAGAAGCGCTTCATGTTGATGCCCCTGCCGGTGACGCGGAAATGCGGCAGCAGCACGCGGCCTTCGAGAAGGTCCTCGGCCATGTTCAGCGCGGCGAGCCAGGCGGTCACCTGCTGCTCGCCGACCTCGAGGCCGGTCAGCGGATTGACGCCTTTCTGCTGCGGTCCAGGCAGCCATTCGCGGTCATTGTCGGTCTCGGCCAGGATCGCTTTCCAGTCCTCGCGCGACAGCCGGATCATTTCCAGCAAATGGCGGCGCGCGGCCTGCCGGCGCTCCGGCTCGACCACCGGCCAGTTGACGAGGTGCACCAGCGAGATGAAGTCGGCGAAGCGCCATTCCGAGGCGAACATGTTGCCGCTCATGCCGCCGTCCAGTGGCACAAGCGTATCCTGCAGCGGCAGTTTCGCGCGGGGGAACAGCATGTGGAAGGAGCCGTCAAACATGCCCTTGAAATCATGCGCCAGCCAGAAATCGGCCTGCGCCATCAGGAACTCGGCATAGCCTTGCAGCCAGAAGCCGTCGGCGCGGTCGAAGCGGAAGGTGAGCGAGGGTGCAGCATCGCTGGTGTCGATGCTGCCACGGGCAAGCGAGGCCATGATGGCGGCGATGCTTTCGTCGGGCGCGAGCTTGCCATCCTCGTTGAGGTCGATGCCGACGTGGGTGAGGTCGACAACCATGCCGATATCGGCATCGGCCGGCACCGAGCCCAGCGTTGCAGCGGATTTTTCCAGCCGGTCACGGAAGACGACAAGGATGGCGCGGAATTCTTCATAGGTCAGCGGTTGCGGGTTGGGATTGTCCGGCACGGGCAATTGCATCAGCGGCAGCATGAAGGATTTCGGGCTCTCGAACCCATGCCGATGCAGGCCGGTGGCGAGGAGTTCCAGGGCGGTGAAGAATTCGCCGGCGCCCGCGGCATAGGCCGCTGCCGGGTCCCTGGCCGCTGTCGTCTCCAGCGTCGACAGCGCCGCGTTGCGGTCGGCAACGCTCTTCGCCTCAAACATGGACTTGGCCGCGTCCGGCATCTCCGCCCACGCGAAGGATGCCGGCAGGAATGCAAACAAGGCTGCTGCAAGGATCGCTCTACGCATCGTCATTGCCCTCCACTCATGCCGCGAGCATACACGTATTTGACTCGAGGCGTTCTCCGGTCTTGCAGATCAGCGAGTTCGTTTTCGCAATGGCGCCCGGCTTCAACCGACCCGTCAGACAGTCTACACAGGGCGAAACTGGACCTGCCCGTGTCGAATTATCCGCTTTCCTACAAACTGTCGTGGCTGCCGCGCCTGCTGCGACCGTCGCTTGCCGGCGACCGGGACGGTTTCGCGGCGCCCGCGGCAACGTTGATCGATCCGCAGCCCATGCGGAAGGTGCGGCTGGCGTTCGTCGGTGACATTTCGGCAGTCGCCAATCGCGATGCGCCGGAATGCGATCCGCTGATCGCCGCGCTGCTTTCATGCGCCGACCTAGTGGTCGGCAATTGCGAAAGCCCGATCGTCGAACGCCCACGCGCGGCGATCGGCACGCGGCTCGGCACGCATCACGCGATGGGCGAACGCTTCCTGGCCGATGCGCTTGCAACCGCCGGCATCGCGCGCGACAGGCTCGTTCTGTCCTTGGCCAACAATCATGTGCTCGACCAGGGGATTGCCGGCTTCGAGGAAACACGCGCGGCGTTGAGCCGGCTCGGGATCCGGACCATCGGCACGGTTGCGGGCGGACCGGTCCAGCGTCATGCGGCCGGATCGCTGACGATCGGCTTTGCGGCTTTCACCCTGTGGCGCAACACGGACGCCGCGCCGTTCGAGGAACGCATCTCGATGCGCAGCGATCCCGCCGAATGGCCACGCGACGCTTCCGGCATCGACTTGCTTTGCGCGGTGCCGCACTGGGACTGGGAGTTCCGGCATTTTCCACGGCTGGCGACGCGGTCGCTGGCGGGGCGGCTGGCGGATCGCGGCGCCCGGCTGATCGCAGGGCATCACGCGCATGTCGTGCAGCCCATCGAGCGCATCGGCGACAGCCTCGTCGCCTATGGGCTCGGCGATTTTCTCGGCACTGCCTTTACCAGACCGCCATGGCCGGCACGCGTCGGCTCGATATTCGTTGTCGATGTCAGCGCCGATCCGGCCACGCGCGGCGCCATCGCCGCCTACAAGATGCATTTCTTCATGCGGCTGCGGGCAGGCAGCCATGAGCGGCTGGTGCCGGTGGAGACGCTCGACGGGGCGCTCAAGCCGCGGGTAACGGCGCGGCTGGCGACGATTTTCCCAGCCTCGCGGAACTAGAGCGGTTCTTCGTTCCACGGAAACGACGAACTGCCCTAGCTATTTGTTTTGACGCAATTCCGGACGGAAAACCGTTTCACACTTTCCTGGAATGCTCTGGCCGCCCATCGCCGTGAGCGCAGGCGACTTTCGCGCAAAAGCCGCTATCATAGCCGCATCTCAGCGGCGGCCGGGGGTGGCCATGGAAGCAGTGGATTTCATGCCGAGCGAAGCGGTGATCGCAGGCATCAGGCGCGGCATCGAGGACTACGAGGCGAAACGGGCGTCAGCCCAGAAACAGGTCCGCTGGCGGGTGCCCGTGTTCGTCGGCCTGGCCGTCGTCTTCGTCGCGCTCATTGCCTGGCTGTTCAACGCCGCCGCCGATCCGCACGAACAGTGGCTCTCCACGCCGCATGTCTTTCTCTATCTTGGCGGCATGGCCGCGGCGGTGGTGCTCTATTTCCAGGCGCTGAGGCCGGCGACCCGGCTGCAGCAATCCTTCCGCGACACGCTGCTGCCGATGATCTTCGGTTTCGTGCGCGACGTGCGCTACCAGCACGGAACGCGACCGAACTCCTTCGACAGGATGCCGCGCGAAACCGTCGGCGCTTTCAACCGCCAGAGCTTCGACGACGTTATTTCCGGGCGCTACGAGGATTTTCCCTTCGAACTCTACGAGGCCAAGCTCTGGGAAGGCTCCGGCAAAAGCGAGACGACCGCATTCAAGGGCGTCATCGTCGCCTTCGAGACCATCGAGCCGTTCCCGGGCACGCTGGTCGCGGCGCGCAAGGCCGGCAAGGTGGCGCATTTCTTCCGCGGCATGTTCACCAGCAAGATGCAGGAGCTGTCCTCCGGCGTCGAAGACCTCGATGCCGCCTATGAATTCCGCACCGACAATGTCGAGGCGGCGCGGCCGCTGGTGACCGGCCGGATGGCGCGGGCGCTGACCTGGCTGCGCGAGACATGGCCCTACGACCAGGCGCGGGTGGCGCTCGGCGGCAGCGACGGCTTTCTGTTGATGCCGCGGTCGAAGAACTTCTTCGAGCTGCCGGATATCTCGCAACCGATCGACTACAACATTCATGTCGCGCCGATGATCACCGATCTCGGCGCCATGCTGGCGACGGCGGCGCTGGTGCGCAAGATCGGCGCGAAGGACGAAGCGGCCGGATAGGGTTCAGCAATCGAAGCCGTATGCAGAACGCATGTAATCCGCCTCTTCCTTCGACATCTTCTTGAACATTACACAGACGGTGAAGCTGCCGATCCGGCGGCCGTTCCTGGTGTAGCCCCAGTCGGAGATGTCGTCCCTGGTGAATTCGATGTTCTGGCCAAGGACGACGTTGCGGGCGATTTCCGGCTCGTTCGCCAATATGCCGACGAAGCCGGTGTCGGTCCGCTTGAAGGGGATGACCCAGAAATGCTCCGTCGCATTTCCGTCGACAATCATCACCTTCAGCTTGAACCTGTCGGTTCCCGGTGGCGGAGCGTCGGCCAAGGCCAGGAATTCATCCAGGCTGGATCGCGCCTTTGCGATCGCCGCCGCCATCTCGGCGTCGTCGGAGGCGATCATCATGGCCTTGTCGTCGCCTTCCGCCCAGGCATGCAAAGGAGCGAGCGCCAGCAGCAGGCATAGC
The DNA here is from genome assembly GCF_006442775.1 of Mesorhizobium sp. B2-4-6. NCBI lineage: Bacteria > Pseudomonadati > Pseudomonadota > Alphaproteobacteria > Hyphomicrobiales > Phyllobacteriaceae > Mesorhizobium > Mesorhizobium sp. B2-4-6. Next base: position 435,734 of record NZ_VFVI01000001.1, read on the forward strand.
GCGATACGAACGGCAATTGTCATGACACCCCCCAACCCCGGTCAAGGCCGCTATCTTCCTGTAATATGTCGGCATTATCAATCGAACCGCGGTTCGCCGCCAAGCTATTGAGGCCATGGGCGGACGCCTGCCATTTGCGACAATCATCCGTGGTTTGCGAAGTGGCCTACGCTGATGGTCAGCCGGGTATGACAAGCGGGAAGACCCGGCTGCCGAAGAAATCGAATACAATGGAATTGCGCGGAGAGGGCAGGATATGCGACCGAGATTTGTGGCCGCGGCGTTCGCGGCGATCGTGCTTTGCGCCGGGCCTGCCCGTGCCGACGACCCGAAGGCGTTCAAGCTGACCATCGACGGCGTGAGCGTCGATATCGATCCGGGCGAGGATGTCGACGTGACCTTGCCCGGCGGCAGGACCAGCAAGGTGCGGCTCGATCACAATGATTTCGCGACCTTCTCCGGCGGCGCATTCTCCTTCGTCCATTCGAGCAGCAATTCGGTCACCAAGACCGATCTCGGCGACGGCATCGCCCAGTATCTGATGGCTTCGGCGCTCGGCACCCTCGTCGTGGTGCAGAAATACGACAGGATGAACCCGGTTTCTCTCAACCAGCTGATGCTGCAGGAGATGACCAAGGAAACGGTCCAGGCGGGTGGTCAGCTGACGCAGCAGCCGACGAGCCGCAAGCTTGCCGACGGCAAGGAGTTGACGGGCCTCAAGGCCACCGTCAAGACGCGCACCGACAGTGCGGATTTCGAGATCGTCGGCTTCGGCACCGCCGATCAAGGGTTGCTCTTCATCACGCGCATCGGCGATCAGGACAATGCGACCGAGCAGCCGCTGATTGACAAGTTCTGGGAGACCTTGAAGATCAAGCTGTAAGGTGTCCGATATTCAGGTGAGGCCGGCCTGCCCTGAATCTCAACACGCCTTGGACGGGCCTACAGACCCGTCAGGCCGGCCAGCCAGTTCGCCGAGCGCTTCGCCGCGTCCACTGTTGCGCCAGCGGCACGGCTGAGATCGGTCTTGACCACGGCATAGCCGGCCTTGGTGCGGTAAAGCACCGCGCGGCCGCCATCGACCGACCTATCGAAGGCGACGGGCTTTGCCGATTCCGTTTCGCTGGCGGTCACCGTTGCGCCGACCGGGGCGCTCGGGCGATGGTCGAGCTCGGGCGGCAGCGGGGCGATGGTTTCGACGACGCGGTTCCTGGGCTTCAGATCCGGCCTGGAGGCTTTCGCGGCAAGCTCGGAGGAAGAGGCCGAGCCCTTGACGCGGCAGATGCCTGAAACCAGCGGATAGTCGAAATTGCGCTGGTGCAGCATCTGGCTCTTCATCGCCGCCTCGCAGTCGGCGATCGTCGTCCATTTGGCCGGCGTCTCGCCGATATATTCGCACAGCTTGGCATCGCAGTCGCAGCCGACGATGGTCATGGCGACAAGGGCGGTCTTGATCACGGTCTTGTCCCTTCGAAATTGCCCTTTCCACCCCACTCGCATCAATCCATGCCGAACAAGGCGGGATTTGGCCGCGATTGTGAAATGTGGATGATGGCAGGTTTCCGAAGGTTGCTCAGCGGGCGACTGTGACCGAAATGCCTCAGTCGTCGGCGTAGACATGTTCGAATTTGGCACCGGCCTTGGCCAGAGCCGGCAGGACCAAGTGCAGCTTGCGCACGGCGACGGCCAGCGCGGTGCGGCGCGTGTCGGGCGATACCGGGATCGGCTGAACAGGATGCGCGCGCCTTCGGGGCGGCGATCTCCGCGCCCGAGGTGACCGTGATAGTGATCTCGTCGTTGCCGCCGATCTCGACGAAGGAGATTCCCTTGTCGGTCAGGCGCGGGACCATCTCGGTAAAGGCCTCTCCGCCGGCAGCACTCGCCCGCTGGCGAGGCATCGCGCCAAACTGCCTGGAAAGCCGTTCCCAAAAAGACAGTTGGCGCTGGGATTTCTCCCAGCGCCTCCCTGTCAGATCAGGAGCCGGTTAAGGCAGCAACTTCCGTAAAGTCGTCGCGCCAAGCCAGCCTTGATTTTGACGGTCCTGCCAGTTGCCACCCGAGGGCAGCTCCCGTTCCAGACCACGCTAATCTCCACCCTTGCGGGCTTCGCCCAGCGTGCCATCGAAGGTTTTTACCGGCCTTCATGGCAGCATCGGTCCGCCGTCGGCGTTGGCACGCTTTCCGCGGCACCCGTAGGTCTCGGCATCCGTCCCTCCAACAGGCAAGCCTGCTTTCGTTCTGGGCCGTACGGGCCTCAGGAAATCCGCCTTGCGCTTTTGCCTTTCGGCTGGGGCGTTCAGTGGCCGCCTGAGATGGGTTGAACGTACGCCGGATAAGGGGTCTGGGGAATGCCGGCGTGCCTGTGGATAGCGGGATTATCGGGGACCAATGGCAAAAGCTTCGGAATCTGCCGGCCGAACCCCTTAGACAGCCTGCCTCGCTTTTTTAGCGACCTTGGGTGTTCGAGCCTTGCTCCGCCGCCCGGTCCGCGTTTCAATGTCGGCAAAAGAGTTTGGGCCGGCAAAAGACTTTGGGCGCCGGCGCGGACTCCGCCGCGCATTTTGCGCGACGTGCCTCGGGGGAGGTCGGCTTGAAGGTCGGGGTGGTTCTCAATCCGATTGCCGGAGGCGGCAGGCTCAAGCGGCATTGGGCGGAGGCGGCGGCGTCGCTCAAGACGAATTTCGGCGATTTCGACCTGCGCGAGACGCAAGCCTGCGGCGACGCCGAGCGGCTGGCGATCGACCTCGCCGCCGGCGGATGCGATCTGGTGATCGCGGCCGGCGGCGACGGCACCGCCAGCGAGGTGGCCGACGGGCTGCTGCAGGCACGGCAAGAGAGTGGCCGCGAAAGCGCGCTTGGACTTCTGCCTTGCGGCACCGGCATCGACTTCGCGCGCGGGCTTGGCCTACCGCGCGGCATAGGCGCCTCGGTCAAGCAAATCGCCGATGCCGAGGGCCGCAAGATCGACGCCGGCCGCATCTGCTACATCGACGACCATGGCGCGCTGGCCAGCCGCCACTTCATCAATATCGCCAGCCTCGGCCTGTCCGGCGCGACGGATCGCGCCGTCAACGCCGACAAGCGCAAGGGCAGGGTGTCGGCCAAGGCGCTGTTCCTCTGGCGCACGGTGTTCGAGTTCGTCCGCTATCGCTTCCAGGACGTCCGGATCACCATCGACGACGGCGAGCCGGTCGAGGCGCGCATGGCGCTGGTGGCGGTGGCCAACGGCAAATTCTTCGGCGGCGGCATGATGATAGCGCCGGACGCCGAACTCGCCGACGGTCAGTTCGACATCGTCATCCTGCGGGCCGCCGGCAAGCTCGGACTGATAAGAGACATCAGCCTGCTCTATGGCGGCCGGCATCGCAACCATCCGGCAATCACCATCCTGCGCGGGCGCAAGGTGATGGTCGAGCCGCTCGGCGATGTCGAGGAGAACGGCGCGCTGGTCGACATAGACGGCGAGTCCCCGGGCCGGATTCCGGCGACCTTCGAGATACTGCCCGGCGCACTGACGCTGCGAGGTTGAATCAACTGACTGAGAGTTTGATTCAGCTGGCACGGGCAGATGGTTGAAATGGCTGGCTGATTTTTTGCGGGGTTATAGTTCCAGCTTAGCCGGGAAGCCCGGCGCGCGCAGCTCCGTCCCGACCGCATCCTCCAGAAGCTTGACGATCTGGGTCGACCAGGCGTCGCCGCCATAGGCGCGCTTGCCCTCTTCGAAAATCGCGTTGACGCGCGACGCCAGGTCGAGCGGCACACCGGATTTTTCGCCCATGCGAAGCGCGAAACCGAGGTCCTTCAGCGCCAGGTCCATGGTGAAGCCGATGTCGTAGGAACCGTTCAAGATCAGCTGGCCTTCGGTCTCGTGCACGAAGCTGCTGCCGGAGGAGGCGACGATGGCATGGTAGGCCTGGGCGAGATCGAGCCCGCCCTGTTTGGCCAGCATCAGCGCCTCGCCGGCGGCGACGAGATGGATGAAGGCCAGCATGTTGGTGATGACCTTGATCACCGCCGCCGAGCCGATCGGGCCCATCAGAAACGATTTCGAGCACATCGCTTCGATGGCCGGGCGATGGCGTTCGTAAAGCGCGGCATCGCCGCCGACCAGCGCGGTGATCTTTCCGACTGCCGCCAGATGGACGCCACCGGTGACGGAACATTCCAGCGTCTCGATCCCCTTGGCGGAGGCAAGCGATGCCAGCCGCAGGATCTCGTCGCGGCCGTTGGTCGACATCTCGATCCAGGTGCCGTCCTTGGGCAGGCCATCCAGCAATCCGCCGGGGCCGCAGAGCACCGCCTCGCTGACTTTCGGCGAAGGCAGGCAGGTGATCGCGTTGCCGGAGCGGGCCGCCGCCTCGGACGGGCTTTCCGCCGCCGCCGCGCCGAGCACGACGAGACGATCGACCGCTTCCGGGTCGCGGTCGAAGACGGTGACGGCAAAGCCGTTGCGCAGCAGGCTGGCGGCAAGCTTGCCACCGAGATGGCCGAGGCCGATGAAGGCGTAGCTTTCACTCACGGCATCAGCGGCGTCTGCATCATCTGCAAATGCAGCTCCTTGCCGGAGTAGGGATGCGCGTCGCAGACCTCCTCATTGAGCTCGACGCCGAGGCCGGGCTCCTTCGAGGGGACGACGTTGCCGTCCTGCCATTCGATCTTCTTCTTGAGCAGCGTGGCGTGAAAACCGTCCCACTGCTTCAGGGATTCGAGGATGAGGAAATTCGGCAGCGTCGCCGCAAGCTGGATGTTGGCCGCGCCGACGATCGGGCCGCAATAGCAGTGCGGCGCGATCTGGATGTGATAGGCCTCCGCCATGGCGGCGATCTTCTTGGTTTCAAGGATGCCGCCAGAGCGGCCGAGATCGGGCTGCAGGATAGTGGCGGCGCGGTTCTCGATGACGCGGGCGAATTCGAACTTGGTGGTCAGGCGTTCCCCGGTGGCGATGGGGATCGAGGTGCCGCGGGCGACCTGCGCCATCACTTCGGGCATATCCGGCGGCACCGGCTCCTCGAACCAGAGCGGGTCGTAGGGCTCGATGGCGCGCGCCATGCGCAGCGCGCCGGATGCTGTGAACTGGCCATGCGTGCCGAACAGGATGTCGGCCCTGGTGCCGACCGCCTCGCGGATCGCCTTGATCATGCGTGCCGAAAGGTCGATGTCGATCAGGCGCGGCTGGTGGCCGTCATAGGCGGTGTAGGGGCCGGCCGGGTCGAGCTTCACGGCGTTGAAGCCCTGCTCGACATATTCGAGCGCGCAGGCGGCGGCCATGTCGGGGTCGTTGTAGACGTTCTTGCCGCGCGCATCTTCCGAATGGACGCTGCCGGTGTGCGGATAGAGATAGGTGTAAGAGCGCAGCGTCTCATGCACCTGGCCGCCGAGCAGCTTGTAGACCGGCTTGCCGGCTTCCTTGCCGACGATGTCCCAGCAGGCCATTTCGAGCGCCGAGAAGCAGCCCATGCCGGAGACGTCGGGGCGCTGGGTGAAGCCGGAGGAATAGGCGCGGCGGAAGAAATTCTCGATGTCATGCGGATCGCGGCCGACGAGATAGCGTTCGGCCATGTCCTCGATCATCTTCGCGGTGACATGCGCGGAGAAGGTGGCGTTGTAGGCTTCGCCATAGCCGGCCACGCCGCCATCGGTGGTGAGCTTGACGAAGATGAAATACTTGCCGCCGATGCCGGGCGGCGGGTTACCGACAACCCAGGTCTTTACGTCGGTGATTTTCATTTGTGGTCCTCCAGAATCAGGTCGGCGCCTTTCCATCCGGTCAGGATCGAGGCGGCATTGGTGTTGCCCGTGATGTTGTCGGGGAAAATCGAAGCGTCGACGACCCGCAAGGCGTCCAGCCCGTGCACCTTCAGCCGCGGATCGACCACGGCGCGCGACGCGTCCGGCCCCATCCGGCAGGTCGAGACCGGGTGATAGACGGTGCCCGAGCGTTTCCTGAAATCCTGGACAAGGTCGGCGTCGGATTTGATCGACGGTCCGGGCAACACCTCTTCCTCGATGATCTCGGCCATGGCCGGCATCGAGGCGATCTTGCGCACGAACTTCACCGCCGCCAGCATCTCGTCGACGTCGGCGTTGGTCGAATAGGCGTTGGCTGTGATCCTGGGATAGTCGCGCGGGTTGTTCGATCGGATCATGATCTCGCCGCGGCTCGACGGGCGACAGTTGGACAGGCCGATGGAGAAGCCCGGCCATGGGTCGGGCGTCAGGATCGGACGCTCGCCGCTCTTCGGGATGACGGTCGAGAAGGCCTGGAAATAGAGCTGCATGTTCGGCCGCGCCATCGTCGGGTCGGTGCGGAAGAAGCCGCCGGCATTGTTCATCGACAGCGACAGCGGACCGGAGCGTGTCAGTATGTACTGCATACCGACCAACAGCTTGCCCCACCATGGGCGCAGGATCTGGTTGAGCGTCGGGACCTTGCCCTTGAAAGTATAGTTGATGCCAACATGGTCCTGCAGGTTGGCGCCGATATTGTCGTTGGCGTGGACCACCGGGATGCCGAGGCCGGCCAGCAGCGCCGACGGGCCGACGCCGGAAAGCTGCAGCAGTTGCGGCGAGTTGACCGAGCCACCCGACAGGATCACTTCGCGGCCCGCGCGTGCCGTCTTCTTCTGACCATTCTGCTCATATTCGACGCCGACGGCGCGCTTGCCCTGGAACAGGATCTTCGTCGCCAGCGCGTTGGTCTCGACGCGGACGTTGACGCGCTTCATGGCCGGCCGCAGGAAGGCGCGGGCGGCGGACATGCGGCGCCCGTTCCTGGTCGTGATCTGGTAGATGCCGACGCCTTCTTGGGAAGCGCCGTTGAAGTCCGGATTGAACGGCAGGCCGGCCTGCTCGGCGGCGGCCAGATAGCGCTTGGTCAGCGGGTGTACGGCGCGGGAACAATCGGTGACGCGCAAGGGGCCGCCGACGCCGCGCCACCGGTCGGCGCCGGCCGCATTGTCCTCCATCGCCTTGAAGGAGGGCAGAAGATCGTCATAACCCCAGCCGGGATTGCCGGCGGCGGCCCAGGCGTCGAAATCCTCGCGCGCGCCGCGGATAAAGACCATGGCGTTGATGGAGCTCGAGCCGCCGAGCAACTTGCCGCGCGGCCAGTGGTCGGCATTGCCGGCGAGACCGGGATCCGGCTCGGCCTTGTAGTTCCAGTTGACGGCCGGATCGAAGAAGGTCTTGCCGTAGCCGAGCGGCATCTGGACGTAGAACCGCCGATCGGTTCCGCCGGCCTCCAGCACCAGCACCGAGAAGCGGCCCGACGCCGACAACCTGTCGGCAACGACCGAACCGGCCGAACCGGAGCCGACGACGATGAAATCATAAGTCTGCATGATGGCGTGGGCGGCTCCGCAATGTCGGGCTTACCCTAGACATTGCCGGCTCGCGGCGTCGCCGTGGCTTCCGGCATGGCTTGTGAAAAAAGCGACCGGCGAAGCGGCGTGCATTTCGCTTTCACCAAAGCTTGCGACATGGCGGTCGCATTGCTACGCAACAGCAACCGACCTCCAAGGATTTCGCCATGGTGCATTACGCGGACGGAAAACCTCTCGGCGATCTCACTTTGAGGACGCTCGCCATGCCCTCCGACGCCAATGCGGCCGGTGATATTTTCGGCGGCTGGGTGATGGCGCAGATGGACCTTGCCTGCGGCATCCGCGCCGCCGAGCGCGCCAAGGGGCGCGTGGTCACCGCCGCGGTCAAGGAGATGTCCTTCGCCAAGCCGATGAAGATCGGCGACACGCTTTGCATCTACACCCATGTCGAGCGCGTCGGCCGCACCTCGATGGTGCTCAAGGTCGAGGCCTGGGCGCAACGCTACCTTTCCGACCTGATGGAAAAGGTCACCCATGCCGATTTCGTCATGGTCGCGCTCGACGGCGAAGGCAAGCCGAAGCCCGTTCCGGCCGAGATCTGACGGGATACCGATTCTCCCCAGGCTTGCCCTTTTGTAACAACGCCCGCGTGGGAGATGCGCTTCGCGACATCCGATGGTTGCCTTCGCGCCCCACTTTGAGGTCGCGAGGGGGAAAACAATGCGTCAACATTTGCTGAACGGCTGGCTCGTGGCAGCCCTTATTGCTCTGGTCTGCCTGCTCGGCATAACGGCCTACATGGAGGTCAGGAAAGACCTTCCGCGCGTCGCCTGCATGCGGGATCGGGCTGTGGCCGGCAAGAGGGCCGCGCAATCGGAAAGCTGCTCGATGGCGTGCTGCGGCAGCACCAATCCAAACGCCTGATGCGTAGCCGGCTAAAGACAGCCCTGCTTGTCGGGGAGGTTGCGCGGAGACGCCGGCGAGGCTAGCGGCGAGGCCGCAGCGGATTTGATCGAAGCGAAACGCAGGACAGGGGCCGGCGCCGAGCCGCACGGTTCATCCAATGGTTCAGAAACCATTGAACTACAAGGGTTTCAAGCCTGCTGGCTGTCGAATTTCGCGCGCGCTTCGCGGACCCGATTGGTGTTCTTGCGCGCCCATTCGCCGAGCGCCCCGACCGGCACGAGCAGCTCGTGGCCGAGCTGGGTCAGCTCGTAATCGACCCGTGGCGGAATGGTCGGAAACACTTTTCGCGTCACGAACCCGTCGCGTTCCAGACCGCGCAAGGTGGTGGTGAGCATCTTCTGCGAAATGCCGCCGACGGCGGCGCGCAATTCGTTGAAGCGCATCGCCCCGTCGCCCAGCTTGCCGACCACGAGCACGGTCCATTTGTCGCCGACTCGTTGCAGGATCTCCGACACGGCACGGCAGTCTTCGGTGATGTGCGGGTGCCTCAGTAACAAAAACGTGCCTCCTTGCGCGCCGGTTTGTCAGTATCACATATAGCGCCGGTATCCAAACGATACCAGCAATTCCCGCAAGGAGAGAGCCCCTATGTCCAAACCAAAAATCGCCATCGTCGTCGGTTCGACGCGCGCCGCCCGCTTCGCCGACGTCCCGACGCAGTGGATCGCCAAGATCGCCAAGGCGAACGCCGACATCGAGGTCGAGGTCGTCGATCTGCGCGATTTCCCGCTGCCGTTCTTCGACGAAGTCGCGTCCTCCGCCTGGGCGCCGTCGCAGAACGAAGTGGCGCAGCGCTGGCAGAAGAAGGTCGCCGAGTTCGACGGCTTCATCTTCACCGCCGCCGAATACAATCACGGCCCGACGGCCGTGCTGAAGAACGCGATCGACTACGCCGCCAATGAATGGAACAAGAAGCCGGCCGGCTTTGTCGGTTACGGCAGCGTCGGCGGCGCGCGCGCGGTCGAACAGCTTCGCCTGCATGCCGTCGAGCTGCAGATGGCGCCGGTGAAGTCGGCTGTCCACATCGCCTGGGGCGATTTCCTCGCCGTCCGCCAGGGCGACAAGAAGCTGGAAGATCTCGAGCACCTGAATCAGGCCGCGACCGCGCTGGTCAACGACGTGGCCTGGTGGGCGAAGGTGTTGAAGGCGGCGCGCAAGGCAGATGTGCTCGACGAGGAAGCCCGGGCTGCCTGAGCGGTTGATCGATATTGTCCTCCCATTGGGAAAGGGGCGGCGCGAGCGTCGCCCCTTTTTCAATTTGCGCGAACCCGAGCTACCGTCTTGCCTAGATTCCAGTTTGATCTCTTTAAGCCGTCGCAATAGCTGCGTTCGGGTTTGCCGGTCACTTGACCGCTCGGGACGACGCGTTAGATGCAGGCCCGAATCCGCTCAAGACAAAGCCAGTACAGTGCTGGAGGACCTGAATGCCTTGGCTTGGCAGATGGCGTAATCAGTACGGGTCCGTCCTCGACATAACCGGCGAGGACGGCGGCCGGATTGAAGGCACGTTTCGCACGGCGCTCGAAGACAGCAGCTTCTATGGACAGACCGTGCCGATATCCGGCATCGCGCATGGCGATGTGATTGGAGTAACGGCCGCCGGCGAGGGTACCGCCGGCCCCGCCGCGGTGAGTTACACCGGCATATTGCGGGACGGCAAACTGGAGACGATGTGGCTGACGGTGGCGGGCAGCACCATCACCGGCAAGCAGGGCGAAACCGCTTCCCGCAAGCGGGTAGGGACCTGGCGTGCCTTCGGCATTAGCCTCGACACCTTCGTCCGAGAATAGCCAAGCTGGCGGGCACCGAGTGCCTTGCCAGGACGCGGCGCAAGCCATTGCTGCTTGGCGCCGCTCTGATCGCGATCGCTGCCGCCGTTTAATATCCGAGCCGAAAATACAAACTTCTCGCTAAGAGCTCGGGGGAACCACGAAGCGCCGGTCGTTGTAACGAGCGAGATATCCGGAATGTACGGGATCGGCGAGATGCCGGGATTTCATATAGACCTGCGCCAGGGTCGACAGCCCGCCCTCGAGAGGCTCAACCTCGACCGGCAAGCGCAAATTGCCGGGCGCGCCGACGGATTCAAGCCTGTCGAGGCGTGAGAGAATGCGATCATCGACCTCGTAAAGTTCGCCGGCGACCTGAAAGCCGGCACCCGGTTCGTTGAACATCATCGGAGCGAAGCGAGGCCCGGCAATCAGCATTGGAAAACGCTCATGCGTCCGACAGTTGCCAAGAAACGCAGCCCCGCTCAAACCCTGCTCGTGGAGGGGGAACCCTCTTTTCAAGGTGCCAAAGGCGAAGATGTTCGTGACCATTCAGGTGAACGTCGGCCAAAGCCGGAAGTTCATCTAGCAAGCTGTTCCGGCTACCGCCGCGCCACCGGGCGATGGCCGCCGGGCAGGCGGGTGGCGATCAGCTTGTCGATGCGGCGGCCGTCGAGGTCGACCACCTCGAAGCGCCAGCCTTGCGCGTCGACGCACTCGCCGGTCGTCGGCAGATGGTGGAGATGCGACAGCACATAGCCGGCGACGGTTTCGTAGTCGCGGTTTTCGGGCAGGTCGATGCCCAGCACCTCAGCCATCTCGTCGGCCTGCATATAGCCGGCCAGCAGCCACGAGCCGTCATCGCGCTTGACGGCGTTCTCTTCCTCGCCCGCCTCGAGGTCGGAGCGGAACACGCCGGTAATGGCCTCGAGGATGTCGGCCGGCGTGACGATGCCTTCGAAATGGCCGTATTCGTCATGAACGAGCGCCATTGGCACGTCCGATTCCCTAAGCTTCTGCAGCACGTCGAGCGCGTCGGCCTGGTCATGCACGATGGGGGCGACGCGCACATGCTGGCGTGGATCCAGCACCCTGCCGGCGAGAAGGGCGGCCAGGACGTCGCGCGTCTGGATGACGCCGACCATGGCGTCGACATTGCCGTCGCCGACGGGCAGGCGCGAGTGCTGGGTATCCATCAGAAGCTTTTTGACGGCGTTCTCGTCGGACTGCAGGTTCAGCCAGTCGACCTCGGTGCGCGGCGTCATGACGGCGCGCACGGCGCGGTCGCCGAGGCGCATGACGCCGGCGATCATGCGGCGCTCGTCGGATTCGATGGTGCCGTGATGCTCGGCCTCGGCGACCAGCATCTTGATCTCCTCGTCGGTGACCTTCTCTTCCGCCTCGCCAGCCTGGCCGAGCAGCCACAGAACGGCGCGGCCGGAAATGTCGAGCAGGAAGACGAGCGGCGCCGAGATGGTGGCAATAATGGTCATTGCGGGCGCCGCGCGGACGGCGACGCGCTCGGGATCGCGCAGCGCGATCTGCTTCGGCACAAGCTCGCCGACGATCAGCGAGGCATAGGTGATGATCGCGACGACGATGCCGACGCCGACGGGGTCGGCGATGTTTTCGCGGATGCCGGTCGTGGCCAGATACTGCGCCAGCCTTTCGCCGAGGGTCGCGCCCGAGAACGCGCCCGAAAGAACGCCGACGAGCGTGATGCCGATCTGCACCGAGGACAGGAATTTGCCGGGGTTCGAGCCCAGCGCCAGCGCGCGGCCGGCGCCCTTGACGTTGCGGTCGATCATCGCCTTGAGGCGGGCGGGCCGCGACGAGACGATGGCGAGCTCCGACATTGCCAGAAGGCCGTTCACGCAGATGAGGACGGCAACGACGGCGATTTCAACATAAAGCATGGGCGGTCAATAGCATTGGTGCAGCGCATTCGAAAATAGCTTGTCGGTATTTTTGGAACATGACAGGCGCGCTGTTCAAGCCGCATCCCAGATCGGCGCCGAGAAATGCCCGACAAGCGCATCGATGACGACGCGCACCTTCGGCGTCAGCGCACGCGTGACGGGCGCGCCGTCATTGCGGCGTCTTCAGCACGCCGATCACGGCCATGCCGTCGGTGAAATAGGGATCGCCGCCGCCGTTGCGTCCAGTCTTGGTGGTGCCGATCCCCGGTATCTCGCTGGTGGATGCCAGCAAACCAGCGGCCTTCAGGTCGCCGACCAGGAAGTCGCGCTCGGCGTCGATGTCGGGGCCGATATGATGGGTGACGGCGCCCGTATCGTGGCTGAGGCCGACGCCGCGATCGAAGCTGGCGGCGCCCAGCCAGAGCGGGCGGCCGTCGTCGCCGACCGTGTCCGTCTGCCAGAAGCGGACATGATGGCGCCGGTCGGCGCTGTCGCCGGCCGGTTTCTCGAAGGCAAGATCCTGAGCGCGGCCCTCGAACAAAAGGCGGCTCATCGGTGCATCGGGGTAGGGGCGGGAAAACAAGACGCTTTCGCCGATATCGATCGCGGTGCGCAGCGTCACGGCATCGGCCGTATCCCAGCCGGCGACGGCGAAGGCGTGGACGACCTGCTTTTCGGTGCCGACCAGGCCGACATTGATCGGGTCGCCGGGAATGCCTTGCGGCGTATGCGTCACCATCTCGAAGGGCCGGGTGCGGAAGCCGCGCTCCCGCCAAGTCCAGAATTCCGGCGCGGCGAGATAGGCGAGCGCCAGATAGAAGGCGCAAAACGCCGCCAGCCAGATCGCCGCGCGCCGCCTCAGGTTTCTTTGGCTCATGGATGCCACCCGACCCCGTCCGGCATCTGTTGCGCTACTATCATGGGAAATCAATGGCCAGCGATCTGGAGATCATTTATCATTAGCTACCGCTAAAGGGGCGCCAATGGAGCGGATAAGGACAAGCCACGGGAAAATGGCGCTGACCGCGGAGCTTGTCGCGAGGGTCGAGCGCATGGAGCCAGATCCCGGTCCCGAACCCGGAACAAGCGAGCACAGCGACGCCGAATTTGACGATCTGGCCGAACAACTGCTTGCGCAATATCGGCCTGAGACGCTCTGGATCTTTGCCTATGGCTCGCTGATCTGGAATCCGGAGTTCATCTATGAAGAGCAGCGTCCAGCCACCGCACCAGGGTGGCATCGCTCATTCTGCCTGACGCTGACACGTTGGCGCGGAACGCGTGAGTTGCCGGCGCTGATGCTGGCGCTCGACCGGGGAGGCAGTTGCAACGGCATCGCCTACCGGCTGCCGTCGGAGGACCATTTTGGGCAAATCGTCCAACTGCTTCGTCGCGAAATAGACGCGAACCCGCCGACCAACGTACCCTGCTGGATCAAGCTCCGGACCAAGGACGGACCGTTGCGTGCACTGGCCTTTGTCGCCGCACCCCAAGGAAGGGCCTATGCCGGCAAGCTGGCGCTGGAGCAGGTTGCGCACACGCTGGCGCGCGCCGCCGGGCATTGGGGCTCCTCGGCGCAATATCTTTTCCGAACGGTCGCCAAGCTGGAGGAAAGCGGGATTCGCGACAGAAACCTTTGGCGTATCCAGGATCTGGTCGCCCGGCAGATCATCGCCGCCACCGAAGCCCGAGGCTGATCTAGCGGCAGGCGCGGTAGCCGCTCTTGCGGTTTTTGATGTCGAAATGGAAATGGTTGCGGTGGTCGTAGTTGTAGCCGGGGCCGAGCACTGTCGTGAAATACTCGCAACCGTCGGCGCGCACATTGTTGAGGAAGCCGCGCGTGCGGAAGGCGAACAGGCCGGGCTTGCGGACATCGATGTCGTCGCCATTGTTGAGCTCGATGCTCATGACGTCGAGCGCGTTGCCCTTGCCGTGCTCGGAGAGGACGCCTTCGCCGGCGATGTTGCGGCAGGAATAGCTGGAGCCCTGGTGGATCGCCTTGACGCCGGAGAAATAGCGCCAGCGGGCGGCCGGCTGCAGCTCGTTCTTCGTCCAGGCGGCAAAGGTGGCGGCCATGTTGCAGGTCAGCGTTGCGGCCGGCTTCATGGCGACGCTGCCGATGGCCGAGACCTTTACCGGGAAATCGATACCGCACTGGCCTTCATGGATCGGCTGGATGTCCTGATAGACGACGCCCATCCGCTTCAACTCGTTGCGGCAGTCGATCTCGCTGGCCGGCAACTGCTCGCCGGGCGACATCGGCTCGTCCATGCGCGGATAGGCGGCCTCGGTCATGTAGGGATTGGACGGAACGAGGCGCTGCATTCCGGAATATTGCGGCGCGTCGGGCTGCGGCACGGCTGCCGTCTGGCTGCCGACGTCGACGGCCGGCTGCAGCGCAAAGACGTCGCCCGTCGTACAGGCCGATATCGTCGCGATGGCAACGCCCGCGGCCAGCCCTGCGATCGTGACGCGCGCACGCTTGTTCCGTAGCGCCAAGCCAAGCATGGCGCCAAGTCTTCGAGCCATTGAAAGGCATCCTTGTCCCCGAATGGCACAAGATTAATCGCCAAGAGTAAAGGAAAGATCAGCGGCGCCATTCACGCATGCGGCGGAATTGCGGCGCTGTTCTTGCTGGGAGCGACTCGAAACTTTCGAGATCATTCTTATTGGCAAAAAGTGCCGCCGTGGCGGCGTGGTTCCAGGTCGAGGTGGAAATGCAGCGCGTGGTCGGGATCGGCGCCTGGTCCGAGCACCGTCTTGAACGGCCCGCAGGCAGCCTTGCGCACCGCGTCGAGGAATTTTGCGTCCTTCTCCGGCGGCGTCGGCCCGACCTCGATCTTCCTGCCGTCCGACAGGGTGAAGCCGGCGATGTCGAGCGCGTTGCCGAAGGCGTGTTCCGACAGTTTGCGGGTGCCATGGCGCGGGCGGCAGACAAAGGCCGAGCCCTGGTCGATCGACTTCAAGTCGGCGCCGAGCTCGGCCTTTGCCGTGGGTTGGACGATTTCGGCCATGAAGCGCGCCGCCGCCTCGGCCATCTGGCAGTTGAGCTCGGCGCCGGGACTGATGCCGATGGATTTGCCAAGTGTTTTCAAAATTATCGGATAGGGAATCGAGCAACCGATTTCCGCGTCGTGCTCGGCCTTATGCTCCTCGAACCTGATGCCCAGCGCCTTCAGCCTTTCCCGGCATGCGGTTTCTTCCGCAGGCATCTTGTCGGCCGGCATATCGGCCGAGCGCGGATCGGGAAGCATCTTTTCCTCGCCCGGCGGTTCGGGTTTTTCCGATGGCTGCGGCCCGGTTTCCGGCGGCTCGGGTTCAAGTTCGGTGGGCCTCTGCGGGGGTGTGGGCACGACATCCGGCGTCTGCGGTTCGGATTGCGTCCGCGGCGCGGATCGAGCGCTCTTCGAACGTGGCGGGCGGGCATCCCATTTCGGGTGCGACTTGTCCTGGTTGAGAAAGTCGTCATTGCTGTCGATGCGGCTTTTGTCTCGCCCGGACCTATCGGCGCTGTTCTCCATATCCTGCGGACGCGACCCCGGAACCGCTGTCGCCGCAGGCGTTTGCGGCGCCGGAGCGGCGCTCTGACCGGCCGGCGGCAGGTGCCTCTTATGCCGATGATGATGCTTGGCGGTGGCCGGCGTAACCAGCAGGATCGCAGCCGCCACAGGCAGCGCCAGTCTGCAAAATCGTGAAAGGCTCAGCGTTGCCATCGCCCGGAAACGGCGGTCGCGTTGCGAAGTTGCCTGCGCGACCCGCCTTGCCGATCACAATCGGTTACCGGCGCGTTACGCACCGATGGCTTCAAGGCCTTCCTCCAGCCAATCGGCAAGCATCGGCAGGCCAAGCAGATACTTGGCCGTGCGCTTCCTGGGACGCTCCCTGGCCGTGGCCACCGCGTCCGCCCATTCGGATGCGTCATAGTCGCCGCGTCCGACCCAGGCGAGCGCGATCAGCTCGGCCGCTTCGTCGATATTGAGATCGTTGATCAGCTCGCGGAATTCCTCCTCGGTGAGGTCTTCCGAAGCTTCCTCGACAAGGCCGTCATGGTGATGGCTGGCATGGGTGTCGCCGTCGAACTCGACCTCGTGCTCGGCACCGTCGTCATAGTCCTCGTTTACGGCGGCGCTCAGCGCCTTGGCCTTGAGGATGAACAGGCGCACCGTGTCCGGATCGATCGAAAGGTCCCACTCCTTATCGAGGCGCTGCTGCACGGTTCCTTCTCCACGTGATGCGCTTGGCCCGATGATAGCGGAATTAAAGCGCGCGTCACGTCCGGAGGTAACGGCTTCTGTCCGGCCGTCCAAAATAGTTCGGCAGCTACCCGCATTTCAGGATGAAACCGCGCCAAGGCGGCGTTAATCTGGCATTGTCACGCTCATGGAGGCTTCGATGCGCAGACGTTTGCTTGTTCAGGTCATGGCTATCGCGGCGCTGCCGCTATTCGTTGCGCCGGCTTTTGCAGCTGGTGAAGGCGGCAGCAGCGGTGGCCAGACGACCACCACCTGCAAGAAGGGCGAGGTTTGGGACAAGAAAAAGAAGAAATGCGTCGTGCCGCAATATGGCATGCTGGACGACGACAGCATCTATGAGGCCGGCCACGATCTGGCGATGGCCGGGCGCTATGACGAGGCGATCTCGGTGCTGACGCTGGCCGCCAACAAGCAGGATCCGCGCATCCTCAACTATCTCGGTTATTCGCATCGCCATTCCGGCCGCGTCACGGTCGGCCTTGGCTATTACGAGGAAGCGCTTCGCATCGACCCGAACTACACGCTGGTGCGCGAATATCTCGGTGAAGCGCATCTGCAGATCGGCGATCTCGCCGGCGCGCAGCAGCAGCTCGAGGAAATCGAAAAGCGGACCGGCAAGGGCTCGCGCGAATACGGCATGCTGTCCGAGGAGATCGATCATTTCCTGAGGAGCTGAACAGGGCTCGACGTCTCTCGAACCGGCTGTGATTGCTCACAGCCGGTTTTTGTTGCCCGCCGTCAGCCGCGGGCCCGCGAAAGCGGTGATCATTTTGCCGAACTTCAATTTTTGGGCGTGAAAATCGCGCGAAGATCGCTATATTCAGGGAAATTGTGGTGAAACGGTTCCGTTAGCCCGAGGCTGCCGGACCGTTTTCTTTTTGTACCCATTTGACAAGGCTGCTCCCGAAAAGCGGGGGTGGCGGCAGGAAAGGTCAGGCATATGATCAAGGTCCCGATGACAGGCGAGGGGTTCGCGTCATTGAAGGAAGAACTTCGCTGGCGTCAGCAGGAGGAACGTCCCCGTATCATCGAGGCGATCTCCGAAGCGCGCTCGCATGGCGACCTGTCGGAAAATGCCGAATATCACGCGGCGAAGGAGTCGCAGAGCCACAACGAAGGCCGCATCAACGAGCTCGAGGATCTGATCGCGCGGGCCGAGGTTATCGACGTCTCCAAGCTTTCCGGCGACAAAGTGAAGTTCGGCGCGACCGTCGTGCTCGTCGACGAGGACACCGAGGAAAAGAAGACCTACCAGATCGTCGGCGACCAGGAAGCGGACGTGAAGTCCGGCCGCATCTCGATCTCCTCGCCGATCGCGCGGGCGCTCATCGGCAAGGAAGTCGGCGACGCCATCGAGGTCAATGCTCCGGGTGGCGCCAGAGGCTACGAGATCGTCCAGGTGCAGTTTATCTAGCAGCTCAGGCTGGCGCCTTCAATCGAAGCGCCAGCAGCCGTTCCGCTTCCGCTATCACCTCAGCCGCCGTGACCTTGCCGCTGGCCGGCGCCATCAAGGTCGACGCAAACTTCCCGCGCGGGCCGGTGAGACCCGGTTCCGTCGCCAGGAAGATGGCGACCGTCGGCAGGCCGAAGGCGCTGGCGAGGTGGGTGAGGCCGGTGTCGGCGCCGATGACCAGCGTCGAACGGCCGAGGATCGCGGCGACGTCCGCGAGCGGCGATTTGGCAACCAGTACCGTCCCTGGCACGGTACCGGCAACGGCTTCCGCCACTTTCTTTTCCGCCTCGTTCGACCAAGTGACCACCGGCGTGAACTGCCGGTCGGCCAGCTGGTGCGCGGTTTCGATCCAATCCTCGACCGGCCATTTCTTGTCCTCGCGGCTGGTGCCGTGCAGCAGGAGGGCGGTTCTGCCTTCAATGCCGGCCGGATTGCCCGCCGGCGGCACGATGCCGGAGTCGAGCGTCGACAGGTCAGGCTGGTAGCCAAGCGCCAGCCCGAACAGCCGCCTGGTGCGCTCGATGGCATGCAGGTCGCGCGGCACGGCATATTTGCGCTGATAAAACAGCGTCGCCGATGGCTCGCGGGCGCTCGCCCGGTCGAAGCCGGCAATCGGCGCGCCGGCCTGTATGGCGACCAGGGCCGACTTCAACAAGCCTTGGGCGTCGATGACAAGATCGTAGCGGGAGGCGCGCAGCGCTTTGCGCAGTCCGGCGATCTCGCGCCATGTGGCGCCGTCCAGAAGCCGCTTGCGCCAGCGCCGGACCGCCACCTTGTGAATCACTCCAATGGCCGGGTGCAGCGCCACGATCCCGGCAAACGTCTCCTCCACGCACCAGTCGAAATTTATGTCGGGGCGGTTGCCCACCGCGTCCTCGACGGCGGGAAAGGTGTGAATGGCATCGCCCATCGACGATGTCTTGACGATCAGCACTTTCATGCGGCCGCCGGAACCTCGAGCAAGCGGTCGGCCGCGGCTGTAACGCGGGCGACATCGAGCGTCTTCAGGCAGTTGAGATGGCCGAGCGGGCAGACCTTCTTGTGGCATGGTGAGCAGGACAGATGCAGCCAGATCAGCTCGGAGAGTTCGCTGAGCGGCGGCGTGTTTTGCGGCGAGGTCGAACCGTAGACGGCCACGATCGGGGTGCCGACGGCGGCCGCGACATGCATCAGCCCGCTGTCGTTCGACACCGCAAGCTTCGCCGCGGCGATCAGGTCGATGGCGTCCTCCAGCCGCGTCTTGCCGGCAAGGTCGACGGCGCCCGGGGCAAGTGCTGCGATCTCACCGGTCACGTCGGCATCGTTCTTCGAGCCGAGCAGGACGACGCCCAGTCCCCTGGCCATCATGTCCCGGGCAAGCCCGGCATAATGATCGCTCGGCCAGCGCTTTGCCGGGCCAAATTCGGCGCCGGGCATGAGCGCAACGAATTTCTGGCCCGCCAGCCCGAAGCGCGCCAGCAAATCGGCCTGGTTGGCTTTGTCGACGGTAAGCCTCGGCGCGCGAAAGGTGCCCCCCCGCGCGAGGCCGAAATAGGCGCGCGCCGTGCGCCGTTTCAGCGCTTCGGGCAGCGGCACGACATCGGTCAGCAGGCCATAGCGCATCTCGCGCAAATTGCCGACACGATGTGGAATGCGGGCAAAGAACGGGATCAGCGCCGATTTCCAGCTTCCCGGCAGCACATAGGCCATGTCGTAGCGGCCGCGCAGCAGGCGGCCGAAGCGCCGGCGGCTGCGGAATTCGAGCGCTCCCGGCATCAGCGGAAAGTCGATCTGGCTGCGTATCTCGGGCATGCGCTTGACCAGCGGTGCCGCCCAGGCCGGCGCCAGCACGTCGATGGCGGCGTGCGGATGCTTTTCCTTCAGCGCCGCAAACAGGCACTGCGCCATGACCATGTCGCCCACCCAGCGTGGGCCGATCACGAGGATCGTTGGGCCTTCAGCCATTCGACATAGTCCCTGACGCCGGTTTCGACTGCGCGGAATTGGCCATTGTAGCCGGCCGCGCGCAAGCGGGACATATCAGCCTGCGTGAAACTCTGGTAGCTGCCCTTGAGGTGATCGGGAAAGGGGGTGAACTCGATCTCCCCCTTGCCCAGCGTGTCGATGACCGTCTCGGCGATGGCACGGAACGGCTGGGCACGGCCGGTGCCGCAGTTGAAGATGCCGCTCGCGCCGCGTTTCCAGAGCCACAGATTGACCTCCGCCACGTCGCCGACATGGATGAAGTCGCGGCTCTGCTCGCCGGGGCCGAAATCGCCATAGGCGCCGAACAGCTTCGGGTTTTCGCCACGCTCGACCTGGTTGAAGAGATGGAAGGCGACCGAGGCCATGGCGCCCTTATGCGCCTCGCGCGGCCCGTAGACATTGAAATAGCGCAGGCCGGCGACCTGCGAATGCTCGGTATCGAAGACAGTACGGCGGACATAGTCGTCGAACAGCTTTTTCGAATAGGCATAGACATTGAGCGGCCGCTCGAATTCCGGCTCCTCGCGGAACTCGCTGCCGCCGCCATAGACCGACGCCGAGGAGGCATAGAGGAAGGGCACGCGCAGGGCCAGGCAGGCATGCAGGAGCCGCTTCGAATAGGCGTAATTCACCTCCATCATGAACTTGCCGTTCCATTCGGTGGTGGTCGAGCAGGCGCCTTGATGGAAGACGGCCTCGATGCGGCCGAGCGCGCCGTCCTCGAGCCGGGCGAGAAAATCGTCCTTGTCGAGATAGTCGGCGATGCGCAGGTCGGCGAGGTTGGCGATCTTGTGGCCGTCGGTGAGGTCGTCGACGACGACGATGTCGTCATGCCCCTCGGCGTTGAGAGCGGCGACGATGTTGGAGCCGATCATGCCGGCGCCGCCCGTGACAATGATCATGCTTTTCAGCCTTGCTCCGTTGCCGATTCCGGCCCTTATAGGGGAGGTGGACGGGAGTGTCGATAAAGCAGGCGCTCCGGTGCATCACAGTGAAGCCGCAAAAGCTCCCGCTTCAGTAGGCATTCGCTACCCGCAGTACCATGAGGGACCAAGAATGCCGTCGACAGAGCTGCTCATCGCGTTTTTCGCCACAACCGCGATTTTCGCCTATATCCCGGGCCCCGCTATGCTCTACGCCGCGGCGCAGACGATGGCGCGCGGGCGCTGGTCCGGGCTGACGGCGGCGCTGGGCATCCATCTCGGCGGCTATTTCCATGTCTTCGCTGCCGCCGCCGGCCTGTCCGTGCTGTTCCACGCCGTGCCGCCGCTCTACATGGCGGTCAAGCTCATCGGCGCGCTCTATCTGATCTGGCTCGGCGTTTGTCTCTTCCGCAAGCGCGCGGATGGCGAGACGGCGCTGCCCACGATCGAGCGGAAATCGGCCCGCCGCGCCTTTTTCGAGAGCATCACCGTCGAGGTGCTCAATCCCAAGACGGCGATCTTCTTCATGGCGTTCCTGCCGCAGTTCATCGACGCTTCCGCGGCGTTGCCGGTCTGGCTGCAGTTCGTGGTGCTGGGAACCATCGTCAATCTGATGTTTTCCTCGGCCGACATCGCCTGCGTGTTCCTGGCCGGCGCGATGATCGCCCAGCTGCGGCGCTCGGGCCGGGCGCAGCGCCTGATGCAGCGGGCGGGCGGGGCCGTGCTCGTCGGGCTCGGCGTTCATGTCGCCCTGCAGAAGAGCTGAGGCAGGCGGATCGGCGTTGCGCTGGCCCAAATTGCGGTATATCGGCATCGCCTTGAATAGCCCACGCCACAATTCCGGCGCTGAAACCTAATCAAGTCCGGCCGTCTTCAGGCAGACCTCGAGTGAGATGATCAAGCACCATCCGCCTTCTCCGGAACCTTTGCATCGCACCATCGCCCGGTTCGGCGACGTCACCGTGCTGGTGGTGGGCGATTTCATCCTCGACCGCTTCGTCAGCGGCGTGATCGAGCGCATCTCGCCGGAAGCCCCGATCCCCGTGCTGCACGGAAAGGGCGAGACATTGAACATGGGCGGCGCCGGCAATGTCGTTTCCAACATCGTTTCGCTGGGTGCTGCCGCCATCCCAGTTTCGGTGATCGGCGCCGACCAGGCGGGTAACAATCTGATGCGGATGCTCAGCGAGATCGGCGTCGACGCGGACGGGCTCTTGCAGCGCCAGGACCGTATGACCTCGTCGAAAAGCCGTTTCAGCGCGCTCAACCAGCAGGTGCTGCGTTTCGATGAGGAAGAGATCAAGCCGCTCACCTCCGCCGAGCGGGCGAAGCTCATCGACCATTTCCAGGCAGCGCTTGGTCGTGCCGACATCGTCATCCTCTCCGATTACGGCAAGGGCATCCTGCTCGATGGGGTCGCCGGCGAGCTGATCGCGATCTGCCGCGATGCCGGCAAGCCGGTGCTGGTCGATCCGAAGGGGCGCGACTATGCGCGCTATGCCGGCGCCACGGCTGTGACGCCGAACCGCAAGGAGCTTGGCGAGGCGGTCGGGCGCAAGGTGTTCGGCGACGAGGAGATCGTGGCCGCGGCGCGCGACCTGATCGCCACGCATGATTTCGAGTTCATCGTCGCCACCCGCAGCGAAAAGGGCATGAGCGTGGTCTCGGCCGAGGATGCCCGTCACATCTCCACCCAGGCGCGCGAAGTGTTCGACGTCTCTGGCGCTGGCGACACGGTCATCGCCAGTTTCGCACTGTCGCTCGCCGCCGGCGCCGACCGGGTGCATGCGGCCGTCATCGCCAACGCGGCCGGCGGCGTGGTCGTCGGCAAGCGCGGCACCGCGCGGCTGAACGTCGAGGAATTGTCCGGCGCGCTGTTCCGCTCACATGGGCCGACGGCTCATACTGATGCCATTCTTGACGCCAATGCGGCGGCCAGGATGGTTGCCGCCTGGAAGGAAGAAGGCCTCACGGTCGGCTTCACCAATGGCTGCTTCGACATCCTGCATGCCGGCCATGTCAGCCTGCTGCATGCCGCGCGCAGCCAGTGCGACCGGCTGGTGCTCGGCCTCAACAGCGACGCCTCGGTGCACCGGCTGAAGGGGCCGGGGCGCCCGGTCAACAACCAGCATGACCGCGCTTGCGTGCTGGCAGCACTTGCCTCTGTCGATGCCGTCGTCGTCTTCGAGGAAGACACGCCGCTGAAGCTGATCGAGGCGCTTTTGCCGGACATCCTGGTCAAGGGCGCGGATTACACGGTCGAGACCGTGGTCGGTGCCGATGTCGTGCAGAAGGCGGGCGGGCGCGTGGTGCTGGTCGATCTCGTCGCCGGCAAGAGCACGACGAACACGATCGGCAAGCTGCGTGCCGCAAACTGAGGATCTCATGTCTGACTTGAACGATTATCTTGTCCGCTCCGCGGCGGCGATCTCGGCGATGGTCGAGCGCGATCTCACCGGCGAGATGGAGCGCGCGGTGAGCACCGTGGTGACGGCGCTTTCGCAAGGCAAGGCGCTGCTGATCTGCGGCAATGGCGGCTCGGCCAGCGATGCCATCCACATCGCCGGCGAGCTGGTCGGCCGCTTCCTGAAGGAGCGCAAGGCCTATAACGTCATCGCGCTGCCGGCCAATGCCGCGGTGCTGACGGCCTGGGGCAACGACTACGGCTTCGACACCGTGTTCTCGCGCCAGGTCGAGGCGCATGGTTCGGAAGGCGCGGTGCTGCTCGCCATCTCGACCAGCGGCAATTCACCGAGCATCCTCGCCGCGGCGGAGCAGGCGCGGGCGATGGGCATGACGGTTATCAGCCTGACCGGCGAGACCGGCGGCAAGCTCAGGCCGCTGACCGACATCCTGCTCAACGTACCGTCGACCTCGACGCCGATCATCCAACAGGGGCATTTGTGCCTCTATCATCATCTGTGCGAGGCGGTCGAAGCGCGTCTCAGCAATGGCTGAGGGCGAGGCCGCCTTTCCGCTCGTCGAGCCCGGCCTATGGGTGGAGCGCATAGACGCTAGGACTTTCCCCCCCGGGATGCCAGCGCTTTTCCTCGATCGTGACGGCACCATCAACGTCGACACCAGCTATCCGAGCGATCCTGCCGATATCGTGCTGCGGCCGGAAATGCTGCCCGTCATTAGGACCGCCAATCTGGTTGGGCTTCCCGCCATCATCGTCTCCAATCAATCGGGCATAGCGCGCGGCTATTTCGGCTGGTCGGAGTTCGCGGCGGTCAACGGCAGGCTCCTGGAGCTTCTTGAGGCAGAGAAATGCCAGCTCGATCTTGTGCTTGCCTGCGCCTATCATTCAAGCGGCACAGGCATTCTGGCGGCAGGCGACCATCCCATGAGAAAGCCTAATCCCGGCATGCTTCTGCACGCACGCGATCTATTGGGTTTGGATATGGGTCGGTCGATCATTGTCGGCGACAAGGCCGATGATATGGAGGCCGGCCGGCGTGCCGGACTGCGCGACGGATGGCATGTCGGGAGCAAGTTCAACCGAAAATCCGGCGACGTCGCCTTCGTCGAGCATAAGCTCATAACAGGCAACGACCATCGAAGGCTTTGCGATCTTATCGCGGGGCTTGGCAGGGCTTAGAACGTTTCACTGCCGCCCGGATCTCGGGCCTTGTGCCGATCAGTTTGTTATAGGGCATGCATGGAGTACTGGAGCTAGAGACATGCGGTGCTGCCATAGCCTCGAACACGAGAAAGTTTGCCGGTTTCACCTGTCATCCATTTGACGTAGATGTGGGCGCGGCATATCCCGCCGATCATCCATTGGTATTCCATTTGATTTCCGCCGTCATAGCAGGGCGTATGGACTGTTAGCGGGGGCACCTCTGCTTCCTTCTCCGGCGGAACACAATCGGATGGCGGCGGTGGGATGTCTTGAAATCCTTCCTTTGACAACGAAGACTTCAGATCGCTCACGGCGGTTCCCAAAGGAAAGCTCGTTTGGAGAATCTGTGTGATGGCCGAGTCTTGCGCCACCTGGTCCACGGGATTTCGGCTTGCGAACAGTTGCGAGAACATCTCAGGCGGATGCCAATTGTTGGTTATGTAAATCCAGCTGAGCAACGAACACAGCACAGCGACTGGTGTGACCACGCAAGTGGCCAGCGCCCAGACCACCATGCGCCTCGTTGTCATCCGCCGAACGCCACCAGGCCCTCATCCTTGACGCGGCGGATGGTCAAGGCGGTGCGCACGGTGTCCACATTAGGGGCCGAAGCTAGCTCCTCGATGACGAAGGTCTGGAAGGTGCCGAGGTCGCTTGCCACGCAATGCAGCAGGAAGTCGGATTCGCCCGACACCATCCAGGCGTCGCGCACGATCGGCCAGCCGCGCGTGCGCTCGGCGAAGGCTTTCAGTTCGGCATCGGCCTGATGATGCAGGCCGATCAGGCAGAAGGCCACGACATCCATGCCCAGTGCCGGGGCGTTGAGAAGCGCGCGGTAGCCGCGGATGATGCCGGCCTCTTCCAACCGCCTGACGCGGCGCAGGCAAGGCGGCGCCGAGATGCCGACCCGGCTCGACAATTCGACATTGGTCATGCGGCCGTCGCCCTGCAGCTCGCGCAGGATCTTCCAGTCGATGGCGTCCAGATCGGCTTTCAGCGGCATGAAGGGCTTTCGCGCAAGAATCTTTCGCAATTTTGTAATTTGGTTTCGCGCCGGAGGCCATAGCTTTGCGATGATTTTCTCCCTGTTTCGAGGCATGTGGTGATCCCTGGGCCGCGCACACCTCTGGCGCCATGCATCGGTGACGGGCGGCGATATGGCCCGATATGCGGGGAACGAAGCTTTCCGGGGACGAAGGCCAACCTGCCTTGCTGGTCCCACGGGCAACACTTACATTACGCGCGACAAACCACGGCTGCGCGCCGCAGGGGACTTTCATGAACACCAAACATGCGCCCGTTCTTATCATCGGTTCCGGCCCGGCCGGTTACACGGCAGCGGTCTACGCCGCGCGCGCCATGCTGAAGCCGATGCTGGTCGCCGGCCTGCAGCAGGGTGGCCAATTGATGATCACTACCGACGTCGAGAACTATCCCGGCTTCGCCGATCCGATCCAGGGCCCCTGGCTGATGGAGCAGATGCTCAAGCAGGCCGAGCATGTCGGCACCGACATCATCAACGACATCATCACCGAGGTCGACCTCAACGTGCGGCCGTTTCGCGCCACAGGCGACTCCGGCACGGTCTACACGGCGGACGCCTTGATCATCGCCACCGGCGCGCAGGCCAAGTGGCTGGGCATCCCGTCGGAGCAGACCTTCATGGGCTTCGGCGTTTCGGCCTGCGCCACCTGCGACGGCTTCTTCTATCGCGGCAAGGACGTCGCGGTGGTGGGCGGCGGCAATTCCGCGGTCGAGGAGGCGCTCTATCTGTCGAACCTCGCCAAGAGCGTCACCGTCATCCACCGGCGCAGCGATTTCCGCGCTGAGCGCATCCTGCGCGAGCGGCTGCTCAAGAAGGACAATGTCCGCGTTATCTGGGACACGGTCGTCGACGAGATCACCGGACGGCCGGGCAAGGCGCCGCTGCCGCCCTCGGTCGAGGGCCTGACGCTGCGCAACGTGGTGACCGGCCAGGAATCGAAGCTGCCGGTCGACGGCGTGTTCGTCGCCATCGGCCATGCGCCAGCGGTGGAACTCTTCGCCGGCAAGCTGAAGCAGAAGCCGAACGGCTATCTGTGGACGGCGCCCGATTCCACCCGCACCGATGTGCCCGGCGTCTTCGCCGCCGGCGACGTCACCGACGACGTATACCGCCAGGCGGTGACAGCGGCCGGGCTTGGCTGCATGGCGGCGCTCGAGGCGGAAAAATATCTGGCGGGTATCGAGGTTCACCGCGAAGCCGCGGAATGACAGATCGGCTGAAAGAAGCCGTTTAAAAGCCTGATTTTTCATTCAGACGCCAAAGGCAACGCGAGGGGAATCATGGCGCTGGACTGGGACAAATTACGCGTATTTCACGCCGCGGCGGAGGCTGGGTCATTCACCCATGCCGCCGAGACGTTGCATCTGTCGCAATCGGCTATTTCGCGGCAGGTCAGCGCGCTGGAGCATGATGTCGGCGTCGCGCTGTTTCACCGCCATGCGCGCGGCCTGGTGCTGACCGAGCAGGGCGAGATGCTGTTCCGCACGGCGCATGACGTGCTGATGAAGCTGGAAACGATCAAGACGCGGCTGACCGAGACCAAGGACCGGCCGTCGGGCGTGCTCAGGGTAACGACCACGGTGGGCCTCGGCGCCGGTTGGCTGACCGAACGGGTGCAGGAATTCATCGAGCTCTATCCCGAGATCAGCCTGCAGCTGATCCTCGCCAATGAAGAGCTCGACCTCACCATGCGCCAAGCCGATTGCGCGATCCGGCTGCGCCAGCCGCAGCAGCCCGACCTTATCCAGCGCCGGCTGTTCACGGTGCATTTCCACCTTTATGCGGCGCCGTCCTATATCGCCAAATTCGGCAGGCCCGCCTCGATCGCCGAGCTCAGGAACCACCGCATCGTCACCTTCGGCGTGCCGGTGCCTTCGCATCTGTCGGAGCTGAACTGGCTGGAGACCGTCGGCGATTTCGAGGGCGCGCAGCGGGTGCCGACGCTGCAGATCAACGACATCCTGTCGATCAAGCGGGCAGTGCAGGGCGGCGCCGGCATAGCCATGCTGCCGGACTATGTGATCAACAAGGACTCGAACCTGGTGCAACTGCTGCCGGAGACCGAGGTGCCGTCCTTCGATACCTATTTCGCCTATCCCGACGCGATGAAGAATCAGGCGAAGCTGCACGTTTTTCGCGATTTCATCATCGCCAAGGCCCGTAGCTGGTCTTACTAAAAACGCCCGGCCGAGAAACTACTGCCCGCGCCACGGCGTCAGCCGTGGCAGCCAGCCGGGGACGGCGCGGCGGTAGGTTTCGTATTCCGCGCCATAGCGGTTGGTGAGCGTCGGCTCTTCATAGATCTTGACGAAGGAGACCATCGCCGCGGCGGCGACCAGGCCGTAGACCAGCACCGCCCAACTCGAAAAGATCAGCGCCTGGCCAAGGATGATCGCCAGCACGGCCACGTACATGGGGTTGCGCACATGGCGGTAGATGCCGCCGACGACCAGTTTCTCGGTCGGCGCCACGGGAGCGGGCGTGCCCAGCCCCTCGAGGGCAAAACGGGCAAAGGCATGAAGCAGGAGGGTGGCGGCTCCGACCACGAGAAGCGAGCCCGCAGGCACGAAGCTCGGCAGAGCCGACAGAGGTTTGCGATAGTGGTCGGTCAAGAGCCACGGCGCCAGGCCGGCGACGACGCCGGGCGCAACGACAAGGAATAGCGCGCTACCGGCGATTGCTGAAAAAGTTCGCATCATCGGTCTCCTGCCGTAAAAATAAACTCGGCGTGCCGAAATCGACATCATTTCGCCGACTCGCATATTTCCGAGCAAAATCGGCTCGATTTTGCATTTAAGCAGTCGCTTTATGGCCGGAAACGCACCGGAATCGGCGATTTTTCTGGTCCTATGGGTCCCGGGAATAGGTTGGACCACAGCCTGCGTCTTTTTGCATGCGTGTGTTGCAAAATAGATGCTTGTTTCTTGGGCATGATGAGCACATATATAGTGACATCTCTAGGGCGCGTTCTCCTCCCATTAGCGCCCTCGAGTGTTCCCCTCTGGAGGTTAGCCTTAATCGGCACTTCCAATCAACTCAGCCGGATCTTTATTGATCCGGCTTTTTTGTTGCCCGCGTGCCTTCGAGCCGGGAAAAAAACGACCGGATCCAC
This sequence comes from Mesorhizobium sp. B2-4-6, assembly GCF_006442775.1. Lineage (NCBI taxonomy): Bacteria > Pseudomonadati > Pseudomonadota > Alphaproteobacteria > Hyphomicrobiales > Phyllobacteriaceae > Mesorhizobium > Mesorhizobium sp. B2-4-6. The sequence goes on from NZ_VFVI01000001.1 coordinate 464,086, forward strand.
CACGTAACAGTGACATGTAACATCGGGTAACATGCCGCGGACGCACTCTATGGTTTAAGTAGAGAATAGGACGCGGTTGGTCGGTTCGGGAGATGGGGGCATCACTCGGAAGACCGGGCTCAGGCAAGCACCGCGTCCGAACCATTTTTTCCGGATGCGGCGGACCAGCCGTTGCCTCCCAGGAAAACGGTCCGCAATAGGAACGGCGCCCGGATCATTCGGACGCCGTTTTCATATCTTCAACAGAAGTCTGTCAGGCAGGCCGAGCTGCTAGTCAGGCCGCTTTGCCGTTGGCGTTCATCGCCTCGTCGGCGAGCCGGCCGGTGAGCTCGGCCATGTGGTCGAAAGCGGCCCTGTAGCTGGCGACGCCGGCGGTCGCCGAGCGCAGCTCGATGATCAGGTCACCGATCTCGGCCTGCGGCATGGTCGCCTCGACGACGTCCCAGCCGGGCCAGTCGGGCCTTGCATCATAGCCCAGGATCTGGCCGCGCCGCTGCGGGATCAGCGCGATGATCTTCGAGGTTGCGTCCGAAGGCGTGACGATCTCGACCTTCATCACCGGCTCCAGCAGGACCGGCGAACAGGCGGTCATGCCTTCCTTCATCGCGAGCTTCGCCGCCATCTGGAAGGCCATGTCGGAGGAGTCCACGGCATGGTAGGAGCCGTCCGACAGGTTGACGGCGACGTCGACGACCGGGAAGCCGAGCGGGCCTGTCTTCAGATAGTCGCGGATGCCGGTCTCCACCGACTGAATGTAGGTTTTCGGCACCACGCCACCGGTGATGGTGTCGGAAAACTGGAAGCCGGACCCGCGTGGCAGCGGCTTGATCTCGATCACCACGTCGCCGAACTGGCCGTGGCCGCCGGACTGCTTCTTGTGGCGGCCGCGCTGCTGCGCTCCTTTGCGGATCGTCTCCCGGTAAGGCACCGCCGGGGCATGACCCTCGATCGGGATCTGGTTCTTGCCCTCGAGGCGCTCGCGCACCACGCGCAGATGCATTTCGCCGTGACCCGACAGGACGGTTTCGGCGGAGTCCTGGTTGTGGCGCAGGCTGAGCGATGGATCTTCCTCGGCAAGCCGCTGGATCGCCGCCGACATCTTGACCTCGTCCTTGCGCTCCTTGGGGCGAAGCGCGAAGGCGAAGACGGGCTGCGGCGGTTCCAGCTTGACCAATGGCCGGATGCCGCCCTTGGCCGAACTCAGCGTCTGGCCGGTCTTGACGTCGTCGAGCTTGCCGAGCGCGACCGTGTCGCCCGCCTTGGCGGATGTCAGCTTCGTCTGGTCCTTGCCGAGCATCTTGTAGATGCCGGAAACCTTTGCCGTGTCGCCGTTGGAAAGGAAGAGCTCGGCCGCGTCGGCCAATTGGCCGGAAAGCACGCGCGACACCGAAAGCTTGCCGCCATGCGCGGTGTGGATGGTCTTCATCACCTGCACCACCGTCTGGCCGTCCGGCGCGCCAAGGCGCTTCCTGGTTGCCTCGACATCGGGCGCGTCGTGGCGAATGGCCTTCAACAGGCGCAGCACGCCATTGCCCTTCTCGGCCGTGCCGATCAGCACCGGCGTCACCGCGCCGGCGCGCAGGTCGGCCGAGAGATCATCGAAGATCGCATCCTTCGGCGGCTCGATCTCCTCCAGCAACTGCTCCATCAGGTGATCGTCATGGTCGGCGAGCGTCTCCAGCATGGAGAACCGCGCCTCCAGCTCGCGCGCCTTGTCATCGTTCGCGATGTCGGCGACCTGGCTCTCGGCATATTCGCGGTAGATGTAGGCGCGTTCCAGCGCCAGATCGATCGAACCGACGACGACGCCGTCCTTGCGCACCGGAATCTGGCGCAGCAGCAGCGGCACAGAACTTGCCGGCTGCAGCATCTTCAGCGTGTCGCGCACGCCCGCGATCGCCTTGTCGACCTTGTTGAGGAACAGGATGCGCGGAATGGCGAGATCGTCGAGCTTGCGCATGATGAGCTGGAGCGCCGGGATCTTCTTCTCGTCGGCCTCGGCGACGACGACAGCGAGGTCGCAAGCGGCAAGCACCGGTTCGGCCTCGAAGGCGAATTCGATGGAGCCGGGGCAGTCGACGAAGGTGATCTGCTCGCCCATGAAATCGGTGGTGGCGAAGGTCGCCTCGACGCTCATGGCGTGAGCGCGGGCCTCCGGCGAATGATCGGAAACAGTGTTGCCCGACGAAACTGGTGACTGGCGGGGAATGGCGCCCGTGCGGGCGAGTATTGCTTCGAGAAGTGTCGTCTTACCGCTTGCGAAGGGACCGATTATGGCGATGCATTTCGGTCCCGTGCGTCGTCCTCCGGCGCGAGTACCCATGGCTGACCTCCACTCAGGCGTTTCCCAAGAGAGCGATCAGCAAAAGTGGAAACCGGTTTTGCGTCCGATCGCACCCTATGCAGAGCGGCGGCCGGCCTGTTCGGCCGTCGCGGGCGGGGTTTATCCACCCTTTCCCAAAGCCATCGTCACACGGGTTCGCCGAGAGGGCAAGAAAAATAGGATGTTCGCTGGCTTGGAGTCGTCAGGCCATCATTTCCTGTTGTCGGGCCGTGAGGGCGAGCGGTTCGCGGGCGGCGGCACACAACGCGCTTGCCTTGTCGCGCGGCGCCGGCCTGCCGAAGAAATAGCCCTGGAAGCGGCTGCAGCCGGCGGCCCTGGCGAGCGTGAATTCCTCCGCGGTTTCGACGCCTTCCGCGACGATGGCGATGTCCTGGATGCGGGCGATCTGGGCAAGTGCGGAAACGAAGATCTGCGCCACCTGGTCATGGGCGAGGCTGCGGATGTAGGAGCGGTCGATCTTGACGCTGTCGATGGGCAGCGACTTCAGATAGTTGAAGCCGCAATGGCCGGTGCCGAAATCGTCCAGCGCAATGTGGAAGCCGAGGCCGCGCAGCGCCTCCAGGCGCCTAAGAACTTCGGGCGTCGCGGCCGTCGCCACCGTCTCGGTGATCTCGATGACGAACTGCGATGCGGACCGGCCGGTTTCGCGCAGGATCCGGTCGCACATCGTCACGATCTCGTCGCGCTTCAACTGCTCGCCCGAGACGTTGATCGAGATGCGCCGCCCGGGAAAATGCCCGACATCGGCACAGGCGCGCTTGAAGACCCACTCGCCGATCATGTCGATCAGCGTCGAGCGCTCGGCGATCGGGATGAATTCCGCCGGCGAGATCAAACCGCGCACCGGGTGACGCCAGCGGATCAAGCCTTCCAGCGCGTCGACCGAGCCGTCGGGATCGACGATCGGCTGATAGTGCAGCTCCAACTCGCCGAGATAGACCGCGGCGCGCAGTTCGCGTTCCACCAGCCGGCGATAGCGCTTGTCCGACAGCATCTCCTCGTCGAAAACGGTGATGCGGCCGCGACCGGCGGCCTTGCTTTCGTAGAGCGCGAGATCGGCCAGCAGCATCAATTCGGCGCCGTTCGAAGCATGCAACGGCGCGAGCGCGACACCCACCGAGATCGACAGGGGAATGATCTTGCCTTCATGTCTCTTGCCGGCACGCATCGCGTCCAGCAGCCGGCGCGCGTCCTTGCTGATAATGGCGACATCGCCATGCGGAACCATGATGCCGAACTCGTCGCCGCCGAGCCGGCCGATGACGCCGTCCTCGAAGATACGCTGGGCTTCCGCGACCAGGTGCGCCAGCGCCAGATCGCCGAACTGATGGCCGAATGTGTCGTTGAGCTGCTTGAAATGATCGAGGTCGATCAAAAGCAGGCTTGCCTGGCGACGGTTGCGCAAGCCACCCAGCCAGTCGCCCAATGCTTCAATGAAATAGCGCCGGGTCATGGCCCCGGTCATGGCATCGACGGTGAGGAAGCGATGCTTCTCGGCCTCAGCATCCGCCGCCGACTGCAGGCGCTGGACGACGCTTGAGCGCATATACATCAACACCAGAAGCGCCATTAAGGTCGATGCCACCGATACCGCCAGTGCGCCCGCGCGGGAGGTGTTCTCCGTCAGCGCGAATGCCGCAAGCCCGGTGGCGGCGATGCTCATCACGAGCAAGGCCTGGATGCCGCGATAGATACGGCCGCTGTGATCCTTGATTGTCGCCAAGATACTCATGTCCGCGCCCCCACAGCACGCGACATGGCTAGGACCTCAGCCGTTAACAAACGCTGAGTTCGGCGACCGTTGCGCGGCATTAATCAGCGCTGGATTGAGCGGCGGCGTTTTATGGTTAAAAAGCAACGATTTATGACAGTTTGTTGACCGGCTAACGAGCCTCTATCGGGGGCCTCGACGCGTCGTCAGGCGGCTGAAAAGACCGGTTGCGTCAACAGCGCATCGGGATGAAACTGGTTTGCAAGACGAGGAGCGGTTCACCGTCTCACGGAAACGGTGAAACGCTCCATCTCTTTGTTTTTACGCAATCCGGACGGAAGGTTATGGCGAAGGCGCCGAACTTAGCCGCTCACACTTTTCCTGGAATTGCTCCAGCCAAGCATTATTCGAGAAGGATTGGACGATGAAGATCATTGTGTGCGGCTCAGTGCCGACAGTCATCGCGCCGGACAAATACTTTACCGGGCGGGTGCTGCAGACGGCGATCGTCGAGAAGGCGGCGCCAGCAAGGCTCAGGGCGACGCTGGTCAGCTTCGAGCCCGGCGCGCGCACGCATTGGCACACGCACCCGCTTGGGCAGACGCTCTATGTCACCTCCGGCGCCGGGCTTGCCCAGACCTGGGGCGGGCCGATCGAAGAGATCAGGGCAGGGGATGTCGTTTCCTTCGCGCCGGGCGAAAAGCACTGGCATGGCGCCGGGGCGAAAACCGCCATGACCCATATCGCCATGCAGGAGGCGCTGGACGGCGTCCATGCCGACTGGCTGGAAGCGGTCACGCCGGAGCAATATGGCGGCTAAGGCCAACAAAAAACCCGGCCGAAGCCGGGTTTTCCGATATGACAGCGTGCGCGCGATCAGGTCAGCGACGCGGTAAAGCGCTGGATGCGCGTGCAGGCTTCTTCCAGCAAGGCATCCGAGGTGGCGTAGGAGATGCGGAAGTTCGGCCCCAGCCCAAAGGCCGAGCCGAACACCACCGCCACACCTTCGGCCTCGAGCAGCTCCGCGCAGAAGGCCTCGTCGGTGTCGATGACCTTGCCGGCCTTGGTCTTCTTGCCGATCAGCTGGGCGCAGGACGGGTAGACATAAAAGGCGCCTTCCGGCGACGGGCAGGAGATCCCGCGCGCCTGGTTGAGCATAGAGACGACGAGGTCGCGCCGGCCTTGGAAGATCGCCTTGTTCTTGGCAATGAAATCCTGCGGCCCGTTGAGCGCCTCGACGGAAGCCCATTGCGCGATGGTGCAGGCGCCCGACGTCTGCTGGCCCTGGATCATGTCCATCGCCTTGACGAGCGCCACCGGGCCGGCGGCATAGCCGATGCGCCAGCCGGTCATGGCATAGGCTTTCGACACGCCGTTCATGGTCAGCGTGCGCTCATAGAGATTCGGCTCGACCTCGGCGATGGTCTTGAAGACGAAGTCGCCATAGGTCAGGTGCTCATACATGTCGTCGGTCAGCGTCCAGACATGCGGATGCTTGAGCAGCACGTCGGCCAGCGCCCGCAATTCGGCCTCCGTGTAAGCGGCGCCCGAGGGGTTCGACGGCGAATTCATCAACAGCCATTTGGTCTTCGGCGTGATCGCCTTTTCCAGCACTTGCGGTGTGAGCTTGAAGCCGTCGTCGATCGAGGTGTCGGCGAACACCGACGTGCCGCCGCAGATCGCCACCATTTCGGGATAGCTCACCCAGTAGGGGCGTGGGATGACGACTTCGTCGCCAGGGTTCAGCGTCGCCATGAAGGCGTTGAACAGGATCTGCTTGCCGCCGGTGCCGACGATGGTCTGCTCCGGCCGGTAGTCGAGGTTGTTCTCGCGCTTGAACTTCCTGGCGATCGCCTCGCGCAGCGGCACGATGCCGGAGACCGGCGGATATTTGGTCTCGCCGCGGCGGATCGCCTCGATCGCCGCGTTCTTGATGTTGTCCGGCGTATCGAAATCCGGCTCGCCGGCGCCGAGGCCGATCACGTCACGGCCGGCATTTTTCAGCTCGCGCGCTTTCTGCGTCACCGCGATGGTCGCGGAAGGCTTAACGCGGGAAAGGGCGTCGGCGAGAAAGGCCATGACAAAATGTCTCCTAGGAAAGCGGCCAGGAGCGGCCGCGGCGCCTCTCATGTCGCATCGTGGCGCGGAGCGCAAGCATTGTGCGATGAGCCAGAGGTCAAGGAGGCGTGAGCGGCAACGCTAAATTCATCAACGGCCGGTAAACCCTTGGCTGGCAGGATCGCAGATCGGATTGTGCCTGTTCGCGGAGCGAGAAACCTTGTCGCGCAGCATCGGGCTTGCCCACATCATCCGTCATGATGACGGCACCTCGACCGGTGTCTGGGGCATCTATACGCTGCAGAGCGCGTTCCAGCCGATCTTCGCCTTCAAGGAGGGCAAGCTTTCGGTCGTCGCTTTCGAGGGGCTGATCCGGCCGTTCCGCGACGGCGAGCCGCAGTCGCCGGGGACATTTTTCGGTACCTGCCCGGCGGCCGACCGGCTGCATATCGAGGCGCTGACGCGCACTCTGCATCTTTTGAACGCCGGTGTTTGTCTGCCACAAGAGGCGTCCATCTTCGTCAATTTCGACCCGTCGGTCTTCACCGATCGCAGCATCGCCGACAAGGCCTTGCGCGACATGCGGCTGGTGCTGCACGAAGCCGGCATCGATCCGCGCCGTATCGTCTGCGAGGTCACCGAGCAGAAATCGGCTTCGCAGGAAACACTCTACGATTTTGTCGAGGCGCTGAGGGCCAACGGCTTCCGCATCGCGGTGGACGACTATGGCGCCGATGAATCCGACATCAACCGGATCAAGGAACTCAAACCAGACATCGTCAAGTTCGATGCGCATTGGATCACCCATCTGATGGAGTCCGGCGCCGGCTTCGCCTTGCTGACGGCGATGGTGCAGAGCTTCGAGAACCAGGGCATCCGCACCGTCTTCGAAGGCATCGAGGAAGGCTGGCAGCTGGAGCTTGCCGAGAGGTCCGGCGCCTCCATGGTGCAGGGTTATGTGCTTGCCCGGCCGGAACTTGCTCCCACCAGCTTTCGCGTTTTCAGCAAGGGCACGCAGCCGCCTTCGACCGAAGACGGCAAGGCATCGGCCGCCGCAAGCCCGGCGGCTCCAACGCTGCACGGACGGCCGGCAAGGGTTTTCGGGCGCAAAGTCACGCCATGAGCGAACGACCAGACAGGCGGCGCAACGTCGCCAAGGCGATCTTCGCCGACGAGATCGGCCTCCAGTTCGGCGTCTATGGCGAATTCCGGCTGTGGAGCGCCTATCAGCCGATTTTCGCGCCGGAGGACAGGGTGCTCAGAGCCGTCGCCGTCGAGGGGCTGATCGAGCCGCGCCGCGTCGCGCAGCCGGTAGCCTCTTCGGTCTTCTTCGGCGGCATTCCCGCGCCCGACCTTCTGTTTGTCGAAACGATGTGCCGGATGCTGCATCTCGGCAATTATCGCAACATCGGCGTCGAGGGATTGACGCTGTTCTTCAACTATAATCCGACCATCAACGACCACCTCGGACGGGCGCTCGCCGAGATCCGGCTGATGACCAGGCATCTCGGCGACCTGGAGCTTGAGCCCAGCCTGCTGGTCTGCGAGATCACGGAGCAGGCAGCCGACGATCAGGTTCTTGCCAGCGTAGTGCGCGAAATGCGGCGCGATGGCATCCGCATCGCCATCGACGATTTCGGCACGGGGCATTCGACCGAGGCCCGCATCGATCTGCTTGCGCCCGACATCGTCAAGATCGATGGCGCCTGGTTTGGCGAGCTCTGCCGCCATGCCGCCGCCGAACGCTTCTTCCGGCCGTTGGTGGCGACGCTGCACCAGCGCGGCGCCAAAGTGCTGGTCGAGGGCATCGAGAACGCTCAGCATTTGCGCGTCGCGCTCGAGGGTGGCGTCGACCTTTTGCAGGGTTTCCATCTCGCCCGTCCGGCGCTCGCCGGCACGATCTTCAAGGAAGAACCGCTTTCCGTCGACGCCCTGCTCGGCGCCGGCAACAAGGTCGTGCCCCTGCACCAGCATCGCTGATGCCGACCAAGGAAAACGCATCAGCATCGCTGATGCGGGACTCCAAAGGACGCATCAGCGCCGCTGATGTTTCGTCTCAAAAACAAATCACTGGATGGGACCTAGCCGCGCGCGTTAGAGCGTTCCCAGGAGACTCGAGAGGGCAAGAGGCATGATCCTTTACGACATGGCCGACAGCGGCAATTGCTACAAGCCGCGGCTGTTGATGGCGAAGCTCGGCATCCCCTTCACCCGGGTCGAGGTGAGCTCGCATACCGGCGAGACGCGCAAGCCCGACTATGTCGCCAAGAATCCGAATGCGATGGTGCCGATGCTCGAGCTCGATGACGGCAGGCGCATTGCCGAGAGTAATGCCATCCTACTTTATCTTGGCGAAGGCTCACGCTTCCTGCCCGCCGACAAGTATGAACGCGCCCTGGCCTGCCAATGGCTGTTCTTCGAGCAATACAGCCATGAGCCCTATATCGCGGTGCGCAAGGCGCTTTTGACTTTTCCGGAACGGGCGAAGGACGCGACGGCGGAACGATTGGCGCAGACGCTGGAGCGCGGCAACAAGGCGCTCGGCGTGATGAACAGCCACCTGCAGCAAAACGCGTTCTTCGCCGGCAGCGCCTACAGCGTCGCCGACATCGCATTATACGCCTATACCCACACCGCGGAGATGGGCGGCTTCCAGATCGACGCCTATCCGGCCGTCGCCGCCTGGCTGAAGCGCGTCGAGGCGGACAAGGGGCATGTGCCGATCGAGTGGGTGCCTTAAGGCAGCGTCGGCGATTGGCGAAAACTTTGGCGGGAGCGTCCTTCTCCCCGTCACTATACGGGGAGAAGATGGCGGCAGCCAGATGAGGGGCGGCGCCAGCTTTTGACGTTAATTTGCGATCTGGACTTTGGGGCGGAGCGAACAACGCTATTCCCGATCCGTCGCGCTGCCCCTCATCGCCCTGCCGGGCACTTCTCTCCGTGAACGGGGAAAAGGAGGCCAATCGCCAAAATCCGGACAACAAAAAAGGCGGGCAATGCCCGCCTTCCTCTGCCGGTAGCCTGATCGGGAGCGTCTGGTCCGGGCTGGCAGCTATCTGCTGTTCCAGCTTGTCGGGTCTTTCGCTCCGGCGCGCTTCTCGCGCGACCGTCAGTACATCCGTGACTTGCCGCGCGCCCCGAACCTTCGTCCGGCGCGCGCTATCGCCAAATCAGGCTGCCTTGCTAAGAGACCCAGCAGCGGACTTGCCGGTGCGGCGGTCCTGCTCGATCTCGAAGTTGATTTTCTGGCCTTCAGCGAGGCTGGTCATGCCAGCCCGCTCGACAGCGGAGATGTGGACGAAAACGTCCGCGCCGCCATTGTCAGGCTGGATGAAGCCGTAGCCCTTGGTGGCGTTGAACCACTTGACCGTACCAGTTGCCATGTAAAATGCCCTTCCACATTTGCTTTCGTTTGACCAGACCCGAAGTCCGGCCGGTGGTATCGAAATTTTGGAGACGTCAGCAAACGCGAGGGATCGCGAGGCCCGATCGATCGGCCAAATTCAATGGGCCGCATATAGGACAGTTTGCGAAGGAATACAAGACGGGTTGCCGGGGCGCTGCTCGCGGCTGCATGGAAGTTTTGACAGCGGCCGCGCGTTGTGGAGGGATGAGATGCTTGCCGTTCCATGGAGAGGAACCATGAAGACCGTTTTGCTTGCCGCCTGCTTCCTGCTGCTGGCCGCCGAGGCGCAGGCGGTGTCGCGCTACGATCCGACGCGCATGAGCTGCGACCGGGTACAGGCGACGATCGCCAGACAGGGCGCCGTCATCCTGCGCTACCAGTCGACGCGCGTGCCGGGGCTGCCGCTTTACGACCGCTACGTACGCGACGAGCGCTTCTGCAACGCGGGCGAAGCGAGGGCGCGCGCCTATGTGCCGAGCGCCGACACCAGGTCCTGCATGGTCTATGTCTGCAAGCGTCCGGATTTCGACCGGCGCTTCCGCCGCCGGTTCCTGCAAGATTAGAGCGTTTCGGCGTTTCACGGAAACGCCGAAACGCAATTCCGGACCGAAGGCTACGGCGAAGCCGCCGAGCCAACCGCCATGCACTTTTCGTGGAATTGCTCCTTGTTCTCAGAACCCGAACGAGGCCTGCACGGCCGTCGGCGGGCCGACGCGCACGCCTTCCATGGCCAGCATCCTTTCCTTGGTAGCCGAGCCGCCCGGCGCGGAGAAGCCGCCGATCTTACCGCCGGCGGCCAGGATGCGATGGCACGGAATGACCAGCGGGACCGGGTTGGCGCCAAGCGCCGCGCCCGTTTCGCGCGGAAGGCCGGCATGGCCGGCGCGCTTGGCCAGTTCGCCATAGGTGGTGGTCTCGCCGAAGCGGAGCTTGCGCGCCGCGTCATAAATGGCGAGGCGGAAATCGTCGACGCCGTCGAGGTCGACCGGCACGCCGGAGAAGTCGACGTCCTCGCCGGCCGCATAGGCCTTGATCGAGGCGATCAGATCGACCACCCAGGACGGCTGGTCTGTCGAGGCTGAGACGCCGGGGTGGCGAAGCAGCCGGCGCTCGACCGCTTCGCGGCTGCGCTCTGGCAGGCAAAGCCGGATCAGGCCCTTCTCGCTCCAGGCGATGCCCATGAAGCCGATCACTGTTTCTAACACTGCGTGGCCGGCCGTGATCTGGGATGTGGGTTTCATGACGTATTCCTTCCGCAAAACAGCGAAAAACGAGTACATATCCAGAACAATATGGCACTTCCGCCCTGTTGTCGCCACCCGAAAACCGCGTGGTGGCCCCGATTGCCGGGTGTGAATCACTGGTGTAAGGACTTCTTAACAACCGACAAACCGGACCCGTACGGCTTGCCCGCTAAAATCATAATCACCGCGCTCGGCGTGCTCGTTGCCGCTGCTGGTCTGAGCGGTTGCACCTCGACCTCGCAGATGAAGGCCGCGCCCGCGCTTGCGGAAGTCTCGACGCCTGTCGTCGCGGACGACACGCCGACCCTTGCGCTGCCCGAGAAGGTCGCCGTATTGCCGGAGCCTTCCGGCCTTGCGCAGGTGCAGACCGCGGCGCTCACAGGCGATGCCGTCGCCATGGCCACGACGCCTGGCGCGCCCGCGACGCAAAGCGCGCTGGCGACGCAAAGCGCGCTTTTGCCGCCGCCTGTCCAGCCTGGCGCACCTCAGTCCGGCGTTACGCAGGCGCAACCCGCGGCCTTCGCGGGGGCGACGCCGGCGGTCGGCCAGTTTCCGCCGCCCCCGGCGCTGACCGCAGGCGGCTCGCCGACCGGCCCGGGATCCATGAGCCGAGCGGCGGTCTATACGGCCGCGGCCGTTGCCATGCCGGTCACCGGCCAGTCGGCGAAAGTCGCCCCGATGCCCGGCGTCCAGCAGGTCGCCTATGTGTTGCCGGAAAATCCCGCGCTGCTTGCGGCACCCGGCCAACCCGAGCAGCACGCCAGCGGCCCGCGCGGCGAGATCGAACGGCTGATCGAGAAATATTCTGCGATCTATGAAGTGCCGATCGACCTGGTGCGCCATGTCGTCAATCGTGAAAGCACCTTCAACCCGAAGGCCTACAATCACGGCCATTGGGGCCTGATGCAGATCAAGCACGCGACGGCGCGCGGCATGGGCTATGACGGGCCGGCGACCGGCCTGTTCGACGCCGAGACCAATCTCAAATACGCGGTGAAATATCTGCGGGGCGCCTGGCTGGTTTCGGGCGGCAACGCCAAGCGGGCCGACACGCTCTACCAGACCGGCTATTATTACGACGCCAAGCGCAAGGGCTTGCTCGAGGAGACGGGCCTCGGCGTCGACCGCAAGCGCCGCCGCCTGCAACCCGACGCCTGAGCCGACGGGTCAGGTCGCTCGGCGTTCGGGGCACCGCCATGCATGAAAACACGCCGCCGCGCCCGCCGGCTGTCAACAACATCCGCCTGCGCAAGCTGTTCAACGATACGCTCGCCGCGCCGCACTGGCCGGAGGGCTTCGTTGTACGCACGTTCGAGCAGCGGGATGCGCCGGCTTTGCACGCGCTGCTGGAAGAGGTGTTCGACGACGGCGCCGACGGGCCGTTCGACCAATGGTGGCCGCGCATTGCCGGCGATGCGGAGTTCGATCCCGCTCTCTGTTTCCTGGCGATCGACGGCAAGGGCCTGCTGGCGGGCGCGGCGCTTTGCTGGACGTCCGGTTTCGTCAAGGACCTCGCCGTCCATCCGGAATCGAGACGGCAGGGCCTCGGCGACGCGCTGATGCGGCAGGTGTTCCTGATTTTTCGCGAGCGCGGGGCGAGGCATATCGATCTCAAGACCAATAGTGTGAAGAACACCACGGCCTTCCGGCTCTACGAACGGCTCGGCATGATCCCGGTCGGCTGAGAAGGCTGACGCGCAAAGCGCGGCGGGCCGGATTGGAGGCTCCCGGCGCGGCGTTGCAACCACCTGCGCGCGAGCATTGTGAACGGCTTCACATAGGCTGACGTTAGGGCATGCTAATTCGTCGTCGTGCCGGGCGGCCGATCGGCGGATCGACGCGGGCAAGGCGTCGGAGGAGGCTGTGCCGGCATGCGTCAGCCACTCCCAGGCGGGCTCCGGGGCGGGGGTTTCGGAGCCCGTCCGCTTTGCGTGAAGCGAGGTGGACGGAACGGGCCACCGACGCGGTCGAGCCAACCGGGATCGGCTTCATCGACCCGCCGGCCCGATCGGCACGTACAAGCGCGGGAACCCTAAGCGGCGTGGCGCATTCAACGCAGGGGCCTTGATGAGCCGCGACCTGTGCGTCGCCGGTCGCGCAGGGAGGTCCGCAACCCCGTGAAACTTGCTTTAGCATTCCTGGCCGCCGGCATCATGCTTGGCGCTGTTCAAGCGCGAGCCGTGGAACTGTCGATCGTGTCGGGCGACACCGGCAACGGCATCAAGGTGCTGCGCGAGATACTCGATCGTTACGAGACAAAGAGCGGCAACAAGGTCGACATCGTCGTCATTCCGCCTTCGACCACCGACCAGTTCGGCCAATACCGGCTCTGGCTCGCCGCCGGCAGCAGCGATATCGACGTCTACCAGACCGACGTGATCTGGGCGCCGCAGCTTGCCAGCCAGCTGGTCGACCTGACCGAGGCGACCAGGGATGTGGTGGGTGAGCATTTCCCGTCGATCATCAGGTCGCAGACGGTCAACGGCAGGCTGGTCGCCCTGCCGATCTTCACCGATGCGCCGGCGCTCTACTACCGCAAGGATCTGCTCGACAAATATGGCGCCAAGGTGCCGACCACCTGGAAGGAGCTCGCCGATACCGCGAAGCTTGTGATGAACAAGGAACGGGCGGCCGGCAACAGGGACATCTGGGGCTTCGTCTTCCAGGGCAACGCCTATGAGGGGCTGACCTGCAACGCGCTCGAATGGGTGATGTCGAATGGCGGCGGCGGGATCATCGAGCCGGACGGCACGATCTCCATCGACAACCCCAAGGCTGCGGCCGCGCTCGACACGGTCACGGGCTGGATCGGCATCATCGCGCCGCCGGGCGTGCTCGCCTATCAGGAGGAGGAAGCGCGCGGCGTCTGGCAGACCGGCAATGCCGTCTTCATGCGCAACTGGCCCTATGCCTATGCGCTCGGCAACAGCGAGAATTCGCCGATCAAGGGCAAGTTCGACGTGGCGCCGCTGCCGGCCGGCGAAGGGGGCCGGCCAGTCGCCACGCTCGGCGGCTGGAACCTTGCGGTCTCCAGATATTCGAAACATCCGGACGCTGCGATCGAGCTGGTCAAGTTCATCGCGTCGCGCGAGATGCAGAAATACCGGACGCTCAAAACGTCCAACCTGCCGACCATCGCAGCACTCTATGACGACCCCGATATCGCCAGGCAGCAGCCGATCGTGCCGCGCTGGAAACCGATCTTCCTCGACGCTCAGCCGCGTCCCTCGGCAACCGCCAGGATCAAATACAACGAGGCATCCAGCCAGTTCTGGACTGCCGTGCACGACACGATCTCCGGCCAAGGCACCGCCGCCGACAATCTGGCCGATCTCGCGGCGAGGCTGACCAGGCTGAAAGGCAAGGGCTGGTGAGCGCGGCAAGGCGATCGCCGCTGATGCGCCAGCGCGTGCGCACGGCCTGGCTGTTTCTCGCGCCGATGCTATTCGTGCTCGCCGCCGTCGCCGGCTGGCCGTTCCTGCGCACGGTCTATTACAGCTTCACCGACGCCTCGCTGGCCGATCTTAGTGCCCGGCAATGGGTCGGCTTCGACAATTATTTCTCGGTGCTGCGCCTGCCGAGCGGCCGCCTGCTCTATGACGGGCTGCTCGTCGATCCGGTCTGGTGGCGCGCGGTGTGGAACACGGTACGCTTCGCCGTGGTGTCGGTGGCCTGCGAGACGGTGCTGGGCATGGTCGTGGCGCTTGCGCTCAACGCCGAATTCCCGGGACGTGGGATCGTGCGGGCGGCGATCCTCATTCCCTGGGCGATCCCGACCATCGTCTCGGCCAAGATGTGGCAGTGGATGCTCAACGACCAGTTCGGCATCATCAATGCCGCGCTTCTCGATCTCGGCCTGATCCACGCCAAGATCGCCTGGACCGCCAGCGCCGACACCGCGATGATCGCCGTGTTGATTGTCGACATCTGGAAGACGACGCCGTTCATGGCGCTGCTGATCCTGGCGGCCCTGCAGATGCTGCCGCGCGAGATCCTCGAAGTGGCGAAGCTCGACGGCGCCAGCCCCTGGCAGATCTTCTGGCGGGTGACCTTGCCGCTGATCCGCCCGGCGGTGATGGTGGCGGTGATTTTTCGCGCGCTCGACGCATTGCGCATCTTCGACCTGATCTATGTGCTGACGCCCAACAATGCGCAGACCAAGTCGATGTCGATCTTCGCGCGCGAGAACCTGTTCGAGTTCGACAAGTTCGCCTATGGCTCCGCCGCCTCGACGCTGCTTTTCCTGATCATCGGCCTGCTCACCATCGCCTATATCCGGATCGGCCGGCTGAGCCTGGACGGAGGCCGCTGACATGAGGTTGCTGAAGCGCGCCGGCTTCTACCTGCTGCTTCTGGCGATCGTCTTCGTCGCGGTGTTTCCGTTCTACTACGCAATCGTCACCAGCCTGAAATCGGGAACCGAATTGTTCCAGGCTGGTCTCTGGCCGCAATCCTTCAGCCTTGCCAATTACCGCAACGTGCTGACCGAGGGCCCTTTCCTGCGCAATCTCGTCAATTCGCTGATTGTCTCCGGCGCGGTCGTCGCGATCTCGCTGCTTCTCGGCGTCACCGCGGCCTACGCGCTGGCGCGCATAGGCTTCCGCGGGCGCTCGGCGCTGATGCTCGCCATCCTGTCGGTGTCGATGTTTCCGCAGGTCGCCGCACTGGCCGGGCTGTTCGAGATCATCCGGGCGCTGCACCTCTACAATTCGCTGTTCGCGCTCATCCTGTCCTACATGATCTTCACGCTGCCGTTCACCGTCTGGGTGCTCACGACCTTCGTGCGCGACCTGCCGGTCGAGATCGAGGAGGCGGCGATCCTCGACGGCGCCGGGCCATGGACCATCCTCACGCGCATCTTCCTGCCGCTGATGTGGCCGGCGCTGGCTACAACCGGCCTGCTCGCCTTCATCAGCGCCTGGAACGAGTTCCTGTTCGCGCTTACCTTCACCTCCACCAACACGCAGCGCACCGTGCCGGTGGCGATCGCGCTGCTCTCCGGCAACTCGCAGTTCGAGATCCCGTGGGGCAACATCATGGCCGCCTCGGTGATCGTCACCGTGCCGCTGGTGGCGCTGGTGCTGGTCTTCCAGCGCCGCATCGTGTCCGGCCTCACCGCCGGCGGGGTGAAGGGCTGACGCGGCGCGGTCTCAGGCCGCCTGGCGGGCGAAACAGCCGACGCAGGACCGAGGACGGCGGGCCGGTGGGCGCTTCTTTCCACGCAACTCCGGGGTCGATGCCGCGTTGGGATGGCGGAGGGGCTGTTTCGGATCGGAGATTTGAGATGAAAACGCTGCTGCCCCTGGTCGCCGTCGCGCTTCTTGCCGGCGCGCCCGCCGCGTTCGCCCAATCGGACAATTCGGATGCGGTCGGGCCGATGGTGACCGAGAACAAGGTCGACACACAAACATTCGTCACAACGGTGCCGAATGCCAACATGTTCGAGATCGAGTCGAGCAAGCTGGCGCAAGAGAAGTCGGCGTCGGCCGACGTCAAGGCTTTCGCCGCGCAGATGATCAAGGATCACAGCAAGGCGGCCGAGGAGTTCAAGACAGCGTTGAGCCAGGGCCAGACCACGGCACCGATCAAGCCCGCCGGCCCTGCGCTGCAGCCGAAGGAACAGCAGCTGCTCGACGACTTGAAGGCCGCGAGCGGCAAGGAATTCGACACCAAATACATCAAGATGCAAGCCGACGCGCATAAGGATGCGGTGGCGCTGTTTTCCACCTATGCCAGTTCCGGCGACGACCCGGCGATGAAGGAATTCGCCAAGAAAACGCTGCCGGTGCTGAAGATGCACGAGAAGCACGTGAAGGAACTGGCGGTCGCGCATCAGTGAGGGGGCGGCCTTGGTTCCGATGTGTTTGCAGTCGATAATCTTTTAGGGCCCCTTCCTTCAGCCTAACTTTGCCGAGCGTTGGCGCTGCCCCTCATTACCCTGCCGGGCATTTCTCCCCGTATAGTGACGGGGAGAAAAAGGCCCGCGCCGATGTTTTCGCCAATCACCAGCATTGCAGGAAGAATGCCGCATCGCGGCCAGCCATCTTCTCCCCGTTCAACGGGGAGAAGATGCCGGCAGGCAGATGAGGGGCGGCGCCGGCCTCGATTGGAAGCCCTGGAGAAGGAGAGAACGCCGCTGGCGTTCCCTCGCTGCCGCGATAAGTTCGCGCCCAACAAGGGAGGGACCGCCATGGATGCTCGACGGCGGTGCGGGCCAACGGCTTCGTGTTCATCTCGACAACGCCGCCGGTCGACATGGTGACCGGCGAGATGGTGCACGGCGAACCCAGGCCGAGGCGTCGCTGAAGGCGCTGAAACATTGCCTGGAAGCGGCCGGCACCTCGCTGGAAAAGGTGGTGATGGTGCGCATCTACGCCGTCAATTCCGGCTTCTACACTACCATCAACCGGGGATACGCAAAGTATTTTGCAGTGTGAACCCGCCGGCGCGGAGCTTTGTGCCGGTGGCGTCGTGGCCGATGGAGTTCGATATTGAGATTGAGTGCGTGGCGGTGGCGTGAGGCGGACAGCTTTCAATATCTTGTCTTCAACAACAGAGCGCTTTTCTACTACTTCCGCAGGCGTCATCGGCTTCCCCGATATGGTTTCTCATCCTAAGATCGAATGGGTTTGATGGGAGGAATAGCAATGGATATCACGGTTGATCAACGCGACGCTTGGGCAAAACGACCCGAAAATCGCGAATGGGAAAATGTAATCGCTCCGCACTACAAGCGACCTGACGGCCGTTTGGATATAGAAGCACTTCACGAAATTGCCCGTCTCAATGGCCTGTTGGATACTCACGATAAGTATGACAATCTGAATGTTGGCCAGGTTGCGATGAACATTCGTAACAGGCTTCGTGTTCTTTGGAAAAATGGCTCGTTAAAGTTGCCTATCTAAATTATTTTGGCGTCTATCGGGAGGGGTGCGATGTCATACTTGGATGCCTTCAAAGCTAATTCAGGGCTTATCAAGCAGCTAGGCGAGGGGAATGCCTATCTCGCTTGGGTAATGGCTCTATATCTAGAAGAGCCAGACGTGGAGGCGCTGGCGTCTGAGGGTATAACAGATGGACCGAACGATAAGAAGATAGATTTTATCTACTTAGATCGTGACACAAAAAGGATTATTTTCTCCCAAGGATATTTGTCGACGACAAAAATCGACGCAGCTCCGGCAAATAAGGCTTCAGATTTGAATACAGCTGCTGCTTGGCTAATATCAGGTGATCTGGAATCCGTACCAACCACGCTGAGAGAGATTATCGTTGAGTGCCGTGAGGCCATCAAAGACGGTGAGATTGAAGGTATCGAACTACTCTACGTCCACAATTTGCCTGAGTCGGTTAATGTAACGCGGGAACTTCAGACTGCTGCGCAGCATCTGCAAAAGACGTTAGGCGACACCTCGATTTCTATAAGTGCAAGAGAACTCGGGATTTCGAGAATCGAGCATATTTTTGCGACGCAAGAATCTCACATCGATGTTAAAGATATTATCTATTTCCCGTCGGATGTTAAACTTAGTGAATCTGGACCTAAATGGGAGGCATCTGTAGCTTCGGTTCCTGGGCTTTGGCTTCATGAACTTTATTCGAAATATGAGGATCGTCTATTTTCGGCCAACTATCGAGGTTTCTTAGGAATTAGTCGTAGACGGAGAATAAACACTGGTATTAGACAGTCAGCCGAAACTAAACCTAAGGATTTTTGGGTGTTCAATAACGGAATCACTCTTCTGACTTTAGGTAAGAAGGAAACAAAATCGGGAGTTGAGTTAACTGGAATATCTATAATAAACGGCGCCCAAACAACGGGCTCCTTGGGTTCGGTTGATCTTAAAAAGAACGACCTGAAGTCTGTAAATGTCTTATGTCGAGTCATACAATGTTCAGATCCTGAGACGATAAGCGAAATCGTCCGATATAATAATACACAAAATGAAATTACCACTTGGGACCAGTTTAGTAATGATTCTGAGCAGAATAGAATCTTTAAGGAATTTGAGGATTTGGGTCATACCTATGTACGCAAGCGCGGATTTCGAACTGCGAGCGACCAAATAGGCATCGAAGAAGTCGCTCAGCCTCTTTTGGCGTTTCATGGGCGATACCAAGACGGAATTCGAGGAAAAAATCAAATTTTCGAACGAAAACCACTTTACGCCAATGCGTTTGAAAATAAAAAGGCGAGGCATATTCTTTTTGCTTATACCCTCGCTCGGGCCATCGACGAGCGCAGGATTATTTTGAAGGAGAAATCGTCAGCGGGTTCCATAATTAAAATCGAAGAGGATCAGCTGTCGCTATTAAGAAACCTACGATTCAAATCGTTTCTTATAGCTGTTGTTTCGCATGTATTGGAATCTATAACGTTGAAGAAAGTCGACCCTCTTACCGTGGCATTCCAGCCCGATATAGCCCAAGCCAACAATAGTTCTCTCGTTGACCTCACTGCGATGTGGGGTCCAGTTGTTGATCATGTTTTGTCTTTGGTTTCGACGCAGGTGACGCCAAGCAGCCTGTCGGAGAATTTCTCCGAGGATGCCTTCCTGCCATCGGTCGCCAAAGCAGTCGGCGCCTTACTTTATGCTGGAAAGGCTGCTGATCAGCATGCTGGATTTTCAAAAGTCATTGCGGACTCATAAGTTGGATGGCTTGACCTAAGCAAAATACTCCTGCAGCGGCCTCACCTCCAAGTTCCCCGCCCGCAGCGCCGCAATCGCTTCCGCTACCGCCGCGGCACCCGACAGCGTCGTGTAATACGGCACCTTCTGCATCAGCGTGGCCCGGCGCAGCGACTTCGAGTCCGACACCGCTTTCTGGCCGTCCGTCGTGTTGAAGACGATCTGGACCTGGCGGTTGCGGATGGCGTCCTCGATGTGGGGGCGGCCTTCCAGCACCTTGTTGATCTTTTCGGCCGTCACGCCGTTCTCGGCTAGGAAGCGGGCGGTGCCGGAGGTGGCGAGGACCTTGAAACCCTGGCCGGCGAGGCGTTTCACGGCCGGCAATATGCCTTTCTTGTCCTCGTCGCGGACGGAGACAAACAGCGTGCCGGAGCGCGGCAGGTCGACGCCGGCCCCGAGCTGGCTCTTGGCGAAGGCGAGCGCGAAGTCGCGGTCGAGGCCCATGACCTCGCCGGTCGAGCGCATTTCCGGGCCGAGCAGGATGTCGACACCGGGGAAGCGGGCGAAGGGGAAGACGGCTTCCTTGACCGCGATATGGCCGGGATTGCGTGGGTCGGGCATGGCGCCGTAATGGGCGAAGGCGTCTTCCAGCGTCTCGCCGGCCATGATGCGCGCCGCGATTTTTGCAATCGGCCGCCCGATGGTCTTGGCGACGAAGGGCACGGTGCGCGAGGCGCGAGGGTTCACCTCCAGCACATAGACCGTGCCGTCTTGAATAGCGTATTGCACGTTCATGAGGCCGCCGACGTTGAGCGCGCGCGCCAAGGCGGCCGTCTGGCGCTCCAGCTCGTCGACGAGCGCTCCCGGCAGCGAATGCACCGGCAGCGAGCAGGCCGAGTCGCCCGAATGGATGCCGGCCTCCTCGATATGCTCCAGGATGCCGGAGACGAAGGTCGCCTTGCCGTCGCACAGGCAATCGACGTCGACCTCGATGGCGCCGGAGAGATAGGTGTCGAACAGCAGCGGGTTCTTGCCCAGCAGCGTGTTGATCTGGCCGGTCTTGTCGTTGGGGTATTTCTGCTTGATGTCCTCCGGCACCAGGCCTGGAACGGTGTCGAGCAGGTAGGTCTGCAGCATGCCCTCGTCATGGATGATCTGCATGGCGCGGCCGCCGAGCACATAGGACGGGCGCACCACCAGCGGGAAGCCGAGCTCGCCGGCGACGAGGCGGGCCTGCTCGACCGAATAGGCGATGCCGTTCTTGGGCTGGCTGAGGTTCAGCTTGTGCAACAGCTTCTGGAAGCGGTCGCGGTCCTCCGCCAGGTCGATCATGTCGGGCGAGGTGCCGAGGATCGGGATGCCGGCCTTCTCCAGCGCGTCGGCCAGTTTCAGCGGCGTCTGGCCGCCGAACTGGACGATGACGCCGACCAACTCGCCGGAGGCCTGCTCGGCGCGCAGGATCTCCAGCACGTCCTCCGCCGTCAGCGGATCGAAATAGAGGCGGTCCGAGGTGTCGTAGTCGGTCGAGACCGTCTCCGGGTTGCAGTTGATCATGATCGCTTCATAGCCGGCGTCGCGCAGCGCGAAGGCGGCATGGCAGCAGCAATAGTCGAACTCGATGCCCTGGCCGATACGGTTCGGACCGCCGCCGAGGATGACGACCTTCTTGCGCGACGACACGCGCGCCTCGTTGGCGGGCTCGCCGACGAAGGGCACTTCATAGGTCGAGTACATGTAGGCGGTCGGCGAGGCGAACTCGGCGGCGCAGGTGTCGATGCGCTTGTAAACCGGATGAACGTCGAGCTTTTGCCTAGCCTTCTGAATCACTTCGGCGTCGGTCTTCGTCAGCGATCCGAGGCGGGCGTCGGAAAAACCCATGGCCTTCAGCATGCGCAGATTGACGGCGTCCCGCGGCAGGCCATGCTCGCGGATACGTTCCTCCATGGCGATGATGCCGGCGATCTGCTCGAGGAACCACGGGTCGATCTTGCACATGGCGTGCACGTCTTCCAGCGAGGTGCCCATGCGGATCGCCTGCGCCACCATGCGCAACCGGTCCGGCGTCGGCGTGCCGAGGGCGGCGCGGATCGCGTTGCGGTCGTCGGCGTGGCTGGCTGGCGCGCTGCCGTGACCGAGGCCGGGGATTTCGATCTCGTCCAGGCCGGTCAGGCCGGTTTCGAGCCCGCGCAACGCCTTCTGCAGCGATTCCTGGAAGGTGCGGCCGATGGCCATCACCTCGCCCACCGACTTCATGGCGGTGGTCAGCACCGGCTCGGCGCCGGGGAATTTCTCGAAGGCAAAGCGCGGGATTTTCGTCACCACGTAGTCGATGGTCGGCTCGAAGGAGGCCGGCGTCGCGCCGCCGGTGATGTCGTTCTCAAGCTCGTCCAGCGTGTAGCCGACGGCAAGCTTGGCCGCGACCTTGGCGATCGGGAAGCCGGTGGCCTTGGAAGCCAGCGCCGATGAGCGCGAGACGCGCGGGTTCATCTCGATGACGACCAGCCGGCCATCGGCCGGGTTGACGGCGAACTGCACGTTGGAGCCGCCGGTCTCGACGCCGATCTCGCGCAGCACCGCGATCGAGGCGTTGCGCATCATCTGATATTCCTTGTCGGTCAGCGTCAGCGCCGGCGCGACGGTGATGGAATCGCCGGTGTGCACGCCCATCGGATCCAGGTTCTCGATCGAGCAGATGATGATGCAATTGTCCGCCTTGTCGCGAACGACCTCCATCTCATACTCCTTCCAGCCGAGCACGCTTTCCTCGATCAGCACCTCGGTGGTCGGCGAGGCGTCGAGGCCGGACTGGACGATGTCGTAGAATTCGGCGCGGTTGTAGGCGATGCCGCCGCCGGTGCCGCCCATGGTGAAGGAGGGGCGGATGATCGCCGGCAGGCCGACATGGTCGAGCGCCTGGGCTGCGATCGCCATGCCGTGGCTGATATAGCGCTGCTTGCGGTCGCCTTCGCCGAGGTTCCAGCGGGTTTCCAGCGCATCGAGCGCGGCGTCGAGGTTTTCCGGGTTCTCCGCCTTCAGCGCGGCACGCTCGGCCTCATGCATCTTGCGGTCGGCGTTCTTGACGTCGGTGGCGTTGGCCAGCATCGACTTCGGCGTCTCGAGGCCGATCTTGCTCATCGCCTCGCGGAACAGCGCGCGGTCCTCGGCCTTGTCGATGGCATGCGCGTCGGCGCCGATCATCTCGACATTATAGCGGTCGAGAACGCCCATGCGGCGCAGCGACAGCGCCGTGTTGAGCGCCGTCTGGCCGCCCATGGTCGGCAGCAGCGCGTCCGGCCGCTCCTTGGCGATGATCTTGGCCACCACTTCGGGCGTGATCGGCTCGATATAGGTGGCGTCGGCCAGCTCCGGGTCGGTCATGATGGTGGCCGGATTGGAGTTGACCAGGATGACGCGGAAACCCTCTTCCTTCAGCGCCTTGCAGGCCTGGGTGCCGGAATAGTCGAATTCGCAAGCCTGGCCGATAACGATGGGGCCGGCCCCGATGATCAGGATCGACTTGATGTCGGTGCGTCTTGGCATATTCGAAAATCCGTTCGGCGAGCGGCTTGCACGAAAAACCGGGCGGGGAGGACCCGGCCGGTTGTGCTTGCGATTCTGGTATCAGGCTAGGAGGGCCTTATAGGGAAGAGTTTTGGCGGATGTAACCCCGAAAATGAGGGAATAGGCAGTAGGCAGTAGGGAGACGCTCTTGATTGCCCTACTGCCTATTCCCTACTGCCTAACCCCTAATTCCCCAACGCCAGCTCGTCCGTGATCTCGAAGCGTTCGGAAACGCCGACGCGGATCATGTTGAGGCTGCCTTCGCGCGTGAAACGGAATTCGTCCGGCGAGTCCGAGCCGCTCGGCTTGCCGTTATGAAAGGTGATGACACGGCTGTCGCCATCCGGCCAGGTCACCGTCACGGTGCTGTCGGCGCCTGGGTGCGCGACGCTGATCTCGCAACGGGTCATTGGCTGGCCGACATGGCGAGCGCAGGGGATGCTGGCGTCCGGGGCAGGGGTGTCGGACTCGGCACTTGCCGAGGCCGCGAAGGCGAGACCATACGCGTCCTGCATGGCGGTCCTGCCGATCTCGGCTGCGGACGGCGGCTCGGCCGGCTCGCCGCCACCCAGGCGTGCCGCTATATCAGGCTGCCGCTCCTCGGAAGGTTGAGGCGCAACGGCCGCGACCGCTGACGCGGCGGCGTCTTCGGGCACCGGCGCAGGGTTG
Source organism: Mesorhizobium sp. B2-4-6 (assembly GCF_006442775.1). Taxonomy (NCBI): domain Bacteria; kingdom Pseudomonadati; phylum Pseudomonadota; class Alphaproteobacteria; order Hyphomicrobiales; family Phyllobacteriaceae; genus Mesorhizobium; species Mesorhizobium sp. B2-4-6. The sequence goes on from NZ_VFVI01000001.1 coordinate 487,709, forward strand.
TTGGGGCTGAGATAGCGGGCGGGCGCCCATCCGACGATATGCGCGCCCTGCGTATCCTCAACCTTGCACCAGGGATAGCCATCAACGACGTTGCAGCCGAAATTCCTGACAGCCGTGCCGTTGGGCAGCCGCGCCGCCACCTTTCCACCCGGCGAGGCGGTGGTGCGGATATTGAGGAGATCGTCCGGTGCGAGGCCGCCGATAATCGAAATGATCGGTCCCGGCGCATCCTGAGCCATGGCCGGCAACGCGGCCAGCAGCAAAGGAGCGGCGATCAGCAGTGTCGATCGGAGCGTGACTTTGCGCTTCATCTTTTAGCTGCAAGTTCCAAGGCGCGACCAGATATAGGCGGCGAGGCTGCCGAATGTCATCCTGAATTTAGCGGCGATTGTGAGGCCCGAGCCACGCGCAAATGTGTCGCTCAGGCCGAAACCTCGACTTCAGCGGTGCCGACTGCCGGCAAAGCAGGATCGCCCTCAGCCGCGGCAATCACGCTGTCGAGAAGGCCGGGGAAACGCCTGTCGAGATCGTCACGGCGCAATGTGATCAGCCGGCTGGTGCCGACCGCTTCGCTGCGGGTGACGCCGGCCTCGCGCAGCTTGGCGAGGTGGTAGCTGAGATTGGTCTTGGAGGCGAGGTCGAGGAACTTGCTGCAGTTCAGCGGCACGCCTTCCTTGCTCGCCAGATAGCGCACGATGGCAAGCCGGGTCGGGTCGCCGAGCACGGCAAGTACGATCGGCAGGCTGATCTGGTCGGCGGTTGGATGGGGCAGGGTCATGGCTCAGAATTAAGCATAAACGGCACGAACTTCAACGCGGCTTCCTTTCTGCCGATGGACATAGCCTCTCCATTTGGCCCCGGTCCTGACACAGGGCTGTCAGCAGGGTTCAGCTATTTTGTCCCGGCTCGGTTGACATCATGCGCTGCTATGTCCAATTGTTCAATAACTTTTGAACTAAGGAAAGCCCCCCATGGACAAGCGGATCTTCTGGCTTGCGCTCGGATCGTTTGCGATCTCGACCGAAGGCTTCGTCATATCGAGCCTTCTTCCCGACATCGCCACTGACGCCGGCATATCCGTGCCGCTCGCCGGCTCGCTGATCACCGCCTTCGCGCTCGCCTATGCGATCGGCGCGCCGGTGCTGGCGACGCTGACCGGCGAATGGGACCGGCGCCGCGTCATCCTGTGGACGCTGGTGTTCTTCGTCGTCGGCAACATCGTTGCCGCGCTCAGTTCGTCCTTCGAGCTGCTTTTGATCGCGCGCATCATCATGGCGCTGTCGTCCGGGCTGTTCGCGGCGACCGCGCAAGGGACCGCCGTGGCGCTGGTCGACGACCATCACCGGGCGCGCGCCATCGCCGTCGTCGTCGGCGGCACCACCGTGGCGGTGGCGGTCGGCGCGCCGCTCGGCGCGCTGGTCGCGGCGATCGCCGGCTGGCGCGGCACCTTCTTCGCCATCGCCGGGCTCGGCGCGCTGTCCGGCGCTATCCTGTGGTGGCGGCTGCCGCGCGGCATCGTCGGCACCAGGCTGCCGCTGAAGCGCAGGCTTGCGGCGGCCGTGCGCCCCGGCGTGATGCCGATCCTCCTGACGACGGCGCTTGCGCTTGTCGGCGCCTTTACCGTCTTCAGCTTCATCGCGCCCTTGGCGATCCAAGGCGGAGGGCTCTCCCCGATCGCGCTGCCGGGCATGCTGCTCGCCTTCGGCGTCGGCGCCGTCATCGGCAACATCGCCGGCGGGCAGGCGGCCGACCGCTTTGGCGCCACCCGCACCGTCGCCTGGTCGCTGGCGCTCTCTGCCGCGATGCTCGCCACCTTCTCGCTGATCCCGACCTTCCTGCCGCATCATCTCGCCGGACCGGCGCTGATGGCCATGATGGTGCCGTGGGGCATCGTCGGCTGGGCTTTCCCCCCGGCGCAGGCGAGCCGCATCATCAAGCTAGCGCCCGACGCCGCGCCCATTGTTTTGTCGCTCAACGCCTCGGCGCTTTACTTCGGCGTCGCGCTGGGCGCCATGGTCGGCGCCGCCGTGCTGCGCTTCGGCGTCCCGGCCGACCTCGGCCTGATCGCCGCCATGTTCCCGATTGTTGGCCTGGGCATCGTGCTCGCCGGCCGGATGTTGGCCCGGCCGGTGGCGATGCCGGCCGAATAGGAGGTGCCGATATTCAGGGGAGCCCGGCCTGACCTGGATCTAGGCACGTCTTCAAAAGCCAAAAAATTGACCGGCGGCCGCTTCTTCGGGGCGAAGGACCGGCCGTGGGCAGTTCCAGATCGAGGTCAGCCACAGCATCCAGCGCAGCCTGTTCTCCGGCAAGCCGGCGGCACGCTACGTCGTCTGATCTCCTTTTAAGCTGGCCGCCACATCTGCAAGATCGAGGCGGCCAGCAGCAGGCCGAGCACGATGTTGAGCGCGCGCCACTGGCGTTCGGTCGTCAGCAGTCGGGCAAGCAGGGTTCCCGCCACGCACCACAGCGACAGCGAAAAGGCCGCTGCCAAGCCGAACACGGCGCCGAGCAGGAGCGCCAGTTGCAAGGGACCATCGGCCAGCGCCGCGAAGGATGCGGCCGCGCCCAGTCCCATCGCCCAACCTTTCGGGTTCATCCACTGGATGCCGGCGCCGCCGAAGAAGCTGTTCGGCCTGGCCATGCTGATGTCGAGGTTGGGGGGACCGCTGCGGCCGATCTTGATGGCCAGCCAGATCAGATAGAGCGAGCCGGCGATCTTCATGGCAAGCTGCAAAGACGGCACCGCGGCGAGCAGACCGGCCAGCCCGGCAGCGCCCGCAGCCGCCACGGTAGCCAAACCGGCGGCGCTGCCGGCCATCAAAGGCACGGAACGGCGGAAGCCGAATTGCGCGCCGGACGCCGTCGACAATGTCGTGGCGATGCCTGGCGTCGAGGTCGAGATCAGCGCGAACAGGACCAGCGGGATGATGGTGTCGGACATGCGGGCTTTCCAGTCGAAGGAGCCGGCATGCTTAGGCGCTTCGTTGCATCAGTAAATGCAATGTTTGATATGGTTTGCATTAGGAAGTATAATGTCAGCCATGATCCGCGACCTCGACACGACCCTCATCCGTACCTTCGTCGCGACGGCCGACAAGGCCAGCATGACGGCGGCGGCCAATGCGCTTCACCTGACGCAAGGCGCCGTCAGCCAGCAGGTCAAGCGGCTTGAAGAGGTGCTCGGTCAGAGCTTGTTCGAGCGTGATCGCCGCGGCCTCAAGCTGACGCGATCCGGCGAGCGGCTGCTCGACAGGGCCAGGCGCCTGCTGCAGCTCAACGACGAGATCCTTGCCGAGATCAGGGGCAGGGCGGTTGCCGGGCAGGTGCGGATCGGCGTGCCTTATGATCTCGTCGGCACGCTGCTCGCGCCCGCGCTGAAGGCCTATGCCGAAGCCTATCCGCAGGTGGAGATTTCGCTGGTCTGCGCGTCCTCGCCGGAACTCGCGGCGGCCCTGGCGGCGGGCACGATCGACCTTGCCGTCATCGAGGAGCGCGTCGGTCCCACCACCGGCGAATGCCTGCTCGTCGACCGGCTGGTATGGGTCGGCGCCAAAGGCGGGGCGGCACGCCTGAAACGGCCGCTGCCGGTTTCCATCGTCGCCGACACCTGCGCCTTCCGGCCGGCGGTGCTGGCAGCGCTTGCCGAGCACGGGCTCGACTGGCGCACCGTGTTCGAGAACGGCAACATCGATGCGACGACCGCCACTGTGCGGTCGGACCTCGCGGTGACCTCCTGGCTTGCCTCGACGGTTCCGGCCGATCTCGACATCCTGTCCGATGCCGGGCTTCCGGCGCTGCCGAATTTCTCCGTCAACCTGTATGTGCCCAAACATGCCACCCAACCGGCCGCCCAGGCTTTTGCCAGCCATATCCGCGAGGGCCTTTCACGCTATCGCCAGGCAGCGTGAACGGCCAGAGCGTTTCACCGTTTCACGGAAACAGCGAACCGCTCTATCTCTTTGTTTCTACGCAATTCCGGACGGAAAACCGCTCACACTTTCCTGGAATTGCTCTAGGCGCCCGGTCAGCCGTTCGACGCAGCCATGGCGACCGCCAATTGCGCATCGAAAGCGCGCTTGAAGGCGGGCCGAGCCTCGCCGCGGGCGACATAGGCGGCAACGTTCGGGAATTCGTTCAGCAAACCCGATCTCTGCAGCCGGCGCAGCACGCCCACCATGACGAGGTCGCCGGCGCTGAACGCGCCGTCGAGCCACTCGCTATCGCCGAGATGGCGGGAGAGCTCGGCCAGCCGCTTGCGGATCCGGTCGTCGACCAAAGGCAGACGCTGGTCGTGCCACGCCGCGTCGCGCTCCAGGATCACGGCTGTCGTGCGATCGAGGATCGGTTGCTCCACGGTGCTGAAGGCTGCGAACATCCAGGCGATCGTGCGCGCCCGCGCGTTTGCATCCTCGGGCATCAGGCCGGGGTGACGAACCGCGATGTGAAGGACGATCGCGCCTGACTCGAACAGAGCGAGATCGCCTTCTTCATAGGTCGGGATCTTGCCGAACGGGTTGATCGCAAGATGCTCGGGTCGCTTCATCGCGTCGAACGAAACAAGACGAACGTCATAAGGCTGGCCGACTTCCTCGAGCGCCCAGCGCACGTGCATGTCGCGCGCCAGTCCCCTGCCGCCATCGGGCGAGCGTTCAAAGGCGGTAATGGTGGGGATCATCGGCGGCTCCTGACCGTTCAGTCGTCGTTGCGAAGAGAGGCTTCATAAAGCGAATACGCGGCGGGCCCGGCCGCCGCGCGACAGCCTTGTGCTACTTCCAGTTCCTGCGCCGTTCGAGTTCGGCTTTGGAAGGCTCCTGTTGAGCAAACGAGCCCGTGCGGATTTCGCCCGCGCGCTCATAGGTCGCTATGATGACGCCGGTGGTGGAGGTCTGCGATTTGACGAGCTTGAACGCCGCCGGCATCGCGCTGTCGCCGAACAGCCGCTTGCCCTTGCCCAGCACCAGGGGGAAGATCATCAGCCGGATCTCGTCGATCAGCCCGTTGGCGAGCAAGGTCTGGATCAGATTGCCCGATCCCTGGATGAGCAGGTCAGGTCCGTCTTCCTGCTTGAGTTCCTTAAGCCTGGCAACGATATCGGGCCCGAGCGACTGGGTGTTCTGCCAGGTCAGCGAATCCGGCCGGTGTGTGGCCACATATTTGACCGCGGGATTGAAAACATCCGCGATCGGATCGTTCTGATACGGCCAATGCGCGGCGAAGATGTCGTAGGTTCTGCGGCCGAGCAGCAAGGCGAAGGGTTTGGAGAACAGCTCCTCCATTGCCGCGCCCCCCACTTCGTCGAAGTAATGGAAGGTCCAGCCGCCGAACTTGAAGCCGCCGACCGGATCCTCTTCCGGCCCGCCGGGCGCCTGCATGACGCCGTCGAGGCTAACGAATGTGGCGGCGATGATCTTGCGCATCTGTCTTCTCCGTCTCACGATCCGCGCCGTCAGGGCCGGATTTCTGCCTAGAGTGGTTTGATGCAATTCCTGACGGAAAACCGCTTCGCACTTTTCCTGGAATTGCTCCTAGGACGAACGGCAAGGCGCGTTTTCGACAAGGGTTCTAAAATTTCTATCGCGTGCTCTCGGCGCGGTCCGTGCGAGAAGAGAACCAGACGTCGCCGAACACGGCGGTTGCCGTCCGGTCCGGCGCCTTGTCCTCCCTCAGCCAGATCGAGCGGGTGCGCGCGGCGCGCTCGCGGGTCGGTATTTTCGCGGCCGGCCCGGCAATGGAGGCGCCGACGCAAGGGATAAACCAGGAGCCCATGAACGGTCGGCAGGCGAAGCCGTTTTCCAGGCGTGTTATGAGGACCGCGAGGCCGACGGTTTCGGACGGGCGCCACGGAAAGATCATGCGGCCGCCGGGCTTCAACGCTTTCAGCCATGCGGCCGGCGGAGCGACGACGCCGGCATTGACATAGATGACGTCGGACGGCGGCAATGGATTGGCGACGGCGTCGGCCTGGACAATTTCGACGTTGTCGTAAGCCGCAAGGTTCGCTTTGGCGCGCGCGGCGAGACCAGCCTCCAGCTCGAAGGCGGTGACGCGGCCGCCCGGCTCGACCAACCTCGCCAGCAGCGCAGTATAGTAACCGGTGCCGGCGCCGATATGGGTGACGTGCTCGCCCGGCTTCGGCTCGACCTTGCCGAGCCACATGGCGTGCAGAAGCGGCTCGCCGTTGTTGATGCCTTTGTCGGCATCGAGCACGACAAGCACGTTCTGGTAGATATAGGTCGGATCGGCGCTCGGCGTCTCGAACCGGCCTTCGCCAGCAAAAACAGTCCATGGTCCCGGGCCCAGGAAGGCCTCGCGCGGCACCGAGGCGAATACCTCCTCGATGCGCGGATCGGACGACCGGGCCTGCGCGGCCATCAGCCTGGCGTAGAATCTGCGGGCTTCGTCCGGTTCGGCCATAGCGCGAAGATAGCGCGGCCGGCGCGAATGTCTCGGTCAGCCGGCGATGGTGTCGTAGAGCAGCTTGAAGTTAAGAACGAGGATGACGGCGGCAACGACCCATGCCAGCGCCGCGACGGCGCGCGGTATGGCGAAACTGCCCATCTTCTTCTTGTCCGACACGAACTGCACCAGCGGGATGACGGCGAAGGGCAGTTGCATCGACAGCACCACCTGACTGAAGACCAGCAATTGAGCTGTGCCCTTTTCGCCGTAGAGCGCGGTGACGACCACGACCGGGACGATGGCGATGCCGCGCGTCAGGAGGCGCCGAGCCCATTGCGGGATGCGCAGCCGCAGAAAACCTTCCATCACGATCTGGCCGGCAAGCGTCGCGGTGACGGTCGAATTGAGGCCAGAAGCCAGCAGCGCGATGGCAAACAGGATCGAGGCGATGCTCAGGCCCAGCAGTGGCGACAGCAGCTCGAAGGCCTGGCCGATCTCGGCGACGTCCTGATGCCCGGTGTCGTGGAAGGCGACCGCGGCGACGATCAGGATCGAGGCGTTGACGAACAGCGCCAGGATCAGCGCGATGGTCGAATCCGTCGTCGCCCATTTGATGGCGTCGCGCTTGCCTGCATCGGTTCGCTCATAGGCGCGGGTCTGCACGATCGAGGAATGCAGGTAGAGATTGTGCGGCATGACCGTCGCGCCGATGATGCCGATGGCGATATAGAGCATCGTCGGATTGGTGACGATCTCGGGTGACGGCACGAACATCGAATGCAGGATCGTGCCGGCCGGCGGCGCGGCGACGAAGATCTGGATGGCAAAGCAGCCGAAGATGATGATCAGGAGCGCGATGACGAAGGCTTCGAGATAGCGGAAGCCCTTGTTCATCAAAAGAAGCACCAGGAAGGCGTCGAGCGCGGTCAGCATGGCGCCGCCGATCAGCGGAATGCCGAACAGAAGCTGCAGCGCGATCGCCGTGCCGATCACCTCGGCGAGGTCGCAGGCGATGATCGCCAGCTCGCAGGCGATCCAGAGCACGAAATTGACGGGGCGCGGATAGTAGGCGCGGCAGGCCTGGGCGAGGTCGCGCCCGGTGGCGATGCCAAGGCGGGCGGACAGCGCCTGCAACAGGATCGCCATCAGGTTCGACAGCATGATGATGAAGAGCAGCGTGTAGCCGAACTGGGCGCCGCCGGCGAGGTCGGTCGCCCAGTTGCCCGGATCCATATAGCCGACGGAGATCATGTAGCCCGGTCCCATGAAGGCGAACAGGCGGCGGAACCAGGCTCCAGTCTGTGGCACCGCGATCGAGGCGTTCACCTCGCGCAGGCTTGGCTGCTCTTCGTCGGACTTGTCGAATCGCCATGCGGGTCGGGCTACGGTTGCTGCATCGGCGTCGGACATGGGGATTTCCGCTGGAATGTGTCGAAGGTGCCTCTTATCTATGCCATGGCTCAACATTATGCAATAGGCTATATTTCATTGATCATGCTTTCGTGATGTGCCAGAGCAGGCCTGGACGCGGGCGACCGCAAACGCTGGTTGCGCCCGCGCGGGAATGCAAATAAACGGCCGGACCATCAGGGGTTCGTGTTATGAATACGACCCCGATTCAAGGAGGAGCGCGTATTGGCGCTTAGGAACAAACCAGTTCGACGCGAGGAGCCGCTTCCCGATGCCGAAATCCATTCGGAGGGTTTCCGGCAGATGCGCGAAGCGCGCCGCGGCGCGCTGGTCGAGGACTATGTCGAGCTGATCGCCGACCTGATCGAGGACGGCAACGAAGCGCGGCAGGTGGATATCGCGGCAAGGCTCGGCGTCGCGCAGCCGACGGTGGCAAAAATGCTGACCAGGCTGTGCGCCGACGGATTGGTCTCGCGAAAGCCCTATCGCGGCGTGTTCTTGACCGAAGCCGGCCGCAAGGTCGCCGAGGAAAGCCGTATCCGCCACCAGACGGTGGAGGCCTTCCTGCGCTCTCTCGGCGTCAGCGCCGAGACGGCGCGCATCGACGCCGAGGGCATCGAGCACCATGTCAGCGCCGAGACGCTGGAAGCTTTCCGCCGGGCGATGACGCACCGCCAAGCATAGACCTGCGGTGCGTCCGGGCGTGTTGAAGCGGAACCGACGCATCTCCGCCGCATTACTTTCCCACATCGCGCGATTGTCGCGCTTAGGGAGGAAGCAATGGGCGTCGAACAGGCACCGACCGCTAAAGGGAAGCAGGCAGCCAGGGGATTGCGGCAGGCGGCCACCAAGGACGAGCGCAAGACCGAGGCCGAGACCGGCCATCCGCTGAAGAAGGGCGCGGCGCGTTTCGAGGAACGTTCGAAAAGTTCGGACGGCAAGAGCGCCGGCGCCAAGCAGAAAAGCTGAGGCTTTTAGCCGGTTTATGGTCGGTGGGCTTTGCTTGCCCGATTGAGATTTTCCGGCGCGTCCGGCATTTGGCGGGAGCGAAAAATTCTGTGACTTAGGCCAGCCGTTGCGATAATTGTCTGCAGGGGGTGGTCGTGGGCCAGTCCCTCCAGGACATTCGCGTTGCGAGGAATTGCCATGCTTTGGAGAGGCCGTCGTCAGAGCGACAACATCGAGGATGACCGTAGCGACAGCGGCGGCGGATTGGGCGGCGGCGGTCAGTTCCGACTTCCCATCGGCGGCCGTACCGGTGGCGGCGGCAGCATTCTCCTGGTCATCCTGGTCGTGCTCGCGGGATGGTATTTCGGTTTTGATCCATCGCAGATCCTGGGTGGCGGCGACGGCGGGTTGCTCCCGGGTGGCGGCGGCCAGATCACCGACAACAGCGACTCGCAGGACAATGGCGGCGCGCCCGCCAATGACGAGATGAAGCAGTTCGTCGCGACGGTGCTGGCGGAAACCGAAGACACCTGGACCGGCATTTTCAAGTCCCAGGGCCTGACCTATGAGGATCCCAAGCTGGTGCTGTTCAGCGGCCAGGTCCGTTCGGCCTGCGGTTTCGCCTCGGCGGCGGCCGGGCCGTTCTATTGCCCTGGCGATCACAAGGTCTATCTCGACATGACCTTCTTCCAGCAGCTCGACCAGCAGTTCGGCGCTGCCGGCGAGTTCGCGCGTGCCTATGTGGTGGCGCATGAGATCGGTCACCATGTGCAGAACCTCACCGGCATCATGAGCAAGTTCAACCAGATGCGCCAAGGCATGAGCGAGGCCGACGCCAACCAGCTCTCGGTGCGCATCGAGCTTCAGGCCGACTGCTTCGCCGGCGTATGGGCCCATTACACCGCACAAAAAGGTATATTGGAGCAGGGCGACATCGAAAGCGCGCTGAATGCCGCCAAGCAGATCGGCGACGACACGCTGCAGAAGAAGATGCAGGGCTATGTCGTGCCGGAAAGCTTCAATCATGGCACCTCGCAGCAGCGGCAGACATGGCTGGCGCGCGGCTACAAGAGCGGCAAGCTGTCCGACTGCAACACGATGAGCGGTCCGATCTGAGGCGGCGCTGCCGCTTCTTTCGGGTGACGACCAACGACCGAAGGCGGCTGGCAAGGGATGTCAGCATAAGACGTTTGCCTTCGTTCGCGGATTGTTCCCGCCGCTAACCTCGCCTATAAGGTCCCCCCTTGCCCCAAGGCGGATGAGGAGCTTGTCACCATGATCGACCCGAAGACCGCCAAGCGGGGCCTTGCGCTCGTTTTCACGACGCTGCTGCTCGACATCATCGGCTTCGGCATCATCATGCCGGTGCTGCCGGCCTATCTGGAGGAACTGAGCGGCGTCAGCGTCAGCGAGGCCGCGATCGAGGGCGGCTGGCTGTTCTTCGTCTATGCGGCGATGCAGTTCGTCTTCGCGCCGATCATCGGCGGCTTGAGCGACCGCTTCGGACGACGGCCGATCCTGCTTGCGTCGGTGCTGACCTTTTCCATCGACAACCTGATCTGCGCCATCGCCTGGTCCTTTCCTATGCTGTTCATCGGCCGCGTGCTCGCGGGCATTTCCGGCGCCAGCTATTCGACGACATCGGCCTTCATCGCCGATATCTCGAACGACGAGAACCGGGCGAAGAATTTCGGCCTGCTCGGCATCGCCTTCGGCGTCGGCTTCGTCATCGGCCCGGTGCTGGGCGGGCTGCTCGGCACGTTCGGGCCGCGCGTGCCGTTCTATTTCGCCGCAGCACTCGCCTTCGTGAATTTCCTGATCGCGATGTTCCTGCTGCCGGAGACGCTGGATGAAAAGCATCGTCGCCGTTTCGAGTGGAAGCGTGCCAATCCGGTCGGCACGCTCATGCAGATGCGCAATTATCCAGGCATCGGCTGGATCGGGCTGGTGTTCTTCCTGATGACGCTCGGGCATATGATGTATCCGGCGGTCTGGTCGTTCGTCTCCACTTATCGCTATGGCTGGAGCCAGCAGCAGATCGGCTTTTCGCTCGGCGCCTTCGGCCTTTGCGGCGCAATCATCATGGCGACGGTGCTGCCGCGGATCATTCCCAGGCTCGGCGAGTGGAGGACGGCGGCTATCGGGCTGACCTTCACCGCGCTCAGCGCCTTCGGCTATGCGTTTTCGACGCAAGGCTGGATGATCTATGCGGTGATCGTGGCCGGCTGCCTGGAAGCGCTGGCCGATCCGCCGCTCAGAAGCCTCGCCGCCGCCAAGGTGCCGCCCTCGGCGCAGGGCGAATTGCAGGGCGCGATGACCTCGATCTTCTCGATCACCTCGATCATCACGCCGCTGCTCTACACGGCGATCTTTTCCTGGTTCACGAGCCCGACGGCGCCGGTCGTGTTCGGCGGCGCGCCCTATGTGCTGGGCGCGATCTTCCTGACGTCGGCGGTCGTCGTCTTCGTGACGAAAGTGGCCAAGCCGACGCCGAAGGAAGTCGAGCGCATGCACACACAGGAAGCGGTGACCGATCCAGCCTGAGGCGTGTCGGTATTCAGGTGAGGCCGGTCTGCAAATGGCGACTTCCTGCGCAGGTCGTTACGCGCGTTCGGCCAGCGCTTCCTCGCCGCGCCGCTCGCGGATGAGGTTTACGAAGCGGCGGAAGAGGTAATGTGAATCCTGCGGGCCGGGCGAGGCCTCGGGATGATGCTGAACCGAGAACACAGGCCGGCCGGTCAGCGCGATACCGCAGTTCGAGCCGTCGAAGAGCGAGACATGGGTTTCCTCGACGCCATCGGGCAGCGAGTCCGCGTCGACGGCGAAACCGTGGTTCATCGAGACGATCTCGACCTTGCCGGTGGTGTGGTCCTTGACCGGATGGTTGGCGCCGTGGTGGCCCTGGTGCATCTTCTCGGTCCTGCCGCCCAGCGCCAGCGCCAGCATCTGATGGCCGAGGCAGATGCCGAATACCGGTATGTCGGTCTTCAAGAGGCTCTGGATCACCGGCACGGCATATTCGCCGGTCGCTTCCGGATCGCCGGGGCCATTCGACAGGAAGATGCCGTCCGGCCGCATGGCCAGGATCTCCTCGGCACCGGTCTTGGCCGGCACGACGGTGACCTTGGCGCCGAGACCTGCAAGCAGGCGCAGGATGTTGCGCTTGACGCCGTAGTCGACGGCCACGACGTGCATGGAAGGCTCGCCCCGCTCACCATAGCCTTCATTCCAGATCCAGGGCGTCTCGCGCCAGACCGAAGACTGGCCCGACGTGACCTCCTTGGCGAGATCGAGGCCGATCAGGCCCGACCAGGCCGCGGCCTGCCGCTTCAGGTCCTCGATGTCGAAGACGCCGTCGGGCGCATGCGCGATGACGGCATTGGGCATGCCCTTCTCGCGGATCAGCACGGTCAGCGCGCGGGTGTCGATGCCGGACAGCGCGACGATGCCGCGCCGCTTCAGCCACTGGTCGAGATCGCCGGCGGCGCGATAGTTCGAGGGGTCGGTGACGTTGGCCTTGAAGATGGCGCCGACAGCGCCCGCGCGGGCGGCTGGATGCAAATCCTCGATATCCTCGTCATTGGTGCCGACGTTGCCGATATGCGGGAAGGTGAAGGTCACGATCTGGCCGGCGTAAGACGGATCGGTGAGGATTTCTTCATAGCCGGTCAGCGCGGTGTTGAAGCACACTTCCGCAACGGCCGATCCCGTGGCGCCAAGGCCGCGGCCTTCGATCACCGTGCCGTCGGCGAGGACCAGAAGGGCGGTCGGCTTTTCGGTTGCCCAGGGGGCGGTGGTGGTGGCCATGGCGGCACTCCTGTCAGGCGCGGCAATCGGTCGGCGGGACCATTTGCGCGGCAAGGCGCGAAGCTGGATTTCCCGGCTCTCACGCGTCAACTCATTGTCTCATGCAGGACCGAGTACATAGGCGAACGTGCCGGAGCGGTCAATGCGGCGCCCCCGGACCACGGCCGATTTGCTTTCGTCCAGCAATATCAGCATCTTGCCGCGATTTGCGTTGGCCGTTCGGCAAAGCTATTGTCCGCCGCATTCGAAGGAGAAGCACGATGCGCGAGAAAATCGCCGAATCCATGAAGAGCGCGATGAAGGCGCAGGACAAGCACCGCTTGCCGACGCTGCGGCTGATCCAGGCCGCTATCCACGATCGCGACATCGCCAATCGCGGCGCCGGCAAGCCGCCGGCGAGCGAGGAAGAGATCCTGCAAATCCTCGCCAAGATGGTGAAGCAGCGCGAGGAATCGGCCAAGGCCTTCGAAGACGGCAAGCGGCCGGAACTGGCGACGCAGGAGCGCGGCGAGATGGAAATCATCCGCGCGTTCCTGCCGACGCAGCTCGATGACGCGGCAATCCAGGCTGCGGCGCGCGAAGCGATCGCGGCGACGGGTGCCGCCAGCCAAAAGGACATGGGCAAGGTGATCGGCGCGCTGAAGCAGAAGTATGCCGGCCAGATGGACTTCGCCAAGGCCAGCGCCATCATCAAGGGGCTGCTGCAGTAGGTGCGGCTTCGCTAATCCTTGCACATCGGTATCGGCTGCGGCGGCGGTGCCGGATGATCCTTCTTGTACTGCGCGATGATCGGCTCCAGCGTCTTCCTGGGCCAGAATTTCGGCGAGCCGATCTCGCTCAGGCAGGAGGCGTTCCAATAGAGGCCCGCGCCTGACAGCGATTGGCCTGCGGCCTTTGCCCGGGCGACGGCGGCGATGTCGCGCGATTCCGGATAGATGTAGAGCGTCGTCGGTTTGTTCTTCACCAGCGGGATGATCTGCTCGGCGTCAGCGGGCGACCAACTGGTGCAGCCATTGCTGCGGCCCCCGGCATAGTTCACCAGCTTGCCGAACGGAACAAGGCCGTCATGGTCGGCGTATGAGCTGTTCGGGTCTTTGCGCATGCACATGCCCCTGAGCAAGGCAGCCGGATGGCCGCCGATCACGCGCTGCCTGGCGTTCGCCGCTTCGCCTTCGCCGTCGAACTGGATGAAGCTGCGCATGAACACCGCGTTCTGCGCGCCGACACGGTAATACCCCTTGAAGGACGTCTTGGTCTCGGCGGTCATATAGGCGCCGCCGGCCGTCAGCGCCGAGTCCATCGCGTTGCCGAAGTTCTTCGCGCAACGCCTGCCGTTGGAGAAATCGGCAACGCCTTTCAGGTTGCGGCCGCCGCCATGGCCCGAGGAAACCGCGCGGAAGAGCTGCTTGCTTTCACAGATGATGTAGTAGCGCTGGCCCAGCACGCTATTGCCCAAATCCCCGGGACGCGTGGCATCCATGGCGAAGTAGCAGGGGTTGCCAACCGAACCATCGCTGACCTTCTTCTGGTAGAGCGCGCGCGCCCGCTCCAGAACGACCTGCGAAATCTGGCCCTCGCCGTCGCCGACATGGCGCTGCAGCCAGTCGGGAACGGTCGACGGCCGCAACGCCGCGAACGAGCTGACGGACGCCGTCAAGGCGGCGAGGATCGCGACAACACAAAAGATGGCCGCGCCCAGCGGAACAGATCTCAACCCCACCGTTTTGCCCCTCCTGTCGAAGCGTTGTCTCGTACCCGTGAATCACCCAGGTCGATCATAGAAGATCTCGCATCCATCGGCGAAACACTTCTAGTTTAGCGACGCCTTTTGGAAGTCGGATTTCCGGACCGCTTCGATTGAGCTATGATCTGATTCCGGCGCGCCCACGCCTCCTCCCTCCATCGGGAAGCATCGTTCATGCAGGGCAATTCACATCCAACCAACTGTTCGAGCGCCAGGCATAAGGAGGGGTTGTCGAGACTGCTCGCGGCAGGAGGTTTTTCGATGCGGCTTTCCGCACCCGTCTATCATCTGAAGCGCCAGGCGAGGCTCCTGTCCCGCCGGGAAAATGTTCCGCTCCATCAGGCGCTCGACCGCGTTGCCGTCAAGGAAGGCTTTGCCAACTGGAGCCTGCTTGCGGCCAAAGCCGCCGAGGCTGCGCCAGCCAGCGCCCTATTGGCGCGGCTGATCCCCGGCGACATGGTTCTCGTGGCGGCGCGGCCAGGCCTGGGCAAGACGCTGATGAGCCTCGAGCTCGCCGTGGCGGCCATGAAGCAAGGCAGTCGCGCCGTGTTCTTCACCCTGGAGTACATGCATCCCGACATCCTCGACCGTTTCCGCGACATCGGGATCGACCCGGCCGATTTCAATCATCTGTTCGATTTCGACAATTCCGACGCCATAAGCGCCAGTTACATCGTCGAGAGGTTGCGGTCGGCGCCGCGCGGCACGCTGGCGGTCATCGACTATCTGCAACTGCTCGACCAGAAGCGGGAGAATCCCGAGCTCATGGTCCAGATCCGCGCCTTGAGGTCGTTTGCCCGGGAACGGGGACTGGTGCTGGTCTTCATCTCGCAGGTCGACAGGTCCTATGATTCCTCTGGGAGACCGTTCCCGGATATCGGCGATATCCGGCTGCCGAACCCGCTCGACATGTCGCTGTTCGACAAGGCCTGTTTCCTGAACAAGGGCGAAATCCGGTTTCAGGCGACTTGAGGACGATCCGTGGCGCGGCTATGCCGGGTCTTGACAGGGAAGCGAACCATGATCGAGATCGTCAAACCCGCGCTCGAACATTTGCCTTCCTACAAGGCGGCGCTGGAGCGCGGGTGGTCGCCCGACAATGTGCGGTTGCTCGAAGCGACGCGCGAGCAGCTCGAGGCGATCGAGAAAGACCCCGTCGCCTTTCTCGCCGGCCTTGACGACCCCGAAGCGAAGGGGCCGCCCATCACCTTGCCTGACGGCACAACCGTGCCGCGCCTGCCGGGCTTCCGGCGCTGGATCTGGGATGGCGAGGCCGCCGGTTCGATCGGTTTTCGCTGGCAGAAGGGCACGTCGGCGCTGCCCTCGCATGTGCTTGGCCATATCGGCTATGCGGTTGTGCCGTGGAAGCGGAGCCGAGGCTATGCCACCGAAGCGTTGCGGCTGATGCTCGACGAGGCGAGGGCGGTCGGGCTCGACCATGTCGAGATCACCGCGAAGCCGGGCAATCCGGCTTCGCACAAGGTCATCACAGCCAATGGCGGCAAGCTCGTCGGCCGCTTCTTCGAGGACGCCGCCTATGGCGGCGCGGAGAGCCTCAAGTTCCGCATCGACCTTTGAAGGTTACTCGCCGGGCCTGGCCAGCCTTCCTTCTTCCGCCTTGTGGTAGAACTGGCTTGCGACGAGCCAGCCTTTGAGCGGCCTGAGCGGCGGGATGCAGGTCGCAAGAACGATCGGGATCGAAACGAAGGCGTGGAACCACATGGAGGGCTCGAAAGCCACCTGCGCCCAGACGGCGAACAGCACCGAAGGCACACAGGCAAAGCAGATGACGAAGAAGGCCGGGCCGTCGGCTGGATCGGCAAAGGAATAGTCGAGCCCGCAGACGTCGCATTTCGGAGCCAGTTTCAAGAATCCCTCGAACAGGTGGCCCTCGCCGCAACGCGGGCAACGACCCCGGATTCCTACCTGCCAAGGTACCAGACGTGGATAATGCGCAAGATCTTCCATGATCGCTCCAATAGACCTCGCGTGAGGGCCTGTGCGGGCCTTGAGGTCTCGGATGCATACATATATCATACTTGTATGCATACAATGCGACAAAATGTATGGATTGGCGATACGTGACGGGCGAACGCGACATCAGCTGGCTCCCGGTTCTGGAGGCAGGGCCGCGACCGGTCTATCTGAAGATCGTCGACGCCCTTGCGGGTGCCCGCTCGAACGGCCGGTTGCAGCCCGGCGACAGATTGCCGCCGCAGCGGGAACTCGCACGACTGCTGCGGGTCGATCTCACAACGGTCACGCGGGCGTTTTCCGAAGCCAGGCGCAGGAACCTTATCGACGCAAACGCGGGACGGGGCACCTTCGTCACGCCGGGCGAGCCGGAAGAGCCTGTCCTCGATCTCAGCATGAACATGCCGCCGGCGCCGGCCGGCCTCAACCTGCCGGCCTTGATCAGGACGGGCATCGAGGGGCTGCTCAAGCGCTCCAGCGCGGAAGCGCTGCTTGCCTACCATCCCGGTCCGGGCTCGCCCGTGGAGCGCGCCGTCGGCTCGTCATGGCTTGCCGAAACGGGGAACAGGCTGCCGGCCGACAGGGTCGTTGTCGGCTCGGGCGCGCAGGCGCTGCTCACGGCCATCGTGCTGTCTCAGACTCGCGAGGGCGACACGATCCTCGCCGATGCGCTGACCTACCCCGGGCTGATCGCGCTGGCCGAGGCCGCGCGCCGCAAGCTCGCCGCTGTCGCAAACGATGGTGACGGCATGCGACCGGACGATCTCGAAGAGGCGACGCGCCGGCATGGCGCGCGCATTCTCTACCTCAATCCGACGCTTCAAAATCCGACCGCATCCGTCATGCCCGAAGGCCGGCGGCGCGAACTCGCCCGCATGGCCGAAAAACTCGAGCTGACCATCATCGAGGACGATCCCTACAGAAGGTTGCTCGCCGCACCGCCACCGGCCTTTCTGAACCTGGCGCCGGAGCGGACCTTCCATGTCGCGACATTGGCGAAATGCATCTCACCTTTCCTGCGCACGGCCTTCCTGGCGGTGCCCGATCAGCAAGCCGCGGAGCGGGTCGCGGCAGCGATACGCGGCACGACGATGATGGCGCCGCCGCTGATGACGGGCCTCGCCTGCGAGTGGCTGCGCAGCGGTCTTGCCGGGGAAATCACCGCCGCCGTGCGCACCGAAGCGCAGGCCAGGCAAGAGATCGCGCGCGACATCCTGCCCAAGGGTTTTGTGGCATCGGAGTCCGGCTTGCATCTATGGTATCCGCTGGAGAGCCAACTGCGCTCGGAAGAGCTCGCCGGCACCGCTCGCCGCCGAGGGCTAGCCATCAGCCCCGCGGACGAGTTCGCCGTCGGGCAGGAGTTTCCCAACGGCTTTCGCCTGGCGCTGGGCGCCACCCCCAATCGGGAACGGTTGACGGAAGGCCTTCAAGGCCTGGCTTCCATTCTTTCGGGAACTGCGGGCCCTTCGCGGCCAAAAGTCTAAGGCAAGCGAAAGCCTGCTATTCGGCCGCCGCCGGCAGCGGCGGGGTCGCGCGGCTGCGCCACTCCCAGGCCTGCGAGGCGACAGCCACCACTACCGCCACCAACATGGCCAGGGCCCCTGCCAGCGGCAGGCTGCGATAGCCGTAGCCGGCATTGAGCATCGCCGCGCCCAGCGAGGCGGCCAGCGCGATGCCGACATTGAAGCCGGACGGGATCAGCGAGGAGGCGAGGTTGGAGGCATCGGCCGTCCAGGCGAGGATGCGCGTCTGGATCGGCGCGCCGATGGCGAAGTTGAGACCGCCCCAGATGACGATGGCCGCGATCATCGGCACCGGATAGGGGCTGACAAGGTGGATGGCGCCCAGCGCCACCGCCTGCAGGGCAAGCATGACGATGAGCGACGGCATCAGCTTCCAGTCGGCGAGCTTGCCGCCGACCAGAACGCCGATCGTGGCGCCGACGCCGTTGAGCAAAAGCACAAAGGGGATCAGGCTTTCGTCGAGGCCTGTCACTTCGAGCAGCATCGGCGTGATGTAGGTGAACAGCGCAAACTGGCCGATCATCAGCATCAGCATCAGGATCAGCGAGGTCCAGACCTGCTGGCGGCCGAGCACACGAACTTCGCGCGCCAGGCCGACTGGCCGATTGGCGGCGCCCGCCGTTCGCGGCAGCAGCGCCAGCATGGCGACGATCGCGATGATGCCCAGCACACCCATCACCCAAAAGGTCGCGCGCCAACCCCACAGGCTGCCGATCGCCGTTCCCGCCGGCACGCCGATGACATTGGAGACCGTCAGCCCGGAGAGGATGACTGCGACCGCCCGGCCGCGCTGGTCCTCGCGCACCAGGCTGACGGCGACCACCATGGCGACGCCGAAATAGCAGCCATGCGCCACGGCGGTCGCGATACGCAGCAGAAGCATCGAGGTGAAATCGGGCGCCAGCGCGCAGGCCGCCTGACCAAGGGTGAAAGCGATCGTCAGCCCGATCAGCAGCGTCTTGCGCGAGACCTTGCCGGTGGCCAAAGCCAGCAGCGGGCCGCCGATGGCAATGCCGCAGGCATAGCCGGAGACGAGATAGCCTGCGGTCGGCACCGAAACGCCGAGGCCCTGCGCCACCTCGGGCAGCACGCCGGCGATGACGAATTCGGTGGTGCCGAAGGCGAAGGCGGCAAGGAAAAGGGCAATCAGCGGCAGCATGGTTCAAAACACAGGCGAGGAATGCACGCCTCAAACCACGCTCGGGCGGGCGCGGCAATGCAAAAATTGACGATGGCGCTTTAGCTTTTCTTGACTGGACCGATCAGAACCGGCCTGTCGCCGCGACTACGCCGCCGTTTTGCGTCCATACGGGATCTTCAGCCAGGCCCGTTCGTGCAGATAGTAGAGCAGCGACTTGGTGACGACTTCGGTGAGACCGATCGTGGCTGCGAGCTTGATGCTGCCGGTGACCACCAGCGATATGATCATCGTGTCGATCGTGCCGGTGACTCGCCATGAAAGCGCCTTGGCGAAACTGCGCGAATGCGTGTCCATCGACCAATCGTCCTCCCAACAGGTCCTCGGACGATCCTTAGCCGACGGAAGCGAGAGTGGGCAAAGACTAATTTTTTCGACGGGTCCCGTTTGCGGTTGACCCGTTTCACAAAATCGGCCAACCGCCTTTTGTTTGCGCAATTCCGGACGGAAAACCGCTTAACACTTTTCCTGGAATTGCTCTAGCTCGCCTTCAGCCGCGAGCCGCCAAGCAGGCCGCGCTCCTCGAGCACCGGATAGGCGATCGAGGCAAGCAGCGAGTTGATCTGCTTCAGGTCGCGGATGGTGTCGAGGTGGATCGAACTCGTCTCGACGCTTTTGGCGGTGCCTTGGCGCAGGCGCACGAAATGGCTGGCGCTGGTTTCCTTCTCGCGCTCGCGCAACTGGTCCTTCTCGAGCACAAGCCGACATGCGGTTTCGGAATCGCGCGAGACCAGGACGTTGAAAGCCAGCCGCGCGTTGGCAAGCACCGAGGAGTGGAAGGCGCAAAGCTCCTGCCAGCCTTCCGGCGTGAATTCCAGGCCGCGCTCCAGCTTCTTCCTGACATGCACCAGCATGTTGCGCACGATGATGTCGCCGACCTGCTCCAGCTTGACGCAGGCGCCGATCAGCTCCTGGCACCGCAATGCCTCGTCCTCGGTCAGCGGATTCCTGGTGATCTTGGCGAGATACAGCTTGATCGCGGCGTGCTTCCTGTCGACGCGGTCGTCGAGCGCGGCAAGCGCCTTGATCTTGGCGGGGTCGGCATCCTCGTAGAGCTCGATGATGCGCTTCAGCATGATCTCGACCGTCTCGCAGACCCGCACCACCTCACGCGTCGCATTGGCGAGCGCCTGGCTCGGCGTATCGAGGGCGCTCTCGTTCAGTGCCGACAGCTCGACGACCTCGAGCGCGGCGGCCGGCGGGGGCTTGCTGCCCAGCGCCACGATCTTTTCGGAAGCGCGGTAGACGAGGCCGGCCAGCGGCAGTCCGGCCAGCAGGATCAGCACGTTGAACAAAATGTGGGCATTGACGATCTGATCCGGTACGGTCTTGCCGAGGAAGGCGACATCCGGCTTGAAGGTCATGATCAGGACCAGCATGATCAGCGAGCCGAGGCCGCGCATCAAAAGGTTGCCTATCGGCACGATGCGCACCTCGGGCGGCGCCGACCGCGTCAGCATCGGCGCGATCAGCGACGAGCCAAGGTTGACGCCAAGCACCAGCACCACGCCGAGCTCCGGCGTGATCAGCCCGCGACCCGCCAGCGTCGCCATCAAAAGGACCGCGGCGATGCTCGACTGGAACAGCCAGGTGACCAGCGCGGCCAGGAGATAGGTGGTGATGGCATCGCCCGAGAAATAATTGATGATCAACGGCATCAACTGGCTGTTGCGCAGCGGTTCCGACGCCTGACCGATCATCTCCAGCGACAGGATCAGCAGGCCGACGCCGATCAGGATACGGCCCAGCTGCCGCCAATCGCGCCGCTCGGTGGCCATGAACATGACCGTGCCCGCGATCAGGCAGAGCGGCACCAAAAGCGTCAGGTCGAAGGTGAGCAGCTTGACCACCAGCGCCGAACCGATCTCGGCGCCGCGCACTGCCAATTGCCCGGCGGCGCCCGAAACGATGCCGGCGCCGGCGAAGGAGCCGACCAGCAGCGTCACCGCGGTCGAGCTCTGCAGCGCGATCGCAAGCCCACAGCCGGCCAGCACCGCCATGACCGGATTGCGCATGGTGGCGCGCAGCCGGTGGCGCAGCACGTCGCCATAAACGCGCTCGACGCCTGTCTTCACCATGCGGGTGGCGAACAGCATCAGCGCCACCGCCCCGGCAAGGTGCAGGAGGACGACGGAGCCGCTCACAGCCGACCTCGGGGGGTGGCTGCGGCAATGCGTGGAGGAGGACGAATCTCAATCATTTCAATGCGTGGAAATATACCAATTAAGATTAGCCGAATAATAGATTTTTCTGATGCGATGATAGTCTCGGCTCGATGGCGCATGTCGGAAATGAATGGCGGAAACATTGGTTGCATGTGCCTGGCGGCTGCGCCTTCGCTCGGAATGAAGCGATGCCGGGACGGCACGACCGGCGCGATCCAAAGCCTTGTTGAAGCAGGCTCTGCAAGCATCGGAAACCATTACAGAATTGTAATTTTCATGTTCAGTTTCGGTTCATCCATTGGCGGCTATCCCTCTGCCTATCGACAACAAGGAGTACTGACCATGAAGCGTCTCATACTTTCCGCCGTCACCGCCTCGATGCTGGCCGCCTCGGCCTTCTCCGGCCAGGCAGCACCGCTCGCCCAGCCGAGCGCGCCGCAGTCGAACTACACGCAGGTCGACTGGCAGAAGCCCGGCAGGCATGTCGACAAGCGCGTCATCGTCAAGAAGAAGGTGGTAAAGCGCAGCCATTGGCGCAACGGCCAGAGATATTCCAACTGGAAGCGTCACCAGGCGGTCCGCGACTGGAACCGCCATGGCCTGCGCCGCCCCGGCCCTGGCCAGGAGTGGATCCGCGTCGGCAACGACTATGTGCTGGTCAGCATCCTTTCCGGCATCATCTTCGGCGCGATCGCCGCGCAGTAATCCACGGCAATCCCGAAATTCAGAAGGCGGCTTCTCGGCCGCCTTCTTTTCGTCTGTGAAAAGCGGGTACGATGGGCCAGACGGAGTCGCCGTGCCCGGGCGGCTTGATTATATGGAGGGCAAACGAGTTTCCCCGATGCGCTTTCCGCCCGCCTTCCTCGACGAGATACGCGACCGCGTGCCGATTTCGCAGGTCATCGGCACGCGCGTCGCGTGGGACAGGAAGAAGACCAACGCGTCGCGCGGCGACTACTGGGCCTGTTGCCCGTTCCACGGCGAGAAAAGCCCGTCCTTCCATTGCGAGGACAAGAAGGGCCGCTACCACTGCTTCGGCTGCTCGGTTTCGGGTGACCACTTCAAGTTCCTCACCGAGCTCGACGGCATGAGCTTTCCCGAAGCGGTCGAGAAGATCGCCGAGATGGCCGGCGTGCCGATGCCTGTGCGCGATGAACGGGAAGAGCGGCGCGAGAAGGAACGCGCCAGCCTGACCGACGTCATGGAGATGGCGACCACCTTTTTCCAGGACAGGCTGCAGGGAGCGGAAGGCGCCAAGGCGCGCGCCTATCTGCGCGACCGCGGCCTGACGCCGGCGACGCAGCAATCCTTCCGGCTGGGCTATGCGCCCGACAGCCGCAATGCGCTCAAGGAACATCTTGCTGCCAAGGGCGTGCCGAAGGCCGACATCGAGGCTTGCGGCCTGGTGCGGCATGGCGACGACATCCCGGTCTCCTATGACTGGTTCCGGGACCGCATCATGTTTCCGATCCCGGATTCGCGCGGCAAGATCATTGCCTTCGGCGGGCGGGCGCTGGCGCCCGATGCTCTGGCCAAATATATGAACTCGCCGGAGACCGAGCTCTTCCACAAGGGCAACGTGCTCTACAATTTCGCCCGCGCCCGCAAAGCTCTCGCCAAAGGCGGCACGGTGATCGCGGTCGAAGGCTATATGGACGTGATCGCGCTGGCGCAGGCCGGCTTCGAGAACGCCGTGGCGCCGCTCGGCACGGCGCTCACCGAGAACCAGCTCGAACTTCTGTGGCGCATGGCCGGCGAGCCTGTGCTTTGCTTCGACGGCGACCAGGCCGGGCTGAAAGCGGCCTGGCGCGCCGCCGACCTAGCGCTGCCGGCCGTCCAGCCCGGGCGCTCGGCGCGCTTTGCGCTGCTGCCGGAAGGCAAGGATCCGGACGACTTGGTCAAGGCCGACGGGCCGGACGCATTTCGCGCGGTGCTTGCCGATGCGCGACCACTGGTCGACCTGTTGTGGATGCGCGAGACCGCGGGCGGCGTCTTCGACACGCCGGAGCGTCGGGCGGAACTGGGAAAGAGGCTGCGTGAGCTCGCAAGTCGCATACGCGACGAAAGCACACGCTATCACTACCAACAGGAAATGCGCGAGCGGGAGCTGAGCTTCTTCGGCTCGCAGCGCGGCCCGCGGCAGGGCCGTCAGGATAGCGGCCGACCAAGCGAACGCGGCCAGGGCAAGGCCCCGGCGCCCGGCGGACAGTTCGCCAAGGGCGGAGGCGGGCGCATCGCGATCAGCGAAAGCCTCGGCAAGTCGGCGCTGGTCAAGCGGGGCGAGGGGATGTCGGTGCGCGAGGCAACGATCATCGTGGCCCTGGTCAACCATCCGGCGCTGATCGACGAGAATTTCGCGCATGTCGAATTCCTCGACCTTGCCAATTCGGATTTGCTGAAGCTCCATGCCGCCATCCTCGACGCGATGGCGCATGACGCGGCCGACGAGCGCGGCGCGGTCATCGCCACCATCGAGCGCGCCGGGTGCGGCGGCATCTGGGAGCGGGCGGTGGAACTGATCAAGCGCGCGCGGCAGTGGCCGGCGCTGGAGACCGCAGCGCTCGACGATGCCCGCGACGCCTTCAACCAGGCGATGCACTTGCAGCGCAGCGCCCGCACATTACATAGAGAGCTGAAACAGGCGCAGGCGGCGCTCGATGCAGACCCTTCGGACGAAAACTTCCGGCATCTGGTCGAGATTCAAGCGCAATTCAACGATGTGCAGGCAACGGAAGCGCTGATCGAAGGGTTCGGCGTTTTATCGGGCAGGGTTGGCCGCGTTTAGGGCCGAACACCTCCATTGGACGTGAAGTGGAAATGCGCAGCGCGTCGAATCGACGCCTCTAAGTCGGGTAATTGATTCGCTTTTTTCATGCGAATCATGCCAGAGGCGCTTGACCTTCTGGCAGATTGGCGGAATCAGGTCGATTCGAAACGTTGACCCATGCCCCGGCGTCGGCGGGAAATTCGAGCGATGTGAGGGCACTGGTGACAACTGGACAGGCAGAGTGCCCGCTCCAGATATCAGGGTTAATCTGGACTTAATGCATGTCGCCCAAAAGTGGAAACCGGTTTGGGACAGCGACATGCACAAAACAAAAGAGATGACGCGGTTGCTGGGCCGATGAAAAGCGTTCTGGCGCGAGCGCGTCCAGCATAACCGGTACGGCAGTTTACGCGGCCTGGATATTCGGCCGCTTGGAGACGACAAAGAATGGCGACAAAGGAAAAGGAAGAGGTCGAGACCGAACGCGAAGGCGCCACCGATGGCCCCCTGCTCGACCTTTCCGACGATGCTGTCAAGAAGATGATCAAGGCCGCGAAGAAACGCGGCTATGTCACGCTCGACGAGCTCAACGCGGTGCTGCCCTCGGAAGAGACGGATCCGGACCGCATCGAAGATATCAATGCGATGCTCAGCGACATGGGCATCAACGTCGTCGAGGACGACGAGGTGGGCGAGGAGACCGAAGCCGAGCCGGCCGCCGACGCCGAGGAAGACGCCAACGAGCTCGCCGAGCAGACCGGCACCGCGGTTGCCGCCACGACCACCAAGAAAGAGCCGACCGATCGCACCGACGACCCGGTGCGCATGTATCTGCGCGAGATGGGCTCGGTCGAGCTGCTGTCGCGCGAGGGCGAAATCGCGATCGCCAAGCGCATCGAGGCCGGCCGCGAAACGATGATCGCGGGTCTGTGCGAAAGCCCGCTGACCTTCCAGGCCATCATCATCTGGCGCGACGAGCTCAACGAATCGAAGATCCTGCTGCGCGAGATCATCGACCTCGAGGCGACCTATGCCGGCCCCGAGGCCAAGCAGGCGCCCGTCGTCGAACGCGTCGAGGAAGCGCCCAAGCCCGAAGAGAAGCCGCGCGGTCGCGCGGCGGCGCGCGAGGAAGAAGACGACATCACCAATGTCGGCGGCGACACGCGTGGGCTGGAGGAAGAGGAAGACGACGAGGACGAGGCGAGCCTGTCGCTGGCCGCGATGGAAGCGGAACTGCGTCCGCAGGTGATGGAGACACTCGACGTCATCGCCGACACCTACAAGAAGCTGCGCAAGTTGCAGGACCAGCAGGTCGAGAACCGCCTGGCCGCGGCCGGCACGCTGTCGCCCAGCCAGGACCGCCGCCTGAAGGAGCTGAAAGACCAGCTGATCAAGGCGGTGAAGTCGCTGTCGCTCAACGCCGCGCGTATCGAGGCGCTGGTCGAGCAGCTCTATGACATCAACAAGCGCCTGGTGCAGAACGAGGGCAAGCTTTTGCGCCTCGCCGAAAGCTATGGCGTGCGCCGTGAGGAATTCCTCAGGGAGTATCAGGGCTCGGAGCTCGATCCCAACTGGACCCGTTCGATCGCCAACCTGACCTCGCGCGGCTGGAAGGAGTTCACCAAGAACGAGAAGGATGCGATCAAGGAGCTGCGCGCCGAGATCCAGAACCTCGCCACCGAAACGGCGATCTCGATCCTGGAATTCCGCAAGATCGTGAACCAGGTGCAGAAGGGCGAGCGCGAGGCGGCGATCGCCAAGAAGGAAATGGTCGAGGCGAACCTTCGCCTGGTCATCTCCATCGCCAAGAAATACACCAACCGCGGCCTGCAGTTCCTCGACCTGATCCAGGAAGGCAATATCGGCCTGATGAAGGCGGTCGACAAGTTCGAGTACCGCCGCGGCTACAAGTTCTCGACCTACGCCACCTGGTGGATCCGGCAGGCCATCACCCGCTCGATCGCCGACCAGGCGCGCACCATCCGCATTCCGGTGCACATGATCGAGACGATCAACAAGATCGTGCGCACCTCGCGCCAGATGCTGCACGAGATCGGCCGCGAGCCGACGCCGGAGGAACTGGCCGAGAAGCTCGCCATGCCGCTGGAAAAAGTGCGCAAGGTGCTGAAGATCGCCAAGGAGCCGATCTCGCTCGAAACGCCTGTCGGCGACGAGGAGGATTCGCATCTCGGCGACTTCATCGAGGACAAGATGGCGATCCTGCCGATCGACGCGGCGATCCAGGCCAATCTGCGCGAGACGACGACGCGCGTGCTTGCCTCGCTGACGCCGCGCGAGGAGCGCGTGCTGCGCATGCGTTTCGGCATCGGCATGAACACCGATCATACGCTGGAAGAAGTCGGCCAGCAGTTCTCGGTCACCCGCGAGCGCATCCGCCAGATCGAGGCGAAGGCGCTGCGCAAGCTCAAGCATCCGAGCCGGAGCCGTAAGCTGAGAAGCTTCCTCGACAGCTGAGCGGACGCAAACATACCAAGATCCAAAGGGCGCCTCCGGCGCCCTTTTTGCGTTTCGGGCTGCCTCTCATGCCGCCTTGCCGGCTTTACCCGACAGGAGGATAATTCCGAGGTCGGATGCATTTGTGGGCGACAAGCCGGATGCCCGCCCGGCGTCGGCCATCAACGGCCAGACGCCCGCACCGTGGCGCCGGAGGGAGGTGTGCCATGACAACCTACATCGTGCTTATCAACTGGACCGAGCTGGGCGCCAAGAATGTGCGGGAGTCGCCGAAGCGGCTCGATGCCGCCAAGAAGCTGCTGGGAGAAATGGGCGGATCGTTCAAGTCGTTCTATCTGACCATGGGCGAATGCGACATGGTCGCCATCGTCGAAGCCCCGGACGATGCGGTGCTCGCCCGCTTCGCGCTGCTGTTGTCGTCGGGCGGCAATGTCAAAACGCGGACGATGAAGGCGTTCCCGGAATTCGCCTACCGCGAGATCATCAGCTCGCTCGGGTAAGGCGACTTAAGGATCGGCGCGGCTGTTGCGAAGCCGCGCCGCATTCCCGATAGTCGCGCAATGCCCAAGCCGTTGCTCACCGTCTGGTACAACACGCGCTGCCCGGTATGCGACGCCGGCATCAACCACCAGAAGCGGCGGCTCATCGAAGCGGTCAAGGCGGGCAGCGTCGAATTCCGCGACATCAATTTCGAACCTGAAGCGCTCTCCGCATTCGGCGCCTCGCTGGAGGATGTCCGCCGGCGCCTGCACGCGACCGACACCAGCGGGCGGCTGCTGGCCGGCGCCGACGTGGCGATCGCGGTCTGGCGGATCACGCCGGGCGGGGGATGGCTGGCGAGCTTGTTCGGTAACCCCATCGCGCTGCCGTTGACGCGCTTTGCCTATGACCGTTTCGCGGACGTGCTCTACGCCTGGAACCGGCGCAACGGCCATTGGTAGCGCTCTCGGCCCAGCCATACGAAGACGCACAGCGGTCTTGGCGCCGCGTAAGATACATCTTAAGATATATCTTGACTCCGTAAGCGATGAGCCTATCTTACGATGTATCGTAAGATATAACTCAAGGAGCAATTCATGCACAGACACAACCACTTCGGCGAGCGCATGTTCATGCATATGGCCGGCAAATTCGGCGGCCGCGGCGGCGGCTTTGGCCCGTTCAGCCATGGCGGCAGGGGCGGCGGACGGGGCGGCCCGGGCGACATGTTCCGCGCCGGGCGCATGCTGGCCGACGGCGATCTCAAGCTGATCACGCTGTCGCTTTTGGCCGACGCGCCGCGCCACGGCTACGACATCATCAAGGCCCTGGAAGAGCGCACCAGCGGCGTCTACAGCCCGAGCCCGGGCGTGGTCTATCCGACGCTGACCTTCCTGGAGGAGGCGGGCTACGCGGTGTCCTCGAGCGAAGGCAACAAGAAGGTGTTTTCGATCACCGAAGCCGGCAAGGCGCATCTCGAGGAGAATCGCGAGATGATCGACAGCGTGCTCGACCATCTTGAGCGTTTCGGCCGCAAGATGGCCGCGGCGCGCGAATGGTTCGGCTGGGGCGACGACAAGGACGAGGGGCGCCGCGGCCGCTCGGAAACGCGTGACCGGTTCCGCGCGCTGCGCCACCGGCTGCGCGCCGCGCTCGGCGACATCGCCGACGCGCCGGAAGACAAGCAGGCCGAGGCGATCAGCATCCTGGAAGACGCCGCCGAGGCGATCGAGGCGCTGTCGCGCCGCTAAGGCATCCTCACATAGAACCCGAAAAGCCCGGATCGCTCCGGGCTTTTCTATGTTCAGTTAAGCGATCAGCAGGAGCAGAAATCAATCCTTGCCGACATATTCGCTGATCAGCTTCTCGTTGCGCGCCTTCTCGATCTTGGCCGTGGTCTCGGCCGCGATTCGCTCGTCGGTGCGGTACTTGACCAGGTTCACCAGGCTGCCGGTGAGCAAGAGGACGCCCATCGCCCAGTAGCCTTTGGTCGACAGGTCGACCGGCGCCAGCCACAGCGACAGGGCCAGCATGAAGTAGGCGGCGCCCACCGACAAAGTGTTGAACAGGATGTAGGTCCGATTGCCGTTCATCGTGGTGTTCCTTTGGTTTGATCCGTTTTGGAAATTTCGGGCTCAGTTCAGCGATTTCAGGCGCGCCAGGACATGCTCAGCACGCACCTTGGTGGCCGGTCCGTGGCCTGCTTCGGCGAGGCGTTCACGGATCGCCTCGTGGCGCAGCTCGCCGTCGATCTCGTCGAGGATGCCGGCCTCCTCGAACGGGTCGCTGCTTTCCTTGATGCGAGCGAGCAATTCCTCCGCTTCGTTGATGCTTGCCGTGCGGCCGATCGAACGGTTGAGACGGGACTGCGCCTTGCGTTCTGCATCGATCGCACGGGCGGAAATCATGCCCTGGTTGAGATCGATGATACGGCGATGCGCCTGTTCTACGGACAGGCGCATCCGCAAGGTCTTCTCGCCCAGGCTCTTGACCGTGGCGCGGCGGACCTCGCGCTCGTTCTCGAGTTCGGCGATTGCGGAAGCGCCGCCTTCGGCAAGCGCCTGGTTGTTGGCCGAAAGCGCGCTGAGCGTGCGGGTCTCCAGATCGGCGATGCGGCGGTCGAGCTGGTCGAGGCTGGTCTGCTCGGCTCGCTGGCGTACGATCAGCGAGGCGAGCGTCTGCTTGGCGGCGGCAAGGCCCGCCTCCGCGTCGCGGATGCGCTGGGCCAGTAGGTCGATCGCAAAACGATCTTTCAGATTGTCCTCGGCCCGTGCGCTGGCGCCGTCCAGCAATGTCTTGATCAGGCTAAGCATGGTCTTCTCCCTGTTTTCGTGAACGGTGTTCACAAACTCAACATAACAGGAAATGAACATTGTTCAAGAACTATTTTGAACGCTGTTCATGAGCTGCCGGACATGGTAAACGCAAGCAAATAGAATGAATTCCGGGCTAGGCTTGCGACTTCGGACATAAGGACAGGAAAGAGCATGGCGCTGGACAAGGAAGAGATGGGCGAGAAGGTGCTCGCCATCGCCGAGGCGTTGCTCAACGAGGGCGGCGCCGAGAACCTGAAAGCGCGCACCATCGCCGAGCAGGCCGGCATTTCCGTCGGATCCGTCTATAACCTCTTTGCCGATCTTGACGAGGTGCACCGCGCCGTCAACATGCGGCTGCTCGACCGGTTGGGCGCGACAGGCTTGGCGGCCATGGCCGATCTCGAAAGGCAAGGGGTGACCGACGTCCAGCATCGCATCCTGGCGATGGCGGCTGCCTATGTGCGCTTCGTCGAGGCGCATCCCGGCAGTTGGCCGGCGGTGCTTGCCTTCAACCGCCGCCGCGCGACGCGGCCTGGCCCGGACGCCTATGACGCGCTGCTCGACGCACTCTTCGACATCGTCGCCGGCGTGCTCAAGGCAGGCGATTTCGGCCTCGACGACAAGCGCCGCGCGCTTGCGGCGCGGACCTTGTGGTCAAGCGTGCATGGCATTGTGACCAGTGGCTATGTTGCAAATTCGAACAGCAAGCAGGCCGACGAGATCTGGCATCAGATCGAGCTTCTGGTCGGCGTTTTCGTCAAGGGGCTGGAACACGGCGGCGCATTCGCGCATGCTGAGACGAAGCCTGCGTGAACAGGGGCCGGCGCGAACAGGGGATGCCGTGATTCCTCTTGCGTGGGCGTGAACGGGAGTTTTGAAAAATGTCTTTTCTGAAAAAGCTTTTTGGCGGCGGCGGTAGCGAGGCAACGGAGACCGGCACCGCCAAGCCGGCCAAGCAGGTCGAACACAAGGGATTCCTGATCAGCGCGACGCCCTACAAGGCCGAGGGCCAGTACCAGACCTGCGGCGTCGTCTCGAAGGAAGTGGACGGCGTGATGAAGGAGCACCGCTTCATCCGCGCCGATCGTTTCGCCGGGCTGGACGACGCCGTCGACATCTCGATCAAGAAGGGCATCCAACTCGTCGACGAGCAGGGCGAGCGGATGTTCGGCTAGGCGGCGCCTCCTTTTCAGAACGCGACCTTGTCGCCGCCCTTGAGCTGCAGGATCTGGCGCGCCTCGTCGGGCGTGGCGATCGAGGCGCCGAGGCCTTCGATGATCTGGCGCACCTTGGTGACCTGCTCGGCGCTGGAACGGGCGAGCTTGCCCTTGCCGATCCACAGCGAGTCCTCCAGGCCGACCCGCACATTGCCGCCCAGCGCGATCGCCTGCGTGGCGATCGGCAATTGATGGCGGCCGGCGCCCAGCACCGACCAGTGATAGTCGTTGCCGAACAGGCGGTCGGCCGTGCGTTTCATATGGGCGACGTCCTCCGGATGCGTGCCGATGCCGCCGAGGATGCCGAACACGCTCTGGACGAAGAACGGCGCCTTCACCAGGCCGCGCTCGACGAAATGCGCCAGCGTGTAGAGATGGCCGATGTCGTAGCACTCGATCTCGAAGCGCGTGCCGTTATCGGCGCAGGTGCGCAATATGTGCTCGATGTCGCCAAAGGTGTTGCGGAAGATGCGGTCGCGCGAGGATTCCAGATAAGGCCGCTCCCAGTCATGCTCGAAGGTCTTGAAGCGCTCCAGCATCGGGAACAGCGCGAAATTCATCGAGCCCATGTTGAGCGACGCGACCTCGGGCGCGAACACCTTCGCCGGCCGGACGCGCTCCTCCACGCTCATCGTTGCGGCACCCCCGGTGGTGATGTTGACCACGCAGTTGGAGCGCTGTTTGATGACTTGCAGGAAAGGCGCGAAGGCCTCGGTCGACTGGTCGGGGCGCCCGTCGACCGGATTGCGGGCGTGAAGATGGACGATCGCGGCGCCCGCTTCGGCGGCCTCGATGGCGGCGGTGGCGATCTCTTCGGCCGTCACCGGCAGATGCGGCGACATCGATGGCGTATGGATCGAGCCCGTTACCGCGCAGGTGATGATGATCTTGTTCTGGTTCGCCACTTCGTATGCCTCGATCTCTCGTTATTGACAGCGCCTATTTCACCGCCCGTTGCGTGATGCCGGAAATGAACTGCTTCGACAGCACGATACAGAGCAGCGTAATCGGCAGCGCCGCCAGTGTCAGCCCGGCGAACAGCACCCCCAGTCGGTGGTGAATTCGCCGACGAACACGGTCAGCCCTTGCGGCAGTGTCTTCAAATTGTCGGAGGTGATCAGCACCAGCGGAAAGAAAAAGTCGTTCCAGCTGTTTGCGCCGGGCCGGGCGGATCGCTGTCGGCACGCAGGAGGATATAGGGTCGCGCTCGGCGCGATGAGGCCGATCCTGAGCGAGGATCGCCAGCCGGCCGTGGTGATGCCGCCGTCGTAGCGCGGCTATTGCCAAGGCGAAGGCGATTGCCAAGGCGAAAATGCAAAAAGAGGCAGGCGCTGGCGGCGTCTGCCTCTTCATTTCAGGTATCGGCGATCAGGCCGCGACGGCGAGGTGATCGGCATTGGCGGCAGCGATCGCATCGACCTTGGCGGTGGCCTTGGCCAACGCGGTGGTGACCGCATCGGCACCCATGCCGACGCCCTCGACGCGGATGACTTCGACATCGGTCATGCCGAGGAAGCCGAGCACGCTGCGCAGGTAAGGCACGGCATGGTCCATCTGCACCGCGGCGCCTTCAGAATAGATGCCGCCGGAAGCCAGCACGATATAGACCTTCTTGCCGCTGACGAGACCTTTCGGGCCGCCCTCGCCATAGGCAAAGCTCTTGCCCGAGCGGGCGACGTGGTCGACCCAGGACTTCAACGTCGAGGAGATGCTGAAGTTGATGAAGCCGGTGGCGAGGATCACCGTGTCGGCGGCGAAGAGCTCGTCGAGCACGGCGTCGGAAACGCCGACGACTTCGGCCTGGCGAGGCGTACGGGCTTCGGCCGGCGTGTAGATGCCGGTGGCGTAGTCAGGGTCGATATGCGGCAGCGGATTAGCGACCAGATCGCGTACGACAAGCGTGTTGGACGGATCGGCGGCAAGCAGCTTCTGGGCAAGATCAGTGGCGACGCGCGTCGAGTGCGAAGCGGCGCCGCGCGGGCTGGAGGTAACGAGAAGAATAGACATGGCGTGTCCCCTTGGGGTTGGATTGAAACTTTCCACGCCAATATGGGATTGCTGCTTCATCAGGATAACTGGTATAATATGCATACAATCCATCAACAAAATGGATGGCCTGGCCATGCAACCGAATCCGACCCTGGATCAGCTCCAAATCCTGGTGGCGGTGGCCGATACCGGCAGCTTCTCGGCGGCGGGGCGCAAGCTCAATCGGGCGCAGTCGGTGGTAAGCTACGGCATCGCCAATCTCGAAGCGCAGCTCGGCTTGAAACTGTTCGAGCGCGAAGGCGTGCGCGAGCCGCAACTGACCGATGTCGGCAAGGCTATGCTGGAGGATGCGCGGCGCATGATCGGCGTCCTGCAGCGCATCCGCTCGCGCGCCGACGGCTACCGGCAAGGGCTGGAGGCGGAAGTGGCAATATCGGTCGACGTGGCGCTGCCTTCACCCGCGCTGGTGCGCGTGCTCAAAGCCTTCGAAGCTCAGTTCCCGGCGGTGATGCTGCGGCTTTATATCGGCTCGCTCGGCCTGATCGTCGACCAGGTCGTCAACGGCCAGTCGGATCTCGGCTTCGGCGGCCTGCAAGGCGATGCCGAGGTCAATCTGCTGCGCATCGGCTTCACCTCGATGGTGCCGGCGGCGGCGCCCGACCATCCGTTGGCCAAACTGCCGAAGCCGGTGGCTGTCGAGGATCTGCGCGAACATATCCAGCTCGTCGTCACCGACCAGTCGGAGCGGACTCGCGGGCGCGACTATGGCGTGTTTGCCTATCGGACGTGGCGGCTGACGGATGTGCGCACCAAGCATGCCTTGATGCGCGAAGGCCTTGGCTGGGGTGGCCTGCCGCGCTGGCTGATCGCCGACGACCTTGCCAGCGGCCGGTTGGTCGAACTCGATCTCGAGCCCTATCGCGAGGTGCGCTCGCCGCTCTATGCCATGCACCGCGCCGACCGCAGCCCCAAGCCGGCGGCGTCCTGGCTGATCGACGAGTTCAAGCGGCAGCTCGGCTGCTTCAATGAGATGGAGCCAGGCGTGTGGACGGAGGAAGGGCCGGAGACAAGCCGTCCATGAGCGCGATCAGCACCGCGCGGTAATCCGCGCCGGACGCGCCCGCCTCGATGGCCAAAGCGGCCCGATCGAAGGCGGCCGCCAGCAGGGCGGTCAGCGCCTCAACCGGCAATCTGGTCATCGCTTGCGCGCGCATCGCAGCCGCCAAACCTTCGCGCAGCGAGCGGTTGCCGTGGCGGTTGTCGATCTCGTCCATGGCCGCGCGCCCGAGCACGGCCGGCCCGTCGAGCAGCAGAAGCCGCGTGCGGCCGGGCGCGCGCATCGCCTTGAGATAGGCATCCGATCCGGCGATCAGTGCGTCCCGCGCGGATAGCGAGGGCGGGGAGGCACGGTCGATCTCGGCCGCCACGGACGCTGCCTCCTGCTCGACGACCGCCGCGAACAGCGCCTGCTTGTCGGCGAAGTGATGGTAGAGCGCGCCGCGCGTCACGCCGGCCTCAGTGACGATCTCCGGCGTGCCGGTCTCGGCATAGGATTTTTCCGTGAACAGTTTTCGCGCCGCGCGGATCAGATCGGCGCGCGTCCCTTCGGTGCGATCGCGGTTGGAGCGACGTCCGGACTCTTGTTGCATACATGCAGCCTGTATGTTATTTGAACTTACATACAGACTGTATGTTGAATGAGAAGAGAAGGAAAGATGAAGACGACCAGCTATTATCCGGTGCTGATGACGGGCGATGTCGAAGGCACCGCGGCCTTTTACGTCGAGCATTTCCGTTTCACCCCGCTCTTCGAGAGCGACTGGTATGTGCATCTGCAGTCGGTCGAGGACAGGCGCGTCAACCTCGGCATCGTCCATGGCGACCATGAGACGATCCCGCAAGAGGGACGGGGACGCACGTCCGGCCTGCTGATCAATTTCGAGGTCCGGGATCCCGACGCCGTCTATGAGCGCGTCGTCGCCGCAGGCCTGCCGATCCTGCGCAGCCTGCGCGACGAGCCCTTCGGCCAGCGCCATTTCATCACCAGGGACCCCAACGGCGTGCTGATCGACGTGATCAAGCCGATCCCGCCAAGCGAGGAGTTCCTGGCGCAATACGCCGAGGGCGCAGCCGGGGGCTGAACCGGAATCCTGGGCCTCAGTTCGTCCGCGCCACCGGCATCACCGTCACCTGGCTGACGCCGGTGCGGCGCACGACGGTGCAGAGCGTCTCGCGGCCGATGCGCTCGGCGTCGAGCATGCGCACGAGGTCGTCGACGCCGGTGACCGGCCGGCCGTCTATTGCCGCGATGATGTCGCCCTCCTTCAGGCCGGCATTGGCCGCCGGGCCGTTCTTCTCGACGCCGCGCAGGCGCACCGCCGTGTTCGTGGTCACTTGCGACAGCAGTGCCGCCCGGCGCGGCAGGTTGGTCGTGTCGGCGGAAACGCCGATGAAGGCGCGGCGCACACGGCCGAAGCGGATGATTTCCGAGATGACGAAATTGGCCGTGTTGGAGGCGACCGCGAACGCGATGCCCTGCGCGCCGTGGATCATGGCGGTGTTGACGCCGATCACCTCGCCCGCCGACGACACCAGCGGTCCGCCCGAATTGCCGGGATTGAGCGCGGCATCGGTCTGGATGACGTCGTCGATCAGCCGCCCGGTCGAGGCGCGCATCGAGCGGCCGAGCGCCGAGACGACGCCGGCGGTGACTGTCCATTCGAAACCGAGCGGATTGCCGATGGCGATGGCGATCTGGCCGCGGCGCAGGCGTTTGGAATCACCGAGCGGCGCGACGTCGGCGAAACTGCCGTCGGCGCGCACCAGCGCGATGTCGGTGTCGGGATCGCGGCCGAGCACATGGCCTTCGCGCGCGGCGCCGTCCGGCATGGTGACGCGCACGGCGCGCGCGTCGCCGACGACATGGAAGTTGGTGACGACCAGTCCGTCCTGCGCGATGACGAAGCCCGAACCGTGGCCGCCGGCGCCGATGCGCTCGATGCGGCACACGGCCGGACCGATGCGGTCGACGGCATCGGCGATGGATACCGAGTAAGCGTCGAGCAAAGTGTCATCGGATGGAAGTTTTTCGGCTGCGAAAGCCATGGGCGTGTTCCCTCGTACAATGATGCCTATATGTGCGGAGCGGCCGCAATTGCCGCGACCTGACCAGATGGCCAGTCGGGCCGGTGACTAGCCGTCAGGCGAGTACCCGCGGCTGTGCTACCGAGCGATATCTGGGTCACCGAACCCAGGAGACAGTCTTATGAGCGACTTCAATCTCAGTGCCTTTTCCGATGCGATCGCCGACGTCGCGGCCAGCGCCGCCCCCGTACTGGCGAGTTTCGTCACGCACCATCAGCGCACCGCCAGCGCCTTCCACTGGCGCGACGGTTTCTTCGTCACCGCCGAGGAAGCGGTCGAAGCCGGCGAGGAGATCGAATTGACGCTGGCTTCCGGCGAGGCCGTCAAGGCCGAGCTTGTCGGACGCGATCCTTCGACGGGCGTTGCCCTGTTGAAGCCCGCTTCCGGTGCTGCCGGTCTCCCGCAGTTGGCCCAGGCCTCTGCCGTGCGCCCAGGCAATCTGGCGATCGCCGCGGGCAGCAGCGTAGGAACCGCGCTTGCCGTGTTCGGCACGGTCGGAGAGGTCGGGCCGGCCTGGCGCTCGATGCGCGGCGGCACGATCGACCGGCGCATCAACCTCGCCATCAACACCGGCGGGCGCTTCGAGGGTGGGCCGGTGCTCGACGCCAAGGGCGGCGTGATCGGCATGCTCTTGTTCGGCCCGCGCCGGCGCGCGCTGGTGATGCCCTATGAGACGATCGAGCGCGCGGTCGCGACACTGCGCGAGAAGGGCCATGTCGCGCGCGGCTATCTCGGCGCGGGGTTGCATCCGATCCGCAATGGCGACACCAAAGGCGCCATGGTGATGAGCCTCGACGATAAAGGCCCGGCCAAGGCTGCCGGCCTGCATGTCGGCGATATCGTCATCGCCTGGAACGGCGAGGCCGTGCATGGACCGCGCGAGCTGATCCGCAAGCTCGGACCGGACAGCGCGGGCACCACCGTCACTCTAGGCGTTTCGAGCGGCGGCGCCGAGCGCGACGTCTCGATCACCATCGGCGAGAAACCGCTGAGCTGAGAGGATCGATGGCCAGCAGCGCGGTACAGACGATTACGAGACCGGAGCCGGCAACCCACCGGCTGACGGTGCTTGTCGCGCTTGCCGATGCCCAGCGCGCCGAGCAGCTTGCCGATGCGCTGGCCGCGAGCGACGATCTGGCGCCGGCATTGGCTGGAAGTGGCGTCGGGCAAGTGGCGGATGTCGCCGTCGCCGATGAGGCCGGCCTGGAAAGCCGGGTCGTCAGTTCGGCCA
Source organism: Mesorhizobium sp. B2-4-6 (assembly GCF_006442775.1). Classification (NCBI taxonomy): domain Bacteria; kingdom Pseudomonadati; phylum Pseudomonadota; class Alphaproteobacteria; order Hyphomicrobiales; family Phyllobacteriaceae; genus Mesorhizobium; species Mesorhizobium sp. B2-4-6. The sequence continues at coordinate 524,498 of NZ_VFVI01000001.1, forward strand.
CGCCCATCGTCCTGCTTTCGCGGCGAGCGGACAGCGAGCGGGCAGCGGACAATGTGCTGGCCGTGCTGCCTGTCTCCGCAGATGGCCTGCTGATCGCCGCCGCTGCGCGATTGGCGGCGTCAGGCTACCGCGTCGGCAAGGCGCCGCCGTCGGAGGTCGCGCATGGCGATTTCCACCATGACGAGCTTGCCGGGGAAGAGACGCCTGACGATAACCAGCCTCGCCCGGCTTTGTCGCCGCGCGAGGCTGAAGTGCTGGCGCTGCTGGCCGAAGGCGCGCCGAACAAGATCATCGCCCGGCGGCTCAACATTTCCGTCCACACGGCAAAGTTCCACGTCGCCGCCATCCTGATCAAACTCGGCGCCGCCAACCGGACAGACGCGATTGCCATCGCCATGCGGCAGGGGCTGGTGCTGGTCTAGGGGTCACTTGAGATTCAGGTGAGGCCAGCCTGCGAATGGCGGCTTCCTGCGCTTCCGGTGCTCACGTACCTCAAGTACGCTCCGCTCCGGTTCTCGGAACCCACTATTCTCGACTCGGCCTGACCTGAATCTCAGGTGACCCGCTCCGCGCCACTTTGGTTTCCTCCGCTACGTAGCGTAACCGCTTCGCCTCCTTTCGGCTCTTGCGCCGTGCCCATCAGCCGCGCAAGTTGCCTTCCGAATTGATGAGGGAGGCGAAGGATGTCGCTCAACGGAAAGACGCTGTTCATCTCGGGCGGATCGCGCGGCATCGGGCTGGCGATCGCGCTGCGCGCGGCGCGCGACGGCGCCAATGTGACGATCGCGGCCAAGACCGCCGAGCCGCATCCGAAGCTGCCGGGCACGATCTATAGCGCGGCGCAAGAAATCGAACAGGCCGGCGGCAAGGCGCTGCCGGTGCTGTGCGACATTCGCGACGAAGCGCAGGTCGGCGAGGCGGTGGCCAGGACCGTGGAGCGGTTCGGCGGCATCGACGTCTGCGTCAACAATGCCAGCGCCATCCAGCTTACCGGCACACTGGAGACCGACATGAAGCGCTACGATCTGATGCACCAGATCAATACGCGCGGCACCTTCCTGGTCTCCAAAATGTGCATTCCCCACCTTAAGTTGGCAGACAATCCTCACATCCTGAATCTGGCGCCGCCGCTCGACATGAAGGCCAAGTGGTTCAAGAACCACGTCGCCTACACGATGGCCAAGTTCGGCATGTCGATGTGCACGCTTGGCATGAGCGCGGAGTTCGCCGGAGCCGGCATCGCCGTCAATTCGCTGTGGCCGATCTCGACCATCGATACGGCCGCCGTGCGCAATCTGCTTGGCGGCGCGACGGTGGCGGCGATGAGCCGCTCGCCCGACATCATGGCCGATGCGGCGCATGCGATCTTCCTGCGCCCGTCGCGCGAGGCGACCGGCAATTTCTACATCGACGAAGAGGTTCTGCGCGCCGAAGGCGTCACGGACTTTTCGGTCTACGCGCCGGGCGCGGCCGATCAGCTCGCGGGCGACTTTTTTGTCCCCGACGAGGTGTTTGCGAACTCGCAGACGAAAGTCAGAAGGATCTACTGATGGAGCGTTCGCCTCAATCCATCTCGACCTTCTTGCCCTTGGCCAGCGCCATGACCCGGTCGATATAGGCCAGCATCAGCGCCGAAACGACGAAGGCGAGATGGATGATGGTCAGCCACATCAGCTGGTCGGTCGTGTAGGACACGGAATTCAGGAACACCTGCAAAAGGTGGATGGAGGAGATGGCGACGATGGTCGAGGCGACCTTGACCTTCAGCGAGCCGACATCGATCGTGCCCAGCCAATGGACCTCGCCGTCCTGCTCGTCGAAGCGGCTGACGAAGTTCTCGTAACCCGAGATGATCACCATCACCACCAACGAGGCGACAAGCGCGGCGTCGATCAAGCCCAACATCTTCAGGATCGTGTCGGTGTCGCCGAGCGTGAAGGCGCTCATCACGAACTCATAAAGCTTCTTGCCGAAAGAAAGCGCGTAGATCGCCAGCGCCACGCCGAGCCCCAGATAGAAGACCACCAGCAGCCAGCGCGAGGCCAGGATGACGGATTCGATGGCGAGCTCGAGACGCTTCATGAAGGCTTCCGGTCAAATTGCGATAGAGGGTATTTCGGCCAGATGAAGCCGGTTTTCAAGGCAAAAAACCCCGCCGGGGAGGGGACCCGGCGGGGCTCAGTGTGTCCCGCTGGAGTCGGGACAGGGCAGGGAACGCCCTGCACAGAATCTGGGTGTCGCAATGCGGCGATTCAATGAGCAGTCGCCAATCGGCAGGACAAATCTTCTTGAGCCGGCAAGGAAAAAGGGCCCGTCCGGACGGGACGGGCCTTCATCTTGCGCGCTGATTCCGAAAATCCGGACAGGATCTTGAAATCACACGCTCATTGCTGGTCGCTGTTGCTCGCCACCGGCGCCACAAGCGAGGTGATGCGGCGGATGGCGACACGCCGGTTCTCGCGGTTCGGTCCGGGCGTGTTCACCTTGAGATACTCCTCGCCATAACCCTGCGTGGTGAGGTTCTCGGCCGGGATGCCAAAGGCGTTGGTGAGCGCCTCGGCGACCGCCTCGGCGCGACGGTCCGACAGAGCGAGGTTTGCGTCCGGCGTGCCGACGGCGTCGGTGTGACCTTCGATCAGGAAGGTCTCGGCCGGGTTCTTCTGCAGCAGTTTTTCGATAGCGTTGGCGACGCCATCGAGCTTCTGCACCTCGGTGTCGGAAATGGTGGCCGAGCCGAAGTCGAAGTTCAGCGTGTCGAGATCGATACGCCGGGCGATGTCGCGCACGCGGGCCGACCGCTTGACCTCGTCGATCGAGTAGAGACGCTGCACCTTTTCCACCGGCGGCTGCTCGAGGAAGGTGTAGTAGTCGTCGTCGCTCTCGACATCCTCGGAATCGAGAATGTAGTCCCGCCGCGGGATGGTGAGCCGCATCGGCGGCAGGTCGTCGCCGGGATCGCGCCAGTCGCCGTCATCCTGGTACTGCCGCTCATCGACGTAGCTCAGCACATATTCACGGCCGTCCGGCATGACGCGCGATCGCTGGATGACATCGCCATAACGGTTGCGGATGGTGACGACGCGGACGCCATTGCCGCGTTCAACCGTCTCGCGGGTGCGCCCGCCCGACAGATCCTCGTAGTAGACATCCTTGGCGCCGCGGGTGATGCGGGGCGCCTCGTTGCTTTCCACGAATGTCTGGTTGTTGAATTGGAGGATGACGCGGTCGCCGAACTGCTTCACGACGTCCGTGCCCTTTGGCCGCCGGCGGTCGCGGGCAAAGTCTTCGGGCGTGCGGTCGATCCGCTTGCCCTTCTCCTCATCCACGGGGACGAGCTTCTCGGGCCTGATCGCCTGCTGCGCCGACTTGTCGTCGGTGGGCGGCGGGCCTTGATCGACGGGAGCCGGCTGCTGCGCCTGCTCGCCGCCCTGCCGCTGTCCGGCCTCATTGGTCTTCTGGCCATTGCCGACCTGGCCATTTTCGGTTTGAGCGCCACCGGTCTGGTCACCGCCGTTCTGGCCGTTATCGTTGCGACCCCGGCGCTTGCGCACGGCATCTTTCTGGCTGTCCAGGACAGGCGCCTCGTTCGGATTGGCGGTTTCGCCCTGCGCGGCGTTGCCGCCATTGGCAGGCTGGTTGTTGTTCGCCGGCTGTTCGCCGGTCACGGGTTGCTGCTCGCCGTTGGCGGGCTGGCGGCCAGTCTTTGTCTGCTCGCCGTTGGCGGGTTGCTCACCGGTAGCGGGCTGTTCACCGTTTGCCGGCTGTTCGGCAGCCGGTTTCTTGCCGAGCTTCTTCTTGTCCTGGGTCTGTTCGCCCTGGACCGGCTGCTCGCCGTTTTGCAGTGGCTCGGCCTGTGGCACGGGTTCGCCTGCTGGAGCGGTCTCGTTCTGCTGGTTCTGCCGGTGCTTCTTGCGCCCCTGGTTGCCGCCTTGCTGGTTGTCGTTGGCGGGAGCGGTCTGTTCGGTCGGCGCCATCTGTTCGCCGGCCTGACCGGCCGGCTCGCTCTGCTGCTGATCGTGCTTGCGCTTCTTGCGACCCTGGTTGCCTTGCTGCTGGTCACCGGCGGCAGGCGCGACCTGTTCCGCGGGCTGCTGGTCGGCCGGCGCTGCTTCGATCTGCTGCTGATTGCGCTTCTTCTTGCGTGGCTGCTGCTCGTCGGTCGCGGGCTGGCCGCCCTGGTCGGCGGGCGCCGCCTCGATCTGTTGCTGTTGATCGCGCTTCTTGCGCGGTTTGAATTGCTGCTCGTCGGTCGCGGGCTGGCCGCCCTGGTCGGCGGGCGCCGCCTCGATCTGCTGCTGTTGGTCGCGCTTCTTGCGCGGTTTGAATTGCTGCTCCGCCGGGGCAGCTTCCCCGGACTGGCCATTGTCCGTCTGCTGCTGCTGCTCGTGCCGCTTCTTGCGTGGCTGTTGCTCGGACTCGGCGGGTGCGGCTTGTTCAGCCGGCGCCGATTCGCTTTGCTGCTGCTGTTCGCGCTTCCTTTTCCGCGGCTGTTCCCCCTGCTGGCCTGCGCCGGCCTGGGCGCATTCCTCGGCCGACTGGCCTTCGGCGCAGGCGGCCTGCGCGAGAATGAGTGGCGCGCCGTGCAGGCTGCCAGAAGCGACACCCCCCTGCAGCGGGTACGCGCCCAACGGCGCGGATGCCATAAGCAGGCCGATTGCCGTGCCCGCCAGAATCCGTGGTTGGCGTTTCATATCAATTTTCTCCTAGTGGGGTCCCATCCCTGCCCAAACTTTCATCAACCGCAATTGGTTCCGTCAGGCATTGGCACCAGCCAAGGATGCCCAACCGGCCTTTTAAAGGCAATTTCGTGTTTTTCTAATGTTGATACCGCGTCAGCGTCACAGCAGCGCTTGACCGGAAGGCCGCGGAGGGCCAAATCCACCAAAATGACCGCGCCGTTCTGGAAAACCAAGACGCTTGAGGCGATGACCCCGGCCGAATGGGAATCGCTTTGCGACGGCTGCGGCAAATGCTGCCTGTCGAAGCTCGAAGACGAGGATACCGGCGAGATCTTCTGGACAAGCGTCGGCTGCAGGCTGTTCGACGAGCAGAACTGCCGTTGCTCCGACTATGCCAACCGCCTGGCGCGGGTGCCCGATTGCGTCGGGCTGACGCCGCAGAATGTGCGCACCATCACCTGGCTGCCAAAGACCTGCGCCTATCGGCTTATCGCCGAGGGCCATGATCTCTACTGGTGGCACAGGCTTGTTTCGGGAAGCGCCGCGACCGTGCACGATGCCGGGATTTCAATCCAGGGCCGTGTGAAGGCCAAGGAAACCGATCTGGCCGAGCCCGACGACTACTTCGATTATATATTGGATGACGAACCGTAACCGGGCCGCATCTGGATGACGACCGTAACCGGCTCGCATCTGGGTGACGACCCTGACGGTTCGCGTTTTGACGACGAACGACGAACCCTGCGGGTTCGCGTCTGGATGACGAACCGTAACCGGTCCGCAACGTATATTGATGACGAACGCTGAAGGGTCCGTGTTTATGGACGAACCGTGATGTGGTTCGCGTTTAAGCACTGCGAGCGACGACCCTTGGCGGGCTCGCGCTACATGAACCGGACATGAATGGCCGGTTCGCGGAAAGTTCAGACACAAAGAGGCATTTTCCAACCATCGGTTCTACGGGCGAAACCCACAACAAGGAGAGAAGACGATGTTCAACACGATCAAGACGGCAGCCCTTTCGGCCCTTGTCGGGCTTGGCACTTTGGCCGCCATTCCGGCGCATGCGGACAGCCTCTATCTCGGTTTCGGGGACAGGCACGATCCGCGTTTCGGCATCTATACGGGCGACGATGACGGCTATCGCCGCGACTGGCGCCGTGACCGCGACCGCGACCGGCGCGGCTGCTCGCCGGACCGCGCCCTCGACAAAGCCGAGCGCATGGGCGTGCATCGCGCGCGCATCGTCGACATGAGCCGCCGTACCGTGAAGGTGGCCGGCCGCCAGTATGGCGACCGTGTCGTGGTGGTGTTCGCCAACGAGCGCGGCTGCCCGATCATCTATCGCTGAGGCTGGAGCTGAAAGGACGATCCTCTGCGCCTCTGCGAGGATCGCCTGCAAGCATGATCCTCTGCGAGGATCAGCTGTCAGATCTTCTGCGAAGATCAATTCAGATATGATCTTCTGCGAAGATCAATCTTGAGTAGCGGAGCCCCTCAAATGAGGCGCGGCTCCAAAAAAGCCCCGGAGGATGATTCCTCCGGGCCTTTTTTTAACGGCATGCCGGCGACTGGGCCGGACGTCACTTCAGCTCGAAGGTGACCGCGACCTGGACATTGTAGGAATTCTCGCCCGCCTGCACCGGCACGGCCGAACGGGCCGCATCGAACGACTTGGCCGCCATCGGCATCGGCACCGGCGCGACATTCTGGTCGGTGATCTCGAGCACCTTGCCCAGGCTGACGCCGGCTGCTTCGGCGAGCGTCTTTGCCTTGGCCATCGCGTCGGCGACGGCCTTCTTGCGCGCCTCGGTGATCGTCGCCTTCGGATCGTCATTGGTGAAGGTGATGCCGCCACCCTGGTTGACGCCGAGCGACACCGCTTTATCGAGAATCTCGCCCGTCTTGTCGACGTTGCGCACGCGCACCGACAGCGTGTTGGTCACCTGATAGGCGACGAGTTGGGCTTCCTGGCTGCCGTCGGCCTTGTTGGTGTAGTTGTAGCGCGGGTTGATCTGGATGCCGGCGGTCTGCAGGTCGCGGTCGGCAATGCCTGCGGATTTCATCGCCGTGATCACCGCCGCCATGGCGTCGTTGTTGGCATCGAGCGCTTCGCGCGCGCTCTTGGCCTCGCGCATGACGCTGAGCGAAAGGATCGCCATGTCAGGCGCCACCGTCGCTTCGCCTTCGCCGGACACGATGATGCGGGGCGGGGGCTGGGTGTCGGCGGCGCTTGCCAGCGCCGGGAACGCGACCGCGGCAGCGAGCGCGATGGGCAAAAGATGTCTGGTCATGAAAACTCCTCGAAGTCTGCGGTCCGCCGCCCGTGCCGCATCTCACTCGACCCCGCAAAGGCGCCGATTCCCTGCAGTGCGGTGCACGGGCCTGGACCTGTTCACACGCCTTATGAGCGCAAGCCGCTCTACGCAGCGAATATGGGCTGATTTTGACGGTTCCCGCCAGAGCCTTCGAAAGCCTTGTGCGGACCAACGAAAAACACTAAGCCAGCCCGCGTGGGGCCTGTAGCTCAATGGTTAGAGCCGGCGGCTCATAACCGCTTGGTTGGGGGTTCGAGTCCCTCCGGGCCCACCATTACCGTTATTTATCAATGCTTTATAGGGCGGTTCGCCACGAAGTTTCGCCAAAGTCGATTTCAGAAGCTGATCCAGCACTCGCCCACAGCATTTATCTTCTGCCGTATGACAGCTTTCCGCCGCACATCTGCCGTAACGATCAGCATTGCCGTTTCTTGAAGGCAGACATCACCAGTGACCACTCTCGAATCATGGCCGCATTCGTCGCCAGCTACGGACAGGCGGACGTGCTGGATGCGGGCTAGAGCAATTCCAGGAAAAGTGTGAGCGGTTTTCCGTCCGAAATTGCGCAAAAACAAAGGGATAGAGCGGTTCGCCGTTTCCGTGAAACGGTCAAACGCTCTAGACGACATCCTGGCCGCTGATCGCTGCGGGTCGAGCTTGGGACCCCATCACTGACTCGCGACACAGACACAATCTCTGACGCAATGCGCTGGAGCCAGATCGCTCCGTGCGAGCGAGTTTCTGGATAAGTCTCTCAACCGAAGACGCCTGTCGGGGTGCCGGCAACATCCATCTCTACCGAGATGAGCGTTCCCATCTCATATCTGCCCGGGCGATCCGTGCGAAGCGATGTGATGAAGAGTGTCTTCAGGTCGCCGCCGCCGAAGCAGGGCATGGTCGGCGCCGACATCGGCAGCGCGAACGTATCGGCTATCCGACCGTCGGGAGCGAATTTGGTGATCCGGCCAGCCGTTACCCCGGCGACCCAATAGTTTCCATCCACGTCCATGGCGGCGCCGTCCGGCAAACCGTCGCTTTCTGTGAATGTCGCCAGCCTTCGTTCTCCAGACAAATGGCCAGTTTCCGGGTCGAAGTCATAGGCCTGCACGTAGGCTCCGCGCGAGTCGGCATGATACAAGGTATTGCCGTCGGGACTCCAGGCCAGCCCGTTGGACACCTTCAGTCCCTTCACCACTCGGGTGCATTCCCCCGTCGACGTAACCCGGTATAGCGAGCCGGTCGGCTCGCGCGGCAGGCTGTCGTGCATCGAGCCCACCCAGAAGCATCCATCCGGCCCGACCTTCCCATCGTTCAGTCGGTTCATGTCCATGTCGGGCTCCGGGTGGACCAGGAATTCCAAAGTCCGCGATACAGGATCGAAAAGGTGGATGCCGGTCCGCAGCGCGGCCACCAGGCGGCCACCGCTGGCTAGGCCGATGCTGCCGACGGCGCACGGCATCGGGTAGCTCGTCAGACCGTTTGTCTCGGGATCGAGCGCGTAGATGCACGGCGCCAGGATGTCGACGAACCAGAGCAAGTTGCGGCCGGCATCCCAGACCGGACTCTCGCCGATGGCCAGATCGAGGTCTATGTGTTGCCTTAGGGCTCCTTGAAAGTCGATCGGTCTCATTCGTTGGTTTTCTCCACCCGACATCGAAGCGCAACAGGGCCTATATTGGTTCGTTTTGATGTAGCAAAATGTACCTCGATCATATCGGTTTTACCGTTCCGAGAATTTTGAAATAGTAGATGCCAGAACCATGCGAATGAACGTACGCAACCCGCGATGATCGCCAAGCGAGCCAAACAGCAGGCCCCCATGACCATCCAGGAAGCCGACGATAGCCTGGCGCTCAATCGGGACAGCCTCTCGGAGCGAATTTACGCACGACTGCGCTTGGCGCTGATGACGGGGCAGTATGAACCTGATTCCCGGCTGAACATTCGCAAACTGGCGCTGATGTACCGGACGTCGCCGACGCCTGTGCGCGAGGCCATCGGCCAGCTTGTCCGGGAAGGCGCGCTCGAACTGAAGCCGGGCTATCAGGCCCGGGTGCCGGTCATCTCCATCCCCAGATACATCGATATCCGCGAGACGCGCGCGCCGCTCGAACGGCTCGCGGCGGAACTGAGCGCCGTCAACATCACCACGGATGACATTCGCAGGCTCAAGGACCTGCACAGGGCGTTCGTCGAGGCTGAGGCCGCCGAACATTGGAAGGCCGCCCTGTCGGCGAACCAGGAATTCCATTTCACGATCTACCGGGCCTCGAACAACGACGTCCTGGTTCGGGTCATCGAGAACCTCTGGCTGCTCGCCGGCCCCTTCGTGACGCATCAATATCCGAGCATCCGACAGGCGTCGTCGGACGTGCACCCGCATCTGCTGATCATCGATGCGCTTTCGCGCCGCTCCCCCTCGGAAGCGGGCGAACTGGTGGTGAGGGATCTGCGGGAGGGCTCCTACCGGATCCTCGAACAACCCAAGCTCACCGAGGCAGGTTCGAGGAAGAAGTCGACGCGCCGCCAAAAGCTGGACGATTGAGAACCGGGCGCACCGACAATTTCAGGCGGATGTGCCGAAGGCGCGACGGGCTTTGAGCTTTTCCGCGCCGATAGCCTCGTTGCGCTCGTACATCTTCGCCAGCGCGCGTGGTTTGACGCCAATCTCGCGTACGAATCTGCCGCGCTCGGGCGGAATGTAGACCTCGGCCGGCTTTTTCGCGACGGCCTCGAGAATGGTCCGCCCGACATGCTCGGCGGCGACCGGACTGCCGGCGAAGGCAAGCGCCATGGCGTCGTCCTGAGCTTCCTGCTCCAGCATGGGTGTTTCGGTCGCCGTCGGATAGACGATCGTGAAGCGGACCGGACTGAGGCGCTCCTCGATGGCCAGCGCGTGGTGGAAGGCCCGCAGCGCGTGCTTCGACGCGGCGTAGCTCGCTATGCCAGGGAAGGGCAGGAAGGCCACCATGCTCGCGACCGTGACCAGATGGCCTGAACCCTGCGCCTTGAAGCGCGGCAACGCGGTCAGCATGCCGATGGCCGCGCCCATGAAATTTGTGTCGAGCGTGTGCCTGTGCTTCTCGATCGGCACATCGATCGCAAAGCCGGTGTGGACGATGGCCGCGTTGTTGATCAGCACGTCCAGCCGGCCGTGCTCAGTCCAGATCTGATCGAGCACCGCGTTCCAGTTCTCTTCCGATCGGATATCGAGGTGCCTGGCGGATGCATCCCTGCCAGTCTCGGCGGCCACCGCGCGGGCGCCGGCTTCGTTGATGTCGGCAAGGACGACTTTATGGCCGGCGCTCGCGGCGAGTCTTGCCGTTGCCGCTCCGATGCCGCTCGCGGCGCCGGTAACCAGTATGATCCTCGACCCTTGTTTCCTGCTCATCGCGATGCCTTTGTTCCAACGCCGGCGTTTTCAGAAATAGGTCCGGATCGATCCGGTCACCCGGTAGGACGGATCGACGAGGTGGATGACCCGCCATTTGTCGAAGGTCAGGCATGGGTGCGAGATGCCGAAGCCGATCAGGTCGCCGACGCGCAGCGGCGAACTGGCCGGCAGCGAAAGATGACAGTGCTGATCGTTCAGCCTGGTCACGACATGCCCCGCCGGCACCGGCTGAGGCACCGTCATGCCGCCATCCGGCCGGTACCAGCTCAGCGCCACCGGCAGGTCGTCATAGGAGATATCCCGCTTGCCGAAGCCGATGATTGCCTTCTCGACTTCGGGCCGCGACTGCACGTAGGCCCACACCTCGAGCGCGGGTTCCAGGCCGCCATGCGAGTCGGCGAGCGTGCTGTTGCGCTCGCGCATCGCGTCCATGGCGCGAACGTAGAGCACTGAATCGTGCGTGATGTAGCAGCCCGAGCGCAGCAGGATCCGCGTCTCGCGTCCGAGCCTGGCCGCCGACAGCCGCGTGGCGACAACGTCGAAGAAGGACGATCCTCCCGCCGAGAGCAGCACCGTGCCTTCGGCGAACAACTGCTGCGAAGCGCATCTTTCGGCAAGCTCGACCATCGAGCCAAGCAGGCTCTCTACCTGCGCCAGCGTTTCAGCGTTCGACGGCCCTCGAATGAGACCTTCGAAGCCTTCGATGCCGGCGAGCGCCAAAGTGCCTGACGCATGCACCGCCCGCGCAACGATGATCGCCTGCTCGACCGTGCGGCATCCGGTCCGTCCGCCGACATAGCCGAGTTCGACCAGGACTTTCATGGGACGGCCAAGCTCCGCTGCCCTGGCGGCCGAAGCCAGGGCTTCGACATTCGACAGATCGTCCACCAGACAGAAGAACTCGAAGGCCGGATCATTCGCCAGTTCGCGCGTGACGTAGTCGATCGCGCTTTTGCCTATCAACTGGTTGGCGAAGAAGATCCGCGAATATCCGAAGGCGCGCGCGACCTGGAGCTGATGCCCCGTAGCGACGGTGATGGCCCAGGCGCCGTCATCGAGCTGCATGTCGAAAAGCGCCGGGCACATTGTCGTCTTGCCGTGAGGGGCAAGGGCCACACCGCTGTCTCCGAGAAAGGATTTCATCCATTCGCGGTTATGGCGCAGCGCATCCTGTTTGATGACGGCTGCCGGGAGCGGAATGTCTTCCCGCAACAGGCTCCATCGCTGATCCGCGACCGTGTCAATCGCGACGTTCGAGATCGTTCCCGGGACGCCTTTGTCGAGTGGACTGAGAGGCGGGTGGGCGGCCTTCGCCACTGCCGAAACCATCATGTCGTCGATCCGGAAGCTGATTTTGATATATCATATTGCGAAATAGCCAAACGTTGCAAGTGGCCTTGAGGGGCCCCTACAGCCTTGACCACCGGCAACAGGTCGACGCTTCCGTTGGGGGTGAGACAATCTTGACGGGCCGATGCCTGCGGCTCGCAGTGGTTATCTCGCCATTTCGGCTTTGCGCATCTCGGCGACGAGCGATGTGCGGTTCCCGACATCGAGCTTTGCGAACAGGCTCTGGAGATGGGTCTTCACCGTGGGCAGGGAAATCGCCAGCTCTTCACCGATCTCGTGGTTGGTCAGGCCCTTGCCGACCAGGTCGGCGATCTCGAGTTCCCGCTTCGACAACAGGAATTCCCTTGCGAGCCTTCTTCTGGCCCGATCGCGCATCACCCTTGGATGCAGCGCGAGACTGGCCTCGACATAGCGCTGCATGCTCTGGGCCAGCTTCCAGGCTTCCGGCGAGACGCAATCGTGGTCATCCCTAGCCACAAGTCCCAGCCCGGCAACAGCGCGGTCCTCATGCCAGAAGACCATCTCCAAGGCGTCCTTGATCCCGCTGAGCGCCATATACGGTCGGTACAAGTCGAGAGCCTGGCTTTCGGCGCATGCGCGCTGCAAGGTCTGGGTGCGCGCCTGCCGGCTGATCATCCGCACGGGACTGCACGGGTCATGCGCGTAGAAGGTGGATTGATAGATGTTGAGCCGATCGAGGTCGACTGCTTCGCAGGCCGCTATCTGCATGCGCATACCGTCGTCGATCCAGTAGAAGATCGACGACGGTATGTGCGTCGCTTCCATGGCAAACTGAAGCAGTTCGACGATCGGCCTGGCCTCCTCGCCGTCCAAAACAAATTGGGTCGCGCTCATCCTGCGCCTCGACTGCAGCCGGTTTCCAAGCCGCGAGATTGCGTTCGATCGAAGGTCAAATCAACATCTTCCGCCGCGATCGCGTGCTTGGGGAAAATCATCCTTTCGGACGATTGACCTGGCGGACCTCCCCGATGCCAAGATGGGGCATTCCGGAGCGGCGGTATGCCGTGCCCAAGACTCACCCTTCTGCCGGAGAGAACCTGCGCCGATCGAGGCCATGCGGGGAGAATTTGAATTTGTCCATCACGCCACGAAGCGGCGACCTTGCGCCCAACGTTTTTCGCGGCGACATGACGTTCCGGAACTCGGACGCCGGCATTCTGCGCTTTCCCTTTCCGTTGGACACCGACCGCTTCGAGATGAAGGGGGTGGGCGTCGAGCCGCAAGATCGAAACGGGCCGACCGCGGCCTACAGATCGCTCTTCGATGTCGATGAGCATTACCTGGACGAGGTCGCCGAACGGGCATTCGTCCTCGACTACGACCGCTCCCGCTATCACGTGATGCCGCACATGGAAGAGGCGCAATGGGAAGCTGCGGACTACATCATGCGCGCGCTGGCGCGGGACTTCCCGGCGCATTTCTCCTATCGGCGCGAGGGCCGTGACTGCCGATGGGAGAACCGTCTGCTGGAGGAGCGGCGGGATTTCGTCCTTGGCCGCGCCGAGACGCTTCCCTGCGAGGCGTTCGAATACATCACCCGCCAGGCCCAGGGCGACTTCGTGCTCATGGATCAGCGCCAGGGCACGCTCTGGCTGGACGGCGGCATGGTGACCGCCTCATACGGGTGGTCGTTCGATTTCATCCTGGGAATGAACTGGCATGACTGGCATGGAACGCTGGTGGGAGCGGCGGCCGAGAGCCGGGTCATCGACCGGGCGCTGCGGATGACGATGATGCTGTCGGCCGAGGCGCCGCAAAGGCGGGTTACGTGGGTGCACGCCGTGCGGCCGCGTCTCGACAAGTCGTTGGAGAACAAGATCGTCTGGCAGCACGACATCGACGGCGTCACGGCGGAGACGGTGCCCGACGACGTCTTCGTGCGCAGCGAATTCCAGCAGCTCTATCGCCTGCCGCGCAGCAATGCGATCATCTTTGTCCTGCGCAACTATCTGCTGTCGTTGCGCGACGTGGCGCGGGTGCCGAAGTGGGCGGCGCGCCTGCACCGGGTGCTGCGCGATCTCGATCCCGGGCTTGCGCGGTTTTCCAACATCCACTTCCGGCGCGAATGCGTCGACTGGCTAGCGCGGTTCGATGACGGGCGCCCGCTTTCGCCCGGCGCCGGCCCCGATACCGACCGGCTGGAGCCGCGCCCTTGACCATCGGCATCGAGAGTTCGTCGAAACCCGTCTATGGCAGGCTGGCCTGGCGGGCCGCGCAGCAGCACGTCCTGATGGCGGACGAAGCCGGCCTCATCGCCATCGAGCGCCTTCTGGCAACGCCATGTCCGACCGGCGCCGGATCCATGCACATCCACATTCTGGGGCGCGGGAACCGGATCGGGTCCTTGTCGAACGCGCCGGAAACAGCGCTTGAACGGCATCCCGACGAAGCGGGCTTTTCCGCCACGCTCTCGGCTTGCATGGACGCGCTTGCGGCGGCGAGCCGGCTCTATGTCGCCGGTTCCGAAGCCTTCCTCTCGCTGGTGCGCCGGCTGGCGCGGGACCGGGGTCTTGGCGACGACATCATGCTTGCCGAACTGGCTGGCGCCGGCGCCCGCCGCGCTCAATGCGTGCATTGCAAGACGGTGTACGACGACATTGCCCACCGCGCCTTCGACTGCCCCCGCTGCAAGGTGACGCTGGTCGTTCGGGACCACTACTCGCGGCGTATCGGCGCCTATCAGGCCGTCGTTCTCCATCCCTCGGATCCCAACATGTCCGCCCTGCGGCAGGAGGCTCTCTGATGGATATCGCCGACAAGGGATTCCTGAGGCTGAAGCTGGCCCGTGTCGAGGCCGTCTCCCAGAATGTGAAAAGCTTCTTCCTCGAGCATCCGCACGGGCTCGATCTACCGACCTTTTCACCCGGGTCCCATCTTGTCCTGACGGTCGATATCGGTGGACGCGTCCGCCGCAACGCCTATTCGCTGACCAGCGATCCCGATGATCGCCATCACTACGCGATCTCGGTGCTGCATCAGCCTGACGGGCGAGGCGGGTCGCGGTTCCTCCACGAAAGCCTTCGCGCCGGGGACGAATTGACGGTCCGCCGGCCGTTGAATTTCTTCCCCGTGAATCGGCTGGCAAGGCGCCATCTGCTGATTGCCGGTGGCATCGGGATCACGCCGTTTCTGAGCATGGCGCGTGAGCTGGGCCGCATGGGCGCGGCCTTCGAACTGCATTATTCGGTCCGCTCGGCGGAAGATGCCCCCTTCGTTGCCATGCTCCGCGCCCGCTATGGCCCGAACGTGCATGTACATGACAGCGGGGCAGGCACGCGCCTCGATATCTCCGCGTTGCTCCGTGACCAACAGACCGGCACCCATGTCTATGTCTGCGGATCGCCGAGGATGATGGGCGCTGCGGTCGAGGCAGCCGGCGCGGTGGGCTGGCCGTCGTCATGTTTTCACTCGGAACGGTTCAAGGCGACGGCGGGGGGCGTACCGTTTTCGGTGCTGCTGCCCGGGAAGGAAGGGCGCGTCATCGAGGTTTCCTCCGACCAGTCGATGCTCGAAGCACTGGAGGATGCAGGCGTCGAGATCGATTCCATGTGCCGCGTCGGAGCTTGCGGCAAATGCCGGCTGAAGGTGCAGGGCTGCACCGGCAGGATCGTCCACAACGACCACGTTCTGGATGCAACGGAGCGGGCTGAAGGAACCGCCATGATGCCCTGCGTCTCGAGGGTCATGGGCGGCCAGGTGGCGGTCAAGGCTGACCCATGCGACGGCAATGCCAGGTGGGGTGACGGATCGTAATGTTCACGTGCGCTGTCCGCAGCCTTTCGGCGACGTTCAAAGTGCGAAAAAAATCGACTAAAACCGCTCGGCACCGTAGCGAACCAGGGCGAGATATTCTATCAGGGGCCAGCGTTGAATATCGTCTAATGAAGGCGCCTCCGATCGCGCGCGGAACGGGCAGATCCAGCTGACCGTGACGGGCAGGGGTGATCTGCAAGTGCGCAAGGACGGATGCAAGGAGATTGATGGAATGTCGTATCCCGAACATGTGCTGCTGCATATCGACGGCGAGTGGAAGCGGGCCGCGTCGGGCAAGACCTTGCCGATCATCAATCCCGCCAACGAGACGGTGCTGGGCAAGCTCGCCCACGCCGGGATCGCGGATCTGGACGAAGCGCTTGCCGCGGCGGAAAAGGGCTTCCAGCTCTGGAGCAGGACGTCGGCCTTCGAGCGCTACAAGCTGATGCGCGCGGCTGCCGTGATCGTGCGCGAGCGCGCCGAAACGATTGCCCGGATCATGACGGCGGAGCAGGGCAAGCCGCTGGCCGAGGCGAGGATGGAAACGCTCGCCGCCGCCGACCTGATCGACTGGTTCGCCGAGGAGGGGCGCCGCACCTACGGCCGTGTCATTCCGTCCCGCGCCGGGGGCGTCAGCCAGATCGAGGTCAAGGAACCGGTCGGTCCAGTGGCGGCCTTCACGCCTTGGAATTTTCCGCTCAACCAGGTCGTCAGGAAGCTGTCGGCAGCGCTTGCCACCGGATGCTCCATCATCGTCAAGGGGCCGGAGGAAACGCCGGCTTCCCCGGCGGAGCTCGTCAGGGCATTCGTCGATGCCGGCGTGCCGTCTGGCGTCGTCAACCTCGTCTATGGCGTCCCGGCCGAGATTTCCTCTTATCTCATTCCGCATCCGGTCATTAGGAAGATCTCGTTCACCGGCTCGACCGCCGTCGGCAAGCAGTTGGCGTCGCTCGCGGGGCAGCATATGAAGCGCTCGACGATGGAGCTCGGCGGCCATTCGCCGGTGATCGTCCTGCCGGACGCCGATGTCCAGCGTGCCGCCAAGGTCATGGCGGGGTCCAAGTTCCGCAATGCCGGCCAGGTTTGCGTGTCGCCGACGCGCTTCCTTGTCGACCAGAGCGTCTACGACGAGTTCGTCGAGGTCTTCACGACGACGACCAAGGCGATCAATGTCGGCGACGGACTCGCCGAAGGCACGACGATGGGCCCGCTGGTCAGCGAGCGGCGCGTCGAGGCGGTGGGTGCTCTCGTGCAGGAGGCCGTGCAGGCCGGCGCTGAGGTGATGACCGGCGGCAAGCGCATGGGCAATGCCGGCTATTTCTTCGAGCCGACCGTTCTTTCGCGGGTTCCGAAAACCGCCCGGATCATGAACGAGGAGCCGTTCGGACCTGTCGCCTTGATGGTGCCGGTCGATGGTTTGGACGAGGCGATCGAGGAAGCCAATCGGCTCAACTACGGCTTGGCGGCCTATGCCTTCACGCGTTCGGCCGACAGCGCCGCCAGGATGAGCGGCCGCGTTCGCTCGGGCATGCTTTCGATCAACCATCTCGGCCTGGCCCTGCCGGAGGTTCCTTTCGGCGGGATCAACGATTCAGGCTACGGCACCGAAGGCGGCGCCGACGCGCTGGAGCCTTATCTCAACACCAAATTCGTCAGCCACCTGCAGGTCGAGTGACGGCATCGCGGAACTCGGCGCAGAGCCGGAGCAATTCGGCCGCGGGTGAGGCAAGTCAATGACGTGGCTCGGGAGGAGCTAGCGGTCGCATGAGTGTCAGGTTAGCCGTCATTGCCGACGATTTCACCGGCGGTCTGTTCGTTGCCAGCAACCTCGAAAAGATCGGCATTCCCGCCCTCTATGTCTGCGACCCGGATATCCTGCCGTCGATCGGCAACCAGGATGTCGTGGTGATCGCCACGCGCCTGCGCTTCATGCCGCCGGCCGAGGCGGTAGCCATGCTGGATTCGTTGACGACGGCTCTCGACGCCATCGGCACCGAGTATATTTTCTACAAATATTGCTCCACATTCGATTCCACCGACGAAGGCAATATCGGTCCCTGCGCCGACTTCCTAGTCAAGAAGTACGACCAGCCGCGCCTGATTTTCGGCCCCGGCTATCCCGACCTTCGCACCTACGTGCATGAAGGCTACATGTTCTACAAGGATCGCCTGATCTCGGAATCGATCAAGCGCTTCGATCCGATCACGCCGATGAACGACCCGGATATGCCGAGGGTGCTGCAGCGCCAGACCGCCGAGAAAGTCGGGCTGCTGCCGCATCGTGTCCTGCATCGCGGCTCGGCCTTCGCGCATGACTATGTGCGGGACCAACAGGACAAGGGCGTGCGCTACTTCCTCATGGACTGCGTCGACAATGACGATGTGGCGGTTGGGGCGACAATCTTCCGGCGCGACCGCGTCACCAGCGGCGCGGATGCCTTGGCGATCGAACTGGCTTTGCAGTGGGAAAAGGAAGGCGTCCGGCGCGCTCCGCAAGACCGGCCGAGGCCGGTCCGCGGGCAGGGCGGGGAGGCGGTTCTGGTGGGAAGTTGCAGCGAGGTCACGCTGCGGCAGCGCGATCACTTCGCGCTTTCAAACCCGGTTCTCGACATCGACATCCGGGAGGACGAGCGCGATGTCCTGACGGAGAGATCCTTGAAGTGGGCGCAGACGCAGCTCGATGCCGGACGAGCGATCGGATTTTCCGTCGCCGGCGATCCGGATGCCGTCACGCGGGCGCAGTCGATGTTCGGCGTCATGGGAGCGGCTCGCAAGGCCGAAGCGATCCTGGCCGGCATCGCCAGGGGACTGGCTGACAAGGGTGTTCGCAAATTGGTCGTGTCGGGAGGCGAATCCTCCGGTGCGATCGTCCAGGCGCTGGGCATTCAAAGCATGCAGGTACTCCCCTTCGACGAGCTCGGCGCCGGCTCCTGCATCTCGCATGACGACAGGCGTATTTCGCTGTTCCTCAAGCCCGGAAAGATCGGCGCCGAGGATGTCTTTTCCGCGGCGCTGGACAAGATGAGGACGTGAGCGAAGGCCGCTATCGACCAGCCTTCCTCAGCGTATGCCGGGCGGGTTTGCGGGCTTGATCCGGCGTATGCGCTCGCGCAGGACCGTCAGCAAGCCCGCGCTGGCGATGATCCCCACTCCGATCACCGCCAGCAGATCGGGATATTCGTGGAAGACGATGATACCGAACAGCATCGCCCAGCCAAGCTGCGAATAGGCGACCGGCGCGATCTGTGTCGCGTTGCCGTGGCGCGCCGCACTCACGAACGCCCACTGGCCGAGACCCACGCACAGGCCCGACAGCGCCATCAGCACCAGATCGTTCAAGGCAGGGGCCGTGAAACCATGAAGCACCATGCCGATGCCGTTGACCGAGACGAGGTAGAGGAACAACGTTCCCAGGATGCTTGTCTTCTTGGCGGCGGAGCCGAGGCCTCGCATGATGATGATCGACGTGCCGGTGGAAAGCCCGGCCACCACCGCGCCGAAATGTCCGAGCTGAAACGCCTGGAAGCCGGGCTTGACCGCCAGCAGGACGCCCACAAATCCGAGCAGCACGGCGAACCAGCGCCATAGCCCGACCTGTTCCTTCAGGATCAGGACGGACATGACGGTCACGAAGAATGGGGCGAGGAAGATGAGCGAGTACGCGTCGACGAGCGGAATCGTCGTGAAGGCATAGATCGCGCAAAGGCTGGACAGCACGCCGCATATGGCGCGCAAGTGGATGGGCCACGGACGGCTCATTTTCCAGAACTCGACCCAGCGCTCGTTCTCATGGCGTGTGGCCAGGAGGACTACCGAAGCGAAGGCGTTCTCGAAGAAGCCGATCTCGAAAACGCTCAAAGGCCCATGCAGGGCCTTGGTGAAAGCGTCCGACGTCGAGAAGCACGCATAGGCCGCGAAGGCGCAGACATAGACGTTGGTGAAGGGAGATTGCCGGGCTGGCATCGGCTGCGCCTGCGTTTTTCGTTGTTTGCCGGCCGTCGCTGTGACGACCGGAGTGCGGGAGCTGTCGGCGCGCCTCGCTCCCGTTTTCTCAGATCGACTTTGCCTGAATGGCCTTCTCGGTTTCCCGCAGTGCCTTCTCCATCTTGGAGCCGATCTCCTCCACGTCACGCTCGTCGATGATCAAAGGCGGGCAGAAGCCGACCGTGTCGCGCATCGCACGAACCACCAGGCCATGCTCATAGGCGCTGGCGGCAAGGCGGGCGCCAACCTGGCGCGCCGGCGCGAAAGGCGAGCCGGTTGCCGGGTCTTCGACGAGCTCGACCCCACACATGAGCCCGACGCCGCGAAGGTTTCCGACGATGGGTGAGTCCTTCGTCACATCGGCGAGCGTCTGATGGAGAAGCGCGCCCATCTTGCGGACATGGGCGACGATATCGAGTTCTTCGTAGATCGCGATCGTCTCCGCCGCGACGGCCGCGCCAACGGGATGAGCCGCATTGGTGAAGCCGTGGCCGAACGAGGTGCCGCCTTCATTGTAGCGCTCGACCGCCTCGAGGATCTTCGGCGACACGATCACGGCCGCGAGCGGGAAGTAGGAAGAGGTGATGCCCTTGGCGAGCGACATCATGTCGGGCGCCATTCCGACCGTCTCGCGCCCGAACCAGTTGCCGGTGCGGCCGAAACCGCAGACCACCTCGTCGTCGAGGCACAGGATATCGTATTTCGCCAGCATCTTCTGGACGGCCTCGAAATAACCGTTGGGCGGCGGGATGATGCCGCCGCCGGCAATGATCGGCTCGGCGATGAAGGCGGCGATCGTGTCCGGACCCTCCCGCAGGATCATGCGCTCGAGCTCGGCTGCCAGGCGGGCGACGAAATCGGCCTCGCTTTCGCCGGGCAGCTTGACTCGATAGGTGCTGGGGCAAAGCGTGTGGATGAAGCCAGGCAGCGGAAGTCCGAACTCCCGGTGCATCATCTCCAGCCCGCACATGGATCCCGCCACGATGGTCGATCCGTGGAAGGCACGGTCGCGAGCAATGACCTTGCGCTTGGTCGGCTTGCCGCGCGAGGCATGGTAGAGCCAGGCCAGCTTCACCATGGTTTCGTTGGCTTCGGAACCAGAGGTCACGAAGAAGGCCTTGCCGCCCGGCATGCCGGTCAAGTCAACCAGCTTCTTGCTCAGCGTTGCCGCCTGCGGGTTCGTGCGCCCGTAGAAGCTGTGGTAGTAGCCGAGCTCTTCATATTGTTTCGCGGCCGCACGCCCGAGGCGCTCGTTGTTGAAACCCAGCGACGCGCACCAGAGTCCCGCCATGGCGTCGATATAGCGTTTGCCGTTTTCGTCGATGACATGCGCGCCGTCGCCCTTGACGACGATATAGGCGCCCTCGCGCGACAGGGCCTGCGGATTGGTCTGGGAATGCAGATGGTAGGCGAGGTCGGTCGCGTTGATTTCGGAATGCGCTTTCACGGCGGGCTCGTCGCTTGATTGGGGAAATTATGAGTCGATGATAGTGAAAAAAATTCGATTATCAACGATCGGTTAGGTGCACAGGGCGTCATTCGTAGAAGCCAGCACAGCGGCTTTGGCCGCGCCGGCTAGGCCGCGGCAGCTTCCTTCATCATGTTCCTCGCGATCAGGATCTGCTGGATCTGGGTCGTCCCCTCGTAGATGCGGAACAGGCGGACATCGCGGTAGGCCCGTTCGATGCCATATTCTTCCATGTATCCGGCGCCGCCATGGATCTGTACCGCCCGGTCGGCGACGCGGCCGACCATTTCGCTGGCAAACATCTTGCAGCAGGCGGCCTCGGTGGAGACATTTTCGCCGCGATCCTTCGATCGCGCCGTTTCGAGCACCATGCAGCGGGCGGCATAAGCCTCGGCCCGGCTGTCCGCCAGCATCGCTTGTATCAGCTGGAACTCGGCGATCGGCTGTCCGAACTGCTTGCGCTGCATGGCATAGGTCAGGCTGTCCTGGATGAGCCGTTCGGCCATGCCGACGCAGAAGGCCGAAATATGCAGCCGCCCCCTGTCCAGAACCTTCATCGCGGTCCGGAAGCCCTGGCCCTCCTTGCCGCCCAGGACGGCTGTGGCCGGCACGCGGCAATCCTCGAAAATCACGTCGCAGGTATGCGAGCCGGCCTGTCCCATCTTCTTGTCGATCTTGCCGAACGACAGGCCGGGTACTCCTCGCTCGACCAGGAACGCGGTAACCGCGCCGCCGGGTTTTTGAGTGGTGTCAGTGCGGGCGAACACAGTGAAGAGATCCGCATATGGCGCGTTGGTAATGAAGCGTTTGGTGCCGTTGAGGACATATTCGTCCCCGTCGCGGCGGGCCGTCATGCGCAACGAGCCGGCGTCGGAGCCGGCCTCCGGCTCGGTGAGCGCGAAGGAGCTGATCAGTTCTCCCGTCGCCAATCTCGGCAGGTATGACGACTTCTGGACGTCCGTGCCGTCCATCACAAGGCCCTGGGAGCCGATGCCGTTGTTGGTGCCGAACACCGACCGGAACGCCGGAGACGTCCGTCCAAGCTCGAAGGTGATGCGGACCTCTTCCTCCATGTCGAGGCCGAGGCCGCCATACTGCTGCGGTATCGACAGCCCGAACAACCCGAGCTCGCGCATCTCCTGCTTGATCTCGGCCGGCATGCTGTCCGTGCGGGCGATGTCGGCTTCGCGCGGAACCAGGCGCTCCCTCACGAAGCGCCGCACCGTCTCGCGCAACTGGTCGAAGAGGTCTGCTTCAAGGGCCATCGGGTCGTCTCACAATTGTCGGTCCGCAGTAAGCCGGACTTCGTCTCAAGCTTCGTCTTCCCGAAGAGGCCACTCAACGGTCGGAGCGACCCAAGGCCAGCATCTCGTTGACGATCGAGAGCGTGAGCTCCGGCTGCTCCAGATACGGCATGTGACCGCATTGCTGGAAAGCATGGAGACCGACGCGGCCGGGAAGCGAATGGCAATGGGCAAACGGAATGATCCTGTCTTTCATGCCGGCGATGATGCGGACCGGGATACGCAGCCGTTCGAGGTCGGGCCGGATCGAGAAGGTCTGCGTGCCGTCGCAGAAATAGCGCTCTGCCAGGCTGGCCAACGCGCCGGACAATTCGTCGTCCTTGCGCTGATCCACCACGCTGCGCACGAAGGCCTCGGAGATCAGGCTGGGATCGAACACCAGCTCATGCAGCCAGGGCAGGATGCTGGAAGGCTGCTTGGCCGCGACGAAGCCCTTGATGAACTGATCGCGGATTTCCGGGCCGAGCCCCGCCGGCGATATCAGCAGCAGTGCGTTGACCCGGACGAACCCGCGGCTGGCGAGCTTTGCGGCCACCGCGGCGCCGAAGGAGTGGGCGACGAAGGTCGCCTCATCGACGCCTTCGGCCGCCATGCGTTGCTCGACCATGACGCAGATCGCGTCGAGATCAGCCGGAACGGTCCTCGACGATCGTCCGTGGCCAGGCAGATCGACGGCCAGCATCCGCGCCCTTGGCCGCCCGGCGGCGAGCAGCCCGCGCCAGGCATTGTGGTCGGACGCAAAGCCATGCAGGGCGACGAGCGTGCCGGGGCCGTCCTTCTGCAACCAAACGGCATTGAGGGGCGAATCGCCGGCAACCGGAGACGGTTTCGGGGCGGCCGTCGGCAGATGGATGACGTCACGCTTTTGAATGCGTCCCTTCGGTCCCGAGCCACGAACGTTGCGCAAGTCGATCTGCTGCTGCTCGGCGATGCGTCTGGCCAGCGGCGTCGCAATGATGCGCGCTGAAGAGCTTTGCTGCGCCGGCTGGCTCTTGCCGTTGGCGGCAACGGTCATCGGCGCCGCTTTGGCGACCGGCTTGGCTGCGGCCTCGGGCTGCTCGCCGCTTTGCAGGATATGCGCGACGACCTCGCCAACCTGGACGTCTTCGCCGGCATTGCGGACATATGAGATAGTTCCGGATGCCGGGGCCTCTACCTCGACCGCCGCCTTGTCGTTGTCGATCTCGAAAAGGGCCTCGCCCTGGCTTACCGTCGCGCCATCTTCCTTCAGCCAGCGCGAAATCGTGCCGGCGTCCGTCTCTAGGCTGACTTTCGGAAAGATGACGGCAGTCGCCATGAAATTATCCTTCGTTTCCGGCCCGCGTCGCCACGGCCGGTTCGCCGATTGGCGGCGGCACGGCGCCGATCAGCCGGCTCTGAAGTTCCGCGAGCAGCGATTTGAGCTTGGGGACATAAACCGAGAGGCAGGCCTCGACGGGCGCGAGGTCCTTGATGCCGCCGCACGTGATGGCGACCAGTTGGGAACCGTCGGTCGGTCTGAAAGGCACGCCCACGGCGTTTATGTAGCTGTACCAGTCGCCGAACGATGACACGAAACCATGCTCGGCGTAGCTTTCAAGCCCGCCGTCGATGGCGCGCTGGATCTTGTCCTTCGTGCCGGGGTTGGTCTCGATCAACTGTCGGATGACCCGTTCGCGCAGCGTGTCCTCCATGGCCGCCAGATAGGCCAGTCCCATCGAGGTCTGCCATATCGGCAGGCGCGAGCCGACGTTCAGCCTGAGCGTGACCGGCGTTTCCGGCCTGCAGTTGGCGACATAGACCATCTCCAGCCCGTCCCGCATGCCCATGGCCACCGCGACGCCGGTTTCGAAGGCGAGCGCCTGCATGAGCGGCTTGGCCATGTAGATCACGGCGCTGCTGCTCAAGCCTGAATAGCCGAGCGAAACGGTAGCCGGCCCGATGCTGTATCGGCCGAGCAAAGGGTCGTAGATCAGGTAGCCAAGCCCGACCAGGGTGTAGGTCAGGCGCGATATGGTGGCCTTCGGCAGGCCTGTCCGCTCGATCAGTTCCTGGTTGCCGAGCGTGACGTCCGCGGGCGTGAAGGCACGCAATATCTGCAATCCGCGCACCAGGGCCGAGGCGTGTTGACCAAGTTCTTCATCCGAGGGCGCGACGATCGGCTTGTTGCGTTTTCTCATGCTGCCTCCCAACAGCGCGAAAGGACTCTGCCGGCCCATGGGACCGTCGGAGGGCCCACTGTGTCAGGCGCGCCAGGCGCGTCCAACAAGCTGCGCATGAAATTTGGAACTTAATTTCATTTCTATTGACTGGTGTTTTCAGCCTTGTCAATATCGCGTCACATTCACTCGATGGGGCAGGTGCGGATCGCGATGCCAAGAGACGGCCGATGCTGAACTATATCCTACGACGCAGCATCGCGATGCCTTTCATTCTGCTGGGCATCGTCACGATGGCGTTCCTGTTGACGGCCATAACCAAGGGCGATCCTCTTACCGCCGTCGTCAGCGAACAGCAGATGAACAATCCTGAGATCGTGGCTGCCGCGCGGCAGCGCTGGGGGCTCGATCGTCCCTTGCCGGAGCGCTACCTGATCTATGTCGGCAATCTGCTGAAGGGCGACATGGGAACGTCCTTCGTCACGCGCCGTCCGGTGTCGGCCGATCTCGTGGCGCGGCTGCCGGCAACGTTCGAGCTCGTCATCGCCGCGATGATCATCGGGAGCGTCATAGGCATCGTGTTCGGCCTCCTCGCGGCCTACTATCGCGACACCGCTGTCGACCAGGGCGCACGCATATTCTCGCTGTTCGGTTCTTCCGTCCCGATCTTCTGGCTGGGCCTTGCACTGCTTTTCCTGCTGTCGGTCAAATATCAGATACTGCCCGGGCCGGGTCGCATAGATCCCAGGCTTTCGCCGCCGCCCGTCGTCACCGGTTTCATGACCATCGATACCCTGCTCGCCGGGGATTTTGCCGCCTTCAAGGATGCGCTCGCCCATCTTGTGCTGCCGTCGGTGGTTCTCGGCTGGACCGTGGCGGGGACGATCTCGCGCCTCGTGCGCGCCAACATGCTGGAGGTGATGGAGCGCGAGTTCATCCTCACCGCACGGGCCAAGGGAGCCGGCGAGATGCGCGTGGTGCTGCGCCATGCCTTCCGCAACATCCTGGTGCCGGTGCTGACGGTGATCAGCTACTCGTTTGCCTATCTCATCACGGGCGCGGTGCTCACGGAGGCGGTCTTTGCCTGGCCGGGAATGGGCAGCTACGCCGTGACAGCGGCACGTTCGCTTGATTTCCCGGCGATCATCGGCGTCACCATAGTCGGCGGCGTGATGTTCCTCATCACCAACCTGCTCACGGATATCGCCTATGTCCTGGCCAATCCGCGCGTGCGCCTGAACTGAGGGAAAGCCAGTGTCTTCGGTTCAAGCCTCATCATCGGCGCGCCTTCGCCTTCCCGAATGGGCTTCGCCCGCTTTTCTGGTCGGCGGTGTCGTCGTTTTCTTCTGGTTCGTGGCTACCCTGTTTCCGACATGGCTCGCGCCCTACGATCCGCTCAAGCTCGCGGGCCGGCGGTTGCAGGCGCCGAATGCGAGCTATCTGCTCGGAACAGACGCCCTTGGCCGCGACGTGCTTTCGCGCACGATCCATGGCGCGCAGCATTCGCTGCCGATAGCGCTTCTGGTCGTGGTCAGCGCCGTGGTGATCGGGTCGGCCGCAGGCGCGATTTCCGGTTACCGGGGCGGCATTATCGGCGCCGCCATCATGCGGCTCGTCGACATCACCCTTTCCTTCCCTCCGATCCTGCTGGCTATGGCCGTCGCGGCCTCGCTCGGACCGGGGCTGGGCAACGCGGCGATCGCGATGGTGGTCGTCTGGTGGCCGGTCTATGCCCGCCTGATGCGCGCCCAGGTGCTCGAGGTGCGCGAGCGCGAGCACGTCGAGGCCGCGGTCGCGGCCGGGGCGGGCCATTTCCGCATCCTCACCAAGCATATCCTGCCGCTTTGCTGGACGCCCATTCTCGTCAGCGCGACGATGGACCTCGGCCAGGTGATCCTTCTCGCGGCGTCGCTCTCCTTCATCGGCCTCGGCGCCACGCCTCCCACACCCGAATGGGGAGCGATGATCTCGGACGGAGCGACGTTCTTCTACAGCTGGTGGATCGCATTCGGGCCGGGCATGGCCATCCTGACGGTGGTGCTGGGCTTCAACTTCATAGGTGACGGCCTGCGCGACTATTTCGACCCGAGGTCGTCCAAATGAGCGCGGCCGAGATCAACCAAGATGCCGCCGGCCAACCATTGCTGCGCATCCGCGACCTCAAGGTCGGCTTCGCGTCGCGGGACCGCGTCCTGCCCGCGGTGCGCGGCCTCAGCATCGAACTGTTCAAGGGAGAGGTCCTGGGCATCGTCGGGGAATCCGGGTCGGGCAAATCGCTCGGCATGCTCGCCTCGCTCGGTCTGCAGGCGCGCAACGCGATCGTCAGCGGCTCCGTCGTCTTCAAGGGGCTGGAACTCGTGGGGCGTCCGCCCCGGGATATGCGCGCGCTGCGCGGGGCCCAGATCAGCATGATCTTCCAGGACCCGCTTTCGTCGCTCAATCCGGTGATGACCGTGGGCGGCCAGATCCGCGAGGCGCTTCTTCTCCACAACAGGGGCATGAGCAAGACGAAGGCGACCGAGCGCGTGCTCGAGCTTTTGCAGCTTGTCGCCATCCCGCAGCCGGACCGGCGGATCAATCAGTATCCGCACGAGTTCTCCGGCGGCATGCGCCAGCGTGTCATGATTGCCATGGCGGTTGCCAACAATCCCGAATTGCTGGTTGCCGACGAGCCGACGACGGCGCTCGACGTCACCGTGCAGGCCCAGATCATGCGCATGCTGCGCGAGCTCAAGGAAAAGCTCGGGCTCGCGCTGATCCTGATCACGCATGACCTCGGCGTCGTCGCCGGGCACGCGGACCGGGTCGCGGTCATCTATGCCGGACTGGTGGTCGAGGAAGCCGAGGTGCGAGAACTCTTCGCCAATCCCCGTCATCCCTACACGCGCGGCTTGATCGATTCGATCCCGAAGCTGACGGCCTCGAAGGAAAAGCTCTACTCGATCCCCGGCGCGCCGCCCATGCTTGGCGCGCTGCCTGAAGGCTGCGCCTTCCATCCGCGTTGCAGCTTTGCCCAGGATATCTGTCGCAAGACTGCTCCTCCTGTCATCGAGCTTGGCCGGCACCGAGCGGCTTGTCACTTCGCAGAGAGCCTGCCGTCTTGGAGCGATGCCGGTCGCACGGCGCCGGCGGAAGAGCGCGCAAATGTCTGAAACGTCAAGCAGCATCCAGGCCGCGTCGGACGCGGGCTTTGCCCTGTCGGTGCGCAATCTGTCCAAGACATTCCCGATTATGGGCGGCACCGTGGTCCGTCGGGAAGTCGCGCAACTGAAGGCTGTCACCGACATCTCTTTCGACCTGAAATCCGGCGAGACACTGGGTCTGGTCGGCGAATCCGGCTGCGGCAAGTCCACGCTTGGCCGATGCCTGCTGCGCCTGATCGAGCCGACGTCCGGCAGCGTGAGCGTCAACGGCGTCGACGTCATCTCGCTCGGCCCGCAACAGATGCGCAGGATGCGCCGCCATCTGCAACTGGTTTTCCAGGATCCGTACGGCTCGCTGCATCCGCGCATGCGCATCGAGGACAGCATCGCGGAGCCGCTGCGCATATCGACGATGAACCGCGCGCAAAGGCGCGAGCGCGTGCTGGAGATGCTCGACTTGGTCAGCCTCAGCGCCGCGCATGGTCGGCGTTATCCGCACCAATTGTCGGGCGGCCAGCGTCAGCGTGTCGTGATCGCCCGCGCGCTCGCGTTGAAGCCGGAAGTGCTCATCCTGGACGAGCCGGTCTCGGCGCTCGACGTGTCGGTCCAGGCGGGCGTGCTCAACCTTCTCCAGGAGATACAGGAGAAGATGCGCACGGCCTATGTCTTCATCGCCCATGACCTGTCGGTGGTGCGCCACATCTCCCACAAGGTCGCGGTGATGTATCTCGGCCGCTTCGTCGAAGTGGCGCCGGCGGAGAAGCTCTACGGCAGGCCGCTTCATCCCTATTCTCAAGCCCTGATGTCGGCGGTGCCGGTCGCCGATCCGGATATCGAGCGCAGCCGCAAGCAGATACTGCTGAGGGGCGACGTGCCCAGTCCGATCAACCCGCCATCGGGTTGCCCGTTCCGGACTCGCTGTTTCAAGGCACAGGATAAATGCGCCGAGGTGCCGCCGCCGCTCGTCGAGATCGAGCCCGGGCATCACGCGGCGTGTCATTTCCCGGGTCCGGCGGATATCGGGCTCGCCGCCTGAGCGGCGGAAATTCCAGCAGAGCAAGAAAGCGAGAACCCATGTCGGAATCCATTAGGCCCGCGGGTGAAGCCGCATCCCGTTTGCCGCTGGCAGGCATCAAGGTGCTGGACCTTTCCCGTGTGCTGGCCGGCCCCTGGGCGACGATGACGCTGGCGGATCTCGGCGCCGAGGTCTGGAAGATCGAGAACATCGACGGTGGGGACGACACGCGTGCCTGGTCGGTGCCGAGCTACAAGGGCGTCAGCACTTATTACCTGTGCGCCAATCGCGGCAAGTCCAGCATCGCGGTCGACATCAAGCATCCCAAGGGTCATGAGATCATCCATCGCCTGGCAGCGAAAGCCGACGTGGTCATAGAGAATTTCCGGGCCGGCACGGTTCAGCGGCTGAAGATCGACTACGAGACGCTGAAGGTTTTCAACCCTGGCATCATCTACTGTTCGATTTCCGGCTATGGGCAGACCGGTCCCGAATGGGACCGACCCGGCTACGATTTCGTCGTCCAGGCCGAAAGCGGCCTGATGTCGATCACCGGCCCCGTCAACGGCGAGCCCCAGCGCATCGGCGTTGCGATGACCGACATCATCGCAGGCATGGTTTCGGTGCAATCGGTGTTGGCGGCGCTTTATCAGCGTCGGGAGACCGGCCAGGGGCAGTATATCGACATATCGCTGCTGGAATGCGCGTTGAACACTTTGATCAATGTCGGCAGCGGCTACCTCAACGCCGGCGTCATTCCGCGCCGCTACGGCAATGCGCATCCGACGGTGGTGCCCTACCAGATATGCGAATGCTCGGACGGCAACTTCGCGCTGGCCGTGGGCAACGACAAGCAATTCACCGCCCTGTGCGAGAAGGTCGTCGGCCTGCCCGAGCTCGCCCGGGATCCGCTCTACAAGACGGCCGCGGCGCGTGCGCTGAACCGCGAAAGCCTGCTTGCCCAGTTGAGCCAGTCGTTTCGCGCGAACACGCGTCACCATTGGATGGAAGCCTGCCTGCGGCACGGCGTTCCCGCAGGCGAGGTCAAGTCCGTGCCGGAGGCCTTCGAAAGCCCGACGGTGAAAGCACGTGATGTCGTGCAGACCTTGCACAACCAGCATATCGGACCGGTCTCGCTGGTCAGGCCGGCTCAGGGTCTCGTCGCGCAGCGAGACGCAGATTACAAGGCGCCGCCCATGCTTGGCGAGGATACGACCGCAGTGCTGTCGGAGGCGCTCGGCTATGCTCCCGAGGAAGTCGAAAGCCTCATCAGACAGGGCGTCGTGCGCCAGTATTCACCTGCCGCCGCCTGACGGCGCAATGCGAGCGCCATCCCGGCGCCTGGCATAACGAAAGGTTATCCTGCCTAAAGGTTTTTGCCAGTGTACGGCGTAGCGGCGGAGTGCAAGAAGCAGACGTAAATCGGCGGTCTTGTCGTGGGTTCGACGAAAATATGCGCAAGGCGACGACGCGCCCCTGATGCATAAGAGTTTCTTTCGCAGCGGAGGCTCGCCGGGCACTTCCCTCGAGCCCGCGACGCGCGGATTTTGGATGAGTTCAATGGGACGTCAGCTGCACTTCGTAGGCTATTGCACGATCGGGCCGTCGTGGCACAACAACGGAAGCTGGCGTCACGACGAAAGCGACGGGACCGATTTCCTCGAGCCTGGACGTTACGAGAACATCGCCCGTATCCTGGAGGCCGGAAAATTCGACGGACTGTTCTTCGTCGACGTCCAGACGCTCTACGACACCTATGGCGGCGTCTTCGATCCCTGCATCAAGTACGGCGGGCATATGTGCATGCTCGACCCGATGCAGATGCTGACGGCGATGGCGCGAGTGACCAACCACATCGGCCTGTCGGCGACGATGTCGACGTCGCTCTACCATCCGTTCCACATTGCCCGCGCCTTTGCGTCGCTCGACCATATCAGCGGCGGCAGGGCTGCCTGGAACATCGTGACGTCGGCGACGGATCGCGAAGCGCAGAATTACGGCATGGACCGGCTGCTGGACAAGGCGCAGCGCTACGATCATGCCGACGAGGTGGTCGAGGCCTGCACGGCGCTCTGGAACAGCTGGGGGCCCGATGCACTGGTGCTTGACCGACAGGCCGGCATTTTCGGCGATCCCTCGAAGGTTCGCTACGCCAACTACGCCGGCAAATATGTGAAGACGCGCGGCCCGTTGATGACGCCGCATTCGCCGCAGGGCAGCCCCGTGCTGATGCAGGCGGGATCGTCGGCGCGGGGACGCCAGTTCGCCGCGCGCTGGGCCGAAATCGTCTTCACGCTGCAAAACAACAAGGCCGACATGCAGGCCTTCTATCGCGACATCAAGGATCGCGTCGCCAATGCCGGGCGCGACCCTTCGCACTGCGCCATCCTGCCGGCGACGGACATCGTCATCGGCGAGACGGAATCGATCGCGCGCGAGCGCGCCGACTATATCGATTCCCTCGCCAATGCCGAGCTTGGCCTTTCCGAGATGTCGAACCACATCGGCGTCGACCTTTCCGGCTTTCCGATGGACCAGCCGCTGAGCGAGATGGAGATCACGCAGGGCGCACGCGGGGTGTTCGACATCATCATGAGCGGCGGCAAGGGCAAGACGCTGCACGATGCCGGCCACCAATACGCGACGACGCAGATGTCGCCGCAACTGGTCGGCACGCCGATGATGATTGCCGATCACATCCACGAGCTGTTCGAGGCCGAAGCCTGCGACGGCTTTGTCATCTGCCCGTCCATCACGCCGGGATCGTTCTACCAGTTCGTCAAGTCGGTGGTGCCCGAGCTTCAGCGCCGCGGCATTTACCGCCGGGATTATTCAGGCAGGACGTTCCGGGAAAATCTGCGCTCCTGACGCAGTCGCGGCGGGGCTCATGGGCCGCGCCAGGGAAGCACGAATTTTGATCGAGGGATGGTATGAGCGGTTCTTCTGGAGGCACGGTACGCGGCAACAGCTTCGAGCCTACGCCGGACGTGGTGGCGATGCTGAAGGAGCGCGCCCGCTTCGTGCGGCTGGAGACGATCCGGCTGATCGAGATCGCCAAGACCGGCCACTACACGTCGGTGTTCTCGGCTGCGGAAATATTCGCCGCGCTCTATTACGACGTCATGCGGCTGCGTCATCGCGATCCGAAATGGGCCGGCCGCGACCGCTTCACCATCGGCAAGGGGCATGCGGCGGTTGGCCTGTTCCCGATCTATGCCGATCTCGGCTTCTTCCCGAAGGAGTGGCTCGATCAATATACGCGCCTCGGCAGCCCGCTTGGCGATCACCCCGACATGAGGAAGGTGCCCGGCGTCGACTTTTCGTCGGGCTCGATCGGCCATGCGCTGTCGAATGCGCTGGGCATGGTGCTGGCGCAGCGCTGGACCGGCGAGAAGGACTACCGGGTCTTCTGCATGATGGGCGATGGCGAGATGCAGGAAGGGCAGGTGTGGGAGGCCGCCATCAACGCCGCCCAGCATCGGGCCCGCAATCTCATCGCCATCGTCGACCGCAACGGCTACCAACTGGACGGCCGCGTCGACGATCTGATGAACATCGAGCCGCTCGACGAGAAGTGGCGCGCCTTCGGCTGGGAAGTCCATGAGGTCGATGGCCATGACGTGGCGAAGGTGACGGAGCTGCTGCGCCGGGTGCGGGCCGACGACGAGCGCACCAAGCCCTGTATGATCATCGCCAGGACCAGCAAGGGCAGGGGCGTTTCCTACATGGAAACCGAGCCGGGCTGGCACCTGGGTTACCTCGACCCGTCCGATGCCGAAAAGGCCATCGCCGAGATCAACGCGCTGGATGCTTGAAATGAACGGTCCGCTGTCTCCCAATTCCTGGCAATATCGCGGCCTCAATGCCGTCAACCCAGGCCTAGACCATCTGTCCAACGGACTGATCGACCTGGTGAAGGCAGGCCATAACGTCATGGCCGGATCGGCCGACCTTCAATATTCGAACGGCCTGAACCGCTTCGCCGCTGCCTACCCCGACCGCTACGTCTCCTTCGGCATATCGGAGCAGAATATGGTCAGCACCGCCGCGGGCATCGCGACCTGCGGCGTGATGCCCTTCGTGGCGACCTTTGCTTCCTTCCTTGCCCTGCTTGCCTGCGAACAGATCAGGATGGACGTCGCCTATTCCGCGCAGCCGGTCCGGCTCGTCGGCCATCACACGGGCATCTCGCTCGGCTTCTACGGCACGTCGCACCATGCCACGGAAGACATCGCCATCATGCGCTCGATCGCCGACCTCGCGGTGGTGTCGCCGGCGGACGGTCCGCAACTGGAAGCGGCGATCCGCGCCTCCGCCGATTACGACAAGCCGATCTACTTCCGCATCGGCCGCGGCCGCGATCCCGTCGTCTATCAAGGCACGCCGACATTCACGTTCGGCAAGGCGCATGAGCATTTCAAGGGCGAGGACCTGACCATCATCGCCTGCGGGATGGCCGTGCACGGCGCGCTCGAGGCCGCCAAGACGATGAATGCAGGCGGGCGCTCCGTCGGCGTGATCGACATGGCGTGTATCAAGCCTCTCGACCGGGAAGCCATTCTCGACGCGGCATCCCGCTCGAAGAAGATCATGACAGTCGAGGAGCACAATGTCATGGGCGGACTTGGCGGTGCGGTCGCCGAAGTGCTCGCCGACGAGGGAATGGGCGTAAAGCTCAGGCGTCACGGCATCTACGACGAATACAGCCTGATCGCGCCGCCCACTCATCTCTACGCTCATTACAAGCTCGATGCCGCAGGCATTCGCAGCGTCGCCGAAGCCTTCATCGCCTGAGCCAAGAGCCCGACGGAGGCCGCCGCGCCTACTGGCCGGCGGCCTCCGCGAATGGGGCGGATCCTACTTGCCGCCCGAGGCCTTCTTTCTGCGGCGTGCTTCCGCCACCGCTTCCTGCAACTGGGCGTGGCTGAGGCCGCCGAAGACGATGAAGGACTCCACCAGCCAGGAGGGTGCGCCTTGCAAGCCGATCGTATCGGCCTGCAGCGCGTTTCGGGCGAGCAACTTGTCGATGTCGGCCTTATGCGCCGCTGCGTCCCTGTTCAACCTCGACATGTCGATACCGGCCCCGGCCAAGACGGCCGTGACTTCCTTATTGTGCTGGAAGCGTTTGGGCGACGACATGAGCGCGTCGTGCGCGGCCTCGTACTTCCCCTGCCATTTGGCCGCGAGCGCCATGCGGGCCGCATATTCGGACACCGGACCGAACACCGGCCAGTCTTTGTAGACGACCCGCACCTTGCGGTCGCTCGCAAGGAGCTTCTTCAATTCCGGGTGGCTCTTGCGGCAATAGGGGCAGTTATAGTCCATGAACTCCGCGATCGTGATGTCGGCATTCTTGGCGCCGACGAGCGGCATGTCGGGATCGTTGAGGACCTGTCCAGGTGTCAGTCCTTCCTGGGCGCGAGCCGGCAGGAAACGCAGGAGCGTCGCGGCTGCAGCCAAGTTGGAGGCGCCGAGCAGGAGACGCCGGCGGCTGATGGGAATTTCGTTCAGCATGAAATGACCTTTGAGGCGGCATCGCCGCCCTTCACATGGGATGAAAGAAGCGCGCCGGCGGCACCCGCCAACGCGCACCGGATTCAGGCGGTGAAGAAAGGTCGGGGCGGTCTCGGTTCCGCCTCGCGGAAGATGGACTTCGTCGCGGGGAGACTCATCGCGGGATTGCAATGCCTGGAGGTTTGCGCCTCGCCGCCGGTCAAGTCTTGCGGCAGGCCGATCTGAAGAAAGCAGGGCACACCCGACGTTCGCACTGTGCGATAGCAGGGCTTGAAGGTCGAACGCTCCATCGTGGCTGCCGATGAAACGAGTGTGATGACGGGCCGCGACAGCGACGAGGCCAACGCCCAGGATGGCCACATGCCGGAGGCGATCACCACCAGCAGGAACCCCAACGCGATCATGGATGCATAAAGCCGCATGGCATCATCCTAGCCCAAGCCTCCCGAAGGTGGGAACCGGTTTTGGGAGACATGCTTTGGACCAGGAAAGGCTTCGGTCGTCCGGCGGGGTAAAGACCTGAGCTGGATGCGAGTCCTGCTTCGCGCCACGAATCCAGGGGAGAAGCTGACCAGGAGAGCATGTCGCTCAGGCGGGCCGCGCCTTGTGGAACGATCGCTTGAAATGGATCAGCGGCTCGCCGCCGAAATGCTCCATGTCGCGGACATCGCCGATCATGATCTCATGGTCGCCACTCGCAATGATGCTGTTCACATCGCAGTTGATGCAGGAAACCGCGCCATCGATCATCGGCAAGCCGGTGTCGGAGAGCCGATGGCCGACGGAAGCGAACTTGTCGGCGGCCTTGCTAGCGAACAGCATGCAGATGTCGCGCTGCTCACTGCTGAGAAAATTGATGCAGAAGCGCCGCTTCTCTTTCAGCACCGGCAGCGTGTTGGAGGTCTTGTCGACCGAGATCAGGAACTGCATGGGCTCCAGTGAGAGCGCGATGACGGCGCTCATGGTCAAGCCATGCAAGGTTCCGTCGCCGGCCGCCGTCGTGACGACCGCCACGCCGGATGGCCAATGGCTGGACACGGTCTTGAACAGATCGCGGCCGACCGGCACAGCGGCAGGCGGGATGACGACGGGAGCATTCATGTTCGGTGCGTCCTATGATCACGCTTTTGGTATTGCGAGCATGCCGAAGGGGGATGGTTGCGTAAACGCGCAAAATTCTTGGTGTCCCATAACAAATCCTTTTGTCAGCGATCATCGGAAGAAAGTCGTGTCGAGATCTAAGCCACTGAAATTATTGCAATGAGCCGCCGGCGCGGGTTTAGCGAGGTTATCGATCAGATCGGAAAAGATACGAGTAAAAAGGGGCAGTCTGCTTACGCGCCGACTTGCGGATGGCGTCCGATTGGCATTAAAATTCGTTATGTCATTGCTGCGCAAAAGCATCCCCTCCCTGGTGTCGCTGATCTCCTTCGAGGCAGCCGCGCGGCTGATGAGCTTCACCAAGGCCGCGGACGAATTGAACATCACGCAGGCGGCCATCAGCCGGCAGATTCGCGAGCTGGAAAACTTTCTCCAGATTCCTCTTTTCGAAAGAGGGCACCGGTCGATCGAGCTCACGCCCGCGGGCGCCATGCTCAATGCATCGCTGCCGGTGCATCTGACGGCTATAGCGTCTCTCGCGGACCGAGTGAGGGAGCTGCGCGATCCGCAGGCGATCGTCGTCGGCACGACCCATGCTTTCGGCACCTACTGGCTGGCGCCGCGGCTTGCCGAATTCAGCAGTCTCCATCCCGATGTGGATCTGCGGCTGGCAGTGAATGATGAACTCGTCGACATTTCAAAACAGCGGATCGACATGACGGTCCGTTTCGGCGGAGGCTCGTGGTCGTCGATGTCCGCCAGGTTCCTGGTCGGTTGCGAGGTGACGCCCGTCTGCCATCCTTCCTATTGGGACAAGCGCAAGCGTCCGACCCGGCCGGCCGATCTCCTGGGCGAGAAACTGCTCGACATCGAGGGACGGTCCGTGCAGGGCGGCGGATGGAGCGACTGGTTTCATGCCCATGCCATCGACGTCACGAAAGGCAAGCACCAGATCACGGTCAACAACTTCTCGGTCCTCATGCAGGCGGCGCTGAGCGGCCAGGGCATCGCGCTCGGAGGCAGCCCTCTGATCGACGATCTCTTCTCGAGCGGGGTTCTGGTGCCGGCGCTCGACATCGCCCCCTACAGGGTGCGGGGTTCCGACTATTATGTCGTGGAGCCGGCCGGACAACTGCGCAAGCAAAGTTGCGAAATGTTCTGCGCCTGGCTTTACGACAGGATGCGCCGGGATGCGGCGATGACGAACAACGAGCATCTTCTGGCTGAAATTCATCCGCCGGCTCCATGAAATCCAGTCTGTCGAGACATCTTCACTCACCGAAAACTGCTGCTTCGGCGGCCGCGCGACGAATGGCGAAGACTGGCTTGATTGCCTGAAATCTTTGGTGTCTTGACCTTCGGGCGCGTTTCTTCTTGTGTCGGACTCAAGGCTCCGCAATTCGAGGTGACGATGAGCAACGATGTCGAGGAAAAGGCCGCCGCGGACCGGCAGCCGAAGCGCATTGTCGCCCGACGCCCGCAGCGCAAACCCGGCCAGTTGCGCTTCCGCAAGCTGCTCGATGCCCTGGACGAATTGCTTGCGACCAGCAACGTGCAGGACATCGGCCTGTATCAGATCGCCGCCAAGGCGAAGGTACCGAACGCGTCGGTCTATCATTTCTTTCCGAGCACCGAGGCCGCGCTGCTTGCTCTGGCCGAGGTGCATCACAACGCGTTGCTGGAGCTGTCGAAGCTGCCGCTGGAGGTTCGGCCGGCGCGTTGGCAGGACCTGTTCCGGCTGAAGGTGACCAGCGCGGCTCAATATCACAACAACCATCCGGCCGCGTTGCGATTGTTCCTGGGCGCCAATATCAGCCTGGAAGTCAAGACCGCCGACATATCGCAGTTGCACCGCCTCGTTGACGGCCGGTCGCAGCTTCTGTCCTACTATTTTCATATGCCTTCGGTCCCGGATTGGGAGCGCCGGCTTGCTACATATTTCTCGATGATAGACGGCGTCTTTTCGCTGTCATACAGCGAGCATGGCTATATCCGCGACGACTACATCGCGGAAGCGCATCTGGCGGGCGTTGCCTATCTGCGCTGCTATCTTCCGGAAATTCTCATGCCGAGGGAACAGAGCGAATAGCGGTTGGGCCACGGGCAATTTCGGGGCTTCCCCTCCGGAGCGTGTAAAAGCGTGGCGGCCCGGCAAATTTGAAAGCCGAGCCGCCCTGATAGACGCCGGATTTCCGCGATCAGTTCTGCAGGTTTTCGCGGAACGTGGCGTACTGGTACTCCTTGCGGAACACTCCGCGACGCTGCAGTTCCGGAACCACCGTCTTGACGAACTGGACATAGGTTCCCGGGCTGATCGACGGGCAGATCATGAAACCGTCGCAGCATTCCGCTTCGAAGAAATCCTGCAGGTGGTCGGCAATCTGTTTCGGCGTGCCGATGAGCTGCGGCGTCATCTGGCTGGTCGCCCAGGCCTTGCCGGCCTGGCCCAGCGTCAGCCCATCCTTCTTGGTTCCCTGCAGCATCACGTCGAGTATGCCGCGGCAACCCTGCGTCAGCTCAAGATCCTCGAGCGGCTTGTCGAGGGGCTCCTTCGACATGTCGACGCCGAGGGC
This sequence comes from Mesorhizobium sp. B2-4-6, assembly GCF_006442775.1. Lineage (NCBI taxonomy): Bacteria > Pseudomonadati > Pseudomonadota > Alphaproteobacteria > Hyphomicrobiales > Phyllobacteriaceae > Mesorhizobium > Mesorhizobium sp. B2-4-6. The sequence goes on from NZ_VFVI01000001.1 coordinate 562,253, forward strand.
ATTGGAGATCTCGGCGACGCCGAGCGTGGGGCTTGCGTATTCATTGATGGCCGCGGCGCGCTCCCTGGCGATCGATTCCGTGTCGCCGAGCACAATGTCGACGGCAGGCACGATGGCGCACTCATTCGGCTTGCGCCCGCTGGCGACGACGCGGTCCTTGATGTCGCGGTAGAAGGCCTGCATGTGCTCCTTGGAGTTCTGTAGCGTGAAGATGACCTCGGCCCAGCGGCCGGCGAACTCGCGGCCGCGAGGCGAGGAGCCGGCCTGCATGATGACTGGCTTGACCTGCGGCGAGCGTGGCACCGTCAGCGGACCGCTGGTGCGCACATACTGGCCTTCATAGTTGGCGTAGTGAACCTTGTCGGCGTCGGCGAAGATGTTGTTCTCGCGATCGCCGACGAGCGCTCCCGGCTCCCAGCTCTGCCAGAGCCTGTTACAGGCTTCCAGCACCTCATCGGCCATATCGTAGCGTTTGTTCTTGTCCATCAGCGCATCCATGCCGAAATTCTTGGCCTCGCGCTCCATCGCCGAGGTGACCACGTTCCAGCCGGACCGGCCCTTGCTGATATGGTCGAGCGAGGCGAAGGCGCGCGCGATGTGGAAGGGGTGGTAGAATGTCGTCGACATGGTCGAGGCAAGTCCGATGCGCGAGGTGACGCGGGCCATGGCGGCCAGAAGCTGCATCGGGTCCATCATGCATTGCTGACCGCCTTCCTTCAGGTTGGTGCGGTAGCCGCCGGCGTAGGAATCGAACAGCATCAGGAAGTCGACGAAGAACAGCCCGTCGAATTTGCCGTGCTCCAGGACGCGGGCGATCTCCTCATAGCGGGCAGGATCAAGCATATCCAGGCCGTCGCTTTCCGGGTGCCGCCAGGCTCCGTAATGGTGCCAGGTCGGCCCCGCCAGCACATAGCCTATCAGGTGCATTTGCCGCTTCGACATGGGTGGTAATCCTCCGCGTGGCCCGGACAGTCATGGTATGAGAGCGTTAGGATTACAGAGAAACTTATTCATTATCAACAGGCATTCCGGGCGAAATGACGATGCCGGCAATCGCGGTGGGCGACCGGTGGATTCTCACTCAAACTGCTTGAGTTTCGCGAGAAATGGGCGCAAATGCTGCCGAGGCGGATCCCGCTTCGGATTGGCAACCATAAAGTCATTAGTCGATATTTATCATGTTACTGGAAGCGAACCACGAGGGCTTATGGATACGCGCCGCATAACCGGGCAGACGAAGATCATGCTGCTGATGGCGGATCCGGTCTCGCATGTGGTCGGCACGGAAGCCATCACCGCCTTCATGCGCGCAGCCGGCCATGACTTCGTTTGCGTGCCTGTTCATGTCGGCGCGCGGGACCTGGCCACCGCGATCCAGGCGCTGCGCGGATTTCGAAACTGCGTCGGATCAGGCGTCACTATCCCGCACAAGATCCCTGTTGTGCCGTTGCTCGACGAACTCACGCCGCGCGCCCGGATGATCGGCAGCGTCAACTACGTCCGGCGCGATGCGGATGGAAAGCTGACTGGAGACAATGTCGACGGCAGCGGTTTCGTGCGCGGCGCCATGGAGGCCGGCATTCAGCCTGCAGGACTTCGTGTGCTGTTGCTCGGCGCCGGCGGTGCAGGGCGCAGCCTGGCTTTTGCGTTGGCCGAGGCGGGCGTGGCCGAACTGGTCGTTTCAAACCGCGACCATGCTAAGGCCGTTGCGCTCGTCGAAACGGTTTCCGCCGCCTATCCGGGAGCGTCGGTTCGAACGGGCGAGGCCGATGCCACCGGCTTCGACATGGTCGTCAATGCGACTTCGCTGGGGATGATCGGCAAGGATGATGGAGATCCCGTGGATTTCGCGACGCTATCCGCGGATATGATCGTTGCCGACATCGTCATGAAGCCTGAAAGGACCAGGCTCTTGCAAGCTGCCCAAGCCAAGGGTTGCCGCTTGCTGTTCGGCCGCCAGATGATGGACGGTCAATTGGCCTTGGCTCGGGCATTTTTGGGTCTTTGACATAGGGCGTATGCGACCGCCCACGGCTTCAAGCCTGGACGGGATTTCAAGGGAATGAATCGATGGCAGAACGAAAGCGTCCGCTGCTGTTCGGCGCGATTGCCGATGACTTGACCGGCGGGTCCGAACTGGCGGCCATGCTGGTGGCGCGGGGCGTGCCGACGAGTTTCGCGACCAGCGCCGAGGCGGACATCCCTTCCGCCTCGCTCGCGCATGTGATTGCGCTGAAGACGCGTGTGATCCCGGCGCAGGATGCGGTCGATCTCGTCCTGGGGGCCGCGCGGCGGTTGCTGTCGGCAGGCTGCGACCAGGTATTCTTCAAATATTGCGCGACCTTCGATTCCACGCCGGCCGGAAATATCGGCCCGTGCGCCGAGGCGCTGGCGGATCTGCTCGACGCGAAAATGGTCCTGTTTTGCCCGGCGCTCTGCGAGACCCAGCGAACGGTGTTCCAGGGCTATATGTTCGGCGGTTCGCAGATCCTGGCGGAGTCCCCCAAGCGCTTCGACCCGCTGACGCCGATGACGGATTCGAACATCGTTCGCGTCCTTGCCGCGCAAAGCCGGAGCCGCGTCGGGCTCGTCGCGCACCCGGTAGTCGATCGCGGCGCGGAGGCCATCGTCAAGCACTGTGAGAATTTGGCCGGGGAGGGCGTCCGCTTTGCGGTCACCGATACCATCTATGAGCGCGATCTGGCTTCGATCGCCGAGGCCGCGGCGCCGATGCCGCTATTGACCGGCAACGCGTCGGTGGCGGCGCATCTCCCGACGTCATGGCGGTGCGGCGGCAAGCTTGCCTGCCCCGAGGCCGCCGCGTTGCCGGGCGTCGAAGGGCCGGCCATGGTGCTTGCCGGCAGCGTGGCGCCACGCACAGCCGAACAGCTTGCGCATTTCGGCCGGCACAACGAAGTCGTCACGATCGATCTCGGCCGCGTCATGGAGGGCGAAGATCTGCTCGCCTCGGCGCTGGCGTCGGCCGATCGGGCGATCGGCGCGGGGCAGGCGATTGCCATCGCCACGATGGCGCCGCAGGACGAAGTCGAACGGCTTCAGGGCAAATACGGGCGCGATGTGGTGGCGCGGGCGGCGGAGGATTTCCTTACCGGTCTGGCGCAACGCCTGATCTTTGAGCGTGGCGTCCGTCGGCTCGTCATCGCCGGCGGCGAAACCGCCGGCGCCATCGTTCCCAAGCTGCCCATCGCCCGCTTCATCGTCGGGCCATACCAGGGCCTGGGCACCGGACGCATGGTGGCCGAAATGCCGTTTCCCGTCGCGCTGATGCTGAAGTCCGGCAAGCTCGGCGGCCTGGACGTCTTTTCGGCGGTGCTCGACGAAATGCGCCGGCCCGTAAGGATCGAACCCTATCTGGAACAATGGCCGCCACAGGCGAGAACCCAATGACCGATCAATCAGCAACGATGCGCCAGTCCCTTGTCGATGCCGTGCGCGCCATCGCGACGAAGGGCTTGAACAGCGGTACCTCGGGGAACATCAGCCAGCGGTTCGGGGCCGGCGGCATGCTGATAACGCCGACGGGCATCCCGCCCGAAAAGCTCGACCAGGCCGCGATGGTCGAGATGACGCTCGACGGCGACTGGAACGGCGAGATCCGTCCGTCGAGCGAATGGAACATGCATGCGGCGATCTACAAGGCGTTCCCTCAGGCCCAGGCCGTCGTGCATGCCCATCCGGATCACTGCGTGGCGCTGTCCTGCCTGCGGCAGGGCCTTCCGCCATTCCACTACATGATCGCATCGTTCGGCGGCGACGATGTTCCATGTTCCGACTATGCGCCCTTCGGCACCGCGCAACTGGCGGAGGTCGTGGTGCGGGCGCTGGCGGAACGAAACACCTGCCTGATCGCCAATCACGGCATGATCGCCTACGGACCCGATCTCGCCACCGCGCTCGCCCGCACCGAAAAACTGGAGACGCTGGCCAGGCAGTACATGCTTGCCTCGATGCTCGGACGGCCCGTCATGCTGACGGATGACGAACTGAGCGTGGTCAAGAACCGCTACAAGACCTACGGCCAGCAGAAGCTGAAATAGAACCAGGACAGGCCGGCCGCATGATCGTGGGATCGGTCGTGACTATTCCCGAAGGATGGTCATGTCGTCGGTCGACCAGCCTATGTCGACCGCGCTTCCGGTCTCGAAGACCTCGGTATCGCCCTGCGGCAGCACGCGCACTTTGAGCGTGGAGCCGGTGCCGTTCAGCTCGATTCGGTAGCGGATGCTGCCCGGCGTGTAGAGGCTCTCGCGCACGATGCCGGTATAGGTGTTGTCGAGGCCTCGCGCCTTCGGGCCGACGGTGACGCGTTCCGGCCGGATGCAGGCGAAGCGGCCGGGACCTGCATCCTCGTCCGTGCGGATAATTGCCTGGGTGCCATCCTCCAGGACGATCTGGCAAGGCTGGCCAGCCTGTTTTCCGGACGCCGATTTGACGGGGAAGATGGAAGCTTCGCCGAGGAACTCGGCGACGAAGCGGCTGTTGGGCTGTTCGTAGAGCGCGCGCGGGCTGCCGATCTGCGTCATGGCGCCGTCGCGCATGATGGCGATGCGGTCGGCCAGGAACGCCGCTTCCTGCTGGTCATGGGTGACGTAGATGACGGTCGCGCCCAATTCCTGCTGGAAGCGTTTGATCTCTTCCTGCATCTCGTCGCGAAGGTTCTTGTCCAGCGCGCCGAGCGGTTCGTCCATGAGCAGGATCGAAGGATGATAGATCGACGCACGCGCCAGCGCGATGCGCTGTTGCTGTCCGCCGGAGAGTTCCGAAGGCTTGCGCGACGCGAACGCTTCAAGCCGCACCATGGCGAGGCTTTCGCGAACGCGCCGTGCGATCTCGTCCTTCGCCACGCCGCGGATCTTCAGCGGATAGGCGACATTCTGGGCGACCGACAAATGCGGAAACAGCGCATAGTTCTGGAACACCATGCCGATGTTGCGCCGGTAGATCGGTTCGGGAACGATGTCGCGCCCGTCGACCATGATCTGCCCTTCGGTGGGGTCGATATAGCCCGCGATCATGCCGAGCAGCGTCGACTTGCCGGAGCCGCTCGGTCCGATGATGGCGAAGAAGTCGCCGGAATCGATCTCGACGGACGTGGGGACGACGGCCTCGAAATTGTTATAGCGCTTGCACAGATTTCGAATGGAGACCGCGGCGCCCCCTGCGGCACGGTTCTGACCTGTCGCGGATCGACTTAACATCTGCAGCATCCTAATTGTCCTTGCCGAGACGGGGCAACAAAGTTGCCGCGAGAATGAGTAGGCTGGTTACGGCGAGAATGACGCTGGCCGCGGCAGCGATTTCGGGAGTGACCTGGAAGTTGAGCTGCTCCCAAAGGAGCAAAGGCAATGTCCGCGTCGATGGGCTGCTCAGGAAGAGCGCCAGCACCAGCTCGTCGAGCGACGCTGCGAATGCGAAGATGAAACCCGCGATCACGGCCGGCCTGATCATCGGGAAGGTGATCAGCCTGAAGGTCTGGAAGGAATTGGCGCCGAGCGTCATAGAGGCGATCTCGATGCGGTTCGAATAGGAGGCCAGCGCGCCGCAGACAGTGATGAACGGGAAGGGCAGGCCGATGACGGCATGCGCCAGGATCACGGCCCATAGCGTACCTTGAAGTCCCAGCCACACGCTGATCGGGAAAAGCCCGATCGCCAGAACGATCTGAGGCAATATGGCGGGCGCGACGGAAAGCGCGCTGACGACGGTGGAGCCCGGGACGCTCGCGCGCACGACCGCCAGTGCGGTCGAAATCCCGGCGATCGTCGCCAATGCCGCGGCCGCCGCTCCGATCATCATGCTGTTCAAGATGGCGGAGCGGTAATCGTCGTTGCCGATGAACTGCTGGTACCAGCGCAGCGAAAAGTCCGTCGGCGGAAACGATAGGTACGACTTGCTCTGGAAGGATACCGCGACGACAACCAGGATGGGCACCAGGAACCCCATGAGCATGGCCCCGACGAAGCCGTTCAGGAAACGGCTCCAGGCGGTCCAAAGCTTCTTCTCGGAAAAGCTCATGCGAACACTCCCGCTTGTGCCTTGCCCTTGCGGCGCGAAGCCAGTTGGCTGAGCCGCAGCAGCGCGAAGATGATGATGGTGAGGAGCAGCACAATGATCGCCAGCGACGAGGCGAGCGGCCAATCCAGCAGCCTGTTGGCCTGTTCGCTGATCAGCATCGAAACCACCGTCAGGTCTCCGCCCAGAAGCGAAGGCGTGACGAAGAAACCTAGCGAGGTGACGAAGACGATCGTGCAACCCACCGCCACGTTGGGCATGGAAAGCGGTAGGGTGACTGCGAGGAACTGGCGCCATGGATTGGCTCCGAGCACCGCCGCCGCGCGCGGAAGGTTGGGATCTATGGCGCGCAGGCCATTGAGGATGGGCACGACGATGAACGGCACCATGATGTAGGTCATCGCGATCACCAGCCCGAGCCCGTTGTCGATGAAACGGATCGGATCCTCGATAAGGCCGATGCCGACCAGGATGGAGTTGACCGGACCCTTGCGGCCGAGAAGGATCATCCAGGCAAAGGAGCGGATCACCGTGCTGGCCCAGAACGGCAGGAAGATGAGGAATATGCCGATGGTGGCCCACCGACCCCTGAGCCGCGCCAGCACATAGGCTATCGGGTAGCCGATCAGCAGCGAAAAGATCGTCACCATCGTCGCGACATAGAAGGTGTTGTAAAGGACCGTCCTGATGCCTTGGTCGGTCACGACCTTTGCGTATTCCGCCCCGATCCCTTGCGGGCCGCTGAAGCTCTCCGTTCCGATCACCGCCATCGGCGCGAGGAAGAAGGGCGTCAGCAGCAAGGCGGCGGGAAGGTAGAGCAGGAAGCTGCGGTGCTTCATGGCGTCAGCATATCCTTACATGCGGATAGGGGCGGTTGGACGGCGCAACCATTTCACCAGATTGTCAGGCTTTCGCACAAGCGGCGCTGGCGGAGTCGAATTGGCAAATGGTCCAGTCGGAACGAAGGAAGGAACCGCGCGGACATTGAGTTACCCGCGCGGCTCCGTCTTGGAAGGTTCCCGTTTATTTCGCCACGACCCAGGTGTTGAAGCGGTCGTAGATCTTGGTGCCGTTCTCGAGCCAGTAGTCGCCGTCAATCGCGACCGCAAGCTTCCGGTTCTCCGGCGAGCTCGGCATGCGCGCGCGCTCCTCCGGCGACAGGATGTCGAACGCCTTGTCGTTCGTCGGTCCATAGGGGATCAGCTTGGAGAAGGCGGCCTGGACTTCCGGGTCCATGCAATGCGCGATGAACTTCATCGCGGTGTCACGGTTGCGGCCGCCCTTCGGCAGGCTCCAGATGCCGGGCGTGTGCAGCGAGTAGTCGAACGTATAGTCGATCGGGCCGCCCTGTTGCTCGACCGGGTCGACACGGCCGTTCCAGCACATGCCGAAATCGGCGTCGCCGTTGGCGAGAAGCTGGGCGCTCTGCGCGCCGGAGGTCCACCAGGTGATGGACGAACGGATGCCGTCGAGCATGGCAAAGGCGCGGTCGATATCCAGCGGATAGAGCTTGTCCAGGGTCTGGCCGGCGCCCAGCGCCGCCACTTCCATGGTCTGCGCGGCGTTCTTCCAGAGCGTCCTGCGCCCCTTGATCTTCGGATCGAAGAATTCCTGCCAGTTCTTCGGGCGGCCGTCCTTGGAATCGGTGTTCCAGCTCAGCACGCAGCCGGCGATGTAGCACGACGTCCAGTATTTGCTGACGGCGCCATCGATGAGCCCTTCCTTCGGAACGACGCTGTAGTCGATCTCGTCGAGGAGGCCGGCAACGGCGAGCGGAGCGGCCTCCGAGGAATCCGTATCCGTGACATCGATGTCGACAGCGCCGGCCTCGACCATCGCCTTCAGCCGCGCGCCTTCCATGTAAGGGGCGCTGATGATCTTGATGCCGGTCTTCTTTTCGAAAGTGTCGAAACATGCGGCCTTGAACGCATCGCCCAGCGCGCCGCCGCCATTGGCGACGGAGAGCGACGTCGGCGCTGTCCGGCCGATCGCCGGCATTGCAAGAAATGATGCCGCGGCGGCCGTGCCGGCGCCCAGCTTCAGCACGCTGCGTCTGCTCAGACCATTCTTGGTAGTGTTCATGGATTCCCCTTTGGATTTTTGATTTCCGGTTTCGGTGACGCCGCGTCCTTTAGGCGGCCGGCCGAGCTCGGAGCCCCCAGGCAGGGCCGGCTTCTCCGACGATCGATCCTGCCATCAGCTGTTCTCCTCGGACGCCCGGCGCGGCGAGCCGGTCGCGGTGGCGGCGAATGCGCCCGCATTGCCCGGCTCCCGGGTTTTGTAGCGGAAAAGGAGCCGGCAATCCATCTGATTCATCATTGATAGTAGATATTTTTCTTGCTATAGGCTGCAGCGCAAATAGGGAAATCACATCAATGACTTGGTCGAATCGTCGGAATTCAGAGCTGCTTGAACGCGCCCGGCGCGTCATACCTGGTGGTATGTATGGCCATGAATCTACAGCGCTTTTGCCTTCCGACTTCCCGCAGTTCTTCAGTCGCGCCAGCGGCGCGAGGCTGTGGGATGTCGATGGCAATGAATATATCGACTATCTGAGCGCTTATGGGCCTAATCTATTTGGCTATGGAAATGCCGACGTCGAAGCCGCCGCGCGCCGGCAGGCCGAGCTTGGCGACACCATGACCGGACCGTCGCACCTGATGGTGGAACTGGCCGAGGCGATGGTCTCGATGGTCTCCCATGCCGCTTGGGCGATGTTCTGCAAGAACGGCAGCGACGCCACGTCCATGGCGATGACGACCGCGCGCGCCTATTCCAAGCGCCGCAAGATCCTGGTGGCGACCGGCGCCTATCACGGCTCCCAGCCCTGGTGCACGCCGAATCGCACCGGCATCGTCGATGACGAGCGGCGCCAGATCATCGCCTATGAGTACAACAACGTCGAAAGCCTGGAGGCAGCGGTGCGGTCGGCTGACGGCGACGTCGCCGGCATTTTCGCCACGCCGTTCAAGCACGAGGTCTTTGCCGATCAGCTGATCCCCTCCGAAGCGTTCGCCAAGGCCGCGCGCAAGATTTGCGATGCCGTCGACGCGCCGCTCATCGTCGACGACGTCCGCGCCGGTTTCAGGCTGGCGCGGGACTGCTCGTGGTCAATCCTGGGAGTGGAACCCGACATCAGCTGCTGGGGCAAGGCCATCGCCAACGGCCATCCGATCTCGGCGATGATGGGGTCGCAGCGTTTCTACGCCGCCGCTCGTTCCATCTTCGCCACCGGCTCCTTCTGGTTCTCCGCCGTTCCGATGGCGGCCGGCATCGAGACGCTGCGCCTGATCCGCGAAACCAAGTATCTGGAACATACCGTGGAGTTGGGCGACAAGTTGCGTGCCGGCCTCGATGAGCAGGCCGCCGCCTTTGGCTTCTCGTTGCGCCAGACCGGTCCGTCGCAGATGCCGCAGATCCTGTTCCATGACGATCCGGACATGCGCCTCGGCTATGCCTGGGTGACGAACGCCCTCAAGCATGGCGTCTATTTCCATCCGTATCACAACATGTTCCTGAACGCGGCCATGACGGCGGCCGACATCGAGCAGACGTTGAAGGCGAGCGAGCAGGCCTTCGCGGAGCTCAAGGCCGAGCGCACGCGAATTCCCGCAAACGAGAATCCGCTCGTCCTGGCAAGGCTCAAAGTCGCTCGCTGAAGACGGACCTTGCGGCGGTCCGCCGGATACGGAGCGCCGTATCTTCGGGGGAACATCACCGAATCGTCAGGCACCCTGGTCGCATGAGACGGGGGCCTGAATTCATGCCCAAGGACGCGCGGATCGCAATGAACGACTACAGCATTTTCACGGAAGCCCGCACACATAACAAGTGGACGGACAGGCCGGTCTCCGACGATACGCTGAGGCAGCTCTACGACCTCTTGAAGATGGCGCCGACCTCGGCGAATTGCTCTCCCGGCAGGTTCGTCTTTGTCAGGTCGCCCGAAGCCAAGGAAAAACTCCGGCCGGCCCTAAGCAGCGGCAATTCTGCCAAGACCATGGCGGCGCCGGTCACCGCGATCGTTGCTTATGACGAAGCCTTCTACGACCGATTGCCGGAGCTCTTCCCGCATACGGACGCGCGCTCCTGGTTCACGTCGAGCCCCGATGTCGCGCATGAGACCGCCTTTCGCAACGGCACCCTCCAGGGCGGTTACCTTATTCTTGCTGCCCGCATGCTGGGGCTCGATGCCGGACCCATGTCCGGCTTCAAGAACCATCTCGTCGACGAGGCCTTCTTCGCGGGAACGACCTGGAAGAGCAACTTCCTGGTCAATCTGGGCTATGGCGATCCGGCAGGCCTGTTTCCGCGGTTGCCCCGGCTTGCCTTTGAAAACGCATGCCGGATCGCTTGAACAGGCAATCCTGGAAATGCGAAAGGCTGCGGCCCTCATGGTCCGCAGCCTTTTTTGTCCGAGCGGCCCGCTGTCCGCCGTTCGCGCTGAGGCGGCTGTCCGTCGGCTTTCAATAATTGATGGCGAAGCTGCGCATCGGATCGTAATGAGCTTCCCAATAAGCCTTCCAGATTGTTTTGCTGATCGGACCGACTTCTCCGCTGCCTACCGGCACCCCGTCCAATTTGGTGATCGGCATGACGCCGCCGGCCGTGGTGACGAACAACAGTTCATCGCAATTATAGGCGGCGCTCACCGGGACGTCCTCGACATGGCACTCGACGCCATGCGCCTTGGCGACTTCCAGCACGGTCTTGCGCGTCACGCCTTCCAGCACGCCACGCTTCGGTGTCCGCAGCACGCCGTCCTTGATGATGCAGACGTTGAAGCCGGAACCTTCGGTCAGATTGCCGTCCCCGTCCGTCAGGATCGGGTAGTTGGCGCCGCGATCACGCGCCTCCAGCATGCCGCGCACGAAATCGCCCCACTGCAGGTTCTTCACGGTCGGGTCGATGGCGCCTGGCGGCACGCGACGAACGTCGCGTGCGATGACGGCCGAGCCGCCGGTCTTCTGAAGTTCTTCCCCCATCACCCACAAGAAGGGCTGCACCATGAGGTAGAGGTTGTTCTCGATTTCATCGGGGCTGTACTGGCGGATGAATTTCAGGCCGCGCGTCACGATCATGCACACATAAGCGTCCCGAATGCCGCTCCTTGCCGCCATCTCCACCAGCTTTTGCCGGATGCCGTGGCGGTCGAGCGAGCTGCGCAGCCGCAACTGCTTCAGGCTGCGCTCGAAACGGTCGAGATGATCATCGAGCCGGAAGAAGCGGCCATCCCAGATCGAGGGCACATCATAGGTCAGATCGGAATGGAGGAATCCCTGGTCGAGAATAGGAATGCGGGCTTCGTGGATCGGATAAAGCTCACCCTCGACATAGGCCACCCCCTTCGCGAACGGATTGTCGCTGGCCTCGAGTTCGGCAACGCGCTTGCGGTAGGCGTCGAAAATGAAGTCGGTATATGCCACGGGCAGCCTCCACGTTAGTCGATTTTTATCGACTAACCAAAAATGCGATCAAGACATTGATTTGTCAACGAGATTCGAGCGACAATTCACTGCTATGATTGTGCCAGGATAGCAATTGCGGTGGCCAGGACAGGCGCCCCGACCACTGCGGCAATCCAGGAATCTGGTCGAATGGACTGTATCCGCGAGGGCCCCTCAAAGGCCTCGCGGATACAGGGATGTCGCTCAGTCGTCGAGCGTGATCTCGTAGAGCGGAACGTTTGAGCTCGGTGAATTGCGAACCCCGTGGACCTTGCTGCCATAGGCCAGGATCGTGTTCGGGCTGATCATCGGAATGATGACGTTCTGCGCTTTGATCTTCTCGCCGATATCGAAATAGATTTTCTCCGCCTTTTCGGGCGAGGACTTCAACGCTTCGGCCAGCATCTCTTTGGTGTCGTTGAGGACGAAGGACGGATCGGTGGCCGCGCCCGCGCGCTTGGCCCAGGTCGAGTCCGGCGCCAGGCCAAAGTAGTTCACATACTGCGAGGTTCCGTAGAAGTCGGGCGCGAAGAAGACGAAGGTGAGCGGGATGTGGTCCTTGTTCGCCGCCTCGCGCCAGTTCGGGAACTCGACCGGCTTGAGCTCCAGCTTGATGTTCACCGCCGCCAGATCCTGCTGGATCTTCTGCATGGCGAGCGTGAAGTCGACGCCGTAGACGTTCAGCTTCGGATAGGTCGCTTCAAGCGTGAAGCCGTCCGCGTGGCCTGCCTTGGACAGCAGCTCCTTGGCCTTGTCCGGGTTGTAATCCGGGATCGAATGTCCTGAGCCGCCAGGGAAATCCAGCGGGAAGGGCACGGAAATCAGTCGGCCATTGCCTTCGCCCAACGTGAAGTCGACAAGCGACTTGCGATCCACGGCGAGCGAGATTGCTTCGCGGATGTCGGCCGTCATCGGGAAGGGGTTCGCAACGGCGCCAGGGCTGATGGCGATGTAGACGAAGTTGTTGGACGGCGCCGATTCCGTTTTGACATCCGGGCCGGTCAACGTCTTGGCCGTTTCCGGGTCGATGTTCATGGCGATATCGGCCTGGCCGCTCTGCAGCAACTGGGCCTGGGCCACGGCGTCTCCGACCTGGCGGATGACGATCTCGTCGACCTTGGCCGGTTCGCGCCAGTATTTTGCGTTGCGCTTCAGACGCAGCTCGGCGCCCGGCTGGTAGGATTCGAGCACGAACGGGCCGGCGCCAGCCGAATGCGCCAGGAACCAGGGTTCGGCTGGGTCGGACTGCGCGGCGTCGGCTGCAGCCGTGGCCTTGCCTTCCGACTCCGCGACCTTGCTGTTGACGACGCCGAAATAGCTCGCGGCCAGAACGTTCAGCAGCTCGGAATCGGCCTCGGCGGTCTTCACGACGACGGTTTCAGCGTCCGGGGTTTCCACGGATGCAATCGCCGAGGCGAGGTCGGACGGGCTGCCCTTGATGTTCTTAAGCCGCTCCCACGACCACTTCACGTCCTTTGACTCGACTTTGGAACCGTCGGAGAAGACAGCCTTCGGGTTGAGCTTGAACGTGAAGACTGTCTGGTCGGCGTTGACCGTCCAGCTCTCCGCGATCACAGGCACAAGCTTGTTGTCCTTGTCCAGCGCAAGCAGGCCGTCATAGACCGCTGCGTTGTAGATCATGCAGGTGTCGCACCAGCTCTTGTGGATATCGAGAGAGTTGATGTCCATGTCGCGGGCGATGACCAGCGTCTTGGCCGCCGCCGGCATCGCCGTAGCGACAAGGCCGCCAAGCATCGTTGCCGCAATAAGGCTCTTCCAATGTTTAGAGTTCCCCAGTCTCATTACCATGCTCCTTCTGGCATTTTCGGTTCACGCACTTTCGGTAATCAACTCCATCGCCTGCCGCAGATTCTCGGTCGATCCCAGCGCGGCCTTGTTGAGAACGGCCGACACGACTGGCGCCGAAAGGCTGCCGGTAACGTGGAGTATCTCGTGGTCCAGATCGTCGAAGGCGCGCGCCTGGATCTCGGCGATCCAATGGCGGCCGAGTGAAAGGCCACTCGCGACCTGCTCGACGATGATGACCCGGTTTGTCTTGGCGATGGATGACAGCACGAGGGGCCAGTCGGTCGTGAGCTGGCCGATGCTGCGCATGTCGATGATTTCGGCGTCGATGCCGGTTTCTTCCGCAACCTTCACGGCGGCGGGCACCATGACGGATGTCGCGAGAACCGTACAGGCGGAACCGGGCCGCACGATCCTGGCCTTGCCGAACGGAATGCAGTAGTCGCGCTCGTCGCGCGGGACGAAGCTCTCGCGCTGATAGAACTCGACATGCTCAATGATCGCCACGGGATCGTTTGTCTTGAGAGCCGTGTTGAGCAATCCGACATAGTCGAACGCCGTGGTCGGCGAGACCACGTGCCAGCCGGGAAACATCCTGAACAGCGCCGCCGGGTCGCTCGAATGCTGCGAGCCGTAGCCGGTATGCGGGGAAACGCGCACCCGCATGACGAGCGGCACCGGAAACCCGTCGCCGAACATGTGTCTTACCTTGGCGATGCCGTTGGCGATCTGGTCGGCCGCCACGAAGCAGAAATCGCCGAACATGATTTCGACGATGGGCCGCAGCCCGCGCAGCGCCGCGCCGAGCGCCACGCCCGTGAAGCCGTTCTCGGCGATCGGCATGGCCAGCACGCGGCCGGGAAACTGCTCGAGGGCGGACCGGGTAAAGCCGCTCACCCCGCCGCGTAGCCGATGGACGTCTTCGCCAAGCACGATGATGGTCGGATCCGCGGCCATTGCCGCGCCCAGCGCTTCGCCGGCGGCCGTGACGAAGCGGGCTTTCACCAGCTGGTCGGGCGCGAAGTCCTCGATCTCGCGATAGTTGAGCCCCTCGGCTTCGGAGGTCGGCGCCAGGATGCCCGTGTCCACCGACTGCGCGGAGGGCCAAAGATTGTCCTGTATGCGAAGCTGGTTGCTGCCCGGCGCGGTCTCCGTCAACCGGTTGGCCGCCGACTGGACGACAGCGCTGAGCCGCTCGTCGATAAGAGCCAGTCCGGCATTGTCGAGGATCCCCAATTTGCTGAGGCGCGTCTCCGCCAGCCGCACGGGATCGCGCTTCAGCCATTCCTGCTCTTCCTCGAGGCTGCGATAACCGAAATCGCTTCCGGTCTTGCTGCCGCTCTGGTGGAAGTGGCGGTAGCATTTCGCTTCGATGACGACCGGGCCGCGTCCCGCGCGGATCGTTTCGATCGCGTCGGACATCGCGTGATGAACCGCGACCACATCCATGCCGTCGCATTCGATGCCGGTGAAGCCGAGCATCGGACCGCGCGAGGCGATCCGGGGTTCGGCCGTCACGTCGTCGATATGCGTGGAGACGGCGTAGAGGTTGTTCTCGACGAAGAAGATGACGGGCAGCTTGTAGGCGGCCGCGATGTTCATCGATTCATAGGCGGCGCCCTGCAGCGAGGCGCCGTCGCCGAAGAAAGCGACCGAAATCCCGTCCCTGCCGAGGATGTCGTCGGCGAGCGCATATCCGACGGCGTGCGGAATGTTGCCGCCGACGATGGCGCTCGTGCCGGCCACGCCGGACTCTGCATGTCGCATATGCATCGAGCCGCCGCGGCCTTCGCAGTAGCCTGGCGACAGCCCCATGATTTCGGCCATGAAACGGTAGACGGCGTCGTCCATCCGCGGCGTGAACTCCTGGCTCAATATGTCGAAGTCCGGCTCGGTCTGCGCGTTGACCAGCTTCGTCAGCACCTGGTGATGCGCGCGATGCGTGCCATTGATCTGGTCACAGGCGCGCAGCATCGAAATGGCTCCGACGGCCGCCGCCTCCTGACCGATGCTGGCATGGGCCGGACCATGGATGAGACCGGCTTTCTCCAGGTCGAGGATCTTTTCCTCGAAGCGCCGGATCAGTTTCATCTGCGCATAAAGGCGAACCAGATCCTGTGCAGGCACACTCGACCAGTCGGACTCGTCCGCTTCGATCCGGTACCACGGCGCTGAAGGCTTCAACTCATGCTTTTGGGCCAAATCCACTCCTCCCGGCCAGCTCAATCTTCCAGCGACAATCCCAACTCGGCGCGGCGGCGCAGCCACAGGCTTGCGCGATAGCGGGGATCCCGGGTGCGGTCATGGACCGTATCCAGGATGCGCAGAATGCGGGCAGGGCCGAGCCTGTTGCCCCATTCCAACGGTCCGTGCGGATAGCCGAGCCCAAGCCGCACGGCGGCGTCCACGTCTGCCGCCGATGCGATCTTCTGCTCGACGATCTCGCTGCCGATATTGACGATCATTGCGACCACGCGCTGGCAGACTGCCCCGCAACTGTCATTGACCAGCGTCGCCTTGCGGCCGGCGCCTTTGACGAGAGCGAGCGCCGCGCTGGTGGCATTCTCCGAAGTGGCCGACGAAGCGACCAGCGTCACATGACGGTCCAGGCCGAAATAGGGATCGAAGCCGACGCAGAGCGAGGGCGGCAGGCCTAGGCGGATCGCCGCGCCAGCGGCATCGCCGCCCTCCAGCCCGACGAGGATGAGGCCGGCTTGCTCCAGCGCATTATCATCCTGAGCGCCGCAGAGAGCGGCGCCGGTCGAGGCGACCAGCTTTTGCATATCACCGGCGTCGTTGTCGGCCAGAACGGCCACGCAATCGGGAAGTCCTGCGACGTCGGCCTTGGACGCCGGTTCAGGCGGAGCGACTTGGCGATTGGCTTCGTAAGCATAGAAGCCACGCCCGGTCTTGCGCCCGAGCAGGCCTGCCGCCACGCGCCGCGCGGCGATGACCGACGGACGATAGCGCGGATCGTGATAAAACTGCGTGTAGACGCTTTCCATGACTGGATGCGAGACATCGAGACCTGTCAGGTCCATCAGCTCGAACGGCCCCATCTTGAAGCCGGCGGCATCGCGCAGGATTGCGTCGATCTCACCGATCGAGGCCACGCCCTCGCGCAACATCGCCAGCGCCTCCGTGCCGAAGGCGCGGCCGGCGTGGTTGACGATGAAGCCGGGCGTGTCGGCGGCCACAACGGGATGATGGCCGAACCGGCTGGCGAGCTCGACCAGTGCGTGCTCCACCTCGGGCGCCGTATGAGCGCCGGAGATGACCTCGACCAGTTTCATCACCGGCACGGGATTGAAGAAATGGTAGCCGGCGACCCTCTGCGGACGCTTCGCGGCGGATGCGATCGCCGTCACCGAGAGCGAAGAAGTGTTCGTTGCGATGATTGCGTCCGGTCCGACGATCTTCTCCAGCGCCTCGACGAGCTGACGTTTCGGCTCGATCCGCTCGATGATGGCTTCCACGACCAGATCGACGCCTGCCAAGCGGTCGAGGGCTTCGACAGGCTCGATGCGGGCCAGCCGCTCTTCGGCCGCGTCCGCGCTGATTTTGCCCGCTGCGGCTCGCGCGCGCTGACGCGACGCGATTTGCTGGACGGCGGCGGCTGACTTTCCGGGCGCATCGTCGACGATCATGACGTGAATGCCTGCCGCGGCCAGAACCTCGGCTATGCCAGAGCCCATCACACCGGCGCCTACGACACCGGCTTTTTCGATCCGAGCTCTGGCGACTCCCCCCGTGCTTGCCAAGTCAACGCCCCTTGAACGAGGGCGTGCGCTTCTCGATGAAGGCGGCAATGCCTTCCCGTTTGTCGGCCGTATCGAAGAGCAGTTGAAAGGCCTTGCGCTCCAGCCTCAGTGCCGTTTCCAGCGGAGCGTCCTCGCCGTTCACGACCGCTTCCTTGATCTGCTCGACGGCCAGCGCGGGGAGGCGGCTGATCTTCCGGGCGATCTGCAGCGCCTGCTGCAAAGCCTGGTCTTCATCGGTGAGGATGCTGACAAGGCCGGCGCGCTCGGCATCCTCGGCCGAAAACATGTCGCCGGTGAGAACGAGCATCAGCGTCTTGTATTTGCCGATCGCCCTGAGCAGGCGTTGGGTGCCGCCGGCGCCCGGCATCAGGCCGAGCTTGACCTCGGGCTGCCCGAAAGTGGCTGTGCGTGCCGCCACGATGATGTCGGCATGCATGGCAAGTTCGCAGCCGCCGCCCAGCGCAAAGCCCTCGACCGCGGCGATGACCGGCTTCGGACATCTGGCGATCACATCCCAGTAACGATGGGTGCGTTGCAGAAGCACGTCGGCAGAGCCGAGCTTTTCGAATGCCTTTATGTCGGCGCCTCCGACGAAATTGCCGCCACGCCCGGTGATGACGATCGCGCGGATTTCCGGGTCTTCTGCTAAGCCTGCCACCGCGGCAGCGAGCTTCTCCCGCACTTCCAGGTTGATCGCGTTGCGCACTTCCGGGCGATTGATTTCTATCAGCCCCACGTTTTCGACGGGACGACTCTCGACGATGGCGAGGGATTGATCGCTCGTGGAACTCATTACTGACCGTGGAAATCAGATAGTGGAATTAAATTTCATTTCACTCGACTATAGTCAGCAGCAATGGGGGCCGCAAGGGCATTGTTCGATGCCGTCGATACGATCCGGAGCGAGCTAGGCGAGGCGGTGCGCGCCAACGACGTGGCATGCGACTGGCCCGCGATCTTGGCAATTCCGAAGCGATGAAGCCATTTGCCAAGCAGGGTCAATGCATGCGCTCCGGGTCCAAAAGCAGGATCCATGACATTCAAGCTTGCCGAGGAAGTGTTCGCAGGGTCCGACAAGACGTTCGCCGAGACCACACCGGAGGACGTCGCCAGGCTCGTGGCTTTGGGCCCGGGCCACTAGCCTCCGGAACACACAGCAGGCCGCGCTGGAAAATGAGGCGACAAAGGTCGTTTGGCCAGTGTGGCGGTGACCGACCAACTACCAAAGACACAGCCTGATCATCGCAAATCGAGTTGGCGGCCGTCGCCCGTTTCGTTTGACCTCTCCAGCGAACTGTTCCTCATGGCGAAGCGGCGGCGATACTCGCGAGGCGGAATGTTTAGCACGCGCACAAACGCGGCCCGCATCTGCTCTTCGCCCCGATATCCGCAAGTCTC
Source organism: Mesorhizobium sp. B2-4-6 (assembly GCF_006442775.1). NCBI lineage: Bacteria > Pseudomonadati > Pseudomonadota > Alphaproteobacteria > Hyphomicrobiales > Phyllobacteriaceae > Mesorhizobium > Mesorhizobium sp. B2-4-6. The sequence continues at coordinate 580,698 of NZ_VFVI01000001.1, forward strand.
GGCTATCCCTTCGATCCGATCGTCGCTTTCTTCAAGCAGGCGCCGCGCGGCATCGAGCCGTATTGCCTCCACTGCCTTTGCAGGAGTCCGCCCGCGCTTTTGGGTGTAAACGCGGGTAAAATTCCTTAAGCTCATGTGCATACGCTCCGCAAGCGCCTCGACATTAAGTGGCGTGCCCAGGTTCTCGGCGATCCAACGGTCAAGCTCAACGAAGGCGTCCGAATCCGCTTCCCCCTGGGTCGCCAGAAGCGCGCTATACTGTGACTGCCCCCCCGCGCGCTTGAGGTACACGACAAGCATACGCGCTACGCTCATCGCCGCTTCGCGACCGCAATCGTCCTCGATCAGTGCCAAGGCCAGATCAATCCCTGTGGTCACTCCGGCAGACGACCAAACACGTCCGTCGCGGACAAAAATGGCGTCGGGTTCCACGGTTATTTCGGGATACCGTTGGGCAAGCAATTTCGCGTGCATCCAATGAGTGGCGGCGCGTCGACCTTTCAACAGACCTGCCGCCGCGAGCAAGAAACTGCCGACGCAGACGGAACATACGCGGCGGCATTGCGGGCCTGTTTTTGCCACCCACTTGATGAGATCGACATCACGCGTGACGTCATCGACCAGAAACGCCCCCGGCACAATCAGCGTATCGATCGTCACACGATGGAGGGATTTGATCGATTGCGCGACAAGCGGCACTCCGTCGGCCGTGGCTACCTGGCCGCCTTGCGAGGAAACAACGGTGCATTTGTAGCGGATGCGGTGCTCGCCTCCGAACTCCGAGAACACACGGAAAGCCTCCAGCGGTCCGCCCAGATCCAACAGCGATACGCCCGGATAAACAGCAAGGACGATGTGCCGTTCCTCGGTCAAGCATGTGGCCACGGCTTGTTTCCTTGCATCTGAGGGTAATCGTATCGGCCTAGTACTTTGGCCGTGTTTGTGCGGGCAATCCGCGCCGCTCGATGTGAGCTTCACCTAGGTTTCCAGCCATACCTCTGCGAAGGCCGTTTCCATGGGATGGGTGCTGCCTTGATGGACGCTGCCTTTCTTCGGCTGTGCCGCCGCCGGGCCGCGAGACCGATCATGCCGTAGGCAACGGCTGCGAATTCAGCCCGATCGATCCGGACCACATCCGTCCAACCGGGCTTGGCGAGGTACGACACCAAAGCGCCGGCGACCCTGCCTCCGATTGCCACTGCTCGGTAGTGTGACTTCAATCCTGCCTCCCAAGATCAGGATGATCACCATTCGACATATATGTACAATGATTGGACAGCTATGTCCAGTAACTCCTTGCGCCATGTTTTGGGCTGTGTCATTCGTCAGTGATGATCAAGGTGATGCCACAGAAAGAGCCAGCCCCCGGCAACATCAAGGTGACCCGCTGGGATTGGATCAATCTGGCTCTGGAAATGCTGGTCACCGAGGGCGTGGAAAGCGTACGTGTCCTGCAGATGAGCGAGCGGCTCGGCGTGTCGCGATCGAGTTTCTATAATTATTTCGAGAGCCGCCAGGATCTGCTCAATCGCCTGCTGGAGCATTGGCGCGACACGAACACCAGGGCGATCGTCGAAAGGGCGGGAAGGCCTGCCGCGACGATCATTGGCGGTGTAATGAACGTCTTTGAGTGCTGGGCGGACGAGAGCCTGTTTGACCCGCGCTTCGATTTCGCTGTGCGCGAGTGGGCACGCCGCTCCGCCGAAGTGCGCCGGATCATTGACATGGCGGATGATGAGAGACTGGGCGCCATATGCGACCTTTATCTGCGCCATGGCTACAGTGAAGAAGATGCTCTCATTCGCGCCCGCGTGCTCTATTACATGCAAATAGGCTACTATGTGCTCGACGTGAAAGAGCCGGCGGAGACTCGCCTTGGCCATCTTGCGGCCTATCTGCGCAGCTTCACCGGGCAGGAACCAAGCGACGCCGACGTGGCCCACTTCTCCACCTTCGTCATGCAGGCGCGATCACGACAAACGGCCCTCAAGTAGCGGGCAAGATGTCCTCAGGCCTTTGCCGTTGCCACGTGCATCAAAATATCCACCAGGCAATCCTGGCCCGACCCTCGAAGCGCTTCCGGCGGACTTCGACCGTAGCCAACCGTCAGCAGCAGTCCATCCGTAGCGGCCATGATGACAGCAGCGCGTTGCAGCCCGGCGTCGAAGGAGAGTTCCGGCCTTATGCGCAGGATCAGATCGCGGAAGCGGACAAGCTGCTCGTCGCACAGCCGATCCAGGGCCTTGCTGGCGATGGGATCGCGATGCGCCAGGTTCCAGAGTTCGTAGAAGAACCCGGCGGTGTGGGCGTTCTTGTTGTCCTCGATGAGGAAATGCAGCATGCGCCGAAGCTTGGTCTCCGCATTGCCGAGAGTCTCGCTTTCGAGGCGGCCAAAGGCTTCGTTGTAGTCATGGGTGATGGAGTCGATGACGGCCTCGAAGAGTTTTGCCTTGTTGCCGAAGAAATGTTGGACGGTGGCGATCCTCACATCGCAGCCGGAGGCAACGGCCCGCAGGGTGAGGGCGCCATAGCCGTCACCGATCATGATCGCACGCGCGACGTTTACGATCTGGGCGCTGCGCTCGCCGGCCGCCATCCTCTTCTTGCCCCTGACCCGCTGATCCATCTTGCCCTCCGTTCCCTCGACTAGCAGTTCGATGCCTTCGCGTCATCGCGTTCACGAGAACGGTATAGGCGGTAGTCGGCGTATTGTTTATAGGTCAATTGACATATTGAGTGTCGTTTGTTAACACATTAACTACCGCTTGGCCGCAGCGGGGCGAGATTTTTGGGCTCACGTCGGAGGAGGACAGCAGGCTCGATACAAATTTCAATTCACAGACGGGATTGGGCGTCCGCTCATCGCCTGACGTTGGCCGCTCTTTCGCCGGGAGAGGCCAGACGAGGCAGACAACCATCATGCGGTTCACGAAACCAACAAGGGGAAGAACATGTCGCATCGTTCATGGCCATCGCTATCCGGATTTGGCGCGGCGTTGATTGGAGCCTTCTCAGGCTGCCTCATGCCGGGTCAGGCGGGCGCCTCGGATTTCCCGTCTCTTCAGGATCTCTATACGGGAAGCTATCGACTGCCGCCGTCTGAAGGCCCCAAACCCGTCACCGGCAAGAAAATCTGGTTCGTTTCCTGCAGCCAGGACGTCAGTCTCTGCGCGGCGGAGGCAGCAGGTACTCAGGAGGCGGGCCGGCTGTTGGGATGGGATACCACGATCTTCGACGGAAAATACGATCCGGCCGTCATGGCCAACGGCATCAGGCAGGCGATCGCCGGCAAGTTCGATGCGATTGTTCTCGCCGGCGCCGACTGCAACGGCGTCAAGGGACCTTTGGCTGAGGCCAGGGACTCCGGCCTGAAGATCGTCAGTATCGAGGGGGTGGACTGCAGCGTCAGCGATCCGGGCGAGCCTTCCCTGTTCGACGCTGCCGTCACCTATGTCGAGGGCGATCTCATTCCCTGGGTCAAGAAATATGGCGCCTGGCAGGCCGACTACGTCATCGCCAAGACCGGGGGTAAGGCTGAGACCATTGTGTTGGTCAGCGACGAAGTGCTCGTTTCAAAACTGACGAGCGAAGCCACGATCGAAGAGTTGAAACGCTGCCCGGGCTGCACTGTCCACGAAGTGTCGTTCAGCTACGGTTCCCAAGGCCCGCAACTGCAACAGCTTGCTGAACAGGCATTGTTGCGCTTCCCCAATGCCAACAGCCTCATCGTCCCCGCGGATTCCGTCATCCTGAGCGGAGTCGGACCGGCGATCGAAGCGTCCGGACGAGATTTGGTTGTTGTGGCCGCGGAGGGCCAGGAGGCAACGATGAATCTTGTGCGGGCCGGCAGCCGGCAGGTCAGTGCGGGCGTCGGTATTCCCAGCGCCTGGGAAGGCTATGCCGCGGTTGACGCGTTAAACAGGGTCTTCAACGGGCAACCGGCCGCCAATTCGGGGGCTGGCCTGCAAGTCTTCGACAAGGATCACAACGCTGGCACCGCTGGAGCGTTCAATGCTTCGACGGATTTCATCGCCGTCTACAAGAAAGCCTGGGGCATCACGGAATGAATGCGGCTAAATTCGCCGTCAGTTTGCACGCAATCTCGAAGGCCTATGGCGCGACCCGGGCTTTGGAGGATGTATCGTTCGATGTATCCTCGGGAAGCATCCATGCGCTGCTCGGCGGCAACGGATCGGGCAAATCGACGCTGATCAAGATCCTGGCCGGTGTCGTCAGAGCCGACGCAGGTCGGATCGACCTTGGGGGCGTCGAGTTTGCCGCGTCCACTTTTTCGACGGCAACGGCGAAGAAATGCTCGATCCACGTCGTGCATCAACATTCCTCGACATTCCCGCATTTGTCGGTGGCGGAAAATCTTTCAATAGGCAGGGGTTTCGAGACGGCCGGGTTTGGACGCATTTCCTGGTCGAGTGTCAGGCGGAGGGCCAACAAGGTGCTCGAGCGCTTCGGCATCGAGGCAGAACCGGATCAACTTCTCTCGAACTTGCGCCCGGCGGCCCAGATGATGGTGGCGATCGCCCGAGCCCTGCAGGATCAGGAGGGCGAATCGAGCGGACTGCTGGTTCTGGACGAGCCCACTTCGGCGCTGTCGGCGGCGGAAGCGGACAGGCTCGCCGCAGCACTCCGCCGCTTCTCGGCGGCCGGCCAGACCATCATCATCGTCACCCATCATCTTCAGGAGGTCATGGATCTTGCCGACCACGTCACGGTGCTGCGTGATGGAAAGGTCGCGGGGAATCTCTCCGGCGATTCAATAACCAAGGCGATGCTTGTCCGGCTCATCGCAGGCCCCAACCATACTGCTGCCACCAGGCCGGCGGGCGTGGTCCCCGGCGCGATGCTGCTGGAGACAAGAGGGCTCAAGGGCGGGCCGCTTCGCGGCGTCGATCTGTCGGTGCGAGCCGGCGAAATCATCGGTATCGCCGGACTGCTGGGCAGTGGCCGAAGCGCGCTGCTGCGTACCCTCTTCGGCATAATCAGGCCGACCGGGGGTGCAATACTGCTCGACGGACATCCGTATACCCCGGTCGATCCCAGGGCCGCGGTGCGCGCCGGCATGGCCTTCGTTCCCGAGGACCGGATGGCAGACGGAATATTTGCCAACCTGTCGGTCATGAACAATTTCAGCGTTGCAAGCCTTGATCGATACTGGTCGGGATTGCGCCTGCGCTTCGACGCTGAAAAGCGGGAGGCGCTCCGCCTTGCCGATCTGGTCGGTCTCAAACCGCGTCGCGTCGATCTCGCCGTCGACAAACTGTCCGGTGGCAATCAACAAAAGGTAGCGATCGGACGATGGCTGTCGCGCAAACCGCGCTTGCTGCTTCTCGACGAGCCGACGCAGGGTGTCGACATCGGCGCCAGGGCGGAGATACACCGACTGATCCGCGCCGCTGCGATGGAAGGCGCTACGGCCATTGTCGTCTCATCGGATTTTTCTGAACTTGTCGACCTGTGCGATCGCGCCCTGGTGCTGAACGGTGGCAGGGTCTGCGCCCATGTGTCCGGAAACGAACTCACGACACAACACCTCCATGAACTCACCCAACTGCGAGTGGCAGCATGAACGAACCAGCTCTCGTCGCAACCGGCACGAACAATGCAAAACCCGCGTCGCGGGAGTATGGCGCCCGTCGGTTCTTCCGCCTTTATGGCGAGGCCTACGCTCTTGTGGCACTCCTGGCTCTGATCGCGATTTTCTTCACGCTCTTGCCGGCGACGCGCGATACCTTCCCGACGTCGGCAAATCTGCGCATCGTGATCGCCAATCAGGCGGTCTTGGCGATCGTGGCGCTGGCAGCCTTCGTCCCGCTGATCGTCAACGAGTTCGACGTCAGCGTGGGCGCCAATCTCGGGCTTTCTTCTATTTTTGCAGCGGTCGCGATGTCGGCAGGCATGCCCTGGTTCCTGGCGCTGCTGCTTGCGGTCGCGATCGGCACATCCATCGGTGTCGTAAACGGCGTCCTGGTCACGCGCGCCGGAATCAACTCGTTGATTTCGACACTCGGCATATCGATCATTATCCATGGAATCGTGACCTGGAAGACTGGCGGCGTCAGCATCGTCAGCAACATTCCGCCGATCCTGTCCAAATTCGGATCGGGCACCCTGTTCGGGATACCGCTGCCCTTCTTCGCTCTTCTCATCGTCGCGCTGCTTCTCGGATATGTGATCATCTTCACACCGTTCGGCCGCTATCTCTATGCGATCGGCTCAAACATCTCGGCAGCCAAACTCGTCGGCATCAATACGACCCGCATGGTGATCCTCAGTTTCGTGATATCCGGTGCCCTGTCGGGCTTCGCCGGTTTCATCCAGATCGCCAGGACGGGCGGCGCAAACCCGCGTGTCGGCGAATCCTTCACCTTGCCGGCCCTCGCGGCGGCGTTTCTTAGCGCCTCCGCAATTCTGCCGGGCACCTACAACGTCGCCGGAGTTATCGTCGCCGTGTTCTTCCTGGCGACCATCAACAGCGGTCTCAACCTTGCCGGCGCCGAGGTCTACGTCAACGATCTGGTCAACGGTTTTGCCCTCATCCTCGGTGTCGGTCTTTCCAAGTTCCTGGGTCGCAACCGCGCCTGAAGTGCCGCCCTCTCAAGGGAGCTTGGTCGTCTGCGACGAGACCCCAACTCAACTTGCCTCAAACGGCGTCCTCCCGAACGTCGCTCATGATGTGGTCGAGAAAGAGCCGGAACAGTTCGCGCTCGGAGGTGATGTCCAGTTTGTCATAGACCATTCGCTTGCGATTCTTGACCACCTGATGGCTGATGCCCATGGCCTTCGCGATGGCGGCATTGTGATAGCCTCGAAGCGATAGATGCACGATCTGGAGTTCACGCGGGGCGAGGTTACCAGGACTGTAGGTTTCGACCGCGCTATCGAAAAGAAGCGAAGGCGGCGCGCCTCGCGTGGCGGACAAGGCGTCTGAGACTTGTTCAGTTTGAGCCGTCGGGTTCGCGTTGGGCGTACCGAGATGCGTCTGATGAATCGAGTTTGCCAGCGCCAGATAGGTGCGCAGCAAAAGCACCGTCCGCACGGAGAACTGCCCTTTGGCGCGATCCCAGCAGAGAACCAGCGTAGCGCCGTTCGAATCCGGAAGCATGACCACGATATCGTCGGACACGCCTTCCGATGTCAGCAGGTCGTGGTAGGTCTGAAATTCTCTCTCGGCAACGGTGTGGTCGCGAAACAGCTCAACGCCGAGTTGGGGGCCATCCAGGCACAGCCGGTAGAACGGATCGAACCGGTAGAAACCGCTCAGGTAAACATCGAACGAATGAAAATCGCCGCCTTCTCGAAACAGGCAAACTGGCGGCCCGTTGGGGCCATAGCGGAAAATATAGCGATAGTTCCAATGCAGCAGGGAGCTCAACGCTTCCAGGAGTTGGAACTGGAAGTCAGCCTCGCCCCGGTGGTCGAGTGCACGCGATAACAGTCCCAACGTGACTTCCGAGGATCGCGTCACCATTTCCCTGGCTTTCGCCAAGCGCTCCCGCCCGGATCGGCGTACACGCCCGCGTCTGAAAAGGCCTCCTTCCGCATAGGTCGTGGTTCCTCCGACAAACGGCGCATGGGTACTGGGGTCATCATGCATTTTGCCTGTCTTCTCCATAGCTTAGTCAAGACCCGAGAGCGTCGCAATTGCGCGCCGCAAGAAGATAGCGAGGAACGCTGGATGGCTGTGAAGACAGAAGCTTTGTCCAACCCGGGAGACGCGCTGCAAGCCTACGTGCGCGCCTTCGCGCGGAAGGATATTGGCGCGATCATGGAGCTGTTTTCCAAGGGCGGACTCGTCGAGATTCCCATGCTGAAGCCGAACCGGCTGTTCGGACAGACAGAACTGCGACGAGGCCATGAAGCGATTTTCGAGGCTGTCTCTTCGTCACGCTTCGAACTGTCTGAGCCTGCGGTCAACGATATCGTTGCCATTGCAAGCGGCAGGCTGAAAACGGAGCGGGGCGGCGTCCAGCACGTGCATCCCGTCGCCATTGTGGCGGAAGTCGATTCGGAGCGCCTGATGCGTCTCAGTCTCTATATGGACGGCCGCAATCAGCGCCTCTGGTCAGACAAGGCGATCCTTTAGCTCCCGCACTTTTCCCGTCGAAAACGCATCGAAAGCACCAATAGCCATGACCCCCACACAAGCGTTCCGCAGATATTGCGACCATTTCATCGCCGGCGATGCCGCGGCGATCGCTTCAATGTTCACCGATGATGGGGAGTTCATCGTACCCATGGCCGACAAACCGGCTAAAGGCCGCGCCAGCATCGAAAAGGAGATGCGGCAGGCGGCCCTCAGCCAAAAGAACATACAGGTGGAGGTCACTGCGGCCATCGACGCCGGTGCGACCGGTTTTGTTGAGGCCAACTACTCCGCAGAGGTTGTCGGGACTGGCGGCAAGCTTGATGGCACGCCGCATCGCGTCGATTTTCGCATGGTCGGCGAGATCACGCTCGTCGACGGCAAGATCATGCGGCTTACGGAGTACCTGGACCGCCGACCGATGTTCCCCGAAGAGCGTCAGCGGGTCTTCACCGTCAATCGGCTCTCGCCCTATTTCGGTAAGTCCGTGGAAGAGGGCTGCATGGAGTGGATGGTCTACAACAACATGCATTTCCCGATGGTCTACGGGCGAATGCCCTTCCAGGAATACGACACCCTGCTCAATGGCGTTACGCTGTGGGATGTCGGCCTTGAGCGGCAGACCCAGCTCAAGGGTCCCGACGCGCTGCGGTTCATGGACTATCTGTCATGCCGGGACATGTCCGCAATGAAGGTCGGCCAATGCCGTTACACATTGCTGACCGACGAGAACGGTATCTGCCTGTGCGATCCGGTCGTGCTGCGTCCATCGGAAGACACGATCTGGATCTCGCACGGAAACACCGACATCACGCTTTGGGCGCGCGGCATCGTGATGGGCTCGGACTGGAAGGTGGAAGTGTCCGAACCGGACATCGCCCCCATGCAGATTCAGGGCCCGCTCTCCATCGAGGTCATGAAGGCGATATGCGCGGACCCGGTCTGGGAGCTGAAGAACTACACATGCATGCGGACAACGGTGCTCGGCAAGGATGTGGTCGTTTCGCGCACGGGCTGGAGCAGCGGCGAAGGCTTCGAAATCTATCCGCTGTCGTCCGTGGGCGCGACCGACATCTGGGACGCGGTCAAGAAAGCGGGCGAGCCGTACGATATCATGGTCATGGGCCCCAACATCTTCCGTGCGCTCGAGCGGGGTGTGACCGACATCAGCTACTACACCAATTCGGGCATGAACGCGCTTGAGGATCTTGGCAACAAATTCGTCCATCTCGACGTCGAGGCCGATTTCATAGGCAAGGATGCGCTGAAACGGATCAGGGCCGATGGCGTCAGGCGCAAGTCGGTTGGCCTGTTCATCGAAGGACCGGTACCGCGCATGGAGTGGTTCTGGGATGCCAAGGACGCGAGAGGCAATTCCGGCGTCGTGCGATGGGCGGCGCACTCATTCGCGCTCGACCGCAGCCTCGGTATCGCGCTGGTCGATGCCTCGGTCGAAGTCGGCGATGTCATCGAAGTCAGCCACCCGCTCGGCGTCGTGAAGGCCGAGGTCACCACGGTTCCGTTCGTTGGCAAATCGTCCTGAGCGCACAGGCATCGTACCCGGGAGAGAGTGATGAACGATTTCTGTCACATCATAAACGGCGTGCAGGTCGCGGCACGCAACCATTTCAACGTGTACAACCCGTCGACGACGGCGGTCGTGGGCAGGGCTCCCGAAGCAGAGAAAACGGATATCGACAACGCAGTCTCGTCGGCGCGGGCGGCGTTCGAAGGCTGGAGCAGGACATCGAATGAAGTCCGCAGGAAGGCCGTTCATGATGCCGCCAATGCCATCGAAAAGCATCTGGAAGAGCTTGCGACACTGCTGACCCTGGAACAGGGTAAGCCGCTTGGCGGGATGGGCTCACGCTTCGAACTTGCAGGCGCCATGGCGTGGACCCGTTACACCGCGGACCTCGAACTTCCGGTGCAAATCCTTCAGGACAACAATGAAGGGCGCATCGAGCTGCACCGAAAGCCGCTCGGCGTGGTCGGCTCGATCACTCCTTGGAACTGGCCGCTGATGATTGCTTGCTGGCATATCATGCCGGCGATCCGTGCGGGCAACACCGTCGTCATCAAGCCGTCGCCCTACACGCCGCTGTCAACCATCCGTATGGTCGAGATTCTAAACGGGTGCCTGCCGGCCGGCGTGGTCAACGTCGTCACCGGCCAGGACAATGTCGGCGATTTGATTTCCGGACATCCCGGAATCAGCAAGCTTGTCTTCACGGGCTCGACATCGACCGGCAAGAAGGTGATGCGGTCGGCCTCTGATACGCTCAAGCGCCTGACTCTCGAACTTGGAGGCAACGACGCGGGCATCGTCCTTCCAGATGTCGATCCGGCCGCGATTGCCGAAGGGCTTTTTTGGGGCGCCTTCATCAACAGCGGACAGACCTGCGCTGCCATGAAACGGCTTTATGTGCACGCCGACGTTCATGACGCAGTCTGCGAGAACCTGGTTTCCTATGCCGCAAAGGTGACGATGGGCGATGGCATGGACGAGGCGAACTTGCTGGGACCAATCCAGAATAAGGTCCAATTCGACAAGGTGACGCGGCTGGTGGAAGACGCCAAGGCGCGTGGCGGGAAAGTTCTGCTCGGGGGAAGCGCCAAGGAAGGCCCAGGCCACTTCTATCCGATCACCCTTGTCTCCGGCCTCGCCAATGGCGATCCGCTGGTCGATGAGGAGCAGTTCGGCCCCGTCCTGCCGATCATCCGCTATGCCGACGTCAACGATGCGATCCGAGAGGCAAACAACAGCATTAACGGCCTTGGTGGCTCGGTATGGTGCAGAGATGTCAGGGAAGCCAAACGGATCGCATCGCAGCTCGAATGCGGCTCGGTCTGGATCAACAAGCACGGCGCCATCCAGCCGAACGCACCGTTCGGGGGCGTCAAATCTTCCGGCATCGGCGTCGAATTTGGGCAACTCGGACTTGAGGAGAACAGTTCGGTTCAAGTCATCTTTTCATAATCGCCGAAGCCGTTGGGTTGAGGCCTCGATATGGGTCAGGCAGATATATGGCCTCGCTGTGGGGCAAAGCTGGTTGGTGCTATGTTTTCAGCTTAAATTACCCCTCTACTCTTCAGGCGCGGTCACGCTATCGCGATCCAGAAGGCAGTCGATGAAGGCCCGCAACGCCGGCGTTGGCGAACGGCGGTTTGAATAGTAGAGGAAGAGGCCGGGAAAGGTCGGCGACCAATCCACCAGGACTCGTTGGAGGCGTCCTTCCTCGATTGAACGCACAATGCGATGATCATTGAAAGTGTAGAGGATGCCGAGACCCTGAAGCGCGCCATCCAGCACCACCTCCTGCATGTTCGAGGTTAACGGTCCGTCGACCGACATCTCGAACGCCTTTCCATCCTTCTCGAATTCCCAACGGTAGACTGCGCCGCTGCCGGGGTAGCGCCAGTTGATACAAGCATGGGCGTGCAGGTCCGCCGGTTTCTTCGGGATTCCTCGGGTGCTCAGATAGTCGGGCGACGCGACGGCCATCATCTCCATGTCCGGCGTCAGCCGAACGGCCACGACATCCTTTTCGAGCCGCTCGCCGGCGCGGATGCCGGCGTCGAAGCGACCGGCGACGATGTCGCTGAGGCTATCGTCGGAGACGACCTCCAGCACCACGTCCGGATAGGCTCTGTGAAAGTGCCCGAGCCTGGGCCCGATCAGCATGGTTGCGGCGTAGCCAGGCGCATTGATGCGCAGCAGGCCGGCCACACGTCCGGTCGCGTCGACCGCTTCGCTTACCGCCGACTCCAGTTCCAGCATGACTGGCACAAGCCGCTCGTAGAGTTTCTGGCCGACCGCGGTCGGCGCCACGCTTCGTGTCGTCCGATTAAGAAGCCTTGCGCCGAGACGGCTTTCGAGCAGGCGTATGGTCTGGCTGAGAGCGGACGAGGACATGCCGAGATGGCTGGCCGCGCGGGCAAAGCTCCTATGATCGACGATGGCGGCAAAGGCCTTCAACTCGGCGAAGTCGGATCCTCTCATTATGCATCGATCTCTAACTAGCTTATCAGGATTATAGCGGATTAATTTATCGGCGGCGACGGTTCATTTTACTCCAGACAACTTCACCCGTTCCTGGAGATTAATCCCATGACCCAATCACTTGACCTTGCTATCTACCGCCTGCTCGGCCGTTCCGGCCTGCGCGTTTCACCGCTTGCACTGGGAACCATGACCTTCGGCTCCGACTGGGGCTGGGGCGCGGAACAGGACGAGGCGCGGCGCATATTCGACGCCTATGTCGACCGCGGCGGCAACTTTGTCGATACCGCCAACGCCTATACCAACGGTTCCTCCGAGCGCCTTGTCGGCGAATTCGCCGAAGGCAAGCGCGACCGGCTGGTGATCTCGACCAAATACACGATGGCGACCCGCGCGGGCGATCCGAATTCGGGTGGCAATCATCGCAAGAGCATGGTTGCCTCGGTCGAGGAAAGTCTGCGCCGGCTGAAGAGCGATTACATCGACCTGCTTTATGTCCATCAGTGGGAGGGGCTGACGCCGGTCGAAGAGATCCTGCGCGGGCTCGACGACCTCGTCCGCCAGGGCAAGGTGCTCTATCTCGGCCTTTCGGACATTCCCGCCTGGCAGGCGTCTCGGATGCAGGCGATCGCCGACCTGCGCGGCTGGACGCCGTTCGTGGCGCTGCAGAGCGAATACAGCCTGGTCGAACGCACCTCCGAACGCGACCTGATCCCGATGGCCAACGAGATGGGCATGGGCTTCATGCCCTGGGCGCCACTCGCCAATGGCGTCCTGTCGGGCAAATACAGCCGCGCCGATCTCGGTGCCTCGCAGACCGGCATCGCGGGGTCGCGCAAGGCGGTCGCCGGTGCCCACGGCTCCCTGTCGGAACGCAGCCTCGCCATCGCCGATGTCGTCGGCGAGATCGCCCGGGAAACGGGTCGGTCGTCGGCGCAGGTCGCGCTGGCCTGGGTCATGGCCAATACCAGGGTAACGGCTCTGTTGCTCGGCGCGCGGACGCTGCAGCAACTGGAAAACAATCTCGGCGCGCTCGACACCAGCTTGAGCGCCGAACAGATGACGCGGCTGGATGCGGCGAGCGCCATCGAGCTCGGTTTCCCGTACAACCTGCTACACGGCCCATTCCTTCGCGCGGCGGTCAGCGGAGGGGCGCACTTCCCGGAGCGGACCTGGTAGCGAACGGGGCTTGCGAAGCCGCACTCGGCACCTCGCCTGCCGCAGGTTGCGGCGTGGCCGGGTGCCGAATGATTGTCGGTATCCAGCGCCCGGCCACGGTGCCCGATGCTTCATTTGCAACGGCGGGGTCAGCGTGGGCGTGATTGGGCGGGGCAAGGCTCGCGGATTGGCGGCAGTTTTTCTGGGATTTATGTCGTTTCGATCGTCGGATCGTCCCCTTAGGCTGCGAATGCCTCGAGCCGTCAAGGCTCGGCGTGAACCCTCGATATCACACGGAGAACCTCGATGGCGACCTGTTCAGACAGCTTGTGTGCGTCATGACCGGGAGGGCAAGAATCCGTCCGCGGACGATCGCCGTCGTCGTCGCCATGATGGCAGCCGCTTCACCGTCTCTTGCGGAAGGGAACGCCGATCGCGGCAAGACGATCTTCAATCGATGCGCTGCCTGCCACTCCGTGACGGGTCAGGACAAGGTTGGCCCGCATCTCAACGGAATTGTAGGCCGCAAAGCCGGCTCGGTCGCCGGCGCCCGCTATTCCAAGGCCTTGGTGAACGCGGCCATCACCTGGGACGAAGGCTCTCTGGATGCTTTCCTCGTCGCTCCGGCGAAATCCGTGCCAGGCACTTCCATGACTGTCGCAGTGCCGAACAAAACGGATCGCGCCGATCTCATCGCATACTTGAAATCGCTGCCGTGACCGATTGTTCTGCAGAGTAGCTTAATGGCGGGCGGGCGTGACGACGGCCGGTTAGCCGTGCGGTCGCCCAGCCTCCGTCCCACACCGCCTCCATCAAAACATTGACGCGCTCCGGCGAAGTGCAAAGCCGTGCCACGGTAGCGGCTGCGCGTGTGGCGTGTGTAATCGGCCGAGCCGTCGAACAGCGACCCGCCAATGGCGGTTTTTCTGGGATTTATGTCATTTCGATCGTCAGCGTCGCGCCATAGGCTGCGACATGCCTCGGGCCACCAGGTTCGGCGCCAACCTCGACGTCATACGACGGAGAACCTCGATGGCGACATACAAGATCACGGTGAATGGGAAGCGCCGGGACGTAACCGTTGATCCGTCGACCCCTTTGCTTTGGGTTCTGCGCGAAGAGCTGAAGCTGACTGGTACCAAATACGGTTGCGGCATCGGCCTGTGCGGCGCCTGCACCGTGCACCTTGCGGGCGAAGCGACCCGCTCCTGTGGCTTGCCGGTCTCGGAAGTCGGCGATCAGGAGGTGGTGACGATCGAAGGCATCGGCGGCGATCGTGTCGGTCGAGCCGTGCAAGAGGCCTGGGTGGAGAAGGATGTCGTGCAGTGCGGCTATTGCCAGAGCGGCCAGATCATGGCCGCCGTGGCGCTGCTCAAGGCGACGCCCCGACCATCGGAAGCCGACGTCGAGGGAACGATGACGAATCTATGCCGCTGCGCCACCTATGTGCGCATCCCCGCAGCCATCCAGGACGCCTCGACACGGTTGATCTAGCAAGGAGACGGGCCATGCGGTTCGCACGCCAGCCTGACAAGGATCATTTAAGCCGCCGCACTTTCCTGCGTGCATCGGCAGTTGCCGCTGGCGGACTGTTGGTTTCGCTGCACTTCGATCTTCCGGCACTCGCTCAGAGCGCCGACGCGCCGCCAGCCCCGCCCGACGCATATGTTCACATCAAGCCCGACGGGCGGATCGTAATCGCTGTGAGGCACATCGAGATGGGGCAGGGCGTGCTCACATCACTGCCGATGATCGTCGCGGAAGAGCTCGATGCGGACTGGTCCCAAGTGAGCGCCGAGCTTGCCCCGGCGGGAGATGCCTACAAGGCGCCACCGCTCGGGATACAGAGCACGAGCGGTTCGTGGTCCGTGCGCTATGGCTATCAGCAGCATCGCGAGTTCGGCGCCCGCATCCGCGCAATGCTCGTGGGCGCCGCCGCCGATCTATGGAACGTGCGTCCGGACGAGTGTCGGACGGATGCGGGCGTGGTCCGTGGTCCCGGCGGCCAATCGGCAGGCTATGGCGAACTCGCGGACGATGCTTCGCGCAGGCCCATGCCGGAGCAAGTTGTCTTGAAGAATCCTGGCGACTTCCGGATTATCGGGAAGCCGACGCGCCGCATGGACAGCCGCGCGAAGACGAACGGGTCGCAAAAATTCGCGCTCGACATCGACCTACCGGGCATGATGATCGCCCTCATTGCACGGCCACCGGTATTCGGGGCGAAGGTCAAGGCGTTCGACGCGCAAGCGGCCCGCTCGATGGACGGTGTGCGGGACGTGTTCGAAATTCCTCTTGTCAAGGGAAGCGCCGTGGTCGTGGTTGCTGACCGGTTCTGGACCGCAAAACAGGCGCGGGACCAGATCAAGGTCGACTGGGATTTCTCAGGGGTGGAGCGCGCCGACAGCCAGGAATTGCGCGCCAGGTTTCAGGCTCTCGCCAAAACGCCGGGAAAAATCGCGCTCAGCCGAGGCGACAAGACAGCGCTTTCCCGGACAGAGCCTTCCCAGCGCCTTGTCGCGGACTACGAACTTCCATATCTGGCCGCCGCTGCGCTCGAGTGCCTTAACATGACGCTTCGCTATGACGGCGGCCGTGCGGAAGCATGGATTCCGTCTCAATTTGCCACGCTTGATCAAGGCGTGCTCGCCCAGGCGCTCGGATTGGATCCCAGCCAAGTCACACTGCATGTGGTCTTTGCCGGCGGTGGATTTGGCCGGCGCAGCCCGCTCGACGGCAATGTGCCCTTCGAGGCCGCGGCCATTGCCAAGCGCGTGCGCGGCACGCCGATCAAGCTCATCTACACGCGCGAAGACGACATGCGGAGCGGTTACTACCGGCCAATGACGACCCATCGCGTCGAAATCGGAATCGGGGCCGATGGGATGCCATGGGCCTGGCAACATGTGGCCGTTGGCCAGTCGTTCATCATCGGAACGGCGATGGAGAAGACTTTTATCAAGGATGGCGTTGATCCGCTCGTCATCGAGGGAGCGGTGAACAACAAATACCGCATCCCGAACTTTGAGATATCGGTACACCATCCGGCGGTGAGCGTGCCGGTCTACACCCTGCGCTCCGTCGGGCACTCACAGAACACTTTTGTCATGGAAACCCTGATCGATGAGCTGGCCGTTCGCGCCAGCGCCGATCCCATCGCCTATCGGCTGAAGCTTCTCGACCCCGAGGCCACAAAGGTCCGCGATGCGTTGACCTTGCTCGAGGAGAAGAGCCGGTGGCGAAACGGCCTTGCCCCCGGCCACGCCGCAGGCATCGCGTGCGCGGACTATTGGGACACCGGTATCGCCTGCGCGGCCGAGGTTTCGGTGGTGGACAATCGCCCGCGGATCCACCGCGTCACTGTTGCCATCGCCTGCGGGCTACCGGTGAATCCGCTTTCCATCGAAGCTCAGTGCCAAGGCGCGATCGGCTTCGGTCTCACTCAGCTCATGTCGGCCATCACACTCAAGGACGGCGGCGTTGAGCAGTCGAACTTCGATGGATTTCGGCCGCCCTACATGTCCGACGCGCCGGCGGCGATCGATGTGCATATCGTGCCAAGCGATGACGCCCCGCTGGGTGTTGGCGAACCCGCCACCCCAGTCATTTCGCCGGCGGTGGTAAACGCCTTGGCCAGCCTCACGGGAAAGCGATACCGTATCCTCCCGATCGATACTGTCTGAGGCGCCAGTTTTCGGCGTTCCGTGCCGAGCCAGAAAGTCGGGGCCGGCATAAAGTCGTAGGATATGGCGCCCAGTGTTCGACGCATCAAGGCCGAGTTTGGAGACTCGCCAACATAGATCATGCAGTCGAAATCGAAATCCCCAACGATAAGCTTGTCGTTTGGGATGATCTTTACGTCTATGTCGTTGTCGGGGTTATCGCGCAGGAGGAAGTGCGTCGCCGCGCCGATGATCGCCGTCCCGAATTCGGAACTGGCCAGAACGCGAACGCTTCCGCTGATGGAGGAGTGCGCGCGCTGCGCAGCGCTGGCCGCGTTCTCGCAACTGTCGAAGATGGCCACGCAATTGTCGAGGTACTCCCTCCCAGCGTCGGTAAGTTCCAGTCCCCTGTGCTTGCGTACGAACAGCTCCACCTCCAAGCGCGTTCCCCAATCTCTGCAAGTGGTGGCTGAGCGTCGACTTGGGAACGTTATTGGGTGTCCGCGGCTCTCGATATCCCGGCGCGAGCGATCTGAACAAAGCAGCTTGTGTCCTTCAGCTCATAAGATGGGTTCGTTTCCATGTTTAAAATTCCGAACGGAGGGTTCGATGATGCGCTCTTTTGTGGATCAAGAACTCAGCTTATTGTCCTCGACGCCGGGAGTCGGGGATTTGGCGGCGGGAGGCTGATGCAGCGATGATCGTTTGGCAAGACTCGGCAGACCGGGAATTTTTGACCGGCTGACGTGCATCTATCGTGGATAGAGCATTGAAGAACAGTTCGGCCTGCTCTTCCGAATATCGCCCGTTCCAAATCGAAAATTCGCCACTCGACCGGCAGCTGGCTGACTTGTCGCACAGCTTGCTTCGGGCTGCCACAGATGTGCCTTGGGGTGGGAACGGGCGCGTCTAACTAACGTTGAGTTTGGGGTCCAATATGGCCCAATACACTTCAGATGAAGCAAAACGATAACCTGTGTTAAGGGCCGAAATGGCATGACTTCTCCGGAATGCGATTTAGATGATAATTCTCATTCAGCTGATGCTGATCCGGCAGCCGATGCTGATCCGGCAGCCGATGCTGATCTGGCAGCCGATGCTGATCTGGAATCCGTTCTTTCGGTGGCCGATGGCCTGGCGATAGCGACAAGGCGGGGAACAGCCGCATATTCACTATTGCCTCCCGGATCATACACGTTTCCGGCAAGTCACCATGTCATATATGTCGGCCTCGACCCCGCGCCGGACACATGCGCAAGACTAGGTGATGGCAAGGCCAAGCGCTATGACGCGCCGGCAGGGGGCATCATCGTGAAGCCGGCGCATCTCGAAGCTCGCCTGCATCTGTCGGAGGCGCGGGAAAGTTCGATTGTCGTCTACCCGGACAGCAGCCTGAAGGAGCTTGCGAGACAACAGTTCGGCACTGAGCAGGTCGAGTTGAAGCCTCCGCCCCTTGGCACGCTCGATCATACCGCCCTGCGTATTGGGCAATTGCTCAAAGCCGAACTTACCAAGCAGCAGGGCGCCGCCGAATTTTATGTCGAGCACCTCATCGCCATCCTCGGAGTTCATATCCTTCAGGCCTACACATCGCGGGACAAGGGACCTCAGCAGCTCAAAGGCGGGCTGACGCGAAAAGCGGCGCGCACTCTGGAGGACTTCCTGAGGGCTAACCTCACCCGGAAAATCTCCGTCGGCGAGTTGGCGACGCTTGCCAACCTTTCGCCCAAGCATTTCACGCAGGCCTTCGGCCGAACCTTTGGGAAGTCGCCGCATCGCTATCTTTTGGACCTGCGGCTGGATCACTCAACGCGGCTGCTTTCCGAGGGAGACGCGACCATTACGGATGTCGCCTATCTCAGCGGGTTTTCCAGTCAGAGCCATTTGACAGCTGCGATGAAGAAGCACCGGGGCACGACACCGACCCGCTTCCGCTCCTCCATCTGAATCGTCGAAACCGCGGCTCACTCGTTAAAGGTATATTAGTCTTACGAAATAATGACTTGTGCTATACCATTAACATCTTTGTCCAAGTTTCCGCTTCAGGCGTTGATTGACCGTACGTTTTTACAAAACTCCGCACTTTTTTGAAATACGCAACGTACAGATCATGCCTTTCTCTTGAGTCGGGCCCTGATTCCGTCGGGGAACATTATGATATGCTAATGCAGGGGGGGGTAGATGGCTGGGTTGGCCTGCGGCGAACCGATCCACGACCACGTGGGAGCCGGCGATGGCGCCGGCGGGCGAAGATTGAAAGCCGACGGCCGACACCCCGGACGCGCATCCTCCCAAAGGCGTCCGGGCCGCCCGGGGCAGACGGAGACGCGCGTCGCCATCTTCTCGCGCCTGCTGCGCGGCGGCCGCATGACCAAATGGAAAGGCCAGGCGGCAAGCTATGCGCCGAATCTTGCCCACCTGGCTTCGGCGGCAGCTCCGGTCTTGCGTGGTGCGTTTGTGTCGGGCGCGCTGTTGGCCGGACTTGGCGCCGTCCCTGCAGGGGCGGCCGATCTCTATTGGGACGTCAACGGCACCGCTGTGGGCCTCGGCGGTACCGGAGCCTGGAACACCTCGTCGCTGTTTTGGAATCCGAGCAGTGATGGTGTCACCGGGCCGATGGCCAGCTGGAACAATGCCGCCGTCGGCGGCGACAATGCCTTCTTCAACGGCACCGCCGGGACGGTGACGCTCGCGGGGCCGATGACGGCCCACAATCTGGCCTTCGGTGTCGCGGGCTATACAATCGCTGGCAGCACGCTGACGCTCACCGGCACCACGCCGACGATTTCCATTGCCGGAACCACCACAATCAGTTCGGTGATCGCCGGATCAGGCTTCACCAAAGTCGGCGCCGGCGGGCTGACGCTCACCGGCGCGAACACCTTCACGGGTGACATCACCGTCTCGGCCGGAGCACTCGGGCTCGCCAGCGATGCCTCGCTCGGCGCGGCCGGCAATGGCGTCTCGCTTGCGAATGGTACCTCTATCGGCTCGACCAGCGCACTTGCCGCCAGCCGGGTTGTTACGATCGTCAGCGGACGTGCGGTCGCAGGTAGTGGGGCGCTCACAGCGCGCTTCACCGGGGCCGGCGGGCTGCAGGTTTTGGGCACAATCAGCAATGACGCCAACGACTATACAGGTCAGACGGTTTTCGGCCAGGGCACCAACGGCTTCACCTCGGTAGCAGACCTTGGGGTGGCAAGCTCGCTCGGCGCGCCTACGGATGCGGCGTCGGGTACCATCACGGTAAGCGCCGGTGGCGGAGTGGGCGGCAATCTGGTCTATTCCGGTGACGGCGACAGCTCCAATCGCAACTGGCGTTTCAACAACACCTCCAGCGGAGGCAACTATCTCCAGAACCTGGGCACCGGGACGCTGACGCTGACCGGCGGTATTCTTGCCGGCGGTGCCTACGGACTTACCATGAATTTCTCCGCGGCGTCCGGCGACATGGACCTGCTGGGCGTCATCAGTTCCTCGGTCGCCCGGGCTATCGCCTTTACGGGAAATGCTGGCCGGATCATCACCCTCGGGGGCGCCAACACCTACGCCGGGCCGACCACGATCAACACTATCACCGTCAAGGCCGCGACCCTGGCGAACAGCGGTGCCAACAGCTCGTTCGGCACCGGCAACACTATCAATTTCGGCGGCGGCACGCTGAGCTATACCGGAACGGGCGCGGCGACCGACCGCACGCTGACGATCTCGGGCTCCAGCACCATCAGCAATGACGGCGCCGGCGCGCTCTCCTTCAGCGGACCGACGAGCTTTGTCGCGGGCGGCGTCGCCGATACGCTGACGCTCGGCGGCAGCTTCGCGGGGGCGAACACATTCTCGGGCGTGATCTCGGGCGCCGGCAACCTCACCATGAACGGCGCCGGCACCTGGGTGGTGAGCGGCAGCAACACTTTCACCGGCACCACCACGGTCCAGAGCGGAACGCTCACCGCCGGCAGTTCTGCTGCATTCGGGCCTTCCAATCCGCTTGTCGTCAATGGCGGCACGCTTGACCTGGGTGGCTTCGACATAACCGCTCGCTCCTTGGCGGGCACCGGCGGGACCGTGGACCTCGGCAGCAACAACCTGACGGTGAACGGCACGTCGGGCAGCGCCACCTATGCCGGCGTCATTACCGGCACCGGCGGCCTCACCAAGCTAGGTGCCAGCACGCAGACGCTGACGGGCGCCAACACCTATTCCGGCGCGACCAGCATCGGCGGCGGCACGCTGGCGCTGGATTTCACAGCGCCCGGCGCGCCGACGAACAATATCGTTTCCATATCCTCGGCGCTCAATATGAGCGGCGGCACGCTCACCGTGAAAGGTGGCACCGGGATGAACAGCCAAAGCTTCAATGGCCTGAACGTCACGGCGGGCAACAACCGGATCAACGCGACCGCTGGCGTGGGCGGCGTGCTGACGGTCAATCTCGGCGCCGTCAGCCGTACCGGCGGTCTCGTCGATTTCGGCATCGGCACGGGAACGTCGATGGCCACCAGCAACGCCAACGGCGCGCTTGGCGGCTGGGCAACCGTCAACGGCACCGACTATGCGCAAGTGTCGAGCGGCTTCATCACCGCATTCACCGCCTATGTTGATGAGGACAATGCGGCCCTGTGGGCGACTGGCAATATCCTTAGCGACGAAGCCGGCAACGCCAATACGCCCTATTCCGGCACGGTGAACGGCAATGTCGCGCTCGGCGGCCTCAAATACACGGCGGCGGCCAATTCCATCGTCACTGTCGGCGCCGGCAATACGCTCGGCGTGGATGGCACTATCATCGTCTCGCCATCGGTCGGAACCGCTAACCAGACCATCCAGGGCGGCTCCTTGACCGGCGGCGCCGGCGGCAGCGCGCTTGGCGTGCAGCAGAACAGCGGCGGCACCTTCACCGTCGCCTCGAACATTATCAACAACGGTGGCCCGACCTCCTTCACGGTGGGCGGCACGGGAGGCTCGACCGGCACCGGTGTCGTCGCGCTGACGGGCAGCAACAGTTACACCGGTGCGACGACGGTGAGCGGTGCCACGCTCGCCTTCAACAGTGTCGCCAATGGCGGCGCGGCGAGCGGCATCGGCGCCTCATCCAGCGCGTCGTCGAACCTGGTGATCGAGAACGGCACGTTGCGCTACACCGGCGCGACGGCCTCGACCGATCGCGGCTTCACCCTCGTCAACGGCGGTCCATCGCGCACCTTCGAGGTCACCAACGCCGCCACCAACCTGACGTTCTCCGGCCAAGTGACCAGCCCGGACGATGCCGGCTTCATCAAGACCGGCGCCGGCACGCTGACGCTGACCAACGCGAGCAACGACTATGTCGGCGCCACCACCATTGCCGGCGGCACTCTGGCCGTAAGCGCGCTTGCCAATGGCGGGCAGGGAAGCGGTATCGGCGCGGCGAGCAATGCTTCATCCAATCTTGTGCTGCAGAACGGTGGGAAGCTCAGCTATATCGGCGGAACCACCAGCAGCGACCGTGGCTTCACGCTCGGCACCGGCGGCGGAGCTATCGACGTAATCGGCGGCACCACGCTGACGATGAGCGGGGTTGGCACCGGGACAGGCGGTCTCAACAAGGGCGGCGCCGGTGTCTTGGTGCTGTCGGGCACGAACAATTATACCGGCGGCAGCACGGTAAGCGCTGGCATTCTGCGTGCAGGGTCTGCCGGTGCGTTCGGCACAGGGGCGATGACAGTGGCCACGGGAGCGACTCTCGATCTGGCCAACAACAACAACACCGTGGGCGGGCTCGGCGGCGGGGGCAGCGTGCTGCTGGGCGCGGCGACCCTGACGACGAACGGCAACGGCAGCTTCTCAGGCACGATTAGCGGCACGGGTGGTCTGACGGTCGCAGGCGGCACCGAGACGGTAAGCGGTTGCACCAATAGCTATTCCGGCGCGACCATCATAAACGCCACGTTGAGCGTCAGCTGCTTGCGCAATGGCGGACAGGCGAGCGACATCGGCGCATCGAGCAACGCGCCGACGAATCTGCAGGTCAACGGGACTTTGATCTACACGGGCGCCAGCGTAAAGACCGACCGCGGCTTTGCGCTAAGCTCCGGCCAGATCAATGTGTCGAACGCGGGAACCACGCTGGAATTCAGCGGGGTTGCGACGGGAACCCAACTCGAAAAGGCCGGACCGGGCACCTTGGTCTTATCCGGCGCCAATACCTACAATGGCGCTACTTTCGTCAACGGCGGCATCCTCCGCGCGGGGTCGACCAGCGCATTCGGCTCGAGCGGCCTGCGAATGGACACGACCGGGGCAACCCTGGATCTGAACGGTTTCAGCAATACGGTCGGTTATATCAGCCAAGGCAATCTGGGCATTACTGGCGGCAACATCACGCTTGGCAGCGCCACGTTGACGATAAGCGGTATCGGAAGCGCCAATTACAACGGTGCCATCAGCGGCAGCGGCGGGCTTGTGAAGAACGGGGGCAGCATACAAACGCTCTCCGGTGCGGCCAGCAGCTATACGGGCGCGACCACGATTAACGGCGGTATTCTCGCTGCGGCGAACCTGACGAATGGGCTTTCCAACAGCTCGATCGGCGCCTCGGGCTCCGCGCCGAGCAATCTTGTCCTCAACGGCGGCACGCTGCAGTATATCGGGTCCGGGGGCAGCACCGATCGTCAATTTACACTTGGTGCGAGTGGCGGCGGTCTTGGCGCATCCGGTACCGGCGCGATCGATTTTACCAGCACGGTGCCGATTATGCTGTCTGGCAGCGGCAACCGTACCCTGACGCTCACCGGCACGAGTACGGCCAACAACTCGCTTTCGGCGCGCATTGACAATCCCGCAAGCAGCACGACTTCGCTCACGAAGACCGGCACCGGCACTTGGGTGCTCAAGAACCAGACCAGCACCTATACCGGCGCCACGACGATCAGCGGCGGCGTGCTTGCCGTCGACAAGCTCGCCGATGGCGGCCAGGCGAGTTCAATTGGGAAGTCGTCGAACCTGGCATCCAGCCTCGTGATCGGCAGCGGTTCGACGCTGCGCTATACCGGCACGGGCGACACCACCGACCGGCTATTCACGCTGCAGACAGGTGTCAGCTTCATCGAATCGTCCGGCACCGGGGCGATCCAGTTCACCAATACCGGGTCCGCATTATACAGTGGGGCCGGAGCGCGCACGCTGGCGCTGGGCGGCACGAACACCGGTCTCAACATAATGGGCGGAACGATCGTCGACCAGAATGCCACGACCGCGAAAACGACGCTGGCCAAGAATGATAGCGGCACCTGGGTGCTGACGGGCAACAACAGCTATTCCGGCAACACCGTCATCAATGATGGCAACCTGGTCGTCGGCAACGGCGGCACGTCGGGCAACGCCGGCACAGGCAACGTCGTTGTCGTCAACTCGACCTCGACGCTGTCGTTCAATCGCAGCGACACGTTCAACTTTGCCGGCAACCTGAGCGGCGCGGGCAACATCGCCCAGATCGGCGCCGGGACGACCAGGCTGACATCGGCGATCGACAGCAGCATCGGCGGCGCGACGCGGGTCGATGCCGGCATGCTGGAACTGGCGACCAACCTGACCAGCAGCGGCGGCACGACTGTAAATGCCGGCACGCTGCAGGTCGACGCGGGCAAGGTGCTGACCACGCCGACGCTCGCCATGAATGGCGGCTCGACCTTAAACGTCAACGGCACCGTGCAGGGGGCCGGCGCGACGCCGGTGACGATCAGCGGCGACGCCGGGGCAAGCACTATCAACGTCGCCAATGGCGGCACGCTGCGCGGCAATGGCGACCTTGGCGGCGGCAGCGATAACGTCAACCTGACCGGGACATTGAACACCGGAGTGGGAGCGCTCAACCTAGGCGCTGGCAACGACACGCTGACGCTCAACGACGGCGCCGTTCTCACCGGAACAGTCAACGCCGGTACCGGTGGCGAGACAGGCGCGGGCGACACGCTTCGGGTAATCAACACGGTAAATCGCACAGTCCAGGGCGCGGGCATCAGCGGGTTCGAGAGCCTGGACAAGCAGGGCACCGGAACGTTGACGCTTGTTGGTGACCACAGTTACAGCGGTGGTACGACGATCCAGGGCGGGACGCTCCAGGTGGGCAGCGGCGCGACAGCGGGTACCTTGGCGACACCGAGCGTAGCCAACAACGGGACGCTCGCCTTCAACCTCAACAACAACTACAGCTTCGGGGGCGCCATCTCCGGCACCGGCGCGGTCAACAAGCTCGGCACCGGCATCACCACGCTGACCGGCAACAACAGCTATAGCGGCGCCACCAACGTCAATGCCGGGACGCTGCTGATCAACGGCAACCAGTCGGGTGCTACCGGCCCGACATCGGTCGCGAGCGGCGCGACCCTCGGCGGCACCGGCACCATCGGCGGCAGCGTCACCGTGGCCGACGGCGGCACGCTCGCCCCCGGCGGCGCGGGCAATATCCCCGGCACGTTGACCATCAACGGCAACCTCGCGCTGGGCAACTCCAACCTCAACGTGGACTTCGGCCAGGCAAACGTGCCCGGCGGCCCGCTCAACGATCTCATCAATGTCGGTGGCAACCTGACGCTCGACGGCACGCTCAATGTCACGCAGAGCCCGGGAGGAACCCTAGGTCCCGGCGTCTATCGCATCATCAACTACAACGGCACTCTGGCGGATAACGGCCTAACCGCCTCGGACCCCGATTATTTCGTGCAGACCTCGGTGGCCAACCAGGTCAACCTTGTCAACTCGGCCGGGCTGACGCTCAGCTATTGGGACGGCAACGCCGGCCCCGCCTCCAATGGCGCGGTGAATGGCGGCAGCGGTACCTGGCTGGCCGCAGGCGACCAGAACTGGACGGATATCACCGGAACGTTCGCCGCGCCATTCGCAAACGGCGGCTTTGCTATCTTCCAGGGAGCCGCTGGCACGGTGACGGTGGATGGCACGAACGGCCCCGTTTTGGCCGCCGGCATGCAATTCGCGACCGACGGCTACCTGGTCCAGGGCGCGGACATCGGCCTGGTCGGCCCGCAATCGATCATCCGCGTCGGTGATGGAACGGCGGCGGGTGCGGCCTATGGCGCCACGATCGCGTCCAACCTGACGGGCGCCACCCAATTGGTAAAGACCGATCTGGGCACGCTGGTGCTCGGGGGCACCAACACCTACACGGGTGGCACCGCCATCAATGGCGGCACGGTCCAGGTCGCGTCCGACGACAATCTCGGCGACGCGTCCGGCGGGCTTTCGCTCGATGGCGGCACGCTGCACACGACCGCCAACGTGAACTCGTCGCGTGCGGTGACGCTCAATACGGGCGGCGGCACCTTCGACACCGACAGTGCCACCAGCTTGGTGCTTACCAACACGGTGAGCGGTTCCGGGAGCTTGAGCAAGGAGGGCGGCGGCACGCTGGTGCTCAGCGGCGCCAACAGCTATCAAGGTGGCACCGTCATCGATGGCGGCACGGTCCAGATCACCGCCGATGCCAATCTCGGCGATGTGGCCGGCGACGTCACCTTCGATGGCGGCACGTTGCATGTGACCGGGCCAGGCCTGACGTCCGCTCGAGACGCCACGCTCAACGCCGGTGGCGGTACGATCGCCGTCGACAACTTCGTGGAATGGTCTGGTACCATAGGCGGGACCGGTGCGCTCACGGCGGGCGGTCCCGGCTTCCTCGCCCTCAGCGGCGACAACACCTATACCGGAGGCACGACCATTGCGAGCGGGGTTCTGCAACTCGGCAACGGCGGCGCCTCGGGCTCGATCCTGGGTGATGTCGTCGACAACGGCAATCTGGGCTTCGATCGCTCCGACACCTATAGCTTCGACGGCCTGATCTCGGGCACTGGCGAGGTCACACAGGTGGGCACCGGCACTACGGTGCTCACAGCCGACAACACCTATGCCGGCACGACGTCGGTATTTGGCGGCTCTCTCTACATCGACGGCGATCAGAGCGCCGCGACAGGCCTGACGTCCGTCAACGCCGGCACGCTGGGCGGCAATGGCATAATCGGCGGCGACGTAAGCTTGGGGCCAGGCGCTACACTGGCCCCAGGCAGTGTCGGCGTTACCCCCGGCACACTCACCATCAATGGCAGTCTTCAGCAGGCTGGCGCTACCCTGGACTATACCTTCGGCCAGGCTGGCGTCGTCGGCGGCGCCTATAACGATCTCACGATCGTGCATGGCAATCTGACGCTCGACGGCACGATCAATGTCACCGAGGCACCCGGCGGCAATTTCGGGCCGGGCATCTATCGCGTGATCAGCTATGACGGCGCTTTCGTCGACAACGGGCTGACCAGCAACTCGCCCAACCGCGTCGTGCAGACCTC
Organism: Mesorhizobium sp. B2-4-6; assembly: GCF_006442775.1. Classification (NCBI taxonomy): domain Bacteria; kingdom Pseudomonadati; phylum Pseudomonadota; class Alphaproteobacteria; order Hyphomicrobiales; family Phyllobacteriaceae; genus Mesorhizobium; species Mesorhizobium sp. B2-4-6. Next base: position 607,956 of record NZ_VFVI01000001.1, read on the forward strand.
GGTCGCGGGCCAGGTGAACCTGGTCGATATCAGCGCGATGACCCTCAACTTCTGGGACGGCGATGCCGGACCAAAGGCCAATGATGGTGTGGACGGGGGCAACGGCACCTGGCGGGCGGCAGGCGGCGACAATTGGACAGGGCCGGACGGCGACATAAACGCCGCCTTCTCGAATGGCAGCTTCGCAATCTTCGCAGGTAGCGCTGGTACGGTGACGGTCGACAACACCAACGGCCAGGTGCAGGCGGCGGGCATGCAGTTCGCCACCGACGGTTATATCGTCCAGGGACAGGACATCGAGCTGGTTGGGTCAGCGGCGACGATCCGGGTCGGCGACGGCACCCTGCCTGGTGCAGGCTACACGGCAACGATCGCCTCGAACCTCACCGGCGCCAGCCAGTTGGTCAAGACCGATCTCGGCACGCTGGTGCTCGGCGGAACCAACAGCTATAGCGGCGGCACTTCAATAGAGGGCGGCAGACTGCAGGTTTCGGCCGACGCCAATCTCGGCGATGCGGCGGGCGCATTGTCGTTCGACAATGGCGCGACGCTGCAAAACACCGCCGCGTTCGGCTCGGCGCGCGACGTCACGCTCAATGCCGGCGGCGGCATGTTCCAGACCGATGCCGACCTTACGCTCTCCGGCTTGATCGGCGGCGCGGGCGGATACACCAAGACGGGCGCCGCGGCGCTGACACTGACCGGGACCAATTCCTATGCCGGGCCGACCACGGTGGCGGCAGGCGGGCTCTATGTCGACGGCGACAACAGCCTGGCCACGGGGCTTACCTCGGTTGGGATCGGCGCCACGCTTGGCGGCAAGGGCACGATCGGCGGCAACGTCACGGTGGCCGACGGCGCGACGCTCTCGCCCGGATCGGCCGACGGCACGCCGGGCACGCTGGCGATCGCCGGAGATCTGACGCTCTCCGGCGGCTCGATCCTCAACTACAGTTTTGGCCAGGCGAATGTCGCCGGCGGGGCGCTCAACGACCTCACCACCGTCGGCGGCAATCTGACGCTCGCCGGCACGCTCAATGTCACTGTCTCGCCGGGCGGAACCTTCGGCCCCGGCATCTACCGCGTGTTCGATTACAGCGGGAGCTTGACCAACAACGGCCTGTCCGTCGGCTCCATCCCGTCCTCGAACTACTTTGTGCAGACGTCCGTCGACCATCAGGTCAACCTCGTCAACACGCAAGGGCTGAACCTCAACTATTGGGACGGCGACGCCGGCCCGAAGTTCGACGGCACGATCAATGGCGGCAACGGCACCTGGCAGAGCTCTTCGGGCAACGACAACTGGACCGAAGACACCGGGTCGATCAACGCAGCCTATTCCGACGGCGCCTTCGCCATCTTCGCCGGCCAGGCCGGTACGGTGACGGTGGACATCGGGCTCGGCCAGGTGACGGCCGCCGGCATGCAGTTCTCCACCGACGGCTATGTCATCCAGGGCGGCGATATCGGCCTGGTCGGCCCGCAGTCGACGATCCGGGTCGGCGACGGCACCAGCGCGGGGGCAGGCTACACGGCAACGATCGCCTCCGCGCTCACCGGCAATGCCGAGCTCATCAAGACGGATGCCGGAACGCTGGTGCTGACCGGCGCCAACAGCTATAGCGGCGGCACCGCCATCAATGGCGGCACGCTCAGGGTCTCGGCCGATGCAAACCTCGGCGATGCGGCGGGCGGGCTCTCCTTCAACGGCGGCACGCTCAACACCACCGCTAGCTTCGCCAGTGACCGTGCCGTCGACATTCTCGGCCAGGGCACGATCTCGACCGACGCCGCTACCACCTTGACCCTGCAGGGGGCACTGGCCGGGTCGGGCGCGTTCAACAAAGCAGGAGATGGAACGCTTGTCCTGACGGCCGCTGGCTCGGCCTTCTCGGGCCCCACCTCTGTCCAGCAGGGCACGCTCGCGGCGGGCGCGGCAGACGCGTTCAGCTCGGGTTCGGCCTTCAGCGTCGCCTCCGGCGGCACGCTCGACCTTGCCGGCTTCGACCAGACGGTGGCCTCGCTCGACAACAGCGGCGCGGCGCGGCTTGGTGCTGCGGCGCCCGGCACGGTGCTGACGGTGACCGGGGACTATGTCGGCAATGGCGGCAAGGTCCTCATCAATGCCGCGCTGGACGGCGATGCCTCCACGACCGACAGGCTGGTGGTGCATGGCAGCACCTCCGGCACCGGCATCCTGGCGGTCACCAATGTTGGCGGCGCGGGCGCGCAAACCAGCGAAGGCATCAAGATCGTCGACATCGACGGCAGCTCGGCCGGCACCTTCACGCTTGCTGGCGACTATGTCTTCGAAGGCGACCAGGCCGTGGTCGGCGGTGCTTACGCTTATCGGCTCTACAAGAACGGCGTCAGCACGCCGGCCGACGGCGACTGGTATCTGCGCTCCACCCTGATCAACGACACCGGCCCGCTCTATGCACCGAGCACGCCGCTCTACGAGGCCTATGCCGGCGTGCTGCAGAGCTTCAACGAACTGGGCACGCTGCAGCAGCGCATCGGCAACCGGACATGGGGCGAGGGCGCGACGCCACAGGGCGCGGACGTGCCCGGCCAGGGACCGGTCGACGGCAACGCCATCTGGGCCCGCATCGATGCCGCCCATGGCAAGTTCGAGCCCAAGACCTCGACCACCGGCACCGACTACGACGTGACCACCTGGAAGCTCAACGCCGGCGTCGACGGCCTGCTGCATGAGAGCGAGGCCGGTACCCTTTTGGGCGGCATCACCGTCCACTACGGCACCGTTTCATCGGATGTCTCGTCGACTTTCGGCACCGGCTCGATCTCTGCCACCGGCTACGGCCTCGGCGGCACGCTGACCTGGCTCGGCAACAGCGGCTTCTACGTCGACACCCAGGCCCAGGTGACCTGGTATGACAGCGAAATCAACTCGGCCGTGCTGGGCAAGCTTGCCGACAGCAACAACGGTTTCGGCTATGCGCTCAGCGTCGAGAGCGGGCAGAAGATCGCGCTGCGCTCCAACTGGTCGTTGACCCCGCAGGCGCAGCTTTCCTACTCGGCGGTCGATTTCGACAAGTTCACCGATCCGTTCGGCACGATCGTGTCGGCCGGCAGCGGCGACAGCCTGATCGGCCGCCTCGGCATCTCCGCCGACTACGAGGACCAGTGGGCCGACAGCGCCGGCCAGGTGAGCCGGGCGCATGTCTACGGCATTGCCAACCTCTACTACGACTTCCTCGACGGAACGGATGTCGATGTCTCCGGCGTGAAGCTTTCCAGCCAGAACCAGAAGTTCTGGGGCGGTGTCGGCCTCGGCGGGTCGCTGGACTTTGGCGACGGGAAGTACTCGGTCTATGGCGAAGCGCTGGCCAAGACCAGCCTGGCCAGCTTCGGCGACAGCAATGTCATCAGCGGCAAGCTTGGCTTCAGCGTGCGCTGGTAGCGGCGGCGACGAGGCATCGGGCATAGCCTGGCTGAACAATCAGAATGCGCCCGGATGTACGAACTCTCTGCGGGCCGACTTTTTGAAAGATGGAAACGGGATGAAACGAAACAGACGAATTGGATATGCCACGCTGATAGCCACAAACCTGCTCTCCTTTGCTGCCGCATTCGCGCAAGAGGCCTCCGGTCTCCCCGGCGGGGCGACCTCGCTCAGGGAAGGGCATGGCGACTGGACCGTTTCTTGCAATCTCGCCATCCAGAACGGCGCCGGTGTGAAGGTCTGCGCACTGTCGCAGGAGCAGACGGACAGCCAGTCGCGCCAGCGCGTGCTGGCGATGGAACTGCGCCCGGCCGGCGAGGCCGTCCAGGGAACGCTGGTGCTGCCGTTCGGGCTGGCGCTGGACCAGGGTGTGACGCTGCAGGTCGATGACGGGCCAGCCCTGCAGCCGCTCCGCTTCCGCACCTGCCTGCCCGGCGGCTGCATCGTCGACCTGAACTTCGACGCCCAGACATTGGCGACCTTGCGCGACGGCAAAAGCCTCAAGGTCAAGGTGGTGGCGGACGGCGGCAAGGAGACGGTCCTTTCCCTGTCGTTGAACGGCTTTCCCAGCGCTGTCGACCGGACGGCGGCGCTGTTGAAGTAGACGTTCTATTTCCCGTATCGCTGCTCCAGCGCTTCGGCAATGTGTTCGCAAAGCAACTCCCCGGTGACGATGGTGACGTGGAGACGGATGCGTGCGCCCTGCGGATCGACCATCGTGACCACCGCGCCGCGGTCGGAGTATTCGAACATATCCAGAACCTTGTGAATGACGAAGTCAGCTACGTTGGGCACCGAGCCGGCGTGATCTTCCACGGCCTTCCTCCATCCCGAAATCAGCGGATCATCCCTTTGGTCGGCAGTCGTGTGTCTAGAAAGTCTCCGACAGCTGTCCGATCGTTAAATATGTAGCGGCTTGTATTAGCGTCCAGAAGAATATTACCGCTCCGCAGCATCCATTGCGCATGTCCTTGGAGCGGGCGGCCTCTCGGCAGCCAAGCCGGGAATCGGATCTTTGACTGGCTGCTTTCCGCATAGGTCTGGATAAGCGTCAGGTCGCGGTGCCGTGCAAGCGTGCGGCGAACGGCTCGAAATAGCGGCATCATCGATTCGCCGGATTTGCTGGCCCGGCGCCGGCGAACGCCTTCAGCATAACACCTGCCGTTAATGGCCGGATGAATTGTGCAGCCCGTTGGAACCTCTTGCGAAATCGGGTGTTAAGCTGCGTTTAGGGGAATTCAACCTTTCATGGAACAACGAGCTTTGCCCTCCAGCATTTCTGGCGCGAAATCCTTCGCCGATGAAAGGGACGTCGAACGGCACCGAGCGGTCCTGCTCCCCGGCAGCGAACTGGAAGATTTCTTCGAGAATGCAGCCGTTGCTCTCCACCTGGTGGCGAATGATGGAACCATTTTGCGCGCCAATCGAGCCGAACTGGACTTATTCGGCTATGCCGCGGAGGAATACATCGGCCGCAACATCCGGGAATTTCACGCCGATCCCGCCGCAATCGACGACATTTTGAACCGTCTCTCTCGGCATGAGCACCTTCAACATTATCGCGCGAGGTTGCGCGCCAGAGACGGCTCCATTCGTTGGGTGGAGATAACATCGAACGTGCGTTCGGTTGGTGGTCAGTTCCTCAACACGCGCTGCATCACCATCGACGTGACTGAAAAGGTCGAAGCGGAAGAGTTGTTGCGCGAACAGGAGCAGAGACTTGCCCTGACCTATCACAGCGCTGGTGTGGGAATCGTGGAAGCTGACGCCGAAGGCCGGCTGCTGCGGGTGAACGGACATTTGTGCCGTCTTTTGGGCTATACGCAGGAGGAGCTTGTTGGTCGATCGATTTTCGATCGGACCTTTCCTTCCGACGTCGAGGCGGATCGCACGAAATATCGCCAACAGGTCGCCGGCGAGATCAAAAGCTACACAATCGAGAAGCGGTTCGTGCGCAAGGACGGGTCGCTTTTCTGGGCTGTCGTGACGTCTTCCAGCGTCTACGACCGCAGCGGGCGGTTTCACTACGCGGTACGGGTGCAGCACGATATCACCGAGCGGAAAGAGATTGAGGCGACGCTCGCCCGAAGGGCCGAGGAGCAGGCTGCGCTGCATCAATTGACCGAAATGCTGCAGCACGCCCATACCCGCGAAGACGTCTACGAGGCTGCGCTCGATGCGATCCAGCGCGGGCTAAGATGTCAGCGCGCTTCTATTCTGCTTTTGCAAGGCGGGATCATGAAGTTCGCCGCCTGGCGCGGCTTGTCGGACGCGTATCGAAGCGCCGTGGAAGGCCATTCGCCCTGGTCCGCAGCAGACCACGATCCGCAGCCCATTTGCATGCGCGATGTGGAACAGGCAGAGCTCCCCGGCAACTTGAGACACGCAATCCGAACAGAAGGCATCGGCGCGGTCTGTTTCATTCCGATAATCGAAGGCGGGCGTCTGCTGGGCAAGTTCATGGCCTATTTCGACGAGCCGCACGATTGCTCGGCAGAAGAGATTGAAGTCGCCCGGACAATCGCGCGGCAGCTCGGGTTCGGCATTGAGCGCGTCAAGGCACAGAATGCAGTCCAGCGACTGGCAGCAATCGTGGAGTCGTCCCATGACGCCATCGTGAGCAAAGATCTCAGAGGCATCGTCTCGAGCTGGAACCGCGGCGCCGAGCGCTTATTCGGCTATACGGCCGCCGAGATGGTAGGCAAGCCCATCACCACTATCATTCCCGAGGATCGGCTGGATGAAGAGCCGCTGATATTGGGTCGCATCCGCAACGGCGAACTCGTGGATCATTTCGAAACGGTTCGCCGCCGCAAAGACGGAACGCCGGTGGATATCTCTCTCACAATATCGCCGGTGCGGGATGCGTCAGGCCGTACCGTTGGAGCTTCCAAAATCGCCCGAGACATAACTGACAAAAAGGTAGCGGAAGCGAAGATACGAGACAGCGAGCGCCACCTTCAAGACCTGCTCGCCGCCATTCCTGCCGCGATCTACACCACCGATCGCGACGGGAAGATCACCTACTTCAATGAAGCGGCGGTGCAACTCGCCGGACGAACGCCCGTGATTGGCACCGACGAATGGTGTGTGACATGGAAGCTCTACTGGCCGGATGGAACGCCGCTTCCCCACGATCAATGTCCAATGGCCATTTCGCTGCGCGAAGGGCGGCCCATCCGGGGATATGAAGCGGTGGCCGAGCGGCCGGACGGTACCCGGGTTCCATTCATTCCCTATCCCACACCGATGCGCGATGCGGCTGGAAACATCACCGGCGCCATAAACATGCTGGTCGATGTGAGCGAGCGTAAGCAGGCCGAAAGCCAGCAACGGATCTTGCTCGACGAGCTCAATCATCGCGTGAAGAACAACATGATGATGCTGAAGTCCCTGCTTTCGGTGGCGTCGAGGACCAGCAAGAGTTCGGAGGCTCGGACCGTTCTGGATGAGGCCAGCAAGCGGGTGGCCGCCATGGCTGCCGCTCAGCGGGTCCTCTATGACACGCCCGATGCCATCAACTTCAGTGCTGAACCTTTCCTGGAAGCTGTTTGCGAGACGGCAAAACAGATGTTCCCCCCAGCCGTCCAATTGCTCTGCGAGGCGGATCCGATCCAACTGCCAAATGACATTGCCATGCCGCTGGCGCTCACGATCAACGAGCTTTTGATCAATGCCGTGAAGTATGGCTTGCCCGGAAATGGGCATGGAACCGTTCGCGTTTCCATCAGACAGAACGGCCCAAGCATTAAGCTGGTGGTCGAGGATGAGGGCCCGGGATTCGAACTGACTTCGGTGCGCTCGTCGTCGTCCGGCCTGCGACTTGTCGAAGGCCTAGTGCGACAGATCGGCGGGAGGTTCGAAGTCAGCCGGCACCCGTCCAGATGCACAGTGTTTTTTTCTCAGATGCCTCAGGAGATTGGCCTTGCGACCAAAAGCAGCGATATCTGAGCTAAACCGTGCGGGGGACGTCAATCGATCCTTCAAACCGCAAGTGGTTTTCTCCCGGGATGATATGAGCGGCGGACAGGCCGAGACCACTCGGAGCCACATGATCTTGGTCGTCGAAGACGATTATCTGATCGCGCTGGACATAGAGGCTGGACTGCTGGCCGAAGGCTTTTCGCTGGCGGGCCTCGCGACCAGCGCCGATGAGGCAATAAATTTGGCGCTATCGACCAAGCCGGCGCTTGCGCTGATGGATATCCGCTTGCTTGGCAAGCGGGACGGAATCGAGGCCGCCCTGGAATTGTACCGCGATCTTGGCATACGGTGCATCTTTACGACGGCGCATAGCGATCGCGACGTGAAGCTTCGAGCTGAAGCGGCCAGACCGCTGGGATGGGTGCAGAAGCCTTATTCGATAGCGACGCTAGTCGCAGCCATTCGAAATGCTTTTCAGGAGCTCGAGGAGGAGAGCTGAACGCGCGGAGAGGGTCATTTAAGCAGTTGGACGCGCCGAGCGCCACGTCAGTGCTTGATCTTGGGTGTGATTTGAACCTTTGGACCAGGTCTTGAGACCGAGGCGATGGAGACTTTCGGTAGATGCGTAGCTGGTTGCTCGCGGAAGCATACGGAACGGTACGGGAAGCTTCGTGATTTTTCCCACAAAAATGCAATGAAATCAATGTCCTAGCCACGTCCTCCGGGCCCGCCATTCAGGCCGCCAGTTTTGGCGTGTCTTCAGCCGTCTCAGAATAGGGTCGACATTTCCGTAGGTTAGCGGCGCCCTCGCGGCAACGCTTGGCGGTGACGCCGCCTTTCGCGTTTCTGATATTCAGTCCGGTCTAGCGTCGCAAACGGCAGCTTTGCGCTGCTTATCGGATGTTCGAGATGGCATTCCATGGAAGCGGCCATTCGTTCATCTTCGATCGACATCGGCACTTGACCGCCCAAGCGCCCATTTAGGACGACAACCAATGGCCGTCAGGCCACGCGCCTCACTCAGGCCTGATGATCCGCACCGGCACCGATTTTGCCGCCGGCACATGCGCCTTCTCCGCGCGATGCCAAAGCGGGATCAGTGGATTAAGCTCGGGATAATAGCCAGCGCAATTGCCGCGCGGGATTGAGTAGGGTGTTACCCTCAATCCTCGAACGCAACGCTCGATCCCGTCATCGGCAGCCGAAATCACGTCGATCTCCTGTCCTTCGCGGAGGCCGATGGCGCGGATGTCATCATCGTTCATCAGCAGCACCATGCGCGTTCCGTAGATGCCACGCAGTCGATCGTTGTAGCCATATACGGTGGTGTTGAACTGATCGTTCGAGCGAATGGTGATCAGTGTCAACACACCCGGCCGCGCAGTATCTACGTCCGGATCGGTCTCCAGTGCGGTCGGCGGCTTGAAGTTCGCCTTTTTGTTCGGCGTCTCCCACACTCGGTTCGATGCCTTGATATCGCGATGAAATCCACCAGGCGTCAGAAACCGCTTGTTGAAGTCCTTGAAGTGCTGCGGATAGCAGCGTTCGATCTCGTCTCGAATGCGCGCATAGTCGTCAATCCATTCGTCCCAGGGGATCGAGCTCTTGGCAGCCACCGTGGCCTTGGCGAGTTCCGCGACTATTTTTGGCTCGGAAAGCAGTTTAGGACTGGCGGGCGGCCGATAGCCGAAGGAGCCATGGATGCAGGCCGTCGAATCTTCCATCGACACGTGTTGCTCGCCGGTTGCCTGCCGGTCTTTCTCGATGCGAGACAGGCAGGGCAAAAGATAGGTGACAGCGCCCGGGATCAGATGGCTGCGGTTGAGCTTGGTAGCTATCTGGACGTGCAGTCTCAGATGTCGCCACGACGCCTCTACCAAGCCGGTCTCCGGCACGGCGCGAACGAAATTGCCTCCCAGTCCGATGAAGGCCTTCACGGACCCGTCGATCACGCCCTCACAGGTCTCGACGGTGTCACGGCCCTTTTCTCGCTGCGGCTCGAACCGATAGAACTCGGCGAATTTGTCGAGCGGCACGAGCTCCGGCTTCTCCGATATGCCGACCGTGCGCTGCCCTTGAACGTTGGAGTGGCCGCGCAGCGGCGAAATGCCGGCGCCCCTCTTGCCGACGTTACCGCGCATCATCAGCAGGTTGCAGAGCATGTGAACGTTTTCAGTCCCGTGCCGATGCTGCGTCAGCCCCATTCCATAGTTGCCGATCACCGCCGAGGCGCGGCTGTAGACGTACGCGACATGTTCGAGGTCGGCCTGCTTTAGGCCCGAACGCGCCTCGATGTGCTTCCACGAGGTCCCGCGCACATAGGCTTCGAAGGCATCGAAGCCGTGCGTATGCTCTTCGATAAACGCGGTGTCGAGAACACAAGGCGCTCCTGTTTGCTTAGCCGCGTCATCAAGCGCCAGCACGGCTTTCGCGATGCCCGTCATCGCTGCAATATCTCCGCCGCCACGAAGCTGAAGGAAGTCGCTCGACATCTTCGTTCCGGGACCCGGCGAGAGCATCTCGCGCGGGTCCTGCGGGTTCTTGAAACGCTTCAGGCCGCGCTCGGGGAGGGGATTGAATGTTATGACCGGGACGCCGCGCCGACGCGCCTCTTCGACGGGGTGAAGCAGACGCGGTGCGTTGACGCCCGTGTTGTGGCCGAAGAAGAACATCATGTCGCAATGCGCGAAATCCTCGAGCTGCACTGTGCCGACCGGCGAACCGATACATTCCGGCAGCCCCACGGAGGTAGACTCGTGACACATGTTCGAGGAGTCCGGCAGGTTGCTTGACCCGTAGATGCGAGCGAAGAGCTGGTACATGAACGACGCTTCGAGCGAGGCGCGGCCGGAGGTGTAGAAAACAACCGATTTCGGATCGAGCTTGTTCAACTCCTCTCCGATGCTGCGGAACGCCTCTTCCCACGACACCGGCTCGTACTTATCCGTGACCTCGTTGTATCGCATCGGCTCGAGAAGCCGGCCTTGCTTTTCAAGATCGTGATCCGGCCAGTCGAGCAACTCATTGACCGAATGCGAGGCAAAGAAATCTGGCCCGCATCGACGCTTCGTCTGATCCCACATCGTGGCCTTGGCGCCGTTTTCGCAAAACTCGAACGGACGAGGCTCCGCTGGCTTGGCCCATGAGCAGGAAACGCACATATAGCCGTCCGGTTTGTTCTGCCGCAGCAGGGTGTTCCAGATACCGGACATCAGCAGCCCCTCGGCCCTCGCCCGACGGATCAACGACTTTAGGGAACCCCATCCGCCCGTGGGATGATCATATTTTGCGATTTTGACGTGGTCGGTGGTGGAGGGATTCATGGCTGTGCTCGCGAACGCTCTTAGGCCTGCAACAATTGCGAGGAGGGTAAGTTCCTTCGGAGAAATCGGGTCCTTGGCGCCGTGGTTCACGACTTGGTGATGCCGCGCAACGAAGCCGAAAGTTCAGCCCGCCTGTTCGCTAGCGGCCGACCGTTCCTTTTCAATCTTTTCCGGTTCCTTGTCGTCGATCTCCGTAACATCGTCACTCGCGGTGCTGGTCGCCCGGATGAGCTCATCCAACTTCGCCTGCAGGGCTTGCGTGTCGCGATGCTCCGCCCGCTGAATGAAGAGTGTCATCGCCCAAGTGACCAGAGTGGCAACGCCGTGCCAGTCGAACGTCTCACGCTCGAAGATGATCCAACTGACGGTGAAGGCGGCAAGGATCAAAAAGGCCGAGGGCCGCGAAGTGAAGACGCCGCCCAAGGTTAAGGCTTCTCGAAGCGCGTGTTTGACCATCACCCCGAACGTGAGCGGAACCCCCAGGTTCCTTTTTGGCGAACAAGAAGCTCAAGAAAAGCGCGCGGAACGAACCATTTGTGTTGGCGGTTGTTGGAGATCAAGCCGCTCACCTAAAACGGAGGTCACCATGGAACGCGACATATTGCTTTGGCTACTTGGAGTTCCAATCCGATCATCCTCCTGATCATGCTTTTCGCGCGACAGGAGGATTCGATGAGTTCCGCTATCTCGCCAATCGAGGTCACCGAAGAATCCTCGTCCACCGCCGTGAGACCTATCTCGCCCAACTGGGCGCTACACGAACGGGGCCTTTCCGAGACCGATGCCAAGGCGCATGTCGATGCCGTCATTGCAAAAGTCGAGGATGCAAAGACAAAGGCGAAGCAGGCGGCCGACAGTGCGAGGAAGCCGCAGCCGCTTTCGCCTTCCTCGGTGCCTTCCTCGCTCGTTAGCCCAAGAGCGCTTCATTACTCCGGCCCGGGCTCGTCTTGAGGCGAGTTTTTCTTTTCATCAGCGCCGACAACAACATTGGAGTCACTAGGAACCAGTGGAATTTGGCCGAGTTGGAACATTAAAGAACGGTTCGAACCATGTCTCGGGATCAAGATCAAAGCGACGGCCTTGCGAAACTGCTGAGAAAGCAGTTCGCCAACGAAAGAATGCGGCGGCACTTGCGCGGCCTGCCTCTTTTCAAAGTTGAAAGATGGCTTCCCGACGGACTCCGAGAAATTCTCGATCGTTTGGGAAAGAGCGGTGGAAACAATAAACGTCAGTGACGGAGACCTCGGCTCTGTTCACGGCGCCAGCCTGCGCTACCGCTCGCCTTGGGTCTTGCGAGCAGTTTCGGCCTCTTCAACGGTAATGGCGCAGACCAGCCGGCCAGCTTCGTCCCGAACACGCGCCAGCCAGCCCGACAGATCGCCTATGCCGGGTTGACGATCGAACAGGACATTGCGGAGCGGACGGCTTCCTCGCGCGCCGCCTCTCGCTTCGGCATTCTGGATGGAGGAACCAGGCGGCTGCCATCGCCGTCGCGGTACTCGAAATCATAACTTCCGCCTTCGTCCTCCGCAGCGCCCAATATGACCTGGTCGAAATTGCCGTTGCTTTCGGCGTCATAGGCGTTGGACGCTATATCGAAAGTAGCCGTCTGAACCAGGATGGCTTCGCACGCTCTAAGGCGGGTGCGTGATTGCCCCCTTGTAGCCATCTCAACGGTAACGCATTCGCCTCCCTCGCCACGGAAGTGCACAAGCTGTATCAAATCTCCGGTCTGGGAGGTGGCTTCCTCGAACTTCAGTTCGCGTTAGTTGCATTCGAGCCTCCCTGTGCCGACAACAACCCTGTCATAGTTTGACCGCCATTTCCCGGCTCCAAAGACGCAGCTTGCGGCACGATTCCAGAAAGCCGGCAATCGCCTTCGGATCGTCGAGAGCGATCATGCCTTCGTCGGCCTCGGGGCCGACGCCCGCTTTCTGCAACAAGGGCATGGCGCCGGCTGTGAAGGCTATGAATTTGCAATGCGCAAACGCGTCGGCAACGAAGTCGCGCGCGCCAGCCTCGCCGGTCAGGCGCTCGGCGCCATCTTCGGTCAGGACAAGGGCGACCGCATCGAACAGAACGGAGGGACCACCGTCGATCATGTGCCGGCCTTCAATCCAGCTGCCGTCGCCGGCTTCGACACCGCCGACCTTCGGAGCGATAACCTCCATGGTGGCGCCTTCCTTTTCGACGGCCGTTTGTAGGCGCTTGAGAAGCATCGCATCAGCTCCTGCGCTGACGAGCGCACCAACCTTGCGGCCTGCAAAACTCTTTGGCCCATTCTCGACGATGCTCAGCGCCGGCGACGGCTCCAGATCGTTTCTTGTGGCGACGGCAGCGTCAGCAGCCTTCGGCAATTCCTTGATCCCGAGCCTGTCCGCAACCGTCACCGCCAGCCCTTCGTCGATGTTGATGAGATGCGCGATCATTCGCTCGCGGATAGCCGGCGTCTCGACCTTGCTGAGTTCGAAAGTCAAAGCCATCGCGATATGGCGCTGCTCCGGCGGTGTCTGGCTGTTAAAGAACTGCCGCGCCTGGCTGTAGTGGTCGGCGAAGCTTTCGGCGCGCAGGCGGACCTTTTGACCCTCTTCCACCTCGGCGAAAGAGCGAAAACCACGCTCCGGCGATTCCCGCGGACCCTCGCCAAATGAGTTTGGCTGGTAGTTTACCCGTCCAGTCGGATTGCGGATCGCCATGTGCCCGTCCTGCTGGAAATGATGAAACGGACACTTAGGCGCGTTGATAGGAATGTGCGTGAAGTTGGGGCTGCCCAGCCGCTTCAGCTGCGTGTCGAGATAGGAGAAGTTACGGCCCTGCAGCAGCGGGTCGTTAGAGAAGTCGACGCCGGGCGGTACATTCTGCGTCATGAATGCCACCTGCTCGGTCTCGGCGAAGAAATTGTCGGGCATGCGATCGAGCACCAGCCGGCCGACCGGGATCGGTTCGAGCTCTTCCTCCGGAATTATCTTCGTCGGATCCAGCACATCGAAGGCGAAGCTGTCAGCGAAATCCTGGTCGAATAGCTGAACGCGCAGCTCCCATTCCGGGAAATTGCCGGATTGGATGGCCTGCCAAAGATCGCGGCGATGGAAGTCGGGGTCCGCCCCATTGATCTTCACCGCCTCGTTCCAGGCGACAGACTGCAGACCCAGTTTCGGCTTCCAGTGGAACTTGACGAATGTGGATTCGTCCTTGGCGTTCAGGAAGCGGAAGGTGTGAACGCCGAAACCCTCCATGAAACGGAAGGAGCGTGGTATCGCGCGGTCCGACATGACCCACATGATCATGTGCATCGACTCAGGCGTGAGTGAGATGAAGTCCCAGAAATTGTCGTGCGCGGACTGGGCCTGCGGGAAGGCCCGGTCGGGCTCCTCTTTGACGGCATGGATCATGTCGGGGAACTTGATCGCGTCCTGGATGAAGAAGACCGGGATATTGTTGCCGACGATGTCCCAGTTTCCCTCCTTCGTATAGAGTTTGACCGCGAAGCCACGGACGTCGCGCGCCAGATCGAATGAGCCCTTGGAGCCGGCGACCGTGGAAAAGCGGACGAAGGCCGGCGTCTTCTCGCCGGCGCGTTGGAAGATGTCGGCGCGAGTGTATTTGGCGAGCGACTCGTAGGTCTCAAAATACCCGTGTGCGCCATAGCCGCGCGCATACACGACGCGCTCGGGTATGCGCTCATGGTCGAAATGGAAGATCTTCTCGCGAAAGTGGAAGTCCTCAAGGACCGTCGGTCCACGCGGGCCGATCCTGAGTGAGTTCTGATCGTCCGAAACCGGACCGCCTTGGGCAGTGGTAAGGACATCATCGTCCCCACTGGCTCGCTGATGCAGTTCGCCGCCTTCGCCGCGTACCAATCTTTGGTCGTGGATAACGGCCTCATTTGTCACGCGGCGGGGCGACTTGGTCATCACTCAATCCTTCTTGCTCGAAAAGGGGTGGCTCGGTGCGCAAACGACATGCTTCGCGCCGCATTGCGTTCGGCTCCGGGAGCGGCGATCTCGGCGCGCGATCGGTCAGCCTTCACACGTCGGCTGGCGTCCCAGTTGCCCATCCGATTCCTGTTTTTTGAATCCCGCTTTCCTTCAATCCGGGAGCATGCCGTGCGTTCCGGCCGAAATATTTCGTGATCGGGACGGGGCTCCGAGGAATACGGAGGAGAGGGTGCGCCGCCCTACGCCATGAAGCGGCAGGGCCTTGGAACATTCTTATGCATCGGCAGTTCAGCGCTAAAGGAAACGCAAGATGAAATGCTTGGCAGGCCTCATCGCCGGATGCAGCGATAACGGCGTCGATAGCTCGAACATGAGTTCGGTGAGCAACCAACCCCGGATCAGAACCCTCAGGCCGACCAGGATCCGACCGCGAAATCGAGCACTGGCGGTGACCAGCAACGTGCACAGGCCCCCAAGCCCGCAGCGCCGAAGCAATAGGAAGATGTTATGGCCGACAGATCGATCGATCGTTCGAAATCGGATCGCCCACCCGAGCGCGACGCCGAAGCCCAGTCCGAGAAACGTCACAAGGGCGGCAAGAATGACGGTGTCGTAAGCGCCGATCCACGCGTCATCTCAAGGAAGAAGGATGGCGACGCGACGTTTCCGATCAATAAGGAAAAATGACGCGTCCGAGACGTCTGCGGGGTCTGTGCGATCTAAACGCCAGCAAAGCTTCTCCGTCAGGGAAAACAGCAATGCCCAATTTTCGGTTCGAGGTGGTCACTGGCGGTCGGTCCAACCTGATCGACGAAGAGCTTGCGAGCACCGACCTGGCCAGCCCCAAGGCTGTGGAATTGGCGAAGGCTGCAGCCAGCACTTCTCCAGATGCTGACCATTCGGAATCCCAGGTCAAAGTCTATGACGACGCCGGCTATCTGATCGCGACCGTCAATTTCTCCGATGTCTTGCGGGACAGTCCTCCAGAGGACCTGCCCACTGAGGAGCCGGGTGCGATGCGCTCCGGCTGAGTTTCGATCATCCCGCACCTGTAACAGGAAAAACCAATGCCCACTGCCTTTGCCCTCAATTGTTCGCTGAAAGCATCCGACGACAAGGAGAAGTCCTCCACACACAAGATTCTAGCCGATATGCTTTCCGCGCTCCAGGCCCATGGAGTGAAGGGTGAGACCGCGCGTGCCATGGATCACCACATAAAGCCGGGCGTGCTTTCGGATATGGGAAAGGGCGACGACTGGCCGAAGCTGCGCAAGAAGATTCTGGCCGCCGATATCTTTATCCTCGGCACGCCGATATGGCTGGGCCAGCCTTCCAGCGTCGCCAAACGTGTGATGGAACGGATGGATGCTTTTCTCGACGAGACGGACGACAAGGGCCGAATGCCGGCCGCCGGAAAAGTTGCCCTGGTCGCTATCGTCGGCAACGAGGACGGCGCCCATCATTGCCACGCTGAGTGCTATCAGGCGCTGAACGACGTCGGCTTCACGGTGCCAGCCAACGCCGGCGTCTATTGGGTGGGAGAGGCGATGGGGGACGTAAACTATGTTGATCTGCCCGATGCTCCCGACAAGGTCGCCAAGGCCATCGAGATGGCTGCTGCCAACGCGGTTCATCTGGCCGGACTGTTGGCAGGCAGCAATTATCCGGGTGTCAGCGAAGACTGAAGTGCATAGCGCATTCCTTCTAGGCCGGTAAGGAAACCAGCCGCTTGATTTTTTCTAGCTTGAGCAAAGTCAGCTTCCTCAGCGACTTCTCATAGCCGGCCTCACCGTGATCGATAACGAAAACCAGTGTCACAAAGTCGAGCATGAATTCGTCGATTGCAGTGGTTCGATCCTGCGACGTTCTAAAACGCGCAAGCAACGCTCGAGCGCGTTCGGCGCTATCGGCCTGCGCGGCACTGACCAACGCTTCGATTTCTTGGAAAAAGTTCAACTGTGCTCCCCCTGTCGCCGTGAACTAGCCACGAGGAATTCCGTTCCAAGTCAGTTCCGCAAAGACGATGGGCCAAGGTGCAAGCCGGCGCGCCTAGCTGCAATTGTTGCCTGCCGTTGTCGCGCGGGCGTCGCCGCGCGATCCAACGCAAAGGAAGGATTGGGTTGGATGAGGCACGCGGGCGTTTGGGAGGGGCTATCATGCAACGGCGCAGACGGCTGAACGATCCCACGATGCTTTCGCCCCAAACAGACGGCGGGAACGAGTATGTGGCAGGAACTTCACCTTCTTACCGGGTTGCCCTGACGGAAATTTGCGGCGAATGGCGCATCACCATTCGCGAAGACGGAAAGAGTGGTCGCAGTTTTGAGTCAGAGCAATATGCATTGAGCTTGCGGAAGGCCAGAAGACCCGGCTCAAGCATGACAGATGTCCGCATCTGACTGCGCTTATGTTGGACCGAGGTGGAGAATATCAAGCTCACCCGCAACTGATTGGTTCAGGAACCGACAGGCTCTCCTGATGTTGTAGCCGCAAGCGGCATTGCAGGAGACGCCACTCGATGACTCGTATTGAACAAGGCCGTTGCTTCTGCGGCAAGGTTTCAGCGGAATTTGCCGGAGAGCCATTCTGGATCTGCTTCGATCACGACGACGATTGCCGGCGGGCGATCGGCAGCCCGCTTACCGTCTGGATCGGATACCGGCCGGACGACGTGAAATGGACAGGCGCGGACCCCAAGACATTCTCCAAGACCAGAGGCGTGGTCCGATCGTTCTGCGAAGAATGTGGTACCTCTATCGGCTACGCCGATCAGGGCCTCGCGGACGAGTTCTATGTCTCGATCGGTTTCATGGATGCGCCTGAGAAGTTTGCGCCGCAGGCCCAGGCCTATTGGGAAATGCGGCTCCCCTTCATCGTCATGGACGACAGCTTGCCGCGCGTGAATGGCTATACCCGCCGACGCGACCCCTCACTTGGAAATCCGCGCGATCGTTCGTGAGGGCGCATATTAACTCACGCTATTGGGCCGACGTCGGGCAGGCTTGCGCGTCTCCCTCATCTTCAAGGCGTTAAGGAAAGCAACGGCGCCCATATCGCAACCGTGCTTGGACGGTCCATTGGAACTGATGACAATCTTGGCTTGCGCCAGCGTCAAACCATGTTTGTCCGCAAAGGTTTGCGGGTCGTAAGCGCCGTGCCACGTATCGATTGGTTTTGACATGCAGCCTCCCTGGTCGATTTGAACGCACCGAACCGTGATCGGTTGCAGCCGAAGCGCAGTTGTAAGTACCGCTCTTCAGGGAGCAAACCTGGTATGCGCTGTTCGTGCCTTTTGGCCTGAGCACCCGGTCACCTACGCGTTGTCGGTCGCCGCCATCATCGCCGGCGTAGTGCTGGTTCAGGGCTTTCGCGACACTGCGGCGATCCATGCCAAGTTCGACGAGATCGCCGTCGCCTTGAAGGAAACGCGCAACGAAGTCGTCGGGCTGGAGCACGAGGATCCTGACCGGATCAAGACGGCGGTCGACAGGATCGAGAAAGAAGCGGCCGCGGGCGCAACAAGATGCGAGAGGCGCCGTTCCTGATATGCCGGCAGTTGCCGGTTGCCGGGAGTCCCTCAACCTGGCAGAGAGCCCGTCTTGCCGAGGGGCGGGCTCTCACATGCCATTGCAGCCAATAACACCCGCTTCGCCGTCCGACAGGTTGATTTAGGATGGACCTGCAGGCGTAAACACCGCCCCAGCCGCTTCAAACGCATGGCGGATCGATAAGACCTTTTCCGCCCGCGTTTCCAGTGCGAGCACCGTCAAAGGATACCGGCCGTCGGAACAACAGGCCGGCGGCACTGTTTCCGTTGAACGACAACGGAGAAGAGCGATGCCTACCGAATATGAAAACGGCGCACGAAAGCCCGTAACCAAGGACCGGCCGGATCCGAACGACGCCTTCTCGCAGGAAGCAGCGGCCAACAAGAAGCCATCCGGCGGGATGGGCCTGACACGGCCGGTCGAAGAAGTTCAAGACCGGAAGCATCAGCGCGACGGACAGAACCAGCGGCAACCGACACCCAGCCCGTCGACCGAGAAGACGTCCGGCGCCGGGCCCGCCGTCTCGGAACACTCGAAAGACACCAAGGCGCCAAAAACGGGCCGCCAGCCTGGAGCTTATGTGAAGGAATAGCCGTGCCTGGCCTAGCCGACCTTTCGCCAGACGGGGTGACATGGTGAAGTTCGTCAAGGACAACGGCCTGCTGATCGCGGTGTTCTGCATTTTCCTGGGCTGCCTGATCGGGCAGTCGATCGCCGGCTATTTTGCCGACCAGCAGGATCGACTGATGCATGGCCTCTCCAGCCGGCCGTTCGTCTCTTTCCTCGGATCAGGCGAGTTCCTCGAAAGCGTCTTTGAGAACTGGGAAAGCGAGTTCCTGGAGAAATGGGCCTATGTCTTTCTGACCGCTTATCTGGTGCAACGGGGCTCAGCGGAATCGAAGGATCCAGACGCCGACTCGCCCGAGAACGACGATCCGAAATTGCATAGGCGCGATCCCAATGCACCTTGGCCGGTAAGGCGAGGCGGCGCGGTGCTTTGGGCATACTCTCATTCGCTTGGGTTCGTCCTCTTGCTGATTTTCGCGTTCACCTTCATGATCCACCTTTGGCAAAGCACGCGTCATGCGAACGAACAGGCGATACAGCATGGGCAGCCGGTGGAATCCCTATTAGCCCATCTCGCTTCCGGCCAATTCTGGTTCGAGAGTTTCCAGAACTGGCAGAGTGAATTCCTATCGACGGGCGTGCTGGTTTTGCTGGCCATATGGCTGCGGGAGCGCGGCTCGCCGGAAAGCAAGCGGGTCGCCGATCCCCACGACAAGACCGGCCATTGAGCGGAGCCGTTTCTAATCGGCGCCCGGCAAGACCGAGCTCAAAACCTGTCTGACCGTACTGTCGACGACTTTCGCCTCACTGGGGTCGCCCTTGGCCAGCGCGGTGGCGAAATTCTTGACCTGCTTAAGTGTGAAGTGCGGCGGCAGAGGCGGAACTTCCGGGTCGGTTTTGACCTCGAGGACGACCGGCACATCGGAGAACAGGGCGTCGTCCCAGGCCTGGCCGAGATCGGCGGACCGATCGACGAAAATACCCTTAAGACCAATGAGTTCCGCGAAGCGGTGATAAGGCACATCGGGAATGCGCTGCGAGGCTTCGAATTTCGGATCGCCTTCCATCACGCGCTGTTCCCAGGTGACCTGGTTGAGGTCTTCGTTGTTGTAGACACAAAATGACGAAACGAGGGTCGTCCCAGTTCTTCCAGTATTTCTGCACGGTAATCAGTTCCGCCATGTTGTTCATCTGCATGGCGCCGTCACCGACGAGGCCGACGACCGGGCGGTCGGGATGGGCGAACTTGGCCGCGATGGCGTAGGGAACCGCGGCGCCCATGGAGGCGAGGCCGCCGGACAGCGAGCACATCATGCCGCGCCGGATCTTGACGTCGCGAGCGTACCAGTTGGCGCAGGAACCGGAGTCGCTGGTGAGGATCACATCGTCCGGCAAGCGGGTTGAAAGCTCCCAAGCCACGAGCTGCGGGTTGACCGGACTGGCCTTGGCGTGGGCGCGCTTGCCGAGCAGCTTCCACCATTTCTCGACGTTTCGCTCGATATCGCCGCGCCAATCGCGCTTCCTTTTTTGCTTAAGGAGAGGCAGTAGCGCGTCGAGCGTTTCCGCTGCATCGCCGACAAGGGTGACATCCATGGGATATCGCAGCGACATCATTGCGGGGTCGATGTCGATCTCTATGCCGCGTGCCTGACCTTCCTTCGGCAGGAACTCAGAATAGGGAAAGCCCGATCCGATCATCAGCAGCGTGTCGCATTCCTGCATCAACTTCCATGACGGCTCGGTGCCAAGCAGGCCGATCGATCCTGTCACCCAAGGCAAGGCATCGGGCAGAGCTGCCTTGCCGAGAAGCGCCTTGGCGGCGCCGGCGCGCAACCGATCCGACACGGCAATGACCTCGTCGGTCGCCTCGAGCGCTCCCGCGCCCACGAGCATGGCAACGCGCTCGCCACTGTTCAGGATGTCGGCGGCGGCTTTCAGATCGTCCTGATGGGGAATGACCTTCGGTCGCCGGTAGCCGACGCCGGAATGCACCGTGCCATGGACACGCCCCGGTTCTTCGTAGGGCAATTCCTGAAGGTCGTTGGGCAGGATGAGCGCGGTGGCGGTCCTCTTTGCCAATGCAATCCTCACGGCTCGATCGACGAGGTGGCGGACCTGGGCGGGCACGGAAGCCTGATGGACGAATTCGCCGGCAACATCCTTGAACAGCGCCGCCAGGTCGACCTCCTGCTGGTAGTGGCCTCCGATCGCCGCGCGTGCCTGTTGGCCGACGATGGCGAGAACCGGCTGGTGGTCCATGCGCGCATCATAGAGACCGGTGACCAGATGGGTGGCTCCTGGCCCGGATGTGGCGATACAGACGCCAAGCTCGCCGCCGAACTTGGCGTAGGCGGATGCCATGAAAGCGGCCATTTCCTCATGCCGCGCCTGGATGAATTCGATCTTGTCCTTGGCCCGTCCCAGCGCTCCGAAGACGCCATTGATGCCGTCGCCGGGGTAGCCGAACATCCTGCGCACGCCCCAGCTGTGGAGCCGGGAAACCAGGAAATCTCCGACAGTTTTGGCCATGGTGGACCTCCGCGCGCAAAGGCAGAAGCGAGAGCCGCCTCCTGAGGCGGCTCCAATATTGTCAGATGCTTACTTGTTGAGACCGTTGGCCATGTCGAGGTGGTGCTGGAGATGCGGCAGCGTCGCCGCCGCCCACGCCTTGAGGTCCGCCTGCTCACCTCCATCGCCGTAGCGCTTGAAAAGATCGACGGCATCCTCGTGGGCATCGACCTGTATCGAGTGGTACCGCTTGGTGAAATCGGCGCCCTGCAACGCTTTGAGGTCTTTGAGCGTCGACTGCTGCTTGTCCGTCATCGCACCCGGCAGCGTTGCCTTGACCTTCCCGCCGGTTACCAGGCGGTTGAGGTCGGCCGTGGTCTTCTCATGATCGGTAACCATCTGTTGCGCGAAAGCCTTCGTCGCGTCGTCGGAGCGTTCGAGCGCGAGCTTGCTCGATTCGATTTCGAACATGTCGCTGGTCGCCGCTTCCGTGACGAAATCCTGCGTGGAGGGTGCAACGCCCAGCACCGAATTGACCCCGGTCTTTTCCGTCGTGGATGGAGCAGGCGCGTCGGTTTGAGCGAACGCCGAAGTGGCGAGAAGGGCAGCCGCGAGGGCTAAAGGCAAGCGTACCATGAATGTCTCCTGTGATGCTAGCTCAACCGGGCATCACAGGCTTTGTTCCTCCTCGAAACGAATAACCTAATCGAGATGTCTATATCTCGTCGAAACGGGTGCCTTCCTTGGAAGGATCGCGCGACAGCACCCGTTCCTCCTCATCGTCGGGCAGGGCTTCGTCGCTCTCCTGATCGGGATTATCGTCATCCTCCTCGGGTAAGGCACCCTCGGTCTCGCGCAGATCAGGGCCGTTCTCAGTCACCGCACTGTCGGGAAGCACTTCACTGCCCTCGAAGGAATCCCAGTCCTGTTGCTCGATGGTGGGGGCTTCGGCTTCATCCTGCTTTTCGGATCGCTTGCTGCGGGGGTCCATGGCGTTCTCCAATGCTGAGAGCTTCCGTTGACCAATCCCCCGCAAGACCGTTGGTTCCACTGACGCATTGTTCGGCAGGCTTGCATCTGCACTGGAGCAAGGGAACGCCAAAGCCGGGTTCTGACTTATCGTGCGAAACCGGGAACGTTCATGCCTCGCAAGCTCGATCTTAGGAGCGGCACGCCTGTCTGGTCTGCCTATCGCCCACCTTCTGTGCCGGTGGATCGCCTGATGCGCGACGTGAAAACCGACGTGCTTATCGTCGGTATGGGCATCAGCGGCGCAATGATGGCCGAGGCGCTGACCCGCGACGGCCGTTCCGTCATTTGCATCGACAGACGCGGGCCGCTGAGGGGATCAACCGCCGCGACGACGGCACTCGTCCAGTTCGAGATAGATCAGCCGCTGACAAGACTGTCCAGGATGATGGGAAACAGTGCCGCTCGCGAGGCCTGGCGACGCTCCCGGCTCGCGGTCATAAACCTGCGCGGCCGCATTGGCGAACTCGGCATCCATTGCCAGTGCGTGTCCACGCCATCGCTCTATCTCGCGGGCGACAGGCTCGGCGCCTCGGACCTGCGCCAGGAAGCCGAGGCACGGCGGCAGGCAGGCATCGCGGCGTCCTTTATGCCCCGCAATGAGCTGCGCAGCGCGTTCGGTATCGATCGCGCTGCGGCCATTCTCAGTCACGACAATCTCGCGCTCGATCCGAGAAAGCTCACCTCTGGTTTGCTGCTTCACGCACTGGAGCGGAAGGCCCGCTTTTACGCGCCCGCTGAAGCAACGACCCTGGAGGACAATCGCCTGGGCGTGACAGTTGGGACGCGGCAGGGCCCGAGCATCAAAGCGAGGCATCTGGTCCTGACTACGGGCTACGAACTCCTCGATGTCGTGCCGGCGACAGACCATCGCGTAATTTCCACATGGGCGATCGCGACCAGGCCGCAGCCCAACAAGATATGGCCGCAGGCCGCCATGATCTGGGAGGCCTCCGATCCCTATCTCTATCTGCGTGCCACCTCTGACGGGCGCGTGGTCTGCGGGGGTGAGGATGAGGATTTCACCGACGAGGAAAGGCGCGATGCGTTGACGCCGGAAAAGACCGAGCGCTTGGAGAAGAAGCTTGCGCGGATTTTTCCGATGCTCGACACGACAGCGTTTTTTGCCTGGAGCGGCACGTTTGGCGCCACCGGCACCGGCCTTCCCATTATTGGCAGCGTGCCCGGTCATCCGCGTATTCATGCGGTAATGGGCTATGGCGGGAACGGGATCACATTTTCACAGATTGCTTCCGAGATCGTTTCCGCTTCCATTGCCGGCGCACAGGACGCGGACGCAGATCTCTTCGCCTTCAAAACGTGAGCTCGGGCACCATCGCGCGAGCGGATTGAAAACTATTCGATCTGCTCGAACGTACACTGGCGCGGCGCTTTATCCGGCCGCCAGCGCAAGAGCTTGGTCCCGTGCCGGAAGCGATCGCCGGTGACGTGGTCGAAACGGACTTCGACGACCAGTTCCGGCCGAACCGGCTCCCACTCTCCGCTGCGCTCGGTGCTCCAGCAGCTCGGACCGCCCGGCGCCTTGCCGGTGAAGCCGGGTCCGCCGCGCAACTTCTCGAGTCTCTCGGTGAGAGCAGCCCGCTCGTCATTGGCGATGGTCGAGGTGAAGCCGACATGATCGAGCTGCCCGCCGTCATTGTAGAGGCCAAGAAGCAGCGACCCGACTTGCTGCCTGCCATTAAGATAGCGAAAGCCGCCGATCACGCAGTCGGCCGTGCGCAGCCGTTTGACCTTGATCATCGCGCGTTCGCCGGGTCGATACGGCTCGTCGAGCGGCTTGGCGACGACACCGTCCGTCGAACCATGGCCCGAGCCTCGCAGCCATTGCTCGGCAATCGCAATATCGGTGGTCGACGGCGATAGCCGCAGCGCCCTGCCAGCGTGGCCGGACAAGAATTCCTCCAATGCCCGGCGCCGGCCCGCCAAGGGCGCCTCGAGGAGGATCCTGCCGCCCGGCGCGACGAGCATGTCGAAAAGGATCAGCCGCGCTGGCGTCTCGATGCTCAACTTGCGAATGCGGCTTTCCGCGGGATGAAGCCGCATCTGTAGCGCGTCGAAGGAAGCGCGACCGTCGATCTCGATCACGATTTCGCCGTCGACGACGAAATTCCTGAGGTTGAGGCTTTGAACCACGGCAACCAGCTCCGGGAAGTAACGACCAAGCGGCTTGCCGGATTTCGCTCGAAGATCAACGTCGACCTTGCCCTTGAAGCCAAGGCAGCGGAACCCATCCCATTTCGGCTCATACTGCCAAGGCCCGTTCTCCTTCGGCAACACTTCCGCAGTTCGCGCTTCCATCGGCGGCGTATCCAGGGGCAAGGGAAAACTGTTCGCGCGCGCCGCTACCATCGCTCTTCCGTATCGCGATCTGGCAAGTCGATGCCGCAGCAGACCCAACTGAGCCGCTGCGAGGATCCGTAGTTGTATTGCGGCTCGAGATCCGCAGGATCGTCGAAGCTTCCGACATGCAGCGCGATCTCGTTGACGGCGGCGTCATATGCCAGCGCAAGCGGAGAGCCGCATGTCTGACAGAAGCCGCGTTTGGCGAGAGGGGATGACCGCCGGAAGCAAGGCTCCTCGCTCAGCCAAGACACGTCGGCAGAAGGCAGCCACGCGAGCACCGCGAAGGCGCTGCCCGTCGCACGGCGGCACATATCGCAATGACAGTAATGCACGCGTGGGTCGCCGGTCACACGATAGCGGATCTTGCCGCAGAGGCATCCGCCTGAACGTTCGCCAGTCGCCGGGGTGGTGAGAGTCTGTGTTGCATTCATCCAGCTTGAACGCGCTTCGCGGACTGTGGTTTCCGTCGGGAACAGCCGACAAAGCTGGGCGTTGTCCAACATTCCGAGGATCAGGCCTTGAGTCCCAATCACCGCTGCTGCTCGTTGTCCTATGCGCTCTTCCGTTTCATCCCGCTTCACTCGGGCAGAGTTGGGCGGGCATTCTGATGTCGGCTCCGGGCTTGACCTATGGGCCGCTTGGCGATCGCTGCGCGCATCTTTGCGTCGACATGCAAAACCTGTTCGCGCCACCGTCGGAATGGGCAACCCCCTGGATCACCCGGGTCGCTCCGAAAATCACCGGGCTGGTCGAAAGAAAGACCGAGCAAACCATCTTTACCCGCTTCATTCCTGCGATGAGGGCGGGCCAGGGCGCCGGCACCTGGAGGCGTTATTACGGGCGCTGGGCCTCGATGACGATCGAGGCCGTGGGTCAGGAGATGGTGGATCTCCTGCCTGAGCTGCGGGCATTTTGTCCGCCGGCGCAAGTGATCGACAAGCATGTCTATTCGCCTTGGCCGGAAGGCAGGCTGCAGAGCAAGCTCGCCGCCCGCCGGATCGACACGTTGGTGATCACCGGCGGCGAAACCGATGTCTGCGTGCTCGCCACTGTCCTCGGCGCGATCGACATCGGCTACCGAGTCGTGCTGGTGACAGATGCACTTTGCAGCTCGTCAGACGCCACCCATGACGCGCTGATGACCGTCTACCATCAACGGTTTGCCCAGCAGGTCGAGACGGTCGAGATGGAGGTCGTTCTCTCGGCCTGGAATTGAGAGAGGCGCCGCTACGTATCGAGGTCGATCAGCGCAATGCCAAGCTCGGACCGCTTCCTGCGGCGCAGGTGGCCGGGCGATTCCAGCACCGTGACTTCCAGCGTGGGCTGCACGAAACCTTCAAGCAGATGCCCGCCGCGCGTCGACCCGTCGCCGAGACCAAGCACGGCATGCACGTGAAGACTGGATTTGCCACTGTCGTCGACAGCGATGTCGCCGATCGCACTCAGGACCTCACATTGTTCCGGGACAGGGATTCTCCGGTAGGATTTCGACTGGACATCAAACCAACCCACCACCGCCTTCTCGAACGCCCCGATCGCAGTCAGCGACGCCGCGGTAATGCCCTGCTCGGTCGCAAAGGTGGTCAGACGGGCGAAAGCTTCTTCGCCCGGTTCTAGCACGACCACAAAGGTCTTTTGTCCTGACGTTTCCGCCACCAGCTTCGATTTCATGATCAACACCACTTCAACTGTCTCGATCCCAAACTCGAAATCGGGCTCGTGTGTTCCGTGTTTGATGCCGAGGCCGTTGAGCACCTTTTTGTGAGTGTCGGCGGTTTCGCGGCTCAATTGGGAACAATGCTTCGGCTCGGTGGTTAGCGCGAATGACCAGCCAGCGACGGAGCGAGCCATGTCCTACCCTTCAGCCTCCCATGCTACCGGTCTCAACCGACGAAATTTCATGACAGGTACGGTGTCTGCCGCCGCAGCCGTGCCTCTGCTGGCCTCATCGGCGAAAACCGAAGTAGTCAGACCGTCTGGCGCGCGACTAAGGGAGCCGATTGTCACAACACTTCGGATCAACAAGCAACGTCACGAGCTTTCGCTCGATCCCAGAACAAGCCTGCTTGACGCCCTGCGCGACCATGCCGGGCTCACCGGCACGAAAAAGGGCTGCGACCATGGCCAGTGTGGCGCCTGCACGGTGCTGGTCGACGGTAAGCGAGTGCTCTCTTGCCTGAGCTTCGCCGTAATGAACAACGGCAAGGAGGTGACAACCATCGAGGGGCTGGCGTCGAGCGACGGCGCTCTGCATCCAATGCAGCAGGCCTTCGTCGATCATGACGCATTCCAGTGCGGCTACTGCACGCCGGGCCAGATCATGTCGGCAATCGGCTGCGTCAACGAGGGCCATGCGCAATCCGAAGACGACATCCGCGAATATATGAGCGGCAACATCTGCCGCTGTGCCGCCTATCCCAACATTGTCGCCGCCGTCTTGCAGGCACGCGACGAGATGAAGGGAGCCTGATATGCGCCCCTTTGTCTATGAACAGCCAACCGACATCTCCGCGGCGGTCGCTGCAGCGTCCCGCTTTACGACTCGCGATGACCAGCCGACACAAGCGAACGCGCAGTTCATCGCCGGCGGTACCAATCTGGCCGACTATATGAAGCTCGGAGTCGCTGAACCGAACCGTTTGCTCGACCTTAACCACCTCAAGGAGCAAGAGCTCAGGGAGATCCGGGTAACGGAAGACGGCATCCGGTTCGGCGCTCTAGTGCGCATGGGCGAAGCCGCCGATCATGGCGAGGTCAAGCGGCGCTATCCGGTCATTGCCGACAGCTTGCGGCTGGCCGCGAGCGGACAGATCCGCAACATGGCAAGCCTTGCCGGCAACGTCCTGCAGCGCACACGATGCGAATATTTCCGCGAGACGTCTTGGGCCTGCAACAAGCGGGTGCCCGGCTCGGGCTGCGCGGCGATTGAAGGTTTCAACCGGCAGCATGCCGTGCTGGGCGCTGGCGAGGCATGTATCGCTACCTACCACGGTGATTTTGCGCAGGCGCTTATCGCGCTCGATGCCGTTGTTCGCGCAGAAGGCTCGCGTGGCACGCGAAAGATCCCGCTGGCCAAGCTGCACCGGCAGCCCGGCGATACGCCCCATATCGAGACCGATCTCGCCGCAGACGAGATCATCACCGCGATCGACGTGCCCGCCATTCCGTGGGCGCGGCGTTCCCTCTACTTGAAGATCCGCGACCGGGAATCCTATGCCTTTGCGTTGGCCTCCGCTGCCGTCGCACTTGATCTCGATGGCGACAGCGTTCGCGAAGCGCGGATCGCGCTGGGCGGCGTCGCCACGGTGCCTTGGCGAGCCAGCAAGGCCGAGGACGCACTGCAAGGAAACAAGCTCGACGAGGCGGCGGCGGGGGCAGCGGCCGACGCCGCCTTCGCCGATGCTCAACCGCGCCAGCACAACGCATTCAAGATCGAGTTGGGCAAGCGAACGTTGGTACGCGCTCTACTCGAAACCCGCGACATGAAGGTGTGACCATGGACGCTACCGCTCCAAGACCCAAGGACAATCAGGGCGAACCGCTGCCGCGTGTCGATGGACGGCTGAAAGTCACTGGCCAGGCCCATTACCCGGCCGATCTGCCGACCGCCAACATTGCCTATGGCGCGTTGGCCACAAGCAGCATCGCGAAGGGGAAGGTGACGAAGCTTCATCTCGACGATGCCCGCGCCGTGCCGGGGCTGCTCGATATCGTGACCTACGGCGATATGGACAAGGTCGAGAGGCCCAAATTCGGCAATTCCGGCGCGACGTCTGTGGGACCTTTGCATGACCGGACCATTTTCCATGATGGGCAAATTATCGCGCTCGCCGTTGCCGAGACATTCGAGGCGGCCGAAGAGGCGGCGCAACTGATCCGCGCCGAGTATGAAGACGAGAAGCCGACCGCGACCTTCGACTCCCCGGGTACGACGACTATTCCCGCCGCCGGCAAGAGTCCTCTGTTCAAGGAAGACGTGAAGGCCGGCGATTTCGACGCCGCCTATGCCCACGCCGCGGTCAAGATCGATCAGCGCTATTCGACACCCACTCAGCATCACAACCCGATCGAGCTGTTCTCGACCACAGCGTTGTGGCAAGGCGACCAGCTTGTCGTGCACGAGCCATCGCAGAACGTGACCGGCTGGAAGGTGGAGCTTGCCCGGCAGTTGAAGATGGACCCCGCGAAGGTTCGCATCGTCAGCCCATTCATCGGCGGCGCTTTCGGGTCGAAGGGGCCGATGACGCCGCGCACGGCAATCGTCGCGGTGGCCGCAAAGCGCCTTGGCCGTCCGGTGCGCTGCGTGACCAGCCGCATGCAGGCCTTCGGCACCCAGACCTATCGGGCTGAAACCAGACATCGCATTCGGATCGGCGCCGGCAAGGACGGCCGCATCACCGCCTTCGCGCATGAGGGCTGGGAAGTGACGTCGCGTCCGGATCCCTATGTCGTCGGCGGCACATCGGCGACCGGTCGCATGTATGATTATGGCTCCGTTCTAACTCACGTGTCGCTGGTGCAGACGGACCGCAACACGCCGGGGTACATGCGTTCGCCGCCCGAGACGCCCTATGTCTACGCGCTGGAAAACGCCATGGACGAGATGGCCGTGGCGCTTGGCATGGATCCAGTCGAGTTCCGCCGCATCAACGAGCCCAAGGTGGAGCCGATCGGCAAGAAGCCGTTCTCCAGCCGCTCGCTGATCCAATGCTACGACCAGGCAGCGGAGGCCTTCGGATGGGCCAAGCGCAATCCGAAGATCGGCGCGATGCGCGAAGGCGACTGGTTGGTCGGCATGGGTTGCGCAACGGCGATTTACCCAACGGCCGTCGCGCCATGCGCGGCGCGGGTGCGCCTTACCGTCGACGGCGATGTGCGGCTGCAATGCGGTTCGCACGAGATCGGCACCGGCGTGCGCACCGTGGCCGCTCAGATGGCTTCCGAGCGGCTCGGCGTCAGCATCGCACAGATCAGCGTCGAAATGGGCGATAGCAGCCTGCCTCCCGCGCCTGTCTCAGGCGGCTCGATTTCCACGGCAAGCGTCTGTTCGGCGGTGCTGAAGGCCTGCGATGCTATCCGCACCAAGCTTTACGAAGCGGCGACCGCGGAAGGCGCCCCGCTGGCCGGATCGCATAACGAGGAATTTGAGCTTACTGACGGAAAGATCGTGGCCAAGAGCGGTGCCTTCGCGAAGGTCGAGGACGTCTTTAAGGCCATGCAGGTTGGCGCGATCGAGGAATATGCCGAGTTCGCGCCCAAGGGCGCGACGCCGGAGGCACTGAAGAAGCTCTATGCCGGGATGCCGGAATTCCACGGTGGCGAGCAGGACAAGGATTCGGTGAAATATGCCTTCGGCGCCGAGTTCGTCGAAGTTCGCATCAACCGCTACACCAGGGAAATCCGCGTGCCGCGCATTGTCGGCGCATTCGCGGCCGGTCGCATCATGAACACGCGCACGGCGCGAAGCCAGTTGATGGGCGGCATGATCTGGGGCATCGGCCAGGCGCTGCACGAAGCGACCGAAGTCGACCGGCGCTACGCCCGCTATGTGAATCGCGACCTGCAGGACTATCTTGTGCCCGTCAACGCCGACATCAAGGACCTGCAGGTGATCCTGGTTCCGGAGGTCGACCATGCGGTCAACCCGGCCGGCGTCAAAGGCCTCGGCGAACTCGGCAATGTCGGCACGGCCGCCGCCGTCGCCAGTGCGGTCTACCACGCCACCGGCAAGCGCATCCGCGATCTGCCGATCAGAATTGAGCAGTTGCTTACCTGAGCAGGCCCCACGGCGAACACGCATAGATATCTCCTTGACAGGAGAGGCCCATGTTTCACATCGGCATGTGGATGCTGCCCATTGCGGGCATACCTCTGATCCTCCTTCTAATCTGGATGTATTTCCTTGCCAGGCGCCGAAGCCGACGGCTGGCGGAGCGGAGGGGTCGGCCGACACAGCTGACGGAGCGGCGGCGGCGCACTGACTTGGAAAGCTGAGACACGGAAAGCTAAAGGCCGGTTGCCTGACCCTTCAACCCGCCGGTAACGCGTAGGCGATGACTTCATCGCCGACCTTGGTCTCCATGAAATGATGGCCGCCGGGCGCGATGACGATGTATTGCCTGCCATCGACCTCATAGGTCATCGGCGTCGTCTGGCCACCTGCGGGAAGATCGGCTTGCCAGACCTGTCTGCCGGTCTTGATGTCGATCGCGCGCAACTTGTCGTCGGTAGTCGCGGCAATGAAGATCAGGCCGCCGGCCGTCACCAGGGGGCCGCCGTTGTTCGGGGTTCCGATGGTAAGCGGCAGCATGGAGGGAATGCCGAATGGTCCGTTATTGTCGGCGCTGCCGAACGGCTCGTCCCACAGCGTCTTGCCGGTCTTGAGGTCGATGGCGCGGATGTGGCCGTAAGGCGGCTTCGAGCACAGCAGCCCTGTGGGCAGGCGCCAACCGGCATTGACGGCGATGGCGTATGGCGATCCGGCCTGAGGGTCGCCGATGTCCTTGGCTTTCTTCGAACTGCCGCCCTTGTCGATCGGCCTGAAGCCCATCTGGTCCGCCTTCTCGCGCGGAATGAGCTGATTGAAATTAGGCATGTCGTTGTAATTGGCGATCAACACGCCGCTGTCGGTATCGACAGCGACGCTGCCCCAGTCAGAGCCGCCATTGTAGCCGGGATATTCGATGAAGGGCCGGTCGACCGTCGGCGGGGTGTACTCGCCCTGATAGGAGGCGCGATGGAACTGGATGCGGCAGTAAAGCTGGTCCAGCGGGCTCATGCCCCACATGTCTTTCTCGGTCAGCACCGGTTGGTCGAGATGCGCGTAGCCTGAATAGGGCTGCGTCTTGGAGAGCTTGTCCGGTTCGACGCCGCCGGAAGGCACATTGCGCTCCTCGACCGGGAAGAGCGGCTTGCCGGTCTTACGGTCGAGCACGTATATCTGGCCCTGCTTGCTGGGCACGATGATGGCGGCGATCTTGCCGGTCACCGTCGGGAAATCGACGAGCGTCGGCTGTGAGCCGAGGTCGTAGTCCCAAAGGTCGTGATGCACCGTCTGGAAATGCCAGACCGGCTTGCCCGTGGTGACATCGACGGCGACGATCGATGAGTTGAACTCGTTTTCGAAATCCTTGCGGTCGACACCGTAATAATCGACGGCGGCGTTGCCGAGCGGCAGGTAGACATAACCGAGCTGCGAATCGGCTGCGGCGACGGTCCACATGTTTGGGGTGCCACGCGTGTAGGTGTCGCCGGCAGGCGGCGCGCCGGTGCGGTCGGGATGTCCCATGTCCCATGCCCAGGCGAGCTTGCCGGTGGTGGCGTCATAGCCGCGGACGACGCCCGAAGGCGCGTTCTCTGCCTGACCGTCCTTGACCTGCGCGCCGACCACGGCAATCCCGCGCACGATCGTCGGCGGCGCGGTGACAGAATACCAACCGGGTACCGTCTCGCCGATGCCTTGCGTGAGGTCGACGACGCCCTGCTGGCCGAAGTCCGTACAGGGTTTGCCGGTCTTGGCATCGATGGCGATCAGGCGCGCGTCCAGTGTTCCGATGAGAATCCTTGTCGCGCAGGCTTGATCCGCCTTGGCGCCCGGCACGGCGAAATAGGCAACACCGCGACAGCTCGCGCCATAGGGTATGGCGTCGTCGGGGACCTTCGGGTCGTAACGCCATTCTTCCTTGCCGCTGCGGGCATCGGCGGAAATGACGATGTCCTTGGCCGAGCAGGCATAGAGATGGCCGCCGATCTCGAGCGGCGTGTTTTCGGGCGAGTAGAGGTCCTTGGTCGCTTCGTTCGGCATGTCGCCGGTGTGGAAGGACCAGGCGCGGGTAAGCTTGGAAACGTTGGCTGCGGTGATCTGGTTGAGCGGAGAGTAGCGTGTCCCCAATTCCGATCCGCCATAGACCGGCCAGTCATTGCCGGCCTGGTGGGTCGCGGTGTCCTGCGAGGCTGGCGCTCCGTTCGGCGCGGGCTGCACGGCAGGCGCCGGCGGTTGCGCCGGTGACTGCGCCAAGGCATCGATGTGCAGGAAGCCGAACGCGCCCAGCGCAATGACCGGCAGCAGCAGGCTTGTCACATAGGCGGCGTTCCTGCGGGCTCGGCTGCCGATGTCGCGGAAGGCCGGAACGGCAAGTAGGACGAAGATGAGGATGATCGTGGGAGCCAAGACGCGCGGCATCAGCGCCCAGCTGTCGAGACCGACCTCCCAATAGGCCCAGGCAAGCGTTGCGAGCCATGTCAGGACGTAAAGCCAGACACCGGCCATATTTCCTGCGAGCAGCAGAATGCCCGCGAGCAGCAATGCGATGCCGGCGGGCAGATAATACCAGGAGCCGCCGAGCGCGATGAGCCAGGCGCCACCGCAACCGATCAGCAGGCCGAGAACGGCCAATAGGATGCCAACCAGCGCTCTCCACCAGTAGGCGACACCGCGATGGCGCAGAGGACGATGGGGGTTGTTTGCGGCGGCGTCGGTCATGGCATTTTCCAGCGTGAAACAGATCGTGATATCTGGCGAACGCATGCAGCCGGCTGTGGTTGCGGATTAAATTCGGGACACGCCGTCGCTGCCGGTCACCATTCTGTGATCCTTTCGCGGCTTCGGAACCTTCGTGGCGAAAGCACCGTTAGGTGTCGTCAACTCTGAGTTTGCCTTCAGCAGAATCGGCGAGGGGATGCCGCAGATCTTCTCGAAAAACGCCAATGGCGTTGCGCGCTTTGTCATCTGGGGAAGCTGTGCCGTTCTGCTGATCGCCGCCGCGATCGGGACAATTCTTCCCCGTTCGGACCTGGTAACGGGAGTAGGTGAGCCATTGGCGCAGCCGGTGCCGTTCAGTCACAAGCACCATGTCGGCCAACTCGGCATCGACTGCCGCTATTGCCATAACGGCGTCGAAACCTCGTCGTCAGCGGGTCTGCCGGCGACCGAGGTCTGCATGACCTGTCATTCGCAGCTTTTCACCAACGCGGCGATGTTGGCGCCGGTACGCACAAGCCTTGCCAGCGGCAAGCCGATCGAATGGCAGCGCGTCAACAGCGTGCCCGATTTCGCTTTCTTCAATCACGCCATCCACATCAACAAGGGCGTCGCTTGCGAAACCTGCCATGGCGAGGTCGACCGGATGCCGCTGACGATGCGGGCGCATACGCTGAGCATGGAATGGTGCCTCGGCTGTCATCGCAATCCCGGTCCCAATCTGCGTCCGCCGCGGGACGTGTTCCTGACGCACTGGCAGCCACCTGAGGACATCGCCGAGATCAGGCGACAGCTGATCGGCATGCTCGACATCCATCCCGAGACGATGACGGATTGCTATGTCTGCCATCGCTGACGACAGGCATGGTCCCGCCATCGACATTGCGGCTCTTCGTAAGCGGCTGACGAGCGGCCGCGACATGTGGCGCAGCCTCGACGAGATTGCCGGCACCGTGGAATTCCGGCGCTTCGTCGAAGCCGAATTTCCGGCGATTGCCGAACGTCTGCCGGCAAGGCCAAACCGGCGCACGCTGCTGAAGCTGATGGGCGCTTCGCTGTCGCTTGCCGGGCTGGCCGCCTGCAGCAGGGCGGAAAGCATTGTGCCCTATGTGCGCCAGCCGGAAATGCTGACCCCCGGCAAACCCGCCCATTACGCGACCGCACTGTCCAGTGACGGCTTCGGCATCGGCGCGATCGTCGAAAGCCATGAAGGGCGGCCGACCAAGGTGGAGGGCAATCCCGACCATCCGGCGTCGCGCGGCGCAACCGACGCTGTGATGCAAGCGGCAGTGCTGACGCTGTTCGACCCTGATCGCTCGCGCACCCCGCTCAAGGATGGACAGCCGGCATCCTATGGCGATTTCCTCAGGGACATGGCGGCGCTCGTCTCGCGATGGGCGGCATCGCAAGGGCAGGGCGGAGCGCTGCTGGTTGAAGCGACTACCTCGCCGACTCTTGCGGCGCAGATCGATGCGCTGCGGGCGCGCCATCCAAAACTAAAAATCTACCGCCACGACCCGCTTGCAACTCCGGCGGCGGGGGAGGCGGCGCATGCCCTGTTCGGATCGGCGCTGACACCGGTCTACCGCTTCGATCGTGCCGGAACGATCGTCAGCCTGGATGGCGATTTTCTCGGCGAAGGCCCTGGGCGGCTGGCCTATGCGCGCGACTTCGCCGCGCGCCGACGTGTGCGCAGCCCGAACGACCGGATGAGCCGGCTCTATGCGGTGGAATCGACGCCGACGATCACCGGCGCGGCGGCCGACCATCGCCTTGCGGTCAGGCCGAGCGAGATCGAAGCTGTGGCCGCCGGCCTTCATGCAATGTTGGAAAACCAGGCCGGTGCTTCTGCACCGCCAATCGACCAGACCTGGATGACTGCGCTGGTCGGTGATCTGAAGGCCGCCGGCCGCAGCGCGCTGGTCGTGCCGGGTGCGCATCAGAGCGCGTTCGTTCACGCTGCCGCGTTTGCCGCCAATGCTAGCCTTGGTGCGCTCGGCAATACGGTGGAGCTTATCGAGGCGCCGGATGCGCTGCAGGTCGATGGTGATCTGGAGGCGATGTGCGAAGCGATCGGCCACGGGGCGATAGCCACGGTCGTCGTGCTGGGCGCAAACCCGTTGCACACCGCGCCGGCGGGCCTCGATATGCTCAAGGCGTTCTCCGGCCTGAAGCTGATTGTCCATCACGGGCTCTACCGCGGCGAGACGGCATTCCTGGCGCATTGGCACGTGCCGGCGGCGCATGAACTCGAGAGCTGGAGCGACATCCGAGCCTATGACGGCACGGCCTCGCTGGTGCAGCCGCTGATCAGGCCGCTTTACGATGGCAAGACCGTACATGAACTGCTTGCTTTGCTTGGCGGCCAGTTCGAGACCGATCCGCTGTCGCTTGTCCGGCAGCATTGGGCAGAGCTCGATGATGACGCGTGGAGAAAGGCTCTGGGCGACGGCGTCATAGCGAACAGTGCCGCCAGGCCGGTGTCCGTCACAGTGCCGCCGGACCTGGCCGGGCTGAAGCCGGCGGCAGACGCAGGGAGCGGCATCGATATCCGCTTCGTCGCTGATCCCTGGCTGCGTGATGGGCGTTTCGCCAACGCTTCATGGCTGCAGGAGCTGCCGCGACCGCTGACCAAGATCGTGTGGGGCAATGCTGCGCTCATATCGCCCGCCACTGCCGAGCGACTGAAGATCGAAAACGGCGATGTCATCAATGTCGCCTCAAATGGCGCGGACGTCGATGCGCCGGCCTGGATCGCGCCCGGCCATCCGGACGAAACGATAACGCTTTCCTTTGGCTTCGGGCGAAAGGTCGGTTCCGTTGCCGCGCTGTCGGAAGGCTACGACGCCTTCCATTTGCGCCGTGGTTCGGAGTGGATCGCGAGCGGTGCGGCCGTCGCGCGCCGCAAGAACAGCATGCGCGTCATCACCACACAGCTTCACCAGGCGATGGAAGGCCGCGCTATCGTGCGCCATGCCGCGCTCGACGCATTCCGGCAGAATCCAGATTTCGTGCGCAAGGATGCGCCGCCGACCCCAACGGAATCGCTTTATCCCGAATGGTGCTACGACCAGGAAGCCTGGGCGATGGCGATCGACCTATCCGCCTGCATCGGCTGCATGGCCTGCGTTTCGGCCTGCCAGGCCGAGAACAACATTGCGCCGGTCGGGCCGGAGGAATGCGAGCGCGGCCACGAGATGCACTGGCTGCGGATCGACCGCTACTATGCCGGGCCGGTCGATGCGCCTGAGACCTTTTTCCAGCCGGTGCCTTGCATGCATTGCGAGAAGGCGCCTTGCGAAGTGGTGTGCCCGGTCAACGCCACCGTGCATACGCATGACGGGTTGAACGCGCAGGTCTACAACCGCTGCATCGGCACGCGCTATTGCTCGCAGAACTGCCCCTACAAGGTGCGGCGCTTCAACTTCCTCGACCACCAGTCGTTCGACAAGGACGAAGCTGGGCCGGAGCAGGGCGTGCACAATCCGAACGTCAGCGTGCGCTCGCGCGGCGTGATGGAGAAATGCACCTACTGCGTCCAGCGCATCAGCGCCAAGCGCATCCAGGCGCAGATCGAAAATCGCGACATCGCCGATGGCGAAGTGGTCACCGCCTGCCAACAGGCCTGCCCAACCCAGGCCATCACGTTCGGTGATCGCAACAGGAAAGAGGCAAAGGTCGTTCGGGAGAAAAGCGCGCCGCAGAACTACGCGCTGCTGGAGGAGCTGAACACACGGCCGCGCACCTCCTATCTCGGCAAAATCTCCAATCCGAACGGCAGGCTTGCCAGACCAAGCGAGGCGACCGATGGCTGAAGCCGGCGCGAACAGCTCGGCTGTCCTGCGCGGCCGTCACGACTTTCCCGAGATCAGTGGGCGCATCGGCTCGATCGTGCTCAACGGCCGCCTGCCGCGTCATTTCTGGACGGCGTTCTTCCTTTGCTTCCTGCTCGTCCTGCTGCTGCTCTACTCGATCACTTACCTGATCGCCGTCGGTGTCGGCGCCTATGGTATCGACATTCCGGTGGCCTGGGGCACGATGATCTCCAACTTCGTCTGGTGGATCGGCATCGGCCATGCCGGTACGTTGATCTCGGCTGTGCTCCTGCTGTTACGCCAGCCATGGCGCGCCTCGATCAACCGCTTCGCCGAAGCCATGACGCTGTTCGCCGTCGCCATGGCGGGATTGTTTCCGATCCTGCATCTCGGCCGGCCGTGGTTCTTCTACTGGCTGCTGCCGCTGCCCAATGTGCATATGCACTGGCCGCAATGGCGCAGCCCGCTCGTCTGGGATTTCGCGGCGATCGCGACCTATGCGACCGTCTCGCTGCTCTTCTGGTATATGGGTCTGCTGCCGGATCTGGCGGTGCTGCGCGACCGGGCAAGGTCGAGGCCGGCGCAGCTCTTCTACGGCATATTGGCGCTTGGCTGGCGCGGCTCGGCCTATCATTGGTCGCGCTATCAGGTCGCCTATTTCCTGCTAGCCGCCCTGGCCACGCCGCTGGTCGTTTCGGTCCACTCGATCGTCTCGCTCGACTTCACCTTCGCCATCACGCCAGGCTACCACTCGACGATCTTCCCGCCCTATTTCGTCGCCGGCGCGCTGCTCTCCGGCTTCGCCATGGTGCTCACCATTGCCATTCCGCTGCGCTGGGCCTTTTCCGTCGAGGACCTGATCACGGTCAGGCATATGGACAATGCCGCCAAGCTGATGATCGCCGCCGGCATGGTCGTCGCCTATGGCTATGTCTCCGAAGCATTCTTCGCGTGGTATTCGGGCGAGCCCTACGAACGCGCCATGATGGCGCAGCGCGCGCTAGGTCCCTATGCGCCGCTGTTCTGGACGATGCTCGGCCTGAATTGCGGTGTGCTGCAACTGCTTTGGTTCAGACGCATCCGGCGCAACA
Source organism: Mesorhizobium sp. B2-4-6 (assembly GCF_006442775.1). Classification (NCBI taxonomy): domain Bacteria; kingdom Pseudomonadati; phylum Pseudomonadota; class Alphaproteobacteria; order Hyphomicrobiales; family Phyllobacteriaceae; genus Mesorhizobium; species Mesorhizobium sp. B2-4-6. The sequence goes on from NZ_VFVI01000001.1 coordinate 646,008, forward strand.
TGCCGCTGCTGTTTGCGATCGCCGTCGCCATCAATGTCGGCATGTGGATCGAACGCTACATCATCGTCGTGACGGGGCCGAGCCGCGACTACCTGCCGTCAGCATGGGGCGAGCAGTCGCTGACCTGGCTCGATTTCGGTATCCTGTTCGGCTCGATCGGCACTTTCTTCGCGCTGGTCTTCCTGTTCATCCGCATCCTGCCGGCGATCACCATCTTCGAGGTCGAGGAACTGGCCGAGGAGGAGGGCAAGCTCAGATGAGCCTCTACGGTCTCGTGGCGGTGTTTGCCGATCCCGAAGCGCTTGTCGAGGCAGCCCGCGGCATGCGCGGGCGCGGCTACCGGCGCATGGATGCGTTCTCGCCGTTTCCGCTGAAGGAACTGGATGAGATACTGGAAATCCGCGCCACGCGCCTGCCTTGGGCCGTGCTCGCCGGCGGGATCGCCGGTGCCGCTCTTGTCTATGCGCTGATCTGGTACTCCGTCGAGGTCGATTATCCCATCAATGTCGGCGGCCGGCCGCTGCATTCCTGGCCGCCTTTCGTGGTCATCGCCTTCGAGGCCGGCATCCTCGGCGCCGCCTTTGCCGGCTTTCTGGGTGTGCTGGCGGCCAATGGGCTGCCCCGCTACCATCATCCGGTTTTCAACGCCAAGAGCTTCAGCTACGCGCGCGGCGGCAAGTTCTATCTTCTGATCGAAGCGGCCGATCCGAAATATCGCAAGGGCGTGACCAGGGGCCAACTGACGCGGCTCGGCGCCGAGACGGTCGAGGAGGTCGAAGCGTGAGCCGTCTCGGCCTAACGCTTCTGCTCGGTGCGCTAGCGGTCGCCGGCTGCCGGCAGGACATGGAGGACCAGCCGCGCTACGATCCGTTGGAGGCGAGCAACCAATTCGCCGACGGCATGTCGGCACGCACGCCGGTGACTGGTACTGTCACCCGCAACAGCGATCTTTCCCCGGTCCCGGATAAAATCCCCTATCCGATCACGATCGATCTGCTGCAGCGCGGCCAGCAGCGTTTCGATATTTTCTGCTCGCCTTGCCATGGCCGCGCCGGCGACGGCCACGGCATGATCGTCCAGCGCGGCTTTCCGGCGCCGCCGAGCTACCATCAGGATGCGCTGCGCAAAGCCTCGGACCGGCACTTCTACGACGTCATCACCAACGGCTATGGCGCCATGTATTCCTATGCGGCGCGGGTGCCGCCACAGGACCGCTGGGCGATCGTCGCCTATATCCGCGCGCTGCAATATTCGCGAGCCGCCCCAGTCGCCGAACTTCCGCAAAGCCTGCGCGCGCGGCTTGAAGCGGAGGCTTCGCCGTGAGCCGCGTTGAGCAGCGTTTTTTGGCGGTCGGCATCGCGGGACTTGTTCTTTGCGTTCTTGGCGCATCGCTCGATGCCAAAGCGATGCTGGGCGCCTGGGTCGCGGCAGCTATCTTCGCGATCAGCCTGCCGCTCGGCGCGCTGACCATATTGATGGTGCACGGGCTGACCGGCGGACGCTGGGGCGAGGCGGTCCGCCAGCCTTTGCGGGTCATGATCGCGATGCTGCCATTTGCGCTCATCTTGCTCCTGCCGGTGCTGATGAGACTCGACCTTATCTTCCCATGGGCCGGCGCGGATTCCGCGATGCTTTCTGAGAAGGTTCGAGAGAAGCTTGCTTATCTCAACGTGCCGTTCTTCCTGCTGCGCTTCGCTGTCTGCGCGGCGATCTGGCTCGTTCTCACATGGGTGATGCTCGGCTCGACTTCAGAGGATTCCGAGAAAGCTGGCAACGGGAGGAAATATGCTCTTGGCCTGATCCTCCACGCGCTTGCCGTCAGCGTCTTTGCCATCGACTGGATGCTTTCGATCGAGCCGGAATTCACCTCGACCATCTATGCGCTTTGTGAGGCCTCCGCCGAAGTCGTCGGAGCTTTCGCCCTGGCGATCCTTGTGCTGGCCGCAAGACGGGCAGTGGAGGTCATACCCGGTGGTGAGGAAGATGTCGCGCTTAGCGAGGACCTTGCCAACATGCAGGTGGGCTTCCTGCTGACCTGGATCTACCTCGTCTTCATGCAGTGGGTTGTCGTCTGGGGCGGCGACCTGCCCGATGAGATCGGGTGGTACATCATTCGCGCGACGGGGGGCTGGCGGTATCTGCTGTGGCTGCTGATTGCCTTGCAGGCGGCTGCGTTCACAGGCTCGCTCGGCCGACGGCTCAAGCGCAGCCATGACGGCCTGGTCTGGCTGACGGTGGCAGCTCTTGCAGGCCATTTCGCAGATGTGTTCTGGCGTATACGGCCACCGCTCTTTTCCGGCGGTCTGCTAGCGCTCTGGCATGATGCGGTCGCCTGGATGGGACTGGGTGGGCTGTGGCTTGCGCTGTTCCTCTTCCTGCTCCGCCGGCCAGACAGGATCGTCTGGTGGAGGCGGGAGGTCGCCCATGGCTAAGGCGCACCGCCATCCCGAGACGCGCGATGTCCAGCCGCGGGTACTGCTCGCTTTCGGTGGCGGGCTGCTGCTGTTCATCGCCTTGGCCGCGATCGGCATGAAGCTCGCCTTCAACACCACGCCGACATGGCTGCCGGTTCCGACGGAAACCAGTCCGGAAAGCCCCGATCTGCAGACCGCGCCAAGGCAGGACCTGGCAAGTCTTCGCGCCGAGGAGGATCGCCAGCTCAAAATGCTTGGCTGGGTCGACCGCAATGCCGGCATCGCCCGTATTCCGATCGACGACGCCATGTGGGCAATTGTCAGCAACGGTTTGCCGGATTGGTCGCAGCAGCGATCCGCGACGACTGGAGCCGATGACTGCGCCCTGGTCACAGCGGCCGTTCCCCGCGCTCCGCAGGCCCAGAATTGCCGACGGCAAAGCGGGGCAGGGCGATGAGAAGCTTGTTAGCCGCCCTTTGTCTATTCGTTGCCGGCGCGGCCCCTGCCGCCGAGCGACCGACATTCGATCCAAAGCTCGGCGCACAGCTGACGCTGGACCGCGAACTGATCGACGCCAGCGGCCGGAAGCTGACGCTGGGCGAAACGCTGGGCGGCCGTCCGGCGCTTGTCATCTTCGGCTACGACAAATGCCCGAACCTGTGCGGCGTCACCCAGCAGGCCGTTGCCTCCGACTTGAACAAGACATCGCTTCGGCCGGCAGACTACCGCGCGCTGTTCATCTCGATCGATCCCGAGGAGACCCCGGCCGACGCGGCCACGGCGCAAGATGACATCGCTTCCGCCGCCGGTCCGGCAGGCCTGCCCGCCTGGCGTTTCCTGACCGGCAGCGACGGCGCAGGCGCAGTGCTCGCGAACGAAGCCGGCATCACTTTCGACCGGCGCAAGGGCATCGATCAGTTCGTCCATCCGATCGCGGTCATAGCACTTACGCCGTCGGGCCGAATTTCACAGGTGCTGCCGGCGCTGACCTTCACGCCGCGCGATCTCAAGCTCGCGCTGGTCGAAGCGTCGGAGAACAGGCTCGGATCGAGCGCCGATCACATCTTCCTGCTCTGCGCCGGCTTCGACAGTTCGAAAGGCCAATACACGCCAACGATCTGGGCGGCGCTGAAAGTCGCGAGCCTGGCAACGCTGCTTGGCCTCGGCGCAACCGTTCTCTGGCAGAGCTGGGGGAGGGAAAGGTGAGCTTCGGCATTCCCTTCTTCCCCCAGGAGGCTTCCTCGGAAGCCGGCCAGGTCGATGCGCTGTTTTACACTTTGCTTGCTTTTTCCGTCGTTCTCGGACTGGCGCTGACCGGACTGGTCGTCGGCTACGCGGTGAAATACCGCGTCGGCTCAAAGGCGCATCGAACAGGCAAGCGTTCCCGCAGCCTGCCGCTGGAAATGAGCTGGACCGTCGCCAGTCTGATCGTCGCTTTCATCTTCTTCGGCTGGGGCGCGACGCTATTCGTTCGCCGCGACCATCCGCCGGCGGACGCGCTCGAGATCACCGGACTCGGCAAGCAATGGATGTGGGAGTTCAGGCAGCCGGGCGGCCAGCGCGAGATCAACGAATTGCATGTTCCCGTCGGCAAACCTGTCGTGGTGTCGCTCGCCTCACAGGACGTCATCCACTCCTTCTACGTGCCGGCGTTCCGTATCAAGCAGGATGCGGTGCCGGGCCGCACGACGCATATCTGGTTCATCGCCACCGAGCCAGGCCGCTACCACCTGTTCTGCGCCCAATATTGCGGCACGCAGCATTCCGAAATGGGCGGCTGGGTGACCGTGATGGCGCCCGAGCAATATGCCGCCTGGCTGAACAGCCAGGGCGAAGGCGAGACGCTTGCCGCGAGCGGCGAGAAACTGTTTCGCGCGCTGGGCTGCTCGGGCTGCCATGGCGCGAGCAGCAAGGTGCGGGCGCCGTCGCTTGACGGCATCTTCGGCCGGCCGGTGGCGCTCGACAACCAGCAGACGGTGATCGCCGACGAGCGTTATCTGCGCGACTCCATCCTCAATCCGAAGAAGGAAATCGCGGCGGGCTATGAACCGGTCATGCCGAGCTTCGACGGCTTGATCGACGAAGGCGAACTTCAGATGCTGCTCGCTTATCTGAAGTCGCTTTCGCGTCAACCAACGGCTGGAGCCAAGCCATGACCAACGCGGCGATGCAGGGCACGTATTTGGGGGAGGGGAGCGGGCCTCGCGCTTGGCTGCTGACCACCGACCACAAGCGCGTTGCATGGCTCTACCTGATCTCGCTGACTGCCTTCTTCTTCCTCGGCGGCGCCATGGCGGTGCTGATGCGCGTCGAGCTGGCGACACCGGCGGGCGACCTCGTCTCCGACGATGTTTACAACCGGCTGTTCTCGCTGCACGGCATCATCATGGTCTGGTTCTTCCTGGTGCCGTCGATCCCGGCGACACTGGGCAATTTCCTTTTGCCGCTGATGATCGGCGCGCGCGACCTCGCGTTCCCGCGGCTGAACCTCGCCAGCTGGTATGTCTTCATCTTCGGCAGCTTGTTCGCGCTGTTTGCGGTGGTGGCCGGCGGCGTCGACACCGGCTGGACCTTCTACACGCCGCTGTCGACGCTCTATGCCAATGGCTGGGTCTCGACCGCGGCCTTCGGCGTCTTCATCGTCGGCTTCTCGACGATCATGACGGGCATCAACTTCATCGTCAGCGTGCACACGCTGCGCGCGCCGGGGCTCACCTGGTTTCGCCTGCCGATCTTCGTCTGGACGCTCTACGCCACCAGCCTGGTCATGGTGCTGGCAACCCCGGTGCTGGCCGCCTCGCTGATCCTGATCGTGCTGGAGCGCGTCTTCGGCATCGGCATCTTCAATCCCGATCTCGGCGGTGATCCGCTGCTCTTCCAGCATCTCTTCTGGTTCTACTCGCATCCAGCCGTCTACATCATGATCCTGCCCGGCATGGGCGTGGTGTCGGAAGTTCTGCCCTGTTTCAGCCGCCGGCCGCTGTTCGGTTACAAGGCGGTGGCGATCTCGTCGATGGCGATCGCGGTCTTCGGCTTCCTGGTGTGGGGACACCACATGTTCGTCAGCGGGCAGTCGGCCTATGCCGGCGTGGTGTTCTCGTTCCTGTCCTTCTGCGTCGCGATCCCGTCGGCGATCAAAGTCTTCAACTGGAGCCTGACGCTGCGCAAGGGCGAGATCAGCTTCGAGACGCCGATGCTCTATGCGTTGTTTTTCCTGGGGCTGTTCACCTTCGGTGGATTGGCCGGGCTCTTCCTTGCGGCGCTGGCGGTCGATGTCCATGTCCACGACACCTATTTTGTCATCGCGCATTTCCACTACATCATGGTCGGCGGCATGGTGACGGCATACATGGCCGGCCTGCATTTCTGGTGGCCCAAGCTCACCGGCCGCATGTATTCGGAAACGGCGGGACGCATCGCGGCGACCGTCACCTTCATCGGCTTCAATCTGACCTTCTTCCCGCAATACGTGCTGGGATTCGACGGCATGCCGCGGCGCTACCATACCTATCCGCCGGAGTTCCAGTTCTGGAACGTGTTGTCCTCGGCTGGCGCCGTGGTGCTGGCGATCGGCTATTTGATGCCGTTGTTCTATCTCGGCTGGTCGCTGTTTCGCGGCGCCCGCGCGCCCGACAACCCGTGGAGCGCCACTGGGCTCGAGTGGCAGACGAGCTCGCCGCCGCCGCCGCATAATTTCGAAACCATGCCGGTCGTGACCAAGCCGGCCTACGCCTATGACATGAAGGGGCTCGAGCATGAGCGCTTCAGCCCGCACCGGGAGTCGGCGCAATGACCGGCACCGAAAGCATCGCTTTTGATACCCCTCAACGTGAACGGCGCGCCGACACTTTTGCCATGTGGGTGTTCATCGGCTCCGAGGCGATGCTGTTCGGCGCGATCTTCCTCGTCTTCCTCGTCGCCCATATCGATTTCGGCCCTGCCTTCGCGGCTGCCTCGAAACACCTTTCGCTGCCGCTCGGCACCTTCAACACGGCCATTCTGATCACCAGCAGCTTTACAATGGCGCTGGCCCATATGCTTGCGCTTCAGAGACGCTGGCGCGCAACAATCTGGGCGCTGGTCGCGACGGTGACGCTAGGCGCGTGCTTCCTGATCGTGAAAGGGATCGAATATGGCAAGGAGATTCACGAAGGACTGGCGCCGCTCCTTGGCCTGCCGTTCCGCTATGCCGGGCCGGATCCGGTCCACGCCGAATTCTTCTTCGGCCTCTATTTCGCAATGACCTCGCTGCATGCCCTGCACCTGATCGGCGGCATCGTCGTCATCGCCGGTATGGTCGCGCTCTGGCCGACGTCCAGCCCTGCCAACCGCCAGCGCCGGGTCGTAGCCGTCGGCCTCTACTGGCACTTCGTCGACATCATCTGGGTGTTCATGTTCCCTGTTCTTTACCTGATCAACCGATGAGCGAACTTCGCAAACTCACCTTTGGCTATCTCGGGCTGCTCGCGCTTCTGGCGCTGACGGTCGCCTCGTCCTTAATTAATCTCGGCGGCTTCAACGTCGCGCTCAACCTGACGATCGCTGCAGCGAAAGCGGCCCTGATTGCCCTGCTGTTCATGCATCTGACCGGGACGTTGCCTCGGCTTGCTGTCGCGGCCGCCGGGCTTTGGCTGATCATCCTATTCGGGTTGACGGTGATCGGCCGATAGCCGGAGCCGATTTCTAATCGGCGTATCGAATGCGAACGTCGGCTTCCAAGGCAAACGCTCACAAAGCCGCCAGTTTCGCCCCATTGCGGCCATGCTGGAACATGGGGTGGAGTGATAGACATGGCGTTACCGAGCGTTATCCGACGCTGGCATCATCGGGACGGATTTTCGATCCGGGAGATTGCACGGCGCACGGGATTGTCGCGGAACCCGATTCGCGAATACCTGCGATCCGACGAGTTGAGCCTCCGCTGCTGCAGGTCGCTCCGGACGGTCGACCATCTCGTCATCGGTCTTTGCGAACCTTTTCCGGCCGTGAGCCGGCACGAACAGCGGCATGACAGGCGTCATCAAGCTCACCATTGGGCCGTGGCCTTGACCGTCACATGTCCATCGGATGCCCGCACCTCCATTTCCATCTCGTCCTTTCCATGAGCCGTTCCGCTCAGAAGCAAGGTCTGCGGGCCGATCGCGGGACGCATGCCGCGAAAGGAGAAACGGCGTGGCGCTTGCCCGGCAATGACCGCGGCGAAGTTCATGAGCAACGTCGCCTGAAGCGGCCCGTGGATGACAAGTCCTGGGTAATGCTCGACATTTGTGGCGTAGGGCGCGTCGTAGTGGATGCGATGCCCGTTGAATGTCAGCGCGGAGTACCGAAAAAGCAGAACCGGATCGACGTTGACGATCCGTTCATGCGATGCGGGCGACCTTGGATCCGGCAGCGTCGGGGGCGCCATGCCAACTTCCGCAGGGCGATAGACAATGATCTGGTCTTCCTCGACGACAGGGCCGGCGGCATTGGAGATTTCGTGATGGACAGTAACGAAGGTAAGCCGGCCGGTGCGCCCTTGTTTTTCCTCGACGACGCCTAGCGTCGAGCGGCGGCGGATCGTGTCGCCGCTGCGGATCGGCGCCAGAAGACGGATGTCGCTGCCCGCCCACATGCGGCGCGGAAGCGGCACCGGCGGCAGGAACCCGCCCTTGGCGGCATGTCCGTCCGGGCCCAGTTCACTTGCGTCGGCAATGTCGGGCGTCAGGCACCAGTGCAGGCCGGGCGGGGCCTCGTCGCGGCGCGCCGCGTGAGGGCCAAGCGTTGCTTCGAAGCTGGCGACAAGGCGAGGGGTCACGATGTCCTCGACCTCGCGGGTGCGCCCGACCCATTTCTGCAGCGCCCAGCTCGAATCCAGGCTCATATGACTGACTCCTCAGGCTGCGAATTCGGACCGGATACGGTCGGTGTCGGCGCTAAGAGCAGGGACCGTGGGGGTTTTGCCGAGGCCTTCGGGGCGGCCTGCGGGCATCGGGACGGTGATCCGTTTGCCGTCCGGCAACTCGACCTCCATCCGGCGCAAAGCCCTGTGGCGCGAAAGGTCGCGCATCTCGCTGACCCGGCCCCAGGCGATCCGGGCCTCGTCAAGGCGTCGAATGGCTTCCTCACGGTCGATCGCCGCGAAAAGCGGTTCGATCTCGGCATCCAGCGCGGTACGATTGGCCACCCGCCAGGCATTGGTGGCGAAGCGTTCGTCGGCAAATAGATCCTGCCTCCGCAGCACCACCTCGCAGAAGCGCTTCCATTCGCTGTTCTGCTGGATAGAGACCACCACGGCGCCATTGCGGCAGGCATAGGGTCGGTAGGGATAGATCGAGGCATGCGCCAGCCCGTAGCGGCTGGTCTCGCGTCCGGCATATTCGTTATGCAGCAGCGGCACCGCCATCCAGTCGGCCATGCCATCAAACATGGCGATCTCGACGATGCGGCCGCGGCCTGTCTTGCCGCGCGCCAGCAGCGCCTCAAGTATCGCCGCATGCGCGTTCATTCCTGTCGCGATGTCGGCGGCCGACACGCCGACCTTGCAAGGCGTCTCGGCAGTGCCGGTCACCGCGCAGATGCCGCTTTCCGCCTGCACCAGCATGTCGTAGGCGCGCATCGACGCGTAGGGTGTGTCCTGCCCGTAGCCGACGATGTTGACGGCGATCAGCCGGGGAAACTTCCGTGCAATCACATCGCAGGATAGACCGAGCCTGTCGATCGCGCCCGGTGCGAGGTTCTGCACGAGGACATCCGCCCGGGCGACCATCCGGTGCAACAAAGCGAGGTCTTCCCCAGCCTTGAGGTCGAGCGCCACGCTCTGCTTGCCGCGGTTCAGCCAGACAAAATAGGCCGACATACCTTCGACGGTGGAATCGTAGTGGCGCGCGGTCTCGCCTTCGGGGCGTTCGATCTTCACGACGCGGGCACCCGCATCGGCGAGGCGGACCGTGCACAAGGGAGCGGCGACCGCCTGCTCGATCGAAACGACGAACAGGCCCTCGAGCGGGCGGGCGGCGTCAGACATTGCGCTGCACTCCAGAGCGGGCGAGCACCCCGGGCTTGAGCCGCTCGTTCTTGCCGTAATCTTCAGCCGGGTGGAAGAACAGGCGCGGCGTTTCGCCGATGTCCTCGAGCCTTTTGCGATAGGCCTCCAGATAGGCCTTGCGGCCGTCGTCGCCGACGCGGCCAGGCATGTAGGCGACGAAAGGCGGCAGCACATCGAAGCCGGCATAGCGAAGCAGGCCGTTGTGGATCGGCCACAACACCGTGAGGATGTCGCCGTCGATACCGTCGGGCGCATAGGTGTCGGCCGAGGTGCCCGTAGTGGCGGCCAACATGGCGAGCTTCCCCTTGAACATGCCGGTGTCGTATTTGCGGCCCGGCAAATAGGCAAAGCCACGCGCGAAGACCCGGTCGGCCCAGCCCTTGAGCATCGCTGGCATCCCGAACCACCAGACGGGAAACTGAAAGATCACGAAGTCCGCCCGTTTCAGCTTTTCGACCTCGACATTGATGTCACCCGCCAGCCGACCCGTCTCATAGGCGGCGGTCTGCTCGCGCTGCAGGCTGAAGAAATCCGGATCGTTGCGCTCGCCGGTCACGTCGCCTGGCCCGGCAACCGGTCTGAAGTCCATCGCATAAAGGTCGCTGAGCACCACACTGTGGCCGGCCCGCGTCAGGGTCTCGAAGGCGAGATCCTTCATGGCGCCGCTGAAGGACTTCGGTTCCGGATGTGCATAGACGATGAGGACGTTCACAGCGATCACTCCTAGTAAGAACGCGGCAGCCCGAGGACGTGCTCGGACAGGAACGACAGGATGAGGTTGGTGGAGATCGGCGCCACCTGATAGAGACGCGTCTCGCGGAACTTGCGCTCGACGTCGTATTCCTCGGCGAAACCGAAGCCGCCATGCGTCTGGATGCAGACATTGGCGGCCTCGTTGGAGGCATCCGCCGCCAGCATCTTGGCCATATTCGCCTCGGCGCCGGGGTTCTTGCCGGCCTCGTAAAGGGCCAGCGCCTCGCGCACCATAAGTTCTGCCGCGCGCATGTTGGCGTAGGCTCTGGCGATGGGAAACTGGATGCCCTGGTTCTGGCCGATCGCGCGGCCGAACACATGCCGTTCCTTGGCATAGGCGCTTGCCTTGTCGATGAACCATTTGGCATCGCCGACGCATTCGGAAGCGATCAGGATTCGCTCGGCATTCATGCCGGACAGGATGTAACGGAATCCCTTGCCCTCTTCGCCGATCAGGTTTTCGGCCGGCACGCGCAAGTCGTCGAAGAAGACCTCGGTGGTGGCATGGTTCATCATCGTGCGGATCGGCCGGATGGTTAGGCCGTTGCCAAGCGCCTGGCCCATGTCGACGATCAAGACTGAAAGCCCGTCGGTCTTCTTCATACCATCGGTCAGCGGCGCGGTGCGTGCCAGAAGCAGCATCAGATCGGAATGTTCGGCTCGGCTGGTCCAGATCTTCTGGCCCTTGACCACGAAATGGTCGCCGTCGAGCCGGGCGGTGGTCTTCAGCGCGCCGGTGTCGGTGCCACTGGTCGGTTCCGTGACGCCGAATGCCTGCAGGCGCAGTTCCCCGGTGGCGATCTTCGGCAAATAGCGCTGCTTCTGCGCTGCCGAGCCGTGGCGAAGCAGCGTGCCCATCGTGTACATCTGCGCATGGCAGGCGCCGCCGTTGCAGCCGGCGCGCTGGACCTCCTCCAGCACGGCAGCGGCGGCCGAAAGCGGCAGGCCGGAGCCGCCATACTCCTCGGGGATCAGGATCGAGAGCCAGCCCGCTTCCGTCAGCGCTTCGACGAATTCGCGGGGGTAGGCCATATCCCTGTCGAGGGCGCGCCAATACTCGCCGGGAAAGCGCGCGCTGAGCTTTGCGACAGCTTCCCGAATGTCCTGATAGTGTTCCATGAATTGCGGGGCCTTTCGTCTCGCTCAGACGTCCAGTATCACGCCGGCACATCTCGACAGCAACGCAAGGCAGGTGTGATCAGCTATGCCGAAATTAAAACCCTTACGGCGCCGAACCGAGAAGCTGGCCGACCCACACGGCCCGCTCGACAAGATCCCGAGCTGTATCCTCTATCGCCTGGCCGGCAAAGCGCGCCAGCCGCGAGGCCGGCCGGTCGGCCGGATAGGCAAGAATGAGGCGGCGCACGGGCACGGGATCGATCAACGGCGCGGCCGTGAGCAGGCCGGCGGCGACATCGGCATGGATGGGCGCGAGCGGCAGGATCGTCCAGCCATGGCCGTTGCGCACCAGGTCCTTCAGCACCGAATAGGTATCCGCCTCGACGCCGACATCGAGCGTGATGCCGGTCTCGACGGCGCAGCGTTCGACGATGATGCGCAGCCCGTGCTTCACGCTCGGCAGCAACAGTCTTTTCCCGGCAAGCGAGGTGAACGGCATGGCGCGCACGGTCGAGAAGCCGGCGGCGGGCGGGCCGATCAGAAAGAGGTTTTCCAGCAGCAGCGGGCGCGTGCGAAGCGATCTCGCCATGCGCGGATCGTAGAGCACCGCGACGTCTATTTCGCCCCGATGCAGCCAATCGAGCAAATAGCCGGTATAGGCGCTGACAAGCCTGAGCTTCGCCTTGGGATGGGCTTTGCCGAAAGCCGCCGCCAGCGGCAGCGAGATGATGTCGGCCACCGTGGGCGGCAAACCGATGGCAACCTCGCCCGTGAGCGGCGCATCGGCGGGCGTGGCGGTCGCGCGGATCTCGTCGATCTCGGCGAGGACGCGCACGGCGTGAGCCAGCACCTCCTTGCCCTGTTCGGACAGGACCATGCCGCGCCCATGACGCAGGAACAGGGCAAAGCCCAGCTCCTCCTCCAGCATGCGTACCTGGCGGCTCAGCGCCGGCTGCGCGATGTGCAGCCGGTCGGCGGCCTTGCTGAGGCTGCCGAGCTCGGCGACATGGATCAGGGTGCGCAGCTGCGATAGCTCCATAAGCTATCGAATATCATTATATCTGATCACAAGAAATAGACGAAGATTGGATCGGAGAGCTGAAGTAGTCTTGTGTCAAATCCAACCTCGGGGGTCCAAGGTGACGGCGAGCAGCCTACAAGCGAAACACCCGGAGGCGGTTGCCTCTGCGGCTCTTCCGGCGGCATCTGAAACGCAGTGGCCGGATCAGGTCTATGACACGCTCAAGGCCGCCGGCATAAACCAGATGTCCTATGTGCCGGATGCCGGCCATACCACATTGATCCGCCGCTTCAGCGCCGATCCCGAGGTCGTCACCAACGTGCTGACGACGGAGGAGGAGGGCATAGCCATCGCCGCCGGCTCCTGGCTCGGCGGCAAGCGCAGCGTCGTGCTGATGCAATCCTCCGGCGTCGGCAATTGCATCAACATGCTGTCGCTGCCGGTGCAGGCGCGCTTTCCCTTGCTTGTCCTGGTGACGATGCGCGGCGAGTGGGCCGAGTTCAATCCATGGCAGGTGCCAATGGGGCAGGCGACCGAGGCGTCACTGAGAACAATCGGCCTCAGAGTGCTGCGGGCAGAGACCGGCCCCGACCTGGTGGACACCGTGGCGCAGGCGGCCGCGATGGCCTTCGATGCCGACCAGCAGATCGCCGTGCTCATCGGACAGCGCCTGCTTGGCAAGAAGAAGTGGTGAACGACATGACATTGCCGACGATGGATCGCCGAGCGGCGGTGAAGAGGCTGCTCGACGCGCGCGACGGCGCCCTGGTGGTGACCGGGCTCGGCTCGCCGAGCTATGACGCGCATGCCGCCGGCGACCGGGACGACAATTACTACCTCTGGGGCGCAATGGGCGGCGCGGCACTGGTCGGCCTCGGGCTTGCCCAGGCGCAACCGCAGAGGCGGGTGATGGTCATCACCGGAGACGGCGAGCAGTTGATGGCCTTTGGATCGTTGGCGACGATTTCGGTGGCGCGTCCGAGAAATCTCGACCTGATCATTCTGGACAACCAGCATTTCGGCGAGACCGGCATGCAATCCAGCCATACCGGCCGCGGCATCGGCTTCGACAAGGTCGCCGCCGCCTGCGGTTTCGCGGAGGTGGCCGAACTGCGTTCGTTGGAGGAGGTCGACGCGCTCTGCGAAAAGCTGCGCCGCCCTGCGGAGGGCCCTCGCTTGTTCGTGCTGAAGATCGCCGCCGAGAACTTGCCGCGCTCGCTGCCGCCGCGCGACGCCGTCGCGGTCAAGAACCGCTTTCGCGCCCATCTGGGCTTTGCCACCTGTTGAGGGCCGATATGCCACTGGTCAGCTTCCAGAACACGGTCGGCGGTCGGCTGCAATCGAGCGCCGACACGTTCGAGAGCTATGATCCCTTCACCGGCAGGCCGTGGGCACTGATCCCGCGCGGCGGCAAGGCCGAAGTGGATGCAGCCGTGGCCTCCGCCAAGTCGGCTTTCCGGTCGAAGGACTGGGCCGGCATCACGCCGACCGCGCGCGGCAAGCTCCTGGTGCGGGTGTCAGAGCTGATCGCCGAGAACGCTGAGCGCATCGCCGCGATCGAGACCCGCGACAATGGCAAGCTGATCACCGAGATGACGGCGCAGCTGCGCTACATCCCCGAATGGTACCGCTATTTCGGTGGCCTCGCCGACAAGATCGAAGGGTCGGTGTTGCCGATCGACAAGGCCGGCATGTTCGCCTTCACCCGGCACGAGCCGCTCGGCGTCATCGCCGCGATCGTGCCATGGAATTCGCCGCTGCTGCTGCTGACCTGGAAGCTTGCGCCGCTGCTTGCGGCGGGCAACACCGTAGTCATCAAGCCCTCGGAACACGCCTCGGCCTCGACGCTCGAGTTCGTAAAGCTGTTCGCGCTGGCCGGCTTTCCGCCGGGTGTCGTCAACACCGTCACCGGCATGCCGCAGGAGGTCGGCGTGCCGCTGGTCTCCCATCCCGACGTTGCCAAGATCGCCTTCACGGGTGGCGAGCCGGGCGGGCTCGCTGTCTATCGCGCAGCCGCGGAGGGGTTGAAGACGGTGACGCTGGAGCTCGGCGGCAAGTCAGCCAACATCGTCTTCGGCGACGCCAACCTGGAAAGCGCTGTCAACGGCGCGATCTCCGGCATTTTCGCGGCCAGCGGCCAGACCTGCATCGCGGGCTCACGACTGCTCGTCCAGCGCAAGATACACGACCGGTTCGTGGAGGAGGTGACCACGCTTGCCGCCAGCGCAAGAATGGGCAACCCGGCGCTGCCCGAGACGCAGGTCGGGCCCATCACCACGCAGTCCCAGCGTGAGAAGGTGCTTTCCTATCTCGGGATCGCGCGGCGCGAGGGTGCGTTGTGCGTGCTGGGCGGCGGAAAGCCTGCGTCGGACCGATTGGCGGAGGGCTGGTTCGTCGAACCCACCATCTTTACCGGCGTGAACAACTCAATGCGCATCGCGCGCGAAGAAGTGTTCGGGCCAATCCTTTCGGTCATTCCTTTCGACGACGAGGAAGAGGCATTCGCCATTGCCAACGACAGTCCGTACGGGCTGGCGGCGGGGCTGTGGACGAGCGACATGGGCAGGGCGCTGCGAGGCGCGGCGGCGATGGAAGCGGGCATGGTCTGGATCAATTCATACCGTGCGATCTCCTATATGGCGCCCTTCGGCGGCTACAAGAGAAGCGGTATAGGCCGCGAGAGCGGGCAGGGGGCGATCGATGCCTATCTTCAGACCAAGACGGTATGGATAGATACGGCCGGCAAGACCGCCAATCCCTTCGTGATCCGCTAAGATAGACAAGGGCCCCAAGGCAACGGCCCGCTCAGAATGACGAAGGAACCGCATATGAGACAAGCAGGAAAGGTGGCGGTCGTCACCGGAGCGGCACGCGGCATCGGGCGCGCATGCGCCGAGCGCTTCCTGGCTGAAGGTGCGAAGGTCGTGCTCGGCGATATCGACGCCAGCGAGCTGAAGAGATGCGCCGCCGAGATCGGTACTCCCGAGACCGTGCTTGCGCTGGTCACGGATGTCAGCAGGAAGGACCAGCTCGACGCGCTGGTCGCGGCGGCGGTCGCCAAGTTTGGCCGTGTCGACATCATGGTCAACAATGCCGGCATCGCTCCGGTTCAGGATTTTCTCGACATCAGCGAGGCCGACTACGACCGGGTTCTCGCCGTCAATTTGAAGGGGGCGTTCATGGGCACGCAGGCGGCCGCGCGCCAGATGATCGCGCAGGGGCAGGGCGGCGTCATCATAAATATGTCCTCGATCAATTCCGGGCTCGCCAATCCCCGGGTCGCGACCTACGCGATCTCGAAGGGCGGCATGAACCAGGTAACCGGCACCGCCGCCGTCGCCTTCGCGCCCTACGGCATCCGCGTGGTCGGTGTCGGCCCGGGCACGATCGCCACGGAGATGGTGATGGACGGCACCTTCATCGATTCCGAGGAAATGCGCCGCGCGATCCTTTCGCGCACGCCGCTTGGACGTCTGGGCACGGCGGCTGAAATCGCCTCCGTGGTCGCTTTCCTCGCCAGCGACGACGCGTCCTACATCACCGGCGAGACCATCTACCCCGATGGCGGGCGCCGCGTGCTCAACTACACCGTCCCGGTCAAGGAGTAGGGAAATGGGCATCTTCGACAAGCTGCATCACATCTGCATCGTCGTGCATGATATCGACAAGGCGCAGGCCTACTACGACTCCATCGGTATCGGTCCATGGGAAGCCTATCCGCCGCTGGTCGAATATGAGGAACTGCAGGTCCCGAGCCCCAAGGGCTTCATGGCCATGCAGTACCGGATTTGCAATTTGCCGAACGTCCAGTTGCAACTCTGCCAGCCAAGTCACGACGCTTCACCGCAGCGGATCCAGCTGGATACGAAAGGCGAGGGCGTCTTCCACATCGGCTTCGAGGTCCGTGACGCGGATGCCGCCGAAAGCAAGGCTGAAGGCGATGGCCTTTCCGTGCTGATGCGCGGGCGCCGGGAAAATCGGACCGGCTTCACCTATTACGACACCGCCGACAAGGCCGGTGTGATCCTGCTGACCCGGGCGACGAATTTGCCCGGCAAATAATGTGCCCGGGGAAGGATTTGCGGAGAATATCCGGCGGGGGACGGCTGCTCCGTCAACTGCCCCGCAATTCCTGAAGTCGATCGACCAGGAATTTGCCGCTGGTGATGATATGCATTTCCAGCAGGCTGACGGCGCGCAGCGTGTCCTTGGCCTCGCACAACTCGATGAGTTGCCAGTGGTCGCGGTCGGATTGCACCTGGATCTCGGTCAGCGTCACCATCATGCGCGTATAGCGTTCCAGCTGCTGGTAGATGCGCCCGACGAGTTCGATCGTCGCCTTGCGGCCGGACGGCGCGTAAAGGGTTGCGTGGAAGTTCCAGTTCAGCTGGTTGGAATATTCGCCGGTCTTGCCCTGCTCCTGGTGCTGTCTGGCACGGTCCCGCGCCAAAGCGAGGTCGGCCTCGCTCATTCTCGGGATGGCAAGGGCGAGCAGCCAGGTCTCGATCCTGGCCCGCAATTCATAAAGCTCGAGGATTTCGTCGAGCGAAATCGAGGAAACCACTGCTCCCTTGTGGGAGACGAGCGTGACGAACCCTTCCGAATGAAGCTGATGCAGCGCCTCGCGCACGGGTATCCGGCTGACGCCGAATTCGGTCGCCAGGTGCTCCTGCCGCAACTGGGCATTCGCCTCGTATTCGCCGACCAAGATCTTCTGCCTGATGGCGTCGGCGACCTGGGTCGATATGGTTTTCTTCTGTACGAGCATGATCAGCCTAGGGCGACGGCGCCTTTGTTCGCGTGCGGCGCTTTTTTGATTGAAGAAACGGACGCATAGCACTGCGCATAGGTTGTTGTCACTCCGAAGGCCCGTCGCCCTCAGTAGACATGTTCCTCGATCGGTTGGTTGTCGGCGATACGCTCGTAGCGGAAGGCCGAGAGGTCGATTGAACGGTATTCGCCATAGGCAATGAGGTCGCTCACGCCGGAACCGGTTGCCGCGGCGTGCATCATGCCGTGGCCGCTGAAGCCGGTGGCCAGCACGAAGTTCGAGATCTCCGGATGGAGCCCGATGATGCCGCTGTGGTCAAAGGTGTTGTACTCATAGAGGCCTGCCCAGGCACGTAGCATGCGCAATTGTTCGAAGCCGGGCACGCGATGCGCCAGCGCCGGCCAGATCAGCTCCTCGAACAGATCGTAATCGACCTCCAGCCCGAAATCGTCCGGATCGTTCTCGCGCACGGGTGGAATGCCGCACAGAAAGAGCTGACCCTCCGGCCGCAGCCAGAAGCCGCTGACGTCGAAGACGAAGGGGCAGTTGTCGATCCGCGCCGGGCTTTCGAAGACGAAGACGCATCGCTTGCTGGGCACGACCGGGAGATCCGTGCCGGCCATCCGTGCAATGCCCGCGCTCCACGGACCGGCTGCGTTGATGACCGTGCCGGCGGAAATCCGTTCGCCATTGTCCAGCACCACGTCGTCGACCTTGCTTCGGGAAGCCATGGTCAGTCCGGTCACGGTCGCGGCACGATAGTCGACCTTCTGGGTGCGTGCCTTGCGGCGAAAAGCCTGCATCAGGCCAGGTCCGTCGAACCAGCCTTCGCAGCCGCGGCCGAATGAGCCGAGCGCCAGGTCTTCCGTATTGAGCCAAGGGAAGCGCCGCGCCAGATCGACCTGCTCGATCAGCTCGATATCGACACCCATGTCGCGCTGAACGCGGTTCTTGGCACGCTGCGCCTCGGCCCGCTCCGGCGTCACCAGCACAAGATAGCCAGGCTCGTGAAGTCCGATGTCGGCCGGCTCGTCACCGACCGCAAGTCGAGTGCCCACCTCACGCAGAAAGTCGAGGCTGAACTTCGACATGGCGATATTCGGCTGGGTGCCGAACTGCTGGCGTATGGCGCTGGTCGACAACGAAGAAGAAGAGGCGGTGTAATAGGGGTCCCGCTCGATAACGGCGATGGTGCCATCGAAATCCGGATTGGCGGAGAGGAAATAGGCGATCGAGCTGCCGACGACGCCTCCGCCGACGATCACCACATCGTAATTTACGCTCATTCCGGTCGCGTTCCCTTGTCTCAAATGTCGTGGCTGTGGCAAAGATTGGATACTTTTCTCCGCCAACAAGCCCTTTAACGGCACTCATAGCCCAGCCTAATGGCGAGAAAAAGGGGTTTGACGAGAAAATAAGAATACATTATCCAATTTTTACACATCCGCTGCCAGCTGGATCGTGCAGCATCCCAGGAGTGTTCAGTGGGCCTCATCGCTCCCCGTCTTGACGTCATCAAGCCAAGTCCGAGCATGGCGGTTACGGCTCGAGCGATCGACATGCGCGCGGCCGGCATCGACGTCATCAGCCTGAGCGCCGGTGAGCCGGATTTTCCGACACCCTCGCATGTCGTCGAGGCGGCCTACGCGGCGATGCGCAGGGGAGAGACCCGCTATACGGCGGTGGATGGAACGGCGGCGCTGAAGAAAGCGGTGGCCGACAAGTTCAGGCGCGAGAACGGCCTCGACTACAGGCCGTCGGAGATTACCGTCGCCGGCGGTGCAAAGCAGATCATCTACAACGCCCTGCTGGCAACGCTGGCGCCGGGCGACGAGGTGATCGTTCCCGCCCCTCACTGGGTTTCCTACACCGACATCGTGCTTCTGGGCGAAGGCAAGCCCGTGGTCGTTCCCTGCGGCGAGGAGCTTGGCTTCAAGCTCACACCGCCCGCTTTACGGGCAGCCATCACCGGGCGCACGAAATGGCTGCTCGTGAACACCCCGTCCAACCCGACGGGCGCAGTCTATAGCCGTGACGAACTTGCTGCCTTGGCGGCAGTGCTGCTCGACCATCCGCATGTTCATGTGCTGACCGACGACATCTACGAGCACATCCTGTTCGATGGGCGTCCCTTCCATACGATCGCCGGCGTCGAGCCGCGGCTGAAGGAGCGTACGCTGACGGTCAATGGCGTGTCGAAAGCCTATGCCATGACAGGCTGGCGGATCGGCTATGCCGGCGGGCCGGAACCACTGATCCGCGCCATGGCGACCGTGCAGAGTCAGAGCACGTCAAACCCGTCATCCATCTCGCAGGCCGCGACCATAGCCGCGCTGGACGGCCCCCAGGATTTCCTGCGCCCACGCGCGCTCGAGTTCCAGGCCCGACGCGATCGCGCACTGGAACTGCTGCGGGCAATCCCTGGCCTTTCCTGCGAGACACCTGAAGGGGCCTTTTATCTCTATCCCAACTGCTCGGCGCTGATCGGCCGCCGGCGTCCGGACGGCTCCATTGTCGGCAGCGATGACGATCTTTCGCTTTACCTGCTCGATCAGGCGCGGGTCGCGGTGGTGCAAGGCTCGGCCTACGGCCTGTCGCCGCATTTCCGCATCTCCATAGCCACGTCGATGGACCTGATCGAGAAGGCGATCGGGCGTATCGCCGAGGCGGTCGAAGCCATGCGGTAGCGCGGCATGGATATGAACCTCGTCCGAGAACTTATCGATGTGGTCTCGCGCTCACCCATTGGCGAGTTGCAGATCGAGCGCGACGGATTTCGCGTCCGCATCACCAAGCAAGCGTCGCCACCCGCATTGCCGTCCGGGTCTTTGGTGCAACCCGCGCCGGCTTTTGGCGCGCCCGCTGCTTCGGGCGCCAGCCCCGCCGCCGCGACCATTCCGCGGCATTCGATCCGCGCGCCGCTGACGGGCGTGTTCTATCGCTCCGCCGGCGAGGGGGAGCCGCCGCTCGTCTCGGCGGGCGACGTGGTCGCGGAGGGGCAAAAGATCGGTGTCCTCGAAGCCATGAAGACATTCAACGTCGTGGAAGCCGATCGCGCCGGCAGGATCGTCGAGGTCGCATTTGAAGACCATGCCGCCGTGCAGTCCGGCGACGTGCTGTTCGTCCTGGAAGAGGCGGGTTGAGCGCCATGTTCGATACCGTCCTTATCGCCAACCGGGGTGAAATCGCGCTGCGCATCCTGCGCGCCTGCCGCGATCTCGGACTGAAGACGGTAGCGGTCTATTCGGAGGCCGATGCGAGCCTTCGCCACATGGCGCTGGCTGACAAGGCGATCTGCATCGGGCCGGCGGCTTCGGCCGATAGTTATCTCAATATCGCGGAGATCATCACAGCCGCGCAACTCACCGGCGCGGGCGCGGTGCATCCCGGCTACGGCTTCCTGTCGGAGAACGCGGCCTTCGCCGAGGCAATTGAAAATGCCGGTCTTGTCTTCATCGGGCCGTCCGCGGCCGCGATCCGCACCATGGGCGACAAGGTGGCGGCCAAGCAGGCGATGATCACCGCCGGCGTGCCCTGCGTTCCGGGCTCGGAAGGCGCGTTGCCGCAGGACGAGCAAATGGTGCGGGTGATCGCCGAAACCATAGGTTATCCGGTCATCGTCAAGGCGGCCGGTGGTGGCGGCGGGCGCGGCATGCGCATCGTGCGCGAGCAAGGCGCGTTGATGGAAGCCGTGGCGCTGGCGCGAGAGGAAGCCGGACGAGCCTTCGGCAACCCGCAGGTCTATCTGGAAAAATTCCTCGAACATCCGCGCCATGTCGAGATCCAGATTCTGGCCGACCGGCATGGCGCGGCTGTATGGCTTGGCGAGCGGGACTGTTCCATGCAGCGCCGCCACCAGAAGATCATCGAGGAAGCGCCGGCGCCCGGCATCGCTCGCGAGGCGATCGCGGGGATCGGCGATCTTTGCGCCCGCGCCTGCCTTGAGATCGGCTATACGGGGGCGGGCACGTTCGAGTTCCTCTACGAGGACCGGCGCTTTCATTTCATCGAGATGAACACCCGCGTGCAGGTGGAGCATCCCGTCACCGAACTCATCACCGGCATCGACATCGTTCGCGAGCAGATCCGGATCGCCCAGGGCGAGCGTCTGTCCTTCAAGCAGGAAGACATCCGCATCCAGGGCCACGCCGTCGAATGCCGCATCAACGCCGAGGACCCCTACAGCTTCCGGCCGCATCCGGGACGGGTCGAGCGCTGGACGCCGCCGGGCGGCCCGGGGATACGGGTCGAGTCGCATCTCTACTCCGGTTACACCGTGCCGCCCCACTACGATTCCCTGGTGGCCAAGCTGCTCGCGCATGGCGCGACGCGCGCCGACGCGATCCGCAGGATGAAGGGGGCGATGGCCGAGATGGAGGCGGTCGGCATCGCCACCAACGCGCCGCTGCACGGCATATTGATGGAGGAGCCAGGTTTTGCGGCCGGAGGTTTCGACATCCACCACCTGGAACGCTTGATCGAAGGCGGCCTGCTCGACGGACGAGCGCAGCGATGACGGCCGACGAGATCGAGAGACTTGCCGCATGGTGTGCGGCCGCGGGTGTCAGTGAGATCGAACTGGCGGAAGCCGGCTTTTCGCTTTGTCTGCGTATCCAGTCAGCCGGTCCCGGGTCCCGCGCGGCGGCGAGCGAGGGGCCGAAGGCCGAGGTGGTCACGACGACTGTTCGCGCGCCGGGCGTTGGAGTGTTCCGTCTCGTTCATCCGACGACAGGCCATCCGGTCATCGAACGCGGCCAGACGGTCCGGAAGGGCGAGACCGTCGGTGTCCTGCAGATCGGCGCATGCCTTAAGGCCGTGGTTTCGCCGGCGGACGGCAAGCTGGGGGTTGGCTTGGCCGAGGACGGCGCGGTCGTCGGCTACGGCACACCGCTCTACGAGTTGCTGTGACATGAATTCTGAGGAAGTCGCCATGACGGGCAGCGGACTTGAAGTCGATATCAATTCGGACATGGGCGAAGGCTTTGGCGCTTACAGGCTGGGCGACGACGCGGCGATCCTCGATATCGTGAGCTCGGCCAATGTCGCCTGCGGTTTCCACGCCGGCGATCCGGAGATCATGGCGGCCACCTTTTCCATGGCGCGGGCGAAGGGCGTTGCCGTCGGCGCGCATCCAAGCTTCGCCGATCTGTGGGGGTTCGGACGGCGCACCATTCCGCATTCGGCGGACGAGATCGAAAGGCTGGTCGCATACCAGATCGGCGCGGCGCAGGCGCTTTCGGTCTATGCCGGTCACCCGATCCGTTATGTGAAGGCGCATGGCGCGCTGGGCAATCTGACCCAGACCGATCGCGCGGTCGCTGAAGCCGTCACGCGCGCCGTCAAGGCCGTCGATCCCACCCTGATCTGCCTGGCGATCGCGCTCGGCTTCCAGGACAGGATCGCGCGCGAGGCGGGCCTGACCGTGAAGTCGGAGATCTTCGCCGATCGCGCCTATACGCAGGAGGGGTTTCTTGTCTCGCGCAAGCTGGAAGGGGCCGTCATCCACGATGCGGGGAAGGCAGCGGAGCGAGTCGTGCGCATGGTCAGGCAGGGCGCCATTGAGACGACTTCCGGGCAGGCGCTGAAAACACCGATCGACTCGATCTGCGTCCATAGCGATACCCCGGCGGCGGTTGCCATCGCCGCCCGCGTGCGGGCGGGGCTGGAACAGAGCGGTGTACGGATCAAGGCCTTCGCTGCAACGCCCTGAGGGTAGGCTGCGTCCGGGCTCACGGCTCACAGCGCCCGCGCCGGGCGTTTCAGACGGCGTCGAGTCCCCGTTCGAGGAAGCGGTCGAGCTGCTCCACCTCCTGGGGCGCGAGGCTGATGCCGTCCCGTTTCGACTTCTCACGGGCGAGGAACCGCCTCTGCGAAGGCAGGCGCGCGCCCTGGCCGAGGATCGCCTCGAACAACGCTTCTGCCCGGGAGAAAGGACTTCCGGGGCGGCCAGCGGCGAAAGCTTCCGGCGACAGGGCGATGACCAATTCGCCATGCTTCGGATAGAGCGTCGTCGTGCCAAGCAGATCGAGGGCCTCGCGGCTCGTCAGGTCGCCGAGCATGGCACCGGCGAGCAGCTCGATCATGGTGCCGATGGCCGAGCCCTTATGCCCGCCGAAGGAAAGCATCGCGCCGGCAAGCGCCGCTTCGGGGTCGGTCGTCGGCCTGCCGTCCGAATCGATCGCCCAGCCTTCCGGCAATTGTTTCCCGGCACGACGATGGAGCTCGATTTCGCCGCGCGCCGCGACTGAAGTCGCAAAGTCGAAGACATAAGGCGGATGCCCCTGGCGCGGCCAGCCGAAGGCGAAGGGATTGGTGCCAAGCAGGGGTCTTGAGCCTCCCGTCGGCGCGACCGTCGCGTAGCTTGGACACATGGCGAGGCCGGCAAGACCGGCTCCGGCCAGTGCCTCGACCTCGACCCAGAGGGCCGAAAAATGAACCGCGTTGTTGATCGCCAGCGCCGCGATGCCGGTTGCGCGCGCCCGCTCGACCAGTACCGGCAGGCCCAGCTCGAAGGCGGGATTGGCGAAGCCGCCTCTCGCGTCCACTTTCACGATCGCCGGCGCGTCCGGCGGCAGCAATTCAGGCTCCGCCTTAGGCTCGGCCTTTCCGGCCTTGACGGTGCGCAACGCGCCTTCGATGCGATAGATGCCGTGCGACTTGCAGGCGTCGCGCTCCCCGGCGACGATGGCGCGCGTGATGGCGCCGGCCTGGGCAGGGTTAAGTCCGGCCTTGCTGAAAATCGCC
Organism: Mesorhizobium sp. B2-4-6; assembly: GCF_006442775.1. Lineage (NCBI taxonomy): Bacteria > Pseudomonadati > Pseudomonadota > Alphaproteobacteria > Hyphomicrobiales > Phyllobacteriaceae > Mesorhizobium > Mesorhizobium sp. B2-4-6. The sequence goes on from NZ_VFVI01000001.1 coordinate 669,857, forward strand.
TCGACGCGCTCGTGCAGGGCTTCGATGGTGAGGGCTGTTTTGCTGCTCATTCTGGCCTTCGGGATTTGCCTGCGGAGCATGCGCCGGCAGGTCAGGAAAATTTCAGCTCGCTCGCGAAGGCTATCAGATCCTGCGCGAGCAGGCCGGGTTGCTCGAAGGCTGCAAAATGCCCGCCGCATGGCATTGTTGTCCACCGGCGCACATTACAAAAAACCCGTTCGACCCAGCTTCTTGGCGGCATCAGCAATTCCTTTGGAAACAGCGCTACCGCGAGTGGAACCTCGATCTTCGCGCCATGCGGGAATGACAACGGCCGAGCGCGAGTCTCCCAATAGAGACGCATGGAGGAGGCAACGGTTCGCGTGAACCAGTAGAGCGAGATGTTGGCGAGGACTTCGTCGCGAGAAAATGCGGCATTGTCCAGATTGCCGTCGCAGTCGCTCCAGTCGCGGAACTTTTCGATCATCCATGCCGCCAGTCCCACGGGCGAATCGGTGAGCCCGTAGGCAAGGGTCTGGGGGCGCGTTCCCTGAATGTGGCTGTAGGCGCCGTGAAGATCCGTCCACCGGGCTTTCTCGCCCAGGAAGATGCGTTCTTCGGCAGTGAGGTCGCCGCCTGGACCAGGGTCATGCGAGGGCGAGTACGAGCCGGGAATGAAATTCAGATGCACGCCGGCGAGATTGCCGGGATGGGCGTGGGCCAGGATCGTCGATACGCTGGCGCCGAGGTCACCGCCCTGCGCCAGATAGCGCTCATAACCCAGGCGACTCATCAGTTCCGCCCAGAGATCGGCGACGGCAAACAGGTTGAGGCCCGCCTTGGTTGGCCGGCTCGAAAAGCCGTATCCGGGGATCGAAGGGATCACGACGTTAAATGCATCCTGCTCTCTCCCGCCATTGGCAAGCGGATCGGACAGGAGCGGCAAAATCCTGATGAATTCGCAAAAGCTGCCCGGCCAGCCATGAGTGAGAATGATCGCTCTGGCGGTTGGAACTGCGGCGCGAACATGGATGAAATGAATGGTCTGGCCGCCGATTTCCGTCTGGTAGTGAGGAAGCTTGTTCCAGGCGTCTTCCTGTCTGCGCCAGTCGAAGTCCGAGCGCCAGTGCTCGAGCAGTCGCCGCAACTCCTCACGCTCGGTTCCCTGGGTCCAGCCGATACCCTCCAGTTGGTCCGGCTCGCGCCAGCTTGCGATGCGTCGCGTCAGGTCGTCGATTTCGGCGTGGGCGATCCGGATCGTGAAGGGGTGGATATCCATGGACATGTTCGCTCGGCGCTATGGGTTTGAAGCGAAAATCGCTGTCGGTGCGGCCTTTTGGTCGCAACCGGCCGTCACGCCGGTCGAGGGCAGCCGGGCCTGATGTTTCGTGCGCCCGCAAGCGCGTCAAGCTGCTGCCTGGCAATACGTAGTGCTTGGGTCGCCGCTTCGATCGATACTGGCACAAAACGCAAGCGCGCGCCGACCGCCGCTTGCGCGAGCCGCCACAGATCAGCTTCGATCACGGTTGCGATCTTCGGGTAGCCGCCGCAGGTGTTGGCATCGGCAAGCTGGATGATCGGCTGGCCGGACGGCGGCACCTGAATGGTGCCTGGCACGATGCCATGCGAGAGCAATTCCAGGGGCGAGATGAGCGAGAGCGTTTCTCCGGACAGGCGATAGCCCATGCGGTTGGCGTCGCTGGTGATGCTCCATTCACTGCTGGTGAAGGCCGCCTGCGCCTGCGCCGTGAAAGCCCCGAACTCGGCGGCGGGCAGCACCCTCAGTTCGATCGCAGAGTCGGTAGCGTTGCCGGTGATTTGCCGCTCCTCCAGCGCCACGCCAACGCCTGCTGGGGGAAGCGGGCACACCGCGCTGTTGAGCAGGAGCCGGTCGCCGCGCGCAAGGCCGCGCCCGGCAAGCCCGCCGAAACCGCCTTTCACATCCGTCGCGCGCGAGCCCATGACGGATGGCAGGTCGAGCCCGCCGGCGAAGGCGATATAAGAACGAGCGCCTGCGCGAGGCGCTTCCATCAGAAGCGTCTGGCCCGCGCGGATAGTGGTTGCCCACCAGGGCGGATACCGCCGATCATCGATACTGATCGGGCAGTCGGCTCCGGTGATGGCCAACGCGGTGTCGACATGTGCCTTGAGCCGGAAGGGATAGAGTGCAATCTCCAGCCCCGCGGCCGATCGGTCATTGCCCAGCATGAAATTGGCGATCGCCAGCGCCTGGCTGTCCATGGCGCCGCCATGGCTGATCCCGAGCGCCAGATAGCCTGGGCGGCCGAGGTCCTGGACAGTGTTCGGAAGACCGGTGGACAGGATTTCGATCATTGCTCTATGCCCGCAATCTCGAATTGGACCTTGTCTCCGGGCCTCAGCAGCACCGGCGATTGCGCCTGAATATCGAAGAGCCTCACGTCGGTGCGGCCGATAATGTGCCACCCCGACGGCGCGGTCATCGGCATGATGCCTGCCTGCGCGCCGCCGATGATGACGGCGCCTTCGGCCACTTTCAGGCGAGGGTTTTTGCGCCGTGGCCAGTCGAGCCGCGGGTCGAGACCGGACAAGTAAGGAAAGCCCGGCATGGCCCCGATAGCGGCTACGGAATAGGTCGCGGCCGCGTGACGATTGACTGTCTCTTCCAGCGACAATGCGCAATGCGCGGCCCAGCCAGCGAGGTCTTCGCCGCGCGAGCCGCCGTAATGCACGGGAATCCTGCGCAAGGTGCCGGCGGCCGCTTGTGGATGGGTGCCGGCCCAAAGTGATTGCAGTTGTTCGCCGACACTCGATGCATCCGTGACGAGCGGGTCGAACAGCACCAGCAGGTTGTTCATGCCGGGGACCGTCTCGCGCACGCCGTCGAGGGCTCGTGCAGCTTCCGCCACAGCCCAAACCAACTCTTGAGTGGCGTCGTCGAACCTTGCCTGCGCGCCATCGAGAAGCAGCGCGCCTGATCCCGCAAGGCTGATGCGCGGCGCTGGCCCAATGGTCATGAGCGTCAGTCCTTCACCGGCACGGTGTAGTTCAGGATCAGGCGACCGCCATCTGGATAAATAGTCTGACCCACGATGTAGGAGGCATCGTCGCTGGCCAGGAAGGAAGCGACGCTGGCGACCTCCGACGGCTCGCCGCAGCGCCCGCTCGGCGTTCGCGACAGGATGGTCTGCCGCTGCGCCTCGCTGGCCATGACCGAGCTCCTGACCATGTCGGTCAGGATCGTTCCCGGTCCGATGGCGTTGACGCGGATGTTGTGCGGGATGAGCCCGACCGCCATAACCGCCGTCAGCTGCTTGATGCCGCCCTTTGACACCGCGTAGGCGACGGAATTGGGAATGGCCAGGATGGCGTTGATCGACGACATGTTGATGATCGAGCCGCCGCGCCTCTGAGCGATCATGGCTCGTGCCGCGGCCTGACCGAGGAGGAACGGCGCCTTGAGATTGACGCGCTGAACCCAATCGAAGGCTTCCTCGGGAAAGTCGACGAAATCATCGAGGTGGATCACACCGGCATTGTTGATCAAGACGTCGACGCCGCCAAAGGCGTTGGTGGCCTCGGCGATGATGCCGGCGGCCATGTCCGCCGTGCATGCGGAAAGATCCGCTTCGAGCCAGACGGCGCGCTCGCCGAGACGTTGCGCATGCTCGCGACCGCTGTCGGCTTTCACATCCACGAGCACGACCTTGGCGCCGTCGGCATGAAAGCGCTCGGCACAGGCGAGGCCCAAGCCTTGCGCCGCCCCGGTGATGATCACGACTTTGCCCGCATGCTTCACAGCCAATTCCCTTTTTGATGCCAAATGAGGATATGTTATCCAATCTATCGTCAAGCGCGAGCTTATGGCAAGCCCGGTGTGGTGGGCGCGAAAGCGGCTCGCAGCGTGGAATTACAGGGAAATCGGCTTTTTCAAACAGCTTCAAGTAAGCCGGTTGACTTTGCTCTTCAAATGATGATTGGATAATATATTCACAAACTGGAGGATGAAAATGGCGGGCGGGCAGCGGGAAGGTGAACTGGTCGATGCGTTCCGCGTCTTTGCCACGCCGTTGATCAGCGACAATCTTGCCCGGGTGCCCGGCGCCGTCGGGTTGCGACCGTTCCACAAGATCAGCGGCATCATGGTGGGACGGGCGCTGACAGTGAAGACGCGCCCCGGCGATAACCAGTTCATCCATCGCGCGCTCGACCTGGTGCAGCCGGGCGATGTCATTGTCGTCGATGGCGGCGGTTACGAAGGGCGGGCACTCGTCGGCGAGATCATGACAAGCCTCGCTGCCTCACGCGGCGCCGCGGGCATCGTCATCGACGGAGCCATCCGCGATGCCGGCGCCATCGGCCGCAATCCATTTCCCTGCTTCGCGCGATCGGCCATCCACCTCGGCCCTTACAAGGACGGTCCCGGGGCGATCAATGTTCCGGTCTCGGTGGGCGGAATGGTCGTCGGTTCCGGCGACATCGTCGTGGGCGACGAGGACGGCGTCGTGGCGTTTCCGCTCGAGGGCGCCACGGCCTTGCTGGCAGCCGTCAAGGCGCAGGAGGCGCGCGAAGCCGACATCATGCAGAGCATCAAGGAGAACCGTTACCAGGGTGCCTATGCCCAGGCTTCGGCCAGCAGCCATTGAGTTGCAGAGCCTGACGCCAGAGCCTCGAGCGCAGGCCGGCTGGCGATTGCAAACATTGCAGCTCCGCCTCTGAAGGAGGAGCGCAACCTGGCCGATCCGCCCAGGGCGGCTCGGCGACAATCAAGCAGAATGCATTACGGGCCATGACCCGGATGCGCCAACAGGGGAAAATGGAGAGAATGATGGTTGTTTCCTTCAAGAGGCTTGCCTGCGCCACCGCCCTTGCCGGGCTGACCATGACCGCGGTTGCCGCCGCTGCCGACGTCAAGATCGGCATCGTCGCGCCGATGACCGGCCAGTTGGCCAGCGAAGGACAGGACATGGAAAACGCGGTGAAGATGGCGATCGATGCCGCCAATGCCAAGGGCGGCGTCAACGGCGACAAGATCACCACAACCACCGCCGACGACGCCTGCGATCCGCAGCAGGCGGTCACCGCCGGCAGCAAGCTGGTATCGGAAGGCGTGACGGCAATCGTCGGCGGCTACTGCTCCGGCGCCGTGTTGCCGACGTTGAAGATCTACGGCGATGCCGGCGTTCCGTTCGTCATCATCGGCGCGAATTCGACCAAGCTGGTCGCCGCCAATCAGGGCAATGCCTTCCTCGCCAACTCGACCGGCGACATGCAGGCGACCACCGCCGTCGAGCTCTTCAAGAAGAACGGCTACAAGAAGATCGCCGTCATAGACGAAGGCGATGCCTATTCCTCCGACCTGGCAAAGCTCACCGCCGAAGCCTTCAAGAACGCGGGCGGCGAGATCGCCGCCAAGGAAACCACCACCGCCGGCGAGCAGGACTATTCGGCGGTCGTCACCAAGATTAAATCAAGCGGCGCGGATGCCGTCTTCTGGACCGCCTATCATGCCGGCGGCGCGCTTCTCACCAAGCAGCTTCGGCAGGCAGGCTTCCAGGGCGGCATCGTTCTCGGCGACGGCAACAATTCGCCGGAATATCTGGAGATCACCGGCTCGGCCGGCGAGGGCGTGTTTCTGCTGTCCCCGCCAACCGTCGATCTCCTCTCCGGCGCTGCCGATTTCAGGGCCAAGTACAAGGAGGCCTACGGCCGCGACGCCGGCGCCTACGCGGCACTTTCCCATGATGTCGGCGACCTGATCGTAGACGCCATCGCACGGGCAAAATCTGCCGATCAGAAGGCAATCATCGAGGCGCTGAAAGCAAGCGACTTCAAGGGCCTGGCTGGCGAAATCAAGTTCACCGACAAGAACACGCTGCAGACGTCGAACTTCCGCCCGGTCGTCGCCAAGGGCGGCAAGTGGGTCGCCGCCGAGTAACCGACGAAACATGCTGATGCCGAGGCGGCCTTTTTGCCAGCCTCGGCATCATTCCTGTTTTTGCGGCTATGTGGCGGGCTATCGATGCTTCGCCAAGGCTCGACTTTTTCAATCTCTGCACCGGAGCATCAATGACGCTCGACCTAGTCATTCAGCAACTGGTGAACGGCCTGATTGTCGGCTCGTTCTACGCCCTGATCGCGCTCGGCTACAGCATGGTCTTCGGCGTCATCAAGCTCCTGAATTTCGCCCATGGCGATATCTACATGAGCGGCGCCTTCGTTGGCCTCATCGTGTTTTCCTTCGTCGGCGTGTGGGTCGGCAATGGCTGGGCGGGCGTCGTCTGCGCCTTGCTGGTTTCGATGCTGGCCGTAGGGTTGCTCGGCGTCGTCATCGAGCGCTTCGCCTACCGGCCGATGCGCAACGCGCCGCGCCTGTCGATCCTGATCACCGCGCTCGGGGCCTCGATGGTGCTGAATGGCACCGCGCTTGCGCTGACCGGCGGGCGGCATTTCGCATTCAGCACCGACCTCGGTTTTGCGGGCCTGGACGTTTCGGCCGTGCACATCACCTACACACAGATCGTGCTTGTCGCAGCCTCGATCCTGCTGATGGCTGGGATGCAGGCCTTTGTCTCGCGCACCATGTACGGCAAGGCGATGCGCGCCGTGTCGATCGACATGGGGGCCAGCCGCCTGATGGGCATCGATGTCGATCGGGTGATCGCGCTGACCTTCTTCATGGGGTCGGCACTCGCGGCCGGCGGCGGCGTCATGGCGGGCGCCTACTATGGCAGCGTCCATTTCTTCATGGGCTTCATCATGGGGCTCAAAGCCTTCACCGCTGCCGTCATCGGCGGCATCGGCAGTGTGCCGGGCGCCATGCTTGGCGGCCTGCTGCTCGGCCTTCTCGAGGCCTACGGGTCATCCTTGCCCTTCGTCGGATCGGAATGGCGCGACGTCTTCGTGTTCGGTGCGTTGATCCTGTTCCTGGTCTTCAAGCCGACGGGCCTGCTCGGGCGCTCGGTTGTGGAGCGGGTGTGATGAGCGACGGAGCCAGGACCTTGCCAGCCGCCGCGCAACCGCCATTGGTGCGGCGCTCGCATTTGCTGCCGGGTCTCGCCGCGCTTGGCTGTGCGCTGGTGCTGCCGCACTTCGCCAATGCCTATGTAACGGAGGTGGCAACCACGGCGTTGCTCTATGTCGTGTTGTGCCTCGGCCTCAACATCGTCGTCGGCTATGCGGGCCTGCTTGACCTCGGCTACGCGGCCTTCTTTGCCGTCGGCGCCTACACGACCGGCATCCTGACCTCGGAATTCGGCTTCAACTTCTGGCTCACGATTCCCGTCGCCATGGTGGCTGCCTGTCTGGCCGGTGTCATCATCGGCGCGCCGACCTTGAGGCTGCGCAGCGACTATCTGGCGATCGTGACCCTGGGCTTCGGCGAGATCGTGCGCATCATTGCCCGCAACCTCGATATCACCGGCGGCGCCAGCGGCCTCGTCGGTATCGAGCGGCCGGAGATACTGGGCTTCAAGCTGATGCAGGTGCAGCACTTCTACTATGCGTTCCTGACGCTCGCGCTGCTTGCCGTTTTCGCCTGCCTGAGCGTCGAGCGGTCGCGCATGGGGCGTGCCTGGTTCTATGTCCGTTATGACGAGGACGCCGCCGCGGGGATCGGCATCAATCGCGTGTCGGCCAAGCTGCAGGCCTATATGATGGGGGCCGTGATCGCGTCGGTGGCCGGGTGTCTCTACGCCGCGAAGATGACCGCGATTTCGCCGGAAAGCTTTACCTTCAACCAGTCGCTTCTGATCCTTTTAGGCGTCGTCCTGGGCGGCATGGGCCGCATCCCCGGTGTCGTCCTGGGTGCGATTCTGGTGGCCCTGCTGCCGGAGGTGCTGCGCGGAGCTGGCACCTATCGTCCGCTGGTCACGGCTGTGGCGCTGCTGGCAATCATGCTCTTCAGGCCGAACGGCCTGTGGCCGGACAAGCGGGGTTGACCATGGCCTTGCTGGAAGTCCGCGATCTGCGCCTCAGCTTCGGAGGGCTGAAGGTCCTGCAGGATATTTCGTTCTCGGTGGAGAAGGGCGCCATCAACAGCCTCATCGGGCCGAATGGCGCGGGCAAGACGTCCCTCTTCAATTGCCTGACCGGCTTCTATAAGCCAAAGGGTGGCTCGATCCGGCTGGGCGGCCGGCCGATCACCGGATTGCCGCCGCACCGCATCACAGCGCTCGGCCTTGCCCGCACGTTCCAGAACATCCGCTTGTTCAAGGAGATGTCGGTTCTGGAAAATGCCATGTCCGGCCAGCATTGCCGCAGCCGCCACGGCATCGTCTCGGCAATCCTGCACCTGCCGTCGCAACGGCGGGAGGAGAATATGATACGCGCGGCGGGAATGCGCTGGCTCGAGTTCGTCGGCATCGCTGAACATGCGCATCGTCTGGCCGGCAGCCTCTCCTACGGTGATCAGCGACGGCTTGAACTTGCAAGGGCCTTGGCCTCGGCGCCCGAGATCATCCTGCTCGATGAGCCTGCTGCCGGGCTGAACGAGCGCGAGAAGCTCGATCTTGTGCATTTGATCCGCCGCATTCGCGACGAGACCGGCGTCACCGTGCTTTTGATCGAGCACGATATGGGCCTTGTCATGCAGGTGTCGGAAAAGATCGTTGTCTTCGACTATGGCCAGAAGATCGCCGATGGCGCGCCGGAGGCCGTGCGCGCCGATCCGAAAGTCATCGAAGCCTATCTCGGCACGGAGGATTGATGGATACGGATATTGTCCTTGCGGCCGACCGGATCGTCACGCGCTACGGCAGCATCGAGGCGCTTCATGGCGTCAGCCTCTCGATAAGGCGCGGCCAGATCGTGGCACTGCTCGGCGCGAACGGCGCCGGCAAAAGCACGACATTGCGAACGCTGTCCGGTCTCATTGCTGCGTCCTCGGGAAGCGTCCGGTTCCTGGGTGAGGACATAACCAGGGTCCCGGCCCACCGGTTGCCGCATCGAGGTCTTGTTCACGTTCCCGAGGGACGGCGCATTTTCGGCGACATGACGATCCGGGAGAATCTTGACCTGGGTTCGTTCACGCTGACCGACGATGCGGAGCGGCGACGGCGGCTGGATCATGTGTTCGAACTCTTCCCGATCCTGGCGCGAAGGCACAATGGCGACGCAAGGAACCTGTCCGGCGGGGAGCAGCAGATGCTGGCGATCGGAAGAGCTCTCATGGCGGCCCCACAGATGCTGCTGCTCGACGAGCCTTCAATGGGGCTGGCGCCACAGCTGATCAAGGAAGTCATGAACATCGTGCAGCGCCTCAATCGTGAGGGCGTGACGATCCTTCTGGTGGAGCAGAACAGCAAAGTCGCATTGAAGTTCGCGGACTACGGCTACGTTCTAAAGGGGGGACGTATAGTGCTTGAAGGGCGGGGAAGCGATCTTGCGAATAATGACGCCGTCGTCAGCGCCTATCTGGGCGGTGTCGCGGCCTGAAAGCTGACCGTTCTGCGCATCCTCTCAGCCGAAAACGCCCATCGGAATTCCGGCGACGTCCGCCTTCGCGGAGAGCAGCGTTCGGGCGGTCCGTGCGGAGCGATTTGATGAAGAGTGCCTTCAGGTCGCTGCTGCCGAAGCAAGGCATGGTCGGCGCCGGCGTCGGCAGCGGGAATATCCCGGCGATCCGGCCGTCCGGGGCGAATTTGGTGATCCGGCCAGCCGTCACGCCCCCGCAACCCGGCCGGCTTGCCGGCAGGGCGCTTTTGCTCGAGTGCCAAGGCGCTTTCAGGTCTTGGTCCGGGTCGTCGGTCCGTTACCGAAATGTTTTAAGTGTCCGTACCTTCCGGAGTGCGATGGCCAGGACAAACCGGCAAAACGACAGCCCGCCACGCAATTTCATGCATTGGTGAAACGGTCGAGCACGTTGCGGGTGATCTGCTCGGTGAAGCGGTCGCCGCGCTTGAGGCCCATCACCCACTCGCAGGTCGCGGCGGTCAGCACTTCGCCCTTGCCGCGCGTCATGTGCACCATCATGCCGGCGCCGTATTTATAGCGGGCAAGCCCTTCCGGCGTCACCTCGCCGGTGACGCATTTCACCAGGCCCTCATGGTCGCTGCTGCGGACATAGTAACGGAAGCCTTCGCCGTCCGGCTCGTCCTCGGCAAGCACCGCCGGCGCCATGGCGAGGATTTGGATCGTTTCCGGCTGACCGTCGACCGGGACAGGATAGGGGAGGCCATGCCTGAATGTGTAGTCGAGGCCGTCGACCTCGTAGGCGAAGATGCGCTCCTTGTCGCCGAAGATATCGGCATAGTGAAGCCCGGTGCGGGCAAACACCCAGTGCTCGGGACGGTAGACGGTGAAGCCCTTCTGGCCGTGCGGCGCGAAGCCGCCCCAGGACGCGTAGAGCCCATGCAATCCGTTGACGCCGACCGTCGAGGCGCCCGGCCAGGCAACGTCCTTGTCTTCCCATGCGGTCGACAGCAGATGCGCCTTATCGGTGCCGGCGACCGGGTCGGCATTGACGGCGTTGAACTTGTGGCAGATCTGGCGCTTGCCGTCGTCCTCCAGGCGGATCTGCCAGAGGAAGTTGGCGCCGAAGCGCGCAAGCCTGCCGCCGCGTTCGACATAGGCTTCGATCGCCAGCCGCATCTCGCGGGTCCAGTATTCGTCATGGCCGACAATGGTCACGCACGGATAGGCGTCGAGCAGCTCCGGCCTGTAGTGCAGGTCGGTTTGCGTGATCATGTCGAGCTCGTAGCCTTCCTTCTCAGCCCACAGCACGAAGTGGCGGTCGAACTGCGCCCAGCCGGCGGCGGCGTAATATTGGCCGAAGCCGTTGGCATAGGCCCATTCCTTCATCGGGTAGCGCGGCGCGTCGCCGAACTCCGGCAGCGGGTCGGCGCAGATGCGCGGCGCTCCGGGCGGCAGCCAGACGACGCCGCGGGTCCACGGGCGCTCGAGCGAAAGCACGGGCGAGGGCTGGTCTTTGCCCGCACCGACAACGCCAAAATAGTGATTGGCGCCGCCGAAATCATTGTAGGCGGTCCAGGTGCCGGTCGGCAGGATCATCAGGATCTTCGCGCGGCGCGTCGCCGCTGTCGGACGCACGACGAAGAAATGGTGCTGGACGAACTTGCCGCCATTGGCGCGGGCGCAGGTCGAGACGACCCGGTAGAAGCCCGAGCGCAGATCGGCCGGCAGCCGCCAGCGGTGGCTGACGGGCCAGCCGCAGCCGGAACGATATGCATCCGCCGGCGTCGGCGCGAAGACGCCGGCGATGTCCTCGACCTTGTGGATGGTTTCCGGCCGATAGCCGTCGCGGTAGATCTCCAGCGTCCAATGCGGCGCGGTGGTCGAGGAATGGAAGACCACCTCGTCGCCCGGGTCATAGGACATCGTGTCCGTGTAGGTATAGACCTCGGGCAGGGCAGGGTCGCCGCGCGGCGCTTCGTACCAGGGGTTGGAGTGCCAATGCTCGTCGGCGGACATGGCCCAGGCTTTGCGCGGGCGGATGTTGACGGGGCCGAGTTCGGGCGGAACGAAATCGTCTTCACGGGACATTGGCTGGCTCACTCAGATCATCAGCAGGGAAGGTCGGTTGAAGCGTATACGAGACGAGCTGGCCGGGCAGGCCGAGCGTCACCCAGAGCCGGCCGTCATGGACGCAGCAATTGGTCGGGTCGCTGCCCTCGCCGCAATCGATCATCTCGACCAGTCGGCCGGCGGTGTCGAGGATCGCGACCCGGTCGCCGGTGCTGCCGGTGACGTAGAGCAGGCCTTGATGGAAGACCATGCCGTCCGGATTGAAGCGGTCGTCGAAACGAACCCATTCGGTTATCGCGCCGACGCTGCCGTCATTCCAGTCGAAGCGCAGCAGACGATGCTCTATCGTGATGCCGACGATCAACGAACCGTCGGGATGGAAGACAAGCCCGTTCGGGAAGCCGGTCATCTTGGCCAGCGCACGGACCGTTCGATCCTGTCCCGCCGCAAGCAGCTGCCCGCCATGGTAGGCCGCGTCGTCGGCGCCCAGAACCTCCCAGTTCTGCGGATCGGTGAACACGATCCCGCCTTCCGGCGTGAAGATCAAATCGTTTGGCCGCGAAGGCTTCGCTCCGGGGAGTTGGTCGGCGAAGTTTTCCCAGCGGCCGTCGAGTTGCAGGCGCTGGATGCAACCGGAAATCATTGGCTCGGCGAAATGCAGCTTCTCAAGCGACTCAGGCGCAAGGCCGCCATTGTTGCAGATATAGAGCGCGCCGTCGGGGCCGAGCCGCATGCCGTTCGGCGCGCCGGGAAGCGTGGCCAGTTCGCGCACGGCACCGTCCTTGAAGGCACGCACCTTGGCGTGGAGCAGGTCGACGAAGGCGATCGACCCATCCGGGAGCGCCACCGGTCCCTCCGGAAAGCCCAGGCCCGTCACGTGGATTTCCTTCGACCGTTTCATAACGCCTCCCTCTTTCGATGTGCTTCTAGCTGGCAACGGCCAGCCCGCGCCTGGCCCGTCCCACCTCGGCGCCTGCCCGTGCCGTTTCCTCGGGCGCAAGGTGGCAGGCGACCATCTGGCCGGTGCCGGGCATGCCGCGCAGCGGCGGTACGTTTGTCCGGCAAATGTCGCGCGCCAGATGGCAGCGCGGGTGAAACCGGCAACCGGATGGCACGTCGGCAGGATTGGGCGGATCGCCGGTGAGCATGATGCGCTTCCAGCCGACCTGACGGCGCGCGGCAAGCGTCGGCGCGGCCGACAGCAGCGCCTGCGTGTAAGGATGCAGCGGCCGCTGCATGATCTCGTCGGCCGTTCCTTGCTCGATGATGGTGCCGAGATACATCACCGCGATGCGGTCGGCGACATGGCCGATGACATCGAGATCATGCGAGATGATCAGGTAGGAGATGCCGCGCTTGCGCTGGATGTGCAGCATCAGGTTCACGATCTGCGCCTGGATCGATGGGTCGAGCGCGGAAGTCGGCTCGTCGGCGACGATGATTTCCGGTTCGAGCGCCAGCGCCCTTGCAATGGCGATGCGCTGCAACTGACCGCCGGAAAACTGGCCGGGCAGCTTTTGGATATCGATGTTCTCCAATCCGACGAAGGAGAGAAGCTCGCTGATGCGTGGCTCAAGCCCGCCGCCCAGCTTGACGCCATGCGTGTCGAACGGCTCGCGCATGATTTCGGCGATGGTCATGCGCGCGTTGAGCGAGGCGAGCGGATCCTGGAACACGGCCTGCAGGCGACGGCGGATCGGCAGCATGGGCCGGCTGCCGAAACGGGTCACGTCGACGCCGTCGAAGCGGACGCGCCCATCCGTCACGTCGACCAGCTTGAGCGCCAGCCGGGCAAGAGTGGACTTGCCGCATCCGCTCTCGCCGACCAGCCCCAGCGTCTCGCCCTTCCCGACGGCCAGCGAGACACCGGCAACCGCCTGCACGGCGCGGCCGCCGCGGCGTTGCGAGAAGGTTTTCGAGACGGCATCGAGTTCGAGAAGCGCCATGGTCAGCTCCTCGCGATTTCAAGAGGCTTGGCTGCCTCGATCGGATGGTGGCAGGCAAGCTCGACGGCGCCGAATTGCCGACGCGGCGGCTCGATGCTGCGGCAATCCTCCTGCGCGCGCGGACAGCGCGGATGGAAGCGGCAGCCGGACGGGAAGGCGCCCAGCCCGGGCGCGCCGCCGACGATGGCGTTGAGCTCCTGCTTTGCCGGCGTCTGCGAGATCATGGCGCTGGTCATCAGCGCCGCCGTATAGGGATGCGAGGGCTGCAGCATGATGGAATCGGCTGGCCCGACCTCGGCGATGCGGCCGGCATAGAGCACGAGGATCCGGTCGGCCACTTCGGCGACGACGCCCATGTCGTGGGTGATCAGGATGATCGTCAGCGCCAGCTCGCGCTTCAGTTCGGCAAGCAGCTCAAGCATCTGGGCCTTGATGGTGACGTCGAGCGCCGTCGTCGGCTCGTCGGCGATCAGCAGGCTCGGGCCGGCTGCCAGCGCCATCGCGATCATGGCGCGCTGCCGCATGCCGCCGCTGATCTCATGCGGATAGGCGGAGGCGACGCGGCCTGGGTCGGGAATGCGAACGCGCTCCAGCATTTCCACGGCGCGCTTCTTTGCCTCGGCGCGGCCGGCAAGGCCGTGCGCGACGAGGGTCTCCGCAATCTGGTCGCCGACCGGCCAGACCGGATTCAGCGAGCTCAGCGGATCCTGATAGATCAGGCCGATCTCCGGGCCGCGCAGCTTGCGCAATTCGGCGTCGGGCCGCTTCAGCATTTCGCGGTCCTTGAAGCGGATCGAGCCGGAGACGAAGGCGGTGGGCGGCTGCAATCCGGCGATCGACATGCCGGTCAGCGACTTGCCCGAACCGGACTCGCCGATGATGACGAAGGTCTCGCCCTCGGCGACGTCGAAGGAAATGCCGTCGACCGCGACGAGGTTCTGGCCCTCGCGCTGGAAACCGATTGCGAAGTCGCGGACCGAGAGGATCATGCGGCCCGCTTCGACGCGAGCGCGTCGCCGATCAGCGAGAAGGCGGTGGCGGTCAGCATGATCATGGTGCCGGGAAAGACCAGATACCACCAGGCCGAGCCGAAATAGGGACGCGAGTCGCGGATCAGCAAACCCCATTCCGGCGTTGGCGAATTGGCGCCGAGACCGAGGAAGGAAAGGGCGGTGACGGCGACCAGCGCGTAGCCGATGTCGGTGGTGACGCGCACATTCACCTCCTGGACGACGAAGGGGATGATGTGGCGGCGCAGGATGGTCATCTCCGACACACCGAGCGCGCGGGCGGCCTCGACATGCGGCCGCTCGCGCAGGCGCAGCACCTCGCCGCGCACCAGTCGCGCATAACCCGGCCACCAGATGATGGCGAGCGACAGCGCCACGCTGTCGAGGCCGCGTCCGATCGAGGCGGCGACGGCGAGCGCCAGCACCAGCGCCGGGAAGCCGAAGAACAGGTCGACGATGCGCATCATCAGGTTGTCGATGCCCTGGCGCGCCATGCCGGAGATGGCGCCATAGATCACGCCGAACAGCGCGGAGGCAAAGACGATGGCGATTGCCACGCCGAGCGAATAGCGGGTGCCGTAGACGATGCGCGAGAAGATATCGCGGCCACCCTCGTCCGTGCCGAAGATGTGCGTGAGGCTCGGCGGCTTCAGCCGGTCGGCCATGGCGAGCGCGATCGGGTCGTGCGGCGCGATCAGGCCGGGCATAAGCGTGAAGGCCGCCAGGATCACCAGCACCAGCAGCGCGAGCGGCAGCAGCACGCCTTTCGGCCTCGCGATGGTCCGGCGCGCGGGCTGGTTGGAAATACTCATGAGCCGACACTCTGCACGCGCGGATCGATCACCGGATAGAGCAGATCCATCACCAGGTTGATGATCACGAAGCCGGCCGTCGAGACGATCGCCAGCGCAATCACCGGCGAATAGTCGAAGACCTGGAACGACTGGTAAGCGTAGAGGCCGATGCCGGGCCAGTCGAAGATGACCTCGACCAGGATTACCCAACTGATCATGTAGCCGAACTGCATGGTGGTCGCCGTCAGGATCGGCGACAGCGCATTGCGCAAGATGTGCTTGAACAGGATGCGGTTGGGCGACAGGCCCTTGCCGCGCGCCGTGCGCACATAGAGCCGGCTTTGTTCCTGGATGAGGGCGGCGCGCGACAGCCGCGTGCCGACCGCAAGCAGGTTGACGACGATGGTCGCGGCGGGAAGCGCCAGGTGTTTCAGGCTGGCGAGAAAGGCCGAGAGGCTGCCGGCCAGCAGGGAATCGATGAGCAGGAAGCCGCTGACCACCGGCGGCGCCGTCTCGCGGATCGGGAAGCGCGCGCCGAGCGGCAGCCAGTGCAATTTGTAGAAGAAGAAGAACTGCAGCGTCATGCCGAGCCAGAACACCGGGATGCCGGTGCCGATCATGGTGATGAGGCGGATCGCGCCGTCCACCGCGCCGCCGGGGCGGCGGGCCGCCAGCACCGCCAGCGAGAAGCTGATCGCCATATAGAGGACGAAGCTGACGATCAGGAGCTCCAGCGTCGCCGGCAGGTACTGCTTCAGGTCGGTGCTGACGCTGCGCCGGGTGCGGATCGACTCGCCCAGGTCGCCCTTGGCGAGGCCGATCATATAGGTGGCGAATTGTTCCGGCAGCGGACGGTCTAGACCGTGCTCGACGCGGATGCGCTGCACGGTCTCCTCGGAGGCGTTCTGGCCGGCCAGGAAGGCGGCCGGGTCGGCCGGGACGACACGACTGAGGAAGAAGGTTATGACCGCGACGGCGATGAGGACGACAAGACCCCAGACCAGACGCTTGAATAGGAAGGCGATCACAACCGTGCTGTCCGCATGCTCACCCCGGTGTTACTTGCTGTACATTTCCCAGAAGCGGGCGTTGATGTACTCGGCCGGGTCGATGCGGTAGCCGCCGATCCGGTCAGGTTCGGGCACCACGGTCTTCGGCCGCGCGGTCCAGATGATGTAGTGGGAGTCCACCACGATATCGGCCGCCTGCTTGAGCAGCTTGCCGCGCTCGGTCGGGTCGGCGATGGTCGGCAGTTTCGCCACGAGGTCCTGCAGCGTCTGGTCGAAGAATTTGCCAGAATTGTAGAACCCGCCCTTGAGATAATGCGCCGCGAAGAACTTGGTCGCGTCGGAGGGACTGAGATTGGCGTTGCCGAGCACGAAGCAGTTGCTCTTGTCGGATTTGATGGCGGTGATCGCCTCGACGAAGGGCTGCTCCTCGATCTCGACAGTGACGCCAAGCTGCTGGGCCGAGGATTGGAGAACGGTCGCGGCGAAGCGGAATTCCGGGAAGCCGGCGGGGACCGAGCATTTCATCTTGGCGTTGGCGAGACCCGATTTGGCAAGCGCTGCCTTGGCGCCGTCGAGATCGGTCTTGATCTCGGCCTCCTCCTTTTCCGGGCTGCCGGGGAACCAGGAGGGCACCGGGCCGCGGCCGACTTCGGCCTTGCCCTGGAAAGACTGCACCATGGCGTTGTAGTCGAAGGCCTTGACCAGCGCTTCGCGGAAATCCTTGTTGTTGGTCGGCGCCAGATCCATGTTGAGATAGATAGCCGGCCACGCCCATAGATTGTTGCCTTCGACCAGATGGAAGCCGCTGCTGGTGCCGATGCGCAGCGCCTCGTCGAGCGGCACGAAATTGGCGAGGTCGAACTCGCCGCCTTCGAGGCCGCGGGCGCGGTTGGCGCCGTCGGTGACGAAACGGTCGAGCACGCGGTCGAAGGGCTTTTCCGGGAACTTGCCCCACCATTTGTCGTTGCGCTTCAGCTCGATCTGGGTGCCGCGCGTCCAGGACACGAATTCGTAGGGGCCGGTGCCGTTGGCGTTCTCGTTGAACCAGGCCTGGCCGAGGTCGTCCTTGTGCTTGGCGATGTCCTCGTCGGACAGCATTTCGATGCGGCTGAGGTTGGACGCGAGGAAGACGGTCGGCGCCTTGGTCTCGATCTTGACGGTCTTGGGGTCGACCACGGTGACGCTGGCGATGTCGTCGACCAGGTAGGACTGCCCCTGGCCGATCTTCAGCAACCGGTCGAGCGTCGCCTTGACGTCGTTGGCGTCAAAGGCGGTGCCGTCGTGGAAGGTGACGCCGTCGCGCAGCTTGAAGGTCCAGACGTTGCCGTCCTGCTGCCATTCCGTCGCCAGCGCCGGCAGCAATTTAGACGGATCGGAGAGGTCGAAGTCGACCAGGCGATCGTAGATATTGCGGGTGACCGTGAGCTCCCAGTTCACGTTGGCCTTGGCCGGGTCGATGGTGCTCGGCTCGCCGGCATCGGCATAGACGAAAGTGGACGCGTCGTCGGCGAATGCCGAGTAGGAGACGCCGCCCATCAAAAGGCCGAGCGCCATTCCCAAAATCCCATTGCGAAGCTTCATTGTTCTCCCCTTATTTTTGACTTCTGGAAATAGAATATATCATATATGATGAAGGCCGCAAGCGCGCATGATGACGTTTCCGCGCCGCGTGGCGAGCGGTGAAATCGAGGATTGACGCAAGCGCTGAGGCACGGCGGAAAGGCTCGGTCCTCACGGCCAATCCGGAGATTTTCCTTGGATGAAGCGACGCCTGGACGTGGGTTTTCTTGAGAGTGCCGCCTAACGCCGCGACCGCCGCGAGGGCTCGTCTTCGGCGTTTTCCTTGCTCTCGATACCGGCGAGATGCTCGATGAATTTGCGGCCGCCCTCGATCAGGTCCTGTTCGAAGGCGCGGCGGAGCGCCGCCTCGTCCTTGGCGCGCAAGGCAGCGATCACGTTGACATGCTGGTGCTGGCCTTCATAGGTCGGGTGGCCATGCGGATAGAGCAGGCTGAGCAACGGGCCGGCCTGGATCCACAGTCTCTCGATCATCTCGATGAGATGCGGCATTTCCGATTTGCGATGGACGGCGAAATGGAAGTCGTAATTGTACTGAAGCGCGGCCGCGTAATCCTTGGTGCGCTCAGCCTCGATCAGCTTGTGATGGATATCTTCGAGGGTTTTCAGGAACGGCTCATGGATATGCGGCATCGCCTTGGCGGCGGCATAGGGTTCGAGCACCAGCCGGATGTCGCGCAGCTCCAGATATTCCTTGAGGCTGATCCGCCGCACGCGGATATAGTAACCCGGCTTCATCTCCAGCGCGCCGTCCTTGACGAGTTGGAAGATAGCCTCGCGCACCGGTGTCTCGCTGGTGCCGAGCTGCTGGGCCAGGTCGCGGATCTTCAGCCGGTCGCCGGGATGGAGCCGCGCCGACATCAACTCCTGGCGAAGACGCAGGTAGATCTGCGAAGACAGGCTCGTCGCCTGGATCTCAGGCAGGTTCTGCATTCGTCAGCGGACTCGCTTTTCGCATCTGGCCAATGGTTCTCAAGATCACACGCTGCCGGGTCTGTCCATATCGCGGGCCCGAGGTCATTCGAAAAATCCGATTCATAAGAAGGGTGTCTCCTTACTTGCTAGCCGGGCAACAAACCCGTCCCATAATTGCCGTATCGCTTTCCGACCCGCTCCATTTCCGCTTCGGGAAGCAGGGCTGGCTCGCCGACCTGCAACGCCATCAGATACTGACGCGCCAGCGTCTCCAGTTTCACCGTGGTCTGGAAAGCGGCTTCCAGCGTCTTTCCAATGGCGATCATGCCGTGATTGGCGAGCAGACAGGCGGTGCGATCCTTGAGCGCCTCGACCGCCGACGTCCCAAGATCGGTCGTGCCAAAGGTGGCGTAGCGGGCGCAGCGCACATCGGTGCCGCCAAAGGCCGCGACCATGTAGTGGAACGACGGCAGCGGCTTGCGCAGGCATGCCAGCGCCACGCAGGCATCGGCATGGGTATGGATCACAGCGTTGGCGGTGGGGTATGCATCGAGGATCGCGGCATGCATGTGCCATTCGCTGGACGGGATGCCTTCGCTCATGACGGCGCCGTGGGGATCGACATGGACCAGCCGCTCTGGCGTGAGATTGCTGCTGTTCGCCCCTGTCGGCGTGATCAGCATGCCGCCTGATATCCGGCGGCTCACGTTACCGCTGTTGCCGTGATTGAAGCCCTTGTCCTGCAGACGGCTGACCGTCTCGACAATGGCGTTGGGCAGATTGTTTTCGTTGATCATCAGTGCTCCGGATGCCGCATGGATTCCAGCGTCGGCAAAAACATGTCCGGTGGCCCGAGCTTTCCGGATTTGAGGCTGAGCGCGACGATCTCGCCTTCTTCCGTCGTCGCGCGCGCAATGCCGGGACCCTGGTAGGCGCCGATCCTCAAGCGATCTATTCCAAGCTGCTCGACCACCGATCCGGACGTCTCGCCGCCCGCGACGAGGAAGCGCCGGACGCCGCGCTTGCGCAGTTCCACGGAGAGCCTGCCAAGAATAGCCTCGGCGAAGGCCGCGGCGCCTTCGCGCCCATGTCTTGCCTGCGCAGCGCCGACCTGCTCCGGGCCGGCGGAGGTGGCGATCGCAATCGGGCCGTCGTTGAGATGTGTGCCCGCCCAGGCGAGCGCCTTCTCGACCGCCGCATCGACGCTTCCGACGGAAGCGATGTCGATGCGATGCACCGGCCTTGCCTGCTCGAACACAGCGAGCTGCTCCAGCGTTCGTTCCGCGCAACTGCCGGCCAGCACGACGCCCGGGCTTTCCACCGCCGGCAGCGGTCGCTTCGGCGGCGCGTGGTCCAGCCAGCCGCGCTCGCGCCAGAGCGCGGGATAGTGGCGCATGACCGGCGCATTGCCGGTCATCAGCGGCCAATCGACGGTGAGCGCCGCGACCGCGGCAAGATCTTCCGCATAGATTGCGTCCATGACGACGTGCCGGATGCCTTGGGCGGCCAGTTGGTCGACATAGGCGCGCCGGGTGGAAGGCTCGGCCCGAACGACATTGTGCGGCAACAGCCCGACGGCGAGTTTCGACTGCCGCTGCAGCACGCGAACGAGATTGGGGTCGGTCATCGGGGTCAGCGGATCGAACCGTTTGGGCGATTCCGAAACGAGCTGCGCGCCGACGAACAGATGGCCTTGGAAGACGCTGCGCGCGAGATCGCCGGAACTCGGGCAGAAGCCGGTGTGGGTGGCCCGCGTCAAGGCAAGCAGACTGTCGGCCACCGGACCGATATTGCCGTCATCGGTAGAATCGAAGGTGGCGCAATATTTGAAGAACAGCCGTCTCGCGCCGATGTCGAGCAGCCGCTGCGCGGCATCTTCCGATTTCCGCACGGCCTCGGCGGCCGGAACGACGCGGGTCTTTTGCGCGACGACCACAGCGGGCGAGTTGGCGAAATGCTGGACCAAAGCAGGCCTGGTCACGAATCCGCAGTCGACGCCGAGCGCCACCAGCATCGCGGCTGTCTCCATGCCGCCGGTGAGATCGTCGGCAACGATGCCGATGATGGGCTGCATTTTCTCCGCGTCCCCGAACTATTGTACGCGGATGATACATGATATATCGAATGCTGCAAACAAGTCTTGGCGAGTCGGGCGGCACGGCGCCAGACGGGGGCACCCTTCCATGGACCAACATTCGAAGAGCATCGACGGCGCCTTGCGTGCCCGCGCAAAGCGCGTCATCCCCGGCGGCATGTGGGGGCATCAGAATGCACCGCGCTTGCCGGCCGGCTATCCGCAATATTTCTCCCGCGCGCAAGGATGCCGTACCTGGGACGCGGACGGGCGCGAGTATATCGATTTCCTATGCGGCTGGGGGCCGATGATCCTGGGCTATGGCGACGCCGACGTCGAGGCGGCGGCCGACAGGCAGCGGGCGCTTGGCGATGCGATGAACGGGCCGAGCGAGCGGCTTGTCGAATTGGCGGAACTGATGGTCGAGACCGTTCCGCATGCCGATTGGGCGATGTTCTCCAAGAACGGAACCGACGCCACGACAGCCTGCCTGACGATCGCGCGCGCGGGCACCGGGCGCCGCAAGATCCTGGTCGCGCGCGGCGCCTATCACGGCGCCATTCCGTGGTGCTCGCCATCGGTCGCAGGCGTTACCGAGGAGGACCGGACGCATCTTGTCTATTACGACTATAACAACATCGAGAGCCTGGAGGCCGCGGCAGAGCTGTGCAGGGGCGATCTCGCCGCGATCCTGGTCTCGGCCTTCAAGCATGACCTTGGCAAGCCGCATGAATTGCCGACCGTGGCGTTCGCGCGGAAGGCACGTGCGCTCGCCGATGATGCCGATGCCGCGCTGATCGTCGACGATGTGCGCGCCGGCTTCCGCCTCGACATGGGCGGCAGCTGGGAACCGGTTGGCGTGCGGCCCGACATGGCCGCCTGGAGCAAGGCGATCGCCAACGGCCATGCGCTGGCCGCTGTCACCGGCAACGATCGGTTCCGCGAAGGAGCGACACGCATCTTCACCACCGGCTCCTTCTGGACCGCCGGCGTGTCGATGGCGGCGGCGATCGCTACGATCCGGAAGCTCGGCGCGGTCGATGCCGTGGCGCATATGCAGGCCATGGGCCAGTGTTTCCGCGACGGTCTAGACGCGCAGGCGCGGAAGCACGGTGTGCCCTTACGGCAAAGCGGGCCGGTGCAGATGCCGGTGCTTTTGTTCGAGAACGATGTGGATCGGAAGCTCGGCGACACGTTCTGCCTGGAAGCGCTCGCCCGTGGCGTCTACCTGCATCCGGCACATACGCTGTTCCTGTCGGTTGCCCACCAGCAGGCCGATATCGATCAGGCGCTGTCGGTGACGGACGAGGCTCTGGCGGCGGTCGCGCGGTTGCTGGCCTGATAAGGGTTACGGCGCGACGAAGCCTTCGTGCCCCTGCAGGAAGCGCAGAAAATCCTCGCCGCCCAGGATGAGGTCCTGCTCCATGGCGGCGCGTGCCTTTTCCGAATTCTTCTCGCGCAAGCCCTCGATGACCGTCTCGTGCTGGGCGGCGCCGACATATTTGTGCTCGCCTTCCTTGAAGAAGACGGTCAGCATCGGCCCCATCGAGACCCACAGGCTCTCGATGTGGGCGACCAGCATTTCCATGCCGGACAGCCGATAGACGGAGAAGTGGAAGTCGCGGTTGTAGCGGAATGAAAGTTCCGGATCGCTGGCCCGGTCCGCCTTCTCGAACACTTTCTGGATAGCGGTCAGCTTGTCGATATCATCCTTCGTCGCGTTCTGTGCCGCAAGTCCGGCGGCAAGGCCCTCCAGCGACAGCCTTATGGTGCGGACCTCCATGTAGCGCGCCAGCGTCAGCGCCGGCACGGTGACGAAACGCCCCGAGCGCAGCTCGAGTCCGCGTTCGCTGACCAGCCGCAGACAGGCTTCGCGGGCAGGGGTGACGCTGGTGCCGAGCTGGTCGGCGAGATCCTGCATTACCAGGCGCTGTCCCGGCCGGAACTGCCCCGCGATCAAGCCTTCGCGAAGGGCGACATAGGCGCGTGCGGAAAGGTTGCCTTGCTCGAGCGGCTGAATGTTCACGGCAAAGGTCTCCTCGGCATTGTTGTCTGGCGTCTTCTGCCGGCAGTGATTCTACAGGATATAACCAATAGACGCTTTTTCTCTGCCTGTATTGTCGGCCTGCTAAGCTAGCAGGGAGTGGGCGACGCTTTCGACACCCGCAGCATCGAGCTTGTAGTGACGGTAGAGATGGGTCGGCGGCGCGATCAGGCTGTACTCGTCCTTGATGCCGTGCCTGACGAGTCGTGCACCGCCGCCTTCCTCGGCCAGCACTTCGGCGACGGCGCCACCCAGGCCGCCGAGGATATTGTGTTCCTCGACGGTCAGGATGAAGCGCGACTTGCGCGCCGCTGCCGTCACCGCCTCGCGGTCGAGCGGCTTGATCGTGTGCATGTCGATCAGGCCGACGGAATGCCCCTTGGCGTTCAATGCTTCCATCGCTTGTTTGGCCGAGTGCACCGCCATGCCGCAGGCGATGATGGTGAGGTCGTTGCCGATGCCGTGGATCACGGCCTTGCCGAATTCGAACGGCGCGTCCCCGGCATAGACGACCGGGTCGTGGCCGCGCGAGATGCGGAAATAGATCGGCTGCGGATGGTTGACGGAAGCGCGCAGCGCCGCGGCGAATTGCGGGCCGTCCGCGGTGGAGACGACGGTGAGGTCGGCAATCGAGCGCATGATCGCGATGTCTTCCGTGGCGTGGTGCGAGGTGCCGTAGAAGCCGAGCGAGATGCCGGTGTGGTGACCGATCAGGCGAACCGGCTGCGCGCAATAGGCGACGTCCATGCGGATTTGCTCGCAGCAAAGCAGCGCGAGGAAAGACGCGAAGGTCGCCACATAGGGCATGACGCCGGTCGTCGCCATGCCGGCAGCGGCCGAAACCATGTTCTGCTCGGAAATGCCGAATTGCGTAAAGCGCTCGGGAAAGCGCCGGGCAAAGCCGACGAGTCCGTTGGAATGCTGCAGGTCGGCGGTGCCGGCGACGACCGGATGGCCGGCTTCGGCAAGCTCGATCAGCGTGTCAGCCAAAGTGGCAAGCGAAGGCGCGCGCTTGTTCAGCTCGCGGTACTGCCAGCTGTCGGGATGCAA
Source organism: Mesorhizobium sp. B2-4-6 (assembly GCF_006442775.1). Classification (NCBI taxonomy): domain Bacteria; kingdom Pseudomonadati; phylum Pseudomonadota; class Alphaproteobacteria; order Hyphomicrobiales; family Phyllobacteriaceae; genus Mesorhizobium; species Mesorhizobium sp. B2-4-6. The sequence continues at coordinate 693,720 of NZ_VFVI01000001.1, forward strand.
GGCCGCGCTCATTCCGCACCTTCGAGGATCATGTCGCGGGCACGCGCTTCGTCCTCCGGCGCAAGATAGCCGAGATGCCAGCCGGGTTCGGTTTCCATGTAGTCGATGCCTTTGCCCTTGACCGTTCTGGCGATGACGCAGCAGGGTTTTTCGCGGCCGGTATCGGCTTTGACCTTGCGCAGCAGGTTGGCGAGCGCGACGACGTCGTGGCCGTCGACCTCATGCACTTCCCAGCCGAAGGCGCGCCACTTCTCATCGAGCGGTTCGACCGTAGCGACGTCGTCGACCTTGCCGTCGAGCTGGTAGCCGTTGCGATCGACGATCGCGACGAGCTTGCCCAGCCGGTGTGTGGTGGCGCTGATGGCGGCCTCCCACACCTGCCCTTCCTGCATCTCGCCATCACCGAGCAGGACGAAGACGTTGAAGTCCTTTCCGTGGAAGCGGCCGCCCAGCGCCATGCCGACGCCATTGGACAGGGCATGGCCGATCGAACCGGAGCTGAAATCGACGCCGGGCACCTTGCGCATGTCGGGGTGATCGCCGAGCGGGCTGCCGAGGCGGGTATAATCGTCGAGCCAGGAACGGTCGAAGAAGTCGAGATCGGCGAGGATTGGAAACTGGCCGACCGCCGCATGGCCCTTGCCCATCAGGAAACGATCGCGTTCCGCCCAGCTCGGCTCGCCGCGGCGCAGCCGCATCGTGTCGTAGTAGAGTGTCGAGAAGATCTCGGCGCAGGAGAAGACCGACGAGTAGTGGCCGACCTTGGCGATCGAAATCAGCCTGATCGTCTCCAGCCGCACGAAGCGCGCGCGCTCGCGCAAGCGGGAAGCCTGTTCGTCCGATATCCCGTCATTGCCGCCGTTGCTCGGCCATCGGCTCGCGCCTGTGGACGCCATGCTTTATCTCCTCCGCTTCCAGTTATCCGACCCTCGACAACTTATAAGTTATAAGATATCTGGTTGAGCCGCAAGAACAATCATCCGCTCTTGGGGAAACAGGAAATGCTGCACAATTCGGCTCGGGCAATCGACATGAGCCTGCATCTGCATTCGCAGACGGACCCGCGGCGGCACGAGCAGGATGGGCCGCTGATCATCTCGGGCGGCGACGGCGTCTATGTCCGCGATGATGCCGGAAACCGCTATATCGAAGGCATGGCAGGCCTGTGGACGGCGTCGCTCGGTTTCAACGATCAGAGATTGGCCGCCGCTGCGGCTGCCCAATTCGCCAAGCTCGCCAACTACCATACGTTCAACCATCGTTCGAACGAGCCCTGCATCGATCTGATCGAGCAACTCGCGGCGGTCTCGCCAATTCCGGACTGCAGGATATTCCTGGCCAATTCGGGCTCCGAAGCCAACGATTCCATGGTCAAGCTCGCCTGGTACTATCAGGCGGCGCGCGGCAAGCCTGAGAAGCGGCGCATCATCAGCCGCAACGGCGCCTTCCATGGCAGTACGGTGATGGGCGCTGTGCTGAGCGGCCTGCCGCATATGCACCGCTCGTTCGGCATGAACACCGACGACGTCCTCTTTGCCGGCAAGCCGCATTTCTACCGCGAAGGACGGGAAGGCGAGGGCGAGGAGGCGTTCGCCGACCGGCTGATCGCCGAACTGGAGGCGATGATCCTGGCGGCCGGTCCCGAGACGATCGCGGCGATGATCGCCGAGCCGGTGATGGGGGCGGGCGGTGTCATCGTGCCGCCGCAAGGTTACTTCCCCAAGCTGCGCAAGCTGCTCGACGAGCACGACATCCTGCTTCTGGCCGACGAAGTGGTCTGCGGCTTCGGTCGTACGGGCAATTGGTTCGGCAGCCAGACTTTCGGTTTCAAGCCCGACATGTTCTCGGTCGCCAAGGGCCTGTCCTCGGGCTACCTGCCGATCGCGGCGGTGGTCGTGTCGGACGCGACCTACCAGGCGGTCGCGGACGAAGGGCACCGGAACGGCGTTTTTGGGCACGGCTTCACCTATTCAGGCCATCCCGTCGCCTCGGCCGTTGCTGCCGAAGCGTTGCGCATCTATCACGAGATCGATGTCGTCGGCCGCGCCCGGACGCTGGGCGCGCAGATGTTGGAAGCGCTTCGCAACGCGCTTGCCGACCACCCGATGGTTGGCGAGATTCGCGGCGTCGGCCTGCTGGCCGGCATCGAACTGGTCGCCAACAAGCGCACCAAACAGGGTTTTCCGGCCGAGGCCAGGATTGGCGCGCAGGTCGAACGCGCTTGCCGGCACCGCGGCATCATCCTGCGCAACATGGGCGACGTGTTGGCGCTCTGCCCGCCTTACATCATCGAGCCGGACCAGATCGACGAACTCGTCCGCGCGCTTTTTCTCGCCATCGAAGACACAAGGGAGAGCCTCTCGCTCTGAGGCTTGGCTGCCATGACAATCACCATCAGACAGGACAAAAGCATGTATCCCGAAGTCGAGCTTTTCATCGACGGCAAGTGGGGACCGGCGGCTGGCGGCAAGACGCTCGAGGTTCGCAATCCCGCCACCGATGAAGTCATAGGCTCGGTTGCGGTGGCTGGCGCCGCCGATCTCGACCGCGCCCTGGCCTCGGCGGAGCGCGGCTTCAAGGTCTGGCGCAAGGTCTCCGCCTTCGAGCGCGGCAAGGTGATCCGTGAAGCGGCGCGGTTGATGCGCGAGCGTGCCGGCAGGATCGCCGGCCTGCTCAGCCTGGAACAGGGCAAGCCGCTGAGCGAGGCGACGATCGAGGTTCTGGCCTCGGCCGATATCCTCGACTGGTTCGCGGAGGAGGGGCGTCGCACCTATGGGCGCATCGTGCCGGCGAGAGCCAGCAACGTCCATCAACTGGTCGTACGCGAGCCGGTCGGGCCGGTCGCGGCGTTCACGCCGTGGAACTTCCCGGTGTCGCAGACGATCCGCAAGATCGGCGCCGCGCTCGCCACCGGATGCTCGATGATCGTCAAGCCACCGGAAGAAACGCCTGCCTCGCCCGCCTGCCTCGCCGACGCCTTCAAGGATGCCGGGCTTCCCGACGGCGTGCTTAATCTCGTCTATGGCAACCCGCCGGAGATTTCGAGCTACCTGATCCCGCATCCAGTGATCCGGAAGGTGTCCTTCACAGGCTCCGTCCCCGTCGGCAAGCAACTCGCGGCGCTCGCCGGCCAGCATATGAAGCGCGTAACGATGGAACTCGGCGGGCATGCGCCGGCGATCATCTTCGACGACGCCGACCTCGACAACGCGGCGGCCCTGCTGGCGGCTGCCAAGTTCCGCAATGGCGGCCAGGTGTGCGTCTCGCCGACGCGTTTCCTTGTCCAGGAGAAATCCTACGCGCCGTTCGTCGACAAGCTCGTCGGCCATGCGCGCGCTATCAAGGTCGGCGACGGGCTGACCGAGGGCACCCGCATGGGGCCATTGGTCAATGAACGCCGGCTGCAAGCCGTCGAGGCGATGATTTCCGAAGCGGTGGCCGAGGGCGCCAAGCTCGAGACCGGCGGCAAGCGCATCGGCAACAAGGGCGCTTTCTTCGAGCCGACCGTGCTCAGCGACTTGCGTCCCGGGATGCGCATCATGAACGAGGAGCCATTCGGTCCGGTGGCGCTGGCGATGCCGTTCGCGACGTTCGACGAGGCGGTGGCCGAGGCAAACCGGCTGCCCTACGGGCTCGCGGCTTACGCCTTCACCCGTTCGCTGAAGACGGCGACCGAGCTCGGCGCGGAGATCGAGACCGGCATGCTGACGACGAACCATCTCGGCCTGGCGCTGCCGGAAGTACCCTTCGGCGGCGTGAAGGACAGCGGCTACGGTTCCGAAGGCGGCTCGGAAGCGCTGGAGGCTTATCTCGTCACCAAGTTCATCAGCCAGGCGGGATTCTAGTGGCTCCCGCCAGCGCGTGGGCTAGGCGAACATCTCGTTATGTTGTTCGAGCTGCAGGCGGGTGCGACGGATGTGGCCGTAGAGGATGAGGCCGGCCTGTTCGCCGTCATGCCGTCTCAGCGCTTCGAGGATCAGTCGATGCTCGTGATGCACCGCCGCCATGCCGGCCTTGCCGACCGATGCGGCGAAAGCGCGGCGGTATTGCTGGGTGGTGTTCCAGAATTTATGGATCATCTGGGCGAGCTGAGGCATCCGCGCGCCCTCATAGCTCAGGAGATGAAACTCGCGGTCGAGCTGCAGGAACTCGTCGATGCCGTCGGCGGCCTCGATGCGCGAGACGAGGTCTTCCAGGCGCGCAAGCGTTTCGGGCGAAAGGTTGGCGCTGCTTTCGGACAGCGCCAGCGGCTCCAGACGCTCGCGGATCTTGTAGATCTCGATGCATTCGGCGCGGTCGAGCTTGGAAATCCAGGCGCCGCTGTTGGGCACGAGGATGACCAGCCCCTCGCTTTCCAACTGCCTCAGCGCCTCGCGAACCGGAATGCGGCTGATGCCGTACTCTTCGGCGAGCTCTTCCTGGCGGACGCGGCTGCCCGGCTGCAGCCGCCCCGACAGGATGGCGTCGCGCAGCGCATCGGTGACGCGGCCGCTGGCCAGGGCGGCGCCGTTGCCCTCGGTTCCGCCGCTTGTGCGTCTGCCGGCCATGATCTCAATTCCCCGCATCGTGTTTATCTCGCGGATGTTAGTGCATCGGCGAACGGGTGGGAATCGGCACGAACCAACCGCTCACAGGTGAGGGCTGGCCGGATGCCAGAGCCGGCGGTCCGTCTCGCGCTCATAGGCTTTGCCCCCGGGGAAGGAGACCAGCTCGAGCTGCATGCCCCAGGGGCTCAGGAAATAGACCCAGGTCTGACCGGCGCTAGGCCCCTCGGTGCGCACCGTCGGCTCGCCGAGCACACGCACGCCATGCGATCTGAGATAGGCGACAGCCTCGCCGATATCGTCGACATAGAAGGCGAGGTGGTGTCCGCCGACGTCAGCGTTGCGGGGCTGGGTGCCGTTCCGGCCGGGGGCGGAATATTCGAAGATCTCGAAGTTGGAGCCGTGACGGCAGCGCAGGAATTTGAGCCGCTTCATCACCGTCCGGGGGTGGACGTTGAGATGGGCTTCCATCCAGTCGCCGTCGGACTGGAAAGGCCCGAGCTCGTAGAACGGCTCGCAGCCAATCACTTCGACGAAGAAACGGACGGCTTCGTCGAGATCGGGCACGGTGAAGCCGATATGCTCGGTGCCGCGCAGTCCGGGCAGGCCTTTCACGGTATCCGCCGCTTCCATGCTCATATCGTTACGATGTCTCGCAATTCCTGCAGAAACGTATCCAATTGAGGATGGTTGGCAAGAGAAATACCGGTTGTGGCCGAATAAATCGAAGCCATTGTATCCAACACTAGCGCCGCTCTGGAGGAGGTTTGCATGAACGACAGGACAGCCTACGACCCCGCATTGGGCATAGCCTTCGTCAACGGAAGCTACGTGCCGCTCGCCGAGGCGGCGATCCCGATCACCGACCGGGGTTTCGTCCGGTCCGATTCGACCTATGACGTCACCCATGTCTGGAAGGGCCGCTTCTTCAGGCTCGACGACCATCTCGAGCGTTTCCTGGCTTCCATGCGCGGCCTGCGCATGAGCCTGCCGCTGGCCAAGGCGGAGATGGCCGATGTCCTCATCGAATGCGTGCGCCGCAGCGGACTTCGCGACGCCTATGTGCAGATGACCTGTACACGCGGCGTGCCGCCGGCAGGCACGCGCGATCCGCGGCTTTGCCAGAACCGGTTCTATGCCTTCGCGCAGCCTTTCGTCTGGATCGCCAATGACGAGCAGCGCCGCGACGGGCTGAAGATGGTGGTGAGCTCGGTGCAGCGCATCCCGCCTGAATCGCTCGATCCGCGTATCAAGAATTTCCACTGGCTCGATCTCACCATGGGCATCTTCGAGGCCTACGACAAGGACGCCGTCGTTGCCGTGCTCAATGACGGCAAGGGCAATGTCACCGAAGGCGCGGGCTTCAATGTCTTTTCGGTGAAGGGCAACGTCATCGCAACGCCGGACCGCGGCGTCTTCGAGGGCATGACGCGCCGCACGGTGATCGAGATGGCCGGCGAAGCAGGCGTGACCTGCGAGGTGCGGCCGCTGCCGATCGAGGAACTGCGCGACGCCGACGAGATCTTCATCTCCAGCTCGGCCGGCGGCATCATGCCGGTGACGGTGCTCGACGGCCGCATCTACGGCAACGGCAAACCCGGACCGATCACCAACCGCATCCACGATCTTTACTGGGCAGCACACAGGGCGGGTCCGCTCTGCACGCCAGTCAGTTACGAGACGACCGTATGAGCGCGCAAGCACAACGCGTCTTCCTGGTGACCGGCGGCACGCGCGGTATCGGCGCGGCCTGCGTCGAGCGGCTGGCGGCGGATGGTGCGCGGGTCGTCTTCACCGGGCGCGACCGGGCCGCCGCCGATGATGTGATCGCCGCGGTTCCCGGCGCCGTCTTCGCCGCCGGCGACGCGACCAGCGAGGCCCACTGCAAGCGCGCAGTCGACGTCGCGCTGGAACTCGGCAGGGGGTGTATCGCCGGCCTGGTCAACAATGCCGGCGCCGGCGGGCGCGGCGCCTTCGACCAGACGACGCTCGACGATTGGAACAGGACGATGACGGCCAACGCCACCTCGGCCTATCTGTTCACGCGTCATGCGCTCGCGGGTCTGCGGGCCGCTCGCGGCGCCGTGGTGACCATCTCGTCGGTGGCCGGCCTGGTCGGCGAGGAGGGGCTTGCGATCTACACCGCCTCCAAGGCAGCGCTGATCGGCCTGACACAAGCGCTGGCGCTCGAATACGGCTCGGAGGTGCGGTTCAACGCTGTCTGCCCGGGTCAGATCGCAACGCAGATGATGGCAAAGACGCTGGCCATTCCGGGCCGGCGCGAGAAGCTGGAAAAGCGCATTCCCGCAGCGCGCCTCGGCACACCGGAAGATGTCGCGGAGGCGGTCGGCTGGCTGCTGTCTGCCGCGGCGGGCTTCGTCAACGGTGCGGTGCTCAGCGTCGACGGTGGCGAGACCGCCGGCTTCATGACGCCGCGCGACGATCCGAAGGCCTGACTTTCAGCCAAGCGGCCGACCTTGGTCAGCCATCACCTGGCGCAAGCCGCACTCGATGTCGGCGGGGCGTGCGCAAGCGGCGCCCTCGAGCACTTTGGAAATGCTCGGCGAGGCTTCGCCGCCATGGACACGCTGGATCGGCTGGTCGAGCCAGTCGAAGCAGCGGTTCTGGATCTCGGCGGCGAGCAGGCCGCCATAAGACGTGCCGCGCGCGCCTTGCTCGACCACCAGCACGTTGCCGGTCTTGCGGATCGAGGCTTCAATGGTCTGCCAGTCCAGCCCGGCGCGATCGAGCGAGCGCAGGTCGATGACCTCAGCATCGACGCCGAGACGTTCGACCGCTTCAAGCACCGGCCGCACCATTGCGAGGTAAGTCAGGATGGTCATGGCCGTGCCTCGGCGAACGACCTTCGCCTTGCCGAGCGGGATGAAATAATCGAGGTCGTCGATCGGCGCCGGTCCGGTCGAATTGTAGAGATCGACATGCTCGATGACGAGCACCGGGTCCTTGCAGCGCAGCGCGCTGTTCATCAGGCCGACATAGTCGAAGGGCGTCGAAGGGGCGACGATGCGCCAGCCGGGCGAGGTGGCGAAGATGCCGGCCGGATCCATGGAGTGCTGCGAACCGTACCCGGTGCCCATGGCGACCTTGGTGCGCAGCACGAGCGGCACGTCGATATCGCCGCCGAACATGTGGCGCGCCTTGCCGATCTGATTGAAGACCTGGTCGGCGGCCACCCACATGAAGTCCGGATACATGAACTCGACAACCGGAATATAGCGGCCATCCATGGCGATGCCGCCGCCGAGCCCGGCAAAGGCGGCTTCGCTGATCGGCGTGCCGAGCACCCGGTCGGGGAAGGCGGCGGCAAGGCCGCGCGTCGCGCCGTTGGTGCCGCCTTTCAGCCGGTGCACATCCTCGCCCATGACGACGATGCGGTCGTCCGTTGCCATGCGGCGCTGCATGACGCTGGCGACGGCGTCGATGAATTTGGCGTCGCTGTCGATCGCGCCGCCGAAGGTTTCCAATTCCTCGGTGCGCGTCCTTGCGAATTCCTGGAGGTCGCCGCGTATGCCGTGGTCGCGGAAACCTTCGTCCGGCCAGAGCGCGGGCTTGATGCGATTCTTGCCGTCCACCTGCTCGACGAGTTCGGCGGCGACATCGGCCATCAGCGCAAGCGCGCGTTCGCGCAGAGCGGCAACACCCGAGCTGCCGATGATCTGACGCTGTTCCATTTCGCTCGCCAGCCGGTCGAGCGGGTCGCGCGCCCGCCAGGCCGCTTCCTCCGTCTTGTCGCGATAGCCGAAGGCGCTGCCCGGCAGAGGGCCGTTCTGATGGAAGTAGCGATAGACGTCAGCCTCGACGATGGTCGGCCCCCCACCGTTGCGCATCAGTTCCATGGCTTCCTTCGTCGCAAGATAGACGGCGAGGGGATCCATGCCGTCGACTTTCCAGGCCGGAATGGCGAAAGCCGATCCGCGTGCCGACAGGCGCGGCTCGGCGGTCGCTTCCTCGACATGGGTCGAGACGGCATAGCGGTTGTTCTCGATGAAGAAGCAAAGCGGCAGCTTCCAGGCGGCGGCGATGTTCATCGTCTCCAGCACCGAGCCGATATTGACCGCGCCGTCGCCGAAATAGGCAAAGGCGACGTCGCCTTTGCCCGCCCGCTTGTGCGCCCAGGCGGCACCGGCCGCCAGCGGCACGCCGCCGCCGACGATCGCGTTGGTGCCGAGATTGCCGGCCTCGGCCCAGCGCAGATGCATCGAGCCGCCGCGCCCTCGGCAAAAGCCTTGCGCCAGGCCGAGGATCTCGGCGAGCGACCTCTGGGCCAGACTGCGGATTTCCGATGAAAACTCCGCTGCGGGCAAGAGGCCGCCGGGCGCGACATAACGGATCGACTTGGCGAGAAACTGGTGATGCGCGCGATGGGATCCATTGATCTGATCGCCAGCGCGCATCAACGCGGCCGAGCCGACGGCGCCGCCTTCCTGGCCGACCGCGGAATGGGCAGGACCGTGCACCAGGCCCTGGCCCGCGAGCTCCAGCACTTTCTCCTCGAAGGCACGGATGAGATGGGCCGAAACAAGCATCGATTCCAGCACGGCCGGATCGGCGTCGTCCCAGTCGGCGCGTGTCGTGCGCAGTTCGCGCCAGGGGGCTGATGGGGCCAATGTTGCGTAGTCGGGCATCAGGACTTCCTGGCGGGCTCGTGACTGGTTGAGAAGCGTATTGGATACGATAGTGACGTTTCTCGCCTCTTGGAAGGCGAAACTGCCAAAACGGATTTGCCATTGGATACAATGAGTGAATTTGTCAGCTTACGTCGCGGTAGGCGCGCGGGTGCCGACCGGCTTTGATGCCGCGTGTCGGCGCCGTCAGTCCGCCTCATGCGCGAGAATGCGCGTCACATGTTCGGCAATCGCCAGGCTGGAGGTCAGGCCGGGGCTTTCGATGCCGAACAGATTGACCAGCCCGGCGCTTCCATGGGTCGTCGCATCCTGGATGACGAAGTCGCTGTTGGCCTCGCCCGGACCGGAGAGTTTCGGCCGAATGCCGCTATAGGCCGGCTGCAGGCTGTCGTCGGCCAGATCCGGCCAGTATTTGCGGATCGCATCGTAGAAGCGTTTGCCGCGCGCCGGATCGACGCGGTAGTCGAGCGTGTCCGTCCATTCGACGTCGGGCCCGAACCGGGCCGTACCGCCGAGATCAAGTGTAAGATGGACGCCAAGCCCGCCCGGTTCAGGCACGGGGTAGACCAGCCGCGAGAAGGGCGCCCGGCCCACCACCGAGAAGTAGTTGCCTTTGGCGTAGCGAAGCGTCGGCAAAAACCGTCGGTCGAAGCCTTCGAGCGAGCCCGCCAGCGCAACGGCGCCAAGGCCGGCCGCGTTGACGAAGCGCGACGTCGCGATCTCGAAACCCTCGCCGCTTGCCGTGTCCATCGTCTGGAGCACGATGCGGCCGGTGTCGATGCGGCCCGAAACGATGCGCGTGTTGAGCGACAGCATCGCGCCGCTTTCCTCGGCGTCGCCGAGCAAGGCGAGCATGAGCGCGTGGCTGTCGATGATGCCGGTGGAGGGCGATAACAGGGCTTTCGTGCAATGAAGCGTCGGTTCCAGGGCTTGGGCTTCAGCGGCGGAAACGAAGCGCAAATCGTCCACACCGCAGGCTGCTGCGCTGGCCCGGATCGCGGCAAGCATGGGTTCCTGGGCCTCGCCGGTAGCGACGATCAGCTTGCCGGAGCGCCGGTGCGGGATCGCACGCTCCGCGCAGTAGCGGTAGAGCAAGTCGCGACCGGCGACGCAGAGCCGGGCCTTCAGCGACCCTTGCGGATAGTAGATGCCAGCATGGATCACCTCCGAATTGCGCGAGCTCGTCTCGGTGCCGATGGCATCCGCCGCCTCGACGATGAGCGTGTCCAGGCCGCGTGCGGCCATCTCGCGCGCAATTGCAAGACCGACGACGCCGGCACCGGCGACGATGCAGTCGATCTGTTCCATTCTCAGCCCGCCTTGGCCGTGCCGGCGGCGCGCCTGCTGAACATTCGTTCGAGAATCACGTTTCCACCCTCGGTGATGTCGGCGATGATCGCACGTTCGGCGGCATCGGCATCTTTCCTTTCGACCGCGGCGAGCACTGCGTGGTGATTGTCGATCATGGTCCTGCCGCCTTCATGATAGGATTCCGCAATCAGGGGGCCCATCTGCAACCACAGCCGGTTCAGGATGCCTCGCAGCACCACCATGTCGCCGATGTCTGCAAGCGCGAAGTGGAAGGTCTGGTTGAGCTCCAGCCCTTCGGTCCAGTTCCTCTCGGCGATAGCACTCTCGTTGCGGGCAATCAGATCGCGCAGCCGCTCGATATCCCCGGCCGTCGCCTTGAGCGCGGCCTCGCGCGCGGCGAGACCTTCGAGCTTCAGCCTGATCTGGCGGATCTCCCGATAGCGTTCCAGCGTGATGATGGGCACGCGCACCTCGCGCGCCGATTTCTGCACCAGCGCCTCGTCCTGGATCAGGCGCAGGATCGCATCCCGCACCGGCGTGACGCTGGTTCCGAGCGACTGTGCGAGGTCGCGGATGGTCAGCCTGGCATCCGGAGCGAAGCGTCCCTTGACCAGCGCCTCGGCGACGCGCGCATAGACGGTCTCGCCGAGATTTTCGCGCTCGAGCGTTTCGAAACTGAAGCTCGCCATGCCGTTCCCGTCCCGCTTTCTTGCTGTCGGCCCAAAAGGGCTTGACAGTATATCTTATAAGAAACATGATGCATCAAACAGCATAATGCAAGAGGGAACTGCAACCCTTGGACGAGGGGAGGCAGGGCAATTCCCGCTTGGACGCCTGCAGACAGGAGCCGTCATGGACGCCAGACCGAATTCCCCCGAAGCCCGCGATATTCGCTACCACCTGCATGGCTATACCAATGCCCGCAAGCACCAGGAGGCGGGTCCGCTGGTCATCGAAAAGGGCGATGGCGTCTATGTCGAAGACATTTCCGGCAACCGCTACATCGAAGCGATGGCGGGCCTGTGGAGCGTCGCCGTCGGCTTCTCGGAAAAGCGTCTGGTGGACGCTGCGACAAGGCAGATGTCGAAGCTGCCCTTCTATCACGACTTCGGCTCGAAGGCGCATTCGCCGCTGATCGACCTGGCCGAGCAGTTGGTGCAGATGGCGCCGGTGCCGATGAGCAAGGCCTATTTCACCAATTCCGGTTCTGAGGCCAACGATACCGCGATCAAGATGATCTGGTATCGCTCGAACGCGCTCGGCCAGCCGGCGCGCAAGAAGATCATCAGCCGCAAGCGCGGCTATCATGGCGTCACCATCGCCTCGGCGAGCCTGACCGGGCTGCCCAACAATCATCTCTCTTTCGACCTGCCGATCGCCAATATCCTGCACACGTCGACGCCGCATCATTGGCGCGACGCCCAGCCCGGCGAGAGCGAAGAGCAGTTCTCCGCGCGGCTCGCCGACGACCTGGAAAGACTCATCCTTGCCGAGGGGCCTGAAACGATCGCCGCCTTCATCGGCGAGCCGATCATGGGCGCCGGCGGAGTGGTCGTTCCGCCCGCCGGCTATTGGGAAAAGATCCAGGCGGTGCTGTCGAAATACGACATCCTGCTGGTGGCCGACGAGGTCATCTGCGGCTTCGGCCGCACCGGCGAGATGTTCGGCTCGCAGACCTTCGGCATCAAGCCCGACATCATGGTGCTGTCGAAGCAGATTTCCTCCTCCTATCTGCCGATCTCGGCGCTCATCATCAACGACAAGGTGTTCGAGCCGATCGCCGACGAGAGCGACCGCATCGGCACCTTCGGCCATGGCTTCACCGGCGGCGGTCATCCGGTCGCCGCGGCCGTGGCGCTGGAGAACATCAAGCTGATCGAGGAGCGGGACCTCGTCGGCAATGCGCGCAAGGTCGGCGCGCATCTGCAGGCGCGGCTCAACAAGCTCGCCTCGCATCCACTGGTGGGCGAGGTGCGCGGCGTCGGTCTCATCGCCGCCGTCGAGCTCGTCGCCGACAAGGCAACCAAGGCGCCTTGGGGCAAGCCGGCGGCGCTCGGCGCGCTGGTCAACGGCTTTCTGCAGCAGAACGGCGTCATCTCGCGCAATATGGGCGACGCGATCGCTTTCTGTCCGCCGCTGATCATCACCGAGGCGCAGGTCGACGCTTTGGTCGATGCTTTCGAGCGTTCGCTCGACGCCGCCCTGCCGCAGGTTCGGGCGCAGGGCTAAGCCAGCCTATCGCAGTCGAAACGCCCTGTCGGGTGACGGCCCATCACACATTGACACATAAGATATAAGATGTAAGTTGTGAATTGCGCGATCGAAATAAGCTGAATGGATACATTCATACGAAATTCAGCGTTTGAAGTTTGAAATGCCAACGAAGAAGTGGCAGATTGGATACAAAACTGATCGGCTGAACCGGTCGATCGGGTAGATAACTCCAGGCCCTCCAAGGGCAGCTGTTCAAATGGGAGACTGATATGAGTGGATTGAAGAAGTCACTGGCTTTGGCGCTGTCGGCGACGGTGCTGTCGGCCGGAATGGCGCATGCCGCCGACTGGTGGCCGTTCAAGATCGCTTCGGCGAAGGATGGCGACCTCAAGAAAGTAGGAGAGATCGAATACAAGCCGCTCGACAAGGCAGAGAAGCCCTGGAAGCTCTGCGTGCTCTTCCCGCATCTGCAGGACAGCTATTGGGTGTCGGTGGACTACGGCATCGTCGAGGAGGCCAAGCGCCTGGGCGTCAAGGTGACGGTGCTGCAGGCGGGTGGATACACCGCGCTGCCGAAGCAGATCTCGCAATATGACGACTGCGTTGCCGCGGGCGCCGACGCCATCCTGATCTCGGCGATCTCGGAAGCCGGCGTGGCCGCCAAGATCAACGAGGGCATGGGCAAGGGCATCGTCAACATCGCCGTCGCCAACCCTATCCTCGATACGCCGATCACCGCCCGCATCACGCCCGACTTCTACCAGAAGGGCTTTCAGACCGGCGAGTATGTGAAGAAGTTCCTCGGCGACAAGCAGGGCACCGCCGTGGCGTTCCCGGGCCCGCAGGGCAGCGGCTGGGCCGAGACCTACATGAACGGCTTCCGCGACAGCACCAAGACCGGCAATATCAAGCTGGTCGGCGAAATGTTCGGCGAGGCCAGCGTGCCGGCGCAGCTCAAGCTGGTCGAGGACGCGCTGCAGACCCATCCGGACGTCAACGTCATCTGGGGCGGCGCGCCGACAGCGGAAGCCGCGATCGGCGCCGTCGCCGACGCCGGCCTGAGCAACGTGACCATCATGTCCTCCTACGAGAACCAGACCATGCTGAAGGCCGTCAAGGACGGCTCGGTGCTGGGCTTCGCCACCGAGTATCCGGTCATCATGGGACGCATCGGCGTCGACCTCGCGGTTCGCGCGCTGGAAAAGAAGGATCACGAAAAGGTCCTGCTGGTTGCCCCCGGCATCGTTACCAAGGACAATGTCGACAAGATCGACACAACCCAGATCTTCGCGCCGGACAGCTGGCGCCCCGAGTTCTCGGTCGAATAGTGTAGCCGCTTACGCGGCCCGCACATCGCGGTTGGATCGCGATTCTCCCGGCCTGGCCGCTTCGTCGGAAGCGGTCAGGCGACTTAGCTCGCCAGCCTTGGGTTTTTGGATGCTGGAAGTTACAGGATTCACTAAGAGATTCCGCGGCATCGCCGCGCTCGACAATGTCGACTTCTCCCTCAATGAGGGCGAGGTCCACGCGCTGCTTGGTGAAAACGGCGCCGGCAAGTCGACGCTCATCAATCTCATCGCCGGCACCTTCCCGTGGGCGGAAGGCGTCTACCGCATCAATGGCCGCACCATCACCAGCCTGACGCCGCAGGTGGCGCAGGAGATCGGTATCGCCGCCGTTTTCCAGGAATTCAGCCTGGTGCCCGACCTCACAGTGGTCGAGAACATCTTTTTAGGCCGCGAGCAGTCGTCCGGTCTGTTCCTCAAGCGCAAGCAGATGCGTCAGGCGGCGGCGGAGCTGCTGGACAGCCTCGGCTTCCATCTGCCGCTCGACGAGAAGGTCGCCTTCCTGTCGCGCGCGCAAAAACAGATGGTCGAGATCGCCAAGGCGCTGCGCATGCGGCCGAAGGTGCTGATCCTCGACGAACCGACCGCGTCGCTTACCGACGGCGAGGCGGAGAAACTGTTCAACGCCGTGGCGCTGCTGAAAGCGCGCGGCGTCGGCATCATCTATGTCTCGCATCGCATGAGCGAGATCCGCAATCTCTCCGACCGCGTCACCGTGCTGCGCGGCGGCAAGAAGATCGGCACCGTCGTGACCGCCGAGATTTCGGACGAGGGGCTGATCGAGATGATGGTCGGTCGTCCCGTCGAACAGCTGTTTCCGAAGATCGAGCACAAGCCCGGGGCAGTCAGGCTCGAGGTACGAGATATCACGACGGAAAAGCACTCGGTCATTGGCGCGTCCTTCACGGCGCGCGCGGGCGAGGTGGTCGGTCTCGCCGGTCTCGTCGGCTGCGGGCGCAGCGAGCTCTGTCGCGCCGTCTTCGGCCTGGAGGCCATCGAGGCGGGCGCGATCATGCTGGGCGACAAGGCGGTCGAGTGGCCGACGCCGACGTCGATGCTCGCCGCCAATGTCTGCTATTTCCCGGCCGACCGCGGCTCGGAGGGGTTGGCGCTGGCGCGCTCGGCGCGCGAGAACGCAACCATGAGCTCGCTCGACCTGCCGGAACTGTCGTTCGGGCCGGTGCTGAAATTCTGGCGCGAGAACGAGACGATCAAGACGCCGCTCGCCAATCTTGCGCTGAGACCCATGGCGCCCGAGCGCAAGGCGTCCGCCTTCTCCGGCGGCAATCAGCAGAAGCTGATGCTGGCGCGCGGGCTGATGAAGCCGTTCGACGTCTACCTGTTCGACGAGCCGACCGTCGGTATCGACGTCGGCGCCAAGGCCGATGTCTACAACCTCATCAAATCGCTGGTCGAGGCCGGAGCCTCGGTCGTGGTCTCGACATCCGAATTGCCGGAGCTGATCAATCTCGCCTCGCGAGTCTATGTCATGCATGAAGGCAAGGTGGTCGCCGAGCTTGCCCAGCATGAGCTCAGCGAAGCCCAGGTCCTGTCGCATTATTTCGGAGGGCGCGCATGAGCTCGGAAACGGCGACCATGACCGTTGCCAACGCGCCATCGCATCGCGCCAGCCGGCTCGACCGCTTCCTCATGCAAGGCGGCATCGTCATCACCTTCCTGGTCGTGGCGGTGGTCGCGACCGCGCTGATCGAGCCGCGCTTCCTCAACCGGCTCAACCTGCTCAACATCATGCGCAATTTCGCGCTGCTGCTCATTCCGTCGCTGGCGCAGATGCTGGTGATGACGGCCGGCGGCTTCGACCTCTCCGTCGGGGCGGTGGTGGCGGCGACCTCGGTGGTGACGGCTGCCGTGATGCTGGTCGGCAGCGGCTATTTCCCGGGCATGGAACTGGTGGTCATCCTTGCCTCGCTGGTCATCGCGCTCGGCGCCGGCGCGCTTGTCGGGCTGGTCAATGCCGGGCTTGTGGCGACCTTCTCGCTCTCGCCCTTCATGGTGACGCTGGCGATGATGTCGGTGCTGATGGGCATCGCGCTCTATTTCACGCAAGGCATCCCGATCTACGGTGTGGCCGACTCCTTCATCGTCAATATCGGACGCGGCCAGTTCCTGGGCCTGCCGATCGTGCTCTGGGTCGGGTTGGCGGTGCTTGCCGCCTGCATCGTCATGCAGCGCTTCACCGCGCTCGGCCGCCATATCTATGCGGTGGGCAGCGACCAGCGCTCGGCGCGCTTGTCGGGTGTCTCCACCGGCCGCACGCTGATGGCGGCCTATATGCTTGCCGGCCTGCTCGCCGCGCTCACCGGCTTCCTGATGACGTCGCGGCTCGGCTCCGGCCAGTCGACGATCGGCGGAACCCTGGCGCTCGAAACCATTGCCGCCGCAGTCATCGGCGGCGTCTCGCTGCGCGGCGGCGTCGGCCGCGCAGAACTGGTGGCGCTCGCAGCGCTGTTCCTGTCGGTCATCGCCAACGCGATGAACCTGGTGCAGGTCGACAGCAAGTACCAGACGCTGGTGCTCGGCGCCGTTTTGATCATAGCCTTGGCCATCGAACGGCTTCTGCTGAGGAAGCGGCAGTCATGAGCATGGAGGCCAAGACGCAACCGATGGCTCAGAGCCCCGGCCTTTCGCTGAAAGCGATCTTGCGCGCGGCGCGCCTGCCGATCGCCATTGTCGTTGTCCTCATCCTCTTCGGCCTGGTCGAGCCGCGTGTTCTGTCCCTCGGCAATTTCCGCAACATCGCGCTGCAGGCGAGCTATCTTGCGATCTTCGCCATGGCGCAGACCATGGTGCTTCTGACCCGCGGCTTCGATCTTTCGCTCGGCTACACCGTCTCGCTGGTCAGCGTCGCCGCCTCGATGGCGATGGTGGCAATGGGCGGTGGCGATGTCTCGATCCTCTATGGCGTCGGCGCCGCGGTGCTGATCGCCGGTGCGATCGGCCTCGCCAACGGCGTGCTGATAGCCGGCATCGGCATCAACCCGCTGGTGACGACGCTCGGCATGGCCAACATGGTGCTGGCCTTCGCCTCGACGATCAGCGGCGGCTTCCCCGTCACCGGCCTGCCGAAGAGCCTCACCGCCGAATTCGCGCAGGGATCGCTGCTCTCGATTCCGATGCCGATCTGGATTGCCGCCCTGGTATTCATGCTCTTGTTCCTCGTGCTCAAGGCGACGCGCTTCGGCCGCAGCCTCTACATCATCGGCGCCAATCCAAGGGCGGCGGTCGCGGCGGGCATTCGGACCGTGCCGGTGCTGGTGCTGGCCTACACGCTATGCGCGCTGCTTGCCGCGCTCGGCGCGCTTCTGCTCACCGCGCGCACCGGCTCGGGTGAGCCCAATCTCGGCGGCAATCTCACATTGGAGGCGATCGCGGCCGCCGTGGTCGGCGGCGTGCGCCTCTCCGGCGGGGAGGGCGGCGTGGGCGCGGCCGTGCTCGGCGCGCTGTTCGTCACCGTGCTCTCCAACGGCATGAACCTCGTCCAGATCGACGGCTATCTGCAGCAGATCTGCCTGGGCGTCATCATCATCGTCAGCCTGATCGTCAATCGCGACGAAGCCAGGCGCTGATACTCCAACCTCTTCGGGAAGCTCGTATGGCCTATCAAGTTTGCATCGATATCGGCGGCACCTTCACCGACTGCCTTGTCTCGAACAGCAAGGGCGAGATCGCCATCTTCAAGTCGCCGACGACGCCCGGCGAATTCGAAAAAGGCTTCATCAACGTGCTGCATGTCGCGGCTGAGGGCTACGGCCTGAGCGGCGCCGATTTCATGAAGCAGATCGACCTCGTCGTGCACGGCTCGACCGTGTCGACCAACGCGCTGGTCGAGCGCAAGACGGTCAAGGTCGGCCTCATCCTGACCGCCGGTCACCAGGACATACTGGTGTTGCGCGAAGGTCCGCGCAAAGGGGCTTTCCAGTGGCGGCTGAACTATCCCGATCCCTATGTGCCGCGCCATCTCACCAAGACGGTCGCCGGCCGCATCGATGCGCGCGGTCGCGAGCTCGCGCCGCTTTCGTTGGATGACGTGCGCAAGGCCGCCGCCGAGTTTCGCGGCCTCGGCGTCGAGGCGATCGCCGTCGGCCTGCTGTGGTCGGTGGTCAATCCGGCGCATGAGCTCGCCGTGCGCGAGGTCCTGAACCAGGAGTTGCCCGGCATCCCGGTGACGCTCAGCCACGAGATCAACCCGATGCCGCGCGAGTACAAGCGCATCATCGCGGCCGCGATCGATGCTTCCATCAACCCGATCGTGCGCACCTATATCGAGAAGCTGAAGACGGCGCTCGACGAGGAAGGTTTCGAGGGCGAATTGCTGCTTGCCAACTGCGTCGGCGGTATGATGCCGCTGGCCGACATGATCCGCAAGCCGATCTACAGCGTGATGTCCGGCCCGACGCTGGCGCCGATGGCGGCGCTGGCGCTTTCCGACGAGCCTGACATCATCGTCGGCGACATGGGCGGCACCACGTTCGACGTCTCGGCGCTGCGCGACCACCAGATCATCGTCACGCCGGACAGCATGATCCATGACGATTCACTCGGCATTCCCAAGGTCGATGTGCGCTCGGTCGGCGCCGGCGGCGGCTCGATCGCCTTCGTCGACGAAGGCGGCCTGCTGCAGGTCGGCCCGCGCAGCGCCGGTGCCCGGCCGGGTCCTGCCTGCTACGGCCAGGGCGGCACCGAGCCGACAGTGACGGACGCCAATGTCGTGCTCGGCATCGTCGATCCCGATTACTTCCTCGGCGGCAAGATGCAGCTGAAGCGCGAGCTGGCGGAGGCGGCGGTCGACAAGATCGCGACGCGGCTCGGCGTTTCGCGCGAGGAGGCGGCCTACGCAATCTACACCACCTCCAACCACAACATGGTGGCGGCGATCGAAGAGATCACGGTGCGCGAGGGCATCAATCCGCGCGACTCTTTCTTCGTCTGCGGCGGCGGCGCCACCGCCATCCACATCGCCGAGATGGCCGATATCCTCGGCTTGAAGCGCTACATGGTGCCGCGTTTCATGGCCGGCCTCAGCGCTTTCGGCGGCCTGATCTCCGACATCCGCTCCGAAGAGAGCGCGGTGCTGCTCACCTCCGATGCCGGCTTCAACGTCGCCGGCGTCAACGATGCGCTGAAGCGGCTGAAGCAGACCGGCAACAACTTCCTCGCCGAAGCCGGCGTCGCGGTGGAGAACCGTCAGTTCGAGTTCTCCTTCCTCGGCCGTTACGAATACCAGTCCTTCGAGATCGAGGTGCCGTTCGAGGCCAAGGACGGCGTGGTCGATGAGAGCGATCTGCCGGCTCTGGTCGAGGCCTTCCACAAGATGCATGAGCGCATCTATTCGATCCGCGCCGACAACGACGTCGTCGAATTCACGGCCTGGAAGCTGCGCGCCATCGGCAAGCGCTCCGGCCAGGACATCTGGCAGAAGAACACGCTGCCCGACCAGATCGGCGCCATCGACCTGAAGGCCAGGCGCGGTATCTACCAGCAGGAGAGCGGGCGTGTCGAAACGGTGCCGGTCTATGAACTTGCGCAGTTGCGCGCGGGTGCGCAGGTTGCCGGCCCCTGCCTGGTCGAGGCCGAGACCTTCACCGCCTATCTCAAGGACCAGCACCAGGGCCAGATCGACCGTTACGGCAATCTCGTCGTGAACATCGTCTAGTCAAATCTACACAAGGGAACGATCCTATGGACTCCATCAACAGGCTCGAACTCGACATCGCGGAGCGGCGGGTCGACCCCTTCCTGATGTCGGTGCTGAAAAGCCGCTTCGAGGCGATCGTGCGCGAGATGACCCTGGTCGTCATGCGCGCCAGCCGCTCGGCCGTGATCAAGAACGCGCGCGACTTCTCCTGCGCCATCTTGACCTACGATCATCGGCTGGTCTCGGTCGAGGACGCGCTGCCGATCCACGTCATGTCTATGGACATGGCGACGCGGCCGCTGACCGACCTGTTCGACGACATCACGAAAGGCGACATCTTCCTCAACAACTGCCCCTACACCGGCGGCACCCATCACGCCGACCTGATCATGGCGATGCCGGTGTTCTTCGAGGGCGAGCCGCTGTTCTGGGTCGTGGCGCTGTCGCACCACGCCGACACCGGCGCGCCGGTGCCGTCGACCTATCTGCCCTTCGCCAAGAACATCTTCGAGGAGGGGATGCATTTCCCTTGCGTGCGCGTCGCGCAGAATTACGAGGAGAAGAAGGACATCCTGCGCATCGGCACGATGCGCAACCGCGTGCCGGACATGTGGCTGGGCGACGTGCGCGCGCAGATCGGCGCCTGCCGCACCGGCGAGCGCCGCATCGGCGAATTGTTCGCCCGCTACGGCCGCGCCACCATCCTCGGCTTCGTCGAGGACTGGTTCGACTACGGCGCGCGCTGCGCCAAGGCGGCGATCGCCAAGCTGCCGGCCGGCAGCTACAGCTACGAAACGCGCCACGACCCGGTGCCCGGCGTCGCCGACGAAGGCATACCGGTCAAGGTGACGATCAATGTCGATCCGGAGAAGGGCGAGATCGTCGTCGACGTGCGCGACAACATCGACAATGTGCCGGGCGGGCTCAATCTGTCGGAGAATACGGCAACAGGTTCCTGCCGCATCGGCGTCTTCAACAATCTCGACGAGAGCATTCCGCACAATGAGGGCGCGAAGTCGCAGATCAAGGTGCTGCTGCGCGAGGGAAGCGTCGTCGGCAAGCCGAAATATCCGGTCGGCACTTCGGTCGCCACCACCAACGTCAACGACCGCCTGATGATTGCCGGCAATTGCGTCTTCTCGCGCATGGGCGCCCCTTACGGCCAGGCCGAAAGCGGCTCGCACCTGCCGGCCGGCGTCGGCGTCATCTCCGGCGAGGATCCGTTCAAGCACGGCAAGTCCTATGTCAACCAGGTTTTCGTCGGCTATGCCGGCGGCGGCGCTCGCCATGGCTTCGATGGCTGGCTGACCTATTGCGGCCCGGCCAATGCCGGCCTCATTCAGCTCGACTCGGTCGAGGTCGACGAGTCGATGTATCCGATCGTCATCGAGCGCCGTGGCGTGCTGCCTGGATCGCAGGGTTTCGGCGAGTTCGAGGGCGCGCCGGCGACCGGCGGCGTCTTCTATCCGCTCGACCACGACATGACGATCGTCTACGCCGCCGACGGCACCAGCTTCCCGCCACGCGGCGTGCTGGGGGGCGGCGACGGCAAGGAGAGCGAGACGATCAAGCTCCGGGCCGACGAGAAGATCGTGTTGCCGGCCTTCAGCGAAGAGACGATCGAGAATGGCGCCCGTATTGAGTTCACCGCCTGCGGCGGCGGCGGTTACGGAGACCCGCTGAAGCGCGATCCGAAGCGTGTCGCGGCGACCGTCAATCGCGGCTGGCTGAGCCGCGAGGATGCCGAGACGGTCTACAAGGTGGTTCTGGTCGATGCCGACGAGCCTGGCCTGCTCAAGGTCGACGAAGCCCGTACAGCCGCCCTCAGAACGGTTTGACTCCGATAGAGCGTTTCACCGTTTCACGGAAACGGCGAACCGCTCTATCCCTTTGTTTTTACGCAATTCCGGACGGAAGGTTACGGCGAAAACGCCGAACTTAACCGCTCACACTTTTCCTGGAATTGCCTAGGCGCGGAACAGGTCCGCGAGAGACCTCGAATTCGCGGTCGGTGGTTGGAGAGGGAGCGCCTGCCCGGCGGTGTGCGATGCATGACGACCGACCCGTGCCGAGCAGCGGCCTGCCACCGATAGACGCTGCTCTTCTGTTCTTGGCAGCGGCGATCTACGGCGGCATCTTTCCGGTCAACCGGCTGGCCGCCGAAGCGCAATGGCCGCCTGTGGGTTTCGCCTTCGCCCAATCGCTCGCGGCAGGCGTGATCCTGGCCTTGGCGGCGGCAGCGGCCGACGGTCGGTTCGCCGTCAACGCCGGGCAGATGCGCACGTATCTGATCATGGGCGGCCTGGTGGTTGGCCTGCCGATCGGCATACTGGTGTCGGCCGCTCCGCATGTCGACGCCTCGGTGCTCACTCTGGTGCTTTGCCTATCTCCCATATTCACTCTCGCCATCGGCGCGCTGGCGGGCCTTGATCGCTTCGATTGGCGCACTTTCGTTGGCATGATGCTCGGAGTGGCCGGCGTGGCTGTCCTCGCGCTGCCCGGTGTAGGCGTTGTCGGCTCGGAAGGCATCGTTTGGTTTCTGGTGGCTCTCATTGCCCCGGTCATGTTTGCTGCCGCCAACAACTGCGCCAAGTGGCTGCGCCCCGAAGGCGCGTCCTCCGTAATGATGGCGGCCGGAACATTGTTGGGAGGGGCTGTCGTTGCCGGCGTTGTCATGCTTGCGCTCGGCGGTGCGGCGTTGCCTTCCGAGTGGACGGGCAGGGCCGCGATGCCGCTCGTTCTGGCGACGGCGATCAATGCCGTCTTCTTCGTCCTGTTCTTCGTATTGGTCGCTCGTATCGGGCCGACGCGCTTTTCGGTCTTCAACTATCTGGCCGTGGCCGCCGGCATCCTCTGGAGTCTGGCCGTCTTCGACGAACGGCCGGCCGCCTCGTTCTGGGTGGCCCTGTTCCTGATGCTCGCAGCCATGTACCTGGTGCTGTCGCGCAAGCCCGACTGATCGTCCGGTTAAAGTTGATCGGCCATGACCGCTCACATGATGCCGAAGGTCTTGTAGGCATCCACCGCGCTCATCCCTTCGCGGATCGCCTTGGCGACGCGTTTTTCTCCGCGGACTTTTTCGAGGGCCAGGCGCACCACCTCTTCCTCGACTTCAGCGGGGATAACGAGGACGCCTTCCTTGTCGCCGAACAGCAGCGTTCCCGGCTCTATACGGACCCCGCCGATCTCGAGCGCGCAGCGATAGTCTATCACCTTGCCGCGCATGCCCTGGTCCTGCGCGTAATAGCCGGTGCAGAAGCAGGGAAATCCCAGCGCCTTGATGGCGTCCGTGTCGCGGGCGAAACCGTCGACCAGGGCGCCGCGCGCGCCAAGGATCTTCGCACGCGTCGACATCAACTCGCCCCACAGCGCGTAGCGGGGCGAGGCGCCGCTGGCGACGTAGATCTCGCCGGGCTTCAAATCGTCGAGCGCTTCGAACATCAACCCGAACGGCTTGCTCATCAACGGGTTGTGCGTCGGTCCGTTGGACGGAAAGATATCGGTCTCGAGCACGGGCATGGCCCTGCCAAGCAATCGCGTGCTTTCGTCAACGGGCCTGAATACCGGCGGCAGGAACTGATGCTGCAGCCCCAGCGTGTCCATCACGTCGCCGACGACCGCGACGAAGAGCTCGTTCTCGAACAGGCGGTACATTTCGGCGTCGTCGGCATAGAGGCGCGTCGATCTGGTCATCAGGCATGCATCCGTATGTCGGTGGATTGAATGGTCCGCGAAGGTCCCAGCGCCGCGGCATTCTGCACCAGCGCGCGCATATAGCCGAGCGCGAAAGCCTTCCCTGCGTGCCAGGGCGCGTCGCAGGACATCTCCGGCGTATGATCGGGGATGAGGACGCCCTCATAGTTTTCGTCGCGCAAGATACGGACGATCTCGGCCATGTCGATGTCGCCGTCGTCGACGAAGGTCTCGTGATAGTTCGGCACCTTGCCGCGCACGTTGCGGAAATGGATGTAGCCGATGCGCTTGCGTCGGGCGAAGCGCCGGACATGCCCGTAAATCTCGTCGGCGCCCGGCATTTCCTGCAGCGAGCCGAGACAGAGCTCCAGCCCGTTGGATGGTGAATCGACGATGTCCATCAGCCGGTCGTATTTCTCCGGCCGGTTGACGAGCCGCGCCGCGCCCCGCAGCGCTTCGGCCGGCGGGTCGTCCGGATGGGCGGCAAGCACCACGCCGGCTTCCTCGGCTACCGGAACGACTTCCCGCAGGAAGGCGCCGAGCCGCTGCCAGAGCTCGTCGCTGCTCACTCTCACCGGTTCCACGCCCGGCCGGCCGGCGCGGTAGCGCATGTTCCAGACGACGCCGTCGGGGAGGGGCAAATCGGGGTCGATGGCCGCAAGGTCGAGCCCAACCGACATCGCCTCGCCGCGCGCGAAGGGCCCGCGCGACCAGCCCCAGACACCGGCGATGGAGAAGTTGTAGCCGATGCACGGGATGCCGGCGCGGCCGGCATCGCGGACAAGCCGCTTCAGTCCTTCGATCTGCTTCGTCCTGTCGGGACCATCGAGCAAAATGTCGGACCAGAAGCGCGGCGAGAAATTCTCGATCGCGGCGATTTCCAGCCCGTTGCCGCGCACGGTCCTGACCAGGCCAGCGAAGTCCTCATAGTTCCACAGCGCATCGATGGAGCAATCGCCCCAGCCTTCCGTCTCGCTGCCGGCCGACAGCGAAGGATCGCGGCCGCGAAAATAATTGGTGAGGTGGGCGACGATGTGGGTGGCGCCCGCCTGGCGGGCGAAGCGGAAATTGTCCGGTGTCAGCGACTCCCGGTAAAGGCCAAGACCGATCTTCATGGTCATTTCACGCCGATGCCGGCGGTCAGGCCGCCGTCGATCTTGTAGTCCGCGCCGGTGCAGAAGCCGGCCTTCGAGGAGCACAGAAAGGCTATGAGCTCCGCCACTTCCTCGGGTTCGCCGATGCGGCCGAGCGGATGGGCCGCGCCGAAGCGCCTGTAGGCTTCCTCGACGTCGGCATCGCTGCCGTTTTCGCCACGCGCGGCTTTCTCGAGGATCGGCGTGCGGATCGAGCCCGGGCTGACCGAATTGACCCTGATGCCGGCGGCCGCGTAGTCGAGCGCCAGCGAACGCGTCAGCGTTTGGATGGCGCCTTTGGTGGTGGCATAGGCGGCGACGTTCTGCTGGCAGGCGAAACCCTGAACCGAGGCAACGTTGACGATGGCGCCGCCGCCGCGCTTGATCATTTCCGGGATGCCGAAATGGGCGGTCAGATAGATCGAGCCGACATTGACCGTCATCGCCTTGTTCCAGGTTTCCCAGTCGGTCGTCGTCGCGGTTCCATAGGGATGGACCGCCGCCGAATTGACGATCACGTCGAGGCCGCCGAAGCGCTCGACGCCGGCAGCGACGGCGTCGCGGACCTGGTCTTGCACGGAGACGTCGGTGTCCACGACCAGCGTGTCGGCTCCTGAGCTTCCCAGCTCCGCTCGCATCGCGGCATTGGCCGAGCGATCGATGCCGCAGGCGACGATCGCGGCGCCGCCGGCGGCAAGGCGCCTGGCGGTCGCGAGACCAATCCCGGTCGTCCCGGTCACCAGCGCGACCTTGCCTTCAAAATCCTTCATTGCGGGAACTCCTCAGTCATTGTCGGAAGCCGGTTCTTCCGGCAGGAATCTCAGGGCGAAATCGAGATGGCGGCTCACCAGGTAGGCGTAAGCCAGCCTGTCGCGTGCGCGGAGCGCGGCGATAATCTCGCCATGCGCGGCGCGGGTGTCGGCCAGCACCGGGCGCATTTCCTTGCCGATGGTCATGATCCGCAGGATCACGGGCGACAGGAAGGAATACATGTCGGTGAGCATGCGGTTGCCCGCCAGCCCGATCAGAGCCATGTGGAAATTGAAGTCGTTCTCGGCGGCTTCCTCGATCGAGCGGCTGTCGACGATCCGGGCATTGATCTCGTCGAGCGCCTCGATCTGCTCGCTCGTGGCATTGAGCACGATGTGGTCGCCGATGCCGACCTCGATGATGCGGCGAAAACCCTGGATGTCGGCGAAGGACGAGCGCGAGACATCCATGTGGGCGGCGAAGAAATTCTGGATGGCGATGCTCTGCCCATTGGCGAGCACCGCGCCGACGCGCGGCTTGGGCTCGATCAGCCCGTAGGTGCGGATGGTGCGCAGCGCCTCGCGCACGGTGTTGCGGCTGGCGCCGGTGATCTCGCTGAGCTCGCGTTCCGTCGGCAGCACATCGCCGACATTGAGCTGTCGCGCGCGAATAAGGTCGAGGATCCGTCCTGCCGCGGTGTCGACCGCGGAGCTGCCGCCGGCGCGGCGGGCGGTGACATTGTCGCGTACGGCCTGAGGGTTTTCCGACATCGATCCTCCCAATTGTTGGACCAGAATATCCTAAGGTTCAGGGAAAACAACCAAATTTGGCCGCATCTTGTCCAATTTTCTGCAGTCAGCTGGTGAGAGCAGCCGCTTGTGAGTGCCAAAGTTTTAATTTGACTCTGATTGTGGTCCAACAATAAATTCCTCGACTTCTTGGAGAGGAAAGTGGCAATGGAACAATGCTGGCGCTGGTATGGTCCGGACGACCCGGTGACACTCGATCATGTCAAACAGGCGGGGGCGACGGGCGTGGTCTCGGCCCTGCACGGCATCTATGACGGGCGTGTCTGGCCGCTGGAAAACATCCTCGAGCGCAAGCGCATCATCGAGGCGGCAGGACTGACCTGGTCGGTGGTCGAGAGCATTCCCGTCCACAACTCGATCAAGATCGGTTCGCCGGAGCGGCTCCGTTATGTCGGCTTCTACAAGGATACGATCCGCGCGCTGGCGAAGGCCGGCATCGCGACGATCTGTTACAATTTCATGCCCGTGGTCGACTGGACCCGCACGGATCTGGCCTACCGCTTGCCGACGACGGGTTATGCGCTGCGCTTCGACGCGATCGATTTCGCGGCCTACGACCTGTTCGTGCTGAAACGCGAGAATGCG
The DNA here is from genome assembly GCF_006442775.1 of Mesorhizobium sp. B2-4-6. Classification (NCBI taxonomy): domain Bacteria; kingdom Pseudomonadati; phylum Pseudomonadota; class Alphaproteobacteria; order Hyphomicrobiales; family Phyllobacteriaceae; genus Mesorhizobium; species Mesorhizobium sp. B2-4-6. The sequence goes on from NZ_VFVI01000001.1 coordinate 720,407, forward strand.
CGGGACGGCTATACGCCCGCCCGCATCGCCGAGGCAGAGTCGCGGTTTAAGGAACTCGGCGCGGAGAAGATCGACAGGATCGAGCGCAACCTCATCGCCGGCCTGCCCGCCACCGAGCGCGCCTACAACCGCGACAGCTTTCGCGAGGCCTTGGCTGACTATGATGCGATCGGGCCGAAGGAATTGCGCGAGAACCTGGCCTGGTTCCTGCGCGAGATCATTCCGGTGGCCGAACAGGAAGGGGTGCGCATGTGCATCCATCCCGACGATCCGCCATTCTCGCTCTACGGCCTGCCGCGCATCGTCTCGACCGCCGAGGATGCGCGCTTCATCCTCAATGCCGTCGACAGCCCGGCCAATGGCCTGACCTTCTGCACCGGCTCCTACGGCACGCGCGCCGACAACGATATCGTCGCCATGGTCAAGGAGTTCGCCAGCCGCATCCATTTCGTCCATCTGCGCAACGTCACCATCGAGGATGACGGCTCGTTCCACGAGGCCGAGCATCTCGAGGGCGGCACCGACATGGCGCATGTCATCCTCGCGCTGATGCAGGAGGAGGCGCGCCGCCGCAAGGAAGGCCGCGCCGACTGGCGCATCCCGATGCGGCCGGACCACGGGCACCTCCTCGCCGACGACATCGGCAAGGCCAGGATCAATCCCGGCTACTCGCTGATCGGCCGGCTCAAGGGTCTCGCCGAGTTGCGCGGCATCATGCGGGCCGTCGAGCGGTTCGGGCTGGCTTGAGGCCGCAGCCAGGAAGAGGATCGCTATTTTGCGTATGTAAAAACTATTTGCCCAGGTAAAAATACCTGCTACTGGTTTGCGGGCAGGGCACGTGCCCGGTTCCAGGGAGGAATTGCCGGATATGACAAGACTGCGCGGTCTTGCGTGGGATCATCGACGTTGCTGGGGTCCGCTGGAAGCCAGTGTGGCGCCGTATCGCGCCGCCAATCCGGGCCTGGAAATCGAGTGGGACCGCCGCAGCCTCTATGAATTCGGCGAGGGCGCGCTCGGTCCTGTGCTCTCGACCTACGATCTGGTGGTGTTCGACCATCCCTTCATCGGCGACATCGCCCAGGACGAGCTGATGGTGCCGTTCGACGCTTATCTGTCGGCGGAGCAGTTCCGCTTCTTCGAGCAGGATTCCGTCGGTCCGTCCTGGCGGTCCTACGAGAAGAACGGGCGCCAATGGGCACTGCCGATCGATGCCGCCTGCCACGTCGCCTCGTATCGCCCGGACCTGCTGGAGCGCTACGCGCCTGTGCCCCGCACGCATGAAGAGGTGGCGGCGCTCGGCCGGCTGGCGCGCAAGGATGGCAAATGGCTCGGCCTGCCTTTCGTGCCGACGGACGCCATGTGCCTGCTACTGACGCTTGGCGACCCACAGGAGGACGGCGAGCAATTCATCGCGCCGGACATGGTCGAGCAGGCCATCGGGCAATTGCGCGAGCTTGCGGCGCTGTCGCATCCGAACTCGTCCGGTTGGAATCCGATCCGCTGCTACGACCACATGGTCGCGCATGACGACGTCGTCTATGTGCCGTTCGCCTTCGGCTATGTGAACTATGCGGCGAAGACCGACAGGCCTTATCTGCGCTTTGCCGACGTGCCTACCGCGCGATCGGCCGGCGCGCTGCTCGGCGGCGCCGGCATCGGCGTCAGCGCCCAGTCGAAGCACAAGCAGCAGGCGATCGACTACGCCCTGTTCCTGTGCTCGCCCGACTATCAGCGCGGCGACTATGTGAAGTCGGGAGGACAGCCGGGATCGCTGGCAGCCTGGAAGGACGCCGAGGTCAATCGTCTCTCCGGCGATTTCTTCTCCTCGACATTGCGCACGATCAGCTCGTCCTATCTGCGTCCGACACATCCAGGCTTCATCGCCTTCTTCCGCGAATGCGCGCCGCGCGCAGCCGCGGCCATAGCCGGCGACATCGGCGCCGCGGAGCTCGCCGAGCACGTGAACCGCCTCTACCGCGAAACCAGGCAACCGCAACGGAGCGTTGCGTGATGGCTGCCGGTATTGCCGAAACGCTCGAGGAAAGCGAAAGCGGCCGCAATGGATATCGCGTGCCGGCGGTGGAGAAGGCGCTCGACGTGCTGGAGTTCATGGCCTCCAGCGCCGATGCGATGACCCAGACCGAGATCGCGACCGGCCTTGGCAGGTCCATCCACGAAATCTACCGCATCCTGCTTTTGCTGGAGAAGCGCGGCTACATCTTCCGCACGCAATCGGACCGCTTCCGGCTGTCGCTGAAACTGTTCGAGTTGGCGCATATGCATCCGCCGGTGAACAGGCTCGTCGAGTCCGCGCTGCCGGTGATGCGCGAATTGACCGCCAATGCCGACCAGAGCTGCCACCTTGTGGTGCGCGAAGGGCAAAACGCGCTGGTGGTGCTGCAGATCGATTCACCGCTGCCGATGCGCTATTCGGTTGCGCTCGGATCGCATTTCCCGATCCTGGAAACCAGTTCCGGCGCCGTGCTGCTCGCCCACTCCAACCGGGCCGAGCGCGACCGCATCGTCGAGCGCATCGTCGCCGCCGGCGAAGGCCAGGGAACGCGCGGGGAAATCGAGGCACGGTTGAACGAGGTGGCCAAGCTCGGCTACGAGATGCGCGCGTCGCTGGCCGTCGAGGGCTGCACCAACATCTCCATGCCCGTGCGCGACCATGTCGGCGCCGTCATCGCCGCGCTCACGGTGCCACTGCTGCCGCAGAAGGCGGCGCGCTTCGACCGTCAGACCGTTTTCGAACGAACCCGGACAGCCGCCGAGAAGATATCGGCCGCGCTCGGCTGGGGCGAAGCCAACAGCTCTTCACGTGCCGACCCGGAACGGCGGGATTACCCGTTCAGCGACTGAGACAAGCGAAAACCTGGGAGAGAAAAATGCACTGGTCCAAATCAATCCTGCTCGCATCCGCGGCCATGCTGGCCATCGGCGCGGCGGCGGCGCATGCCGAGAACATGCCCAAGCACATCGGTTACGTCACCAACTACGCCACGCATGAGTGGTACCAGAACGTCATCAAGGGCATGAAGGCGCACGGCAAGGAATTGGGGATCGAGGTCGAGGTGCAGGACGCCAATCTCGATATAGCCAAGCAGGTCGCCGCGGCCGAAGACTTCATCGCCAAGGGCGTCGACGTGCTGATCATCACCCCGGTAAATGAGGAAGGCGTGGTGCCGCTACTGCGTCAGGCCAAGGCCGCCAACATCCCGGTGGTGCTCGAGGGCAACCCGGTCAAGGGCATGACCACGATGGTCGCCATCTGCGACTACGACACCGGCTATTTCTCCGGCGTCGAGGCGGGCAAATATGCCAAGGAGAAGCTCGGCGGCGTCGCCAAGGTGATGAATGTCGGCCTGCCGTTGCTGTCGGCGACGGTGCTGCGCTCGCAAGGCTTCATGGACGGGCTGAAGACCATCGTCCCCGACGCGGTCATGGTCCACGACCTTGACGGCGGCGGTAATCCGGATCGCGCGCTTGAAGTGTCGTCGGCCGCACTCGCCAAGAATTCCGACATCAACATCATCTACGGCATCAACGATTCGTCCTCGCTGGGCGGCCTGCAGGCATGGAAGGCTGCCGGCAAGTCGCAGGACGGCCTGCTGACGGTCGGCACCGGCGGCGAAGGACTTGCCTTCATCAACGCCATGCAGAACGAGCCGTCCTACCGCATCGAGGCCGCCATGTTCCCGGAAAAGGAAGGCTTCACGACCATCGACGCGGCGGTCAAGCTGTTCAACAACGAGCAGGTGCCGGAGCACATCGTCAGCCCGACCGCGCCGATGACTGGCGACGAGTGGAAGAAATACTATGATTATGACGGCACGACCCGCACCATCAAATGGGACGCCGTCAATGCGCTGCAGCCGCCGGCAAAGTGCATGAAGACCTCGGCCGACCTGAAGAAATAGGTCGATCGACACGGTCCTTCCCGCGTCGCGGGAAGGACCGCCAGCCAGGCGCCGACGGCCAGCGAAGACACGGCGTCGGTGCCTGGCCTTAGAGCCGGATGATTTCAGGTCTGTTCGACCTGAAATCTGAATCCGTCTCTAAATCCGAGAGATAGAGCATGATGTCGTCCGAAAACCGCTTCACACTTTTCGGTATCATGCTCTAGCGACGGGAACGGACTGATATGAGCGAGCTTACACACGCTTCCGCGCAGAAGCGTTTCATCGGCGGCCAGCTTCTCGGCAGCAGCCAGCTGGTGCTGGGCGCCATCCTGGCGGTGCTTTGCATCGCCATCTCGGTCGCGGCGCCGCAGTTCTATTCGGAGGCCAACATCATCGCCATCCTGCGCCAATGCGCGCTGGTGCTGATCGTCGCCTCGGGCATGACCATGCTCATCATCACGGCGGAAGTCGACCTGTCGGTCGGCGCCTCGCTTGCCTTTGTCGGCTGCATCGGCATGGCGGTGCTCAATTCCACTCACAGCCTCGCGCTCGGCATGCTGGCGGCACTCGCCTTTGCCGGCGGCGTCGGCCTGTTCAACGGGCTCGTCGTCACCAGGCTCAGGGTGAATTCGCTGATCGCCACCATCGGCACCATGATGATGCTGCAGGGTGGCGTCTATCTGTTCACGCGCGAAGCGGTGCAGAACCACAATCAACTGGCAAGCTTCACCGATCTCGGCGCCGGCTATGTCGGCGCCGTGCCGGTTCCCGTCATCCTGGCGGCGCTGATCTTCGTGGTCGCCTATGTGACGCTGCGCTTCACCACGCTCGGCCGCTATCTCTACGCGGTCGGCGCCAACGAAAAAGCGGTGCGCCTGTCCGGCCTGCGTTCGGAACGGCTCAAGCTGCTCGCCTTCGTCGTCACCGGCCTGTGCGTCGGCGTCGCCGGCATGATCCTGTCGTCATTGATGAATGCCGGCCAGCCGACCGCCGGGCGCGGCTTCGAGCTGACGGTGATCGCCGCTGTCATCCTCGGCGGCACCAGCCTGCTCGGCGGCCGCGGCTCGCTGTTCGGCACGCTGCTCGGCGTGCTGGTGCTGAAGGTGATCGACAATGGCATCATCATCCTCGGCTGGAACCAGGACCTGCAGATGGTGGTGCCGGGCATCGTCATCATCCTGGCGACCTATCTCGACATCATCCGGAACAAAGCCAATGTCCGTTGATTTCCTTCATCCCGGCGAAGGCGCGGCCATCGACCCGAACGTGTCGGCGCTGGATCTGCGCGGCATCGGCAAGCGGTTTCCGGGCGTGGTGGCGCTGGACAATGTCGACTTCACCCTGGAGGCCGGCAAGATCCATGCCCTGATGGGTGAGAACGGCGCCGGCAAGTCGACCCTGATCAAGATCATGGCAGGCGTCTACGGCAAGGATGCCGGCACGGTCCGCATGCGCGGACGCGAGGTCGACATCAAGTCGCCGCGCGACAGCCTGAGGGAGGGCATCAAGGTCGTGTTCCAGGAGATCGCATTGATCTCCGAATTCACCGTCGCGGAAAACATCTTCCTCGAAGGCTATCCGACCGGCAGGACCGGCTCGATCGACTGGAAGAAGATCCGCGCCGACTCGGCGGCGCTGTTCAACCGCATCGGCTTCAACGTCGATCCGGCGGCCCGGACGGGATCGCTGCCGGTCAGCCAGCAACAGATGGTCGAGATCGCCCGCGCGCTCGCCCACGAAGCCCGTGTCGTCGTGATGGACGAACCGACATCCTCGCTGACGCCGAACGAGGTCTCTTTGCTGTTCACCGTCATCCGCCGCCTGGCATCGCTCGGCATCGCCGTGGTCTATGTCAGCCACAAGCTCGACGAGGTGTTCGAGATCGCCGACACGGTGACGGTGCTGCGCGATGGACGCCACATATCGACCAAGCCGATCGGCGAGCACACCAACGACACGCTGATCCAGGACATGATCGGCCGCCGGATCGACAACCTCTTTCCCCGCCAGCGCGGCGCGGCAGGCAGCAAGGTGGCGCTCTCCGTCGAGAAGCTCAGCACGGCGAAGAAGCTCATCGACGTGTCCTTCGAGGCGCGCGCCGGCGAGGTGCTCGGTTTCTTCGGATTGATGGGCGCCGGCCGTACCGAGCTCGCCAAGGCGATCGTCGGCTACGATCCGATCATTTCGGGCACCATCGCGGTCGACGGTCAGCGCCTCGCGCCGCATGATACGCGCACCGGCGTGCGGCTCGGCATCGGCCTGCTCACCGAGGACCGCAAGAGCGAAGGCCTGATGGGCGAGCTGCCCGTCTACCAGAACGCCAGCCTCGCCTCGCTCGGCGCGTTCGCCCGATTGGGCTTCGTCGACAAGGCGAAAGAGCATCAGGCGGTGCAGAACTATGTCGACCGCTTCCGCATCAAGACGCCCAGCCTGTTCCAGCAGATCAAGAATCTGTCGGGCGGTAACCAGCAGAAGATGCTGATCTCGCGCTGGCTGATGCGCGGCCTGAAGGTCATCGTCGTCGACGAGCCGACGCGCGGCATCGATGTCGGCGCCAAGTCGGAAATCTTCGCGCTGATCGACCGGCTCGCCGGCGAGGGCCTGGCGGTCGTCATGATGACGTCGGAGATGCCTGAGCTGCTCGGCCTCGCCGATCGCATCGCGGTGATGTGCGAGGGCCGCCTGACCTCGATCATGTCGCGCGAGGAAGCCACGCAGGAGAAGATCCTCAATGCGGCGATCGGATAGAACCATGGCGCATCGCCGCAGCATTCCTTGCGACACGCGTAATTCCTTCGAAGGGAGCAAGCGATGAGCCTTGCAAGCACGGCTTCCGCAAAAGACCGGCCATCCATGCTGGCGCAGCTCTTTGCCCGGCAGGAACTGGCGCTGCTCGTCTGCCTGATCCTGGTGCTGGCGTTCTTTTCCGCGACGGTCGAGAATTTCTTCTCCGTGCGCAACATGACCAACGTGCTGGGCCAGGCCTCGCTGGCGCTAACCGCCGGCATCGGCTGCGCCATCGTCTTCATTTCCGGCGAGGTTGACATCTCGATCGGCTCGCTGCTGGCGACCATCGCGCTGCCGCTGATCATCATCATGAACGACACCAACTCGCTGCTGCTCGGCGTCGGCGGCGCGCTGCTGTTCGGCCTGATCATCGGTGTCGTGAACGGCTATCTCGTCGCCTATGCCGGCATCAACTCGCTGATCGTGACGCTCGGCACGATGTTCATCATGCGCGGCGGCGTCTATCTCTACACCGGCCAGCGCGCCATCCCCGACGACGCCAGCCTCGATTCCTTCATCGCGCTGTCCGATGGTCGTCTGTTCAACATCATCCCGTATTCGGCGGTGATCGCCATCGTGCTCCTCGCCGCCTTCGGCTACATGATGCAGCACCGGCCGTTCGGGCGGCAGATCTATGCTGTCGGCGGCAATCAGGAAGTGGCGCGGCTGGCCGGCTATGACGTGCGGCGCGTCAAGTTCATCTGCTTCATCATCAGCGCGCTGCTGGCGACGGTTGCCGGTATCATCCTGGCGGCGCGTGTCGGCTCGGCGCAGCATACGGCGGGGCTCAACTTCGAATTCCAGGTCGTTGCCGCGACGGTTCTCGGCGGCGTGAGCCTTGCCGGCGGCATCGGCAGCCTGACAGGGATGGCGCTCGGCGTGCTGATCCTGCAATTCCTGTCGAACGGCCTGCGCGGGCTCGGGCTGCCGACCGAATGGCAGCTGGTCATCACCGGCATGATCATCATTGCCGCGGTCGCCTTCGACGAAGCGAAGCGCCGGCGAGCGAATGGAGGCTGACATGGCTCGTCTTGAAGGAAAAACCGCAGTCATCACGGGTGCGGCCGACGGCATCGGCCACGCGATCGCCGAGGCGATGGCGCGGGAAGGGGCGCATGTCTTCCTCGGCGACATCGCCGATGAGGCCGGCGAGGCGTTCGCCGCGGCACTTCGCGCGGCCGGCCGCCGCGCCGACTATGTCCATTGCGACGTCTCCCAGGAAGCCGATATCGCCGGCCTGATCGACAGCGCGGTGAAGAACACCGGACATCTCGACGTCCTGGTCAACAACGCCGCCATCGCCATCGGCGGCATGCCGGTGCACGAGATGACCGACGAGCAATGGCACCGGCTGATCGCGGTCAACCTGACCAGCGTGTTCCGCGGCTGCAAATACGCGCTGCCGCATATGATCGCGCAGAAGTCCGGCTCGATCATCAACATGGCCTCGGCGCAGGGCCATATCGGCCTCGATGGGTGGACCGCCTATGCCGGCGCCAAGGGCGCGGTGATGGCGATGACGCGCCAGATGGCGGTCGAGTTCGGTCCAATGAACATCCGCGTCAACTCGATCTCGCCGGGCACCATCAACACGCCGATGAACGACAGGCTGATCAAGGAGATCGGCGGCAATCTCGCCAAGGCCTGGGTCAAGATGCATCCGCTCGGCCGCATCGGCGAGCCTTCCGAAGTGGCCGAGGCCGCGGTCTATCTGGCATCCGATGCGGCCGGCTTCACCACCGGCACCGACCTGCGCGTCGATGGCGGGCTGACCGCGGCGCCTCGCTACGTTCCCGAACTGCTTTGAAAACGAAACGAGACATGAAATGAACAAGGCCCTCGAAGGCGTCCGTATCCTCGATTTCAGCCATCTGCTGCAGGGGCCGTTCGCCACGCAGCTGCTGGGCGACATGGGCGCCGATGTCATCAAGATCGAGCGCGCCGGCGCCGGCGACATGTTCCGCGGCATGACCTTCTTCGCCAAATGGGTCGGCGGCTCCGAGAGCCCGAACTTCCTCGCCTGGAACCGCAACAAGCGCTCGATCGCGCTCAACCTGAAAAGCCGCAAGGTGCATGCCGTCATCATGGAGATGGCGAAGAGCGCGGACGTGGTGGTGCAGAATTTCCGCCCCGGCGTGCTGGCCAAGCTCGGTTACGGCTACGAGGACTTCAAGGCCGTCAACCCGCGCATCATCTATTGCTCGGGTTCCGGCTATGGCGAGGAGGGCCCCTATGTCGAGCGTCCCGGACAAGACATGCTGATCCAGGGACTGGCGGGGCTGATCGCCAACACCGGCCGCGGTGATCAGGCGCCGGTGCCGGCAGGCGCTGGCCTGGCCGACCAGATCGGCGCCATGAACATGGTCTATGGCATATTGTCGGCGCTCTATTATCGCGAGAAGACCGGCAAGGGCCAGAAGATCGAGGTCAATCTGCTGGCCGGCCTGCTCGCGCACCTCAACCAGGAATATGTCGCCGTGCTCAATCTCGGCGAGGATTTCGTGCGGCCGAATTCCGGCATCGGCCATCCCGGCATGCAGGCGCCGTTCGGCATCTACGAGACCAAGGACGGCGGCTATGTGTCGATCGCCATGAGCCCGTTCAAGACGCTTTACGAGGTGCTTGAGGCGCCGCAGCTCGCCGTCTATGACGACCTCAAGACCTTGTTCGACAAGCGCGACGAGGTGTTCGAGAAAGTCAACGCCGAGACGAAGAAATTCGCCACGCAGGACCTCTTGGCGCGGCTGCTCAAGGCCGACATCTGGTGCGCCGAGGTGAAGGACATTCGTCGCGCGGCGGAAGACCCGCAGGTCATGCATATGGGCATGATCACCAGCTACGAGCATCCGCGCGGCGGCAAGGTGAAGGTGGTGGCGCCAGCGGTCAAGATGAGCGAGACGCCCGCGACCATCGAGCGACCGGCGCCGCTGGTCGGCCAGCATGGCCGCGAGATCCTGGCCGAGTTCGGTCTGTCGAAGGACGAGATCGCAGCACTCGAAGCGTCGGGCGACATGACCGTGGACGCGGCCTGAGGATGCGCGCCTATCAGACACTCACGGTCGAAACCCAGGGCCGGGTCGCGGTCGTCACCTTCCGCCGCGCCGACCAGCTCAACGCCATGAACCGGATCATGCAAGGCGAGATCACGGGGGCGTTCGAGGCGCTGTCCTCTGATGCGAGCGTCGGCGCGATCGTGGTAACCGGCGAGGGGCGCGGTTTCATGGCCGGCGCCGACATCAAGGAATACGCCGCGCAGACCGCCGCCGAGTTCGACACGTTCCAGGCTGCCGGGACGCGCATGTATGCGGCGATCGAGAACAACCGCAAGCCGGTGATCGCCGCGGTCAACGGCTTCGCGCTGGGCGGCGGCATGGAGCTGGTGCTGTGCTGCGACATCGTGATCGCCAACCAGTTCGCGAAACTCGGCTTGCCGGAAATCAAGCTCGGGCTGGTCCCCGGCGGTGGCGGCACGCAACGCAGCGTCGCCAAGCTCGGCCGCAACCGCGCCAATCTACTGCTGATGACCGGCGCCATCGTGCCCGCCTCCGAATTCGTAAGCGCCGGACTCGTCAACGAGATCGTCGATGTCGAAAGGCTGATGCCGCGCGCGCTGGAACTAGCCGGAATGATCGCCGCCGAGCCTGCTGCCGCGATCGAAGGCCTGAAGGCCCTGACGGCCCATGCCGTGTCCGGCGATCTGGCCGATGGCCTTGCCATGGAGCGCAACATATTGGGCGGTCTCTACCGCAGCGAAATCGGCCAGCGGCGAGTCAAGGAGTTTGCCGAGAGGAGCGCCGTGAAGAAGGCCGGCTCATGAGTGGTGGCGACGATTATCGCGGCCTCGGCTGTGCGCATGGCGCACTGACCGTGCAGCGGCTCGGCGCTGTGACAGATCGCAGGTCAGTTTCCCTCGTCAAGTCGAACCGGCCCCGCTTCACCGATATCGAGGGGCTGGCGGCGATGGTCGGCCACGGCGACGCGTTCGGCGTCGGCGGCCACCACTTCGCCCGGCTGCCGGTCGCCTTGCTGCGCGCGATCACCAGGTCCGGCGTCAAGGAACTGCGTTACGTTTCCTGGGCTGGCGGCTTGCCGCTCGAGCTGCTGCTCGAGGCGGGCGCGGTGGCGGAAATCGAGCTGTGCTTTTCCAGCCTCGACATCTTCGGGCTGCCGCCGAGGTTCCGCGCGGCGGCCGAGAACGGCGCGATCCCCGTCCGCGACTGGACGGCTCTGGCCATGATCCAGGCGCTGCGGGCGGCTCAGCAGAACCTGCCGTCGATGCCGTTCCAGTTGCCTCAGGGCTCCGACATGCTGGCGCGCGTGCCGGGTGCGGTCGCCAGGCCCGCTCCGCTTGCCGGGACCGATACGGGGTTCGTCCCGCCGCTCAGGCTCGATACGTTTGTCGTCCACGCCCAGCGCGCCGACGAAAGCGGCAATGTCGAGATCATCGGGCCGCGGGCGCTGGACTTCGCCATGGCGGGCGCGTCGCGCCAGGTGCTGGTCACGGTCGAGGAGATCGTTCCGGTCGGAGCGCTGCGGCGGGACGGTCGCCAGAGCATCCTCACGCGCAACCAGGTTTCGGCGATCGCCCTGGCGCCGGGCGGCGCCTATCCAGCCTCGTGCCTGCCGTTCTACGTCACCGACTATCCGGCATTGTCGGAGGCATTCGCGACCAAGGATGCAGCTTTGTCGGAAAAGCTCCGCGTACCAGCGGCCGGCCTGCCGGAACGGCTTCAAAAAGCAGCCAAGGTCACCGCCGAGACGGTCCTTGCGATGCCTGCATTGGCGCAGGACGAGGGGGAAGCATCCGTCGACGAGATCATTGCGGCGCGCATCGCCGCCGAACTCGACAATGAGAGCTTCGCCAGCGCCGGCGCAGTGTCGCCGCTCGCCAATGTCGCCTACCGGCTGGCCAAGGCGACGCACGCGCCGGACATGATCATCGCGACGATGAGCTGCGGCCACCTCGACATCGCGCCGAGTCCAATGGTGCTGTCGCTGATCGAAAGCCTCGATTGCGAGACGGCCGTGGCTCATGCCGGCGGCGACGATACCTATTCGACCTATTACCAGGCGGGGGCGGTGACGCATGAGATCGTCGGCGCGGCGCAGGTCGACCGGCGCGGCGGCGTCAACACCATCGCCTTGCGCAAGCCGAGCGGCGGCCTCATCCGGCTACCCGGGCAGGGCGGCATGGCCGACGTCGCCAACATGCATCGCGACTACCTGCTCTATGTCCCACGTCATTCGGTCCAGTCGCTGGTGGACGCGGTCGAGATCGCAAGTTCCGCCCGCGGGCTGCTGACGCCGGCCGAACGCGAGCCGATGGGCTATCGGACAGGCAAGGCTCTGGTCTTCACCGATCTCTGCGTCTTCCGGCTCGACCAGACATCGCGGGAATTGACCGTCGTCGAGACCATGCCCGGAATCACGCGCCAGCAAATCCGCGATGCAACCGGCTTTGCGGTGACATTCGACGCCGATTGCCACGAGGTGCCGGCGCCCTCCAGCGATACGCTTGCCGTGCTGCGAAACCGCATCGACCCGCTTGGCCTGCGTCGTCTGGAATTCGTCAGCGCCAAGGAGCGCGGCGCGCTGATCGCCGAAATCCTCGCGGCCGACCGCGCGATGGTCGAGCGCTGCATCGCCGCGCAGAGCTCGCCTGCCGCAAGCTGAGGAGCGTTCCATGGCAAAGCCGTTGCTCGACATGTCCGCCGCCCGCGTCTTTTTCGACGGCATCTTCACCAATCCGCGCGTCGCGCATCCGGAGGGCGTGGCGGTCCATCGCGACGGATCGATCTGGTGCGGCACCGAAGCCGGCGATCTGCTGAGGCTGGCGGCCGACGGCGGCTCGGTCGAGCGCATGGGCGGCACCGACGGTTTTCTGCTCGGCATTGCCTTCGACCGTGCCGGCAACTGCTTTGCCTGCGATCTCAGGCATGCCGCGATCTTCCGCTGGGATTCCGCGACAGGTCGCATGACGCGCTTTGCTTCGTCCGGTATCCGCGTGCCCAACTATCCGATCGTCGACGAGGCGAGAGGCTGGCTCTTCGTTTCGGACAGCGTCGGCCAGGACAATCGCTCGGGCATCTTCCGTTACGATCTCAAGACGGGCGAGGGCGGCCTGTGGTTTCAGGAGCCGATGTCGTTCGCCAATGGCATGGCCATGGCGCCGGATGGCAACGGCCTCTACGTGGTGGAAAGCAACGCGTCTTGCGTCAGCTTCGTGCCGATCCTTGGCGATGACAGTGCTGGGGGCCGTGAGGTCGTGGTCGAAGGCGTGCGCAACGTTCCCGATGGTGTCGCCTTCGCTCGCGATGGCTCGCTGCTGATCTCATGCTACGAGCCGAGCCGCATCTACCGCTGGCGAAAGGAGCAAGGTCTCGAAGTGCTGATCGAGGATCCGGCGGCGACGACGCTGGCGCATCCCACCAACGTCGCCTTCAAGGGAGACAAGCTCTACACCGCAAACCTTGGCCGCTGGCACATCACCGAGATCGATCTGGCAGCGATTCCGGGCCTGAGCGGCGCTTAAACCGACAAAGGACAAAAGGCGCTATCGCCAAGGTGAGGGTACCCTTTGGGCAGCCGGCGGGTAGGCTCAGGCGCGCCTCTCCGCTTTTGAGCCCATCGAGCTCACCCCGGCATTGTCGTGTGCGCGCATAAAATTCCGCCCAGATTGGCAACAGGAAATCGGTGCTCGAGCTGGCAAAAGCTCGTCCAAGCGATTCATCTTGGGTGAACCGTCCTACTTGCAAGGCCTCTTGGTCAGCAAGCCGTCCACGGTCATTGGCGCATCTGCCGGCGCCAGCGGAACCGCCGTCGCTTTGCGCCGTCTGTTCAAGCTCATCGGTCAAGCTCAGCCCGCTGCTTCGGTTTCGGCGAAGCAAAGGACAGAAAAAGACTTCTTTTTGCGATCCGGGCCGGATGCTCTCTTACGGGACCTAGAACAAGGCCCGCCTGGGAGGGCGACGCATAACAAGAGAGCGGCTGCCGAAACGACAGCCTGGCATACGCCACTCGAACGAGGTCGATGCCGGTAACAGCCATAGGGGAACCACGATAATGAAGACATTCCGAAATCGCCTGATGACCGCGGTCAGCGCGGGCCTGCTGGGCCTGGGGCTTGCCGCTCCCGCCAACGCCGGCGCCATTCGCCTCGGCATGACCACCTGGGTGGGCTACGGGCCGCTGTTCCTTGCCCGCGACCTTGGCTACTTCAAGGAGGCCGGCGTCGATGTCGACCTGAAAGTCATCGAAGAATCAGCGCTTTACATGGCGGCGGTGGCCGGCGGCGATCTCGACGGCGCCGCCTCCACCGTCGACGAGCTGATGAAGTACCGCTCGGACGAGCTCTGCTTCAAATACGTGGTGGCGCTTGACGACAGCCATGGCGGCGACGGTGTCGTCACGCAGGCCGACGTCAAATCGCTCAAGGATTTGAAAGGCCAGCCCGTCGCCCTGAACGAGGGCTCTGTTTCCGAATTCTGGTTCAACGTGCTCCTGAAAAAGGAAGGCATGACCGAGGACGATGTCAGCGTCACCAACATGACCGCCGACGACGCGGCGACCGCGTTCATCGCCGGCCAGGTTCCCGCCGCCGTGACCTGGGAGCCGCACCTCACCGAAGTCCGCAAGGGCGGAAAGGGCAAGGTGCTGATCGATTCCACGACCACGCCTGGCCTGATCGTCGATGTGATCGCGCTCAAATGCGACCTGATCGAGAAGCACCCCGAGGACGTGAAGGCCCTCATCAAGGGCTATTACAAGGCGGTCGACTACATCAAGGCCAACCCGGAAAAGGCCTATGAGATCATGGCCAAGGGCATTGGCGGCTATCTCGAGAAGCCTGAGGATTTCGCGGCCGGCGCCCAGGGCGTGCGCTATTACGACCGCGCCCGCAACCTGGAGTTCTTCGGCACGCCGGAGAAGAGCGAAGCGTCCGACCTGGTGAACTTCGCGCAGGACATCTGGGGCAAGGCCGGCAAGCTCAAGATGACGATCGACTCGAAGACCATCCTCGACACCGATTTCATCAAGGAACAGTGAGCCTTCGGGATCGTCGGGGTCGGCCCGCCCGGGCCGATCCCGGTTTCTCGAACGCCTGAGCTTCGCGCCTGGGTCGGTTCACCGTTTCACCGAAACGGCGAACCTTTCTATCTCTTGTTTTGACGCAATTCCGAACGGAAAACCGCCCTCACTTTTGGTGGAATTGCTCTAAAATCAACGGAGGCCATCTTATGGCACAAAGGCGGACGGCGTGGACACGCCTGACGACCCCATTCGCCAACATCCCCGCCAGCACGGCAACGACACTCGCGCTGGCGATGTGGGTGGTCGTGATCGGCGGCTGGGCGTTGCTGTCCTATGGCCGCGTGGTGCCGAACATGTTCCTGCCGACGCCCGGAACGGTGCTGCAGACGACCTATCGCATGTCGCTGGACGGCAGCCTCTTCTACCACACTTTGACCAGCGCCAAGGTGGTGCTTCTAGGCTTCATCGTATCCTCATTGATCGCGGTGCCGCTGGGACTGTGGATGGGGACCTACCGGGCGGTGCAGGCGCCGCTGGAGCCGCTGGTCAATTTCATCCGCTACCTGCCGGTAACCTCCTTCGTGCCGCTGTTCATCCTTTGGATCGGCATCGGCATCGAGCAGCGCATCGCGGTCATCTTCTTCGGCACATTCTTCCAGCAGCTGGTGATGATCTCCGACTGCGCGCGCGGCGTGTCCAGGGATCTGGTCAACGCCTCCTACACGTTGGGCACCAAGCGCTCAGAGGCGGTGTGGCACGTCATTTTTCCTGCAGCGCTTCCCTCGATACTCGACACACTTCGCGTCACCATGGGCTGGGCCTGGACATATCTCGTCGTGGCGGAACTCGTCGCGGCGTCGAGCGGCCTCGGCTATATCAGCCTCAAGGCGATGCGTGGCTTCCAGGTCGATGTGATCTTCATGGCGATCGCCGCGATCGGGCTTCTCGGCCTGATCACCGACACGGCATTCCGCATTCTCCGGGCAAGGGTCGCACCATGGGCACCTTGATGTTGAACGCATCCTCGCAAACCGCAGCCGGATCAAGGGTAGTGATGACCGAAACCGTCAAGGCGAACACTCCGGCCGGCACGGCCCATGCGACCGGCGATCCGCATGCGACCGGCACCACGATGGCCATCGAGGACGTGACGCTGCGCTATGGCGACGCCAACGGCGTGCTGGCGCTGGACGATGTGTCGCTGAAGGTGGCGAAGAACGAATTCTGCGTCATCGTCGGCCCTTCGGGATGCGGCAAATCCAGCCTGCTTTATCTCGCCGCCGGCCTCAATGACGCGACCTCCGGCACCATCAAGGTGGACGGCAGGGAGGTGATCGAACCGGGTCCCGACAGAGGGATGGTGTTCCAGAGCTACACCTTGTTTCCCTGGCTCACGGTGCGCGCCAACATCGAATACGGGCCGAAGCGCAAGGGCCTGCCGGCGGAGCAGCGCAAGCAGATCGTCGACCAGTATCTCAACGAGGTCGGCCTGGCACCCTTTGCCGACCACTATCCGGCGCAGCTCTCGGGCGGCATGAAGCAGCGCGTGGCGATCGCCCGCGCGCTCGCCAATGATCCGGCCGTCCTCTTGATGGACGAGCCGTTCGGCGCGCTCGACAGCCAGACGCGCGGCACCATGCAGAAACTGCTGTTGCGGGTCTGGGAGCGGCAGCAGAAAACGGTGCTGTTCGTCACCCACGACATCGACGAGGCGCTGGTGCTCGGCGATCGCGTTCTGGTGATGACGGCCAGGCCCGGCAAGATCAAGGCCGAGATCAAGGTCGACATCCCGCGGCCGCGCTCGATGGACGTGATCCTCGAACCCGACTTCATCGCGCTCAAGCGCCGCATCCTCGGCCTCCTGCACGACGAGATCGACGAGGATCACTAATGCATGTCGCCCAAAACCGCGCGGCGGTTTTGGGCGAACGACATCCATAGACAGAGACCTAAGCGCGTGACGCGCTTCAAGAGCAATCTCAAGCAATCACAAATGGTTGGGGGTAGTCCTGCGTGCAAACGCTGAACTGCCCTCAAACGTCAAAGGCCGAGGCGATCTTCTACGTTTTGGCCGCGATGCGCCGAGCCGAGGATCATCTCCGAAGCCTTCTGCCCGATCATCATGCTTGGCGCGTTGGTGTTGCCGCCGATCAGCTTCGGCATGACCGAGGCATCGGCGATCCGCAGCCCGTCCACGCCGCGCACCTTGAGCGTCGCCGGATCGACGACAGCCATATCGTCGGTTCCCATCTTGCAGGTTCCGACGGGGTGATAAACCGTCAGCGCCTCGGCGCGCAGATAGGCGAGGATCTCGTCGTCGCTGCGGACATCTTTGCCCGGCAGCATCTCCGTGCCGCGCACCGCGTCGAACTCGGGCGAGGCAAAAATCTGGCGCGCGATCTTGATTCCTTCGACAAGCACCATGGCGTCGTCTTCATGCGTGAAGAAGCGGTGGTCGATCAGGACGTCCCGGCGGGAACTGTCGCGCGACAATTTGATCTCGCCCAGGCTTTTCGGCCGAAGCACGCAGGTGTGAATGGCGTAGCCGTGGCCGTATTCGATCAGCCTGCCGCGATGGCTGCGATAGCCCGGCACGAAGTGGAACTGGATGTCGGGAAGGCCGTTCGCGTGCCTGGTCTTCGCGAAGCCGCCGGCTTCGACATAGTTGGTGGTGAGCATACCCTTGCGGCGCGCGAAATACTGGAAGGGTGCCGCCGCCATGCGCGGCAGGTTGGCGATCGACAGGCCGAGCGTCCTGGTGCTCCTGGAGCGCACCGTGATCATGCCGTCGACATGGTCCTGCAGGTTCTTGCCGACGCCGGGCCGGTCGAGCACCGGCGTGATGCCGATCTGCTGCAGCTCAGCCGCCGGACCGATCCCGGAGGCCATCAGGATCTTGGGCGAGTTGATGGCGCCGGCCGAAAGCACGATTTCACGGCTGGCCGAGAGCCTCTTCTGTTGGCCCTCGTGTCGCACGCGCATCCCTATGGCGCGGCCCTCGGCAATGACGAGATCGATCACCTCGCATTCGCTGAGCAATGTCAGGTTCCTGCGATCGAGCACCGGACGCATGAAGGCGCTGAAGCTGCTGAAGCGCTGTCCGCGGTCCTGCGTGACGTTGTAGATTCCGAGGCCGAACTGGCTTTCGGCATTGAAGTCCGCGTTGGCGGGCAGGCCGGCGTTCCTGCCGGCCTTGACGAACATGCTGGAAAGCAGGTTCGGATCGCGCGGATTGTCGACCAGCAATTCGCCGTCGCCGCCATGATAGCGCGGGTCCTGTCCGAGCAGATTGCGCTCCAGTTTCCTGAACACCGGCAGCACGTCGCGATAGGCCCAGCCGGCGCAGCCGAGTCCTGCCCATTCGTCATAGTCATCGGCCGCGCCGCGAATATAGACCATCGAGTTGATCGAGCTCGATCCGCCCAGCGCCTTGCCCCGATTGACCGGAATGCTGCGGTTGTTGAGATGCGGCTGCGGCACGCCGACGAAACAATAATCGTAGCCCGGGTTGCCGTAGAGCGAGAGGATACCCGCCGGCACCTTGACCCGCAGGTTGTTGTCGCTGCCGCCGGCCTCGATCAGGCACACTTTGACCGACGGATCAGCGCTCAGCCGATTGGCGACCACGCAACCGGCCGAACCCGCGCCGACGATGATGTAGTCAAATTCAGCCGCTTCCATCCAACCCTCAAGACGCGGCCTCAAGCCGCGGGTTCGTCCCAGACCGATCTGCCGCCGACGATCGTTTTCAGCACCTTGATGTCCGCGATTCTGTCCGGCCCGACCTGCAGCGGATCATCGGAAAGGACGATGAAGTCGGCGAGCTTTCCCGCCGCCAAACTGCCCTCGTCGTTTTCCCGGTGGCCGGCAAGGGCCGCCCCCAGCGTATAGGCATGAACCGCCTGCGCGACGCTGATCCTCTGCTCAGGGACCCAACCGCCTTCCGGCTGGTGGTCCCGGCTCTGGCGCAACACCGCATTGCGAATGCCGATGAGTGGATTGAGGTCGACGATGGGCCAATCGGTTCCGAAGGCGACGGCGCCGCCGGCCTCCAGGATGGAACGAACAGGAAAGGCCCGCGGAAGAGATCCGGAGCCGACACGCACCTCCCAAAGCCCTTCCATTCCGAGCCATTGGTCTCGTGGATAGATCATGGCGGGCTGGAAGCTGGCTATCGCTCCTATCTCGCTAAAACGCTCGATGTCGCGCGCGGTGGGTATTTCGCAATGCTCCACTCGCGGCCGGCGCTGCCGCGAGCGTTCCCCGTCCGCGGCATAGGCGTCGAGGGCCATTTCGATGGCGCCCGTCCCGATCGCGTGTGTCCAGACCTGAAATCCTTCCTGCTGCGCACGGCTGACGGCCGCGTTGTAGGCGGTCGCCTTCCATAGGCATGTTCCAGTTTCGCCCGGTTTGTCGGCATAGCCCAGAGGCATGAAGCCGGTGTGGGATTCCAGCACGCCGTCCAGGAAGAATTTGATGACGCGCCCGTCGAGAAAATCAGGGTCGAGGTCACCCCTCCATCCGGATACGCGCGCAATCACCTCGTCGAGGTTCGACTCCGGGTTTGCAATGCTCGAAAGCGTGAACCGCAGGCTAAGCTCACCGTTCGCGAATATCTCCGCCAGCAAGGGGACTGCTTCGTCATCCATCCCCGCGCTTTGGACCCGCGACAATCCCAAACGGTTTGCTTCCTTGATGGCGCGAAGCAGCGCCGATCGCATATCGGATTTCGAGGATTGGGGAACCAGGGTTTCAAGCTGGGACCAGGCTCTCTCCTTCAACCATCCGGTCGGCTCGCCGCTCGCGTCTCTCACGATCTCGCCACCTTCCGGGTCGGGCGTGTCCCGTGTGATGCCGGCAAGTTCCAGCGCCTTGCTGTTCACCCAGGCCGCGTGCGCCATGCCGGAGCGGAAGAAAACGGGGCGATCGGCAACAACCTGATCGAGAAGCGATTTGTGGAAGCCGCCTTCGGGGAGATCGGGGTAGCCGTAACTGAATTCGCTGCCCACGATCCATGCGCGGTCGGGATGGGTTTGCGAATAGGCCTTCAACCGGGCGAGGACGTCGCTAAAGGTCTTTGCCTCGCGTAACCGTACTTCATCGAGATATTTGCTCCCCCAGGCAAAATGGACATGGGAGTCGATGAAGGCCGGCATTGCGAACCGACCCTGGAGATCGACGATTTCGGCGTTCGCCGAGGCCTGCGCCCTGACGGAAGACCAAGAGCCGACAGCAACGATGCGGTCGCCGCGAACCAGCATCGCCTCAGCAGCGGGATTCGCCGCATCGACCGTGTATAGCGCGCCGTTTTTATAAAGGGTCTCTCGCGCCATTTCACTCTCAGCGGTCGTCGCTCTGATGCGGTTGACGTAGGGAACCACCAAATCCAAGGCGCAAGAATTATTTTTTCCAGCACCCTTGCTTAGGGTCCGCCTAAGCTTTTCCCGATGTCCGGAGGCGGGATTGGGTGCCCCTCGGCGATCCCGTTCCAGCGTTTAGGGATAAGCTAAGCACTGACACATGAAATCATAATTTTCGCTCCGCCAGCCCGTCACTAAAAGCAAACCGGACCTCCATCGCAGCGGCGAAAGCCCTATCGAAAGAGACGTGGATATGTCGGTTGAGAAGGTAGACACGCTCGTCGTCGGCGGCGGCCAGGCCGGGGTGGCCATGAGCGAGCATCTGAGCAAATGCGGAGTGCCTCATCTCGTGCTCGAACGCGGCCGGATCGCCGAACGCTGGCGCTCGCAGCGGTGGGACTCCCTGGTCGCCAACGGTCCGGCCTGGCATGACCGGTTTCCGGGCATGGAGTTTCCCGTGACTGGTCCCGATGGCTTTCCTTCCAAGGAGGAGGTCGCCGACTATTTCGTCGCCTATGCAAAGCAGATCAACGCGCCGATCCGCTGCGGCGTGGAGGTCAAGCTCGTGCAGAGAAATGTCGGCCGTCCGGGATTTCGCGTCGAGACGTCGCATGGCGTGATCGAAGCCAACAGCATTGTTGCCGCGACCGGACCTTTCCAGGTCCCCGTCATCCCGCCCGTCGTTCCTGCAGATGCCGGCATCCTGCAAATCCACTCCAGCGCCTACCGCAACCCGGCGCAGCTGCCAAAGGGTGCGGTGCTGGTGGTCGGCGCGGGATCCTCGGGCGTGCAGATTGCCGACGAGCTGCAGCGCTCAGGCAGGCACGTCTATCTCTCGGTCGGCCCGCACGATCGCCCGCCGCGCGCCTATCGCGGTCGCGACTTCTGCTGGTGGCTGGGCGTTCTCGGCAAATGGGACTTGGAGACCCCGGGACCCGGCACGGAACATGTCACGATCGCGGTCAGCGGCGCGCGCGGGGGCGAGACGATCGATTTCCGCCGTCTGGCCGCGCAGGGGCTTACGCTCGTCGGCATGACAAAGACGTACCAGGACGGCGTGATGACCTTCGCGCCGGACCTTGCAAAGAACATTGCCCGCGGCGACGCCAATCTGATGTCGCTGCTGGACGAAGCCGACGCCTATGTTGCCCGCAACGGTCTCGACCTTCCGGAAGAACCCGCTCTGCGCAAGATCGACCCTGATCCGGACTGCGTGACCAATCCGATCCGCGAACTCGACCTGGCCGAGGCCGGGGTCGCGACGATCATCTGGGCAACGGGCTTTGCCGTCGATTACAGTTGGCTGAAGGTCGACGCTTTCGACGAGAAGGGCCGGCCAAGGCATCAGCGCGGCGTCTCGGTCGAGCCCGGGATCTACTTCCTGGGACTGCCCTGGCAGTCGCGAAGAGGGTCGAGCTTCATATGGGGCGTCTGGCACGATGCCAAGCATGTGGCCGACCGTATTTCGACGCAGCGCAAATATCTGGCCTATCACGCCGCCGCGACCCGCGAGCCCGTGGACGCCTGACCAAAGCTGCGAGCCCGACCCTTATGGAGACCAAGATGGCGCATACGCGAATTCGCAAATTCAATACCAAGGACACCTATCCCGAGCAGAAGCTCGACAATGATCTCTGCCAGGCGGTCGTCACGCGTGGCGGCCGGACCGTCTATCTGCGTGGGCAGTGTCCGCAGGACCTCGATACGGCCAAGAACATCGACAGCCACGATCCGGTCGAGCAGACCCACAAGGTCATGCAGAACATCAGGCAGCTCATCGAGGAATGCGGCGGCACGATGGAGCATCTGGTGAAGGTGGTTATCTACATCACCGACGTCCGCCACCGCGAAGCCGTCTACCGGACGATGGGCGAGTACATCAAGGGCGTCCATCCGGTTTCCACCGGGCTGGTCGTATCGGCCCTGGCGCGGCCGGAATGGCTGGTCGAGATCGACGGCACCGCCGTCATCCCGGACTGAACGCCATGACCTTTTCCATCGTTGCACGGTGCCGGCGCACGGGCATGTTCGGCGTGGCGGTGTCCTCGTCGTCTCCGGCGGTCGCGGCGCGTTGCGCCTACGCGCAAGCCGGCGTCGGCGCGGTCGCCAGCCAGAACGTCACCGACCCGACGCTCGGGCCACGGGCGCTGGAGTTGATGGCGCGCGGCGCATCGGCCACGGAGGCCGTCGCCATCCTGAAGCGCACGGGCGCTTTTATCGAATACCGGCAGATACTGGCTGTCGACGCCGCGGGCGTCAGCGCGATCCACTCCGGGCCGAAAGCGCTCGGCATCTGGGCCGAGGCGCGCGGCGAGGACGTGGCCTGCGGCGGCAACCTGCTTGCAAACGACGGCATCCCGCGTGCCATGGTCGACGCCTTCCTTGCCTCCGAAGGCGATCTCGGCGATCGGCTGATCGCCACGATGCGCGCCGCGCTCAAAGCAGGCGGCGAAGCGGGGCCTGTCCGCTCCGCCGGCATGAAGCTGGTGCGCGATGTGTCCTGGCCCGTCGCCGACCTGCGTTGTGACTGGACCGAGGACTGCCCGATTGAGCAACTGGCAGGGCTGTGGGACATCTACAAGCCCCAGCTCGATGCCTACGTGACCCGCGCCCTCAACCCATCCGGCGCGCCGAGCTATGGCGTTCCCGGTGACGAGTAGTACCGGCAGTCTGGAGCCAGCATGAGCGAACTCAGCCATAAGGAATGGATCGGCAAGGCGTCCGCGATCCGTTTTCGCGACAAAGCCTTCATCGACGGCAAGGCCGTGCCCGCGCGCTCCGGCCGTACCTTCGCCAGCATCAATCCGGCCACGGGAGCGACGCTCGCCGAGGTCGCTTCCTGCGGAGAAGAAGACATCGATCTGGCCGTCGCCGCTGCCCGGCGCAGCTTCGAGGCCGGCGTATGGTCGCGAATGGCCCCCGCGCATCGCAAGCAGGTGCTGCTCAGGCTGGCGGAGCTGCTGCGCGAGAACCTGCAGGAGCTCGCGCTGCTGGAATCGCTGGATATGGGCAAGCTGGTCAAGGACGCGGCCACCATCGACGTGCCGGGCTCGGCGGCGATCTTCCAGTGGTATGCCGAGGCGATCGACAAGGTCTATGACGAGGTGGCGCCGACCGGCCATGGCGACTTGGCACTGGTACGACGCGAGCCGCTTGGCGTCGTGGGTGCCGTGGTGCCGTGGAATTTCCCGCTCGACATGGCGACCTGGAAATGCGCGCCGGCGCTGGCGGCGGGCAATTCGGTGGTGCTGAAACCGGCCGAGCAATCGCCTTTCTCTGCGCTCAGGCTGGCGGAGCTCGCCATGGAGGCGGGCTTGCCCGCCGGCGTGCTCAATGTGGTGCCCGGCCTCGGCGAGACCGCCGGCCAGGCGCTTGGCCGGCACATGGACGTCGATTGCCTCGCCTTCACCGGGTCCACCGCCGTGGGCAAGCTGTTCCTGCAATATTCCGGCCAGTCGAACATGAAGCAGGTCTGGCTGGAGACTGGCGGCAAGAGCCCCAATCTGGTGTTCGCCGATTGCGCCGACCTGAACGCGGCGGCCGACAGGGCCGCCTTCGGCATCTTCTTCAACCAGGGCCAGGTGTGCTCGGCCAATTCCCGGCTTCTCGTGGAGCGCGGCATCAAGGATGTGCTGGTCGAGAAGCTGGCCGAGCGCGCAGCGGCGACCCAGCCCGGCGACCCGCTCGATCCGGCATCCAGGATGGGGGCGATGGTCGACGCTCGGCACGCCGCGACCGTCATGCGTTTCATCGACGGCGGCAGGAAGTCGGCCCGGCTGGTCACCGGCGGCGGCCGGATCTCGGTCGACGGGCGCGGCAGCTTCGTGCAGCCCACCATCTTCGACAATGTTGCGCCTGAGGATCCGCTTGCCCGCGACGAGATATTCGGCCCGGTGCTTTCGGTCATCGCCTTCGACACCGAAGAGGAGGCGCTTCAGATCGCCAACGACAGCATCTACGGGCTGGCGGCATCGCTTTGGACCGATAGCCTGTCGCGGGCACACCGCATCGCGGAGCGGTTGCGCGTGGGCACGGTTTCGGTGAACACCGTCGATGCGCTGAGCCCGATGACACCCTTCGGCGGCTTCAAGCAGTCCGGCTTCGGTCGCGACCTGTCGCTGCACGCGCTCGACAAATACACGGCGCTGAAGACCACCTGGATCAAGTACTGAGGGCCGTGACCTTGATCACCGGGTGCAAACCGGCAACATAGGACCATGCCGCTCCGTTTCACACTCAGACAGCTCGAATACTTCGTCGCCGTCGGCGAAGCGGGTTCGATTGCCAAGGCGGCCGAGCAGGTCAATGTCTCGCCGCCCTCGATCTCGGCCTCGATCGCCCAGCTCGAAGCGGAGTTCGGCGTCCAGCTCTTCGTGCGCAAGCACTCGCATGCCCTGGCGCTGACTGCAGGCGGACGCCTGTTCCTCAAGGAAGCCGCGCGCCTGCTCAACGACGCCGACGCGCTGCATGACATTGCCGGCGATATCGCGGAAAAAGTGCGCGGACCGCTGGCGATCGGCTGCCTGCTGACCTTCGCGCAGATCGTGCTGCCGGCACTGCGCCGGAAATTCGAGGACGCTTATCCGGATGTGCGCGTCAGGCAGTTCGAGCGCAACCAGGGGCAGTTGTTCGAGATGCTGCAGCGTGGCGAAATAGACGCCGCACTGACCTACGACCTCGAATTGTCGCAGGACATGACCTTCGAGCCGCTGATGCAGTTGCCGGCCTATGTGATGCTGCCGGCCGCGCATCGCCTGGCGGGGAGGGCGGGTATCACGCCCGAGGAACTGGTCGACGAGCCGATGGTGCTGCTCGACCTGCCTTACAGCCGGGAATACTTCCTCTCGGCGTTCCAGGGCCTGCGCCCCAGGATCGTCGAGCGCACCGGCGACATCG
Organism: Mesorhizobium sp. B2-4-6; assembly: GCF_006442775.1. Lineage (NCBI taxonomy): Bacteria > Pseudomonadati > Pseudomonadota > Alphaproteobacteria > Hyphomicrobiales > Phyllobacteriaceae > Mesorhizobium > Mesorhizobium sp. B2-4-6. The sequence goes on from NZ_VFVI01000001.1 coordinate 745,383, forward strand.
CCGTGATGCGCTCGATGGTCGCCAACGGCTTCGGCTACGGCATCGCCAATATGCGGCCGCTCAACACCATGTCGCCGGACGGCAAGCTGCTGGTCTTCGTGCCCTTGCTGGGGGACCTCCGGCCGCTGACCATGGGCATCGCGCTGCCGAACGCCGAGCACCGCACCCTGACGGTGCAGGCCTTCATCGACCATTGCCGCCGCTTCGTGGTCGAGCAAGGCGTTTTCGGCACCGAACGCATCGTCAAGTGAGCGACATCACGGCCAGCCGTCGGCGAGGCGCGACAGCAGCCTCTCCAGCATCTCGTCGCAACGCCGCAGCTGTTCGACGCTGACGAATTCGTCCGGCTTGTGCCCCTGCGCCATCGAGCCCGGTCCGCAGACGACGGCGGGCGTGCCGAGATCGCGGCTGAACAAGCCGCCTTCCGTGCCGAAAGCGACCTTCATGGTGCTATTGGCGCCGGTCAGCGATTTGACGAAGGCGACGGCTTCCGAAGCGGCCGGCGTGTCGAGACCCGGATAGGTGTTGGTGATCTCGATGTCGATCGCCGCTTCGGGCGCGATCGAAGCAGCGTCGGCGGCAATGCGCGCCGCAGCACTGCGCAGCCTGTCGAGAATGCCGGCGGCATCGTCGGCGGCGACGTTGCGGATCTCGAAATCGACCTGGCAAAGGTTGGGCACGATGTTGAGCGCCACGCCGGCATTGATCTTGCCGACATGCACGGTCGTGTAGGGAATGTCGTAGTCGCCGTCGCGAGCGCCGTCGCGGGCCAGCCGATCCTGTTCGTCGCGCAAGGCGCGCACGAAGTCGCAGCCGAGATGGATGGCGTTGAGCGCCAGCGGGGCGAGCGCCGAATGGCCTTCGCGTCCCTTGCAGAGAGCGCGCGCTGCAAGCTTGCCCTTGTGCCCCGTCGCCACCTGCATGTCGGTCGGCTCGCCGACGATGCACAGCAGCGGCCGCTGGGGCGCTGCATTCAGCATTTCGATCAGGTCGCGCACGCCGAGACATCCGACTTCCTCGTCGTAGGAGAGCGCCAGGTGCAAGGGCGTGCGCAGCGCCGTCTTCCGGGCCTTGAGACAGGCCGCGAGAGCTGAGGCCACGAAACCCTTCATGTCCGCCGCGCCGCGCCCGAAAAGCTTGCCGTCGCGCTCGGTCATCGCGAATGGCGGCAGGGTCCAGTTCTGGCCGTCGACGGGAACGACGTCGGTATGGCCGGACAGCATGATGCCGGGCTTGTCGGCCGGTCCGATGGTGGCAAAGAGATTGGCCTTGTGGCCGTCCGCGCTGTGGATGATCTGGCTGGCGATGCCGCTCGCTCCGAGCAACTCCGCCGCATAGCCGATGAGGTCGAGGTTCGAGTCGCGGCTCACCGTCGGGAAGGCGATCAGCTTTTCGAGGATCCTGGTGCTGTCCATATCTCTTGTTCCGTTGCCGCAGCCGGCTGTTTACATCGCGCCGTAGCGGTCCTGAAGTCGCATTTGGCTCAGCCCCGATTCATCGCAGGCTAATCCATGCAAGGGCGATTAGGCGCGTCCTAATCCGCGCAGAAGAAATCCATAGTTTTCCCGCGCCGGCGCCAACTTATGAGTAGTCTCGGCAACTGCGGCAGCGCCAAAGCCGACAGGAAGGAAGCACCATGCGCGACCCACGCTACGACATTCTGTTCGAGCCGATGAAGATCGGGCCGGTGACGGCCAAGAACCGCTTCTACCAGGTCCCCCATTGCAATGGCGGCGGTTATCGCGATCCGTCGGCCGCGGCCGAGATGCGCCGGATGAAATCCGAAGGTGGCTGGGGCGTCATCTTCACCGAGCAGACGGAGATGCACCACACCTCCGAGATCACGCCCTTCATCGAGCTCAGGCTGTGGGACGACGCCGATATCCCGGCCTTGGCCAAGATGGCCAAGGCCATGCACGAGCACGGCGCGCTGGCCGGCGTCCAGCTCGCCTATTCCGGCATCAATGGTCCCAACCTCTATACCAAGGAAGTCCCGCGCGGCCCGTCGCCCCTGCCGATCCGCACCTTCACCAACGATCCGGTGCAAGCCCGCGCTATGGACAGAGAGGATATTCGCGATTTGCGCCGCTGGCATCGCAACGCCTTCAAGCGTGCGAAGCAGGCGGGCTTCGACCTGGTCTGCCTCTACGGCGCGCACGGCTTCGGCATCATCCAGCACTTCCTGTCCACCGCCACCAACCAGCGCAGCGACGAATATGGCGGCTCGCTGGAGAACCGCTCGCGGCTGATGCGCGAGCTGATCGAGGAAGGGCGCGACGCGATCGGCGACACGTGCGGCCTGACGCTCAGGCTGTCGCTGGACGAGATGATCGGCGAGCTTGGCTTTGCCAATTCGGAAGTCCGCGACATGATCGAGATGCATGCCGAGCTGCCTGATCTCTGGGATCTCGCTCACGGCGCCTGGGAGGATTGCTCGGGACCGTCGCGCTTCAAGGAAGAGGCGGCGCAGGAAAGCCTCGTCTCCGGCATCAAGAAGCTGACCTCGAAGCCGGTCGTCGGTGTCGGCCGCTTCACCTCGCCGGATGTCATGGTCAGGATGATCAAGTCGGGCACGCTCGACTTCATCGGCTGCGCCCGCCCGTCGATCGCCGATCCCTTCCTGCCGAGGAAGGTCGAGGAAGGCCGCATCGAGGATATCCGCGAATGCATCGGCTGCAACATCTGCATTACCGGCGACATGACGATGTCGATCTCGCGCTGCACGCAGAACCCGACCTTCATGGAGGAATGGCGCAAGGGCTGGCATCCGGAGCGCATGCAGGCAAAGGGCGACAGCGACAGCGTGCTGATCGTCGGCGCCGGGCCCGCCGGACTGGAGGCCGCCCGAGCGCTCGGCCTGCGCGGCTACCAGGTGGCTTTGGCCGAGGCTGGCACCGAGCTTGGCGGCCGCGTGGCGCGTGAGTGCCTGCTGCCAGGCCTGTCGGCCTGGCGCCGGGTGCGCGACTACCGGCAGTACCAGCTCAGCCAGATGCCGAATGTCGATATCTATTTCGAGAGCCGGCTGTCGGCGGACGACATCCTGTCCTTCGGCTTCCAGAACGTCGCCATCGCCACCGGATCGACCTGGCGGCGCGACGGCGTGGCACGCGCCCATGTCGTGCCGATGCCAATCGACGCCGCCATGCCGATCTACACGCCCGACGATCTGATGGGCGGCAATGTGCCCTCCGGCAACGTCGTGCTGTTCGACGACGACCACTATTACATGGGCGGCGTGCTGGCCGAGCTGATGGCGCGCCAGGGCGCGAAAGTAACCCTGGTGACCCCTTCGGCCTATGTCTCGGACTGGACCCGCAACACGCTGGAGCAGGGGGCCATCCATCGCCGACTGGCGGAGTTGGGGGTCGATATCGTCCTCAACAGGACCGCCACGAGCATCGTTTCGGGCGGCGTCGCGACTGCCTGTGTCTATACCGGCGCGAATGTGGACATGGCCGCCGATGCCGTCGTCCTGGTGACGTCGCGCAATCAGGACGACGCCGTCTGGCACGCGCTGAAAGCCCGGGAAAACGAGTGCGCCAACAATGGCATCCGTTCGGTCAAGGTCATCGGCGATGCGGAAGCGCCGGGGCCGATCGCCTGGGCTACCTATGCCGGCCATCGCTTTGCCCGTGAGCTGGACGAAGCCGATATCGGTGACGCGCTGCCTTTCCGGCGTGAGGTGACGGCGCTGGCGGACGGGTAGCGCCGCTCAACTGGGATTCGGTTCGGAGTTGATCGTTTCTTATTTCGACAAGTAGCTGGAAAAACAAAAACGTCGGCCGTCATGATTTTCCTTGAGGCTGGCGCGCGGATTGATCAGTTTGTCCCCCACTTGCCAGGCGGATAGTCGCGGCGGACAGGGAGAAAAAAGCAATGCGCACCAAAACCAGCATCCGCGTCGTCGGCTGCCACGCCGAGGGCGAGATCGGCGATGTCATCGTGGGCGGCGTGTTGCCGCCCACGGGCCGCACGATGATGGAAAAGATGATCACGATGGAACGCGATCACGACCATATCAGGCGCATGCTGATCTGCGAGCCGCGCGGCAGCGTTGCCCGGCATGTCAATCTCCTGGTGCCCTCGACGCGCGAGGATTGCGCCGCGGGCGCCATCATCATGGAGCCGACCGAATATCCGCCGATGTCCGGCTCCAACACGATCTGCGTCGCCACGGTGTTGCTCGAGACCGGCATGGTGCCGATGCAGGAGCCCGAGACGCGCTTCAAGCTGGATATGCCCGGCGGCGTCATCGAGGTGCGCGCCGAATGCAGCGACGGCAAATGCCTGTCGATCACGCTGCGCAATGCCCCCGCCTTCGCCGAGCGCCTCGATGCCGATATCGAGGTGGAAGGGCTTGGCACGATCAAGGTCGATATTGCCTATGGCGGCATGTTCTACGCGATTGTCGATGCGCCTGCGCTCGGCTTCTCGGTCACCCCCGACGAGGCCCGCGAATTGGCCGTGGCCGGCGAGAAGGTCCGCCGCGCGGCGCGCGAGCAGCTCGATGTCGTGCATCCGCAGTTCGACAATGTGCGCGGTGTGTCGATCGTGCAGTTCGCCATGCCGTTCCAGGGGCCAGGCAACGTCACGCGCAACACCTGCATCGTCTCGCCAGGACGCTCGGACCGCAGCCCGACAGGAACCGGCACCTCGGCCCGCATGGCCGTGCTGCAGGCGCGAGGCCAGATGAAGGCCGGCGAGGTGCTGATCCATGAATCGATCATCGGCTCGCGCTTCACCGGCAAGATCCTCGAACTCACCGAAGTCGCCGGGCGCAAGGCGATCGTGCCGCAGATAACCGGCAGGGCCTGGATCACAGGAGAGCACAATTACTATCTCGATCCAACGGATCCCTATCCGCAAGGCTATGTGCTGTCGGACACCTGGGGCACCTCGACTTCGGTGACGCAATAGAATTTCTTGCAGCGCGCCGGCTCGGATCACTCGAGCGCCCAGACGCTTCCAGCTCTTGGCCGGGGCGTTTGCGCTTGCAGAATGTCAGCGGACCTTGCAGGGAGGCGCCTGCTCTGATTCCCTGCGGTTGGTGGGGGTCGCCTGATTCGTGTGCTTGCTTCGGCTCCGCATGATCGTGCGGCGGAGCCGCAGGTGCCTTCGGTAGAAAGATGAGAACATGACCGCCAAGCCGGAAATCCTGGAGATGAGACCCAAGATCACCGTTGTCGGGGTCGGCGGCGCCGGCGGAAACGCCGTCAACAACATGATCGCCGAAGGGCTGCAGGGCGTCGAGTTCGTCGTCGCCAACACCGACGCCCAGGCGCTCACCATGTCGAAGTCGTCGCGCCTGATCCAACTGGGCGCGCATGTGACCGAGGGGCTGGGCGCCGGGTCCTTGCCCCAGGTCGGGAGCGCTGCCGCGGAAGAATCCATCGACGAGATCATGGATCACCTTGCGGGAACGCATATGTGCTTCATCACCGCCGGCATGGGCGGCGGCACGGGGACGGGTGCGGCGCCCGTGATCGCGCGCGCCGCGCGCGACGCCGGCATCCTGACGGTGGCCGTCGTCACCAAGCCTTTCGTGTTCGAGGGCAAGCGCAGGACGCAGGCGGCCGAGGAAGGCATCGAACGCCTTCGCGAGAGCGCCGATACCGTGATCGTCATCCCGAACCAGAACCTCTTCAGGGTCGCCGACGCCAGGACCACGTTCGCCGACGCCTTCGCCATGGCGGATCGCGTTCTCTACGCGGGTGTAGGCTGCATCACCGATCTCATCGTCAAGGAAGGCCTGATCAATCTCGATTTCGCCGACGTGAAGTCGGTGATGCGGGACATGGGCCGGGCGATGATGGGAACCGGCGAGGCCTCCGGGGAGGGGCGCGCCAAGATCGCGGCCGAGGCGGCGATCGCCAATCCGCTCCTCGATGAAGCTTCCATGTCCGGCGCCAGGGGGCTGCTCGTGTCGATCTGCGGCGGCATGGACATGACGCTGTTCGAGGTCGACGAAGCCGCGACGCGGATACGCGAAGAGGTCGACGCCGATGCCGACATCATCGTCGGCGCCATCTTCGACCAGGCATTGGCGGGAAAGTTCCGTGTGTCCGTCGTCGCGACCGGACTGCGCAAGAGCGCCGACATCGCGCAATTCGAACAGAGGATCGCCTGAGACCACAGGGATCTCGCGGCTGCGCTAGCCCTCGACGGCACGATGCAATCGGCCGGTATCCGTTTCCGGCGGCGAACAATCACGCCCGCATGGAACCCATATCTGTCCAGTTTGGACAAATTCATCGGTCCGTTCGACGGGAGTCGATTTAAGTTCCGGCAGGGAGGAGTAGAACTTAGCGACGATCGATGAAGCGCCGCGCCCCCCGGGAGGACTATCTTGCTCTTTGCCGTCCACTGTCTCGACCATGCCGATGCGCTTGCGCGCCGGCTTGCCAATTACGATGCCCACAAGGCCTATCTTGCCGCCGGATCGGTCGCGACTGTAATCTCCGGGCCGCTGGTCGCTGCGGACGGTGCGACCATGATCGGCTCGCTCTTCGTGTTTTCCGCGGACAGCATCGAAGATGTGAAGGCGTTCAACGCCGCCGACCCGTTCACTGCCGCCAATGTCTGGCAAAGCGTCAGCATCAATCCCTTCCTGCTGCGTGTCGACAATCGCGGCTGACGGGGAGAGGCTCGATGAAAAGCTTCGTCTATAATGGCCAGCCGGCGCGCGTCGTCTTCGGATCTGGCACCATTGCAAGGCTGCCGGAGGAGATCGACCGTCTGGGGCTGAAGCGTGTGCTCGTGTTGGCAACGCCGCCGCAGGAGGCGGACGCGCGGCGTCTGGCCGGATCGCTTGGCGGCACCGCGGCCGGGGTCTATGCCGGGGCGACGATGCATACGCCCGTGTCCGTGACAGAGGACGCGCTGCGGATCGTGGCCGAGCTTCAGGCCGACGGGTTGGTTGCGGTCGGCGGCGGCTCCACGACGGGCCTCGCCAAGGCGATCGCGTTGCGCACCGACCTGCCGCAGATCGTGATGCCGACGACCTATGCCGGCTCGGAAATGACGCCGATCCTCGGCGAGACGAAGGATGGCGCGAAGGTCACCCAATCGAGCCCGCGGGTGCTGCCGGAAGTGGTGATCTACGACGTCGACCTGACGATGACGCTTCCTGCCGCGTTGTCGGGAACAAGCGGCATGAACGCCATCGCCCATGCGGTCGAGGCGCTCTACGCGAGGGAAAGCAACCCGGTGATAGACCTGATGGCGGCCGAGGCCATCGGCGCATTGGCGAGCGCCTTGCCGGTCATCGCCGAGAAGCCGCATGACCGCGATGCGCGCTCCAAGGCGCTTTACGGCGCCTGGCTCTGCGGTATCTGCCTTGGCTCGGTCGGCATGGCGCTGCACCACAAACTTTGCCACACGCTGGGCGGCAGTTTCGACCTGCCGCATGCGGAGACCCATACGATCGTGCTGCCGCATGCGCTGGCCTATAACGCCCCCGCCGTTCCGGCCGTCATGCAAACCCTGCGGGCCGTGCTGAAGACGAACGACCCGGCGACGGCCCTCTACGATCTTGCGGGCCGGATCGGCGCAAGGCGCGCCCTGTCTGAGATAGGCATGCCGCCCGACGGGATCGACACCGCGACGGACCGCGCGCTGGCCAATCCCTACTGGAACCCGCGGGCGCTGGAGCGGGGATCGATCCGGGCTCTTATCGCGCGCGCCTATGCCGGCGAGCCGCCGCAGGCCTGAGAACCCGAACGTCCCTGGAGGAGTTATCGCCATGACAGGCACCGCAGACGCCGCTCGACCGAAGTATCCTTATTTCGAGGAAGAGACCTCGGTCGACGTGGTCAACGCGCGCATGGGGCCGGATGTCGATCCGCGCCTGCGGCAGGTGATGGGCGTGCTGGTGAAACACCTGCACGCAGCCATCAAGGAGATCGAGCCGACGCATGAGGAGTGGCTGCAAGGCATCAAGTTCCTCACCGATGTCGGCAAGATGTGCTCCGACTGGCGGCAGGAATTCATCCTTCTTTCCGATACGCTTGGCGTTTCGATGCTTGTCGACGCGATCAATCACCGGCGTCCGAACGGCGCCACGGAAAACACCATCCTCGGCCCGTTCTACGTGCCCGAAGCCCCGCGCTACGAGCACGGCGCTAACATCTGCCTCGACGGCAAGGGTGAGCCGATGGTGGTGCGCGGTCGCGTGCTCGACACGCAAGGCAAGCCGATCGCCGGCGCGCTGATCGATGTCTGGCAGACCAATGACGACGGCTTCTACGATGTCCAGCAGGAGGACGTCCAGCCCGACTGGAACCTGCGCGGGGTCTTCACCGCCGACGAGAAGGGCGAGTACTGGTATCGTTCGGTCAAGCCGCGCTACTATCCGATCCCGGACGACGGACCGGTCGGAAAGATGCTCGCCGCGCTCGGGCGTCATCCGAACCGGGCGGCGCATGTGCACTACATCGTCAGCGCGCCGGGTTACGATCCCGTCATCACCCACATCTTCGCGCCCGATTGCCGCTACCTTGCCGAGGACGCCGTCTTCGGCGTGAAGGATTCGCTGATCGCGGATTTCACCAAAGTCACCAACCCGGAAAAGGCGCGCGAGCTCGGTTTCGACGCTCCGTTCTGGTCCGTCGAATGGGATTTCGTCCTGGCTCCCAAGACCGCCGGAACTTGAGGCTGGGCGGTTTCGTCCAAATTGGACAAAAGCTGGCGTCGAGTCGCCTGGTCGGCGTATCCTTCCGCGCTGGAAGGAGAATGTTGGGATGAACGATCACGAGTTCCTGCGCGTCTATGATTTCGTGGATCGGCTGCGCAGGCCTTTCCTCGGCGTCACGGATGTCGAGGACGAGGCCGCCTGGCGCATCATCCACTACCTCATGCGCTCGGAGCTCGAAGGCTATCCGGTGACGATCAGCAAGCTCGCGCTGGTCTCCAATCTCCCTCACGGCACCGCGATCCGGCGTATCCAGGGCATGATCGACAGCGGATTGATCGAGAGGCGGGCGGCTTCCGAAACGGCCAAGCGCTTTACGCTTCACCCGACGGCACGCCTCTCGAACCTCGCCATCAATTATGCGGCGGAGACAAAAGCCCTGATCGCCGAGATCGTCGGCGGCCGCAACAATGAGGAGCATGAGGCCGACTATTATTTCGGCGCGCCGCAGCGCGGCAGTCCGATCATTCCACCGATCAACCTTTTGACCAACAGGGTCACGAAAGGCGTCGAGCTGCAGTTCCTGCTGAACGACGACAATTACTTTGCCGCCATGCGCAACACGTGGTCGGACTTCCGCAACAACCTGGCGAGCGCCAAGAGCTTCAAGCTGGTGCACCAGAACGATCTTTACCGGGAGGGCCTGGCGAACGGCGCGCGCACCATCTCGGCCTACGACATGATCGCGATCGACATGCCCTGGCTTGGAGAATTCGCGAGCAAGGGACTTGTCCTGCCGATCGGCGAGGTGATCCGCGAATCCGGCATCAACCCGATGGATTTCCATCCGTCGATCTGGTCGACGACGACCTGGCAGCGCGTCGAATACGGTGTGCCGATCTATTGCACGATAGAGGTGCTGGCCTGCCGGTCGGATCTCTTCGAAAGCGAGGGGCTGCCGCTGCCGCGCACCTTCGACGACGTCATCAGCGCCGGGCGCGCATTCCATAATCCGGCCGCGGAACGCTACGGCATCGCCTGGAACGCGGCGCACCGGCCGCTGGCATCGAGCTTCATGTTCTTCCTCGGCTGCTGCGGCCAGACCGTGCTGTCGATCCGCCGCACGCCGACGGGCTATTCCACCGAAAACCTCGATGCGCAGCATATGCGGCCGCAGGTCGACAGCGAAGCCGGCCTGCTGGCGCTCGACTACATGCATCGCATGCTGGAGATCGCCCAGCCCGGCGCGCTCGAGGCGCATTGGGACGATTCCTGCGCGGTCTTCCTGCGCGGCCAGAGCGCGATGGGCTATGTCTGGACGATGCGCGCCGCCCAGTTCGAGGCCGAAGTCCGTTCCGCCGTCAAGCGCCGCGTCGCCTACGTTCCGCAGCCTTCAGGACCGGGCGGCACCAACACCTCGCCGATCGGCGGGTTCCTGTTGTGCATCCCTTCCAACATCGACCCGAAGCGTCTGCCGCTCGCGGCCGAAGCGCTGGCCTGGATGGCATCGCGCGAGGCCATGAAGGAGCATGTGAAGAACGGCTTTCCCGTCGCGCCGCGTTTCTCGGTCAGCGCGGATCCGGAGGCGATCGGCAGCTCGCAGCTCGTGCGCTTCGTCGGCAGCCTCGCCAACCGCAATCTGCTGCGCAACTGGCAGCGCCCGCCGGTGCCGTTCTACACCGGCATGGAGCGCATCATCGGCGAGGAGGTTCACGACGCGCTTTCCGGCCGCAAATCCGACCGAGCGGCCCTGAAGGACGCCCAGGACCGCATCGAGCGGATCGTTGACCGCGTCGGCTGATTCCGTTTCGTTGCGGCGCGCCTTGAAGCAGTTCAGCGTTTGATAGAATCGCCTGCTGCAACTCCTTGTTTTTGCGCAATTCCAAAGGACAACCGCAGTGCGGTTCTCCTGAAATCTCTTTGTTTTGACGCAATTCCGGCCGGAAACCCGCTCACACTTTTCCGGGAATTGCTTTAGGCGATCGCTCGTATCGAGCCGCCATCCACGCCCCAGACGGAGGAGGTGACGAAGGAGGCGAGATCGGAGGCCAGGAACACGATGACGTTGGCCACTTCCTCCGGCTTGCCGAGGCGGCCGAGCGGCAGCTGGCGCAGCGACATCTCGTGCTCGACGGCCTTCTGCGGCTCCATATTGTGGAACTTGCCCATGGTTTCGGCAAAGCCGCCGGGCTGGGTCCAGAACGGCGTCCAGATTGGGCCGGGAGCCACGGCGTTGATGCGGATGTTGTTGGCGCCTTCGGTGCGCGCCAGCCCCTTGGTCAGGGCGAGCACCGCCGCCTTGGACGCCGAGTAGTCGATCGGAACGCCTTCCGGCTGACGCGCAAGGTCCGAACCGTTGTTGACGATCGCGCCGTGTCCCTGTTTGCGCATGACCGGCAGGACGATGCGCGTCGTGCGGACATAGCTCATGAAGTTGAGCGAGAAGGTCTTGTCCCACTCGGCGTCGGTCAGTTGGTCGAAGGTCCGCACCGCGCCGGCGCCGACATTGTTGACGAGGACATCGACCGTGCCGCCGAAATGGGCGATCGCGGCTGTCACCTTCTTCTCGATATCCTCAGCCGAGGAAAGATCGGCCTTGAACGTCGCGGCCGTGCCGCCGGCAGCCGTGACCGCGGCCGACGTCTCGGCAAGGGCCGCTTCGTCGATGTCGAAAAGCGCCACGCGGCTTGCCTCGCGGCCGAACGCTATCGCCGTTTCGCGGCCGATGCCCTTCGCCGCCCCGGTGATCAGCACCACCTTGCCCTTGAGATTGGTTTCCATTTTGATCCTTCCTATCTTGCGGCGAATTGCGCCATGGTTGTTTCGAACGAGCGTCGCGCCGCCTCTTCGAGCGGCAGCACGCGATGCCTCTTTGAGATCACTTCGACGGAGTAGAAGCCGTCGAAGCCGGTCTTGCGGATCGCGTCGATGAAGGCGGGGGGATTGAGCACGCCCTCGCCACAGAGCCGGCGTTCGTAGATCGTGTCTTCCCAAAGCGTGCCGACGATTTTTTCATCCGCGTCGTCGAGCTCGACCGAGACGACATATTGCTTCGGCACGGTGGCGACGGCCTCGTAAGGGATGCCGCCGCGGCCGACATGCCAGATGTCGAGCAGCAGGCCGCCATTGGCCTTCGCCGCGCCTTCGACGATGGCGCGCGCGGTTTCCAGGGTGCGCACGTTTGAGAACGGCATCACCTCCAGCGCGATCCTGGTTCCGTAACGGGCGGCGTCGTCGCAGATCGCGGCGAAGCTGTCCGTGACCTGCCCAAGGTCGATCGTGTCGGCATCGAATTCCGGCGCGATCTTGACGTCGCGGGCGCCGAGCGCCTCCGCCGCCTCGAAGAGCTCGCGCCGAACCTTGTCCGATGCGGCGCGTAGGGCGCCGGACGCGAACCAGTGGGTGATGAACTCCAGCTCGACATGCGGCATGCCATTGGCGTCGAGGATGCGGCGCATCTCCTTCAGGCCGATCTTCTCGCGCGTCGCCTGCAGATCGGCGTGGATCAGGCCGACGCCCTTGTATCCGGCCCTTGCCGCCGCCTCGACACGCCGGGCGAACGGAAAGGGGCTGATCTCGTTCGGCGCGAACGGATAGACGTCGCCGGAGATGGTCCAGTAGGCGGCGACGAGTTCAATGGATTTGCTCATCATCTTCTCCTCAGACCGAGGCGCCTTCCGACCCCGTGCGGAAATCGAAGCTGGTCGTCAGGCCGCCGTCGGCGATGATCTCGGCGCCATTGAGCGCAGTGGAGGCGTCAGAAAGCAGGAAGAGGCCAGCGCGGGCGACCTCGGCCGGATCGAGGATGCGGCCGGCCGGCTGGCGGTTGGCGCGCGCGGCGAGGAAGCGGTCCGGATCGTTGGCGGATTTCATGTGCCGTTCGAAGAGGCCGGCGAGCATCGGCCCGGGGCTCAGCACGTTCGCGCGTATGCCCTGGCGCGCATGGTCCATCGCAACGGTGCGGGTAAGCTGGCGGACGGCGCCCTTCGAGGCGGCGTAGACGGCAAGCTGCTGCTCGGCGAATGTCGCGTCGATGCTGGCGACCGCCACGATCGGGCCGCCGCCGCGCGCGGTCATCAACGGCAGCATGGCGCGAAAGGCGAGCGCCGTGCCGATGAAATTGACCGACATGGTCCTTTCCATCGCCGCTTTGTCGAATTCGAGGATGGTGCCGACATTCAGCATGGCCGCCGACGTCACGAGGCCAAGCGTTCCAGGATTTTCCCTGGTGATCATGTCCGTGATGCCGGCCCAGGTCGCCTCGTCGGTAACGTCGCCCCGGACATGCGAATAGCGTTGGCTTGCAAGGCTCTCGGGCGCCGGCGCGAGATCGACGCCGATCGTGCGTACGCCGCTTTCGGTCAGCAGCCGGGCAATGTTGGTACCAAGACCAGAAGCCGTTCCGGAGACCACGACAAGGTCCGGCAAGGCGTTGCTAAAGACTGGCTCCGTGGCCATGGGATATTCCTCTTTTCTGACGTCGGGAAGGATGAGGCACGGCGGCGGGCCGCCGTGCCTCGGATGCGGATAATCAGCGGCCGAGCGCGGCGTTGCAGTCGGCGACGTTGGCCTTGGTGATGATCTCGTGCGGCAGGAAGATCTGCTTCTCCACCTTTTTGCCGTCGAGAAGATCGGCGACAGCCTGCGCGGCATATTTGCCGTCGTCGATCGGCGACTGCAGGACGGTGGCGTATTGCGTGCCGTCATTGATCTGGTTGACGCCCTCGATCGAGCAGTTGGAGCCGACCAGGACCAGGCTTGCCGGATCGATGCCGGCGCGCTTGGCGGCGACGATCACGCCGGACATCATGTTGTCGGCCTGCGCATAGACGCCCTTCACGCCTGAGCCGAGCTGGGTGAAGAGGGCGGCGGCGGCGTCCGTCGCCTTGGTCTGGTCCCAGTTGCCGTTCTGTTTGCCGGCCACCTGAATGCCGCTCGCCTTCTTGCCCAGGACATCCTCGAAGCCCTGCGAGCGCTGGATCTGGGGCGGTGTTCCGGGAACGCCCTCGACGATGAAGACCTTGCCGTCGCTGCCGAGCTTCTTGTCGGCGAAACCCTTGATCATGGCTTCGCCGGCGGACTCGCCGTTGCCGATGTCCGACGGGCCGGTGAAGACGTCCCAGAATTGCGAATATTTCTCGTCCGGCCGCGAGTTGGTGATCACCAGCGGAATGCCGGCCTGCTTGATCTTGCGCAGCGACGGCACGATGGCGCTCGCATCCGCGGGCCAGAGCACGATCGCGTCCGGCTTTTGGGCAATCGCCTGGTCGACCTGCGAGGCCTGCTCGGCGGCGTCGTAGTTGTTGATCTTGACCTCGAGATCGATGCCAGCGGCGGCCGCGACCTCCTTGAAGGCGCGCTGGTGCAGGGCGCAATATTCACATTCCTCGGTGACCGTCAGCAGGATCACCTTCGCGCCCTTGGCCGCGGCAAAGGCCATTCCCGGCGCCATCAGCCCTCCGACGACCGTGGTCGCCAGCAAAAGTTTGGTAAGTTTTGCGAAGTTCATTTTGGTTACTCCTCCCGTTTCAAGGTTGCACGTTCCCCCGCACCGCCGATCGGCTCGGCGGCGTTGCAAGGATCCGTCGGTTGTTTCCGCTAGGCGGAATTGGCGGCCCGCGACATTGCGAGCCGTTCGCTCATCCATGCGCCCAACTGACCGTCGAGCAGCACGATCCCCATCAGCACGAGGCCGTTGGCGAAGAGAATCCCCGTCGCCCCCATGCCGATCAGACTCAGTCCATTGTTCATCACCGTCAGGATCAGCGATCCGAGCAGGACATGCGCGGGCGTGCCGGAGCCGCCGCTGAGGGTGACGCCGCCGACGATCGCGGCCGAGACGGCCTGCAGCATCAGCGTGCTGCCGGTGGTCGCCGCGGCGCTGGCGAGGCTCATCGACAGCAGGCTTCCCGCGAGGGCGGCCGTGGCGGCGGAAAGCACGAAGACGATCACCAGCGAGCGGCCGACCCTGGCGCCGCTCGCCGCCGCGACCTGGGGCTTGCTGCCGACGACGCGGATGTCGCGTCCCATCAGCGTGTAGTGCATGAACAGGCCGACGAGCAGGAAGGCGGCAAGCGTCACGACGCTGCGCCAGGAAAGGACGGTCAGCAGCGGATCGTCCAGGACCATGCCGAGGTCGAAATTGTCGGTGCTGATGACCTTGCCGCCGGCGAGCCAGAAAGCGAAGCCGGAGAGCGCCATCATCGAGCCGACCGAGACAACGAGCGACGACACCTTGAAACGGCTGATCACGAAGGCATTGACCAAGCCGACAAGCACGGCGAACGCCAGCGCGGCGACCATGCCATGGACGAGATTGCCGGCGCCGATGACGAGCGTGATCAGGCCGCCCACGGCGACCATCGAGCCGACGCTCAGATCGAACTCGCCGGCAATCATCGTCAGCGACAGGCCAAGCGCGACCATGCCGAGCAGCGCGAAGGATTGCATGAGGGCATAGAGATTGCGGCCGCTGATAAAAGCCGGATTCCAGATCGCGAAGGCGGCGACGAGAGCGGCGAGCAGGACAAGGCGCAGCAGCGTCGCGCCGGAAATCATCTTCGACTTGCGGATCGCGGCCATGGTCTTACCTCCTGAAGCCGAGCGCCAGCGCGCCGAGGATCACCGAGCCGATCACCACCAGGCCCTTGACGATGAGCTGGATCTCCAGCGACAGGCCCTTGAGCAAAAGGATGTTGGAGATCATCGCCAGGAACACGGCGCCGATCGCCGCGTCGAGGATCCGGCCTTGGCCGCCCTTGATCGCCACGCCACCGACGAGCACGGCGGCGATCGCGTCGAAATCCAGCCCCGCGCCGAGCTTGAGGTTGCCCTGCGCCGCCTGCGAGCCATAGAGCGCGCCGGCAAAGGCCGCAGCCATGGCTGCAAACATGTAGGCGAGCACCAAAGTACGGCCGACGCGCAGGCCGGTGAAGCTGGCGGCCTTCGGGTTCAGCCCGATCAGGCGAAGCTCCCGGCCGAAGCGGGTCCGCTCGACGATGAAGCTCAGCACGATCGCCGCCAACAGGAAGAGCAGGATCTGGTTGGGCAGGCCGAGGGTCCGCCCGACCCCGAGCCAGCTCGCGTCTCCCTGGCCCACGACCGTCAGGCCGCCGGAATAGAACGAGCCGGCGCCGGTGATGATCGAAGCCATCGCTATCGTGGTGATGATCGGATTGGTGCGGAACAGGCCGACGGCGATACCCTGGGCCAACCCGAACAGCCCGCCGATCAGGACCACCAGGATCACGCTCGCGAACAGGCCGAAATGCAGGAAGGATGCAAAGAGAATGGTTGAGACGGCGGCCGTCGCGCCCATCGACAGCATGAAGAGATTGCCGGAAAGCGTGATCAGCGCCATGCCGACCGCGGCGATGCCGACCGCGGACGTGGAGTACATGATCGCCGACACATTGGCGCCGGAGGAAAAGCCGGGAATGGTGAATGTTGCCCACAAGGCGAACAGCACCGTGGCTGCCCACACCGCGGTGGACTGGATGCGCTCCGGCCGCATCAGGCTGGCGCCGAGCGCCGCCGCGTCGAATCCGACCAAGGCCCTGCCTCCGCTCCTTACATTGCCGTTGATGCTCATGCCGCCCTCCCGATGTCCGGACCGCGAACGACGTCGCCCAGGATGGAATCCATGGTCGTCTCCTCGACCGGCAGATCGCGAACGATCTCGCCGCGGAAGACTGTGATCACGCGCTGCGACAGCTCCCGGATCTCTTCCAGGTCCGTCGAAAAGAACAGGACGACCAACCCCTCACGGGCGAGCGCCTGGATCTCGCGGTAGATCTCGGTGCGGGCGCCGACATCGACGCCGCGTGTCGGCTCGTTGAGCACCAGGATCCTGGGCGAGAGCGCGACCGACTTGGCGATAGCCACTTTCTGCTGGTTGCCGCCCGAAAGCGTCGACGCCGCAGCCGGCAGCCGGCGGACGTCGATCTGGAACCGGCGGGCAAGCTCGCCCGCCTGCCTGCGCGCATCGGCAAGCGTCAGCACGCCGAAGCGGTTGAGGCGGTCAAGGATCGCCGCTGTGAGGTTGACCTCGATGGGGGCTCCGAGGAAGAGGCTCTTGCCGGCGCGGTCCTCCGAGACATAGGCGATACCGGCACGGCCCGCCGCCGCAATCGAAGTGACCTCGACCGGAGAGCCGTCGACCCTGATCGTGCCGGCATAACGCCGCTCCAGGCCTGCCAGCGTTTCGACCAGCGCATTGGCGCCGGAGCCCAACTGACCGATGACGCCGACGATCTCGCCGGCGCGGAAGGCAAGATCGACGGGGCGGTATTTTCCCGCGACGCCAAGTCCCGCAAGCTCGATCACCGTCGCCGCCTCGGGCCCGGCCCGGTCGCGCGTCGCATGCGCCGAGGTTACCTCGCGACCGATCATCTCGGCGACGAGCTCGTCATTGGTCCATTGCGCGGTCGGTTTCGTCAGGATGCGCTGTCCGTTCCGGAACACGGTCGTGCGATCGGTGAGGGCGAAGATCTCCGGCAGGCGATGGCTGATATAGACGACGGCCGTTCCCTTGGCGCGCAGCCAGCGCACCGTCGCGAAGACCCGCTGGATCTCGGCGTCGGAAAGGCTCGCGGTCGGTTCGTCGAGGATGAGCACGCGCGCTCCGCGCATCACGGCGCGGCAGATTTCGAGGAGCTGCTGCTCGGCGATCGACAGGGTTCCGGCCTCGAGGTTGAGCGGAATATCGGACAGCCCGAGCTGATCCAGCGTCTCGCGTGCACGCGCCCTGTAGCGGGCGCGGATGTAGAGCTGGGAGATATCGGGGTCGCCGAGAAGCACATTGTCCAGCACGGACAGATGCGGAATGATCGACAACTCCTGATAGACGACGGAAACGAGCTTCGGGTTGGTAAGCTCGCCGGGCCGCAGCAAATGCCCGCCGACGCGGATCTCGCCCTCGTCAGGCGGCATGAGGCCGGCAATCATACGCACCAGCGTGCTCTTGCCGGCGCCGTTCTCGCCGCAAAGAGCATGAATCTCGCCGGCGTGAAGATCGAAGTCGATGCCTTTCAGCGCGTGGATCCCGCCGAACGACTTGCGCAAGTTCGTGACCGTGAGAACGGCTTGCATAGCTCGTGAAACCTCCCAACACCGCGCCTCCGAGCGGTGCCAAAAGGCTTAAACGACAAGTTCGCCGGGGGTCGCGGGTAAATGGTCCATACTGGACTTTCTGTCCTGCCGGCGCATCGTTACCGCGCGGGCTATGTGCAGCACTCCTTCCCGGAGCAACCGATGAAGCTGATCCGCGCGAGCTGACGAGCAGGTTTACGGAGCGTCTTCTTAGTCGGTCTGGATCCAGACCGACTTGGTCTCCAGATACTCGTGCAGATGCTCGACGCCGCCCTCGCGCCCGTAGCCGGACATCTTCATGCCGCCGAACGGCACGGCCGGATCGATGGCGTGATACATGTTGACCCAGACCGAGCCGGCCTTGACGCGACGCGCGAGCTTGTGCGCGGTGCCGAGATTGGTCGTGAAGATGCCGGCCGCGAGACCGTAAGGCGTAGCGTTGGCGCGCGCGACGACCTCATCCAGCGTGTCGAAGGGCATGGCCAAGATGACCGGCCCGAAGATCTCTTCCCGCGCGATGGTCATCTTGTCCGACACCGCGCCGAAGACGGTCGGCGCGATGAAGTTGCCGCCGTCATAGAGCTCGCCCGTCAGCCTTGAGCCGCCGGCGACCAGCCTGGCGCCTTCGTCGTTGCCGGCCTTGATGTAGCCTTCCACCTTGCCGGCCTGCCTCGCATTGATCAGCGGCCCGATCTCGGTTTCCGCCTCGATGCCATGGCCGATGCGCAGCTTGCCGGCGAACTCGGCGACCCGGCGCACGAATTCGTCATGGATCTCGCGCGCAACGAACAGGCGTGAGCCGGCAATGCAGATCTGGCCGGAATGCACGAACACCGCCATCGCCGCGACCGGCACGGCCTTGTCGATATCGGCGTCGCGGCAGACGATGATCGGCGACTTGCCGCCAAGCTCCAGCGAAACACGCTTCAGGTTGACGACAGCGGCGCGAGCGATGGCCTGGCCGGTCAGCGTCGAGCCGGTGAAGACGATCTTGGCGACGTCGGGATGCCCGGCAAGCCGCGCGCCGGCCTCGGCGCCGGTTCCGGTGACGATGTTGACGACACCGTCGGGCACGCCGGCTTCCTGCATCAGCTTCGCGATCAGGAGCGGCGTCAGCGATGCATCCTCCGACGGCTTCAGCACGATGGTGCAGCCGGTGGCCAGAGCCGGCGCGATCTTCCAGATCGAGGCGGCGGTCGGCGCATTCCAGGGGATGATCGCCCCGACGACGCCGACAGGCTCGCGACGGGTGAAGGTGACGATCTCGCCGGGGATCGAATTGTCGATCGCCTCGCCATGCAGCGCGGTCGCCATGCCGCCATAGAAGCGCAGCATGCCGATGACCCGGCGCCGGTTGGCCAGCGTGCGGGTGATCGGCAACCCCATATCGAGCGTGTCGGAGACGCTGAGCTCTTCCCAATGCTTCTCGAACAAGTCGGCGATCCGCAGAAGCAGGCATTGCCGCTCGTAAGGCGAGAATTTCGACCAGGGGCCTTCGAAGGCCGCGCGCGCCGCGGCCACCGCCGCGTCGATGTCGGCGGCCGACCCGCGCGGCACGGTTGCCAGCACTTCGCCCGTCGCCGGGTTCAGCGCCTGCATCTCCTGGCCGGATTGCGCCGCGACCCATTTGCCGCCGATGAACATCGGCCGGAATTCGCCATGGTAGAGCGCGGTGGCCTTCGCCCTCGGGTCGAAATTCAGGGTCATCGTCTCGTCCTCACGATTCCGACGCGACTATTACTCCCGCTGCCGGCGACCTCAAACAAGGAAAGCCAAAAGGCGTTCAGATAATCGGAACGCGTGTCTTCTCCGTCGGCAGTGCATCGACAATGGAGAGCTTTGCGGCGAAGCCCGATCTGGCCGCCTCCGGTATTGGGCGGCTCCCGGTGGCACAGGCCTGTGTTGGTCCGGCAGGCTAACCGGCGCCGGCCTCTTCCATCGCCCGACAGTTTTGCAAGGTGCAAGGTTGCGCCAGGCCCGGCCGGCAGTTATGCCGGTCGTTATTTCCAGACGAAAGGCAGAACCGATGAAGGTCGTTTCCACCTCCAAATCGCATGGCGGCATCCAGGGCGTCTATTCCCACGCTTCCGAGGTCTGCGCCTGCGACATGACCTTCGCCGCCTTCGTGCCGCCCCAGGCCAAGGACGGGCCGCTCCCGGTCCTGTGATACCTGTCGGGCCTCGTCTGCACGCATGCCAACGTCATGGACAAGGGCGAGTACCGGCGGCTGGCATCCGAGCTTGGGCTCGCCATCGTGTGTCCCGACACCAGCCCACGTGGCGCCGACGTTCCCGACGAGAAGGACAATTGGCAGTTCGGCTGCGGCGCCGGCTTCTACCTCGACGCGACGCAGGAGCCTTATGCGAAAAACTATCGCATGTATTCCTACATCACCGAGGAGCTGCCGGCGCTGATTGCCGCCAACTTTCCGGTCGACATGGCACGCCAGGCCATCTTCGGCCATTCGATGGGCGGACATGGCGCGCTGACGATCGCGTTCAAGAATCCGCAACGCTACCGGAGCTGCTCGGCCTTCGCGCCGATCGCGCAACCCTCGACGGCTGGCTGGTCCCGGCCGGCCTTCGAAAAATATCTCGGGCTGGACGAGAAGAGCTGGCGCGCCTACGACACGACCCTTCTGATCGAGGATGGGAAGCATTTTCCAGAATTCCTGGTCGACCAGGGCACCGCTGACGGCTTCCTGGAGGATGGTCTTCGGCCATGGCTGCTCGACGAAGCGTGCAAGAAGGCAGGGATCGATCTCACCCTGCGCATGCAGGACGGCTACGACCATTCCTACAATTTCATCTCGACTTTCATGGACGATCACCTGAAGTGGCATGCCGCGCGGCTTGCGTGATTGTCGTCCGTAAAATGCGCGCCCGGCCACCGCACGGTCTATTCCGCGTCAGCCATGGCTGACAATCGGGCATTCACCTTCTGGTGAGCGCGAGAATTTCCGGCGGAACATTCGTCTTTTCGCGCTGTTACATCCAAGCAGCAGCGCGGAAAGGAGCTTCCGCATGGACAACCCGCGATCCACGGCAAGCATAGCCGGCCATCCCATCCACCCCATGCTCGTCACCATCCCGATCGCCTGTTTCGTCGGGACGTTGCTCACCGATATCGTCTATTGGCAGACAGCCGAAATGACCTGGGCCAATTTTTCGGCCTGGCTCCTGACCGCGGGCGTCATTGTCGCCATTCTGGCGGCCATCGCAGGGCTTACGGACTTTCTTGGGGACCGCAGGATACGCGCTCAGCCGACCGCATGGCTGCACATGGCGGGTAACCTCATCGTGCTCGTGCTGTCCTTCTTCAACATGCTCGTCCACACGCGCGACGCCTGGACGTCGGTCGTGCCGACCGGGCTGATCTTGTCGGCGCTGGTGGTGATCATCCTCATCTTCACGGGCTGGCTCGGCTGGGCGCTGGTCTATCGCCATCATGTAGGAGTGGCCGATGAGACGACTTGACAGCGCAATCCAATGGACGACCGCGGCGCTTTGCTGCGCATTGGCCCTGGGCGTTGCCGGCTGCAGCGACGACAACACCGACCCGAACGCGCAGATCGGCCCAAATCCGAAACTGCCGGAGATAAATCAATACCTGTTCCCGCCGATGCATCTGGCCTCGGTGGTCGGCTGGAAAAACGATGAAAAGCCGACCGTCGCGCAAGGCCTGCAGATCGAGGCGATGGCCAAGGGGCTTCAGCATCCGCGCTCGCTTTACGTGCTGCCCAATGGCGACATCCTGGTGGTGGAATCGAAGGCGCCGAACGAAGCATCGGTCAAGCGGCCGAAGGACATCGTCATGGGTTTGGTCGAAAGCTGGGTCACCTCCGGCGGCGACACCGGCCCGAGCAACCGCATCACGCTCTTGCGCGACACCAATGGCGACGGCAAGCCGGATTACCAGGGCGTGTTCCTCGACCATCTCAATTCGCCCTTCGGCGTGGCGCTGGTCGGCAACGATCTCTATGTCGCCAACACGGACGCGATCGTGCGCTACCCCTATCAACCGGGCGACACAAAGATCACGGCGCCGGGCAAGGTGTTGACGGAACTGCCGGGCGGGCCGATCGATCACCACTGGACGAAGAGCTTGGTCGCAAGCCCTGACGGTTCGCTGCTCTATGTCGGCGTCGGCTCGAACTCCAACATTACCGAGAACGGCATCCAGGCCGAGAAGGACCGCGCCGCGATCTGGGAGGTCGACCGCGCCACCGGCCGCTGGCGCATTTTCGCCAGCGGGCTGCGCAACCCCAACGGACTGTCATTCGAGCCTCAGAGCAAGGCGCTTTGGACCGTTGTCAATGAGCGCGACGAACTCGGGCCCAACCTCGTGCCGGATTACATGACATCGGTGAAGGACGGCGCCTTCTATGGCTGGCCTTATAGCTATTACGGCCAACATGTCGATCCGCGCGTGATGCCGCAGCGGCCGGACATGGTGGCCAAGGCCATCCCGCCGGATTACGCGCTGAGCTCGCATGTCGCGCCCCTCGGCCTTGCCTTCTATACCGCGAACAACCTGCCGCAATCCTACCGCGGCGGCGCCTTTGTCGGCGAACATGGCAGTTGGGACCGCTCCCGCTTCAATGGCTACAAGGTCGTTTTCGTGCCGTTCAGCGGCGGGCATCCGAACGGCATGGCGCAGGACGTCGTCACCGGCTTCCTCGACGACAAGGGCGAAGCCAGGGGTCGTCCGGTCGGCGTTGCCGTCGACAAATCCGGCGCGCTGCTCATTGCCGACGATGTCGGCAACACGGTGTGGCGGGTGACCGCGGCGGCGCCCGGTTCCACGTAAAAACCAGGTTCAATCCCCCGACATCGAGCGGGCCATGTCGAGAAAGGCGCGCACCAGCTTGCCGCCGCTGCGTTCGCGCAGGCAGATCAGCGCTTCGTCCATCAGCGTCTCCGGCGCGTCGATCGTGATCGGCACCAGCCGCGAGTCGTGGCCGAACTCGGCCGCCGAGACGAAACCGACGCCGGCTCCGGAGGCGACGATCTCGCGCACGGCCTCACGGCCTTCCGCTTCGATGGCGGGCTTCAGCTCGACATTCGAAGCCGTGGCGAGATCTTCCAGCTTCTTGCGCGTTTTCGAACCGCGTTCGCGCGTCACGAGCGGCTCCTGCGCGAGTTGTCCGAGCGTCAGCGATTTCCTGCCCGACAGCGGGTGATCGGCGGACACGAAGGCGATGATCGGCGTCGAGTTGAGCTTGAGCATCTCGAAATCGCGCCCCGCCGGCATTTCGCCGAGAACGCCTATATCGGCTTCGTAACTGTAAAGGCTGCTGATCACCGTCTCGGTATTGCCGGAGCGCAAGGACACCCGGACGCCGGGATAGCGGGCGCGAAAGGCGCCAAGGATATGCAGCAGATGGTGCGCCGCGTCGGCAACGATGCGCAACGTGCCGGAGCGCAACGCGCGCGATTCGGTCAAAAGTTCGAGCGCCTGCTGCTCGGTCTCGAACATGCGGTGGGTGATCTCGAGCAGCCTCTGGCCCTGCGTGGTCAGCGTGACCTGCTTCTTGTTCCGGTTGAACAGGAGCACGTCATACTCTTCCTCGAGCTTGCGCACCTGGTCCGAAATCGCCGGCTGGGTCAGGAAGAGCGCTTCCGCGGCGCGCGAGAAGCCGCCGGAAATGGCCACCTGATGAAATGCTCTGAGCTGGACATAACGCATCCGCGTGGTTCCCGTACTGGCTGAGGCCAGGTCGTTATCATCAACCAGATCGATACATCAATACAAAATAACGATTTTACAAATATGTCGTGCCCGTCGAGAATGACTGTCATATTCCGATGACAGGATCGAAGTGGGAGGGCAGCATGCTCGCTGAGACGAAATTTGCGGCGGCCAAGCCGCTGGATGCGCCGGCACTGGGCGAACCTTATCTGCTGACGCCCGGCCCGCTCACCACGGCTTACGCCGTGAAGCAGGCGATGCTGCGCGACTGGGGGTCCTGGGACGCCGATTTCCGCGCCATGACCGCCGAGCTTCGCCGCCGCCTGCTGGCGCTCACTGGCGACAACCGTGACGAGTTCGACTGCGTGCCGATGCAGGGCAGCGGATCGTTCTGCGTCGAAGCCATGCTCGGTTCGTTCGTTCCCAGGGATGGCAAGTTGCTGGTTTTAGCCAATGGCGCCTACGGGCTGCGCGCGGCGCAAACCATGCAGTATATCGGCCGCGCCTACACGCTGATCGACAAGGGCGACTATCTGCCGCCGCGCGGCGAAGAGGTCGCGGCGGCTCTCGAGGCCGACC
Organism: Mesorhizobium sp. B2-4-6; assembly: GCF_006442775.1. Classification (NCBI taxonomy): domain Bacteria; kingdom Pseudomonadati; phylum Pseudomonadota; class Alphaproteobacteria; order Hyphomicrobiales; family Phyllobacteriaceae; genus Mesorhizobium; species Mesorhizobium sp. B2-4-6. The sequence continues at coordinate 769,372 of NZ_VFVI01000001.1, forward strand.
CCGCCATCACCCATGTCATCGCCATCCATTGCGAGACCAGTTCCGGCATCCTCAACCCGATCGCCGAGATATCGGAGGCCGTCTATGCCAGCGGCCGCAAGCTGCTGGTCGATTCCATGAGCGCGTTCGGCGCCATCCCGCTCGACGTCAATGAAATCCGCTACGAAGCGATGGTGTCGTCGGCCAACAAATGCATCGAGGGCGTGCCGGGTTTCGGCTTCGTCATCGCCCGCAAGAGCGAACTGGAGGCAGCCAAGGGGCGCAGCCATTCGCTGTCGCTCGACATCCATGCGCAATGGGCGAACATGAACAAGACCGGGCAGTGGCGCTACACGCCGCCGACGCATGTCGTCGCGGCCTTTCTCGAGGCGCTGCGCCTGCACGAAGCGGAAGGCGGCGTCGCCGGCCGGGGCGCGCGCTATACGCTGAACCGCGACGTCATGGTGGCCGGCATGCGCGCCCTCGGTTTCGAGACGTTGCTCAAGGATCGCTGGCTGTCGCCGATCATCGTCACCTTCTTCAACCCTGCGCATCCGAACTTCGCCTTCGACAGGTTCTACGAACTGATGAAGGACAAGGGCTTCATCATCTATCCGGGCAAGCTCACGGTGGTGGACTCCTTCCGCATCGGCTGCATCGGCCAGATGGACCAGCATGTCATGCGCCGTGTGGTCGAAGCAGCCGCGCAATCGCTGAACGAAATGGGCGTCGACACCGCCGCACCGTCACCTGCCGCAATCGCCGAGCGCGCCAAGCTCGCCGCCTGAAAGGTCCTTGAGATGAACCAGATGTCTCCCGTCAACGTCGCGGCGAACGGCCGTTCCTATCCCTGGCCGCGCGTGCCGGCTATCGCCATCTGCCTTGACGGCTGCGAGCCGGCCTATCTCGACGAGGCTATTCATGCCGGGCTGATGCCGGCGCTGGAAAGGATCAAGAAGAAGGGCACGGTGCGTTTTGCCCATTCGGTAATCCCGAGCTTCACCAACCCCAACAATCTGTCGATCGCTACGGGCCGGCCGCCTTCCGTGCACGGCATCTGCGGCAACTACCTCTACAACCCGGAGACGGGCGAGGAGGTGATGATGAACGACCCGAAGTTCCTGCGCGCGCCGACGGTGTTCCAGGCCTTCTACGATGCAGGCGCCAAGGTGGCGGTGGTGACAGCCAAGGACAAGCTCAGGGCGCTGCTCGGCAAGGGACTGAAGTTCGACGACGGCCGGGCGATGTGCTTCTCGGCCGAGAAGTCCGACACCACGACGAAGGCCGAGCACGGCATCGACAACGCGTCGAAGCATTTCGGCCTGCCCGTGCCCGAGGTCTATTCCGCGGAGCTTTCGGAATTCGTCTTCGCCGCCGGCGTGCAACTGCTGGAGGAATTCCGGCCGGACGTGATGTATCTCACCACCACCGACTACGTGCAGCACAAATACGCGCCGGGCGTGCCCCAGGCCAACGCCTTCTACGAGATGTTCGACAAATATCTGTCGCAGCTGGATGCGCTGGGCGCGGCGATCGTCGTCACCGCCGACCACGGCATGAAGCCCAAGCACCATGCCGACGGCTCGCCCAACGTGGTCTATGTGCAAGACCTTCTCGACGAATGGCTGGGCAAGGACGCCGCCCGTGTCATCCTGCCGATCACCGACCCCTATGTCGTGCATCATGGGGCGCTGGGCTCCTTCGCCACTGCCTACCTTCCCAAAGGCGCGGACCGCGAGGCGGTGATGGAAAAGCTGCGCAAGGTCGAGGACATCATCCTGGTGCTCGGCCGCGACGAAGGCTGCGCCCGCTTCGAACTGCCCGAGGACCGCATGGGCGACATCATCCTGATCTCGGGCGAGAACAAGACGATCGGCACGTCCGAACACCGGCACAATCTGGCCGCGCTCGACGAGCCGTTGCGCTCGCATGGCGGGCTGACCGAGCAGGAGGTGCCCTTCATCGTCAACCGCGTGCTGCCGGATTTGCCGAACGAGCCCGTGCTGCGCAACTTCGATGCGTTTTACTACGCGACGACGGCGGCCGCGCTGGGTTGAAGTTGAGCGTGGCGGTCGACCCCCACTCCGCCGAGCTTCGCTCGGCACCTCTCCCCCGATCGACGGTGGAGAGGAAAGGCGCCCAGTCGATTAGGCGGCGCTTTGGGCTGGAGGGTTTGGACTGCCAAGGATCAAGCGCCGACGCCGATTAATTTCCTCTCCCCGTCGAGCGGGGAGAGGTGGCCCGAAGGGCCGGAGCGGGGGTCGACCCCGCGACGTATCCAAGACTGGAACCAACCCATGACCCAACTCGATCCCGCCATCAAAGTCCGCCACGAACCGATGCGCATCGCCGGCGAGAAGGTCGACGCCGATCGCAGGCTGGAGGTACGCTTCCCCTGGAACGATACCGTCATCGGGACGGTGCCCGCGGGCGGGGCGGAGCATGCCAGGCGCGCCTTCGAGATCGCGGCTGCCTACCAGCCGAAGCTGACGCGCTACGAGCGGCAGAAGATACTGCTCAAGACGGCCGATCTGCTCAATTCCCGCAAGGACGAGCTGTCGGACCTCATCACGCTGGAGCTCGGCATCTCCAAGCAGGACTCGCTCTACGAGGTCGGTCGCGCGTTTGACGTTTTTACGCTCAGCGGTCAGTTGGCCATCCAGGACGACGGGCAGATATTTTCCTGCGATCTCACCCCGCATGGCAAGCAGCGCAAGATCTTCACCATCCGCGAGCCGCTCAACGCGATCTCGGCGATCACCCCGTTCAACCATCCGCTCAACATGGTGTCGCACAAGGTGGCGCCGGCGATCGCCACCAACAATTGCGTGGTGGTCAAGCCGACCGAGCTGACCCCGATCACCGCGCTGATGCTGGCCGACATCCTCTACGAGGCCGGCCTGCCGCCCGAAATGCTTTCGGTCGTCACCGGCTGGCCCGCCGATATCGGCGACGAGATGATCGCCAACCCCAATATCGACCTCATCACCTTCACCGGCGGCGTGCCGGTCGGCAAGATGATCGCGTCGAAGGCCGGCTACAAGCGCCAGGTGCTGGAGCTCGGCGGCAACGATCCGCTGATCATCCTCAACGATCTTTCGGACGAGGATCTGGAGAAGGCCGCCGAGCTGGCTGTCGCGGGCGCCACCAAGAATTCCGGCCAGCGCTGCACTGCGGTGAAGCGCATCCTGGTGCAGGAAAGGGTTGCCGACCGTTTCGTGCCGATGGTGTTGGAGCGTGCCAAGGCGATCCGCTTCGGCGATCCGCGCGACCCGGCAACGCAGCTCGGCACGGTGGTGCACGAGAAGGCTGCGGCGCTGTTCGAAAGCCGTGTCCACATGGCGGCCGAGCAAGGCGCCGAAGTGCTCTACAATCCGGGTCGCAAGGGCGCGCTGCTGCCGCCGATCGTCGTCGACCGCGTGCCGCACCAGTCCGAGCTGGTGATGGAGGAAACTTTTGGGCCGATCGTGCCGATCGTGCGCGCGCCGGACGACGACGAGGCGCTGATCGCGCTATCGAATTCGACTGCTTTCGGCCTGTCGTCGGGCGTCTGCACCAACGACTTCCGCCGCATGCAGAAATACATCACCGGCTTGAAGGTCGGCACCGTCAACATCTGGGAAGTGCCGGGATACCGCATCGAGATGAGCCCGTTCGGCGGCATCAAGGATTCGGGCAACGGCTACAAGGAAGGCGTCATCGAGGCGATGAAGAGCTACACCAACGTCAAGACCTTCTCCTTGCCTTGGTAGCTGCCGTGGCTGATACCTTCGATCTCGCGGTTGTCGGCTCCGGCATCATAGGGCTCGCCCATGCGCTTGCCGCCGCCCGGCGTGGTTTGCGTGTCGTCGTTATCGATCGCGACCAGAAGGCGAATGGCGCCTCGATCCGCAATTTCGGCCTCGTCGTCGTGACCGGGCAGGAGCCAGGGCCGTCGCGCCGGCTAGCCGAGCGCAGCCGTGCGATCTGGCTCGAGCTCGCGAACGAGGCGGGGATCGAGATCCTGCATCGCGGCAAGCTGATCGCCGCGCAGCGGCCGGAAGCGCTCGCGCTGCTCGAAACCTTCAAGTCCGGCGAGCATGGCGGCGAATGCAAGCTTCTGACCGCGCGTGAGGCGGTCGCGCAGCAAGCCGGCCTTGACGAGAAGGCGATAATCGGCGGGCTCTACAGCCCGTTAGAGTTGCGCGTGGAGTCACGCGATGTGCTGCCGCGACTGGCATCGTTCCTGGCTGAGAAGCATGGCGTCGTGTTCCGCACCGGCGTGTCGGTGACCGAGGTCGCTCCGCCCTTCGTGGAGACCAGCGCGGGACGAGTTCAGGCCGAAAAGGTTGTCATCTGTCCCGGCGACGATTTTTCGTCGCTCTATCCGGAGCTGATCGGCAAGCACGGCGTACAGCGCTGCAAGCTGCAGATGCTGCGCCTAGCTGATCCCGGCTTCCGGCTTTCGTCGGCCCTGATGTCCGATCTCAGCCTGCTGCGCTACGGCGGTTTCGCCGGTCTGCCGGAGGCCGGCGCGCTGCGGGAGAAATTGAGCGAGGAACGGGGGCCCGCGCTGGCCAACGGCGTTCATCTGATCGTCGTGCAGAGCGCGGACGGTTCGCTGGTCGTCGGCGACTCCCATCATTATGGGCTCACGCTTGATCCGTTCGGATCGGAAGCCGTCGACCAATTGATCCTCGATGAGTTCAAGACATTGTTTGGCACGGTGCCGAACGTGCTTGCGCGCTGGACGGGATATTACGCTTCGGCCAAGAATGCCGTGCTGCGCGACACCCCGCATGAAGACGTGCGGTTGGTGATCGTTACCAGCGGCACCGGCGCCAGCACCGGCTTCGGGCTTGGCGAGGAGACCATAACGGAGTTGTTCGGCCAATGACGCTCGTCCATACCGAAGGCGAATCCAACAAGGCCGCCGCCCGACAGGAGTGGAGCGCGAGGCAGAGCCACGCGCCTTCGCAGGAGCTTTTGCGCCGCGACGCCGACGCCTTCCTGCACCAGAGCCTTTCCAGCCCCTGCGTCTCGGCCATCGCCAAGGCCGAAGGCATCTGGATCGAGGACACGGCGGGACGCCGTTACATGGATTTCCACGGCAACAGCGTCCACCATATCGGCTACGGCCATCCGCGGCTCAAGGAAGCGATCGCCAAGCAGATGGATGAATTGCCGTTCTCGCCGCGCCGTTTCACCTGCGAGCCGGCAGTCGAGCTTGCCGAGACGCTCGGCAAGCTCGCGCCGGGGGACCTTGGCAAGGTGCTGTTCACGACCGGCGGGTCGGACGCGATCGAGGTCTCGCTGAAGCTGGCGCGCGCGGCGACCGGCCGGTTCAAGACGCTCTCCTTCTGGGATGCTTTTCACGGCGCCGGCTTCGGCGCTTCCAGCGTTGGCGGCGAGGCGACTTTCCGCTCCGGCATCGCCGGGCCGCTTTTGCCCGGCGCCGAGCATGTCGCGCCCTGGGCGCCGCACAATTGCGCCTATGGGACTAAGTCGCTGGAGGATTCCGCCCGCGCCTGCGCCAGCATGATCGCTTACGTATTGGGGCGCGAGGGCGACTTCGCTGCCTTCATCGCCGAGCCGATGCGCGCGACGCCGCTGGTGCCGGCGCCTGGCTTCTGGAAGGCAGTGCGCGAGGCCTGCGACCGGCACGGCACGCTGTTGATCTTCGACGAAATCCCGACCGGCCTCGGCAAGACCGGAAAATTCTTCGCCTCCGAGCATGACGGTGTGACGCCCGACATCATCGTGCTCGGCAAGTCGCTCGGCGGCGGCATCCTGCCGATCGCCTCTGTGATCGCGCGGCGCGATCTCGATGTCGCCGGCGACTATGCGATCGGCCACTATACGCATGAGAAGAATCCCGTCACCGCGCGCGCCGCGCTGACCACCATCGCCATCATTCGCGAGGAAGGCCTGGTCGAGCGCTCGGCCGAACTTGGCGCCCATGCGCTGGCGCGTATGAACGACCTCATGCGGCGCTCGCCATTCGTCGGCGACGTCAGGGGCAGGGGGCTGATGTTCGGCGTCGAGATGGTCGAGGACAAGGCGAGCCGCGCGCCGGCACACGCGCTTGCCGAGCGGATCTATTATCGCTGCCTCGACCAAGGGCTGAGCTTCAAGATCAGCCAGGGCAATGTGCTGACGCTGTCGCCGCCGCTGGTGATCGCGCGCGCCGATCTCGACCGGGCGCTCGACATCGTCGAGGCCGCCGTGCTGGCGGCCTGAACCCGATGAAGGCTGTCCGCACCGACAGGGAGCTCGAGTGCCCGGAGATCGATGCGGGTCTGAGGGCGCGCGGCGTCGAGCTGATGACGTTGCCGGACGGAATTCCGGAAGCCGAGCTGATGGCGGCGGTCGCCGACGCCGACCTCATCCTGATGTGCTACACGCCGATCACCGCGCGCGTCATCGACGCCGCGCGAAACCTCAAGGGCATCGTCAAATACGGCGTCGGCATCGATGCCATCGACATCCAGGCGGCGATGCGGCGCGGCATTCCGGTCGTCAATGTTCCCGAATATGCCGAGGAGACGGTGGCCGAGGGCGCTTTCGCGTTGATGATCGCGCTGGCGAAACGGCTGCCGGCGATTACGGCCGCTGTTTCGCGCGACGGCTGGATCTGGCCCGAGCAGCGCTGGCTCGGATGCGACATCTCCGGATCGACGATTGGCCTAGTCGGCTGCGGCAAGATCGGCCGCAGCATGGCGCGCATGGCGGGGCAGGGGTTTCGGGCGCGGGTGCTCGGCTTCGATCCGGGCATCGACGCTGCGACGATGCAAGATGCGGGGATCGAGAAGATCGACGATTTGCATGCCATGCTCGGCGCCTGCGATTTCGTGTCGATCCACTGCGTCCTGAACGAGCAGACACGCGGCCTGATCGGCGGCCGAGAACTCGCCTGTATGAAGCCTTCGGCCATTCTCATCAACGTCTCGCGCGGGGCGCTGATCGACGAGGCAGCGCTTGCCGAAGCGATCGTTGCCGGACGCATCGCCGGAGCCGGGCTCGACGTCTACTCGCTGGAGCCGCTGGCCAGGTCCGGCCATCCGATGAGCGCGCTTTTCGATCGCGACAATGTGATCCTGTTTCCGCACCTGACCTTCTTCACGCATGAGGCGATGCGCCGGCTTGAGGATGACACTTTGGCCCGCTGTTTCGAGCTGCTCGAAGGTCGGCCGGTAACGATCCGCTCGCGCGACCCGCGCTTGCGCGCGCAGACGACGGGCGTCGAATTTCGCTGAAGAATCCGTCATTTCCGTGAGGTATCGCAACCAGGAGTGCAGGAGAACACGCCTGCAACGGCCATGCGACAGTTCCGTGACAAATATCAGCAGGGACTTGCCTGTCATAAAATAAATAGATTTTACTTATCGATCGGCGACCCTCAAAGTTGACACAACGACGACATGCACCAGCGCTACTGAGCCTTTAGCGGGCCGACCAACGCCATCACGAGTGCGTCGCAGATTGTGCCTTTCAATCAAAGGGGAACTGACCATGAAATCGCGAAATCTCACCGTAGCTCTGGCCTTTACCGCGGCACTGTTGGGCTCGTCGGCGCTCGTCGCGCCGGCCTTCGCCGACGGCGTTGTCACCATCTACTCGGCCGATGGCCTGCATGACGGCAATGGCAGCTGGTACGAGACCGAGTTCGCCGCCTTCACCAAGGCCACCGGGATCACCGTGCAGTATATCGAGGGCGGTTCGGGCGGCGTCGTCGAACGCGTCGCCAAGGAGAAGTCGAACCCGCAGGCCGACGTTCTCGTCACGCTGCCGCCCTTCATCCAGCGTGCCGCAGCCGACGGCTTGCTGCAGGATTTCAAGCCCGAAGGCTCCGACCAGATCGATGGCGGCACCGACAAGTACCGGCCTCTGGTCAACAACTACATGAACTTCATCTACAACAGCGCCGTGCTGTCGGAAGCACCGAAGAGCTACAACGACCTGCTCGATCCGAAATTCAAGGGCAAGATCCAGTATTCGACGCCCGGCCAGGCCGGCGACGGTACCGCCGTCATGCTTGAGATCATCCATGCCTTCGGCGGCGAGGACGCCGGCTTCGAATTCATGAAGAAGCTGCAGGACAACAATGTCGGCCCGTCCGCCTCGACCGGCAAGCTGACCGCGCTGGTCAACAAGGGCGAACTGCATGTCGCCAATGGCGACCTGCAGATGAACATGTCGCAGATGGCCGACAATCCGAACATCAAGGTGTTCTGGCCCGCGGGCCCGGACGGTACCCGCTCCACCTTCGCGCTGCCCTATGAGATCGGCCTGGTCACCGGCGCGCCCAATTCCGACAATGGCAAGAAGCTGATCGAGTTCCTGCTTTCCAAGGAAGCGCAGTCGACGGTAAGCTCGGTCGCGCTCGGCATGCCGGCCCGCAAGGACGTGAAGCCGGACGACACCAATTTCGCCAAGGCGCAGGAGGCGATGAAGGGCGTGACCATCTGGGCGCCGAACTGGGACGATGCGCTCACCAAGCTGCCCGACTACGTCAAGAAGTGGAACGAAGCGACGGGAAGTTGATCTCCTGGTGAGCAAATCCGGAGGAGCAACCATGTCGGTGCCCGCTTTCACGGGAAGCAATGTCATGGACGTCGACGCCGCGAAAATTCGCGGCGCCGGCTCCAACGTTCACTTCGACAAGGTCAGCGTCGCCTATGGCGGGCATGTCGTGCTGCATCCGCTGACGCTCGACATCGCGCCGGGCGAGATCCTGGCGATGATCGGGCCCTCCGGCTCCGGCAAGACGACGGCGCTCCGGGCCGTCGCCGGTTTCGTCAGGCCGGCCAGCGGCCGCATCCGTATCGGCCCCACCGACGTGACCGATCTCCCGCCCTATGAGCGCGGGCTCGGCATGGTGGTGCAGAACTACGCGTTGTTTCCGCATATGCGGGTCGAAGACAACGTCGCCTTTGGTCTGAGAGCCCAAGGCGCCGACAAGGCGCTGGTTGCCGAGCGCGTCAAGGACTCGCTTGCGACCGTCGGCATGTCAGGCTTTGCCAAGCGCTATCCACGGGAGCTTTCCGGCGGCCAGCAGCAGCGTGTCGCCATTGCGCGGGCGCTTGCGGTCAGGCCGCGCGTGCTCCTGCTCGATGAGCCGCTTTCGGCGCTCGACGCGCAGATCAGGCGCAACATGGTCGAGGAGATCGCCAAGCTGCATCGCGACCTGCCTGGACTGACGATCCTCTATGTCACCCACGACCAGACCGAAGCGCTGACGCTTGCCGACAAGATCGCCATCATGCGCGACGGAAGGGTGTCTTCGCACGGCCCGACGGCGGAACTATACCGCCGGCCGCCGAACCGCTTCACGGCCGAGTTCCTCGGCCGCGCCAATCTTTTGCCGGTGACCGTCGCGGAAGGAGCCGACGGGCCGAAGGGGTTCGCCAAGGCCAAGCTCGGCGATGCCGTGCTTGCTGGCGCGGGACGCAGCGAGAAGCCCGGCGACAAAACCTTGCTCTGCATCAGGCCGCAGCATCTGAGCCTCACCGGCGACGAGGAACACACCAACCGGATCGTCGGCACACTGAAGGAAGTGCACTGGCAGGGCGAACTCACCCATCTGGTGCTCGATGTCGACGGCACGCCGGTGCGCGTCTCGGCGACAAGGCTGCCGGTGAGCCTGCCGGAGCGCGGCTCGGCAATGCCGCTGTTCTTCACGCCCGGCGACACCTCGCTCGTTCCGGAAGACGTCCGTGGCTGACGCGGCCGTCCTTGCCGCGCCGATAACCAGAAAGGTGCCCGGCCGGCTCTGGATCGTGCCGCCGGCGGCGCTGCTGGCGCTGCTGTTCTTCTATCCGCTGGTGCTGATCGTTCAGCAGGCTTTTACCGACGACAGCGGCATGGCCAATGTCGCCGAATTCGTGCGTGTGCTGCATGCGCGCTTCTTCCTCAACGCGCTCATCAACACCATCACCATTTCGGTCGCCGCGACGGCCGGATGCCTGATCGTCGGGCTGGTGCTGGGATTGATCCTCGCCTTCGTGCCGTTTCCCGGCAGCGGCATGATCGCCCGGCTGATCGACACCTTCATCGCCTTGCCGACCTTCCTGGTGACGCTTGCCTTCACCTTCCTCTACGGCTCGGCCGGCATGCTCAACGCCGGGCTGATGGAAGTGTTCTCGCTGCAGGCGCCGCCCGTCAACTTCCTCTACTCGACCTGGGGCGTGGTCCTGGCCGAGGTCACCGTCTACTCGCCCTTCGTGCTGCGTCCGCTGCTCGCCGCGTTTTCGCTGGTCGATCGCGGGCAGATCGAAGCTGCGAGCGTGCTTGGCGCGCGGCCGTTCCGCATCGTTCGCCAGGTCATTCTGCCGGCGGCCGTGCCGGCGCTGATTGCCGGCGGCAGCCTCTGCCTTTTGTTGACGGTCAACGAATTCGGCATCGTTCTGTTCATCGGCGCCAAGGGCGTCATCACTTTGCCGCTGCTCATCTACAGCAAGGCCATCCAGGAATCGGCCTATCAGGTCGCCTGCATCATCGCCCTCATCAACATCGCGCTGTCGCTGGGGCTGTTCGGCCTCTACCGGTTCACCGCCGGCCGGCTGGGAGCATAAAGATGCTGGTCTGGTCGCGCCCCGGTCGCATGCTGATCTGGTCAGTCTTCGCGCTGCTGTTCGGCGTGCTGTTTCTTGCGCCACTGGCGGTGATCCTGCTCTCCAGCCTGGCCGACCAGTGGAACGGCGTGCTGCCGAACGGATTCACGGTCGAGCACTATACCGACGTGGCGCAAGGCGCCGCGTGGAAGGCGGTGAAGACGAGCTTCGTCACCGGCTTCCTGGCCAGCGCACTGGCGCTGGTCAGCGGCACCTGGGCAGCGCTTGCGCTGCGTATCCAGGACGCCACTCTGGCCAAGGTGCTCGGCGTGCTCTTCTTCATCCCCAGCGCCGTGCCTTCGGTGTCCGTAGGCCTCGGCCTGCTGGTGGCCTTCAGCCACCCGCCGCTGCTCCTCAACGGCACGATCGCCATCGTCATGGTCGCACATTTCGTGCTGATCTCAGCCTTCACCTTCGGCAATGTCTCAGCCGGGCTGGCGCGGCTCTCGCCCGATTTCGAACAGGTGGCGTCGAGCCTCGGCGCCCGTCCGGCCTACCGGCTTTGGTATGTGACGCTGCCCTTGCTGGCGCCCTACCTGGTTGCCGCCTTCGGCCTGAGCTTCGCGCTGTCGATGGGCGAGCTCGGCGCCACCGTCATGGTCTATCCGCCGGGCTGGGTGACGCTGCCGGTCTCGATCTTCAGCCTGACCGATCGCGGCGATGTCTTCGCGGGCGCGGCGCTGACGATGGTGCTCGTCGCCGTGACGCTGCTGCTGCTGCTCGGCCTCGAGCGGCTGACCGGACGCCAGACGCGATAGCGTTTTGTTTCGACGCAATTCCGGACGGAAGGCTACGGCGAAGCCGCCGAGCCTGACCGGGTCACACTTTTCCCGGAATTGCTTTTAGCACACCGGCTTCTGCAGCACGTCGAACTGCGGATTGGTTTCCGAAAAGATCGGCAAGGCCGCGGCGCCGAGGACGGAGGTGTCCTTTCCCGCGGCGCCCACCACGACGCGTGGCGCGACGCGGGCCCTGGTCGAGCTCACCGAGAGATGGAGCGGTTCGAGCCGGCCGGCCAGCGCCTCGATCACAGGCAGCGGCATGAAGCCGCCGAGCACGATGGTCTCGGGATCGAGCGCCATTTCCAGGATATCGATCGCCTGCCGGAGCGGATCGACCGCCTCGGCGAGCCAGGCTTCGAACCGGCTGTCGCCCTTTGCCAAGAGCTCTTCCAGCAGGTCGGGAGAGGCATGGTCGGGATCCGGTAGGTCGAGCTTGTCATAGGCAGCGCGCAGCGAGACGTAGCGCTCGAGGCAGCCGCGCTTGCCGCAATCGCAGGGCAGACCGCCCGGCTTGACGATGATGTGGCCGATCTCGCCGGCATTGTGGCGAGAGCCCTTGTAGAGATGGCCGTCGAGGAAAAGGCCGGCGCCGAGGCCCGTGCCGATGAAGAGATAGACAAAGCTGCCAAGCTTGCGTGCAACGCCATAAAGCCGCTCGCCGATGGCCGCCGCCGTGGCGTCGTTCTCGACGGTGACGGTGATGCCCGTGAGCCGTTCCAGTTCGTCGGCCACCGGAAAGTCGTGCCAGCCCGGAAGGGCCGTCGGGCCGACCGACGTTATGCCTTCGACGCCGAACGGCCCGGGCATCGCCATGCCGGCGCCAAGCAGTCTTGTCCGGTCCAGTCGGCAGGTTGCGATCAGGTCGCTTGAGATCGCGGCGAGCAGGGGCATGGCCTCAGTGGGAGTCGGCCGGTCGACATGCCTCTCGATGCGTGCGCGCATGGTGCCGGAAAGATCTGTGACGACGCCGACGGCTAGCTGATGGTCGAGCTGCAGGCCGATCGAATAACCGCCATCCGGATTGATGGAGTAGGGAACGGCAGGCTGGCCGCGCGCGCCTTTGAGCGTTGCTTCAGGACGCAGCAGCCCGGCCACTTCCAATTCCTCGACGATATTGGAGATGGTCTGCGACGACAGCGCCGTCAGCCTCGCGATCGCCGCCCGCGACAGCGCGCCGTTGACGCGGATCGCTTCGATCACAACGCGCCGATTGTGCGATTTCGCCTGCTCGAGATTTGTGCCGGAGATGGCTTTTTTGAGGGTCATGCGGTCGTTACCAGTCACGGAAACTGTAGATTGCTAATTTAGAAAATCAAGTTGATTTAATTATACTGACGCTGAGCAATTGGCAAAGGCTTGGGCCAACCCGTAGGCTTGCATTGCGACGTCGGAATTTGGTGGTGGTGAACACGCTGGCGCGGCGTGGTCGCAAGTCCTGAGTCTAGATTGTTTTACGCAATTCCGGACGGAAAACCGCTTCGCACTTTTTCCTGGAATTGCTCTAACCCGCGACCATTTGGGCAGGAACGATCTCGCGGCTGATGCATTTTGCTTCGCGTCAGCAGTCGAGGGACCCGATGCGCATAGCCCATGTCGCGCCGCTCTACGAATCCGTGCCGCCGAAACTTTATGGCGGCACCGAGCGGATCGTCTTCTACATCACCGAAGCACTGGTCGGGCTCGGGCATGACGTGACGCTGTTCGCGAGCGGCGACAGCGAGACATCGGCGCGGCTGGTGCCAGGTCGCGACCAGGCGATCCGCCTCGACGCGCGGCCGAAGAAATCGGAGATCGCCGCGCATCTGGCTATGCTCGCCGATGTGCGCGAGCGCGCCGGCGAGTTCGACGTCATCCATTTCCATCTCAGCCACTTCCTGCATTTTCCATTCTTCGAGGAGATCGCGGGACGGACCGTGACGACGCCGCATGGCCGGCTCGACTACGTCGATCTGGCGCCGGCCTACCAACGTTTCCCGCGTTTCCCGATGATCTCGATTTCACACAGCCAGAAGCGCGGCCTGCCGGATGCGAATTGGCTCGCCACGATCCATCACGGACTGCCGCTCAATGCCTATCAGCCGACTTATCAGCCGCAAGCGGAAGAGCCGTATCTGGCTTTCCTCGGACGCCTGTCCCGCGACAAGCGGCCGGACCGCGCCATCGAGATCGCGGGGCGGTCCGGATTGAAGTTGAAGCTGGCGGCCAAGATCGGCGACGACGACCGCGCTTATTTCCGCGACAACATCGAGGCGCTCATCGACGGCGACCGCATCGACTATGTCGGCGAGATCACGGAAAACGAGAAGGCCAGGTTTCTCGGCAACGCGGCAGGTCTCCTGTTCCCCATCGACTGGCCGGAGCCGTTCGGGCTCGTCGCGATCGAGGCCATGGCCTGCGGCACCCCGGTGATCGCCTGGAACAACGGTGCCCTGCCGGAGATCGTCGACAATGGCGTCACCGGCTTCGTCGTGGATAATGTCGGCGATGCGGTCGCATCGATGCCGGCGCTTCTCGAACTCGACCGGCGGCAGGTGAGGGCAGTCTTCGAGACAAGGTTCTCGGCGACAAGAATGGCGTGCGACTACCTTTCTGCCTATATGCGTCTGACCGGCGTGCCGGAGGCCAAGGCCTCCTGACCTTGACTGCCTGGAGCCGGATGATTTCAGGTCTGTTCGACCTGAAATCTGAATCCGGCTCTAAATCAAAGAGATAGAGCATGATGTCGTCCGAAAACCGCTTCACACTTTTCGGCATCATCATGCTCTAGGGCGGGGCAACCAAAGAGGTGACGAATGACGGAGCTCGACGAGCGCAAGCTCGATCCTGCCGTGGCCCTTTCCTCACTTGACGAGACGGCGCCGCGCGAACCGCACCGGCTTTTTGCGCTCAAGCAGGGCGACTGCTTCGCCGTCGCCGACGCCTATGGTGACATCAGGGGCGCCGGCGACGGCTTCTTCCGCGATGATACGCGCGTGCTGTCCGAATTCCGGCTGACCATCGGCGGCAGGCAGATGTCGCTTCTCGGCGCCTCGCTCAGCCAGGACAATGTGCTGTTCACATCGAACCTGACCAACCTGCCGATCCAAAGTGCCGTCGGCCGCGATATCCCGCAGGGCGCGATCCATATCGAGCGTGTCAGGCTGATCTGGCAGGACAGGCTGTTCGAGCGCATCACGCTTTCCAACTACAGTCGCGAGCATTCCACCATCACCGCCTCGCTGCATTTCGCCGCCGACTTTCGCGACATGTTCGAGGTGCGCGGCTCGACCCGGGTGAAGCGGGGCACCACGCATATCGCCAAGACCGACAAGACCTCGGTCCTGCTCGGCTATGACGGCCTCGACGGTCTGCCGCGGCTTTCCGCGATCTCCTTTTCGCAGGCGCCCGACCAGCTGAGCGACAATCGCGCCGATTTCCTCATCGCGGTGACCAAGCGCAGTCAAAAGGTGCTTTATGTCGAGGTCGGCCCCGCGATCGCAGATGCGCCCGATCGCGACCGCTTCCGCGCCGCGGCGGCACGCGCGCGGTTCGGCATGCGCGCCAAGCGAAGGCACGGCGCCACGGTGCACAGTTCGGGGCGCGTGTTCAACGATTGGGTCGAGCGCGCCCGCGCCGATGTGGCTCTGCTCACCACCGAGCTTTCGACCGGGCCCTATCCCTATGCCGGCATCCCGTGGTTTTCGACCGCGTTCGGCCGCGACGGCGTGATCTCGAGCCTGCAGATGCTTTGGCTCAATCCCGGACTGGCGCGCGGTGTGTTGGCTTTTCTCGCCGAGCACCAGGCGACGGAGACCTCGCCTTTCAGCGATTCCCAGCCCGGCAAGATCATGCATGAGACGCGCAAGGGCGAGATGGCGGCGCTGCGCGAGCTTCCGTTCGGCCGCTATTACGGCGGTGTCGACACCACGCCGCTTTATATCCATCTGGCGTCGGCCTATGCCGACCGCACCGGCGACATGGCCTTCATCGACAAGCTTTGGCCCTCGCTCAAAGCCGCCGCCGAGTGGACGGAGGAGGCGAGCCGGGCCACCGGTTTCGTCACCTACCAGCGCGCCGCCGAGTCCGGTCTCGCCAACCAGGGCTGGAAGGACAGTTTCGATTCGGTCTTCCACGCCGACGGCCGCATCCCCAAGGGGCCGATCGCGCTGGTCGAGGTGCAGGGTTATGTCTTTGCTGCTTTCCGCGGCCTGGCGGCGCTCGCGCGCCGCCGCGGCGAATATGCGGACGCCGAGCATTGGGAAAACCGGGCCGAGGAAATGCGGGTCGCCGTGGAACGCGATTTCTGGCTGGACGACCTGAATTTCTACGCACTGGCCATCGATGGCGAGGGCCAGCCCTGCAAGGTTCGAACAACAAATGCCGGGCACCTGCTTTTCGTCGGGCTGCCGCAGCCCGAGCGCGCCAGGCTGGTCGCCGACCAGTTGCTGTCGGCCTCCTTCCATTCCGGCTGGGGGCTGCGGACGCTCGCCGACGATGCGGTGTTCTTCAATCCAATGTCCTACCACAACGGCTCTATCTGGCCGCATGACACCGCGCTTTGCGGCGTGGGGCTGGCGCGTTACGGCGAGCGCGACAGCGTGGTACGACTGATGAGCGGCACGTTCGAGTCGGCCGTGCATTTCAACATGCGGCTGCCGGAACTGTTCTGCGGCTTCACACGCGCCCCCGGCGAGGCGCCGATCGCCTATCCCGTCGCCTGCCTGCCGCAGGCCTGGTCGGCGGGCTCTACCTTCATGCTGATGCAGGCCTGCCTCGGCCTGGAGATCGACGGCTGGGAAGGCGAACTGCACGTCACGCGGCCAAGGCTGCCGATCGGCATCGACACGCTCACGCTCCGGCATCTCTCGGTCGGCGACAAGGCGGTCGATCTCACCTTCCAGCGGGTCGGCGACCGCGTCGTGGCCTTCCTTTCAGATCGTCATGAAGGCCAGGTGCCGCTTATCGTGCGGACTTAGAAGAAGGCCTCGCAAGTCCGCGTTCAACAATCGAAAAATGTCGGAACCCATGGCCGGTTTGTGCGTTGCACACCCTGAACCGGTTCACCGGTCCGCAGCCGGCAAGAATGAAAAACAAAGAGCGGACAGCCGGAGGCAACCTGGCACTTCAATGACACAATATGGCGTCGACCTGCTTTTGGTCCTTATTCTCGCGAGCCTCGGACTTTCCGCTCTGGCGATCTTCATTTCAGTTTCTCGGCATCGGCGCCAGCACGCTCGCGCCTCAGTTCCACCAGGCGATGATGTTGCGTCCGAGGCCGCGCGCAAGGTGCTGCGCGAGTTCGAGAAGAACGGCCAGTCGGTGGATGCGGCTCTCGTGAGCTGGTCGCCGGAGACCTTGCGCAAGATCCTTGCCGAGGACCTGCCGGATGCGCAGGTCATCGTCGTCTCCAACCGTGAGCCGTATATCCACAACGAGTGCAAGGACGGCGAAGTCGAATTGGTGGTGCCGGCGAGCGGATTGGTTTCCGCGCTGGAGCCGATCACGCGCGCATGCGCCGGAACCTGGATCGCCTATGGCGGCGGCAGCGCCGACCGGACCGTGGTCGACGGAAACGACCGCGTGCAAGTGCCGCCTGGCCATCCCTCCTACACGCTGCGCCGGGTCTGGCTGAGCGACGACGAATATCAAGGCTACTATCTCGGCTTCGCCAATGAGGGCCTGTGGCCGCTCTGCCATATCGCGTTCACGCGGCCGATCTTTCGCGAGTCGGACTGGGAGGCCTATGAGGCCGTCAACCGCAAATTCGCCGAGACGGTGGTTGCCGAGGCGCGCAACGAGCGGCCGATCGTGCTGGTCCAGGACTACCACTTCGCGCTCTTGCCGCGCATGATCCGTGAGCGGCTGCCCGAGGCGATCGTCATCACCTTCTGGCATATCCCTTGGCCGAATTCGGAAGTATTCAGCATCTGCCCCTGGCGCGAACGCATCCTGGACGGACTGCTCGGCAGTTCGATCGTGGGCTTCCACACCCAGTTCCACGCCAACAACTTCACCGAGAGCGTCGACCGCTTCATGGAAAGCCGCATTGAGCGAGCCGATGCCGCCATTTCCTACGGCGGCCAGGTGACGCTGGTGCATTCCTATCCGATCTCGATCGAATGGCCGGTCGAGCTCCTGAAAGCCCTGCCCAGCGTCGAGGAATGCCGGGCGCGCGTGCGCAAGCGGTTCAGAATTCCAGCCGGCGCCAAGCTTTGCGTCGGCGTCGAGCGTCTCGATTACACCAAAGGCATCCTCGATCGCTTCCATGCGCTTGAGGAACTGCTCATTCGCCATCCTGAAATGGTGGGTAAAGTCGTATTCCTGCAGATCGCGGCTCCGAGCCGGGGCACGTTGCCGGCCTACAAGCAGCTGTATGAGGAATGCCTGCGCTGTGCCGACGAGCTCAACCAGCGCTACGGCAATGAATCCTACCGGCCGGTGGTCATGGTGGCCGAACATCATTCGCAGGCCGCGGTCTATGAACTCTATCGCGCGGCCGACATCTGCCTGGTCACCAGCCTGCATGACGGCATGAACCTCGTGGCCAAGGAGTTCGTGGCTTCGCGCGACGACGAGCAGGGCGTGCTTTTGCTCAGCACCTTCGCCGGCGCCTCGCGCGAGCTGCTGGAGGCGCTGATCGTCAATCCTTACGATGCGGCGATGATGAGCGAGGCGATGCTGCAAGCGCTGACCATGGGGCCAGACGAGCAGCGTGAGCGCATGCGGCGCATGCGCGAGATCGTGCGTGACAACAATGTCTATCGCTGGGCCGGCAGCATGCTGCTCGACGCGGCGCGGCTGAGGAAGCGCGGCGACCTCGACAGGGTCACCGCCTTATACGACCGGCCGGCAGGTCCCACCGGCGACAATGTCGTCTCCATGTTCGAACGCAAACAGGCAGTCGGATTCCGATGAACATCCAGGCAGACCTTACCCCACCGCTTCCCGAAGGCCGGTGGGCGCTTTTCCTCGACATCGACGGCACCTTGCTGGAGCATGCGGCGCATCCCGACGCCGTCTCGGTCAGCGAGGAGTTGCGCATTCTCCTGGAGAGGATCGAGCGGCGGCTCGACGGTGCGCTCGCCTTCATCACCGGTCGCTCGATAGCAGCCGTCGACCATCTGTTCGACCCGTTGAAACTGCGGATCGCCGGCCTCTATGGGCTGGAACACAGGCTCGCGCCGGACGGAAAGATCGAAGCCGCCGACGAGCCGGCGGATATGGCGGCGCTTGCCGACGAGATCGAACTCGAGCTGGCGAGCAAGGCCGTCTATGTCGAGCGCAAGGGGCCGGTGCTCGCCATCCACACGAGAGCCGCCCCTCAGCTTCTGGCTCGGGCGACGGAATTGGTCGAGGCGGCACTCGCGCGCTTGCCGCAAGGCTACCGCGTGATCGCCGGCAACGCGGGCGTCGAGCTGATGCCGCTCGAAGCGGCCAAGGGCGCCGCGATCCGGCGCTTCATGCAGCTCGATCCATTCACCGGCAGGCGTCCGGTGTTTCTTGGCGACGATACGTCCGACGAGAACGGCTTCGACACGGTCAACGCCGCGGGTGGGATCTCGATCCGCGTCAAGCCGCAAGGCGAGACCGCGGCGCGCTTCGCCATCGAAGATGTCGCGAGCGCCATTGCCTGGCTGGAGGCCAATTTCGTCCCTGCCACACAAATACCCAGCAGCGACCTCGTCGCCTAGGCCGGCAAGGGCCAGGCCACTATTGCTGCTGCAAGCCCGTGATCATGGCGATGATCTCGTTCTTGTCGGTCTTCTTCGTCTCGCGCACGCCGATCTGCTTGCCGCGCCTCAAGACGCAGATGCGGTCCGACAGCTTGAACACCTGGTCGAGGCTGTGGCTGATGATCAGGATGCCGACATTGCGCTGCTTTAGCGACAGAACGATTTCTTCCACCTTGGCGGTCTCGGCGACGCCAAGGGCGGCAGTCGGCTCGTCGAGCAGGATCAGCTTGCTTGCCCAGTGCGTCGCCCTGGCGATCGCGACGCCTTGTCGCTGGCCGCCGGAGAGGTCGCGGATGGTGGCATGAGCGGAAGGGATGCGTACGTCGAGCTCCTTCACCAGCTTTTCCGTCTCGGCGATCATGCGGCGGCGGTCGAGCAGGCCGAAGCGGTTCAGCGGCTCGCGGCCGAGGAACATGTTCATGTAGACGGTCTGCTGGTCGGCTAAGGCGAGATCCTGATAGACCACCTCGATGCCGTGCGCGCGCCCCATGGTGGCGTTCGACATCGTCACCGGCTTGCCCTCGATGGCTATCGTGCCGGAGGAAGGCGGATGCACGCCTGAGACGATCTTGACCAGCGTCGACTTGCCGGCTCCGTTGTCGCCGACAAGCGCCACGATCTCGCCCGGAAAGACTTCGAGCGAGAAGTTCTCGATCGCGGTGATGCCGCCGAAATTCTTGCGGATATCCTGAAGCTGCAGGATGGGCGCGTTCATGGTCATCTCCTAGACAGGCCAGGCATAGGGTTCGCCAAAGCCGTTCTCGATGGTTTCGACCTTCGGATTGCCCTTCGAGACACCCGAGACGCCGACGACATAGGCGCGGGTGACGAAGGCCTGGCCGCGGAAGCCGAAGATGGCGCTGTCGCCCGGCCTCGGAGCTCGCGCGCCGGAAGCGTCGATCATGGCGTAGTAGTCGATCGCCGAAGGCGGCGGCACCTCGACGCTTTTGAGCGCTGTGGCGGCCGCTGTCGGCTCGGCCGAGACGATCGCCTTGACGTCATAGTTCGGGAAAATCGGGTCGATATAGAAGCCGCCGCCGAAGCAGTAGGCCTTGCCGCCCGACAGATGCGAGACTTCGGTGAGATAGAGCACCGCAGGTAATTCCGGCAGGTCTTCCATGACATGCAGCGCCGTGGTGCCATGCAGGCCGTTGCCAGGTTCGCACTGCGTGGCGCCGGCTTCCGCCAGCGCTGCCAGCATCACACTGGATGTGGTGCCGGGCGCATTGATCTCGATTTCCTTGCGGCCAGATTTTGCCAGCGCCTCGGCGGCCTTGCTCAGCGTTGCAAGATTGGGCGTCGGCAACACTTTTCGCGCGGCATGGTCGAAGAGCAGGGCAGGGAAGGTGGTGATACCGGCAAAGCGGCCGCCCGGAACGGCATCGAGCCGGTCGGCGACGCCGACAACCTCGCCGGCGTCGAAGCCGCCTTCATGGCCGCGGTAGAAAATGTCTCCTTCGGCCGCGATGCGGGCGAGCAGGTCCTGAACATAGCCGGCGGCCTTGGCGCCCTTGCCTGCTTCCTCGGCCTTGGTGTCGTTGAAGACGGTCCAGTAATGCGGCTGGAAGGCGGTCGCCGCCGCCTCCGCTTCGAATTTCGCTATCTGCTGCAAATGGCCGAGATGGCCGAGCTTCATCCCGGCCTTGTGTGTGGCGCGCGCGCAGGCCATGTCGACCGCCACGGCGCGCTCGATGCCGCCGCGCATCACCGCCTTGCAGAATGAGCTCGAGCGCCCGACCTGCTTGGTCATGGCGAATATCTTCAGGCCGAGCCGGTCGGCTTCCTGCTTGAGGACCGCCGCATTATGCTCAACCGTGTCGAGATCGAGCACATAGGCGTTGGCCGGCAGCTTGCCCTGCTGATGAAGGCCGATCGCCGCCTCGATGAAGGCGGGGTTGCGGCGGCGCAGAACGTCGAGAAACATGGAAAGGTTCCTTCAGCGGGATTTGTCGCGCAGCGACACGGCGACGGCGGTGAGGATGATCAGGCCGCGCACGATCATCTGGTCGGAGACCGAAAGGCCCATCAGGATCAGGCCGTTGTTCAGCATGCCCATCATCAGCGAGCCGACGAGCGCGCCGACGATCGAGCCCTTGCCGCCGTTGAGCAGCGTGCCGCCGACGATGACGGCAGCGATCACCGTCATCAGATCGGTCTCGCCGAGCGTGTATTTCGCCGCTTGCAGGCGCCCGGCGTAGAGCAGTCCGGCAAGCCCCGCGAGCCCCCCGCTGATGGTGAGCACGGCGAGCCTGATCTTGGGCACGCTGATGCCCGAGACGCTCGCCGCGCGGGCGTTGTCGCCGGTCGCCAGCACATGCGCGCCGAAACGCGTCTCACGGTAGACGAGATGGCCGATGGCGATGGCGATGACCGTCCACCAGATCAGCGACGGCACGCCGAGCAGCGACCCCGAGCCGAAGAAACCGGTGAAGATCTCGTCGGTGACTGAGATCGAACGCAGATCGGTCATCGAGCGCGAGACACCGGCGAACAGGCCCATCGTCGCCAGCGTCACCAGGAAGGAAGGCAGCCTTACATAGGCGACCAGCGCGCCGTTGATGAGGCCGATCAGAATTCCCGCACCCAGGCCGGCGACGATGCCCGCCGCCATCCCATAGGAGGCGATGGTGACGGCGGCGGCGAGCGCCGCCACCGCGACGATCGAGCCGATCGAAAGATCGATCTCGCCGGCCGACATGACGAAGACGAGGCCTATCGCCATGATCGTCACCGGCGCCGTCTGCAGCACGATGTTGGAGAGGTTGCGGACGGTGAGGAAGCCGCTGTCCCGCAGCATGATAGCGAAGAACAGGAAGATCGCCAGGAAGCCGAGATAGACGACATATTGCTGCAGATTGAAGCGGCTAGCGAGGCTGCCGACCTCGGTACTGGTGTTGGCACTGGACATGTTCGATCTCCGATGATGCGTGCTTCGCAGCCTGCCACGGCGTTTACTTCATGGCGTCCGCGATGGTCGCGGGCACATCCCTGTTGAGCGACTTCTTCCAGCCTTCCTTCACCGTCTCCTTGGTGACGGCAATGGAATCGACGGCATAGAAAGGCTCGGCCTTCAGGCCGACCAGGGAACCTGCCGAGGCACGCGCCAGCGTCACGCCGATCGAGTAGGCCTCGTCGGCGACAAGGGCCGCGATGTTGCCGCCCTTGACCATATCGAGCGCGGCCGGTTCGTTGAGGTCGAGCGTGACGATCTTGGTGTGCTTGTTGCCGGCGGCGCGCAATGCGGAGAGCACGCTGAGAGCCGGCTCGGCCCAGGTGACATAGATGCCGTCGAGGTCCGGATGCTGGGTGATCATCGCCTGCGCGATGTCCTCGCTGCGCGCCGGGTCGGCCATGCCAGCCTCGGCAGCGATCTTCATGTCGGGATAATCCTGTTCGATCGTCTTCTTGAAGGCGCCGTCGCGCTGGTTGGTGACGTAGAAGTCGGCGTCATGGAAGATGTAGCCAACCTTGCCCTTCTTGCCGAGCGCCTCGGCCATGGCGATGCCGGCCTTGTTGCCCATCTGGAAGAGGTCGTCCGAAACGATGGCGACATAATCCGTGCCCTGCTTGTAGCCGGCCGGGCAATTGTCGACGAAGCCGAGCTTGACGCCGGCCTGTCGGGCCGGGTCGTAGACCGAGGCGGCGGTCGCCGGATCGACCGGCAGCGACAGTATGATAGACGGTTTCTTGGCCATCACCGTCTCGACATCGGCTTTCTGGCGCGCGGCGTCGAAGCCGGCGTCGGTCTGCGCCACCACTTCGACGCCGAGACGCTTGAACTCGTCGCGCGCGCCGGCGTTGACGGCGTTGGTGTACTCGCTCATCTCGTGCCAGACGAGAGCCGCGGTGAACTTGCCGTCCTTGATCTGCTGCTCCTGCGTCTCTGTCAGCGTCAGCGAGGCCGCCGGAACCGGCTTCTCGCCGTTCGGGCCGGTGGTGACGCCTTCGGCGGCGAAGGCGTGAGCGGCGAACAGGCTCGCCAATACGGTCATGATGCTCAATGCTTTGCGCATGTCGGTTCCCTTTTTTGTTTAGGAAAAGAGCTCCGGCGCGGTAGGCCGAACCGGAGCGTCGGCTTCACTTCGCCGCGTCGAGCACCGACTGCGGTGCATCGCGGTTCAGCGAGTCCTTCCAGCCCTGGGAGACATTTTCCTTGGTTACGGTCAGCGCCGGCGCCACGACGAAGGCGGGCGTCTGCTGGCCGAGCAGGGACTTCATGCCGGAGGCGGCCATGGCGCGGCCAAGTTCATAGGCCTTATCGGCGACGAGTGCCGCGACATTGCCGCCCTTGACCATGTCGAGGGCGACCGGCTCGGCAAGATCGAGCGTGACGATCTTGGTGTGCGTGTTGCCGGCGCCGCGCAGCGCCGAAAGCACGCCGTCGGCGGGCTCGGCCCAGGTTACATAGATGCCGTCGAGATCGGGATGCTGCAGCAGCATTGCATTGGCCAGTTCCTCGGCACGGGCCGGGTCGGAAATGCCCTGTTCGGCGACGATCTTGATGTCTGGATAATCCTTCTCGATGGTCTTCTTGAAGGACTGGTCGCGCTGGTTGGTGACATAATAATTGGCGTCGTGGAAAATATAGCCGACCTTGCCCTTGCCGCCGATGGCCTTGGCCATGGCATCGGCCGCCTGCTTGCCCATCTGGTAGAGATCGTCGGTGACGATCGAGGCGTAGTCGGTGCCTTGCTTGTAATCCTTGGGCAGGTTGGACAGGAACACCAGCTTGACGCCATCCTTGACCGCTTGGCGGAAGGCTTCGGCGGAAGTGACAGGGTCTAGCGGCAACGCCAGGATGACGTTCGGCTTGGCGGCGAGCGCGGTCTCGATGTCGCTGCGCTGGCGGGCGGCGTCGAACTGCGCGTCGGTCTTGACCGCGATCGAGATGCCGGCGCGGGCGAACTCGTCGGTGGCGCCCGCCGTCACCGCGTTGGTGAAATCGGAAGAGGTGTGCCACAGAAGGGCTGCCTTGTAGCCCTTGTCCTTCAGCGCCGCGATGTCGGCATCGCTCAGTGTCAGGCTGGAACTCGGGGTGGCGGTCTCACCCTGCGGTCCGACCGTCTGCGCGTGAGCCGCGCCGGCGGCGAGCATCAATCCGCTGGCCAGGGCGGCTGCAATCCATTTCTTCATCGGCATGTTTCAGTCTCCCATTTTCTGCTTGGTTGGTCGTTCAGTCGGCCACGCCGCAATAGCGGGCCATGAAGGCTGCGAAGCCGACGATGCCGGCGAGGTATTCCTCGACATCGACGTGCTCCTCGAAAGTGTGGCAGTTGCGGATGTCGCCCGGCGCGCAATAGACCGCGGGAATGCCCAACCGATTGACGAAGAACGAGGATTCCGACCAGAAGGGCGCGCCCTCGATCACGCCGCGTCCGCCCATGGCACCTGCCATTGATTGCGAAAGCAGGGCGACTTCGGCGCGCGTCTCGTCAATCTCGGCGGCGGTGCCACCCAGCCTGTGGTCGCGACCGGCCGGATAGGCGAACTCGACGGTGATCTCCGGGTCGGTGATCGCGCCGCGCACCGCGGCCTCGATCTCGGCGGCGGCCGTGTCGAGGTTCTCGCCCGGCAGGAGCTTGCGGATCAGCGACAGCGTGCATCGCTCGGGCACGGCGATATAGCCGCCGCCGGTGAGGCCGGTGATCAGCAGGAAACCGCGCCCGGCGAGCTTGTGCTCGGCGCGGGCAGCCACCGCGTCCGAATGCTTCCAGAGCGCCGTCATTGCGGCATGCGCGGCGCGCAGCGCATCCTTGCCGAGCTCCGGCACGCCAAAATAGGCCGACTTGCCGGTGATCGTGATGTCGGTGATGAAGAAGCCGATCTGCGCGGCGTAGACGGCAAGCCGCGTCGGCTCGACATAGACGGTGAAGTCGGGCGCCGCGACCTCGCCGGCCTCGATGCGGCCGACGAAATGCTTGATGCCGGCGGAGACGCCGGTGCCGGGCTGGCCGCTTTCCTCATCGCCGACGAAGGCGAAGGCGACATCGCCCTTGAGGCGGATGCCGGCCTTGTCGAGCAGCGAGAGCGCCGCCAGCGAGGCGCTGATGCCGGCCTTGAGATCGCCCGAGCCGCGGCCCCAGACCGCGTTGTCGACGATGGGCGCGCCGAACGGGTCCTCGCGCTCGGTGCCGGCCCAATGCTCGCGCCAGCCGTCGACATGGACGGTGTCCGTATGACCGATGAACAACAGGCGCTTGCCCTGGCCAGTTCCCTTGCGCTCGCCCCAGATGTTCGGCCTGCCGGGCAGGAAATCCGCGCGGCTCAAGCCGCTCAGTCCCAACTCGCGCATTTTCGCTTCGAGGAAGTCGACGAAATTCGCTTCATTGCCGGTGATGCTGTCGCGGCCGATCGCGCCCCTGAACAGCGCCAGCGCCTGGTCGGAATCGAGAGCGGCGCGCAGCCGGGTTGTGATGTCGCTGGTCACAGCACGACCTCCTTCAGGGCAGCCGCCTGGGCGGTGGGAAGTGAAATCCGGCCGTCCGGCGCGTCGACGCCGAAGAGCGTGTTGTGCAACTGGCCAAGGCCGATCGCGGCGGCGCCGATCAGCGCCGCCCGCGCGCCCAGCTCGCCCGCCTCGACGGTGACAGGGTAGGGGAAGCAGAGCGGTATCAAGGCTTTGACGCGTGAGAGGATTTCCGGCCTGAGGCCGATCGAGCCGCCCAGTATTACCTTTTCCGGATTGGCGACGGCGGCGATCGCGGCGATGCCTTGCGCCAGATAGCGCGCCGTCTCGTCGAGCACTGTGAGCGCTGCCTTGTCGCCTGTTGCGGCGTTCTCGAAGATCGCGGGGACCGCGACCTGGGTGCCGGTCAGGGATCTGTAGCGCTCGGTCATCGCGTGTGTCGCCACCGCCCGCTCGAAAGCGCCGGTGCGCAGCGATTCCGCGGCGAACGGATCGGCGCCGATCGGCATGAAACCGATTTCGCCGGCCGCATGGGTGGCGCCGCGCACCAGATGGCCGCCCAGCATCAGGCCGCTGCCGACGCCGGTGCCAAGCGCGATATAGACAAGATTGTCGATACCCTGGCCTTGGCCCAGCCAATTCTCGCCAAGCACGGCGAGATTGACGTCGTTCTCGATCATCACCGCGACGCCGAGCGCCTTCTCAAAGGCGTCAAGCACATTCATGGCGTCGAAGCCGGCGATGTTCGGCGCGAGCAGGATGCGGCCGGTCGCGGGGTCCGGCGCGCCCGGCGCGCCGATGACGGCAAGGCGGATTTTCTTGCGGGGAATGCGCTCCCTGGCCGCGGCCTGGAAGGCGAGCGCCGCGATCTGGTCGATGATGAACTGGCCGCCGCGCGGATCGGTCGGCGTCGCCGCTTCGGCGAAGATCTGGCAGGCGAGGTCGGTCAGCGCCACGCGCACCTTGGTGCCGCCCAGGTCGACAGCGATAATGTAGGCGGCGTCGTGAACGAGCTCATAGGTGACGGCGGAGCGCCCGACATGGCCGCTGGTGCGTCCGGTCTCCTGTACCCAGCCTTCCTGCTCGAGGCCACGTACGATTTCTGAGATCGTCTGCTTCGAAAGGCCGGTGAGCTTGGAAATCGAGGCCCGCGATATCGGCCCGCCTTGGACGATCGCCTCCATGACAGAGCGTTGCGAGAACTGGCGGGAAATACGCGGCAGATCGCTCACGGCGGGCCTCGGATTAATTCGTTCTGTAACCGAACTTATTATTCAAGCATTTGCTTGTCAACGACCTTTGTTGAGCTTTTACGAGATGCTGTTCGAAACAGCCGACAAGCGCATCGCCTGGGGGATCGTCACTGATCTCAATGTCCGCATCAACCAGCTGCGCTCGATGACGATCCTGTCGCAGAACCGCCGCGAGCCGGCGATCGCCTAAATGCACGCGATCATGGATGCTATCCGCTTACGCAAGCCGGAAGCGGCGGAGGCCGCGGCCCGGCGGTATGTGGAGACGGCTTGGCAAATCGCCCGCGACGCGCTTCGTTGGGCGCGCTTTAGACAGGTTGTTCGATCTCAGTTCCTGTCGACCGGCTTGGAACGCATCCTCGACACCGTCTCGCGCTCGGCGCGCTTGGAGCGCAGTGGCGGCAAGCCGCGATCGATGAGATCCATGTCCTCGAGCACCATGTCGCCCATCCGCTTGAAGGCGATGTCGAGCGCGCCCGCGCGATGCGCCGAGCGCAGGAAGCCGGGGAGCGCGCGGACAGGATGGTCCTGCGCCAGCGGCTCCTCCGGGAAGACGTCGCTTGCGGCAACGATATGGCTGCTCTTCACCGCCGCCATGAGTGCCGCGAAATCGACGACGCCGGCGCGGCTGAGCAGGATGAAGGCCGCGCCCTTGCGCATTTTGGCAAAAGCGTCCGCGCCGAGGAACCCCTGGTTCTCGCTGGTGACCGAAGCGACGACGAAGACGAAATCGCTTTGCGACAGCACCGCATCCAGCGAGGCCGGCTCGACGCCATTGTCGATCAGGATCGACGGCGGCAGCCACGGATCGTAGACCTTGGTGCGGGTGCGGAAGCCGGTCAGCAACCGGTTGAGCGCGCGGCCGAGATCGCCGAAGCCGATGATGCCGACATCGGCGCCGGAGAGAAGCCGCGCGGTCTGGTTGCCGTCGCCGCCCCAGAGCTCCTTGCCTTGCCGGAAGGCGAGATCGGCGTCGACGATGTTTCTGGCGAGATTCAGCGCCATGGCAAGGCCGAGCTCCGCGACCGGCTCGGCAAAGACGAGGCCGGTGGTGACGACATGGATGCCGCGGGCGAACAGCGTTTCATAGGGCATGTTGTTGAGGAGGTTGGTCTCGACGTTGAAGACGCAGCGCAGCGCCTTCAGCTTATCCAGCGTTTCGGCTGAAATCGGCGGCTGGCCGACGATATAGCGCGCCTCGGCCAGTGTTTCGGCGGGCAGTGCCGCGACGCCTTCCGGCGTCGTCTCGACGATGCGATAGTTCTTGCGCAGGCGCGCCAGCTGTGGCGGCGTGAAGATCAGCTCGAGCGTGCGCGGCTCGGGCGCGCTGATGACCAGCGGCAAGGCTTTGTCGGACATGTCTTTCCTCCCGGGCGCGATTGGATCGCGTCAATCACGCATTCAAGTCTTACTCCCGATGAAACGATTTACAAGAACGAAAAATCGATTTATCGATTACAGTAGCGAGGCAGAAAATCGGCTGCCTGTCCTCGGGAGGAGGTCAATGGCACAACACCAAATCCGGCAGCGACGTCCGTCGATCCACGACGTGGCAAGTCATGCCGGCGTGTCCGCGGCCACTGTCTCCAAGGTGCTGGCCGGCGTCACCACGGTCAAGCCGGAAAACGCGCAGCGTGTGTTCGACGCCGTCGAGCGTCTGGGCTATCGCGTCGATCCACTAGCCTCCGACATGCGTCGCGCCAAGCGCCGCATCATCGGCGCCATAATGCCCGAGTTCGAGAGCGAGTTCTTCGGCCAGATGGTCACCGAGCTCGAAGGCCTTGCCGAACAGCGCGGCTACACGTTGGTCGCCGCATCGAGCCGTGAATCGGAGGCGCGCGAGAAGGAAATCCTTGCCCGCATGCATGACTGGCGTGTTGCCGGCGTCGTGCTGGCGCCGGTGCGCAACGAGCATGGGCCGGCGGCTGCCTTCATGAAAGCCAACGGCATGACCGGCGTGCTGATCGACCGCGTCTTATCCGACGACGCCTTCGATACGGTATCGGCCGACAGCGCGGCCGCCAGCGCCGAGGTGGCGCGGACGCTGGTCGGCAAGGGCCACAGCCATATCCTGGTCATCGGCCTTGCCGAGCAGGCGGCGACCGTGCGCGCCCGCCTCGATGGTTTTCGTACCCAGGCGCTGGCGCTCAACCCGTCGGTGCGCATCGACGTCATCACCTCGGAAGTCAGCGTCGAGCCGTTGAGGGCTTCGCTGCGAGATTACTTTGCCAGGGGAGAGCGGCCGACCGCCGTTTATTCGCTGCTTTTGAAAGGCACGCTCGTCGCGCTGTCGGAGTTTCGCCGGCGTGGCTGGCATTGCCCGAACGACATCTCGCTGGTCGGCTTCGACGATGCGGAATGGATGCAAGTGACATGGCCGGCGATCGGCGCAGTGGTGCAACCGGTGCGCCGGATCGCCAGCGAGGCGATGAACCTTTTGTTTCGCAGGATCGAGGGCGCCGTGGGACCACCCACGGCGCGGCTCGAGCCCTGCCAGGTGTTGATGCGGGAATCCGTTGGCTCGCCAGGCAGCGGTCCGCATTCGGGGGGAGGAGACCGACAACAGCCCCCATTGTCGTGAACGGAAGTTAGCGCCGGCCCTGGCCGAGGCATCCGGCGCCAAGGATCAACGGAGGATCGAATGACATCGCATTTCTTGAAGATAAATCGATTTACCCTTGCCATGGGTGTCGCGCTTGCGTTTTGCGCCGTCGGTACCGCCAAGGCCGAGGACGGCGAATATGGGGTGCTGATGAAGACGCTGGCCAACCCGTTCTGGGGCGCGATGGCGCAGGGCGTCGCGGACGGCGCCAAGGAAGCCGGCGTGAAATACTTCCAGCAGGCGGCCGAGAGCGACCAGGCGGCCGAGCCGCAGCTCAACCTTTGCAACACGATGCTCGAGCGCAAGCCGGTGGCGATGATCACCGCCGCGATCAACTCGACCAACCTTCTGCCTTGCCTGAAGTCGGCGCAGGACGCCGGCATCAAGATCGTCGACCTCGACAACAATCTCGACCAGGCGGTGCTGGACAAGGAAGGCGTCAAGGTGACCTTCCATATCGGCTCCGACAACATCGCCGCCGGCGCGCAGGGCGCCGAATACCTCGCCAACAAGCTCGGCAAGGATGCCAAAGGTCCGGTGCTGGTGATCGAAGGCCTTTCCGGCAACATCACCGGCGAGAAGCGCGCCAAGGGCTTTGCCGACAAGCTGAAGGAACTGGCGCCAGGGCTCGAAATCGTCGCCTCGCTGCCGGGCGACTGGGATCGCGGCAAGGCCGCCTCGATCGCCACCGACACGCTGACCGCGCATCCCGACCTCGTCGCCATCTTCTGCGCCAATGACGGCATGGCGCTGGGCGCGGTCGAGTCGGTCTACGCCGCCGGCAAGGGTCCGCAGGTGACGATCATCGGCGTCGACGGCAATTCGGACGCGGTGAAGTCGATCAAGGAAGGCCGCCTCAACGCCTCGGTGGCGCAGCTTCCCTATCTGGTCGGCAAGCAGGCGGTCGAGAACGTCAAGAAAGTTCTGGCCGGCGAGAAGGTCGAGGACAGCATCGCTGTGCCGACGCTGGTGCTGACCAAGGACGTGATCGACGCCGGCAAGGAGCCGATGCTGCAATATGTGAAGTGAGTAGGAATAGGCAGTAGGCAGTAGGCAGTAGGCAAGTAAGCGGTCCGTGCCGCTCGGATCGCTCTCATATTTTCCCTACTGCCTAAGCCCTACTGCCTACTGCCTTACTGCCCTCTCTCAAGGTGCAAAGACATGGCTTCTGAACAGCCCGGCTTCTGGGCTCGGGTGCAGCGCGCATCCGTCGAAAGGCTCCACATCAGACTTGAGTCTCTGGTGGTGCTTCTGGCGCTGAGCACGGCGATGGCGCTGCTGTCGCCCTATTTCCTGTCGCTCAGCAACTTCCTCAACATCCTTCTCGCAACCTCGACGATCGGCGTGCTGGCGATCGCCGCCACTTTCGTCATCGGCTCGGGCGGGCTCGATCTGTCGCTTGGCTCGGTGATGGGTCTGGCCGGTGTCGCGGGGGCCTTTGTCGCCGTCAATCTCGGCTGGCCGTCGGTGCTGGCGGTGATCGCCTGTATTCTTGCCGGCGCGATCGCCGGTTACATCAACGGGCAACTGGTCACCCGTGCCTTCGTGCCGGCCTTCATCGTCACGCTCGGCATGCTGGGCCTAGCGCGCGGCCTGGCGCTGGTGATCTCTCAGGGCAGGGCAATCTACGGCTTGCCGCCGGAGATCGTCTATATCGGGCAGGGCAGGCCGTTCGGCATTCCCATGCCGGTGATCATCCTGGTGGTGACGGCGATCGTCGCGCATGCGGTGCTTGCCTATACGCGCTTCGGCCGCCACACGCTGGCGCTGGGCGACAGCGAGGGCGCGGCGCGCGCGGCCGGCATCCGCGTCGAGCACCACCGCCGCATCATCTATACGCTCTCCGGCGCGCTGGCCGGCCTCGCGGGCCTGCTCTTCACCGCCCGCGTCAATGCCGGCGACCCGACAGCCGGCATCAATTACGAGCTCACCGCGATCACGGCGGCGATCATCGGCGGCACCAATCTGTTCGGCGGCCGCGCCTCGATCCTCGGCACGATGATCGGCGCGCTGATCATGGGCGTGCTGCAGAACGGGCTGACGCTGCTTGCGGTGCAATCCTACTACCAGCAAATGGCGATCGGCGCGGTGCTGATCCTCGCCGTCTTCATCGACCAGTACCAGGTGCGGAAGGAGTCGCGCGTATGACCCTGCTTTCGCTGCGTGGCATTCGCAAGAGTTTCGGTGCGGTCGATGTGCTGCACGGCGTCGACCTTTCGGTCGCGGCCGGAGAGGTGGTCGGGCTGGTCGGCGACAACGGCGCCGGCAAGTCGACGCTGATGAAGACCATCACCGGCATCTACCGCGCCGACAGCGGCTCGATCGAATTCGACGGCAAGGACATCCTCGCGCTGGACCCGGGCCAGCGCCGCCAACTCGGCATCGAAATGATCTACCAGGATCTTTCGCTGGCCAAGCAACAGGACGTGGCCTCCAACATATTCCTCGGACGCGAGCCGACGAAGCGCCTGTTCGGTCTGCTTCCTGGCTTCGTCAACAAAGGCGAGATGGATCGCCAGGCGTCGAAGATGATCGAGCGGCTGGGCGCGCACCTGCCGTCGATAAACCGGTCGGTCGGTTCGTTCTCCGGCGGTCAGCAGCAGACGGTCGCGATCGCGCGTGCGCTCACCTTCAACCCGAAGCTCGTCATCATGGACGAGCCGACGGCGGCTCTCGCGGTGCGCGAGGTGCAGAGCGTGCTCGACCTCATCCGCCGGCTGAAGTCGGAAGGCATCGCCGTCATCCTGATCTCACACCGGCTGAACGACGTGCTGTCGGTCACCGATCGCATCGTCGTGCTGCGCCACGGCAGGGCGGATGCCGATCTCGTCACCGCCAACACCAACATGAACGAAGTCGTTAGCCGCATCGTCGGCGGCGGCGATACGGCCGCAGCAGCGGCGCATGAGCAACGAGGCTGACATGAACACCTTCGGACTGCACACTTTCGCCATCGCGCCGGTCTGGGACCTCGCCCGCATCGAGCCGCAGATGGACCGGCTCAAGGAATACGGCATCGGCCTGATGGAGATCCCTTTGCTTCGGCCTGAGGAGATCGACACCAAGCGGACGCGTAGCTTTGCCAATCGCTACGGTGTTGAACTGGTCCCCTCGCTCGGCCTGCCACGCGCTCTCGATGTGGTCGAACGGCCGGACGAGGCGCTGGATTTCCTCGAGCCGGCTTTCCGGGTCTGCAACGAGGTCGGCGCCGAGGCGCTCGGCGGCGTCACCTACGGCACAATCGGCAAGACCACCGGCCGCGCGCCGACGCAGCGCGAGATCGACGGCATGTGCCGTTTCCTCGAACGCGCGGCGAAATCGGCGAAGTCGCGCGGCCTCAAGCTCGGCATCGAGCCCTGCAACCGCTACGAGACGCATCTGATCAACCGCGGCGTCGACGCGGCGCGGATCATCGAGCGCGTCGGCGCCGACAACATCTTCATCCATCTCGACACCTACCACATGCATATCGAGGAGCAGAGCTTCGCTTCCGGTTTCGAGGCGGCGGCGCCTTATCTCGGCTATGTGCATGTGTCGGAGGCAAATCGCGGCGTGCCGGGTCGCGGCATGCTCAACTGGGCGGCCTGCATGAAGGCAATCGCCGACATCGGCTATCAGGGCGCGATAACACTCGAAAGCATGAACCATGTCGATGTCGACATCGCCGGCGGGCTCGCGGTGTGGCGGCCGGTGGCGGAAGATCCGCGCGACGTCATCGAGGTCGGCCTGCCGTTCCTGCGCGAGGAGGCGAAGAAGGCGGGGCTGACGCTGGGGTGAGCTCATTTCTTCCTCCTCCCACACAAGGGGAGAAGGGAAAAAGCAGGCGCCTCTCAGAACGGATAGTGCTGTCCGGGATCCTCGATCGTCACCCAGCGCAGGTCGGTGAATTCGGCGATCGAGGCCTTGCCGCCGAAGCGGCCGTAACCCGAGCCCTTGACGCCGCCGAACGGCATCTGCGCCTCGTCGCCGACGGTCGGGCCGTTGATGTGGCAGATGCCGGCCTGGATGCGCGCCGCGACGGCGAGCGCGCGGCGGATGTCGCGGCTGAAGACGGCCGACGACAGGCCGTATTCGGTGTCGTTGGCGACGCGTACCGCCTCGTCCTCGCCTTTCACGCGAATGACCGGCTTCACCGGACCGAAGGACTCTTCCGAATAGACGCGCATCGCGGGCGTCACGTGATCGAGAAGTGTGGCTTCCACGACCGTGCCGGTGCGCTTGCCGCCAGCCGCCAATTTCGCGCCCTTCGCGGTCGCGTCGGCGATCAGTTCTTCCATCTTGTCAGCGGCCTGGCTGCTGATCAGCGAGCCGAGCACGACATGGCCGCGCGGGTCGCCGGCCGGCAGTTGCGAAGCGCGGGCGGCGAGCTTGGTGACAAACTCGTCGGCGATCTTTTCGTCGACGATCAGCCGTTCGGTCGACATGCAGATCTGGCCCTGATGCATGAAGGCGCCGAAGGTCGCGGCATTGACCGCTGCGTCGATATCGGCGTCGTCGAGCACGACCAGCGGCGCCTTGCCGCCGAGCTCGAGCAGGGCCGGCTTGAGGTGCCGTCCGGAGAGCTCGGCGATGATGCGGCCGACCTTGGTCGAGCCGGTGAAATTCACACGCTTCACCGCCGGGTGTGCGATCAGCGTCTCGACGATAGCCGCCGCGTCCTTCGGGTCGTTGGTGACGACATTGACCACGCCCTTGGGCAGGCCGGCCTCGACCAGCACCTGGCCGATCAGTCGGTGCGTGCCGGGGCACATTTCAGAGGCCTTCAGCACCACCGTGTTGCCGCAGGCGAGCGGCATGGCGAGCGCGCGGGTGCCGAGGATCACCGGCGCGTTCCACGGCGCGATGCCGAGGCACACGCCTGCTGGCTGGCGGATCGCCATGGCAAGCGTGCCGGGCTTGTCGGACGGAATAACCTCGCCGGAAATCTGCGTGGTCATCGCCGCCGCCTCGCGCAGCATGTTGGACGCCAGCATGACGTTGAAGCCGGCCCAGGGACCGGTGGCGCCGGTCTCTTCCATCATCAGTTTCGTGAACTCGCCGACCTTGGCGGCCATGACGTCGGCTGCCTTGGAAAGCAGCGCCCGGCGTTCGCCAGGCCCGGTCTTCGACCACGCATCGAAGGCTGCGGCCGCGGCATCGGCGGCCGCGTTGGCGTCGGCGACGCTTGCGGCAGCGGCGCGCGTCGCGAGCTTGCCGGTGAATGGGTCCAGGCGCTCATAGGAGGCCTTGCCGGTCGCCGCCCGCTCGTCGCCGTCGATCAGAAGTCCGATGTCCATGGGTCTCTCCTCGCTCGCGATCGAGCGTTGCAGATTGTCTCAGAAGCCGAGCACTTCGGCGTTTATAGATGCTTCGAGGCCGCCGTCGACCGGCACGTTGGCGCCGTTGATCCAGCGCGCGCCGTCCGAGCACAGGAACAACACGATCGGTGCGATGTCGCCCGATGTGCCGGCGCGGCCGACCCGCGCAATATCGCTGTCGACGCGGGCATCGCCAAGCACGCTGCGGAATTGCTTGAGGATCGGCGTCTCCACCGGGCCGGGACTGACCGCGTTGACGCGGATGCCACGGCTCTTGAACAGGTCCTGATGCGCGGCGCGGAAGGTCCACAGGAGCAAAAGTTCCTTCGAGACAGGATAGCCTTCCTCGTTCTTCACCGCATGGTCGGCAATCAGCTTGGCGACGTCGGGAAAGCCTTCGATGCTGACCATCGAGGCGGCGCGGTTCAGATTGGCGCGCCAGCCATAACCGGCGATGGAGGCGACGTTGACGATGGCGCCGCCTTCGCGAAGCCTTGGCGCCAGCGCCTCGGAGAGCGCGCGCAGGCCGTAGAAGTTAACGGCGAGCGTCGGTGCGGCACCGGTGTTGCCGGAGAGGCCGGCGATGTTGCAGAGCGCGTCGAGGCGCTGCGGCAGCCGCGCGACGAGATCGTCGACGCCGGCCTGGGACGAGATGTCGGCCTGGACGAAGACGCCCTGGTGGCCGGCCGGCTCGCGCATATCGACGCCGATCACGTCGGCGCCGAGTTGGCCGGCGAGTTCCGCGGTACGCGCACCGATGCCCGAGGCGACTCCGGTGATGAGGATCGTCTTGCCGAACAGGATGCTCATGCCTTCTCCCGAGAATTGGTGGTCTTCAGCGGCGAAGCAATCTCGCCGGTCGGATTTGACGCCCCGGCGGGAAGCCTGACGCGGTAGCCGACCGGCAGCAGTCGCCAGCCAAACCGCTCCTCGAGCGTGCCCCAGAGGCCTCGCGGCAAGAGCAGCGAGAAGACGAGCGCCGTAGCGCCGAGCCCGATCAGGTACCAGACGCCGGTGCCGCCGAACCAGGTTTCGATGAGGAAGAAGAGCAGCGCGCCGAGGATTGCGCCTTCGAAGGTGCCGATGCCGCCGACCAGCACCATGAAGATCATGTAGGCCGTCCACTGCACGCTGAAATAGGTCTTTGGCTGGAAGGTGATCGCGGTCGCCAGCCACAGCGCGCCGGCGACACCGATGCCGAAGGCGGCGAGCACGAAGAGCAGCCGCTTGGTGCCGGTGACGCGCACGCCGACGGAGGCAGCCGCATCCTCATTGTCGCGAATGGCGCGGATGGCCGCACCGGTGCTGCCGCGCAGCAGGCTGAACAGGATCGCGAGCAGCGCCGTCATCGATGCCAGCGCCAGCCAGTAGATGGTCAGCCTGCGTGTCGATGCATCGTAGACGTTGAGCGAGATCAGCGACGTGCCGGTCTCGCCCTGGATCAGCCGATCGAGATTGACGAGAAGGTGAGTAAGGGCGGCGATCACCCACATGCCGATGGCGAACTCGCCGTTCTTCAAGCGCAGCATGAACAGCGAGATCGGCCAGGACACCGTGCCGACAATGACCGCCGAGATGAAGAGCGAGACGAACGGATTGAGCCCGGCATTGGCGAGCCGGATGGCGAAATAGGCGCCGAGCCCGAAGAACACCTGCTGGCCGACCGACACCAGTCCGCCGAAGCCGGCGAGCGCGTTCCACATGGCGGCGAGGATCACATAGATGAACAGCGCGGTCATGCGGTCGACGGCGCCGGCGGACAGGAACTGCGGTGCGATGGCGAGCAGCAGGATGACGGCCGCCACGCCGATGCCGGCAAAGCGCGAGGCGGCGGTGCCGCGCTCGATGACAGGGGAGGCGGCGCTCATGATGCCTTCCTCGTGGAGATGCGCAGCAAGCCGCGCAGGCCGAGGCCTGAGGTGTAGAGGCGGATGAACAGAACGATCAGGAAAGCGACATGCCCGCCGATGAGAAAACCTTGCGGATGTATCTTGGCGCCGAGCGTCTGGGCGAGCGCCAGGACGATGCCGCCGATCAGGGTCCCCCAGAGCGAACCGGCGCCGCCGATGACGGCCGCCTCGAAGGCGAACAGAAGTTGCGTGGCGCCGGCATAGGGATCGAAGGTGGCGCGCATGCCGAGGAAGGCGCCGGCGAGACCGACGGTGACCATGGCGATCGCCGCGGCGATGGCGTTGGCGCGGCGCGCATCGACGCCGACCAGCCCCGCTGTATCAGGGTCTTCCGAAGTCGCACGGATCGAGCGGCCGAGCCCGGTGCGGGTCAGAAACAACTGCAGTCCGCCGAGCAGGACGACGGCGGCGACGAAGATGATCACCGCGAGCTTGCCGACATAGATGCTGCCCGGCCATTCCCAGGAATCGTAGGACAGGCTGCCTATGAAAGGCGCCAGCGAGCGCGTGTCGGCGCCGAACTGTTCGAACAGCACATTGTCGATGACGATGGCGAGACCGAAGGTGGTGAGGATCGGCAGCAGCGCGCCACCGCGCGCGCTGCGCTCAAGCAGGAAGCGCTGCAAGGCCCAGCCGATCGCGGCCATCAACGGCAGCACGATGAGCAAGCCGAGGAAGGGCGGGATGTGGAAGCGCGAGGCGAGCAGCCATAGCGCAAAGGCCGACAGCACGGCGAGGCTGCCATGCGCCAGGTTGATGATGCGCATCACCGAGAACATGAAGGAGAGGCCGCAGGCGATCAGCGCGTAATAGCCGCCAAGCAGGATGCCCTGGACGATCTGGTTCATCATGCCGGCACGCCTGTGGCGCCTTTCCGGTGCAGGCCGAAATAGGCCTTGGTCACCGCGTCGCGCGAAACGGTCTTGCTGTCGCCGGCGAGCGCGATCCGGCCCTCCAGCATGCAGATGACCTTGCTGGAGACGGAGAGCGCGCGGTTGAGATCCTGCTCGACGAGGATGATCGTCGTGCCGGAACTGATCAGCCCCTGCAGCGAGGCGTAGACGCGGTCGACGACCAGCGGCGACAGGCCGAGCGAGACTTCGTCGAGCAGGAGGAGGTCGGGATTGCTCATCAGCGCGCGGCCGATCGCCGTCGCCTGCTGCTCGCCGCCAGAGAGATGCCCGGCCTTGGCGTGGCGGCGCGGTTTGAGGTTGGGGAAGGTTTCGAGCACGCGCTCGACGCTCCACTCGCCGGGACGACCGGCGCTGCGGCCAAGCAGGAGGTTTTCCTCGACCGTCATCTGCACGAAGAGCCGCCGGCCCTCGGGCACCAGGGCGATGCCCTTGCGGACGCGTTCATGCGAAGGCACGCCGGAAAGGTCGGCGCCGCCGAAGACCACGCGGCCGGAGGCTGCCTGATGCGCGCCGGCGATTGCCCTGAGCAATGTCGTCTTGCCCGCGCCATTGGCGCCGACCAGCGCCAGCGTTTCGCCGCGTTCGACACCGAAGCCGACGCCGCGCACTGCTTGAAGCAGGCCATGCCGGACAACGAGATCCTCGACCGACAGCAGGCTCATTTCGGGCCTCCGCCGAGATAGGCGCTGATCACCTGCGGGTCGGCCATCACCGCCTGCGGCTCGCCGTCGGCGATGACCTTTCCGGCATCCATGCAGATCAGCCGCTCGGCCACCTGCAACAGGATGTGGACGATGTGTTCGATCCAGACGATGCCGATCTTGCGGCGGCGCAGTTCGCGGATGGTCTCGACGAGTTCGCCGGCCTCGCCGTCTGTCAGGCCACCGCCGATCTCGTCGAGCAGAAGCAGCGTCGGCTTTGCGGCGAGCGCGCGCGCCAGTTCCAGCCGCTTGCGGTCGAGCAGGCCGAGCGTTTCGGCGCGCCGGTTGGCGACGCCAAGCATGCCGCACAGCCTCAGCGAGCCGAGCGCTTCCTCATAGGCCTCGTCGCGGCCGAGCCCGGCGCCATGCGAGGCGGCGACGAAGACATTCTCGAAAGCGGTCATGCCGCCGAAGGGTTTCGGCACCTGGTGGGTGCGCACCAGACCCAGCCGGCAGCGCTGCGTGGCCGGCAAGGCGGTCACGTCATCGCCTTTGAAGGCGATCGTTCCGGCGCTCGGCGGATAAGCGCCCGAGAGTACGCTGAGCAGCGTCGTCTTGCCGGCGCCGTTGGGGCCGACGATGCCGACCGCCTCGTCGGCGCCCATGGCGAAGTCGACGTCGTCGAGCACCACAAGCGCGCCGAAGCGCTTGTGGATGCCGGCGGCGCTGAGGATCGCACCGTTGGGCATGGCGTTCACGATGCGGTCCCTCGACAGATCAGCCGTTGTAAGGCTGGAGCTTGGCCTCGACCGGCACGTTCGGGTCAGTGGCGTTCTCGGTCACGACATAGTCGAGCGGGAATTTCGAACCTTCCTTGGCGGCGACCCATTGCGTGCCGATGATCGGGCCGGGCGAGACATTGGGGACCGGGCCGCTTGTGAAATCGACCTTGCCGCCCATGGTCTCGGTCTTGAGCGTGCTCAGCGCCTTGGCGACAGCCGCCTTGTCCTTGGCGTTGGCGCTTGCCTTAAGAGCTGCGAAGCCGGCATCGAGCAACGACATCGAGGCGCCGAGCTGCTGCGTCCATTGCTTGCCGCTCGCCGCCTCATAGCCATCGGCAAGCTCGGTGCCCGAAACGCCGGTCAGCGACGACTTGTAGGGGAAAGCCTTGTGCCAATAGGCGGCGCTCGAAATCTTCATGCCGAGGTCGCCGAGCGCCTCGATGTCGGACGGGAACAGGCCGGTCTTGGCGACCTGGGCGATCTTGATCTGCCGGGTCAGGCCTTGCTGCGCGGCCTGGCGCCAGAAGGCGGCGAAGTCGGGCGGGATCGGGAAGGAGTTGAAGATCTCGACGCCTTCCTGCTTGAACAGCGCGATCTGCGAGGAATAGTCGGTGGTGCCGGTCTCGTAAGCGCCGGGATCGACGATGGTGAAACCCTGCTTGGCCAGCAACGGCGCCAGATGGGCGCGGATGGCGTTGCCGTCGGCGTCGTTGGGATACATGACGCCGACCTTCTTGTTGGTCTCGATCAGGTTCCACTGCGAGATATAGGCCTTGAAGAATTCCTCGACGCCAAAGCCGAAATGATAGGTCCATTTGAACGGCGAGGGCTGGCCCCGCTTGGCGCCGCGGCCGAAATACCAGGCCTCCCACGGCATGACCGTCGACAGGCAAGGCACGCCGGCCGCCTCGCACGCGTCCGCCACAGGATTGATGACCTCCGGCGTCGAGACGGCGAGCATCAGGTCGATCGCCTGGTTGTTGATCAGGTCCTTGGCGAGCTGGCCGGCGCGGGACGGGTCCGATTGGGTGTCCTGGTCGACAATCTCGACGCTGTATTTCTTGCCGCCAAGCTCGATGCCGTTGGCCAGGGCCTTGCGGGCAAGATCCAGCACGTAGCCGTCGGTTTCGCCGAAGCCGGCGAGCGGGCCAGTGCGAGGGCTGACGAAGCCGACCTTGAGCGCGTCGGCGGTTTGCGCGAAGGCGCCGCCACGGCCGAATGCCAGTGCGGCGCCGCCCGCCACCGAAGTGGCGATGAACTGGCGCCGTGAAATGCCCGATATGGCGGGCTTGCTGCCGATGATGCGAGACATGTGCTCCTCCCTCAGTCGCCGTTCGACACGACGGCAAACGGATCTTCCGTTTGCGGCCGGACGGCACGGCTTTCGATCCTCCGAAGGCCACATTGCACTAGCGGTTTGGTTCGGTAAAATGATATTTTACGGTGTTTCATTAACCACTGGG
This sequence comes from Mesorhizobium sp. B2-4-6, assembly GCF_006442775.1. Taxonomy (NCBI): domain Bacteria; kingdom Pseudomonadati; phylum Pseudomonadota; class Alphaproteobacteria; order Hyphomicrobiales; family Phyllobacteriaceae; genus Mesorhizobium; species Mesorhizobium sp. B2-4-6. Next base: position 809,705 of record NZ_VFVI01000001.1, read on the forward strand.
TTAGTGGAATTCGAACCGACAGGCCGATCGTCAGGCGTGGTGGCGTGCTGCCTCCCGGATCGTCTGCAACAGGATGGTGAAGGCGGGCGAGGGGGCGGTGTCGGTGCGCATGGTCAGGCCCACCGGCCCCTTGGTCTCCGCCGTATCCACCGGCAAGGCGACGAAGGCGCCGCTGGCGATCTCGTTGGCGACCACGCCCGCCGAGATGATCCATACCGCGTTGCTCTGGCGCATGAAGGAGCGGCCGAAGGAATCGGAAACGGTTTCGATTTCCGTGGCCGGCGCGGTCATGCCGTTGGTTATGAAAAGCCGGTCGACGAAAGGCCGGATGACGGATTCCCGCGTCGGCATCAGGACGGGAAACTCGTCGAGCCGCGCGAAGATGTCGGCGTCCGGCTCGGCCAGGGGATGTCCGGCGCGCACCACGAACAGCACCTGCTCCGAATAGAGATGCTCGAAGAAGAAGCCGGTCATGTGCTCCGGCGCCGCGAGCCGGCCGACGACTAGATCGAGCGCGCCGACGCGCAGCTGTTCGAGCAGCACCGCATTCTCGCCGGTGACGATCTTGAGCGCGGCGCCGGTGTTTTCCCCGAGGAACAGGTTCATGGCGAGCGGCATCACCCGGGCCGACACGGTCGGCAGCGCGCCGATGCGGATCGGGTCGCGATTGAGGGCGCCGTCCTGGCGCACGGAATCGACGCCGCGTTTCAGCGCCGAAATCGCCGAGCCGGCATGTCCAAGGAAGATTTCGCCCAGACGCGTGATGCGAATACCGCGCCCGTCGCGCTCCACCACGGCGACGCCGAGCGCTTCTTCGAGTTCACGCAAGGTCTTGGTCACGGCCGGCGCGCTGACATGCAGGAAGTCGGCCGCGCGCGCGACGCTGCCTTGCCGCGCGACTTCGAGAAACGCCTGAAGATGGCGGAAGCGGATCCGGCTTTCGACCATGGTTCGATAACCTCAGAGTTAATGAAACGCCGCAAAATATCATTTTACCGAACCAAACCGCTCGTGCAATGTGGCTTCGGAGGATCGAAATCGTGCCATTCGTCAGCATAGGCGGCGTCACGCTGCATCACCGCCATATAGAGGCCACCGGCACGTCGCGCCCGATCGTCTTCATCAATTCGCTGGGCACCGATTTTCGGATCTGGGACGACGTCGTCGCGAAACTGAGGAGCGAAATGCCGATGCTCGTCTACGACAAGCGCGGCCATGGACTGTCGGATACCGGCGGCGGCGTACGCTCGATCGACGACCATGTCGACGATCTCGCCGCCCTCATCGACCATTTCGGTTTCGACAAGGTCGTGCTCTTCGGCCTGTCCGTCGGCGGCATGATTGCGCAGCGGCTCTACACCCGCCACCCCAAATGTGTAGAGGCTCTCATCCTCAGCGACACGGCGCACAAGATCGGCACCGCCGAAAGCTGGAACACGCGCATCGCGACTGTCGAGCGCGACGGCATCGAGGCGATCGCCGAAGGCATCATGAAAGTGTGGTTCACGCCGCAATTCCATGCCAAGCGTGCGGCGGACCTGGCCGGCTGCTGCAACATGCTGACCAGACAGGCTCTGCCTGGCTACATCGGCACCTGCATGGCGGTGCGCGACGCCGATTTCACCGACAGCGCGCGGCGCATCGCGGTGCCGACGCTTTGCATCGTCGGCGACCAGGACGGTTCGACGCCGCCGGATCTTGTCCGCTCGCTGGCCGGAAGGATCCCCGGCGCCCGCTTCGAAGTGATCCGCGATGCCGCACATATCCCGTGCATCGAGCAGCCCGAAGCGCTCGTCACTTTGATCCGCGATTTCGTCGCCTCATTGCCTGAGGGAAAGTCTGCTCATGGATGATGTCACGAAGAACCGCTATCGGACCGGGCTCGAGGTCCGCCGCTCCGTGCTCGGCAGTCCGCATGTCGACCGCGCCGAGGATGCAGCGACCGATTTCGACCGGCCGTTCCAGCAGTTGATCACCGAAGCCGCCTGGGGAACGGTATGGGCGCGACCCGGCTGGTCGAAGCGCGAGCGCTCGATCGTGACGCTGGCGCTGCTTGCAGCGCTCGGCCATGACGAGGAAGTGGCCATGCATGTGCGCGCGACCGCCAATACAGGCGCCTCGCGCGACGACATTTGCGAGGCCTTCCTGCACGTCGCGATCTATGCCGGTGTGCCGGCCGCCAACCGCGCCTTCAAGATCGCCAAGCAGGTGTTCGCGCAGATAGACGGAGCCGATCATGGCTGAGACCGGCTCCAACCAGCCGCCGGAAGCCGGCGCCTTCTTCCAGCGCGACCGCCAATGGCATCCGCCGGCGTTGACGCCGAACTACAAAAGCTCGGTGCTGCGTTCGCCGCAGAAAGCGCTGCTGTCGTTCGACGCCACGCTGTCGGAATTGACCGGCCCGGTGTTCGGGCACGCGATGCTCGGCGAGCTCGACAACGACCTGATCCACAATTTCGCCAGACCCGGCGAGAGCGCCATCGGCGAGCGCATCATCGTCCAAGGACGCGTGCTGGACGAACGCGGCAAGGGCGTACCGGGCGTGCTGCTGGAATTCTGGCAAGCCAATGCAGGCGGCCGCTACCGTCACAAGAAGGACGGCTATCTTGCGCCGCTCGATCCGAATTTCGGCGGCTGCGGCCGCACCATCACCGGCGAGGACGGCGGCTACGCGTTTCGCACTGTCAGGCCCGGACCGTATCCATGGCCGAACGGGCCGAACGACTGGCGGCCGGCGCACATCCATTTTTCCGTGTTCGGCCACGGCTTCGCGCAGCGTCTGATCACGCAGATGTATTTCGAGGGCGATCCGCTGATCTGGCGTTGTCCGATCGTCGGCGGCATTTCCAACAAGGTCGCGGTCGAGGCGCTGATCGCGGCGCTCGATATGCAGTCGACCATCCCGATGGACGCGCTTGCCTACAAGTTCGACATCGTGCTGCGCGGGCGGCGCTCGACGCTGTTCGAGAACAGGCCGGAGGGCAATTGATGACGCAGTCGCCCGATCGGCTGAAGGAGAGCCCTTCGCAGACCGCCGGCCCTTATGTGCATATCGGGCTGACGCCGAATTTCTGCGGTATAGGCGGCGTCTACGCGAGCGACCTCGGTTCGGCGATGGTCAACGGTGAGACCAAGGGCGAGCGCATCGAGTTGCGCATCCGCGTGCTTGACGGCACCGGCACGCCGCTGAAGGACGCGCTGGTCGAGATCTGGCAGGCGGATGCCGAGGGGCTCTACAATTCACCGGCCGAGATGCGCGGCGGTGCCGATCCAAACTTCCAGGGCTGGGGCCGGCAGCCGACCGACATGGAAACGGGCGTCTGCCTGTTCCGGACGATCAAGCCGGGCCGGGTGCCGTTCCGCGACGGGCGGCTGATGGCGCCGCATATCACGCTGTGGATCGTGGCACGCGGCATCAATGTCGGGCTCAACACCAAGCTCTATTTCTCCGACGAGGAGAAGGCCAATGCCGAGGACCCTATCCTTGCGCGCATCGAGCATCGCCTGCGCGTGCCGACGCTGATCGCCGAGCGTCAGGGCAATACCTATGTCTTCGATATCCATTTGCAGGGCGAAAAGGAGACGGTCTTCTTCGACAGCTGACCGTGGCCGCCATGACCGTTTCGCCCTTCGATCACCCGCTGCTTTCCGGCCTGCTCGGCGACGAAGAGGCGGCCAGGTATTTTTCCGTCGAAGCCGACATCGCTGCGATGCTCGCTTTCGAGCGAGCACTGGCCGAGGCGGAATCCGAACGCGGCGTCATTCCACGTGATGCCGCGGCGGCGATCGTCAAAGCACTGGGATCGTTCCGGCCGGATACGTCGAAGCTGAAGGCGGGCGTCGCCAAGGACGGTGTGGTGGTGCCGGAACTGGTGCGCCAGATCAAGGCTGCTGTCGGAGTGCCGCACGATACGTACGTCCATTTCGGCGCGACCAGCCAGGATGTCATCGATAGCTCGCTGGTGCTCAGGCTGCGCGGCGCGGTCGACCATATCGGCCTGCTGCTCGGCGAGAACATCGTGCGCCTCACCGGGCTTGAACTGGAGTTCGGGAGCCGCGAGCTCATGGCGACGACGCGCATGCAGCCGGCAATACAAATAACCGCGCGCGATCGGGTCGTTTCGTGGCGGGTGCCGCTTGAGCGTCACCAGGAACGCTTGAAAGAGCTCTCGGGTCGGTTGCTAGTGGTTCAGTTCGGCGGCGCCGCAGGCACGTTGGAAAAGCTCGGCGACAAGGCCGGCGCGGTGCGCGCCGCGCTTGCGGCCAAGCTCGGTCTTGCCGATGCGCCGCAATGGCATAGCCAGCGCGATACGCTAGCCGAATTCGCCGGCTGGCTGTCGCTGGCGACCGGCGGTCTCGGCAAGTTCGGACAGGACGTTGCGCTGATGGCGCAGACGGGCTCCGAGATCAAGCTGTCCGGCGGCGGCGGTTCCTCGGCGATGCCGCACAAGCAGAATCCGGTGAAGGCGGAAGCGTTGGTGGCGCTGGCCCGCTTCAACGCCACGCAGCTCTCCGGGATGCATCAGGCACTGGTGCATGAGCAGGAGCGCTCGGGCGCGGCCTGGACGCTGGAATGGCTCATCCTGCCGCAGATGGTCGTGGCGACCGCGGCCGCGCTCAGGCTTGCGGCCGAGTTGGCCGGACAGATCGAGAGCCTCGGTCATTGATGCGCACACGGGTCGCCATCATTGGGTCCGGACCGTCCGGCCTGCTGCTCGGTCAGTTGCTCGCCACCATTGGCGTCGAGACGATCATGCTTGAACGATCGAGCCGCGAGCATGTGCTTGGACGTGTGCGCGCGGGCGTGCTCGAACAGGGCACGGTCGACCTGCTCGGCCAAGCGGGCGCGGCGGACAGGCTGCATGCCCAGGGCCTGCCGCATGCCGGCATATCGCTCGCCTTCGATGGCCGCGCGCATCGCATCGACATGACAACGCTTACCCGCGGCAAGCATGTCACCGTCTATGGCCAGACCGAGGTGACGCTCGATCTGATGCAGAAGCGCGAAGCGGCGGGACTCCCGACCGTCTTCGAAACATCGAATGTCGCGCTGCATGATTTCGGCGGCGCGTCGCCCTTCGTCACTTACGACAAGGACGGCCTCACGCATCGCATCGACTGCGACTTCATCGCCGGCTGCGACGGCTACCACGGCGTCAGCCGCAAATCGGTGCCGGAAGGCGCGCTGAAAACGTTCGAGCGGCAATACCCATTCGGCTGGCTGGGCGTTCTGGCGGAGGTGCCTCCGGCCGACCACGAACTGGTCTATGCCAATCACGAGCGCGGTTTTGCGCTCTGCTCGATGCGGTCGCCGCAGCGCAGCCGCTACTATGTGCAGGTTCCCGCCGACGAGCGCGTCGAGGCCTGGTCCGACGACCGGTTCTGGGACGAGTTGCGCGGGCGCCTGCCGCCACGGATAGCGGCCGCCGTCACCACTGGGCCGTCCTTCGAGAAGTCGATCGCGCCGCTGCGCTCCTTCGTCGCCGAGCCGATGCGCTTCGGCAGGCTGTTCCTGGTCGGAGACGCCGCCCATATCGTGCCGCCGACCGGCGCCAAGGGCCTCAACCTCGCTGCCAGCGACGTGCGCTATCTGTTTGCGGGACTTCGCGAATTCTACAACGGGAAGTCAGAGGCCGGGCTGGACGCCTATTCGTCAAAAGCGCTGGCGCGAGTTTGGAAAGCGGTGCGCTTCTCCTGGTGGATGACGACGATCCTGCACCGTTTTCCGGAGACAGGCGAGTTCGGCCAACGCATCCAGGAAGCCGAGCTCGACTATCTCGTAAATTCCAAGGCTGCATCCACGGCATTGGCCGAAAACTACGTCGGCTTGCCCTATTGATCTGCCTGGACGGTCAGATTCCCTCCAGTGCGATGGCGATGCCTTGGCCGACACCGATGCACATGGTGGCCAAAGCCAGCTTGCCGCCGCGCTCGCGCAGTTCGAGCGCCGCGGTACCCGTGATGCGCGCGCCGGACATGCCGAGCGGGTGGCCAAGCGCGATCGCGCCGCCATTGGGGTTCACATGCTCCGCCTTCTCGGAAATTCCGAGTTGGCGGAGCACGGCGATGCCCTGGGAGGCGAAGGCTTCGTTCAATTCGATGACGTCGAACTGTTCGGGTGTCAGGCCGAGGCGGGCGCAAAGCTTCTTCGTCGCCGGCGCCGGTCCGATACCCATGATGCGCGGCGCCACACCGGCGACGGCACCGCCGAGGATGCGGGCGATCGGCGTCAGGCCATGCTTCTTCGCGGCTGCCTCGGACGCGATGATGAGGGCGGCAGCGCCGTCATTGACGCCGGAAGCGTTGCCGGCGGTGACGCTGCCGCCCTGGCGGAACGGCGTCGGCAGTTTGGCCAGCGTCTCGATGGTGGTGCCCGCGCGGGGGTGTTCGTCCTTCACGACGATGATCGCGTCGCCTTTCCTCTGCGGGATGGTCACCGGCGCGATCTCCTTCGCCAACCGGCCGTTGGCTTGCGCGGCGACCGCCTTGTCCTGGCTGCGTACCGCGAAGGCGTCCTGGTCGGCTCTGCTGACGGAAAAATCCTCGGCGACGTTCTCGCCGGTCTCCGGCATGGAGTCGACGCCATACAGCTTCTTCATCAGCGGGTTGACGAAGCGCCAGCCGATGGTGGTGTCGTAAATCTCGGCATTGCGTGAGAAGGCCGTGTCGGCCTTCGGCATGACGAAGGGCGCGCGGCTCATCGATTCGACGCCGCCGGCAATCATCAGCTCGGCCTCGCCTGATTTGATGGCGCGCGCGGCGATGGTGACGGCATCCATGCCCGAGCCGCACAAACGGTTGACGGTCGAACCTGGAATGTCCTGCGGCAGGCCGGCAAGCAGAAGCGCCATGCGCGCTACATTACGATTGTCCTCGCCGGCCTGGTTGGCGCAGCCATAGACGATGTCATCGACGGCCGCCCAGTCGACGCCGGCATTGCGCCCCACCAGCGCCTTCAACGGAATCGCGCCGAGATCGTCGGCGCGGACGGAGGACAGCGCGCCGCCGAAGCGGCCGATGGGCGTGCGGATGTAATCGCAGATGAAGGCTTCGGTCATCTAGGCAGCTTTCCCTTTGGCGGCCCCTTGATGCGCCGCCTTGGTGCGGGCCTGCAGGTCGCGCAATGTCTTCAGCTCGAGTTCCGTCGGCGCCGGCGTCTCGTCAAGGGCCTGCGCGAACTTGACCGTCCAGCCACAGGTTTCCTGCACCCGCTCGCGGCTGACGCCCGGATGCAGCGAGACGACGGTGAATTCCTTGGTCACCGGGTCCGGCTTCCAGATGGCGAGGTCGGTGATCAGCAAAGTCGGGCCGGCCGTGTCGATGCCGAGGCGCTTGCGGTGGTCGCCACCGTCGCCATGGCCGAAGGAGGTGAAGAAGTCGATCTTCTCGACCATGCCGCGCTTCGACTGCGCCATGGTGATGTAGACCTGCCTCGACGAGGTGGCGATCTCCGGCGCGCCGCCGCCGCCGGGCAGGCGGGTCTTGGGATGCGCATAGTCGCCGATGACGGTGGTGTTGATGTTGCCGAATTTGTCGAGCTGGGCGGCGCCCAGGAAGCCGATCGAGATGCGGCCGCCCTGCAGCCAGTAGCGGAACATCTCCGGCACCGCGACGGTGGTGACCGCCGTCTCGCACAACTCACCGTCGCCGATCGACAGCGGCAGCACGTCGGGCGCGGTGCCGATGGTGCCGCTCTCATAGATCAGCGTGATGTCGGGCGCATGCGTCAGCCGCGCGACATTGCAGGCGGCCGACGGCGCGCCGATGCCGACGAAGCAGACGTCGTCGCTTTTCAGGGCGCGGCTGGCGGCGATCGTCATCATCTCGTTTGGGGTGAAGCCCATATCCTTCGCGTCGCTCATGCGGCTTTCCTCAGATGCTCGACGCGACCGGCAAAGTCGTCCGCGCTGCTCTCGATGACGTTCTTCTGGATCCAGGCCTGGAAGCGGTCGCGGTCGGCGGCGATCTCGTCCCATTCCAGATAGGCGGCGTTGTCGCGCTCGTAGTAGCCATGCGCGTAGGAGGGGTGCGAGCCGCCCGGCACGACCGAGATCGCCGCGATCGTCCAGTTCGGCAGCACGGTAAGATTGGGGTGGAGGTCATTGAAATTGTCGACCACTTCCTCGACCGTCACCACGGCGCGCTTTGCGGCAAGGACGGCCTCCTTCTGGATGCCGATAATGCCCTCGACCAGCACGTTGCCTTTCCGGTCCGCCTTCTGCGCATGGATGAAGGTGACGTCGGGCCGGATCGCCGGAACGGCGGCAAGCACCTCGCCGGTGAAGGGGCAGGTCACTGATTTGATGTTCGGATTGACCGCGGCGAGACCGGCGCCGCGATAGCCGCGAAACACCGCGCAGGGCAGGCCGGCGGCGCCCGCCTCATAGGCATTGGCCATTCCGGCATGGCTGTGTTCCTCGACCTCGATGGCGCGGGGAAAGCCGTTCTCGATGGCGTCGCGGGCACGCCTGAGCAGGCCGACGCCCGGATTGCCGACATAGGAGAAGACGACCTTCTTCGCCATGCCCATGCCGATCATCTGGTCGTAGATCAGGTCGGGCGTCATGCGGATCAGTGTCAGCTCGCGAAAACCCTGGCGGATCGCCTCATGCGCGGCGGCGGTTGGGATCAGATGCGTGAAGCCCTCGAAAGCGACGGTGTCGCCGTCATGCAGATTTTCCGCGACCGCCTCTTTCAGCGGCAGGAACTTGGCCATCTCCGGGCTCCGTGATGCAAAAAGTTCGTATTGCGAACATGTGTTTTGTATGAGATACTTTTAGCTCCAACCTTTGCATTGAGTCAACGCCGGCCTGGAGGCGCTCGTGGAAGAGGAGGCAATTTCACGCGACCATGTCGGTTCGCTGGAGCGTGGCCTGGCGGTGATGGAAATCCTCGCGCGCCATCCGACCGGCATGACGCTGACCGAGATGGCAGAGGAGGCGGGTCTCACGCGAGCGGGTGCCAGGCGCTTTCTGCTGACATTGGTCGCGACGGGTTATGCGACGCAATCCGGCCGGTTGTTTTCGCTGTCGCCGCGCCTGTTGACCGTCGCGCGGACCTGGCTCGGCGGTGCTTCGCTCTGGACCTTCGCGGCGCCTGTCATGCGCGAGGTGGCCGGCAAATTCGACGAAGCCTGCAATGCGGCCGTGCTGTCGGGCGAGGACGTCGTCTATGTGGCGCGCATCCCTGGACGGCGTATCCTGAGCGTGGCCCTCGATGTCGGCACGCGGCTGCCGGCCTATTGCACGTCGATGGGGCGGGTACTGCTTTCCGGCCTGCCGGCGGATGAGTTGAAGACTTTTCTTGCTGAAGCGTCCATCGAGCGGCGGACGCCGAAGACGATCACCGGCCGCGCCGCGCTCGGCAAGGCCATCGACAAGGCGAGGGCGGAGGGCTTCGCCGTCGTCGACGAAGAGCTGGAACTCGGCCTGCGCTCGATCGCGGTGCCGATCGTCGATCGCGCCGGGCGCACAGTCGCCGCCATCAACGTCTCGACCCAGTCGGCGCGTTTCTCGGTCGAGGCGATGGAGCGCGACATCCTGCCGGTCCTGCGGAAGGCCAAGCAGCGCGTCGAGGAATTCTTCTTCGTTTGATGACCAGCCGACCGTTGGGCCGAAGGCCGTTGACGGTTCATTTCAGATACGTTAATGAACAGGATTATACAGGTTCATTGAACAGGTATCGATATGGCTCGTCGCGCGATGCAAATCACTCCCGGCACGGGCAAGCCCGAGCAGATCGCAACGGTTCTGGAACATGAGATACGCTCCGGCCTGCTCGGCTTCGGCGACCGACTGCAGAGCGAGAACGAGCTCGTCCAACGCTTTTCCGTCAGCCGCAACACCGTGCGCAAAGGGCTGGAGGAGCTGTCCAACCGCGGGCTGATCACCACCAAGGTCGGCATCGGCTCCTTCGTTACTTTCGACGGCATGCCGGTCGACGACGCGATCGGCTGGTCGCGCGCGCTCGCCAACGCGGGCGCCAATGCCGAGACCCGCACCTTGCGGCTCGAGATCATCGAGGACGCGGAACTGGCGGCCAGGCTCGGCGTCAAGAACTCGTCCTTCATTGCGGTCGACCGCGCCCGCACCAATGCCGATGACGGCCACGCAATCTCGATCGAGCGCAGCCGCCTGCCGCTGTCGCCGGAACTGGAGGACATACCGTTGCGCGGCTTGCGCGAAGGCACGCTGCACCAGACGCTGCGCGGGGCAGGGCTGGTGCCCGATCACGGGGAGGAGTGGGTCGATATCGAAATGCTGAGCGCGGCCGACGCCGCGATCCTCGCCTGCGCGCCCGGGACGCCGTTCCTGCGCACACGCCGCCTGACGCGCGCCGCCGACGGGCGCGCTATCGAATTCGTCACCAGCCTGCTCAACCCCGCGCATTTCGCGCTGCATCTGGAGTTCTGAGCATGGCGGCCGCTGCCTCGATGGATCGGGCAATGGGCGCGCTGATCGGCGGCGCGCTGGGCGATGCGCTGGGCATGCCGACGCAGCTTCTGTCGCCGGCCCGCGTCGCCGAGCTCTATGGCCATGTCGAGAATTTCGTCGCGCCTGCCGCCGATCATCCCGTGTCGAAAGGACTGCCGGCCGGCGCGATCACCGACGACACCGAGCAAGCGCTGCTGCTTGGCCGCATCCTGGTCGAGTCCGGCGAGCGTTTCGACCATGCGCGCTGGGTCAGCGCGCTGCTCGACTGGGAGCGCGACGTCAAGGCGCGCGGCAGCTACGACCTGCTTGGACCATCGACCAAGCGCGCCATCGACGCCATCAACAGCGGCGTACCGGCCGAAGAGGCCGGACGCAGCGGCGACACCAATGGCGCGGCAATGCGCATCGCGCCGGTCGGCATCATGATGCCGCCGGAGCCGCTCGACGCGCTCGTCGCAAAGGTGGCGCAGACATGCCGGGCCACGCACAACACCTCGATCGCCATCGCCTCGGCCGCGGCGGTCGCAGCCGCTGTCAGTCTTGGTGTCTCGGGTGGCGACTGGCGCGCCGCTTCCGGCCATGCCGCCGCGGCTGCAAGACTGGGTGCTGCGCTCGGCCATTGGGTCACCGGCGGCGACATCGCCGCGCGCATTGTCTGGGCGCAGTCGCTTGTCCGCGGCAAGGCGGAGAAGGAAGCAATCAAGCTGATCGTCGACCTGGTCGGCACGGGCGTCGCCAGCCAGGAATCGGTGCCGGCGGCATTCGCGGTGCTGGAGGTCGCGCAAGGCGATGCGTGGCGGGCTGCTGTGATCGCGGCCAATCTCGGCGGCGACACCGACACGATCGGGGCGATTGCGGCCGGCATGGCCGGCGCCTGCGCCGGCCTGTCGAGGCTGCCGCAGGATCGCATCTGCGAATTGCATGGCATCGACATCGCGGATGTCCGCGCGCTGGCCAAGGATCTGGTCGCGGCCCGGACGGCCAAGACCGGTCCAGGCACGGAGGACGCGGCATGAGTGGGCGGCTCGTCCATGTCGGCAGCGCAGTGGTCGACTATGTCTACCGCATCGACGCCTTGCCGGCGGCCGGCACGGAAAAGACCGCGACGAGCTACGCCCGCGTCGCCGGCGGCGGCTTCAACATGATGGTCGCGGCGAGCCGCTCCGGCATGAAGGTGGTGTTCGGCGGCCAGCTCGGCACCGGGCCGGACGGAGACTTCCTGCGCGCCGCCTTCGCCGCCGAAGGCATCGAGGCGCTGACGCCGCCGTCGCCCCTCATGGATAGCGGCAATTGTGTTGCCATGATCAGCAGCGACGCGGAGCGAACCTTCGTCTCGTGGCCTGGTGCTGAGAGCCGGCTCGCGCTCGACATGATGGCGCCCGTCCACGTCGTTCCGGGCGATTGGGTTTTCACCTCCGGCTATACGCTGAGCTATCCCGGCAGCCGCGACGCGCTCACCGACTGGATCGAGGCGCTGCCGGCCGACATTCCTTTCGTCTTCGATCCGACGCCGGTGATCGCCGACATTCCGCGGCCGATCCTGGACAGGGTGATGGCGCGCACGACCTGGCTGAGCTGCAACACCCATGAGGCCGCCGCAATAGCTGGCGCCGGCGATGCCCAAACCGTCGCCATCCGGTTGCTCGCCGAGCATTGCCCCAGAGCCGAAGGCGTCGTCATCCGCGCCGGCGCGCGTGGCTGCCTGGTGCGCATGGCCGACGGCGGTAGCCGGGCGGTGCCCGGCTTCAAGGTGGAGGCGGTCGATACCAATGGCGCCGGCGACACGCATATCGGCGCCTTCGTCAGCGCATTGTCGCGCGGCATGCGCGCCTGCGAGGCGGCGCGCTACGCCAATGCGGCCGCCGCGCTTTCGGTCACCCGCCATGGCGGGTCTTCGGCGCCGACCGATGAAGAGATCCAGGAGTTCCTGACCCAGCGCGGCGCAGCGACGGCCGCGCTTGGCCGGGCGGAAGCGACTTAACAAGCCCGTCAATCGGGCAAACAATGAGAGGAAAATACCATGCGCATGCCCAGACTGACCGCTTTTCTGACGGCCACCGCCGTCTTCGTCTCCGCATTCACGGTTTGTGTATTCCCTTTGGCAGCACAAGCGGCCGAGGAAGTGCATGTGCTCAACTGGAAGGGCTATGGCGCCGACGAGCCGTGGGCGGTCGCCAATTTCGAGAAGGCGACCGGCTTCAAGGTGGTCAACGACTTCTTCAACTCCGAACAGGAGATGCTGACCAAGATCCGCACCAATCCCGGCCTCTACGACGTCGTCATGATCAATGCCGCCTTCAACGACCAGGCGATGGCCGGCAAGCTGATCCAGCCGATCGATGTCTCGAAGCTTTCCAACTATGCCGACATCGCCAAGGACAAGGCGGGCTCGCCGATGCTCAACCATGACGGCAAGGTCTATGGCGTGCCGTGGGTGTGGGGCCTGACCGCTCTCGCCATCAACGAAAAATCCTTCGACAAGCCGCCGACGAGCATCGCCGAGATGTGGGACCCGGCGCATAAGGGCCGCGTCATCATCCGCGACGACGCCGTCGAGGCGGTGCAGTTCGGCGCGCTGGCGTCGGGGCAGAACATCAACGACATCAAGGATATGGAAGCGGTCAAGGCGAAGCTGACTTCGCTGATGCCGCAGATCAAGACCTTCTGGAGCTCGGAAAACGACTGGAACCAGATGGTCGCTTCCAACCAGATTGACATCGGCACCTATTGGAGCGGTTCGGCCGATCGCGCCAAGACGCATTTCAAGCTGCCGGTCTCGCTGGTCATCCCGCAGGAAGGTTCTGTCGCCTGGCTCGACGCTTTCTCGATCCCCGTCGGCTCCAAGAATGTCGCCGGCGCTGAAGCCTTCATCAACTACATGATCGACCCGAAATTCTATGTCGAATGGGTCACCAAGGTCGGCGCGCCGGTTTCGGCCAACACCAAGGCGGTCGAGGCGCTCCCCGAGGACGCCTTCAACCGCAAGGTCATGGGCAGCCCGGATGTCGCCAAGCGCATCCAGTTCCAGGCGCCGATCACCGACGAGCAGCGCGAGAAGTATCTGGCGCTGTGGCAGGAGCTGAAGGTCAACGTGAAGTAATCACGTCTTTCGGGGAGGAGAGGCAAAATGGCTGACCAGCTTGCGATCGGTTCGCGGCGCGGACTGAAGCCGGCCCTGCCGCTTCTCCTTCCCGCCTATCTGTGGCTGACGGTGGCGATCTTCCTGCCGCTGTCGGCCATGGTGTTCTTCTCCTTCATGACCGACCTGCCGCTGGCAGGCAAGGAGTGGGGCTTCACCCTCGGCAATTACGCGGCCTTCTTTTCGCAAAGCCTCTATTCGACGCTGCTGCTTTCATCGCTGCGTCTCGGCCTCGAAGTGACGCTGTGGTGCGTCGTCATCGGCTATCCGGCGGCCTATGTGCTGGCCAAGGTGCTCAAAGGGCACAGCCGCGAGGCGATCTTCCTGCTCGTCATCCTGCCGTTCTGGTCGAACGGGCTGGTGCGGATATTCTCCTGGGCCATGGTGCTGCGCGAAGGCGGCATCCTCGACACAGCGCTCAACGCGGTGCTGCCGTTCAAGATCAACATCGATCTCATGTATTCCTATCCGGCCGTCATCATCGGCCTGGTGCACTCTTATGTGCCCTACATGGTGCTGACCTGCTACCTCACCCTGCAGGCCATCGACGACTCGCTGATCGAGGCGGGACGCTCGCTCGGCGCCTCGCGGCGGCAGGTGCTGTGGCGGGTCATCATCCCGCTGTCGATGCCGGGCCTGATCGCGGGTGCCGCGCTGATCTTCGTGCCGGTCGTCGGCTCCTTCATGGAGCCGCGCATCCTCGGCGGCCGCACCGGCACCTTCTACGGCACCGTCATCGAGGACCAGTTCGTCGCCGTGTTCAACTGGCCGCTGGGCGCCGCGCTTTCCTTCATCCTGCTCGCGGTCGTGCTTATCATCCTGGCGCTGGCGGCGCCGGTCCTGCGGAGGGCCGGCTGATGGCGACGACACGCATCCTCGAATGGCTCGGGCGCTTCTACATCGTGCTTCTGCTCGGCTTCCTCTATCTGCCGATCGTCATCATGGCGGCGATGTCCTTCAACGCCTCGCCCTTCTACCAGCTGCCGTTCGAGTGGACGACGGACTGGTACGCCTCGCTCTGGCAGAACGACCAACTGATCGCGGCGATCTGGAACAGCATCGAGATCGCCGTCATCACCACAATCATCTCGACGGTGCTGGGCGCGATGGCCTCGCTCGCGCTCTACCGCCACGAGTTCCGCGGCAAGAAGCTCCTGCAGGCGCTGCTCTTCCCGCCGATCGCCATTCCGTGGCTGATCACCGGCACGGCGATGCTGATTTTCTTCTTCGGCGTCGGCATCGGTCGCGGGCTTGTCGCAATCCTGCTCGGCCATGTCGCGCTGGCGCTGCCTTATGTGATCGTCGTCGTCTCCGCGCGGCTGCAGACCTTCGCGCCTGAGCTGGAAGAGGCGGCGCGCTCGCTCGGCGCCAACCAGTGGCAGGTGACCATGCGCGTGACCTTGCCCTGGATCATGCCCGGCGTGATCGCCGGCGGGCTGTTCGCCTTTGCCGTGTCGTTCGACCAGTTCGTCGTTTCGTATTTCCTGTCGACGCCCGGCCAGACCACGCTGCCGGTCGAAATCTACGCCGCGATCCGCAAGGGCTTCACGCCTGAGATCAACGCGGTCTCGACGATCATCATCGTGGTGTCGATGGCGCTGATGCTGCTCACGGCGCGCTTCTTCAAATTCGGCGGAGAAAAATGATGGCTGGCGTCCAGGTCGCGAACGTCTCCCGCAGTTTCGGCGCGCACAAGGCGCTGGACGATGTGTCGATCGATTTCGCCGATGGCGGCTTCTACGCGCTGCTCGGGCCATCGGGGAGCGGCAAGACAACGCTGCTGCGCCAGATCGCAGGCTTCGACTTTCCGGACGCCGGCCGCATTGCCATCGGCGGCGAAAGCGTCGAGCGCGTGCCGGTCGAAAAGCGCCGCATCGGCATGGTGTTCCAGAACTATGCGCTGTTCCCGAATATGAGCGTCGCCGACAATGTCGCCTTCGGCCTCTCGGTGCGCGGCGAGCCGAAGGCGACGATCGCTTCGGAGGTTCAGCGCGCGCTCGATCTCGTGCAACTCGGCAAGCTCGGCGCGCGCAAGCCGCACCAGCTCTCCGGCGGCCAGCGCCAGCGCGTGGCGCTGGCGCGAGCCATCGTCACCAAGCCGCGCGTGCTCCTGCTCGACGAGCCGCTCGGCGCGCTCGACAAGGCGCTGCGCGTCGACATGCAGATCGAGCTGAAGCGCATCCAGCGCGAGATCGGCATCACCACCATCTTCGTCACGCACGACCAGGAAGAAGCGCTGACGATGAGCGACCGCATCGGCATCCTGCGCGATGGCAGGATGGTGCAGGAAGGGCCGCCGGAGGAGATCTACGACAGGCCGCAAAGCGAGTTCGCCGCGACCTTCCTCGGCGACGCCAATATCTTTCGCGGCGATGCGACCGGCTCCGGGATCAAGCTGCCGGACGGCACGACGATCGAGGCATCGACAGGCGCATCGGTGCCGGCCGGGGCCAAGGCGAGTTGCGCGGTCCGGCCCGAACGCATCCGGATTTCGAGCGGTGCGGGGAAGGCTGATGAAGGCAACGCGAACACGCTCAAGGGACAAGTCTCGAAACGCATCTTTGCCGGCAACAACAGCACCTACTTCGTCGAGCGCGACGGCCAGACACTGAAAGTGATCGTCCAGAATACTGGCGCTGAGCGGCTTGCCGAGGGCGAGCCGGTGGTGCTCAGCTGGTCGCCGGACAGCACGGTGCTTATCGCCTTGAATTAGGATCACGGTTGCTCGTTGACCGGGCCTGATATTCCCGATCGGGCGGTCGCGGTGCCGTCCGCTGAGGGCTTGATGCAAAGCACCGACACGCCGGCAAGGGCAATCAATACCATTCCGGCGACAGTCGTCCGGCCGGGGACCTCGTTGAAGAACACATAGCCCCAGAATGCAGCGAAGATCAAATAGGCGTAGTCGAATGTGGCTATGATCTGGGGTTTGGGCGATTGATAGGCACGAGCCAAACCTATGCTCACAGCAACAATCAGGGCCGCGAGGATGACGATGATCCGCCACTCCCGCGACCCCATGGCGGCCCAGTTTCCGAACAGAAATGGATAGGCTGGCCAAGAGCCGGCGAGCCCGATGACGAGGCTCGCGATACACCCGGCGATAAGCAGCGTTGCGTTCAGCCACAACGCCATGGTCATTGGCGTTTCCCCAGCACATTTGGCGCGTGTGAGAACCGCCGCGATTGCATAGAGGAGTGCGGCGGCGACCGGTATCAGCGGCAGTGGCGAGAAACCGTCCGACGTCGGGCGCACAATCAAAAGTACGCCGGCGAACCCCATTGCGATGCCCACCCAATGAAGCAGCGCGATGCGCTCACCAAGGACGAGCGACGACAGCAGCACGATGAACAGGGGCGCCGTGTAAAGAGACGCAGCGATAACGGAAAGGTCGAGGATCGGGATCGCTGCGTAGATCGCCAGATACATCAGCAGCAGCGCTCCGCTGCGGAGCGCTACCCAACCGGGAGCCGACGGCCAGACCGCGCCGCGTGTGAGCAGGAGCAGGATTGGAAACGCGATCGAGGAGCGCAGCACGTAAATCTGCCAGAGCGTCAGACTGGCGCTGGAGAATTTTACGAAGGCGTCGGTCAGCGCCATCGCAAACACGGTCATGAGAATGACGATCACACCGGTGACTGGCAGAGATCGTTCTGTCGGTTGGGCAGCCATCTGTTGTCTCCCGTCATGATTTCCCAGTCTTGCAACTGTTGATCGGTGCGAATAGGCAGCATAATATGATCAGTATGATTGGTCATATTAATCAATGCCGCGAGTAGAGCTGTCAGGATTGCAGACTTTTTTGGCGATCGCCGAGCATGGGTCGCTGCGTTCGGCAGCGCGCGTGCTCGGCGTAAATCCACCGGCGGTCTCCCTGCAGCTAAAGGCCTTCGAAGACCGGCTCGGCACTGCGCTGTTCACTCGCAGCACGCGATCCGTCATGATGACCGACGCCGGGCGGGCACTCTTCCTGAGCACGCGTCATCTGATAGGAGCAATCGAAGAAGCTCTGGATACCGCGCGCGAGACCGGCAAGGCGCGATCAGGTCAACTGCGCGTCACTCTCCCTTACCGGGCATGGCAGTTGATCATCGCTCCCCGTTTGGCGGCATTTGAAGCTGCCTATCCGCGGGTTGAATTGGATCTCTCGATAGATGAAGGCCTTACCGACATTGTTTCGCAAGGGTTCCATGCTGGAATTCGGCTCGGTGACCACCTGCAGGACGATATGATCGCACGTCGCCTGACATCGCCGCTGAACGGCGCCTACGTTGCCGCTCCCGACTATCTGGATCGCCACGGGCATCCCATGCATCCGCGCGATCTGCTGTCCCACAGCTGCATCCGACACCGACAGATATCCTCGGGGCGGATCGCCGAGTGGCGTTTCCAAGTCGATGGCAGTGAGATTTCCGTGGATGTCTCGGGGAAACTTGTCCTGAATGATCTGCGCACTGTCGTAGAGGCGGCAAGGCAAGGCCTGGGTATCGGCTGGTCGCTGCGTGCCGGTGTTGCCGAGGATCTGCGACGAGGGGATCTTGTGGAAGTCTTGCCGCAACACAGCCTGCGGCGTCCGGGCTTCTTTGTGTTTTTTCCGAAATCGCTGGGCCGGCTCGGCCTGCTCAGGGCCTTTGTCGATCATTTCGGATCGGAGGCCTGACAGGACTTGTAAAGACGCGTTCCTATACCTCAAATCTCCGGGATGCTCTCGCGGAAGATCACCTGCAGCCGCGGCTGGTGAAGCTCGTAGGGCAACCCCCTGACCGAGTGGGACAGGATGTTGAGCGCCTCCCTGGCCTCGACGCGCGGGTTCTGGTCGATCACCGCGTCGAGCGTGCCGTCGAGCAGGAGTTCCTTGGTGCCGTCCGTCACCTCATGGCCGAGGAAGATGATCTCTTTGGCACGTCCGCGTTCCTTCAGCGCGCGGGCGATGCCGGTGTTGCCGGCGCCGACATTGTAGATCGCGGCGAGGTCGGGGTGGCGCTCTAGCAAAGCGGAAGCCTCCGAATAGGCCTTTTCGCGGTCGTCGAGCATTTCACGCATCTCGACGATCTCGAGGTTGGGAGATTCCTCGGCGAGGATATGGCGGAAACCCATCTCGCGCTCCTCATGGCCGCGATAGGCGAGCGAGCCCGCGAACAGCGCCACCTTGCCCGGATGTCCTGCGGCCATGAAGCGGTTGAGCAGATAGCCGGCCAGCCGGCCGGCGGCGCGGTTGTCGATGCCGATATAGGCGACCCGCGGCACATGCAGGATGTCGGAGGCGATGGTGACGACCTTGATGTCGCTGGCCGACAGCGAGCGGATCGCCTCGCGCACCGTCGGATGGTCGAGCGCAATCACGCCGACGCCTTGCGTCTGGCCATGCAGGTCCTGAAGCAGGCGGGCGAGCCGGTCGGGATTGAAGCCTTCGATGGTCGTCACGCGGACGTCGAGATCGGGCCGCGTCAGCGCCTGCGCCTCGATGTGCCGGTGCAGCAGCTTGATGAAGGAGTTGGTGCCGGCGGGCAGCGCGAAGTCGAGCCTGATCGTCTGTCCCGGTGCGGTTCGCCGCGGCGCACCGTTCGGCGTCTCGGCGATATAGCCAAGGCGTTGCGCCATCTCGATGACGATCTCGCGCGTGCGGGCGCGCACGCCTGGCCGGTTGTTGAGCACACGGTCGACCGTAGCCGGAGAAACGCCGGCTTCCCGGGCTATGTCTGTCAGGGTTGACCGCACGTCGAGCACCTCATCGCAAGCATCAAAATCACGCAGCTTCCACTCAGTTCCGGAAAACGCCTCGGCAGCGACCGCGATTCTGATGTGAAATGATGTAACCGCCCTTGGCTTGCGCGCAAGCCGGCGCGCTACATAAGGCGGCGAAGGTCCTGCCAAGCCGGTCGGATCGCGGCGAAAGCCCCTCAAATCCAAGCAGTGGGTGCGATGTGATGGGTTCGGCGGACTGCATTTTCTCCCTCATTTGCGATCTTATGACGTGTTTTGAGTATTTATGATGTTGACAGGCTTCACGCGCTGTCGTCAATATCCCTCACGTGGGCCATGGAGGAACAGGCCCCGAGGGAGGAATTCGATGTCTCATTTGATCCGCATGTCGCGGCGCCGCCTGCTGGCGTCCGGAGGAAAGGCCGCGGTGTTCGTCGCTGCGACCGGTATTGCACCACAATTCATTCGTCCCGGCCGCGCCTTCGCGGCGGATGCGCTGGCGCCCGGCATGATCGGCGGGCCGACCGGCTTCGACGGCGCCGAACGCTATCAGTACGGGCCCGACACGCCGGAAGGGCGTGCGGTCGAGGCGGCCAAGGCCCTGAAGGCGGCCGGCAAGGCGCCGGCGAAGATCGTGCTTGGCCTCTCCGACGGCTCGATCGGCCAGCTGACCAAGCCGTTCCCGGCCGGCGCGCCGTCGATCAAGGACCTGTGGGAGAAGGAAACCGGCATCCAGATCGAGATCGTCGGCCTGCCGAACGGCCAGGAATTCACCAAGACGATGCAGGACATCTCCACCAAGGGCGGGGCCTACGACATCTATTCGACCGAATGGAACCGCCTCGGCGATCTCGCCGAGACCGGCGGCATCGCCAAGCTCGACGACTTCGTCGCCAAGCACAAGCCGGAATGGGACGATCCGAAGCAGGGTTACGTCAACGGCGCCAAGGGCGTGTCGCTGCTCAACCAGTATCGCGGCTCGACCTATGGCGTGTCGCTCGACGGCGACTTCCAGACCTGGGTCTACCGCGCCGACCTGTTCGGCGACGCCGCCGAGCAGAAGGCGTTCAAGGACAAGTACGGCTACGACCTTGCCCCGCCCAAGACCTGGAAGCAGCACAGCGATGTCGCGGCCTTCTTCCAGCGGCCGGACAAGGGCCTGTTCGGCTCGACCGACCTGCGCAACCAGGGTTGGGGCTACACCAACTGGTACCAGCGCTATGTCTCGATGGCCTCGCCCAACCAATTCCTGTTCGGCGACGACGGCAAGCCGCTGATCAATTCCGAGCAAGGCATCGCCGCCACCAAGGAATATGTGGATTCGCTGGCGCATCATTCGCCGGACGCGATCTCGTGGGGCTGGCCGGAGCAGTATGGCAATTTCGCCAAGGGCGGTGCGGCGATGACCTGCGCCTTCTCCAACCTGCCTAAATTCCTCGACAATGCCGGCAACAAGGATTCCGCCGTCACCGGCAAGATAGGCTCGATGCTGCCGCCGGGACGCGAGATCGACGGCAAGCTGATCAGCCGCTCCGTTCTGTGGTTCTCGCTGACCGGCATGGTCTCGTCGCAGTCGAAGAATCCGGAAGCCGCCTACCTCTTGCTGCAGTGGTTGGGCTCGGCCCGCATCTATGCCTGGATGAGCGCCAATCCCGGCGGCTATCTCGATCCGTTCCGGCTCTCGGATTTCGCCGATCCGCTGGTCCGCCAGACCTATCACGCCTACCACATGGACGTCGTTCGCGAGACGGTGGCGCGCACGGTGCCGACCATCAACTATCCCGGCGCCACCGCCTTCCACAATGCGCTCGACGAGAACCTGATGGCCTCGCTGACCAAGGCCAAGACGCCGGACCAGGCGATGGCCGATACCGAGCGCGATTGGAAGAAGATCGCGCGCCGCATCGGCGAGGACAAGCTTCTCGAAGCCATCAAGACCAACAAGGAGGCATGGCCCACCGTTCTCGATCCGATCAGCTGATCCGTCTCCCTGGATCAGAAAAGGAGGGGAGGGGCGACTGCTCCTCCCCTTCGCCAGCAACGCCACCAGCAAAGCAGCCAGATGAAGCGTTCCGTTCCCTTCGAGATATTCCGCTACGCCGCGATCCTCGCGGCGATGGCGGTGACGCTGGTGCCGATCCTGTGGATGGTGTCGATGGCCTTCAAGCCGATCGGCGAGTGGTCGGCGACCGGCGCCGACCTGACTTGGTGGCCGAAGCAGCCGACGCTCAGCAATTTCCGCTTCGTGTTCGGCGAATCCGACAACGATCTGATCGTCGCGCTCGACCACACGGCGCTGAAGCCGATCCTGTCGTCGCTGCTTTCGGCGGTGTTCGGGACCGCGATTGCCATGTCGGCCGGCACTGCGGCGGCCTACGGCCTGTCGCGCTTCAGCTCCGGCCAGAACCTGCCGCTGGCGCTGATCCAGCTGAGGCTGTTTCCGCCGATGGCCGTCATGATCCCGGTGATGATCATGTGGGCGTTCCTCAACCTCAACGACACATGGTGGGGGCTGGCGCTGATCTACGGCATCGTCACGCTGCCCTTCGCCTTCTGGCTGATGAAGACCTTCTTCGACGACATGCCGCGCGAGATCGAGGAGGCAGCACTTGTCGAGGGCTGCTCGCGGCTGCGCGTCTTCACCCGCATCACGCTGCCGATGATGCGCGCGCCGCTGGCGAGTGCCGCGCTCTTCGTCTTCATCCTCAACTGGTCGGATTATCTCATCGCGTTGCTGCTCACGACGCGCGAATGGGTGACGATCCCCGTCTACATGGCATCGCTGTCGTCCTCGATGACCGGACAGCTCTATGGCGCCAAGGCCGCGCTCGGTCTGATCGCGGCGGTGCCGCCGGTCATCATGGGCATCGCCATCCAGCGCCATCTGGTGCGCGGGCTGACCTTCGGAGCGCTCAAGCAATGAGCGCGGTGACGGCGACGATTTCGGAGGACGAGATGGGCGCGCGGACAAAGCCCGCCACGCCTGACGAGGGCTCGAGGCTGGGCTTCCGACTGACCTTGCCGGCGCAGGTCCTGGTGCTGTTCATCTCGGCCTTTCCGCTGCTGATGCAACTTTACATCAGCGTCACCGACTGGTCGCCGCTTTCGGGCGCCGGCTGGTGGAACGCCTGGGAGATGTGGAACAGTTTCGCCAACTACACCGATCTCGCGGCCGACACCCGCTTCTGGAGCGCGCTGCAGCGCACGGCGATCGTCATGCTGGTCTGCGTGCCGGCGGAGTTCCTGCTGGGCCTGGCTCTGGCGACCCTGTTCGCCGACGAGTTTCCCGGCAAGCGCATCTTCTATTCGATCCTGCTGATGCCGATGATGGTCGTGCCCGCGGTCGCCGGCTACATGTTCTTCATGCTGTTCCAGTCGGGCGGTCCGGTGAACGATATCCTGTCGCGGATCGTCGGCACGCCGGTGACCATCGCCTGGCTGTCGGATCCGAATCTGGCGCTGATCGCGGTCATGATCGCCGACATCTGGCAGTGGACGCCGCTGATGTTCCTGATCCTGCTCGCCGGCCTGGTCGGCGTGCCGGAAGACCAGATGAAGGCGGCAACGCTGCTCGGCGCCAATGCCTGGCAGCGCTTCATCACCATCGTGCTGCCGAAGATGAAGACGATCATCATCATCGCGCTGGCGATAAGGGTGATCGAGAACTTCAAGATATTCGACACGCTCTACATCATGACCGGCGGCGGTCCCGGCGTCGCCACCGAGACGATCTCGGTCTACATCTACAAGGTCACCACGCAGGACCTGATCTGGGGCTATGTGGCGGCGATCGCGCTGGCCATCCTGATCGTGCTTTCGATCGTCGCGGTCTACGCCATGAAGCGCATGGCGAAGGCGGGGGAGGTGCCGGCATGAGCGCGATCCACCTCAAGAACCTGGTCAAGACATTCGGCGACTTCACCGCGCTGAAGACGATGGATCTCGAAATCGCCGACAGCGAGTTCATGGCGCTGCTCGGGCCGTCCGGCTGCGGCAAGTCGACGACGATGAACATGATCGCCGGCATGGAGGAGCCGACCAGCGGCAAGATCCTGTTCGGCGAGCGCGACATGGCCGGCGTGCCGATGGGGCGGCGCGGCGTCGGTTTCGTCTTCCAGAACTACGCCATCTTCACCCATATGACGGTTCGGCAGAACCTCGCCTACGGGCCGAGGATGCGCGGCGCCGCCACGGCCGAGATCGATCGCCGCGTCGGCGCCATCGCCGAGATGCTCCAGCTTTCGCCGCTGCTCGACCGCAAGGCGGACCGGCTGTCGGTCAACATCCTGCAGCGCGTGGCGATCGGCCGCTCGGCGATCATGGAGCCGGCGATCTTCCTGCTCGACGAGCCGCTGTCCAATGTCGACGCCGCCTTCCGCGCGGTGATGCGCACTGAGCTCAAGCAGCTGCAGCGCCAGTTCAGGCAGACCATGGTCTATGTCACGCACGACCAGCTCGAGGCGATGACCATGGCGGACCGCATCGCGGTGATGGATCACGGCGTGCTGCAGCAGGTCGGCACGCCGCTCGAGGTCTACAACAATCCGGCCAACGTCTTCGTCGCACGCTTCATCGGCGCGCCCGGCATGAACCTGCTGAAAGGCAGGCCGGCGGAAAGCGATCGCGGACTGGTGATCGATCTCGGACCCCTCGGCGTCACGCCGCCCTTGCCGGATGAACTGGCTTCAGCTGCGAGAGCGGCGCGCGGCGACGTGCTTTACGGTTTCCGGCCCGAGCAGGTGGCGCTTGCCGAGCGCGGGCTGTCGATGCCGGTAAGCTTCGTCGAGCGGATCGGCGCGCGCACCATCGTCCATCTCGGCGAAGGCGGGAGCGCGGCGAAGGCGGTGTTCGAGAACGATGTCGGGCTGTCGGTCGGGCAGACGGCGGTCGTCGCGCCGTCGGCCTCGTCGGTGCGCGTCTTCGACGCCACCACCGGCCTCGCAGTGAAGGCGGGTTGAGACATGGCCGACATCATCTTTCGCAATGTCACGAAGCGCTACGGCAGCACGCTTGCCGTCGACGACGCTTCCTTCACCGTCAACGACAACGAGTTCTTCTGCTTCTTCGGGCCGCCGCTGTCCGGCAAGTCGACGATCCTGCGGCTGGTGCTCGGTCTGGAAGTGCCGGATCAGGGCGAGATCCTGATCGGCGGCAAGCCGGTCAACAGCGTCTCGCCGGCCGAGCGCAACGTCGCCATGGTGTTCCAGAACCTGGCGCTGTTTCCGCATATGAGCGCGCGCGACAATGTCCGCTTCCCGCTGGTCGAGCGGAAGGTCGCCGAGGCCGAGATAGAGAAGCGGCTGGCCGACGTCGCGGCCAAGCTGCACATCGGCCACATCCTGCACAAGCCGCCGGCGCAGCTTTCCGGCGGCGAGCGGCAGCGCGTGGCGATCGCGCGCGCCCTGGTGCGCGACCCGGCAGCCTATCTGATGGACGATCCGATCTCGGCGCTCGATGCGCGGCTGCGCGAGGAGACGCGCGTCGAGCTGAAACGCATCCAGCGCGAGCTCGGCAAGACGCTGATCTATGTCACGCATGACCAGGAGGAGGCGATGTCGGTCGCCGACCGCATGGCGATCCTGGAGAACGGCCGGATCAGGCAGATCGGCGCGCCGGCCGAGATCTACGATCGGCCGGCAAGCGCCTATGTGGCGCGCATGCTCGGCTCGCCGATGATGAACATCCTGCCGTCGGTGCACGGCGTGGGTGGGATCGAGGCTGCTGAAGGGACAATACGCATCGCCGATGCCAAGGCGCCGGCCGAGGCGATCGAGATCGGACTCAGGCCGGAAGACCTCAAGGTCCGACCCTGGACGGACAACGGGACGGTGGAAGGCCGCCCGGCGCGGGTGTTCGAGGTCGAGCCGCTCGGCGGCTACAGCGTGGTGACGCTCGCGGCAGGGCAAGCGCGGCTTAGGGCACTGCTGCGCGGCCAGCCCGATATCAGGCCGGATGCGATGGTGACGATATCCTGCGAGCCGGGTCGCGTGCATTATTTCGGCCAGGATGGAGGCGCGCTGTGACGGCGGCCGCAAGGAAAGAATTTCGGGAGGAAGAGATGGCAGGCAAAGGCTTCGAGCCGGACGTCAAGGTTCGCACCAGGGATTACAAAATCGGCTGCGTCGGCGCCGGCATGATCATGGCCGAGTGCCATCTGGCGGCTTACAAGGAAGCCGGCTTTCCGGTGGTGGCGATCGCCTCGCGCACCAAGGCGAATGCTGAGAAGGTCGCCACCCGCTGGGACATTCCGACCGTTCACGACACCCCGGAACAGCTCATCGAGGACACGAATGTCGACATCATCGACCTGGCCTTTCCGCCGGACCAGCAGCCGGCGCTGATCCGCCACGCGCTGAAGCAGAAGCATATCAAGGCGATCCTGGCGCAGAAGCCCCTGGCGCTGTCGGTCGAGGAAGCCGTCAAACTGCGCGACGAGGCGGCGAAGGCCGGCAAGATCCTCTCGGTCAACCAGAACATGCGCTACGACCAGTCGATGCGCGTGTTGAAGCAGATCATCGATAGCGGCGCGCTCGGCGACATCGTCTTCGCGCAGATCGACATGCACGCGATCCCGCATTGGCAGACCTTCCTTCAGGGCTACGACCGGCTGACGCTCGCCAATATGAGCGTGCACCACCTCGACGTGCTGCGCTTCCTGTTCGGCGATCCGGACGAGATCACGACGCTTACGCGCAAGGACCCGCGTACTCAGTTCGACCATTCCGACGGCATCACCGTGTCGACGCTGCGCTTCCCGTCGGGTGTGCTTGCCGTGTCGCTCGAGGACGTGTGGTCCGGCCCGCGTCAGGACGGCTACAAGGACGACCAACATATCAACTGGCGTGTCGACGGCACCAAGGGCGTCGCCAAGGGCACGATCGGCTGGCCGACCGGTGCCGCCTCGACGCTGACCTACGCTTCGGCCGAGACGACCGGCGGCGAATGGGTGAGCCCGAGCTGGGAAACGATGTGGTTCCCGCACGCCTTCATCGGCGTCATGGAGCAGTTGCAGCACGCGGTGAAAACCAGCACGCCGCCGGCGCTCTCCGTCGCCGACAACGTCAAGACCATGGCGCTGGTCGAGGCGGGCTACCGCTCGATGGCAGAGGGCCGCACGGTCAAGCTCTCCGAAATCCCGACAAACTGAATCAACCCAATCAACTGAAATTACTGGCAACTGAATCGCTTACAGGGAGGAATTCAAGATCATGATGCAGGCAGGCATTTTCACGGGCTATTTCCCGTACGGCCTCGAAGAGACGGCGCAAAAGATCCGCGGCCTCGGTTTCAACACGGTGCAGCTCGATCTGCATTTCAAGGATGTCGACCTGTCGGCCGGCCAGATCACCAAGGACAAGGCGAAGAAGGTGCGCGACACCTTCCGCGACCATAACCTGCCGGTCTGCTGCGTGTCGGGCTATACCAACATCATCCACCCGGACAAGGCGGAGCGCGAGAAGCGCGTCGGCTATCTCAAGGAGATCATCCGCAACGCGCGCCATTTCGGCTCGCCTTACGTGATCTCGGAAACCGGCACCTACAACACCGAGTCCGACTGGGTGCATCACCCGAAGAACAAGACCGAGGAAGGTTTCGAGGAATGCCGCAAGGTGATCGCCGACCTTGCACAGACGGCTTACGACCACGGCGCGGTGTTCCTGCTCGAAACCTATGTCAACAATGTCGTCGGCTCGGTCGAGGAGACGGTGAAGATGTTCGCGCAGGTCGACCATCCCGGCCTTGGCCTGCTGATGGACCCGACCAACTATTTCGAGACCCACAACATCGACCGGATGGACCAGATCCTCAACCAAGTCTTCGACACGCTGACCGACAAGATCAGAATAGCCCACGCCAAGGACGTGAAGCGCTCGGGCGACGACAAGTCCGAGAAGCATGCCGATATCGGCGACGCCGACGCGATGGAAAGCCACACCTTCCGCGGTGTCGGCGAAATCGAACTGCCGGCGCCGGGCCTCGGCTCGCTGAACTACGACCTCTATCTTCAGCGGCTCGCCGAAAAGCATCCGAACATCCCGATGATCATCGAGCATCTGTCGGAAGACGACGTGCCGCGCGCCAAGAAATTCCTCGACGGGAAGCTGCGCGCCAACGGTCTGTGAGATCGCAGGGCGCCGCCCATTCCGGAGCGGCGCCTGCATTTGCAAGATAGGAGGAAACGAGATGTTGAAGTTTGGATTGAAGCTGGCGGCCACGGCGGCCGTGTTCGCCAGCGTCGCGTTCGGCTCGGCGGCGCACGCCGCTGACGGCCAGAAGACGTTCTATCTTTTGTCACATGGCGGCCCGTCGGACGCGTTCTGGATCGACTGGAACGCCGGCGCGACCAAGGCCTGCGACCAGCTCAAGGTGACCTGCAAGATCTCTTTCAGCGGCGGCGACATGGCGGCCCAGAAAGAGGCTTTCAACTCGGCGCTGGCCGCCAAGCCGGACGGCATCGCCACGACGTCAGCGCAGCCCGGACTGTGGACCGAGGAAGTGAAGGCCGCCAAGGCTGCCGGCATACCGATCGTGTTCTTCAACACGGACGATCCGGCGACCGGCCGCCAGGCCTATGTCGGCGCCGACCTCAAGGAAGCCGGCGCCATCTGGGCGAAATATCTCGTCGACCACAAAATGGTGAAGCAGGGCGACAAGGTGTTCCTGCCGGTCGAGGTTCCGGGCGCCAGCTACCAGCAGCTCGAGACGGAAGGCATCGCCGGCGTCTTCGATCCGCTCGGCATCAAGTATGACGTGGTCGACTGCGGCACCGATCCGGCGGGCATCATCGCCAAGATGACCGACTACATGGTCGCCAACAATCCGCCGGCGATCATCGCGCTGGGCGATTCCGTGGCGGCCAGCGTCAAGCGGGTGTTCGACGGCGCCGGCATTCCGGCCGGCAAGATCCCGGTGGTCGGCTGGGGCAATTCCAAGGAGACGGCGCAGGCGGTGAAGGACGGCTTCGTCAACGCCGCCGCCTGGCAGTATCCCTCGGCGCAAGGCTTCATGCCGGTCGCGCTGCTCGGGCTTGCGGCTTCGGGCGAGCCGATCGGCTACGACATCCACACCTTCGGCCTCTACGACGCCTCCAGCGTCGAGCCGATCCTGAAGCTCTACGACAAGAAGTGAGGAACTGGCGCCCGCCGCGTGAGCGGCGGGCGCCATATAGCAAGCATGGTTCAACAGGTCATGGCAGTCACCGCGGAAGACGGCGCACGAGGGGCAAGGAGCAGGTCGAGGCTGATGCGCTCGCCGCAATTCTCGTCTTTCGTCATCCTCATCATGCTTCTCGTGGTGTTCGGCGTCGCCGACCGCAATTTCCTGTCGCCGCTCAACATCTCCAACATGATGGCGTTCCTGCCTGAGCTCGGCATCATCGCGCTCGGCATGACGCTGCTGCTCACCGCCGGAGAATTCGACCTGTCGGTCGGCGCGGTGTTCGGCCTGGCGCCGGTGGTGGTGATGCTGCTGGTGCAGAACGCCGGCGTCGATATCGGCGTGGCGCTGCTGGCCGGGCTTTTGCTGTGCATCGTCATCGGCGCGATCAACGGCGTGATCGTCACCAAGATCGGCATCTCGTCCTTCCTGGTGACGCTGTCGATGCTTTTGATCGTGCGGGGTGCGGCGCTCTACATCACGCAGGGCTTTCCGCTGAAGTCATGGGACCAGCCCGGGTTTTTCGTCACGCTGCTCGCCGGCAGCTTCAATCTTGGTTCGTTCCGCTTCTACACCTCGCTGTGGTGGTTCGTCGGCCTGTCGCTGCTTGCGATCTACATCCTGCGCTACGCCAAGCTCGGCAACTGGATCAGCGCCATCGGCTCCAACCGCAACGCGGCGGTGGCGCGCGGCGTGCCGGCCGACGCGGTCAAGATCTGGCTGTTCGTCCTGACCTCGGTGCTGGCCGGGCTCGCCGGCATGATCAGCGCCTTCCGCATTTCGGCGGCTTCGCCGGTGGCGGGAACCGGCTATGAGCTCGAAGTGATCGCCATGGTGGTGGTCGGCGGCACGGCGCTGACCGGCGGGCGCGGCACCATCCTCGGCACCATCGTCGGCGCGCTGATGCTGCGCGCGATCCGCAACGGCATCGTGCTCGTCGGCGTGCCCGGGCTCGCCTACAACATCTTCGTCGGCGTCATCATCCTCGCCATGCTCATCCTGCACGCACTGCTGCAGAAAAACGCCGCAAGGAGCTGATGACGATGCAGGAAGTGCTCCGGCTGCAGAATTTGCAAAAATCCTTCGGCAGCGTGCGCGCGCTGAAGAATGCCTCGCTGACGCTCAAGGAAGGCGAGGTGGTGGCGCTGCTCGGCGACAACGGCGCCGGCAAATCGACGCTGATCAAGGCGATCTCGGGCGTCTTCCCGATCGATCGCGGCGACATCTATGTGCGCGGCGAAAAGGTCTCGATCCGCTCGACGCGCGAGGCGATGGACCTCGGCATCGAGACCATCCACCAGGACACATCGCTTGCGCCGGACCTCAGCATCGCGCGCAACCTGTTCCTTGGCCGCGAGCCGGTCAATCTCAAATGGCTGGGCGTCTTCGCGCCGCTCGACCTCGCCAAGCTGCGCAATGCTGCCTCAGCGCTGCTGAAGCGCGTCGGCATCTCGAAGAAGCTCGACGCCGACGCGTTGGTCTCGACGCTTTCCGGCGGCGAGCGGCAGTCGATCGCGATCTCGCGCGCCATGCAGTTCGCCGCCAAGGTGATCATCCTCGACGAGCCGACCAACAATCTCGGCGTCGAGGAAACGCATGGCGTGCTGCGCTTCGTCAAAGAGATGCGCGAGGCGGGACATTCGGTGCTGTTGATCACCCACAACATCCACCATGTGTTCGAGGTCGCCGACCGCATCATCGTCATGCGCCGCGGCGAGATCGTCGCAGAGCAGACGGTCGCCGACACCGATCTCTTGACGGTGGAAAGCCTGATAACCGGCGCCGACCTGTCGGCCCTGATGAAAAGGGCGCAGTGACGGCATGGTGAAGCTCTACGAACAAACGCTTTCGCGCCGGCAGGTCGCCGAACGCTCCGGCATGCTGTCGCAATTCGCCGGGGTGCGGCTAATGACGCTTGGCGACGGCGTCGAGCGTGGCATCCGCATGCTCGAGTTCCGCACCGGCTCGGGCCTGCGTTTCACCGCGTTGGTCGACCGCGCGCTCGACATCGCCGATTGCGAGTACAAGGGCCAAGCGATCGGCTGGCATTCGCCGAGCGGGTTTCGCAACCCAGGCCTGCACGATTATGAAGGCGAGGACGGCTTTGCCTGGGGGCGGTCCTTCTCCGGCCTGCTGGTCACCTGCGGGCTCGACCACATCCTCGGCCGTAACGAGGTGCCGGCCGAAAACTACAATTATCCCGGACGCAAGACCGTGACGCATTCGCTGCATGGGCGCGTCGGGACCATTCCGGCGCGGCTCACCGGCTATGGCGAGGCCTGGAACGGCGACCGCTGCGTGCTGTGGGCGGAAGGCATCGTCCAGCAGGCGAGCGTGTTCGGCGAGGATCTGCACCTCATCCGCCGCATCGAGGCCGATGTCGGCGGCAACGAGATCCGGCTCTCGGACCGTGTCGTCAATCACGGCTTCCACCGCACGCCGCATATGTATTTCTACCATGTCAATGTCGGGCATCCGTTGCTCGACGCAGGCTCGCGCTATTTGGCGCCGATCCGCGACGTCGTCTGGGCCGCGCATGCCGGCGAGCGTTACGAGGCGCAGAAGATCGGCTACCGCACCATGCCTGAGCCGCAATTCGGCTTCAGCGAGCAGGTCTGGCAGCATGAGCTAGGCGCCGACGCCACGGGCGAGGTGCCGGTGGCTGTCGTCAACGACCGGCTCGGCCTCGGCTTCGAGGTCGTCACCCGCAAGGACCAGTTGCCTTGCTGTTACGAGTGGCAGAATTTCCAGGCTGGGCAGTATGCGCTTGGCATCGAGCCCTCGACGCACCATGTGCTCGGCAATCTCGCCGCGCGCGAGCGTGGCGAGATGATCTGGCTCGAGCATGACGAAACCCGTGCCTATGACGCGGTGTTCCGCATTCTCGACGGCAAGGAGGCGATTGCTGGCGCTGAACGCAGGATCGCGGCCATCGCCCGCCAGCCCGAGCAGGATTATCCTCAGCCCTCCGGCAATTTCCCAAGACTGGCGGGCAGGGCATGAGCGCGACAATTATCCATAGCAAGCCCTCCGGCCGGCGGACCGGATTTGATTGGAAACCGATGTGACGATGGCAAACAAGCGCGACTACAGCCTTGTCGGCGACAGCACCCGCCGGGCGATCGAGACCGGACTTGCCTCGGCCGAGTGGTATCACACCGACGTGGCGCGCAAGACCATGAAGGAATTGATGCAGCGCTCGGACGGGCCGGCGATCCGCGACACCATCATCTGGATCGCCGCGATCCTGGGCTCGGCCGCCGGCATCGTCTGGTTCTGGGCCACCTGGTGGGTCGTGCCGTTCCTGTTCGTCTATGGCGTGCTCTATGGCTCTTCGAGCGACTCGCGCTGGCACGAATGCGGCCACGGCACTGCCTTCCGCACGCGCTGGATGAACGACGTCGTCTACCACATCGCTTCGTTCATGCTGATGCGCAATCCAGTGCAGTGGCGCTGGAGCCATGCGCGCCATCACACTGACACCATCATCGTCGGCCGCGACGCCGAGATCGCGGTGATGCGGCCGCCGGATCTCATCAAGGCGGCTTTGGCCTTCACCGGTATCCTCGATTTCCGCTATTCTCTGCCGACGCTGGTGCGCCAGGCCTTCGGCACATTGTCGGACGACGAGAAGAGCTACATCCCGGAAATGGAGCAGCACAAGGCGGTGACCGCGGCGCGCTGGCACATGGCGGTCTATGTTGCGACGATCGCTGTCGCAATGGCGCTTAGGTCATGGATACCGCTGGTGCTGATCGGCCTGCCGCGCCTCTACGGCACCTGGCACATGGTGACGACCGGCTTGCTGCAGCATATCGGCCTCGCCGACAACGTCACCGATCATCGGCTGAACACCCGCACCGTCTATATGAACCCGATCAGCCGGTTCATCTACTGGAACATGAACTACCATGTGGAGCACCACATGTTCCCGATGGTCCCCTACCACGCGCTGCCGAAGCTGCATGAGCTGATCAAGCACGATCTGCCGGTGCCGAACCCGTCGATGTGGCACGCCTATCGCGAGGTCTGGCCGGTACTGCTCAGGCAGCTGAAATACGAGGACTATTATCTCAAGCGCGAATTGCCGCCGACGGCCAAGCCCTATCGCGGCGAATTCCATGATCTCGACATAACGGCCGCGGCCGCCGAATAGGCGGCGCAGCAATCCAGAGAAACACGATGGCCGGAGAGGGACGATGGCGGAGTGGGTCGAAGCATGCGCGGTGGGCGATGTGGACGAGGAGGATGTGATCCGCTTCGACCATGGCGGCCGTACCTTCGCGATCTACCGCTCGCCGGATAATGATTTCTTCGCGACCGATGGGCTCTGCACGCATGAAAAGACCCATCTGGCAGACGGGCTGGTGATGGACGACATCATCGAATGCCCCAAGCACAATGGCCGCTTCAACTACAAGACCGGCCAGGCCAAGGGCGCGCCGGTCTGCGTCGACCTCAAGACCTATCGGGTCAAGGTCGAGGCCGGTAAGGTGATGATCGATATCGGCTGAAAGCCGTCAGACAAAAACAGGATGTACCGATGAGCCGAAAGAGACCGACCGTCGCCGATCTGCGCGCCATGAAGGGCAAGCGGCAGCTTACCATGCTACGCGTGCTGACGCTGGAAGAAGCCGAGGCCGCCGAACGGGCAGGGGTAGACATCGTCTCGGTGCCGCCGGAACTGGTGCTCAATCCGCAATATCGCGATGCCGCGCCCAGCCTCTTCACCATGCCGGGCGACAATTTTTTCGAGATCGGCACCACCGACGATTTCGTGCGCTGGTCGTTCCGGCTCTACAAGGCCGGAGCCGACGCCGTCTATTGCAGCGCCGGCTACGCCACGATCAAGCGCATGGCCGACGATGCGATTCCGGTCATTGGTCATGTCGGGCTGATCCCGTCGCGCGCCACATGGACCGGCGGCTTCAAGGCGGTCGGCAAGACCGCCGATACGGCCATGCAGGTGTTCGAGGCGGTCAAGCAACTGGAGGCCGCCGGCGCCATCGGCGCCGAGATCGAAGTGGTGCCGGTGGAGGTGGCGAAAGCGATCTCCGAGCGCACCCCGCTGATCATGCTGTCGATGGGCGCGGGTACGGGCTGCGATGCGCAATATCTGTTCGCCGAGGATATTCTCGGCACCAATCGCGGTCATATGCCGCGCCATTCGAAAGTCTACCGCAACTTCGCCGCCGAATACGACCGGCTGCAGGCGGAGCGCATCGCGGCGTTTTCGGAATATGTCGCCGACGTCAACAGCGGCGCCTATCCGGAAGACAGGCATATCGTGCATATGGATCCGGACGAGCTCACACGCTTCATGAAGAAGGTGGACGCGAAGGCCTGATCCGCCGCGAGCTTCAGCCTGCAGTTGGTGAACCTTGCCAGATTCCGCTGGCGAGGACGGCGTAGAGCGCTTCGGAATCAATGCCGAGCGGCCTGTCTTCCTTGAGCGTGGCCACATGCGAGCGCACCGCCGCGTGGATCGCGCCGGTGGCCGGCGCGAGCGTGGCTCCCTCGCGCAAGTCGACGGCCTGCGCCGCGGCCATCAGCTCGAAGGCAATCAGCCGCCGCCACAGCACGGTCATCTCGGCGCATTTGGCGACGGCGAGCGGCGTCTGCGTCGCGTGATCCTCGACGCCCTCGGACACCGGCAGGAAATCGAGCATCACCGGATTGGCCTTGTGGCGGATCGCGGCCAGGATAGCCGTCACCGTTTTCTGCAGCGGGACGAAGCCCGCCGAGGCGCCGCCGATCGGCGAAAGATATTTCGGCAGGCCGTGGCGGGTTGAGCCGGTGAGCTGGATGAAGCGCGCGGCGGACGCTGCTGCGCATTGCGCGATCGCCAGGCCAAGCGTCTCGAAGGCGAGCGCCAGCGACGCGGTGTGGAAGTTGCCGGTCGACATGACCAGCTCATCCTCGGCAAGCACCAGCGGATTGTCGGCGGCGGCGTTGAGCTCGATCTCGACCGCCAGCCGCGCATGGTCGATCGCCTGGATCAGCGCGCCATGGATCGAGGGCATGCAGCGGATCGACAGCGGGTCTTGGATCGTGGTCGGCGCCGGCGCTTCATCGCGCGCCAGCAGGTCGCGCAGCGCCTTCGCCGCAAGCTGCTGGCAGGCGCCAGGGCGTGCCTGGTGCTGGCGCGGATCGAGGATGGTGCGGTTGGCGCCAATACCTTCCATCGTCAGCGCGCCGGCCTGCTGTTGCTGTTCGAGCGCCGACAGCGCATCGGTCAGCGCCAGCGCCCCGGTGCCGGCCGAAACCGCCGAGGCGTTGATCAGGGAGAGGCCGTCCTTCGGCGAGAGCGTGACGGGCGCAAGCCGCGCCATCATCAGCGCCTTGGCGGCAGGCATGCGGCGGCTCTGATATTCCGCTTCGCCTTCGCCGATCAGCACCCTGGCGATCGCCGTCATCAGCAGGAGGTCGCCGGCGCCGATCGAGCCAAGCGACGGCATCACCGGATGCACGCCGGCATTGAGCGCCTCGACCAGCGCCGTGAATACACGCGGCGACAGGCCAGAGCCGCCGGACGCCAGCATTGCAATGCGGGCAAACATCGCCGCACGTGCCACCGGCACGGGCAGGGCCTCGCCGACGGCGGCGCTGCGGCCTTCGATCAACTGGCGCTGGAAGGCGCTCGCGTCGCCTTCGACCGCGGCGACGAGATTGGCGCCGAGGCCTCTGTTCAACCCGTAGATCTGCTGGCCGCCGGCCGCGGCGGCATCGAGGACCTGGCGTGCCTTGGCGAGCCTTTCGAGGACGGCAGGCGTGACCTCGACCTTGCAGGCATTGCGCGCGGCTGCAACCACATCCTCGATGCTGACGCCTGCGCCGGTGAGAACGAGCGGGCTCATGCGAAGCGCAGCCGCTGGCCGATGCCGTTTTCGCCGGCCTTGGCGAGCATGGCCTTGCCGAGCGCAATATCGGAGAGCGAGAGGCCGCGATGCCAGAACAGGATCGTCTCGCCATCGCTTTGCCGGCCCGGCTTCAGGCCGGCCGCGATCTGGCCCAGTTCGGCGTGCAGCGTCGCCTCGCTCAGCCGTCCTGTCTCGACATGGGCGCGCAGCGAGCCGAACTTGCCGCCCTTGCACTGCCCCCAGTCGTCGACGACGATCTTTTGCATGATGTCGGTGAGCGACAGTTCGACGGCGCTCATCGTGCCGTAGGGCACGACCAGCGCGCCCCGCTTGATCCATTCGGTCTTGAGCAGCGGCTGCGGCTCCGGCAGCCGCGAGGCCTCGACCACGATATCCGCGCCTTCGACGCAGCTTTTCCAGTCAGCCACGGCCAGGACCGGCTTGCCGAGGTCGGCTGCCAGCTTCGCGGCGAAGGCGTCGCGGCTTTCCGGCCGGCGCGAATGGATGCGGATCTCGTCGAAATCGAAGAGATGATCGAGCAGGCGCACATTCCAATAGGCGGTGCCGCGCGCGCCGATATGGCCGAGCACCTTGGACGACGTCTTCGCCAGATGCCTGGCGCCGATGGCGGTGACGGCGCCGGTGCGCATGTCGGTGATGACGGTGGCGTCGAGGATGGCGCGCGGCGTGCCGGTGCGCGGATCGAAAAGGTTGAGGATGCCGAATTCCGACGGCAGGCCGTGCTTGTAGTTGTCGACATAGTCGCCGACGATCTTCACGCCGGCGGCGTCGAGCGGCGCCACATAGCCGCGCAGCACGTTGAAGTGGCCGTGAAAGGACGGGTCGGGCTCGAGATGGACGCGCGGCTCGATCACAGTCCGGCCGTTGCCCTGCGCGACGAGCCCCGCTTCCACGGCGCCGATGATCTCGGCGTCGGTCATGGCAAGCGCTTCGATGTCGAGAGCATTGAGGTAGTCGATATAGATCGGCTTCATGCGTTTTCCTCGGCCACCCCCAGGCTCATCCATAACAGGCGAAACGGCGACACGGAAGTTTGTTGGATAAGCTCTGGACTGCGCCATGCTTATGCTGTTCAACCAGCGCGTCATGACCAGCATTCCCGACAACGGAGACGTGTCCCGGCCGATAGTTTTCGCGCGGCAGTCCCGGCGCGTCGCGCTGATCGTGGCGGTCGCCTTCTTCATGCAACTGCTGGATTCGACGATCATCTCGACCTCGCTGCCGCAGATGGGACAGTCCTTCGGCGTGCCGGCGGTGGCGATGAGCATCGGCATCACCGCCTACATGCTGACCATGGCGGTGTTCGTGCCGCTGTCAGCCTGGCTTGCCGACCGCTTCGGCGCGCGCAACATCTTCCTCGCGGCGATCGCGCTGTTCACGCTGGCCTCGATCGCCTGCGGTTTTTCGCAGAGCCTGAGTGAGTTCGTCGCCGCCCGCATCGTGCAAGGCCTTGGCAGCGCGCTGATGACGCCGGTGGGCCGTATCCTGGTGCTGCGCAACGCCGAAAAGTCGGAGTTGCTCAACGCCACGGCGCTGATCACCTGGCCGGCCCTGTTCGCGCCGGTGGTCGGTCCGGTGCTCGGCGGCTTCATCACCACCTATCTCTCCTGGCATTGGAACTTCTTCATCAACGCGCCGCTGGGGCTGGCCGGACTTGTGCTGGTCGCCCGGTTCGTGCCGGGCGATCGTGTATCCGAGGCGAAGCCGTTCGATTGGCCGGGCTTTTTCCTCACCTCGCTCGGCCTTGCAGTGATGCTTTACGGGCTTGAGCGCCTGGCGCATCCCGAGGACGGCTTGCTGCCGACGGCAGGCTGCATCGCCATTGGCATCGTGGTCGGCTGGTTCGCCGTTCGCCACCTCTTGCAGGCCCGGCATCCGCTGCTCGACCTTTCGGCCTTCAAGATACTGACCTTCGCGATCTCGACGTTTGCCGCGGGCACCGTCTTCCGTGTCGCGATCAATGCCACGCCCTTCCTGCTGCCGCTGCTGTTCCAGGTCGGCTTCGGGCTGCGTCCAGTCGATGCCGGCCTGTTGGTGCTGGCCTATTTCCTCGGCAATCTCGGCATGAAGACCGTGACCACACCGACGCTGAGGCGCTTCGGCTTCCGCACCGTGATGGTGGTGAACGGGATGATCGCATCGCTGGCGATCATGGCCTGCGGGGCGATCTCGCCGCAGACGCCGCTGGCGCTGACCGTCGCGCTGATGCTGGTTGCCGGTCTCACGCGCTCGATGCAATTCACCGCCCTGAACACGCTTGCCTTCGCCGATATCGGCGCGCCGCAGCGAAGCTCGGCCGCGACGCTGTCCAGCATGCTGCAGCAGATAGCGATGCTGTTCGGCGTGGCGATCGCGGCGGCGATCCTCAATTTGTCGCAGATCGTCAGCGGCGAAGCCGTGCCCGACCTTGCCGACTTCAGAATCACCTTTGTCGCGATCGGCCTGCTCGGTCTCGCCGCGGCGATGCGCTTCCTGGTCCTGCCGGCCAATGCCGGGGCTGAGGTTTCTGGCCATTCGACGAACAATTGAGGTCGCGCCGGTCGCATTTTTCGGACTTAAATGGCGTCGTCTCCGCCGTCGTCGAACGGGCTCTTCCGCCTGCCGGGCGATCGGCGCAACGGATAGCCAAAAGCGCAGGAGTTTCCGGCTATTGCGCCAGTTTCGGCAATCGATGCGTCCATTTGGAAAATAGTTGGAGAGGCGCGGTTCTTGAACGCGGATTCATTTGACGAGCCACTGTTGAGCCGATTAGCTTTCGGGCGGGATGGGAGCCGACACGGCCTTGCCATCGGGGCGAAAGATATAAGCGATGAATGCGATCGGCTGGCCGGACTGGAGGCGCCTTAATCAGGAAGGCATCGTCTTTGCCATCGCCATCCTGCTGTTCGCCGCCGCTGCGCTGGGCCTGCCCGGATTCCTGACAGCCGACAATCTGGTGGCCATCGTCCGCTCGGTCTCGGTGCTTGGCATTCTGGCGCTCGGCATGGCGGTCGTCATCATCGGCCGCGGCATCGACCTGTCGGCGGTGGCGATCATGGCGATGTCGGTCGCCTGGTACCTGCAATTGCTCAACACCGGCACCTCGGATGGGCTCGCCTTCGTCTATGTGCTGGCGGGCGTGCTCGCCATCGGCCTGCTCAACGGCTTTCTCGTCGCCTATGCCGACGTGCCGGCGATCTTCGTCACTTTGGCCACCGGCTCCTTCGTGTTCGGCTATGTGCGCTCGCAACTGATCACCCAGGATGCCGTGCCGGTGCCCGGGGGGCACTGGGTCGAGCTGCTCGGCGGCGTCCGCTTCCTCGATATTCCGGTCGAGGTGTTCGTCTTCGCCGGGCTGGCCTTCCTGGTCTTCCTGTTCCTGCGCTACACCAAATGGGGCCGCTTCATCTATTTCGCCGGCGACAATCCGGTCGCCGCCCGCAACATCGGCGTCCCGGTGCGGCCCATGCTGGTGCTGCGCTATGTGCTGTCGGCTTTCGTGGCCCTGATCGCCGGGCTGCTGACGGCGGCCAGCCTGCATTCGATCAACACTCGCATCGTCAACTCGACGCTGCTCTACGACATCGTGCTGGTGGCGGTAATCGGCGGCATCGGCCTTTCGGGCGGCAGGGGCGGGGTGCGCAACGTGCTGGTTGGAGCGGCACTGATCGGCATCCTGCTCAACGCCATGACCATCATCGACATTCCACTGCTCTACCAGAACCTGATTAAGGCGGCGATCTTGTTAGGGGCCATCATCGTCGACGGCATCATCAATCCGCGCGACGAACAGACGGCGCAACAAGGCGACATTTAGACCAGACGCGGTCGGTTTGGGGCCGGCCGCCAACAACGACCAACCAGAGGTGTGACATGAAACTGATCAGAACTCTCATGGCCGCGGCGACGGCGCTTGCCATTACCGCCTTCGTGGCGCCGAGCTTCGCCGCCGACGATCCGGGTCCGGCCGCCTATGCCAAGTCGCTTAACGGCAAGCGTGTCATGCTGGTGCCGCTGGCGATGGGCTTCGACCTGGCGCAGGGCTGGGCGCATTATCTGAAGAAGGAAGTCGAGGCCTGGGGCGGCACGTTCGAGACCCGCGATCCGAATTGGGTCGTCGATGCCGGCGCGCAGGCGATCACCGACGCCATCGCTTCGGACACGCGGCCTGACGTGCTCATCATCCACGCGCCCGACCTCAACTCCTATTCGAAGCTTATGAAGAAGGCGCAGGCCGCCGGCACCTATGTGCTGCTGGTCGACAATCCGGCCAACTTCCCGGCCGACGCCTTCGTCGGCAGCGACTGGGACAAGCTCGGCCAGCTCGAAGCCGAAGCGGCGATCAAGGGCTGCGGCGACAATTCCTCCAAGAAGATCGGGCTGGTGCAGGGCGACCAGGCGAACTCCTCCAGCCTCTACCAGTATGCCGGCATCATGAAGGTGCTGGAGAAGCATCCCGACTTCCAGGTGGTGGCAAAGCCCGACTCGAACTGGGACGCGACCACCTCGCGCAACGTGACAACGACGATGCTGCAGCAGCACCCGGACATCTGCTCGATCATCGACTTCTGGGATGGCGACGCCACCGGCGCCTCGGCCGCGATCCGCGACGCCAAGCTCGACGGCAAGGTGTTCCTGGTCACCACCGGCGGCGGCGAGAAGGCAGCCGATTGCGACAAGCTCGTGGACGGCACCTACGGCGCCGTGGTGATGACCGATCTTGCCCGCCAGTCGGGCGACATGAACGCCATCATCAAGTTCCTGCTGCAGAGCGGCCAGCCGGCCGGCACCTCGCACACCTACATCTACACGCTGGAGAAGGCGACGACCAAGGCCGACCTCAAGCCCGACAGCTGCTGGGACCTGAAGGCGCTGCAGGCCGAAGTGGCGGCGAAATAAGCCGCGCCGCCAGAACGCATCCCCGGGGTGGCCGGATTGTTCCGGCCACCTCTTTCCCATTGATGACAGCAGCAGCCGATGACTCTTCGTGAACGCCTCCAGGCCTGGCGCTACAATCTCGTGCCCGACCATCTGGTCGGCGAGATACTGACCAAACGCTGGACCGACAACGCCATACCCTTCCTGGCGCTGGTGGCGACGCTCGGCGTGTTCGGCTCGATCATTCCGGGCTTCTTCAAGCTCACCTCGCTGCAGGAATCGACCCGCCAGCTGGGCGAGTTCTCGCTTGTGGTCATCGGCATGACCGTGGTGATGCTGGGCGGCGGGATCGATCTTGCGGTCGGCTCGATCTTCGCGCTGTCCTGTTTCTCCGCCGTCTACGTCTTCTTCATCCTCGAACAGTCGATCTGGCTGGCCTTGGCCGCGGCACTCTGCACGGGGCTCGTCTTCGGCGCCATCAATGGCTACCTGGTCGGCTATCTCAGGCTGCGCGCCTTCCTCACCACGCTGGTCACCTTCATTTTCGGGCGGGCGCTGTTCGACATCCTCGTCACCACCTATGCCGCCGACGTGCAGCTCTCCCAGGCGAGCTCCGGTGTGCTCGACTTCATCGGGGACGGCACGTTCTGGGGTCTGTCGGTCTCGGTCTGGCTGGCAATCGTCCTCGCCATCGTCACGCATATCGCGCTGACGCGATCGCGCCCCGGCTGGCATGTGCTGGCGGTGGGCGGCTCCCGGCGCTCGGCGCATAATGCCGGCATCCGCGTGCGCCGCACCGTGTTCATGACCTATGTTTTCTCCGGCTTCTGCGCCTCGATCGGCGGCTTCCTCATCGCCTGCCGGTTGAGTGGGGCGGGGCCGGGCACCGGCCTCAATCTCGAGATCATGGCGCTGACGGCAGCAGTGGTCGGCGGCGTCAGCCTGGGCGGCGGACGCGGCTCGGTGGTCAAGGGCCTGATGGGCGCCATCATCGTGCTTACCATGACCAACGGCCTGATCCGGCTGGGCTACGGCACCGGCACCAACCAGATGGTGCTCGGCATCCTTCTGGCCGTCGCCGTCACCATCGACATCCGCTGGCTCAAGAACCGCCACAAGGTGCTGAACGAGGTCTATGTCGCGCCGGTCTACCTCAGGATGGGTGAGACGCAATCGGCTGCGCCAGGTTCCGGCACATCCTACGAGCTCGACAATCGGCTTTCGGCGGCGGATCATATCGGGCTCGGCGAGCTGGAAGGGCCCGAGGACGTGATCCTTGACCGCGACGACCATCTCTATTGCGGCACGCGCCATGGCGAGATCGTCCGCTTCTTCGCGCCTGAGTATGTGAAGTCGGAAGTGTTTGCCCATATCGGCGGCTTCCCGCTGGGCCTGGCCTTCGACAAGGAAGGCAATCTGATCAGCTGTGTCGGCGCCATGGGGCTCTATTCGGTCTCGCCGAAGCGGGACGTCAAGCGCCTGTCGGCCGAGACGGCACGCTCCTGGACCTCGATCGTCGACGACGCAAGGCTGCGCGACCCGAACGATTGCGATATCGCGCCGGATGGCCGCATCTATTTCACCGATTCCACCAAGCGCTATGACGCCCACGATTGGGCCTTGGACTCGATCGAGAACCGCGCCACGGGCCGCCTTCTGGTCTACGACCCGAAGGACGGTTCGACCAAGACGCTGCTCGACGGCTATCGCTACACCAACGGCGTTTGCATGGCGCATGACGGCAAGTCGCTATTCTTCGCCGAAAGCTGGGCCTGCCGCGTGCATCGCTACTGGCTGGAAGGACCGAAGGCCGGTACCGCCGAATGCGTCATCCGCGACATGCCGGGCTACCCCGATAACATCAACCGGGCCTCCGACGGCAATTACTGGATGGCCTGGCTCGGCATGCGCACGCCGAGCTTCGACCTGTCGCTGCGCCACCCTGATATGCGCAAGCGCATGACGCGGCGCCTGCCGCAGGACGAGTGGCTGTTCCCCAACATCAACACCGGCGGGGTGGTGAAGTTCAACGAGAAGGGCGGCATCGTCGAGACGCTCGGCGATCTTTCCGGCAACGCGCATCCGATGGTGACCTCGATGCGCGAGCACAAGGGTTATCTGTTCGTCGGCGGCATCCTCAACAACCGCATCGGGCGCTACAAGATCGCCGGCGCGGATGCGAACTGGACGAGCCCCGCTTCCTATTGGGGAGGCCAGCCATGATCCTCGATCCGATCCTGGATGTTTTCCGCGGCAAGGCGGTCACCATACCGCCGCTCGACGGCGCCTTCCGCCCGAACACGCGGCTGGACGACGCGCCGGCCTTCGCCGGGCTGATCGAACCGGACAATCTGGTGATTGCCGACGAGCGGCTACTCGCATCCAGCGGCAACGCTGTCCATTCGCTTGTCGGCGGAGCCGAGGCCGAGATTGTCGAGACCTTTCCGTCCCCCGTCACCGCACTGGCGCAGTCGCCGTCAGGCGACCTGACGGTGGCGCTCGAAAGTGGCAAACTGCTGATTGGCGGCAAGGATGTTTCACTGCCGGCTGGCGTGCGCTGCATCACCGCGCTTGCCTATGCCAAGGATGGCACGCTCTGGCTGGCCAACGGCTCGGCCGAGCACGCGCCGTCGCAATGGGCCGCCGATTTGATGAAGAAGGGCGTGTCCGGCTCGCTCTGGAAGCGAGATCCGGCCGGCGGTGACTTCCGCAAAATGGCTGGTGATCTCGCTTTTCCCTATGGGCTCCATCCCGTCGGCGGGGATGTGCTGGTGAGCGAGAGCTGGCGTCATCAGCTCATCCGCTTCGATGGCGCGACCGGAAACCGTTCGACCGTATTGACGCATCTGCCCGGCTATCCCGCTCGCCTGTCGCCATCTGGCGACGGCGGGGCGTGGCTGACGCTGTTTGCGCCGCGCAACCGGTTGATCGAATTCGTGCTGCAGGAAACGCATTATCGCCAGGACATGATCGACCAGGTGCCGCCGGCCTACTGGATCGCGCCGGCGCTGGCCTCCAACCGCAGTTTTCTCGAGCCGCTGCAATGCGGCAGCATCCGCACCATGGGCATCCACAAGCCGTGGTCGCCCAGCCGCTCCTACGGGCTCGTCGTGAAGCTCGACCGGACCATGCAGCCGCAATTCAGCCTGCACAGCCGCGCCAATGGCACGCGCCACGGCATATGCAGCGTTGCGGAACAGGACGGCCGCCTGTTCATCGCCTCGAAAGGCGGCGATTGCGTGCTTGCCGTCGACCTCGCCTCGGGAGGTTTCTGATGGAACCGATCGTCCGTCTCGAAAACGTCACCAAGACTTATCGCGGCGTGCCGGCAGTGAAGAATGTCAGCTTCGATCTGAGGAAAGGCGAGATCCACGCGCTGCTCGGC
This sequence comes from Mesorhizobium sp. B2-4-6, assembly GCF_006442775.1. Lineage (NCBI taxonomy): Bacteria > Pseudomonadati > Pseudomonadota > Alphaproteobacteria > Hyphomicrobiales > Phyllobacteriaceae > Mesorhizobium > Mesorhizobium sp. B2-4-6. The sequence goes on from NZ_VFVI01000001.1 coordinate 853,259, forward strand.
GAGAACGGCGCCGGCAAGTCGACGCTGACCAAGATCATCGCCGGCGTCGTCGATGCGACGTCAGGCAAGATGTTCCATAAGGGCGTCGAGACGGCTTACGCCTCGCCGCATGCCGCGCTGGAAGCCGGCATTGCCATGGTGTTCCAGGAGACCAGCCTGGTGCCGTCGATGACGGTGGCGCAGAACCTTTATCTCGGCACCGAGAAATTCCTCAACCGGCTGCGCGGCACCTACATCTCGGCGCAGCAATTCCTGCAGTCGCTGAATTTTCCCGTGGACCCGAACGCGATGGTGGCGACGCTTGGAGCAGCCAAGCGGCAGATGGTCGAGATCGCGCGCGCCGTCCACCACAATGCCGAGATCATCATCTTCGACGAGCCGACGGCGACGCTGACGCCTGAGGAGAAGCGCCATTTCTTCGCGCTGATCCGTCGGCTGAAGGCGCGCGGCGTGTCGATCGTCTTCATCAGCCATGCGCTGGAAGAGGCGCTCATGATCGCCGACCGCATCACCATCCTGCGGGACGGCGAACTGGTGATCACCGACGAGACATCGGCCTTCGACCGCGACAGGATCGTCGCCGCCATGGTCGGGCGCTCGCTGTCGGGGCAAATCTACCGCCAGCGCGACGACACGAAATTGCGCAAGGCGGGCAAGAAAGTGCTCTCGGTGCAGGACATCTCGATGAGCAACATCGTGCGCAACAATTCCTTCTCGATCTTCGAGGGCCAGATCACCGGCGTGTTCGGGCTGATCGGCTCCGGCCGCACCGAGACCTTCAAGATCGTGTCGGGCATTTACAAGCGCGATTTTCGGCGCGGTGGCGCGATCGAGCTCGACGACAAGCCGGTGCGCTACCTCGTACCGAGCGAGGCGGTGGCCGACGGCATCGTCTACGTCACCGAGGACCGCAAGAGCGAAGGCATCTTCGAGACGATGGGCATCGCCGAGAACCTGTTCGGCGGGCTGCTCGCAGCGGGCCGCGAAAAGGCCTGGGTGATCAACCAGCAGGAGATGCGGCAGCTTTCCGCCGAATGGACCAAGACGCTGAATATCAAGGCGATCAACGACAATGCCCGCGTCGTCGAGCTCTCCGGCGGCAACCAGCAGAAGGTGGTGATCGGCAAGGGACTGGTGCAGCAGCCGCGCATCGTCATCTTCGACGAGCCGACGCGGGGCGTCGATGTCGGCGCCATCGCCGAGATCCACCAGATCATCAACCGGCTGGCCGACGAAGGGCTCGCCGTCGTCGTCATCTCGTCCTACCTGCCGGAGATCATGAACCTTTCCGACCGCATCCTTGTCTGCCGGCAGGGCCGTATCGTCGAGGAGTTCTCGCCGGCGGAGGCGACGGAGGAGAAGATTATGTATGCGGCGGTTCATTAATTGTCAGGGCAAGGAATAATCGCATCGTTAGATCGAGCCACCCACGGAGATTAGCCGAGGCGTCCGTCCTTTCGTCATCCACGGGCGGAGCAAGGAGCGAAGCGACGCGCGCAGACCCGAGGATCCATGCCGCGATTCTCGAGTGCTGCGACGGTCCAGAATTCTGCTCCGCTGCACCCCTCGCGCGAGATCACGGAATGGATTCCAGGGTCTGCGCGCGTCGCTACGCTCCTTGCTCCGCCCTAGAATGACGACACTCAGATGCTTCCGCCAACCGCTGCGGCAACATGTCGTTTCGAGCTAAAAGCTGAATCGGACAAACTGCTTAGCCGTCTATGCGCAACCCTTGATTTAACGACCCCGACGGCGATTCAAAGGAAAGGACCACACCATGGCCACTACAAAGCTGCTCAGCGATGCCGAGGTCGACAAAATCCCGGCGGTGAAGGCCGTGTTCGACGATATCCGCGCGACGCGGAAATCCGACTTCGTCAACAATTTCTGGCGTGGGCTGGCCAACGATCCGGCGGCGCTGAAGCGGGTGTGGGAACAGCTCAAGGCGGTGATGGTCGCCGATAGCGCCATCGATCCGCTGACCAAGGAAATGATCTATATCGCGGTCTCAGTCGCCAATGGCTGTTCCTACTGCATCCACTCGCACACGGCCGCGGCCCGCGCCAAGGGTATGACCGACGCGCAGCACGGCGAGCTTGTGTCGATCATCGGCCTGGCCGCCCAGACGAACCATCTGGTGACATCCCTGCAGATTCCAGTCGACCCGCAGTTCGAGGTGAAGTGAGTCGGGGGAGCGACACGGCGTTTCCGTGCCGCTGCCAGCAAAAAAATATCGCCCGGCGGCGGCCGTTCGCGCATTTCACAGGCTTGTGTGCTTGAATCAAAACTTTGCCCCGGCGCTGTTAAGGAAGTGACATGTAACGGCACTAAGGAAGCCGCACGCGCAGCCGTTCGCCCTTGGTTTCCGGTACGGCTTTCGCGGCGGAGCCGTCATGAAAATCGTTCAGATCACCGACACCCATTTCAGCCCGACCAAGCCGCATTTCAACGGCAATTGGGAGCCGCTGGCCGACTGGATCGAGCAAAGCGGCGCCGATCTCGTCATCCACACCGGCGATCTGACCGTCGACGGAGCCGACAAGGATGACGACATCAGCTTCTGCATGGGGCTGATGCGGGAGGTATCGAGACCCATGCTGCTGGTGCCCGGCAACCACGACGTCGGCCATCTGCCGGGTTCGCTGCAGCCGGTCGATGCGGCACGGCTGGAGCGCTGGCGCCGCTTGGCCGGTCCTGACTACTGGTCCGAAGATGCGGGAAACTGGCGGCTCATTGGGCTAAACAGCCAGGCGATGGGCTTCAACGATGCCGCGGAAGAAGCCCAGTTCGAATGGCTTCGGGAAACGCTGGAGAGTCGCGGCGGCCGCCACGTCGCGATGTTTACCCACAAGCCGCTCTTTGTCGACGGTCCGGACGAAGGCGACACCGGCTATTGGAGCATCCGACCGGCGCAACGCCGGCGCCTCTACGATCTGATCGCCGCCCACGACGTGGCCCTGCATGCGAGCGGCCACCTGCACTGGGCGTGGAAGGGCAAATACGCCGGCACCTCCCTGGTATGGGGGCCGTCCGCCGCCTTCATCGTCGACACGATGGAACGCAAGATGCCGGGCGAGCAGCTGATCGGCGCCGTCATGCATCATTTTGATGACGCGGTCGCGAGCGAGATCGTCGCCGTGCCCGGCATGACCGCCTATGTCCTCGACGACGTGGTCGAGGAGGTCTATCCGCACGAGGCGCATAAGGTCCGCAGGAAAGCTGGGTGATGGGCGCGCTATCGCTTCGCGGCCTGAGCAAGGCCTTCGGCGGCAACGCGGTCCTCAAGGACATCAGCCTCGATGCCGAGCCCGGCGAATTCATCGCTCTGGTTGGCCCGTCGGGCTGCGGCAAGAGCACGTTGCTGCGCATCCTCGCCGGGCTCGACCATGCCGACACCGGCGAGATCCTGGTGGGCGGCAAGGAGATGTCGAACGTTGCCGCGGCCGACCGCAACATAGCCATGGTGTTCCAGTCCTACGCCCTCTATCCGCATCTGACGGCCAGCCAGAATATCGCCGTGCCGCTGGCCATGAAGCGGCTGAGCCGCGCACAGCGCCTGCCGCTGATCGGCTCCCTGCTGCCGGGCCAGAGAGAGCTGCGCGCCGGCATCGCGCGCGATGTGCGCGAGATGGCCACCTTGCTGAAGATCGACCATCTGCTCGACCGCAAGCCTGGACAGATGTCTGGTGGGCAGAGGCAGCGCGTGGCGCTGGCGCGCGCGATGGTGCGCCATCCCAGCATCTTCCTCATGGACGAACCGCTTTCCAACCTGGATGCCAATCTGCGCGTCCATGCGCGCGGCGAGATCGTGGAATTGCACCGGCGCGCCGGTGTGCCAACGCTCTATGTGACGCATGACCAGGCCGAGGCGCTGTCGATGGCCGATCGCGTCGCCGTCATGATCGGCGGCCATCTGCTTCAGCTCGCCACGCCCGAGACGATCTACAACGACCCCACCCATATCGAAGTCGCGCGGTTCGTCGGCCAGCCGAGGATCAATATCCTGCAGGCGGTCGCCGAAAACGGTCGCGTCGACTTCGAAGGCATGCGGCTGGCTTTGCTGGAGAAGGTGGCGAACGGCCCGATCAGCCTCGGCATTCGCCCGGAATTCGTCAAACTGTCCCCCAGCGGGCGGAGCGGCGTTGCCGGGCGGATTGAACGGCTGGAATTTCTCGGCTCGGAAGTCATTGCCCATTGCCGGCTCGACGTCTCCGGCGACAGCGTCATCGCCAAGCTGGCGCCGCAAGAGGCGAAGGACCTGATTGGCGGAATGCCGGTGGGCATTCTTCTGGCTCCTGAGCAGGCGATGGTCTTCGGGCCCGAGGGACGCCGGCTTCGCATGGCGGAAGTGGCGGGCGCACGGCAGGAGCCGGCCTATGTCTAGCGTTGCGCTGGCGGGCAATGTCCTGAGCGCCGCGACAATGCGTGCGCGCAGCGAGGACCGGACCGCCTGGCTGCTGGCGCTGCCGGCGATCGTGCTGCTCTTCCTGTTCGTGCTGTTGCCGGTGGTTGCCGTCGTCTTTTTGGGCTTCACCGATTTCGAGCTCGGCTACGGCAAATTCCGTATCGTCGGCTTCGAGAACTACGCGCATCTGTTCAGCGACCGCACCTTTCGAAAATCGCTGTGGAACACCACTCTCTACACGGGGATGGTCGCCCCGGTCTCGATCGCGCTCGGCTTGGGTGTCGCGCTTCTGATCGAAGGCGAATTGCGCGCGCGGGCTTTCTTCCGCACCGTCTACTTCCTGCCCGTGGCCTCGCTGATCGTCGCGATGGCAACCGTCTGGCAGTATATCTTCCATCCGACCATCGGGCCGCTCAACGCGCTGCTTTCGCTTGTCGGCATTCCCGGCCCGAACTGGCTCGGCGCCTCGAACACCGTCCTCTACAGCCTGTCGATCATCGGCGTCTGGCAGTCGGTCGGCTTCAACATGGTGCTGTTCCTGGCCGGCCTGACGGCGATCCCGCGCGAGCTCTACGCAGCGGCTGAAGTCGACGGCGCGAAATCGGCGCTCGACCGGTTCTTCCTGGTCACCTGGCCGATGCTCGGGCCGACGACGCTGTTCGTCGTCACGATCAGCATCACCAATGCGGTGAAGGTTTTCGAGACCGTGAAGATGCTGACTGACGGAGGCCCGAACAAGGCGTCCGAAGTGCTCCTCTTCACCATCTACCAGGAGGGCTTCGTCTATATGCGCGTCGGCTATGCGTCGGCGATGACGGTGGTTTTCCTGGCGATCCTCGTCGTTTTGATGTTCCTGCAGTATCGCGTCCTCGACCGGCGGGTACACTACACATGACCAGCATCTCGGTCGGCCGCATCGTCCGCTTCACGCTGCTTTCGCTCGGTGCGCTGATGATTCTGGCGCCCTACATCTTCATGATCTCGACCGCCGGCAAGACGCAGAGCGACATCTTCACAGCGGCGCTTTCGCTGATTCCGCAGCATCCCTTCTTCGCTGAGAATTTCGCCAAGGCGCTGGAGAGGGTGCCAATGGCAACGCTGCTGTGGAACGGCATCGTCGTGTGCGGACTGATCTTCTTCTTCCAGGTCGCGGTCGCGATCCCTTGCGCCTACGCGATGGCCAAGCTGAAATTTCGCGCGGCGCGCATGATGATGGTGCTGGTCATGCTCGGCCTTCTGGTTCCCATCCATGCGACCGCTCTGCCGCTCTATGTCGCGTTCGACCGCATGTCGCTGCTCAACAGCTACACCGCGCTGGTCGCTCCGTTCACGATCTCGGTGTTCGCGATCTTCATGTTCCTGCAGTTCTTCCGCGCCATGCCCGACGACCTCATCCACGCGGCGCGGCTCGACGGCATGTCGGAGCTCGGCATCATCGCGCGCGTCATCGTGCCCAACGCCTGGCCGGCCGTCACCGCCTTCGCGATCTTTTCCGTCGTCGCGCACTGGAACGATCTCTACTGGCCGCTGATCGTCATCAGCAAGCAGGCCTACGCCACGCCGCCGCTCGGCCTGATGTATTTCCGCGCCGCGGAAGCGGGCGACGACTACGGCGCGCTGATGGCCGCGACGCTGATCATCACCCTTCCTCTCGTCGTCGCCTTCCTGCTCGCGCAGAAGCGCTTCGTCGAAGGCATCACCATGACCGGTCTCAAAGGCTGACCGTCCAACAAGGAGCACGAGCAATGAAGCATTTCTCCAGGATTATTGCCATGGCGGCGGTGTCGCTGGCATCGGCCCTTCCGGCCTATGCCGACACGACACTGACGGTCCACTATCCGATGCCCGGTTTCTTCAAGAACGTGATGGACACGATCTCGAAGAAGTTCATGGAAGAGAATCCCGACATCAAGATCCAGTTCGCCAGCCCGTCCGCGACCTATGAGGAAGGCATCCAGACCATTCTTCGTCAGGCCGGCACCGACGAGATGCCCGACATCACCTTCATCGGCCTCAATCGCCTGCGCATGCTCAACGAGCGCGACGTCGCCGTCGACCTCGGGCCGCTGGTGAAGAAGGACGGCAACATGGCCGAGCAAGGCTTCTCCGACACCATACTGAAGCTCGCGCAGGTGAACGGCAAGCAGATCGGGCTGGCCTTCGCCACCTCCAATCCGATCATGTATTACAACGCCGACCTGGTGAAGGCGGCCGGTGGCGATCCGGACAATCCGCCCAAGACCTGGGACGAGGTGATCGCGCTTGGCGGCAAGATCAAGGCGCTCGGCAACGGTGTCGACGGCATCGACTTCCGCTGGCAGGGCGATGATTGGATGTTCTCGGCGCTGCTGTTTGGCGCCGGGGGCAAGATGCTGAACGGCGACGAGAGCAAGGTCGCTTTCAACAGTCCAGAAGGCGAGAAGGCTGTCGAGCTTATCGAGCGGATGGTGAAGGAAGGCGGCATGCCGGTCTTCACCAAGCCGGCGGGCGAGCAGGCTTTCGCGGCCGGCAAGGTCGGCTTCGAATTCCAGACCACAGGCGCGCTGGTCAACACGATCAAGAATGTCGGCGACAAGTTCACGCTGCGCACGGCCAAGATTCCGCTGATCGATCCGGTCAACGGCCATTTGCCGACCGGCGGCAATGCGGTGGTCATCCTGACCAAGGACACCGCGAAGCAGGAAGCCGCCTGGAAGTTCGCCAAGTTCGCCGCCGGCCCGTACGGCGCGTCGGTGGTGGTGCCCGGCACCGGCTATGTCCCCAACAACGAACTCGCCGCGAAATCACCTGATTATCTCGGCGATTTCTACAAGAAGAACCCGCTGTTCCAGGCCGGCCTCAGCCAGATGCCGCTGATGGTTCCGTGGTACGCCTTCCCCGGCACCAACGGAGTCAAGGTGACGCAGACCATCGTCGACAATCTGTCGCGCATCGTCGACCAGTCGGCGACGCCGAAGGAAGCGCTTGCCGACGCTGCGAGCGACGTCGAAGGCATGTTGCCGACGCAATAACTGCTTGCTCCGCAAGCCGTCGCGCCTACCCGGCGCGGCGGCTTTCCGAAGCGCTATACCGGCCGGTAAACCTTCTCCGCCGTGTTCCAGAAGATGTCCGCCTCGGCCTTGGCGCCGTGTCCGGCAACCGCAGCGCGGTGCGCCTTGATCAGCTCGGCATGGTTGGTCCACAGCTTTTCGATCGGGAAGTTCGAGCCGAACATCAGCCGGTCGCTGCCGAGGATATCGATGGCGTTGTCGACAATGTAGGCAATGAGGTCCGGGTCGTTGCGGTGAACGAAAGTGCCGAGCCCCGACAGCTTGGCGTAGAAATTGGGCGCGGCCGATAGCGTGCGGAGACCCGCCTTCCATGCTTCGGTGGTTTCCGGCTCCATGCCGGTCAGCATGCCGGCATGGGTGAGGATGAAATTCGTCTGCGGGTTTTCGCCAACCAGCCTCAGTCCATCTTTCATCTGCGCCGGGAAAAGCTGCAGGTCGAAGGAGAGGCCGTAGTCCTTCAGCCGCGCCACGTTGGCGCGCACCTTGGGATCGATCACCTGGTCGGCGGAGGCGGCGAAGCGGAAGGCTGGTGTTTCGTGCCAGTGGAGCTGCATGCGCACGCCGCGCAGCAGCTTGTATTTCATCAGCCGGTCGATCTGCGGGCGGACGTCGTCGACCGTCATGTCGGCATAGCCGACGATGGCGTGCGGCCAGCCGGTTTCGTCGGCGGTCTTCTGCAGGAAGGCGACCTCTTTTTCGAAATTCTCCTTGGCCCAGTTGGTCTGGACATAGACGGCTTTCTCGACGCCCGAGCCTTTCTGGTCTTCGAGGAACTCCGTGATCGGATAGTCGCGGCGGATCGGCTCGTAGGGGCCGAAGATGCGCGGCACCATCGGCCCGACCAGCCAGGGCTGGTCCTTTTGGCGCCAGATGTGGAAATGCGCGTCGATGGCTTTCTGCATCACGATACCCTTTTCCAGATGGCTGAAGCCGCAGGCGCAGGACGGGCGAGCGACAGGATGAAATCGGTCAGGCTTCCCACCGACGAGCCGTCGACCAGATCGTCGAGCGCCGGCAGGATGGCGCGGAGTGCCGCCGTCGCCGGGCGAAAGCGCGGATCGCCGGCGAGCGGCGTCGCCAGCGACAGCCGGAAGGCGCGGGCGCTCAAGCGGCGCATGGCGGTTTCGAGGTCCGCGTGGTCGCCGCGCTCCAGCGCATCCGAGAGAATGACGACCGCGGCACCGCGCGCGAAGGCCGAAAAACGCGGCACCGAGAGGAAGGCCAGCAATGTCGGTCCCATGCGCGTTCCGCCGTCCCAGTCATCGACCTGGGCGGCCGCGCGCGCCAGCGCCTGGCCACGGTCGCGGATGCGCAGCGCGGACGTGATGCGGGTGAGCCGCGTGCCGAAGGTGAAGACCTCGGCACGGCCGGCGCCTTGCACCGCTGCGTGCGCCAGCTTCAGGTAATCGGCCGTGTGCAGCTTCATCGAGCCGGAGACGTCGATGAGCAGGAGCAGCTTGCGCGGCACGGTTTGGCGGCGCCGCAGGAGCGGCGAGGGAATGTCGCCATCGGCGCTGACGATTTCGCTCAGCGAGCGTCGAAGGTCGAGCGTGCCGTGCGAGCGGGTGCGCGCGGTGCGAAAGGAACGGCGCGCGGGCAGGGCGCATGCGAGCTTGCGGCGGAACGGGCCAAGGTCATCGGCGTCGCGCCGGAAATCGCGGCTGCTCAGTTGTTCAAGCGCCGAGGACAGCTCGCCACCTTTCTCATGGCGGATGGTTTGCTTCTCTTCCTCGTGGGTGCCGCGATCGTCCTTGATGCGGGTTTCGTCGTCTTCTTCGCCTTCGATTGACGGCCTGGTATCGCCGTAGAAATAGCCGCGGAAATGCGCCTCGAATTCGCCGCGGCGATCGGGCGAGGGAGCTAACGTGGCGAGTGCGGCCTCGCGGACGTCGTTCATCGAGCGCGGGCCGAGCAGGGTGACCGCTTGCATGAAGCTGGTCACCTGTTCCGGCGCAATGGCGAAGGCGTGACGGCGGAGCAGGCGGGCGAAGCCTAGGAAAGGCGCGGCGGCACGAGGCAAGCTTTCCGGCATCATTCCTTCGCGCCCCCCTCTGTCCTGCCGGACATCTCCCCCACGAGGGGGGAGATTAGCAGCGTTGGCGCGCCGCTCAATTCTGCCAGGCTGAAGATTGGCGAAAGCCGGCGCGACATCTGATCTCCCCCCTTGTGGGGGAGATGTCCGGCAGGACAGAGGGGGGCGCTGTCCCGCCAGCGCTGAGAGATAGGCGCGCGATGCCGATTGCTCATCACCCTAGCGCCTCTTCGACGATGCGGCCAAGTTCCGGCGCGATCGAAGAAAGATCCTCCTCGTCCTTGATCAGCACGCCGATGGCGCGGCGGAAGGCTTCCGGCCATGGGCTGCCGCCTTTTTCGAGGATGGTCGCGGCATTCGCCCATTCGACCGCCTCGGCGATGCCGGGCGGCTTGGCCAACGGCCGCGCGCGGATTTCCTGCACGGCATTCGCCACCGCGCGTGCGGTCGCCTCGGCGACATGGCCCGAGCGCAGCATTATGATCTCGGCCTCGCGCGCGGCATCGGGATAGCCGATCCAGTGATAGACGCAGCGCCGGCGCAGCGCCTCGGCAAGCTCGCGGGTGCGGTTCGAGGTCAGGATGACGATTGGCTGCTTTGCCGCGCGGATCGTGCCGCGCTCCGGAATGCTGATCTGGAAGTCGGAAAGGAATTCCAAGAGCAGCGCTTCGAATTCATGGTCGGACCGGTCGATCTCGTCGACCAGCAGCACGCGCTGTTCCGGCGACCGCAGCACCTGCAGCAGCGGCCGGGCGATCAGGAATCGGTCGTCATAGATGTCGACCTCATGCTCGCCGGCATGGCGGATGGCAAGCAGCTGGCGCTGGTAGTTCCATTCGTACAATGCATGCCCGGCGTCGATGCCTTCATAGCATTGCAGGCGCACCAGCTCGCGGCCGAGGAGTTCGGCGACCGCCTTCGCGGCTTCGGTCTTGCCGACGCCCGGCGCGCCCTCGAGCAGCAGCGGCTTGCCCAGGCGGATCGCCAGGAAGATCGCGGTGGCAAGGCTGTCGTCGGCCAGATAGCGCGAGGCGGCAAGGCGCGCTGCTATCGCCTCCGGCGAAGCCGCGACCTCAACGGCGTCGGCGCTGGTCATCTTCCCCTCAGCCCGCCGCCCGCGCCTTCAGCGCGCGCAGGATGCGCTCCGGCGTGATCGGCAGCGTGTCGATGCGCACGCCGACGGCATCGAAGACGGCATTGGCGACCGCCGGGATCTGCGGGTTGGCGCACATCTCGCCCGGACCCTTGGCGCCGAACGGCCCGTCGGCGGACGGACGCTCCAGCACGATGATCTCGGTCTCGGCCAGGTCGCCAGGGCCCGGCATCAGATATTGGTTGAAGTCGGTGCCGCCATGGTCGCGGTTCGGATAATAGGGTTCGGTCGCCTCGTAGAGCGCGTGGCTGATTCCCATCCAGGAGCCGCCGACCAACTGCTGCTCGACCATCTTCGGATTGAGCGCGCGGCCGATCTCGAAGACGTTCTTGACCCTCAGCACCGTCACTTCGCCGGTCTCGTCGTCGACCTCGACCTCGGCCACCGTGCAGGCATGGGCGTAGCAGGTGGAGGGCTTCATCGCGCCGGTCTCCTTCTCCGGGTAGGAGCGCGGGATCAGGAACATGCCGCGGCCCGAGATCGAGCGGCCGCGCTTGAAATGCGCCGACAGGGCGACATCGAAGATCGAGATCGATTTCTGCGGCGCGCCTTTGACCAGAATGTTGCCTTCGCCGTCGGTCTCGAGGTCGGAAGCGTTCACCTCCAGCTCTTCGGCGGCCACTTCCAGCATCACCTGGCGGGCTTCCTTGGCCGCCTGGATGACGGCATTGCCGGCGCGGTGCGTGCCGCGCGAGGCGAAAGTGCCCATGCAATGCGGGCCGGTGTCGGTGTCGGCGGTGTCGATGATGACGCGGTCGGTCGGCACGCCGATGGTCTCGGCGCAGATCTGGGCCATGATCTGCTTCATGCCCTGGCCGAGATCGACACTGGACAGCGTCACCATGAAATTGCCGGTCGGCGTCGAATGGACCAGCGCCTGGGTCGGGTCGCCGCCGAGGTTCATGCCGGTCGGATAGTTGATCGCGGCGACGCCGCGTCCACGCCGGATCGCCATCTCAGGCTTCCTTCCTGTAGGAGGACATCGCCATGTATTTTTCCGCCACCGGCCAGTTGGCGGCGCGCGAGGCTTCCTGCATGCATTCGATCAGCGCGGCACCCTCGGTCGGCTGGCGATGCGCCTTCATGTCGCCGTCGCGATAGGCGTTGATGAAGCGGAATTCGAGCGGGTCCATGCCGATCAGCCGCGCCAGCTTGTCCATCTGCACCTCCAGCGCGAAGTCGCCGATGGTGACGCCGAAGCCGCGCATGGCGGAGGAGGGGGTGCGATTGGTGTAGACGCAGTAGGTGTCGATCCAGACATTCGGGATCGTGTAGGGGCCGGGATAGTGCGCGGCGCCCTTCTGCGCGCCGTAGGGCGAGTGGCGCGAATAGGCGCCGGCATCGGTGTAGCCGGTCACCTTGCGCGCAACGATGCGGCCGTCCTTCATCAAGCCGTCCTTGATGACGACCTTCTCAGCCGCGCGCGGCGAGGAGATCTGCATCTCCTCCTCACGGCTGTAGATGAAACAGACTGGGCGTCCGGTTAGCTTGGCGGCCAGGATGGCGATCGGCTCGACGATGACGTCGACCTTGCCGCCGAAGCCGCCGCCGACGGTGCCGCCGACGAAGTGGAGCTTGCTGCCCGGCATCTGCAGGATGATCGAAGTGTTGTCGAGGGTGAAGAACATGGCCTGCGTGTTGGTGTAGCAGGTGAAGCGGTCGTTGCCTTCTGGCGTCACCACGCAGCCCGTCGTCTCGGTCGGCGCGTGCTCGATCGGCGAGGACTGGTAGGACTGTTCGAGGATGTGATCGGCCTGGGCAAAGCCAGCCTCGACATCGCCGAAGCGCACCTTGCGGCATTCGCCGCTATCGTAGAGGTAATAGTTCTGGCCGTGATACTCGTTGACCAATGGTGCGCCGGGCTTCAGCGCTTCCTCCATGTCGAAGACGGCCGGCAGCACTTCGTAATCCACCTTGACCTTGGCGGCGGCTTCCTGCGCGGCGCGCTCGGTCTCGGCCAGCACGGCCACCACCGCCTCGCCCTTCCAGCGCACCTTGCCGTCGGCCAGCACCGTCTCGTCCTCCGGGCCGATCTGGATGAGGATCAGAATGGTGTAGACATTGTGCGGCACGTCCTTGGCGGTCAGCACCTTGACCACGCCCGGATGCTTTTCCGCTTGCGACGTGTCGATCGAGCGGATGCGGGCATGGTGGTGCGGGCTGCGCACCATCTTCAGATGCAGCATGCCCGGGAAGTTCCGGTCGGCGAAATAGGCGGTCTTGCCGGTGACGTGTCCAGGGGAGTCGAGCCGCGGGCGGCCCTGGCCGATCTCATGCAGGCCGTCCTTGCGGACATCGGCGAAATAGTCCTTGCGCAGTTCCATGGCTCGTTCCCTCAGGCGGCGTTCTGCGAATTGGCGCGCGCGGCGGTCAGCACCGCCTGGATGATCGGCTCATAGCCGGTGCAGCGGCAGATGTTGCCGGACAGCGCCTCGACCACATCCTCGCGGCTCGGGTTCGGCGTGCGATCGAGCAGCACTTTTGCGGCCATGATCATGCCCGGCGTGCAGAAGCCGCATTGCGTGGCGAAGGCGTCGAGGAAGGCGCGCTGCAACGGATGTAGGACGCCGGCTTCGGCGAGGCCGGCCGTCGTGGTGACGGCCGCGCCGTTGCAGGTCTCAGCCAATGTCAGGCAGGAGAGCCGCAATTCACCGTCAATGATGACCGAGCAGGCGCCGCAGGTGCCCTGATGGCAGCCGCCCTTCGGCGAGGTGTCGCCGATCTTGTCGCGCAACGCATGGAGCAGCGTCGCGCCGCTGTCGACGAATTCGGCTTTTTCGGAGCCGTTGAGCGTGAATTGGACAGGTACTTTTGCCATTTTTCCTCCCTGCGCGCCTGCCCGGATCGACCGGACAGACGCGCGTCCCCCACGGATATTAGTCAAGCAGCAGCCGGCCGAGATGGACCGGCAGAACCTCGGCGCGATACCAGGCGCTGGCGATCGGATCGGTGATCGGCGCGATGCCTTCGCTCACGGCCACCAGCGCCGGCGCGATCTCCTGCGGCGTGAGCTTGCAGCCGAGCAGCGCCTTTTCGGTCGCTAAAGCGCGGATCGGCCGATCGGCCATGCAGCCCAGCGCGATGCGCGCCGAGGTCACCGTGCCGTCCGGTGCGCGTTCCAGAAGCGCGGCGATGCTCAGCACCGAGACCCCCTTCGGCTTGACGCGCGACACTTTCAGGAAGCGGAAGCTTTCGGTTTTGGGCGATGCAATATTCACCGCCGTCACTATGGAGCGGCTGGTGTTGCGATCGGCCAGGAAAGTCTCGATCGGCGTTTCGCCATCTTCGGTGACGACGGTCGCGTCCAGCGCCAGCAGCGCGACGGCGAAATCGCCATAAGGGGCGGGGACGAACAGATTGCCGCCGACGGTTGCCATGTTGCGGATCGCAGGCCCGCCTACAGCGCGCGCGGCAGGCGCGAGCACGGCAAGTTCGGGGTGGCGGGCGATCGCGGCCATGGTGACCGAAGCGCCGAGCCGGACCTTGGCGCCGACAACCGCGATTTGCGATAGGCCCGGATCGGTGACACGCACCAGGCTGGAGACGGAAACGTCGCCTTCGTTGGCCGCGCGGACGACAAGCGTGCCGCCGCCAATATAGCGTGAGCCCGCTGTCTGCAGCGCGGCGTTGGCGTCTTTCACGCTCGAAAAAGTCTGCAGCGCAAGCGACATGGCAGGCCCCCGTCAGCTCTGGCCAGCGAAATGGCTTTTCAAGGCGTTGAAGCCGCCCTGGAAGACGTTGGCGCCCATGCCCTCGGCCAGCTTGTCGGCTTCCTCCGGTGCTGCGTCGAAGCTCGCCGTCCATTCGGCATAGGTGCGGTTACCGTCGGTGATGCGCCGCAACTGCAGCGTCGCCTTGTGATTGGTGAGCGGCTGCGGCGTTTCCAGGATCGAGTAGCTGACCAGGAAATTGTCGTCGGAGAAGTCGAGCAGCTTCTCGCGCAGCCGAGCGCCGCTGACCAGTTGGAAGTTGCGCACGCAGCCGATCGCGGTAGCGTCCTTGCCGTCCTCGATATGGCTTTCCACCATGCGCGGATGCCAGTTCGGCAGGCCATTGAAGTCGCGGATGTGCGCCCAGACCTGCTCGACCGGCGCGTCGATGACGCTGGAAATGGTGACTTTCGCCATAGACTGGCTCCCTTGCAAAGATCGGGAGCAGGCTAGGGCGGCCGACTGGCTGGCGCTTATCAATGCGTCTTGAGTGCGTATCAACCAGTCGGAAAATGCGGCGACGGATCAGCCTGCAGAGCACTCAGGACATGGCTCTCGCGGCTTCGCGGTAGAGCGTCGGCGGCACGCCGACATGGTCGCGGAAGAAGCGCGAGAAATTGCCCTGGGTGGTGAAGCCGAGATTGCAGGCGACCGAGATCAACGGCTCCTGCGACCACTGCAGCTGGCGCACGGCTTCCTCCATGCGCAGCGTGTTCCAATAGACGTTCGGCGTCAGATTGGTCTGTTCCTTGAAGAGCGCGAAGAAATGCGGCCGGGACAGGCCGACCGAGCGGGCGACGTCGTCGAAGGAGATGCGCTCGCAGACATTGGCCTTCATCAGCTGGATCGCCTTGCGGACGCGGAAGTCGAGCATCGTGTTGATGCGCGCGCGGGCTATCTGTGGCGCAGATGTCTCGGCCGCATCGAGCACGCTGTCGATGAAACGCTCGATCTCGTAATTGGCGATGTCGTCGATGCTCTCATTGTCGGTCAGGTGATCGAGCAGGTTCGCCGCCGCCTGATGCAGCCAGGGCTCCAGTGTGATCGCGGCTTGCGTGAACAGCGGCGCGGACGATGGGAGGTCGCGGCGCTGGCGCGCCCAATCCGGGTCGATGTAGAAGGCGAGGAACAGTCCAGGCTTGCCGTCGCGGGAAAGGGCGTGGCTGTGCGGCTGGAACGAGTTGATGCCGGCCGCGGTGCCCGGTCCAAGCCGCACCGTCTCGCGGCCGATGGTCATTTCGCCTGCCGTGCCTTCCAGCCAGATGATGAGATGTGCCTCGCCATGCGCATGGGTGACGAAGTCGTTGGCGACATTCAGCGCGGAAACATGTCCGAACCGGCCCCAATAGAGCCTGATCGCGTCCGTCATGGGTATCGTTCCTCCCGCAGGCGACTGGCCTCCCTTCGCCTGCGGGGGAATAGTGCGGCCGGGGTGCGGCCGCGTCAAGGCAGGCAGGCGCGGCGAAACTTGCGTCCAAAGCGCCTGGATGGATTTTCAGACTGAGCGATAGGGGGAGCTAGTCACTGCGGCGGAAGTTGCGGACGCGGTCGAACAGCACCGCCAGGATGATCGCGCCGCCGATGAAAGTGCCCTGCCAGAAGGCGTTGATGCCGAGCAGGCCAAGGCTGTTGCGGATCACCTCGATGAGGGCGGCGCCGACGATGGCGCCGAGCGCGGTGCCGACGCCACCGGCGAGATTGGCGCCGCCGATGACGGTGGCGGCGATCACCTGCAGCTCCATGCCGTTGCCGAGATTGGTGGTGACGGCGCCCAGCCATCCGGTCTGGATGATGCCGGCAATCCCCGCCGACAGCGCCGAGATCATATAGACGACGACCTTGATCTGCTTGACGGGAACGCCGGTCAGCGTCGCCGCATGCTCATTGCCGCCGATGGCGAAGATGTGCCGGCCGAACTTGGTCAAGCGCAGGATGAAGCCGGTGATCAGCGCCAGAATGATCATGTAGAGCACCGGATTGGCGATGCCGAACAACCAGGCGCCGCCGCCCAGCGCCAGAAGCTTCTGATGATCCGGTCCGAACTGGAAGACCACCGTGTTGTTGGACGCGACCATGGCAAGGCTGCGCGCCACCGACAGCATGCCGAGCGTGACCACGAAAGGCGGAAAGCCGAGATAGGCGATGAGCACGCCGTTGAAGGCGCCGATCACAAGCGCGGTGGCGATCGAGGCCAGGATGCCCACTTCGATCGAATAGCCGGCATGCATGGTGACGGCGAGCACCATCGAACACAGGCAAAGCACCGAGCCGACCGACAGATCAATGCCGCCGGTGATGATGACGAAGGTCATGCCGAGCGCCACGATGGCGATGAAGGTGACATTGCGCGTGATGTTGAAGAGGTTCTTCGACGTGGCGAAGGAATCGGTGGCGACGGACAGGAACAGGCAGGCGAGGATGACCGCGATCACCACCCAGAAGGTCTGGTTGGAGAAGAGCCGCGACAGGAAGGTGTGCTGCTTCTGCGCGATCGTCTGGTCAAGGGTGACTGCCATTATCGACCTTTCCTGAGAGGCGGGGGCGCGAGGCTCCGCGCAATCACGCAACCTGTTCGATGGCGCCGGTGATCAGCCCGGTGACTTCCTCGGGCGAGCTCGATGCGATCTTCTTGTCGGCCACCTTGCGGCCGCGCCGCATGACGATGACGCGGTCGGCGACGTCGAACACGTCGGGCATGCGGTGGCTGATCAGCACCACGGCGATGCCCTGGTCGCGCAGGTGGCGGATGAGGTTGAGCACCTCGGCGACCTGCCTGACCGAAATCGCCGCCGTCGGCTCATCCATCAGCACGATCTTGGCCTGCGACAGCATGGTGCGGGCAATGGCCACCGCCTGGCGCTGGCCGCCCGACATCTGCTTGACGAGGTCGCGCGGCCGCGTTTCGGATTTCAGCTCGGCGAAAAGCTGGCCGGCGCGCTTGTACATGGCGCCATAGTCGAGGATGCGGAGCGGACCGAAGCCACGGCGCAACTCGCGGCCGAGATAGACATTGGCCGCGGCCGTCAGATTGTTGCAGAGCGCGAGGTCCTGGTGGACGATCTCGATGCCATGCTGGCGGGCGTCCGCGGGCTTGTGCAGGACAAGCTCCTTGCCGTCCAGCCGCATGATGCCGTGGCTCGGGTGGAAATTGCCGGCGATCATCTTCACCAGCGTCGACTTGCCGGCGCCGTTGTCGCCCATCAGGCCGACGACCTCGCCGGCCTCCAGCGAAAAAGATACATCGTTGACCGCCTGGATGGCGCCGAAATGCTTCGAGATGTTGGCGAGTTCGAGAACCGACACCAGCCTTATGCCTCCCCATCTGGGCGCAGCTGTCGCCGACCTTTGCCGGCGCCGCTTGCGTCCTGCGCCGTCCATCTCCTCCCGAACGGCGCGTCCACGCATTTAGGCAAAAGCGGACAAGGGCGTCAATCAATTGTCTGACGATTAATTTCGAGACTCGACGAAAAATCGGTTTTGTAGGACAAATAGGAATTGACGCTGGCGAAAAGCCGATATTAGCTAAGTCTCGGAGGAAGATCTTGCTCCTTGTCCGCCTATCCGGCGGAGGGCGGGCAAATGGTTTGAAGGTCAAGGATCCGGCTGCGCCAGTATTCGGGCGAACGGATCGGCAAATGCTTATCAGCCCGGCGCAGGACGCGAACATCATGAGATGCTCGTCGTCATGGTTCTTATGCATCCGGGCTGATCAGTGTGGCGGGCACGCGGTGTCCGTCTGTTTCAAGGGAGGACTGATATGAGGAAAACACTTTTGCTTGCCGCCGTCGCCGCCATGGCGTTGGGCGCCGGGCCGGCTTTGGCCAAGAAACAGCTCGTCATCGTCGTGAAAGGTCTCGACAATCCGTTCTTCGAAGCCATCCATCAGGGCTGCGAGAAGTGGAACAAGGAAAACGCCAGCTCGGAATATGAATGCTTCTACACCGGCCCGGCATCGACCTCGGACGAAGCCGGCGAGGCGCAGATCGTGCAGGACATGCTGAGCAAACCCGACACGGCGGCTATGGCGATCTCGCCGTCGAACGCGCCGCTGATCGCGCAGACGATCAAGAGCGCCAATCCGTCGATCCCGATCATGACGGTCGACGCCGACCTTGCCAAGGAAGACGCCGCCCTTCGCAAGACCTATCTCGGCACCGACAACTACTTGATGGGCAAGAAGATCGGCGAGTACATCAAGAAGGCCAAGCCGAATGGCGGCACGATCTGCACCATCGAGGGCAATCCGGCGGCCGACAACATCCTGCGCCGCGCGCAAGGTATGCGCGATGCGCTGTCGGGCAAGGAAGGCCTCGCAGCACTTGCCGGCGAAGGCGGCTGGACCGAAGTCGCCGGCTGCCCGGTGTTCACCAATGACGACGGCGCCAAGGGCGTGCAGGCGATGACCGACATCCTCGCCGCCAACCCGAAGCTCGACGCCTTCGGCATCATGGGCGGCTGGCCGCTGTTCGGCGCACCGCAGCCCTATCGCGACCTGTTCAAGCCGATGGCCGACAAGATCGCCAAGAACGAGTTCGTCATCGGCGCCGCCGACACGATCGGCGACGAGGTGGCAATCGCCAAGGAAGGCCTGGTGACCGCGCTGGTCGGCCAGCGGCCGTTCGAAATGGGCTACAAGGCGCCGTCGGTGATGCTCGACCTCGTCGGCAACAAGAAGGTCGACGATCCGGTCTTCACCGGCCTCGACGAATGCACCAAGGAAACAGCCGACACCTGTATCCAGAGGTAGGCGCTGGTCGCATCCAGAACCAATGTAAAAGGGGCGCCGCGAGGCGCCCCTGACTTTTTCAAAGTTGCATTCTTGATGAAGAGCGCTTTCGTCTCAGATCTTCTGCTTCGCGCCGTCCTTCGAAGGCATCAGGTCGACGCCGTTGAGCTTGCCGATATGGGTGGCGAGCATCGGCACATACTGTTCCGTGGGACCGGTGGCGAAGGCGGTCGCAAAGGAATTCTTGGTTGCGTTGCCGAGTGGGTTGGCAATGCCGGCCGCGCCCGCCATCGATTCCAGATAGGTCAGGTCCTTGAAGGCGTTGGCAATGCTGAACTTGTGCGCGTCGCGGTCGCCCTCCAGCGTCCAGCGCATGAAGGTCTGGTAGAAGCCGCAATCCATGCGGCCGTTGCGGATGACGCTGTCGAAGCGCGGCGGCGAGATGCCGACCTTTTCGGCCAGCGCCAGCGCTTCCGAATAGATCGCGGCGTAGCCCAGCGAGATGAAGTTGTTGAGCAGCTTCATGCGGTGGCCGTCGCCGGTGTCGCCGATATGGACGATGCGGCCGGCCCAGGTCTCGATCACCGGCTTCAGCCTGGCGAACACCGTGTCCGGCGCGCCGACCATGGCGTCGAGCGTGCCTTCCCAGGCCTCCTTCGGCGTGCGGCTGAGCGGCGCATCGACATAGTCGACGCCGAGCGCCTTGAGCTCGGCGGCCAGGGCCACGGTCGAGACCGGATCGGAGGTCGAGCAATCGACGACGACCGAGCCTTGCTTCAGGCCCTCCTTCAGCCCACCGGGGCCGCGGATGATCGCCTCCACCTCGCGCGAGCCGGTGACGCAGATGAAGACGACGTCGGAGGCAGCGGCCACCTCCTTGGATGTGGCCACTTCCTTGGCGCCGCGTCCCAAAAGGTCTTCCGCGGGCTTGCGGTTCTTGCGGCCGAGGAAGGTCAGCGGATAGCCCTTGTCGACGATGTTCTTGGCGATGCCGTGCCCCATCAGGCCTAGGCCGATGAAACCGATTTTCTCGCGGGCAGCGGTGGTGCTCATGTCGTCTCTTCCCTGTCTTTCGTGGTGATGGGCCCGCGCGGCGGGCGATTGTCGAGAACGTTTCCTCGGATCGCGGGTGGCGGGTGATTGCGGAATGCCATATTGTCTGACAATACACATAATTCCCAAGCCTTGTGGAGAGCAAAATGACGAAGCGGATCATGTTCACCGGCGGCAGCGGCAAGGCTGGCCGGCATGTCGTTCAGTATCTGGTCGAACATGGCTGCCAGGTGCTCAACATCGACACCAGGCCGCTCGACAATCCGAAAGTGCGCACGCTGATCACCGACATCACCGACAGCGGGCAGGTCTTCAACGCGCTGTCGAGCTATATGGGCCTGCACGAGTTCGATCCGTCGCTGAGAGCACAGCCGGTCGACGCCGTGGTGCATTTCGCCGCAATCCCGCGCATCATGATCACGCCGGACAACGAGGTGTTCCGCATCAACGCGATGGGCACCTACAATGTCATCGAAGCGGCGGTGAAGCTCGGCATCCGCAAGATCATCATCGCTTCCTCGGAGACGACCTACGGCCTGGTTTTCGCCAATGAGCCGCGCAATCCGACGCATTTCCCGCTCGACGAGGATTATGACGTCGACCCGATGGACTCTTACGCGCTGTCGAAGATCGTCAACGAGAAGACGGCGCGGGCCTTCGCGCTGCGCAGCGGCGCTGACATCTATGCGCTGCGCATCGGCAACGTCATCGAGCCGCATGAATATTCGCTGTTTCCGAAATGGTTCGCCGATCCCGGTTTCCGCAAGCGCATCGCCTGGAGCTACATCGACGCGCGCGATCTTGGCCAGATCACCTTGCGCGCCATCGAGAAGGACGGCCTGGCCTACCAGGTGTTCAACGCGGCCAACGACGACACCTCGTCGGACCTGCCGACGGCGGAGCTCTTGAAACGCTTTTATCCGAGCGTGCCGGTCAAGGCTGAGCTTGGCGAGTATGAGACGCTGCTTTCGAACCGCAAGGCGCGCGACGTGCTCGGCTTCCGGCCCGAGCACAGCTGGCGCAAATACGTCAAACCGGCATGAGACGGCGCCAAATGCCAGTTGATCTGTGCACATCCTCGCGCGTTGGGGCAAAGCGGGCCTGCCGTGCTTGACAGCTTCTGAAAACGGGATTTTCTGGACCATATGCGGGACGCAAAGCCGAACAACGAAAAAAAACTGACGAAAACGGCAGCTCCGGAGCGTCCAGCCGGCGTTCGACGGGCCAACGCGCCACGCATTCCGGGCGCCAGCGTACACACCTCCTTGGCCAGCGAGATCGGGCTAAGGATCGTGCGCGGCGATTATCCACCGGGCACTATCCTGCCCAACGAAGCGAAATGGTCGGAGACCTTCGACGTCAGCCGCTCGGCGGTGCGCGAGGCGATCAAAATGCTGATGGCGAAGAGCCTGCTGGCCTCGCGGCCGAAGATCGGCAGTTGGGTCGAACCGAAGGAACGCTGGAACCTCCTCGACCGGGACGTGCTGTCCTGGTACGCCACGTCGCCGGACCGCGAGGTTTTCCTCAAGACCGTGCAGGAATTCCGCCATATCATCGAGCCGGAAGCCACCGCCTTCGCGGCGCTGCGGCGCAGCGACGAACAGATGGCCGAAATCAGCCAGGCCTGCCAGGAGATGGGCGAGGCGACCAACCTGCAAGAGCGGACGCGGGCCGACACGCGCTTCCATCTCGCCATCCTCAGGGCCTCGGGCAACGACCTGCTGGTGCCGCTGGGGGTGCTGATCGAATCCGCCTTCGACCACCTCTTCGCCTACACGACGCGCGAACTGGACGATTTGCACCATGCCCAAAAGCTGCACGAGGCGATCGAGAGGAATATTCGCCTGCGAAGACCGGATGCGGCGCGCAACGCGGTCCGTAAGCTGCTGGCCAATACCGACGAAGTGATCCAGTCGCGCTAAGGTCCATCGATATTCAGCTGAAGCCGGCTTGCGAATGGCGGCTTCTTGCGCTTGCGGTCCCGTTGCAGCACCTAGTCCTGCTTCTCGCGGCCGAAGGCGACGCGCAACTCGTCCTTCGCTTTTTCCAGCACCTTCCTGCGCTCGTCAGGCAAGTTCTTGCCGGCGCGGTTGATGTAGAAATTCAACATCGACATGGCGGATTGGAACGGCTCCGCCTTGCGGCGGTCGCTGTGCTCGGCCGAACGTTTCAGCGACGCGGCGATCTTCTTGGCGTCGTCGGATTCAAAGACGTGATCCTCGAGATCCATCGCATCGCTGTGCTCGGTCACGTCAGCCGACCATTTCTTCCTGGCGGTCATGGTGAACTCCTTTCTTCAGGCAAAACTCCATCGGGTGAGGCGGGTTCCGCTTCTGGAGCCACGGAATTATGCCTCGTGGCGCTGCTCGGCCCGGGAAATGCGCCGATAGTGCGCTCAAACACGCGATCTCGAAGAAATCGCGGACAGGAGACGCCGTGACGACAGTTCCAGGAAACGCGGCAAACAGCGCCGGCATCGACAGCTTCTATGCATGGACGCGGCTTGGCATTTCCCTGCTGCTGGCGACGATCGGCGGCGTCGGCACCTGGGCGGTGGTCGTGGTGCTGCCAGCGGTGCAGGCCGAATTCGGCGTCGACCGCGCCGCCGCCTCGATGCCCTATACCGCGACCATGGTGGGCTTCGCCGCCGGCAACGCGCTGATCGGACGCGCCATCGACCGCTTTGGGTATTGGATACCGGCGCTCGCCGCTTCGCTCGCGCTTGGCGTGGGGTTTCTGCTGGCGTCGCTTGCGAATTCGATCCTTGGCGTCACGCTTGCGCAAGGCCTGCTGATCGGAGTGGGGTGCTCGGCGATCTTCGGGCCGCTGATCGCCGACGTCTCGCACTGGTTCAGCCGCCGCCGCGGCGTTGCGGTGACGGTGGCGGCGTCAGGCAACTACATTGCCGGGGCGATCTGGCCGACGGTCATGCCTTATATGATGCAAGGCCATGGCTGGCGCTTCACCTATGCGACGATAGGAGTCATCTGCCTCGTCACCATGGTGCCGCTGGTCCTGCTGCTGCGACGGCGCGCGCCGCATGAGGGGATTTCCGGCGCGCCGCGCGGCCGGCCGGTGCAGCCGATCTCGCTGTCGCCCTCGCAGTTGCAGGTCCTGCTGGTGATTGCCGGCTTCGGCTGCTGCATGGCGATGTCGATGCCGCAGGTGCATATCGTCGCCTATTGCATGGACCTCGGCTACGGCGTCGCGCATGGCGCCGAGATGCTGTCGATCATGCTGGCGGCCGGCGTCATCAGCCGGATCGGCTCGGGCTTCCTCGCCGACCGCATCGGGGCGGTGAAGACGCTGCTGATCGGCTCGGCGCTGCAGTGTCTGTCGCTGCTCTTCTACATCCCGTTTGACGGACTCGCCTCGCTCTATGTCGTCTCACTGGTCTTCGGCCTGTCGCAAGGCGGCATCGTGCCCTGCTATGCCATCATCGTGCGCGACTATATGCCGGCAAAGGAAGCCGGCCAGCGCGTCGGCATCGTCCTGATGGCGACGATCTTCGGCATGGCGGTGGGCGGCTGGATGTCGGGCTGGATCTACGACCTCACCGGTTCCTACGCCGCCGCCTTCCTGAACGGAATTGGCTGGAACCTCGTCAATCTCGGGGCCATCGCGCTGCTGATGTGGAAAGCCAACCGAAGCGCCGAGGCGATTGCCTGACGCGCCTCGGTTAACCGGGCGCCGAAGCCGGGTTGCTTGACAACGGTTAACGCATGCGCGACCTCAATCGGCAGAGCTGACCTGGTGGCGTGATGACACGGACGATCGTGATGTTGCGGCCGCGCGTCGAAGACGGGGGGGCAGGGCCTTGACCAAGCCGCGTTCCCGCCGTGGCGGCGGCCGTCCGACCATTGCCGATGTGGCGCGCAAGGCGGGTGTCGGCGCGATCACGGTGTCGCGGGCGTTGCGTGAGCCCGGGCGGGTATCGGAAGACCTTCGACGGCAGATACAGGCCGCTGTCGACGAGCTCGGCTACGTGCCTGACCCGAATGCCCGCGCGCTTGCCTCGGCGCGCGCCGAGGTGTTTGGCGTGCTGGTGCCTTCGCTGACCAACAACGTCTTCGCCGAAGTGGTGCGCGGCATCTATGACAGCCTTTCCGACAGCCCGTTCCGCATCCAGATCGGCAACACCCATTATTCGGGCCTCGAGGAAGAGCGGCTGTTGCAGGTTTTCGGATCGCAACGCCCGGCGGCGCTGATCGTGGCCGGTATCGACCAGACACCCAGCGCGCGACGACTGCTGGAGAATGCCGGCTGCCCGGTGGTGCAGGTGATGGAGACCGGGCCGGACCCGGTCGACATGATGGTCGGCTTTTCCCATTTCGACGGGGGCAGGACTGCCGCCGAACACCTCCTGCAAGCCGGATACCGTAAGATCGGCTTCATCGGCGCGCGAATGGACCCGCGTTCGCAGCGACGCCTTGCCGGCTATCGCGCCGCCATGGAGGCTGCCGGCCTTTTCGATCCGCGGCTGATCACCACGACGCCGGTGCCGTCAAGCGTGACGCTGGGCCGCGAGTTGTTCCGCGACGCGCTGGCCAAGATACCGACGCTGGACGGCGTGTTCTGCAACAATGACGATATCGCGCTTGGCGTTCTGTTCGAATGCCATCGCGCATCGATCGACGTGCCGAAGCAGATCGGCATTGTCGGCTTCAACGATCTCGACATGATGCAGGTGTCGTTTCCTTCGATCACCAGCGTGCGCACGCACCGCTATGAAATCGGCACCCGCGCCGTCGCCATGGCGCTTGCGGCGATCGCCGGCAACCGGCCTGAACAGCGGATCGTCGACCTTGGCTTCGACCTTATGCGGCGCGAGAGCACCGCGCGTTAGGCCGTGATAGCGTTTCGTCGAATCGCCGTCACGCTCTAACTCTTTGTTGGAGCATGATCTTGTCCGAAAACCGGTTCCCACTTTTCGGGATCATGCTCTAGGGCGGCGGCGGAAACGCCGAGCCAAAGCTACGCACTGTTCCTGGAGGCACTCTGACGAACACGGAAAAATGACGAAAGCGGCGCTTTACAGGCTTTCATGGTAGCGCTACCATTTGTCTGTAAAATCAACATACGGCAAGGTTCAGGATTGTTTATTATACATAAGCAACAGCTCAAGCTTGTTTATTATGTATAATATGATAGTTTTCTGAACGTCCCGGAGGGCGAGGGAAGGGGAGAAGGCGGGGCGATCCACATCGCCCGGCGAGCGTTTCGGTTTGGCAGGAGGGGTGCCCGCCGAGCATGTCAGGACTTCATAGTTCAGCAGATCTGCAATTGGGAGGAATACCGATGATCAAGTCACTCGTTGGCGGCGTCGTTGCCGCCACTGCATTCGTCATGCTCAGCTCGGCAGCGATCGCCGCCGGACCGGAAGTCGTCTCCGGCCCCGCAGCGCAGCCGGACTGCTTCTCGCCATGGTCGGCGGACACCAAATTCTTCAAATTCCCCAAAAAGGAAGGCCCGTTCCGCATCGCCTTCTCCAACGGCTATATCGCCAACACCTGGCGCATCCAGATGGTCCAGACGGCAAAGGCCTATGCGGCGCAGCCGGACGTGAAGGCCAAGATCAAGGAATTCAAGGTCGTCTCGACCGGTGAGGATGTGCCGGCGCAGATCTCGGCGATCAACAACTTCATCGATTCCGGCTATGACGCGATCGTCACCGACGCGCAGAACCCGACCGCCTTCGGCCCGGTCATCAAGCGCGCCAAGGAAGCCGGTATCGTGCTGGTTGCCTTCGACAACATTCTCGACACCAAGGACGCCATCAACGTCAATGTCGACCAGAAGGGCCTCGGCGAGTTGTGGGCCAAGTGGCTGGTCGACAAGGTGCCGAACGGCGGTAAGATCCTCGAAGTGCGCGGCGTTGCCGGCACTTCCGTCGATACCGACCGCCACAACGGCATCCATGAAGTGCTGGACGCTTCCGGCAAGAAGTGGGATGTCACCGAGGTCGCCGGCAAGTGGGATGACGGCGTGGCGCAGAAGGTCACCGCCGATGCCATCGCCACCAACGGTCCGTTCGACGGCATCACCGGCCAAGGCGGCGACACCGGCATCGTGCAGGCGATGATGGACGCCAAGCATCCCTTCGTGCCGTTCGGCGGCGAGACCGAGAACGGCTTCCGCAAATTCTGCGCGCAACATTCGGCCGACGGGCTGAAGTGCACGTCGGCGGGCTCCGGCCCGGCCCAGGTCGCCGTGGCCATCAAAACCGCGATCGCGGCGCTGGAAGGCGAGGTGGTGCCGCAGGAAGTAAAGCTGCCGCTGGCGATCGCGTCGGATCCAGACATGAAGGACGGCACCGATTACTTCCCGAAGGAATCCGACAATTTCTTCGTCGGCAACTCCTTCCCGACCTGCGGCATCAATTTCAGCGCGCAGGAAATCATGGGCCAGACCAAGGCGGACCAGTAAGCTTCCAAATCGATGACTTGGCGCCGCGGGTCAGCCGCGGCGCCGCCTCATGCAGATACAATTGGAGGCTCAATGGACGGTGCGGTTCCGCTCTTCCGCATGGAAGGCATATCCAAGCGCTATGGCGGCGTGAGGGCCTTGGAAAAGGCCGATCTTGAAGTTACCGCCGGCAGCATCCACGCCATTCTCGGCGAGAACGGCGCAGGCAAGTCGACCCTGATCAAGATCATGGCGGGCGTCGTGGCGCCCGACGAGGGCCGCATGACGCTGGATGGACGCGAAGTGAGCTTCGCCTCACCGGCCGCAGCAAATCAGGCCGGCATCGTCTGCATCTTCCAGGAACTGTCGCTCATTCCCGAGTTGAGCGTCGCCGACAACATCGTCATTTCCGATCCGCCGAAGCGCTTCGGCATGATCGACCGCAAGGCGCAGCGGCGCATCGCGGAAGAAGCGCTGGCACGCGCCGGCGCTGCCGATATCCATCCTCGGGCCCTGGTCAAGGACCTGCCGCTGTCGCGCCGGCAGATGGTGGAGATCGCCAAGGCGCTGGCTCGCAAGCCGCGCATCCTGATCCTCGACGAAGCGACCTCGGCGCTAACGGCGGCGGATGTCGCCAAGGTCTTCGAGGTGTTGAAGCGGCTGCGCTCGGAAGGACTGGCGCTGCTTTACATCTCGCATCGCATGAACGAGATCGCGGAACTCGCCGACCATTGCACGGTGTTTCGCAACGGCCGCAACGTCGCCAGCTACCCCGCGGGCTCGAAGAGCGACAATGAGGTGGTCGAGCTGATGATCGGCCGGGAATACAGCCATATCTTCCCGCCGAAACCCGTTGCCGCTGCGGCCGCCACGCCGGTGCTCGAAGCGCGCAATCTGTCCTGGGCCGACCGGCTGGACAATATCTCGCTGAGCGTCAGGGCCGGCGAAGTCGTGGGCCTGGGCGGTCTCGACGGGCAGGGCCAGCGCGAACTGCTGCTTGCGTTTTTCGGCGTGCTGCGCGGCCTGCGCGGCGAGGTGCTGATCGACGGCAAGCCGGCTTCCATCTCGAGCCCGCGCGCCGCCAGCGACGATCGCGTCGGCATGGCGCTGATCCCCGAGGACCGCAAGACCGAGGGGCTGATGCTGCCGATGACGGTGCGCGAAAACCTCTCCTTCGCGGCGCTCGACCGGCTGGCCAAGGGCGGCATCATCGATCGCGCCGCCGAGCAGCGCCTGATCGACGACATGGTCGGGCTGCTGGCCATCAAGACGGCGGGGCTCGATATTCCCGTCGGCGCGCTCTCCGGCGGCAACCAGCAGAAGGTGGTCATCGCCAAATGGCTGATGCGGCAACCGCGCATCATCCTGCTCAACGATCCGACGCGCGGCATCGATGTCGGCACCAAGCAGGAGATCTACCAATTGATGCGCAAGCTAGCGGATGCCGGCGCCGCCATCCTGTTCTATTCGACCGACTATGACGAACTGATCGGCTGCTGCGACCGCGTGCTCGTGCTCTATGACGGCAGCGTCAAGCGCGAGCTCGTCGGCACCGAGATCACCGAGCACGCCCTGATCGCCAGCGCGCTCAACATCCATGGCGAAGGCGCCGATATGCAGCAGGGAGCGGGCGCGTGAAGGATTGGCGCTACTTGATGGCCGAGCAGCGCGGGACGCTGCTGGCGCTCGGCATCTTCATCGTCATGTTCATCATCTACACCACGAACCACCCGGCAGGGTTCACCGCCAATGTCGTGCAGACGGCGGCCAACAAGGGCGTTCTTCTGGCCTTCGTCGCCATGGCGCAGACGCTGGTGGTGATCACCGCCGGCATCGACTTGTCGGTGGGCATGATCCTGCTTCTCACCAATTGTCTCGCCTCATGGCTGGTGACCGGCACGCCGCTCGAGACCACGCTCGGCGTGATCGCGGTCCTTGCCGCGGGCCTGGTCTGCGGGGCGATCAACGGCGCCATCGTCATCTATGGGCGCCTGCAGCCGATCGTCGCCACCATAGCCACCGGCGCCGTCTTTTATGGCATCGGGCTTCTGCTGCGGCCGTTTCCGGGTGGATCGGTCAATGAGGATCTGGCCGACGCGCTGACGGGAAAGCTCTTCGACGTGATCCCGACCTCGCTGGTCGCGCTGCTGGTCGTCGTGCTGGTCGTCTGGGTGCCGTTCAGCCGCTCGGAATTCGGCCGCGCGGCCTACGCCGCGGGCTCGTCGGAAACGGCGGCTTACATGTCGGGCGTGCCGATCCGGCGCGGCAAGTTCCTCGCTTATGCGCTGGCCGGCCTGCTGGCCTCGGTCGGCGGGCTGTTCCTAACCTTCTTCACCTATACGGGCGAGGCGGCCTATGCGAGCGGCAATGCCTACACGCTGTTCTCGATCGCGGCGGTCGTGCTCGGCGGCGTTTCGCTGTTCGGCGGCAGGGGCAGCGCGATCGGCGCGATTTTCGGCGCACTTGCCTTCCGCACCATCGGCGACCTGTTGTTCGTCTTCGATTTCGATCCGCTCTGGCAGCCGCTGTTCCAGGGCGTTATCCTGTTGATCGCGGTCAGCCTCGGCGCCTTCGCGCTGTTTCGGGTGCGCAACCGGCTGGAGTGGTTCCTGTGAGCGAAACGACACTCGGTGGCCTTGCCGGCCGCATGCCCAAATTCATCCGGCGCGCCGACCCGGCGGTGCTGACGGCCTTTGCCTGCATCGTGATCCTGCTTCTGCTGGGCAGTCTCTATTCGCGCAGCTTCCTTTCGCCGGAATATCTGCTGCAGCAATTGAAGGTCGCATCCTTCCTCGGAGTCATAGCAACCGGCATGATGCTGGTCATCCTGCTCGGCCAGATCGACCTCTCCGTTCCATGGGCCGTGGCAGCCGGCGCCATGATGGCCTGCGCGGCCGCGGCCTACGGGTCGGCCGGCGTCGCTCTCGCCATCCCCTTCGGCGTCCTGTGCGGCGTGGCGATCGGCATCGTCAACGGCATCGGTGTCGCCTATCTGCGCATCCCCTCGATGATCATTACCTTGGCTACCAACGCGGTCGCGCAGGGGCTGATGGTGGTCTACACGGGCGGCTTCTCGCCACAGGATTCGGCGACGGCGGCGATGCGCTATCTGGCGACCGGTTTCACCATTCCGGGGGTTCCCAACGCCGTCATCATCTGGGCGCTGATCGGCGCCGCGATGGTCTTCGTGCTCACCCGCACCAGCTTCGGCCGCGCCGTCTACGGCATCGGCAACCGCGAGCGCGCCGCCTACCTTTCCGGCATCGACACGCGCCGCATCGTGATGATCGCCTTCGCCGTCTCGGGCGGGCTGTCCGCCTTTGGCGGCGTGCTTCTGGCGGGCTATGCGTCGAAGGCGGCCCAATCCATGGGCGATGCCTATCTCCTGCCGTCGATCGCCGCCGTCGTGCTGGGCGGGACATCGATCCTCGGCGGGCGCGGCTCCTATCTGGGCACGGTGGCCGGCGTGATCCTGATCACGCTCCTGCAATCCATCCTCTCGGTCATGCAAATGCCTGAAGCGGGACGGCAGATCATCTATGGTATCGTCATCGTCGCCATGCTTCTGCTCTACGGGCGTGCGCCGGCAAGCCGCTGACCGTGGACGAGGCGAGCGCAAGACCGCAGATACCGGAGCTTGGCATGAACGACCTTCTGGCGGCGCCGGCCATCGTCGTGATGGGTGTCGCCGGCTGCGGCAAGACGGCCGTCGGCGAGGCGCTCGCCAAGGCTCTCGGCGCCGACTTCATCGAAGGAGACAGGCTGCATCCGCCGGAGAACGTGGCGCGCATGGCGCGCGGCGAGCCGCTGACGGACGCGCTGCGCGAGGGCTGGCTCGACGCCATAGGCGAGCACATCGCGGCGTCCGTCGCCGGCGGACGGACAGCCGTGGCGGCCTGCTCGGCGCTAAAGCGCGGCTACCGCGACCGGCTGAGCCGCTTCTGTCCCGACGCAATCTTCCTCTACCTGAAGATCGACCGCGAAACCGCCTGGCGCCGGGTCGCCAATCGCAAGGGCCATTTCATGCCCGCAAGCCTGGTCGACAGCCAGTTCGCCACGCTGGAAGAACCTGCCGCGGACGAACGGGCCGTGACGGTCGACGGAACGCGAAGTGTTGCCGGGATCCTGAAAGGGATCGTGGGTTAATCTAGAACGGTTCTGGCGCTTCAGGCGCCGTCATTGCCGATCGCGGCTTCCGTTGGCCGCTCGGTCAGCCGCACGGCGCTCGACCAGGCCATCATCTGCTCCGGACAGAGTTCGAGCGTTTCCAGCATATGGTCGCGCTTCGACAGGATGTATCCCGCCTGGACGACGAGGTTCTTCGTCGCGGTGTCCCTTGCCGGCGACGCCGGCGCCCGTGCACCCGCGCTCAGTTCGCTGACGATCGCGCGATATTGGCGAAAGGGGACCGTTTCGATCGTCGCCATATGAAACAGCGCCGCGCCCGCGCGCGCGGCGAAGTTTGCCGGCGCCGAGGCGAGATGGGTCCAGCCGCGCTCGCCCATGGCGGCCTCGGTGAAGGTGGAGCCGGCATAGACGGTGTTGGTCATCAGCACCACGCCGTTTGCCTTCAGGGTCTTCTGGATGCGCGTGGTGACCTGGTAGGCGTCGGTGCGCTCAAAGACGATCCGGCTTTTCAGGAACCGGTTCTCGACCTTGACCAATGGCGGGTTGATCACATGGAAGCCGAATTTGCTCGGCGAGAAGCCATGGTACTGCGCGCTTACCTGATGAGCATCGACGCCGGCCTCATGCAAGGCGCGCTTGCCCATGATCGTCTGCGCCGTGAACTGGTCGCACCATATGATGGCGCCGCGCCCGTTGCGCAGGGCTTGTTGGAGGGCTTCGAGGCCTTCCAGCCGGATCGCCGGGGACCAGCGCCAGCCGGCGACGAGATGCGCCGCAAGCGTCAAGCGCCGGCGGTGGATGGCGGCGAGTTGCGCCTCGAACATCTCCCGCGTGTCGACGGCATTGCCGAGCACGGCCTTCACCGCGACGTCGTAGCGGACAAAATCCTTGCGAAAATGACGCCTGCGCCTGAACCTGGACCCCCAGCTGCAGATAGGCCCCCACCAGGAGACCGGCAACATCGCCGCGACGCCGAGATAGAAACAGGACAGCAGACTCTCGCGCAGGTCCCGATTGGAGAAACGGCGCAGTTTTCCGGGGCGGACAACCTTGCGGCTGAAGAAGCGAACGGACTCGTTGCGCTCCGGCACCGGCACGTCGGCAATGATCTCGGTGTGATAGATGTCGTTCGACGATGGTTGCCGGCTGGCCTTGCGGGAATTGCCAAGCCAAGGCAGCCTCATGCGTCAGAGCCCTGTTTCATCCTCCCAGCCGCTTTACTGCCTCCGCGGTAGACTGGCAACCGAGGGCGACAAGTCAGGCCGGCGACTTGTCGTTGGGCGCAATTGCGGACGGAAGGCTGCGGCGAAGGGCGGAACCTGGCCGCTACCGCTTCCTCGAATTGCTTCAAATCTGGGAGGTGAGCTCCGCCGGGAAATCGTCGTTGTCGGCGTCGCGCATGGCGGCGAGGCTGCGGTTGTCGAGCACCTCGGCGATCGCCTGGCGCACTTCCAGCATCATGTGGCGGACCTGGCAGGTGGCCTCGTCGCAATCCTCGCAGCGCTGGTATTGCGTGCGGCTGGCGCAAGGGATCGGCGCCAGCGGGCCGTCGAGCACGCGCACGACATGGCCGATCTTGATCTCGGAAGCGGGCCGCGCGAGGCGGTAGCCGCCTTCCTTGCCCTTGCGGCTCTGGACGAAACCGGCATTGCGTAATTCGCCCAGGATCGCATCCAGGAATTTCTTCGGGATGTTGTTGGCGACAGCGATGTCGTTGACGAATGCAAGCTGGCCAGCCGGCAGGCCGGAAAGATGCACGAGGGCCTTGAGGCCGTATTTGCCTTTTTTGGTCAGCATGCCCGATTCAGTTCATCAAACCCCAATGCGCCTGCATCTGGCGGTTGTTTGTGTGCAAATCATGACAGTTTGACCGCCTAACGTCGCCCTGGCCCAATAGTTTGCCCCGCAGCTTAGGCACAAACGCGTTGATTCTTCGTAACGTTTTTCACGTTGGGGACTGGGCTTTCCCCTGCGAACTCATGCAACCCCGCTTGCATGAAGAAAGCCGGCAAAGCCGGCTTTCTTGCTCTCTTTGATTGTGGAGCTTTTTCAGCGGCTGCCATAGGCCTGATCGAGCAGTCCGCCGGCTGCGAAATGCTCCTTCTGCACCTTTTCCCAGCCGCCGAACACCTCCTCCACGGTCAGCAGCCGTACATCCGGGAAGTCGGCCTTGTGCTTGGCGGCCACCGAGGCGTCGCGAACCCGCAGGCCGTTCCCGGCGGCGATGTCCTGGCCTTCCGGCGTGTAGAGAAAGTCGAGATAGGACTTGGCGAGATCGCGGCTGCCATGCTCGTCGGCGACCTTGTCGACGATGGCTACCGGGAACTCGGCCAGCAGGCTGACCGAAGGCGTGACCTGCTCGAACTTGTCGTCCCCATACTCCTTGCGGATGCCGCGCGTCTCCGATTCGAAGGTGATCAGTACGTCGCCGATCTCACGCTGCACGAAAGTGGTGGTGGCGGCGCGGCCGCCGGTGTCGAAGATCGGCACGTTGTTGAAGAGCTTGGTGATGAACTCCTTCACCTTGGCGTCGTCGCCCTTGAAGGCTTCCTTGGCGTAGGCGGTGGCGGCGAGATAGGTGTAGCGCGCATTGCCGGACGTCTTCGGGTTCGGGAAGATGACCTGGACGTCATCGCGCACCAGATCATTCCAGTCCTTGATGTGCTTGGGGTTGCCGGCGCGCACCAGGAAGGACGGCAGCGAATAGAAGGGCGAGGCGTTGTCGGGGAAATCTTTCTGCCAATCAGCTGAGACCAGCCCTTTCTTGACCAGGAAATCGACGTCGGTGACCTGGTTGAAGGTGACGACATCGGCACCAAGACCTTCGGCGATCGCGCGCGCCTGCGCCGAGGTGCCGGCATGCGACTGATCGACGGTGACGCCGGGGTGCTTGGCGATGAAGGCCTTGTTGACGTCGACGAACAGCTCGCGGCCGACGTCATAGGATGCATTCAAAAGCTTGTCGGCCGACCAGGCTTGGGAGGACGCGAGGACGAGACCGGCAAAAGCTGCAATGCCGAGCAACAGACGCTTCATGAAAACAGGGCTCCTTGGAAATGGATCAAGCTATGGCGAGACCATAGTCGGGAAAGCCTGGTGCGACGAGGCACGCGCTCCGAGAGGTGGGCGAGGGCCTGGAAAATATCTCGCCAAAACAGCTCTTTGCTAGGATTTTCTTCCAAGTCGATTCAAAGACTGCGCCGGGCTGGTGCCGGAGGAGCTGTCAGGCTGAAAGACAGCTCAGGACGTGGGAAAAAGCTTCCAGCGTCGCGGCCTGAAAGCCACCCGGCTCTTCTGTGCCGCGGGATGGTCGACCGGCAGTTCGATCTCGACGCGCTGGCGCTCGCCGCCGATTTCGAGCTCGACGCGCCTGGTGCCGGCAACGCGGCGGCTGGCGGCAACCGTGCCGGCGATGCAACCGCTGCAGCCGTCGAGCAGTTCGACGTCATGCGGGCGGAAGTGGAGAACCGCCTCGCCGGAGGGTGCATGCGGCGCCTGCAGCCCGATCGGCCGGTCGGCGATCCAGATCTCGCCGTTCTCGACCTTGACCGGCAGCGAACTCGACTCGCCGATGAAGGAATAGACGAAGGGCGAGTTCGGCGTGTCATAGATATCGTCGGCGGTGCCGACCTGCTCGATGCGGCCCTGGCTCATGACCACGACGCGGTCGGCGAGCTCCAGCGCCTCTTCCTGGTCATGCGTGACGAAGACGGTCGTGTGGCCGGTGCGGTCGTGGATCGCGCGCAGCCAGCGGCGCAGCTCACGGCGAACCTGCGCGTCGAGCGCGCCGAACGGTTCGTCGAGCAAAAGCACCTTGGGCTCGATCGCCATGGCGCGGGCCAAAGCCACGCGCTGGCGCTGACCGCCGGAAAGCTGCGCCGGATAGCGCTTTTCCAAGCCCGACAGTTGGACGAGGTCGAGCAGTTCCAGCGCCCGGCGGCGGATTTCCTGCGCCGACGGCCTTGCGGCGCCGTGCCTGACCTTCAGGCCGAAGCCGATGTTGTCGGCAACCGTCATGTGGCGGAACAGCGCGTAGTGCTGGAAGACGAAGCCGACATTGCGCTCCTGGATCGATTTCTGCGAGGCGTCCTCGTCGCCGAAGAAGATCGCGCCCTTGGTCGGCCGCTCCAGGCCGGCGATCAGGCGAAGCAGCGTCGTCTTGCCGGAGCCCGACGGCCCGAGCAGCGCGATGAGCTCGCCGGACCTGATGTCGAGCGACACGTCGTGGAGCGCCGGGAACCGCTCGAACTCCTTGCGCACGTTGACGACGCGAACTTCCATGCAAATCCCTCAGTTCCTTGATGCTGTCGTTGCTCCCAAAAGCGCCGGGCACTCTTGGGCGACAGGCAGCGTTCAGTGGCCACGCGTCGCGGCTAGCTCGGCGCCGTAGCGCATCTCGAGAAGCGTTTTCAAGACCAGCGTCACCAGCGCCAGGCCGGCGAGCAGCGAAGCGACGGCAAAGGCGCCCACGGCGTTGTATTCGTTGTAGAGGATCTCGACATGCAGCGGCATGGTGTTGGTGAGGCCGCGTATGTGGCCCGACACCACCGAGACCGCGCCGAACTCCCCCATGGCGCGGGCGTTGCACAGAAGCACGCCGTAGAGCAGTCCCCATTTGACGTTGGGCAGCGTCACATACCAGAAGGCCTGCCAGCCGCTGGCGCCCAGCGAAAGCGCTGCCTCTTCGTCGCCATTGCCCTGTTCCTGCATCAGCGGGATGAGCTCGCGCGCGACGAAGGGGAAGGTGACGAAAATGGTAGCCAGCACGATGCCGGGCACGGCGAAGAGGATGACGATGCCATGCGCCTTCAACCAGGCGCCGAGCAGCCCTTGTGCGCCGAAGAGAAGCACATAGACCAGGCCGGAGATGACCGGCGAGACCGAGAAGGGCAGGTCGATCAGCGTGGTCAGGAACGCCTTGCCCTTGAATTCGAACTTGGCGATCGCCCAGGCTGCCGAGATGCCGAAGACGACGTTGAGCGGCACGGAGATCGCCGCCACAAGCAATGTCAGGCGGATGGCGGAGCGCGTGTCGGGGCCGGAAAGGGCGTCCGTGTAGGCGCCGATGCCTTTGGCAAGCGCCTCGTGGAAGACGATGATCAGCGGCAAGAGCAGGAAGACGGCGAGGAAGGCGAGGGCGATTGCCATCAGCACGGCCTTGACTGGCCGGCTTTCGGTTATCGCTGCCGACTGGCTCTCGTGATGCGGCGCGTAGGATTTGATCTCGGGATCAGCCATAGCGCTTGCGGCTCCATGTCTGGACGAGATTGACGACCAGAAGCATCAGGAAGGACAGCGCCAGCATGATCGCGGCGATCGCGGTCGCCGCCTCGTAATTGTATTCCTCGAGCCTGATCACGATCAGAAGCGGCGCGATCTCCGACTTGAAGGGCAGGTTGCCGGCGATGAAGATGACCGAGCCGTATTCGCCGACGCCGCGCGCGAAGGCGAGCGAGAAGCCGGTGACGATCGCCGGGGCAAGGCCTGGGAAAAGCACGCGGGTGATGATTTGGAAACGGCTGGCGCCGAGCGTGGCGGCGGCTTCCTCGACCTCCTTGTCGATCTCTTCCATGATCGGCTGGACGGTGCGCACGACGAAGGGCAAGCCGATGAACACCAGCGCGATGACGATGCCGAGCGGCGTGTAGGCGACCTTGATGCCGAGCGGCGCCAGGAGATGGCCGATCCAGCCATTCGGCGCATAGAGCGTGGTCAGCGCGATGCCGGCGACGGCCGTGGGCAGCGCGAAGGGCAGGTCGACCATCGCGTCCGCGATGCGGCGGCCGGGAAAGCGGTAGCGGACCAGCACCCAGGCGACGACGGTGCCGAACACGACGTTGACGGCAGCCGCCAGGAAGGCGGTGCCGAAGCTTATCTTCAGCGCGTTGAGGGTGCGTCGGTCGACGGCGATCGCCCAGAAATCGGCCCAGCCGAGCGCTGCCGAACGCCAGACCAGCCCCGAAAGCGGGATGAGGATGATGAGCGTGAGGTAGGCAAGCGAGAAGCCGAGCGTCAATCCGAAGCCCGGAATGACACTCGGCTGTCGGAATCGCCACCCCGCCTTGGCGGGTGCTGTGGTCATGCTGTTCTGGATCGTCCCTTCTATTCAAACCAGAATGGCTTTGCGCGGTCGCATTCGTCCGGCATGCCCGTGAGGCTCACCGGCCATCCGGCTCACTGCGCCGGCTTGTAGATCTGGTCGAATATACCACCGTCGCCGAAATGGTAAGGCTGCGCTTTCTTCCAGCCGCCGAACTGCGGGTCGTCGATGGTGACCAGCTTGATTGCCGGCAGCTTGGCAAGGTCCTCCGCCGTCACCAGGTCGGGCTTGGCCGGGCGATAGTGGTTCTTGGCGATGATGGTCTGGGCTTCCTTGGAATAGAGCCAGCTCAGATAAGCTTCCGCGACCTTGCGCGTGCCCTTGGCATCGACATTGGCGTCGACGACGGCGACCGGCGGCTCCGCCAGGATCGAGGTCGGCGGATAGACGATATCGAAATTGTCGGCGCCGAATTCCTCGAGCGCGAGATAGGCTTCATTCTCCCACGCGATCAGCACGTCGCCCAGGCCCTTCTGCGCGAAGGTCACCGTCGAGCCGCGCGCGCCGGTATCGAGGACCGGGACGTTCGCATAAAGCTTGCCGACAAACTCCTTGGTCTTGGCTTCGTCGCTGCCGTCATTGGCGTTTGCATAGGCCCAGGCGGCAAGATAGTTCCAGCGCGCGCCTCCGGAAGTCTTCGGGTTCGGCGTGATCACCTGGACACCGTCCTTCACCAGATCGCCCCAGTCGTGGATGCCCTTGGGATTGCCCTTGCGCACCAGGAAGATGATGGTGGAGGTGTAGGGTGCCGAGTTGTTCTCGAACTTCGTGCGCCAGTCCGGGTTGATCTTCTTCGTCTTCGAGACGATGGCGTTGATGTCGCCTTCGAGCGCCAGCGTCACGACGTCGGCGTCGAGACCGTCGATCACCGCCCGCGCCTGGGCGCCCGATCCGCCATGCGACTGCTGGATGGTGACGGTTTCGCCGGTCTCCGCCTTCCAGTGCGCGGCAAACGCCTCGTCATAGGCTTTGTAGAGCTCACGTGTCGGGTCGTAGGACACATTCAGAATGGTCGTGTCGGCGAACGCGAAACCGAGCGTGCCGAACTGGACAGATGTGGCGACCAGCGCGCCGAGCAGTTTCCTGAAATGAGGTTTGGTCATTCCCGCCTCCGTTGAACTGCTACGAACTCTACTGAGTTTATAGAATTTGGATGCATTGAATGTTGCCTTTTTCGCCTCCTCGAAGCAATTTCTCGCCGAGCTTGGGCCAGTTGAGGAAATAACTTCCTCAACGCTGACCGCATGGGTTCCCATCAGCCGAGCCAATTAGAAACGCTCGGGGGCAGGTCAAGCCTGGGCACGCCTTAAGGTGCGGTGACCGGAAAATCGAAGCGCTGTTTTGGAAAAGGTTCTTTGGCCAGGGTGAAGTGCCACCATTCGCGCGCATAGTTGCGGAAACCGGCGGCACGCATGGCGGCAAACAGCATCTTGCGGTTCGCTGCCGCTTCGCCGGGAAGAGGGTGGTGCGCCGTCTCGCTCATCGGATCGAAGCAGTCGAAACCGGTGCCGAAGTCGAGCGTGCCGCCGCCCGGCGCGCCGCAGGCCGGATGAACCGGGCTCGCCGCTTCCAGCGTCGCGATGGCAAGGTCGACGGTAGAGCCGCGCGAATGGCTGGACAATTCGCCGATATAGCCCTCGGCGACGAGGTCGCCGCGCTGAACGGCCGGATACCATTGCGGATCCGGCGGGCCGCCTTCTTTTGTCCATTTGCCCATGTCGGCGACGGCGCGCGCCGGACGATAGCAGTCGAAGACGACCAGCGTCAGGCCCTTTTCGGCCATGGCTTTCTGGACGCTGGACAGCGCCTTCGCCGCCTGCGCGGTCAGGATGCAGACCGGCGCGTCATAGCCGTCGGCCTTGCGGTGCAGGAAGTTTTCAAGGCCGGCGTAGCGGATATCCTGGCGGATGGTCGGGTCGACATCGGCGAGCCTGACGAAGCCGGCGGGCAGGGGATCGGCGTGAACTGGGAGCGAGACAGCCGTTAGGACAGCCAGCGCTGCGAGAAATGCTCCGAACATCAGGCTGAGAAACGCAATCTTCTGAATCGCTTGCCGCATCCTATTCGACGAAAACCTTCACGCTCGCCGCGCGGCCAGCCGCGTCGATCACAGTCAGCGTCGAATAGCCGGTGCCGTCCGGTTGCCAGGTCGCGGTGCGGCGGCGGTCGATGCCGGCGAGCGGCTTGCCGTTGGCAAGCCAGCGGAATGGTGCGCGGCCGCCCTGCAGCTTCAGCACCAGCGGCGTGGCATCGGCCGAATTGGTGCCGAGGTCCACGCGGGCGCCATTGGGTGGGAAGACGATCGTCGGCGCGGGCTCGGTGGCGGTGGCCTGCACGAGACCGTCGGCGCCCGCGCCGAAACGGGCGAGCGTCACCGGCAATTCCTCGCGCTTGGGGTTGAAGACGCCCGGCGGCCGGCTGGGCAGCGGCACGCCGGCAAGGCCGGAACGGACGAAGCCCTCGAACAGGATCGGAGCTGCCGAGACATAGCCCGACAGGCCGGGGATCGGGCTGGCATCGGCGCGGCCGACCCACACACCCAGCACGTAGCGGCCGTCGAAGCCGACGGACCAGGCATCGCGATAGCCGTAGGAGGTGCCGGTCTTGTAGGCGATGCCGCGCTGCATTGCGCCTTCCGGCGGCTTCACGCCTGACAGGATGTCGTTGATCTGCCAGGCGGCTTGGTCGTCGAGGATCGTTGCGGTGGTGCGCTCGGCAGTGGCCGGCTCGGTGCCGTCATGCAGCGTATGCATCTTGCCGCCATTGGCGAGCCCCGTATAGAGCTGCACCAGGTCGCGCAAGGTCACGCCGACGCCGCCAAGCCCGATCGCCAGGCCCGGCGCTTCGTTGACCGGCAGGATCGGGTTGACGCCGGCCTGGCGGAACCGTGCCGTCAGGCGCGCCGGACCGACGGCGTCGAGCACCCGGATCGCCGGCACGTTGAGCGAAAGCTGCAAGGCCTGGCGGATCGAGACGTCGCCCTGGTAGCCCATGTCGAAATTCTTCGGACGGTAGCCGCCGAAATCGGCCGGGCTGTCTCCTATGATGGTTTCCTGCGCCACCAGCCCCTGCTCGAAGGCAAGCCCGTAGATGAAGGGTTTCAGCGTCGAGCCGGGCGAGCGCACCACCTTGGTCATGTCGATCCATCCGGAGCGGCTGGCG
The DNA here is from genome assembly GCF_006442775.1 of Mesorhizobium sp. B2-4-6. Classification (NCBI taxonomy): domain Bacteria; kingdom Pseudomonadati; phylum Pseudomonadota; class Alphaproteobacteria; order Hyphomicrobiales; family Phyllobacteriaceae; genus Mesorhizobium; species Mesorhizobium sp. B2-4-6. The sequence goes on from NZ_VFVI01000001.1 coordinate 893,183, forward strand.
TCGAAGAAATTGGCGGAGCCGACTTCGCCGAGGATGTCGCCGGTGCGCGCATCGGCCATGACCATGGCGACCGAAAGTTTCGGGCCGAGCTTCCTGGCGGCATCCCTTGCCACCTGTTCCAGCCCCTGCTGCACGCTTTTGCGGATGGTGAGCTGCAGCGGCTTGCCGGGCACGGCCTTGGGCAGCATGGCATAGGAGGCATGCGCGGCCAGCGCCGGCAGTTTTCTGCGCAGGCCGGAGACGTCGTCGAGGGTGGCTCGCTGCGCTTCGCGCTCGCCGAGCAGGCCGGCCGAGACCATGCGGGTGAGCACGCGGTCGCGCGCGGCGTGGGCAATGTCGAGGTTGCGGTCGGGCCGGCGCCTTTCCGGCAATTGCGGCAGCGCCACGAGAAGGGCGGCTTCCGACACGGTGAGCCGCTTCGGCTCCTTGCCGAAATAGGCGAGCGAAGCGGCGCGCACGCCCTCGAGATTGCCGCCATAGGGCGCCAGCGTCAGGTAGCGTTCGAGGATTTCCTGCTTGGAAAGCCGCCGCTCGATCTGGATGGCGCGCAGCATCTGCTTGAGCTTGGAACCGAGGCTGCGGCTGTCGCGGGGCTCGATCAGCCGAGCGAGCTGCATCGACAAGGTCGAGCCGCCGGAGACGATGTGGCCGCTGGTGACGAGCTGGCCGGCGGCGCGGCAGAGCGCCAGCAGATCGACGCCGCGATGATCCCAGAAGCGCTTGTCTTCGTAGGTGACCAGCATGTCGACGAATTGCCTGTCGACCTGGTCGAGGCGGGTTTCGAGCCGCCAGTAGCCGTCCGGCGTCGCGAAGGCGCGCAGCAGCTGACCGTCGCGGTCCTGGACTTCGGTGGAAACCGTCAGTCTGACCGGCAGCGGCGGCGCGAAGGCACGGTCGAGTTCCCAGAGCGCGGCGATCGAAAGCGCGGCGAATCCGGCGAGGCAAAGGCCTGCGATCGCGGTTCGTTTGAGGATTTTTCTGGAGAGCACGGTGCTGCCCCTCATCCGCCTGCCGGCACCTTCTCCCCGCATTGGGACGGGGAGAAGGTGACTGCGACCTTGCTATTCCGACTTGACTTCCATCACGCCGGTGGCGGTGCGGGCCGAGTATTGCGGCCGGTACATATCCTCCACCGTCGCCGCCGGATGGGCGTAGGTGCCCGGCGTCACGGCGCGCACGACATAGGCCAGCGTGATGTTGCGGTCGCCGTCGCCTTCGTTGGGGTTGAAGGCGGCGACGAAGCGGTCGTCGCGGAACTCCAGATGCGCGGCGTCGGTCTGCGCCAGCCAGGAGAAGTTCGACAATTGCGCGCTGGAAACCAGGCTCGGATTGTCGATCTCGAAGCCGGCCGGCAACAGGTCGGTGATCAAGAGCCGCGACGGCCACTTGTTCTGCTCGTAGACCTTGAGCACGACCACGTAGCGCTCGTTCTGCCTGGCCTCGGTGACATTGGCCTCGGTGCCGTCGAGCTTGTAGTAGGTGCGATCGATGGTGAAGCCGTCGCCGCCGGCCGGCAGCGGTTCGACCGGCGCGGCGACCGCGGTGACCACCGTCTGCAGCGGCGTCGCGCCGGTGTTGGCGATGGTGAGCGGGCTGTCGACAAGGTCGCTGCCAGCAACCTGGTCTGAATAACCGCCCGAATGCGGCGCGCCGTTGACGGAAAGCGCGATGGAATCGTTGCCTTCCTTCAGCGCCCGCGCGGCGAGCAGCATCCACGATTCGTCCTGCGTGCTCGTCCAGCGGGCATCGGCGCGCGCCACGCCCACCAGCTTGATCAGCTGCGGCATGATGCTCGGCACCGGCTTCGATTCCGCCGCCAGCGCCAGCATCGCCGCGCCGTCGCGCAGCCGCGAGCCGTAGTCCGAGCGATAGTAGTCGTAGTCGGCTTCCGATTGCGCCAGCCGCAGCGCCGTCTGGAAGGTGGCTTCCGAACGCTGCGTGTCGCCGTAGAGCGCGAGGCTCGCCGCCAACTGAGCGACCGCCATCGGGCTGGAGAAGGCTTCGAGCTGCGTGTCGGCGTAGTAGCGCAGATCGCCGATCGAGGCCTTCTTGTTGCGGGCGAGCACGTAGAGTGCATAGGCGATCTCGCTGCCCTTGTCCTGGACGTCCTGGTCGTAGCCCAGCGAGTTCTGCAGGTTGTTCAGCGCCTGGTTCATCGCCAGCGCGGGCACATCGTATTTCTCCTCGCGCGCCCGGGTCAGGAACTCGGTGACATAGGCGTCGAGCCACAGGTCGCCGGAGCCCGGCCCCCAGAGGCCGAAGCTGCCGCTTGCCGCCTGATAGGACAGGACCTTGTAGATCGCGTCCTGGATGCGCTGATGCAGGTCCGGATCGCTCTCCATGCCGATGCTCTTGGCCATGTCGTTGACATAGAGCAGCGGCATGGCGCGGCTGGTGGTCTGCTCGGCGCAGCCATAGGGATAGCGGTCGAGCGACATAAGAAGCGACGGCACGTCGAGCGCCGAGGACTGCGAAACGCCGACGCTGACCGAGGCGCCGTCGAGCACGCTTGCGGCAAGCAATTCCTTGTCGACGCGCAGCGAGCCGCCATTGGGCTTCAGGTCGACGACCATGCGGTTGGTGACCGGAAGCTGCGCCGGCCGCACCGGCAGATAGAGCGTTTGCTCGACCTCGGTGCCGTCGGCATGCGCGAGCTTGACGGTGAGGGAGGCGTCGCCCGCGGTCTTGGCGACGAGCGGGAAGGTGAGCGATTGCCGCTTGCCCTGGGCGAGCGTCAGCTTCTCGGGCAGCGGCTTGTCGCCGGTCGAAAGGTCGCCGGTCGTGGTGACTGACAGCGCATAGTCGCCGGCCGGGCCATCGGTGTCGGCAATATCGAGGCGCATGGTCGCCGCATCGCCCGGCGCCAGGAAGCGCGGCAGACCGGCGGTGATCACCACCGGATCGCGCACGATGACGTCGGTCTGGGCATGGCCGACCGCATCCTTGGTCCAGGCGACGGCCATGACGCGCACGGTGCCGTTGAACTGCGGGATGTCGAAGTCGATGCGCGCCTTGCCGTTGGCATCGAGTTCGACGGGGCCGGAGAAGAAGGCGACCAACTTTTCGGTCGGCGGGCTGCCTTGCGCCTGCATGTTGGCTCCGTCGCCGCCGGTGCGTATCTTGCCCATGGTGCCGAGCGAGCCATCGATCAGGCGTCCGTAGAGGTCGCGGATCTCCAGCCCCAGCATGCGCTGGCCGAAGAACCAGTCCTCCGGGTCGGGCGCCTTGTAATTGGTGAGGTTGAGGATGCCGACATCGACGGCAGCCACCATCACATAGGCATTGCTGCCGGCCTGGGCGCCGCTGACGGCGACCGGGATCGACAGCTGCTGGCGCGGCAAGGTCTTTTCCGGCGGCGTCAAGCTGACCGCCAGCTTCTTCGAGCCCGGATCGACCGACAGCCATTGGATGCCGATGGCGCGGGCCGGCATGCGCGATTCCTGCGCGTCGCCGGGCCGGAACAAGGTCGCGGTGACATAGGCGCCAGCGCCCCAGTCGTCGCCGACGGGGATGTCGACGGTGCTGCCGCCGGCCGGCACCGCAGCGGTGACCGTCTTCAAAAGCTTCTCGGCGCCGATGGTGACCAGAAGTTCGCCGGCAAAATGCGGCGAGACCTTCAACTTGGCCACTTCGCCGGCGGCGTAAGTATCCTTGTCGAGGGCGATCTCCAGGCCGTCTGGCGTCTCGGTGGTGGTCGAGGCGACGTACCAGCCGGCGTCGAACTCATAGCTGGTCGCCGGACCGTCGGGATCGGCGGTCTCGACCTCGAGCCGGTAACGGCCCCAGTCGACGGGCAGCGATACCGTCGCCTCGCCATCGGCCTTCAGGTCGACCGCGCCGTTGGCTACGGCCTTGGTGAGGTTCACCGCCTCGTAGTTCCAGGAATTGTTGGAGCGGTACCATTGATAGTTCCGCTCGACCTTGACCAGCGACCACTGCGCGCCCTTCAGGTCCTCGCGCTTGCCGTTCGGGTCGACGGCGATGATGCTGAACTTCGCCGTGCCGCCTTGCGGCACCTCATCATCCGCGAAATCGGGGCGAACGCCGATGACGTCGCGCTGTGGGCGAACGCCGATGTCGAGCGAGCGCTCGACGGCGCGGCCGCCGGCCTCGCGCATCCGCACGGTGACCTTGGCGTTGACCAGCTTGGTGGTCGACGGCAACTGGTCGATCGTGACCGGGAAGGTCGCCTTGCCGTCGTCGCCGACGACGGGAAGATTGGCGAGAGGCGTCACGGTCGGCTCGCTCGACTGCTCGTCGGCCAGGCCGAAGGTGAAGTCCTTGAAGCTGTCCCAACTGCTCGTGGTCGACAAAGTCATCTCGCCTTCGAGCGCCAGGCCCGCGGCCGGCGCGCCGTAAAGGAAGCGGCCGTCGACGGTGGCGTTGGCGGTCTCGCCCTGGGCGATCTCCTTCTTGTCGGCGGTCAGGTCGAATTCGATGCGATCCGGCACGAAATCCTCGACCAGGAACATCTGGCTGGCGACCGGCGCCTGCTTGGGATCGGTGTAGATCGACACCGTCCAGGTGCCGCGCATGGCGTTGGCCTCGAGCGGCAGGTCGACGGCGTGGCCGCCGGCGGACTCGCCATTGCTGATGACGCGGCGGCTCTCGACGCCGTCGGGACGCGTGAAGATGAAGGTCAGCGGCAGGTTCTCGACCGCTTTTGCCGCGCCGTCGCGGGCCAGCGCCGCGACATGCACATCCTCGCCGGCGCGGTAGATGCCGCGCTCCGTCCAGGCATAGACGTCGAGCGCGCCTGGCGAGGCGCGCCCCTCGACGCCGCGATCTGACAGGTCGAAGCCGGCCTTGCCCATGTCGAGGAAGACGAAGTCGTTGTCGCCCTGCTTGGCCATCAGCACGGCCGGCACCATGCCGTTTTCGCCGCGGGTGAGGCCAGGATTGAAGACGGCGTGGCCCTGGGCGTCGGTGGTCGCCGTGCCGAGTATCTCGTTGTTCTTGGCAAGCAACGTCAGTTCTGCGCCGGAAATCGGCTTGGCCGAGCCCAGCGAACGGGCAAAGACGTTGAGGCCGTCCTGGCCGGTATAGGTGGAAAGGCCGATGTCGGAGACCACGAACCACTGCGTGGCGCGTGAACCGTAGTCGTCGCTCTTGTCGTCGACCGGCTGCGCGGTCAGCACATAGACGCCGGGCTTGCGCTGCGGGATCGCCTCGTCCACCGGAAACGAAGTGGTAACCTCCTTGTTGAGATCATTGGCGATATCGAGCGTGCCCGACCAGACCGGCGCGCCCATCTGGTCGGAAATGGTGGAGATGTCATAGCCGTCGAGCTGATGCAGGAACTGATAGCCGGACAGAAGCTGCGCCAGCGAACGATCGCCGATGCGGTAGAGCGTCATCTTGGCGGCGTTCATGTTGACGGTGACGACCGGAATGCCGCGGCGCGCGCCGGCCGGCAGCACGAAGCTGTCGCCGGTGAAGCGGGCGGAGGGAGCGCGGTCCTGGACGTAGATCGACAGCACGACGGGCGCGGCGATCGTTTCGCCGATCGCGGCGGGCAGGCCGGCGCGGAATGTCACGTCATAATGCTGGCCGTGCTCCAGGCCTTCGACGCAGATCTGCTTGTCCTTGGCCTCGACGGCCTTGGGCGCGGCGTTGTCGACGGTCACGAACTGCGAGTAGTCGACGCCGGTCTTGACCAGTTCCTCGGAAAACTGGGCGCAGATGCGCGGCGACGAGGAATCGGCATCGACGGTGTGCTCGATGACGCGGAAACCCTTGCGCGCCTTGAGGTCGGCATAGTCGGCCTGGACGGCGGGCGAACTCACCAGCGCAAGGCTCGCCTCATAGGCCTGCAGCGAGGGCCGGTACAGACCGCGCTTGTCGAGGCCGGCGCCAAGCAGGGCCAGCGCCTCGGCGCGGGTCTTTGCGGTGCGCACCAGCTTGTAGGCGTTGAAGGCCGCCGAGGTGGCGTTCATCGGGAACGTCGAGGGTTCGGTGGTGTTCGAGGCCGGCTCCACGGCGAGTATCTCGCGCGCCAGCGCCAGCCACAGCGCGCCGTCATCGGGCAGGACCGAGACCGCCGCCTGGTATTTCTGCATGGCAAGGCGATGGTCGCCGGTAAGTGCTGCCTGCTCGGCGGCCGCCTGCAGGGCAGCAAGCCCCTCGGTCGGCTTGTCATAGGCGGGATCGGTCAGCTTGTTGCGGAACTGCTGAGCCTGGTCGGCCATCCAGTTGGGGAAGAAGGCCAAGGCCGGCGGGGCGCCGATATCCGGATCGCCATCGACATTCGCGACCTTGCCGGCGACGGCGCCGGCGAAGGATTTCAACTGGTTATAGTCGGATTTGAGAAAACACCATTTGGCCTTGGTGTTGTAGGTGAAGGCACGGCAGGCGGGGTCGCCGAGGCACGTGGTCTTGCACTGGTCGAGGCTGACATTCTGCTCCGACCTCAGGTCGAAACCGAAATAGTCGGAATTGTCGGTCGTCACAATTCGCCGGGCTTCGGCCGCTAGTGCCGTGCCGCTGAAGGCAAAAAAGATAACGAGAAGGAACGAGAGACCACGAGCCGCGCGCATTGCCACATCACCCTCCAGACATTGCCAGCGTCCAGGCATGATCAAGCTTCTGCAGGCTTGTCAACGCCGGAGCGCCGCAGGTTTATCACCCGCGAACGGTTTCCATTCCGGCCAAAGGCCGGTATTTCGACAGAACCTCTATGAGACGGATCACACTTTTTTGCGAAAACGCAAAAGGTGTGACTTCCAAGCCCGGTCTATTTCAGACAATTGGATTGTGGCCCCTTTACGAACGTTGCGGAACTTCATTCCAATTTTAGTTTTGTCGACTAGGTTGTCTTAATGCCGGCGCATGAAACGCAGATGTCAGGAGGGTTCGCGCCAGGGCGCGGGCTTCCGCGCGCCCTGCTTTTCGCGCTCATCTGCTCGACCGTGCTGGCCGCGGAGGTACGGCAGGCGGCGGCTTTCGAGATTTTCGGCATCAAGCTTTGGGGTTCGTCCAAGGACGAGGATGCCGACATCGTCGATCCGCTGCGCTATTCGGTGACGATCAACGCGCCTGACGCCGACAAGGATCTGGTCAAGAAGCTCGAAAATGCCTCGGCGCTGAAAAACGACGAGGACCATCCGGTGTCCGGATCGCTCGGCCTGATGGCCAAGGCACGTGGCGATCGCGAACAGCTGGTCGCCGCCCTCTACGCCGATGCCCGCTACGAGGGCGTGGTCACCATCGCGATCGACGGCAAGTCGATCGACGAGTTGCCGCCGGATGCCGAGTTCAAGGGGCCGCAGCCCATTCCGGTGGTCGTCACGGTTTCCCCCGGAGCGAAATTCACGTTGGGCAACATCCGGCTGAAGGGTGATGCGGCGGGATTGGCGGCAGCCGACTTCGGCCTGATTGCCGGCGGCGATGCCGGCTCCGGCGCGGTGCTCAAGGCCGAAGCGCTGATCGTGCGGGCGCTGAAGGAAGAGGGCAGGCCGCTTGCCAAGGTGACGGACCGCGAGATCGTCGCCGAGCACGCCACCTCGACGCTGGACGTGACGCTGACGGTGGCGGCCGGTCCGGTCGCCGGCTATGGCGATACGACCGTCGAGGGCACGGAAAAGGTCGATCGCGACTTCACCGAATACATGACCGGGTTGAAGCGAGGCCAGCAATATTCGCCGCAGGAGATCGACGATGCCCGCGACCGGCTGCTCGGACTTGAAGTCTTCAACAGCGTGACCTTCAAGGAAGGCGACAGCCTCGACGCCAACGGCAACATCCCGATCGATGTCCAGGTGAGCGAGCGCAAGCCACGCTATTTCGGCATCGGCGGCACGTTCTCGAATACGGAAGGCCTCGGGCTCGAAGGCTATTGGGGACACCGCAACCTGTTCGGCCAGGCCGAGAAGCTGCGTATCGACGGCTCGATCAGCGGCATTGGCAGCAACAGCATCTCCGCGCTCAACTACAATGCCGGCGTCATGTTCGAGAAACCGGGCGTGCTCGGGCCGACATCGAAATTCTTCACCGGCATCAAGACGGTGTTCGAACACCCCGATGCCTATGATCATTTCTCGGTCAAGGGCGACGTCGGCGTTTCCTACGACCTCGACAAGAAGCAGCGGGTCTCGGCCGAATTCGACCTCGATTATTCGAAGATCACCGACGCCTTCGGCAAGCATACCTATCTGATCGCCAGCGTGCCGTTGCAATATGTCTATGACAGCCGCGACAACAAGCTGAACCCGACCAGGGGGTTCCGCTTCCTCGCGTATGCCGAGCCGAGCTACGACATATTGAACGGCGCGACCTTCCTGAAGCTGAAGGGCGAGGGCTACACCTACCAGTCGCTCGACACGGCGAGCAGGTTCGTGCTCGCCGAACGCGCGACGCTCGGCTCGATCGTCGGCACCGGGCTGCAGAACGTGCCCGCCGACCGGCGCTTCTATTCCGGCGGCGGCGGCTCGGTGCGCGGCTATTCCTACCAGGGCATCGGCCCGAAGGATATCGACGGCCAGCCGATCGGCGGTCTCTCCTTCTTCGAAACCTCGGTCGAGATGCGCATCGGCGTCACCGACACGATCGGCATTGTCCCGTTCGTCGATGCCGGCACGGTCTCGACCAAATCCTTCCCGGATTTCTCGGATGTGAAGGTCGGCGCCGGCGTCGGCCTGCGCTACATCACGCCGTTCGGGCCGCTGCGCATCGACGCGGCCGTGCCGCTCAACCGCGATCCGGGCGATCCGCATTTCGGTATCTATGCCGGCATCGGTCAGGCGTTCTGACGATGAAGATTTTCCGGCGCATCCTCCGCATCTTCTTCTACACGGTGCTGATCCTGCTGGTGGTGGCGATCGGCGCGCTTGTCGTTCTGACCGGAACCGAAGGTGGCCGCCAGAACCTCGCCGGCCTGATTTCGAAGGTGGCTTCGAACGAGGACCGCAAGGTGACGGTCGCGGGTATCGAAGGCATCTGGTCGGGCGCATTGAGGGTCGACCATGTGGTGCTGGAAGACCGCGCCGGGCCCTGGATGGTGGCGCGCAAGGTGGCGCTCGACTGGTCGCCGACGGCGCTGCTTTCGTGGAATTTCAATGCCGATCGCTTTGCCGCCGAGCGCATCGAACTGGCGCGGCTGCCACAGCCAAGCCAGCATCCATCACAGGGCGGCTCGACGAGCCTGCCAGTTTCGATCGACGTCAAGCAGATCGACCTGCCGGAGATCGCGCTGGGACAGGAGCTTGCCGGCAGCGGCATCGCCGAACTGGCCGCCAAGGGCTCGCTCAAGGCGGATCCATCGCCGCTGGCGATCGAAAGCGTGCTGAACGTAAGCCGTCACGACGGCAGAGAGGGCAATGTCGACGCCAAAATCCATTTTGCGCCGGCCGACAACAAGCTCGACCTCGATCTCAAGGCTTCGGAGCCGGCGGGCGGCATTATCGCCAACCTGCTCAAGCTGCCGGATGCGCCGCCCGTCAACATCGTGGTTTCCGGCAGCGGACCTTTGGCCAACTGGAGCGGCGTCGGCACCTTCATGGTCGACGGCCAGATCATCAGCCAGTTGACCGGCCGGCACCAACTCACCGACAAGGGCCACCGCATCGAGGCCAAGGGCGACGGCCAGTTCGAAGGGTTCCTGCCGGAGAAGATAAAGGCGCTGTTTGCCGGCAAGACGAGCTTCGACCTCGCCGGAACGGCGACCACGTCGGGCGGGGTCGATATCGAACGCGCTACCATAGAGAGCGATGCGGTGCATGGCGCCGCGACCGGCAATGTCGATCCGAAGGGCGCCAGCGACCTCTCCGTCGATCTCTCCGCCAAGGACAAGCCGGTCACTATCGATGTCGGCAACAGCGCTGCACCGATCCTGGTCGCGGTCGAAAAGGCAACGGTGCGCGCCTTTGGCGACGGCAAGGCGCCGATGGTCGATATCGGTACGTCGCTTGCCTCGGTGGCCGTCGGCGGGACCCAGCTCAACAACATTACGGGCGAGATCCATTCCGACGGCTTCGATATCGAAAACCGCAGCGGCCCGGTCAGCATCAAGCTCGCGGCCGCCGGCCTGAAGACGGACGTCGCGACGCTGGCGCCGCTGGTGACCGGCAAGCTCACCGCGGATCTCTCCGGCACGATCAGCCGCGAGACCGTGACCATCGAGAAAGGCACCTTGCGTAGCGATGCGCTCAACGCCGCGCTGACGGCGGGCGTGTCGCTCGCCGATTTGTCGATGACGCTGAAGATGAATGCCGACGCCGTCTCGAAGGCATTGCCGCCGCAGATCAGCTCGCTGCTCGGCGAGCGGGTGAAGTTTTCGGCGACCGCGACCCGCGACCCGCAGGGCGCGTTCGCCGCCAACTCGCTGGAGATCAGCTCCGGCTCGCTCAGCGCCAGCGGCACCGGCAGCATGCAGGGCTCGGACATCCAGGCCAGCGTCAGGGGCACGTTGGGCGACGTCTCGCCGCTGTCGTCGCTCGCCGGCACGCCGCTTGCCGGCGGGGTCAACTTCGCGCTGAGCGCGAGCGGTCCGCGTTTGGCGCCGGATTTCACGGTGTCGGCCGACAGCGCCAGCCTGACGGCCGCTGGCCGGACGGTGAAGGACATCAAGCTCTCGGCCAAAGGCAAGGCCGACATCGCCAATCCGTCGGCCGACATCTCGCTGACCGGCAGCGCCGAGGGGCAGGCGCTCGATATCGAGGCCTCGCTGGTGACCGCCGACGGCAATCGCTCGATCAAGGGGCTGAGCCTGGCGCTTGGCGACAACAAGGTTTCGGGCGATCTCGCGCTCGACGACAAGTTCCTGCCGCTCGGCACTTTGACGCTTGCCGTGCCCGACATCGGGCCGCTTGCCGCCCTGGCCAATCAGACCGCGACCGGCGACATCAACGGCACGATCGCCTTTGCCAAGGAGGGCGAGGCCCCGACCGTTACCATCAATGCGGCCAGCACGTCGATCGCGCGCGGCGAGCTGGCGGCAAAGACGATCACCGTCAACGCGCTGATCGCCAACTACCTGAAGGGGCCCGCGATCTCGGGCACGATCAAGGCCGACAGCGTGACCTCCGGCAGCACCGTCATCAGCGGCATCGGCATCGATTTGAAGCGCGACGGCGACTGGACGAACTTTACCGGCGGCGCCACGGCGTCCGGCATTCCGGCCACAGCCACCGGGCGGGTGAAGATCGCCAACGGCACGACGAGCGTTGAAATCGCTTCCGGCGAGGCGACGGTGCGTGGCATCAAGGCGGCCATCGCCGAACCATCCAGCCTTTCCATCGCTGACGGCGTGACCTCCATCGAGAAGCTCGCCCTCAATCTCGGCGGCGGTTCGGCGACCGTTTCCGGCAGCGCCGGTCAGACCCTGGACTTGACGGCAAGCCTCGCCGACCTGCCGGTGGCGCTCGCCAATGATTTCGTGCCCGGCCTCGACGGGGCGGGAACGGTGGAGGGCACGGCGCACGTCACGGGTCCGTCGTCCAGCCCCGACGTTCAGTTCAATGCCAAGGTGGCGGGCGCCGAAACCAGCCAGACCCGCCAGGCCGGGCTCGGGCCGCTGGATCTGGACGCTGCCGGCAGCTATACGCTGGCGGGCGGCGTGGCCCTGGACCACGCCACGCTTTCGGGCCAGGGGATTTCGGGCAAGGCCGCCGGCACCTTGAACCCCAACGGCGCCAGCGATTTCTCCCTCGACCTTACCTCATCCGGACCCAGCCTGCCGTTGACGGTCGGCAGCGCCCAAAGCCCGGTCAAGATCGCGGTCCAGTCCTTGTCGGCAAGGATGGCGGGCGAGAGCACGCAAGCGCGGCTCGATGTGTCCGCGATCCTGCCTTCCATTGCCGCCAGCCAGGCGAAGGTGGACGGTCTCACCCTGGTGCTGCATTCGGATGCCTTCGACCTCAAGGGGCGGGCAGGTCCGGTCTCCGGCACGGTATCGGTGGACAGGATCGGCCTCGACAATCCCATGATCGCGCCGCTGATCGCCGGCAAGGTCACGGCCAAGGTCAATGGCCGCTTGACTACCGATGCCGTCGCCGTCAACAGCGGCTCCTTGAAAAGCGACGCGCTCAACAGCCAGGTCGCGGGACGGATATCGCTGGGCGACGGCGCGGTCGACCTCAATCTGAAGGCCGATGTCGCTTCTTCGGCCCTGCCGGCGGCGGTGCGCGGCATGCTTGGCGAGAGCGCTGCGTTGAGCGCCTCGCTGAAGCGCGATGCCAATGGCAATGTCAATGTCGACGGGCTGAAGCTGAATTCGGGCGCGCTCACCGCCGATGGCCAGGCGAGCCTTGCCGACAGCAAGCTGGCCGCCGGGATCAGAGGCGCGTTGAACGACGTTTCAGGGCTCTCGAAAGACGCCAAGGGCGCCATTGCCTTTGCCCTGAATGCGCAAGGCCCGGTCACCGCGCCCGACCTGTCGATGACGGTGAGCAGCGACCGGCTTTCGGTGGCGGCGCGCGAGATCACCGGGCTGAAGCTGACGGCCACCGGCAAGGCCGACGCCGCCAATCCGGCGGCCAATGTACAGCTCACCGGCAACGTCGCCGGACAGAACCTCGAAGGCAGCGCGGTGCTCGCCACGACCAATGGCAGCCGCGCCATCAACGGGCTTCTGCTGTCGCTCGGTCCGAACAAGATCTCCGGCGACCTCATCCTCGACGATGCCTTCGTGCCGGTCGGCACCGTTTCGCTCGACCTGCCCGATGTCGGGCCGCTCGCCGCGCTGGCCCTGGAAAAGGCCGAGGGCAATGTGCGTGGCACGATCGCTTTCACCAAGGCGGCCAACGGACCCAACGTCGCGGTCAAGGCGAACACCTCGGAGATCAAGCGCGGCGATCTCTCGGCCAGGAATGTCGCCATCGACGCGCAGATCGCGAACTATATGGCAGCACCCGTCATTGCCGGCACGGTGCACGCCGAGAGCGTGACGTCCGGCGGGACCGCCATCACCGGCATCGATGTCGATCTCAAGCGCGACGGCGACTGGACCGGCTTCTCGGGTGGCGCCACCGTCAAGAATATCCCTGCGAAGGCGGCCGGGCGGGTGAAGGTCGCCAACGGCACGACGACCATCGAGCTCGCATCCGGCCTGGCGACGGTGCAGGGTATCAAGGCGGCGATCGCGCAGACCTCGACCGTGACCATCGCCAACGGGGTGACGACGCTCGACCGGCTGGTGCTCAACCTCGGCGGCGGCACGGCGATGGTGACGGGCAAGGTCGCGCAGGCGCTCGACATAAATGCCAACCTGGCGAGGGTGCCGATCTCGCTCGCCAACAGTTTTTCGCCGGGTCTCGACGCGGCCGGCTCGATCTCGGGCGCGGTCAAGGTCACCGGTGCCCCGGCGTCCCCCTCGGTCGCCTTCAACATCGATGCTTCCGGCGTGCAGACCTCGCAGACACGTAACGCCGGCCTCGGCGGCATGAATGTGTCGTCGTCGGGAACCTTCGCCGGCAACAAGCTCGCCTTCGACGCCAACATCAGCGACGGCGCCGGCCTCGGCCTTAAGGGTGGCGGCACGGTTGCGACGGCAGGCACGCCCACCTTGGCGCTCGACTTCAACGGCAAGGTGCCTTTTTCCTTCCTTGCCGCCAAGCTCGCCGCTCAAGGTCTGGCGCTCAACGGCACCGCCAATGTCGATGTGCAGGTGCGTGGCCCTGCATCCGCGCCGGTGATCAGCGGCAAAGTCACGACATCCGGCTCGCGCCTTATCGATGCCCGCTCCGGCCTGGCGGTCAACGATATCGCCGCCGACGTCGCGATTGGCGGCGGCGTCGCCAGGATCAACCGCTTGACCGGAAAGCTGTCGACGCGCGGCAACCTGTCGGCGAGCGGCACGGTGGGCATCACGCCGGCGCAAGGTTTTCCGGCCGATCTGTCGGTCAAGCTCACCGACGGCCGCTACACCGACGGCCGGGTGGTGACCGCCAATCTTGGCGGCGACCTGACCGTCAAGGGCCCGCTCGTCTCGGCGCCGGTGATCGCCGGCACGATCAACCTGGCGAGGACGGTCATCACCGTCCCGGAAAAGCTGCCGGGCTCGCTTTCGGCGCTGGATGTCAAGCACAAGAACGCGCCGGCTTCGGTGCGCGCGCAGGACAAGGCGCTGCGTCCGGCGACGTCCAGCGGCAGCAGCAACGGCGGCAGCGGCCTGACGCTCGACGTGACGGTCAACGCGCCGAACCAGATCTTCATCCAGGGCAGGGGCGTCGATGCCGAACTCGGCGGCTCGCTGAAGTTGACGGGCTCTGCCTCGGCGCCGCAGGCAGTCGGCACTTTCACCTTGCAGCGCGGACGGCTGATCATCCTCTCCAAGCGGCTGACCTTCACCGAGGGCACGATCGGGTTCCAGGGTTCGCTGGTGCCCTATCTCAACATGACGGCGACCACGACGACGAGCAGCGCCACGGTCACGATTCTCGTGTCGGGCGAGGCGACCAATCCGAAGTTCACCTTCTCCTCGGTGCCGGCGCTGCCCCAGGACGAGGTGATGGCGCAGCTCATCTTCGGCCAATCCATGTCCAAACTGTCGCCGCTGCAGATCGCGCAGCTTGCGAGCGCCGCCGCGCAGCTGGCTGGCGTCGGCGGCTCGACGTCGTTGCTCGAGAACCTGCAAAGCGCCATCGGCGTCGACGATCTCGACGTGACGACGGACGAAAAGGGCGGCACAGCGGTTTCGGCCGGCAAGTACCTCAACGACCGCACTTATGTGACCATACAGAAGGGCGACAAGCCGGGCTCCGGCAAGGCCACGATCGACCTCAATGTCGGCCGCGGCGTGAAACTGCGCGGCGAGGCCAACGACGCCGGCGAAGCAAAGGGCGGCGTCTTCTACGAACGCGAATATTGACGCTGCGCGGCCCTTCCAAGCCGAACCGAAGCGGCCGCTCGCCGCGGCCACAGAGCCCCTATCCTCATAAAATGTATTGATTTAATCGCCCGCGACGAATTTTTGGAAAATCCGCCTCACGCTAACAAATTTGCGTCAAGACTGTCGCTATCGCGCGAACCGTATTGCAACCAAAGATGCACATTCCCTAACATGTTCCCACTTCACACCGTGTTTTGACATCACGGCCTGGATGCGGAATGTTACACAAGGCGGAAAGCCAACAATGGGAGTAAGTCATGGCAATCTACAAGAGCAATGGTGACCGTGTTCCGGATCACATCCTGAAAATGGCCGAAGAAGCCAAATCGGGCGGCGTGGACCGCCGCGAGTTTCTGGCTTTGGCAAGCGTCTTCGGCGCATCGACGGCAATGGCCTATGGCATGCTCGGCCTCGCCGCGCCTACCCCGGCCCGGGCCGAGGACGTGCAGGGCAAGAAGGGCGGCGTGATCAAGGTCGCGATGTCGGTCAAGGATCCGAAGGATCCGCGCACCGCCGACTGGTCCGAAATCTCCAATGCCGAGCGCCAGGCGCTCGAGCCGCTGGTGAAATACACCAAGGAATATACCTTCGCGCCGTACCTGCTGGCGAGCTGGGACATCAATGACGACGCCACGGAATACACGCTGCATGTGCGGCCGGGCGTCGAGTGGAACAATGGCGACAAGTTCACCGCCGACGACGTGATCTACAATTTCAACCGCTGGGCCGATAAGGGCGCGGAAGGCAATTCGATGCCTGGCCGCCTCGGCAGCCTCGTCGACGACACGACCAAGAAGCTGCGCGACGGCTCCGTCGTCAAGGTCGACGACATGACGGTCAAGCTCAAGCTGTCCAAGCCCGACATCGCCATCATCCCGAACCTGTGCGATTACCCGGCGCTGGTCGTGCACAAGACCTTCGACGAGAAGGGCGCCAACTTCAAGAACTGCCCGATCGGCACCGGTCCGTTCGAGCTGGTCTCCTACGATGTCGGCCAGAAGGTGGTCTACAAGCGCCGCGAGACCGGCAAGTGGTGGCAGGGCGAGGCCTTCCTCGACGGCGTCGAGTTCATCGATTACGGCACCGATCCGGCGGCGACCGTCTCGGCTTTCGAGTCGGGCGAAGTTCAGACCAACCACGAAACCACCGCCGACTACATCAAGATCATCGCGGATGTCGGAGCGCCGGTTTCGGAAGTCGTGACGGCAGCCACGGTTGTGTCTCGCTTCAATGTCACCAAGAAGCCCTATGACGACCAGAAGGTTCGTCAGGCGATGTTGCTTGCCGTCGACAATGCCACCGTGCTGCAGCTCGGCTACGGCAATGCCGGCACGCCGGCCGAAAACCACCATGTCGCGCCGATCCATCCGGAGTATGTCAAGCTGCCAGAGGTCAAGCGCGACATCGCCAAGGCCAAGCAGATGCTGACGGAAGCCGGCGCGATCGATTTCGAGCACGAGCTGATCAGCAACGACGAGGACTACCACAAGAACACCACGGACGCGATCGCGGCCCAGCTGCGCGAGGCCGGCATCAAGGTGAAGCGCACCGTGCTGCCGAGCTCGACCTTCTGGAACGACTGGACGAAGTATCCGTTCTCGGAAACCAACTGGAATATGCGTCCGCTGGGCATCCAGGTCATCGCCATCGCCTACCGCACCGGCGAAGCCTGGAACGAGACCGCTTATGCCAACCCGGACTTCGACAAGAAGGTGAACGAGGCGCTCGGCATCGCCGATGCGGAGAAGCGCAAGGTTGTGATGAAGGACATCGAGCAGATGCTGCAGGATTCCGGCATCATCATCCAGCCTTACTGGCGCAAGCTCTACATCAACATCAAGCCCGAGGTGAAGAACCACTCGATGCACCCCACCTACGAGCACGACTTCGGCAAGGTCTGGCTCGACCAGGCGTGATCCATGGCGCGATGAATACGAGGAGCCGCGGCCCCTCGTATCTCAAGCTTCGTCGCCGCTGCATCTCCTGCGGCGGTGGCGGGGCCTCATCCGCTTTTCGAAACAGGGTTGAACCTATCTGACCCCAACCCGGCCGGCAGGGGGCGCGCATGTTCTCATTCATCGCCAGACGCATCGGCACCATACTGCTCACGATGCTGTGCCTGACGCTGGTCGTGTTCTTTCTCGTCAATCTCGAGCCCAATCTCAAGAAACTGGCGATCAGCCAGACCGAGATGCACACGCCCGCCGATCAGCTTGAAAGCTGGCTGGTCAACCATGGCTACCGGCAGAATTTCTTCGTGCGCTACGGCCAGTGGCTGGGCGTCCTGCCGAAGCATCCGATCACCGATCCGGCGACCGGCAAGACGACGCAACGCTTCTCCTTCTGCAACGACCCGATCGAGCCGACATTCTCCGGCGTTCTGCAGGGCGATTTCGGTTGCTCGACCAAGTTCAAGACGACGGTCGGGGCCAAGCTTTTCCCGGCCCTCGGCGCCACCGGATTGCTGATGTTCTGGGTGCTGGCGGTGATGGTGCCGATCTCGCTGCTGATCGGCATTCTCGCCGGCATGCGCGAAGGCTCGCGAACCGACCGTGTGCTGTCCGTGGCCTCAATCGCCTCGACGGCGACGCCCGAATATGTGTCGGGCGTGATCTTCACGGTCATCTTCGCCTCCTGGCTAGGCTGGCTGAACGGTTCGGCCGCGTCCGCCAGCCAAGGCATCACCTTCTACAATTTCACGCTGCCGGTGATCACGCTGGCGATCTATGGCATCGGCTATATCGCGCGCATGACACGCGCCTCGATGGTCGAGGTGATGACGCAGCAATATATCCGCACCGCCCGGCTGAAGGGCCTGTCCTTCAGCAGCGTGGTCATCAAGCATGCGTTGCGCAACGCGCTGATCGCACCCTTCACCGTCATCATGCTGCAGTTCCCGTGGCTGCTGACCGGCGTCGTCATCGTCGAGGTGATGTTCCGCTACCAGGGTTTTGGCTACACGCTGGTCGAAGCCGCCGGCAACAACGACATCGATCTGCTGCTCGGCTGCTCGCTGGTCTCGGTGTTCATCGTGCTGATCACGCAGCTCATTTCCGATGTCGGCTACGCGTTTCTCAATCCGCGTATCAGGGTTCAGTAGAGGGCAGGGCCGATGCAAACCGAATATATCAGCGCCTTCGACGTGGTTATCGGCGTGCTCTGGCGGTTCTGGCCGGTGTGGGTCGGGCTCATCCTGGTGATGGGCGCCAGCTTTACCTACAAGAAGCGGCTCGGTCTCTACGGCCAGCTCTTCGACAGCGGCGTCGGCATCGCCGGCGTCTTCATCTGCCTGTTCTGGCTGTTCACGGCGATCTTCGCCTCGACCATCTCGCCCTTCGACCCGTTGGCGCAGATCTCGGTGATGAAGGACACGCTGCCCGGCGCGATCGAGCCGGCATCGAAGCTCGTCTATTACTTCGGTGGCGACAAGCTTGCCCGCGACGTGTTCTCGCGCATGGTCTATGGCAGCCAGATCGTGCTGATCATCGCACCGGCCGCCACCGGCTTCGCGCTGATGGTCGGCATCACGCTCGGCCTGCCGGCCGGTTACTATGGCGGCAAGATCGACACGCTCTTGTCGTTCCTTGCCAATCTGGTGCTGGCCTTCCCGGTGATCCTTCTGTTCTACCTGCTGGTGACGCCGGGCATCATGGACACGCCGATCCCCTATGCGATGGCGGGATTGTTCTTCCTGTTCCCGATCATCTTCTTCAGCGTCCTGTTTTGGACGCGGTTCAAAAACCGGCCGGATCGGCTCTATATCCTGCTTGGCATCACGCTGGTCGTCGGCGGCTGGATCTATGCGGGCCTCGTCTTCGACAAGGATCCGTTCCACATCGTCCACATCGATCCGAACCAGCTCAACATCTTCGTGGCGGTGGTGTTCGCTTCCAGCCCCGGCGTGTTCCGCATCGTGCGCGGTCTGACCATGGACATCAAGACGCGCGACTATGTTGCGGCGGCGCAGACGCGCGGTGAATCGCCCTGGTACATCATGCTGTGGGAGATCCTGCCCAATGCGCGCGGTCCGCTGATCGTCGATGCCTGCCTGCGTATCGGCTACACGACGATCCTGCTCGGAACGCTCGGCTATTTCGGCCTGGGCCTGGCACCGGAAAGCCCCGACTGGGGCACCGCGATCAAGGACGCCAGCCGCCTCTTGCGTTCCTTCATCCACCCGGCGCTGCCGCCGACGATCGCGCTGATGTCGTTCGTGCTGGGGCTGAACCTGTTGGCGGATTCGCTGCGTGAACAGTCGATGAAGGATTGATGGCGGGGCTTTCGGCCCCATCTTCCAAGAACCAAGGATTGGAGCGACCCATGAACGAGGCAGTTCGAGATCCAGGCAAGCCGACCAATGGGCCGATCATCGAGATCGAGAACCTCTCGATCTCCTTCTTCACCCGCAAGGGCGAGATCCCGGCCGTGATGGATTTTTCCTGCACGGTCATGCCCGGCGAGGCGATGGGCATCGTCGGCGAGTCCGGCTGCGGCAAGTCGACCGTGTCGCTCGGCATCATGCGCGACCTTTCCAACATCGGAAAGATCGTCGGCGGCAAGATCAAGTTCCAGGGCAAGGATATGGGCGAGCTCTCCGAGGAGGAGCTACGCTCCATCCGCGGCAACAAGATCGCCATGATCTACCAGGAGCCGATGGCGAGCCTCAATCCGGCGATGAAGATCGGCCAGCAGCTGATGGAAGTGCCGCTGATCCACGACAAGGTGTCGAAGGAAGAGGCGCATAGCCGCGCGCTGGAGATGGTGCGGGCGGTGAGGCTGCCCGATCCCGAGCGCATGATGCGCTCCTATCCGCACCAGCTGTCGGGCGGCCAGCAGCAGCGCATCGTCATCGCCATGGCGCTGCTTTCCAAGCCGGCGCTCTTGCTGCTCGACGAGCCGACGACGGCGCTCGACGTCACCGTCGAGGCCGGCATCGTCGAACTGGTCAAGGGGCTGGGTGAGAAGTTCGGCACATCGATGATCTTCGTGTCGCACAATCTCGGCCTCATCCTCGAGACCTGCGACAAGATCACGGTGATGTATTCGGGCGAGGCGGTCGAGACCGGCAAGATCAAGGACGTGTTCGACCGGATGCGCCATCCCTATACGCAAGGGCTGTTCCGCTCGATCCCGCTGCCAGGCGCGGACAAGAACTCGCGGCCGTTGATTTCCATTCCCGGCCAGTTGCCACTGCCGCATGAGCGGCCGAAGGGCTGCAATTTCGGTCCGCGTTGCCACCATTTCGTCGAGGGCGTCTGCAACGCCGCGGAAATCCCGATGGTCCCGGTCGACGGCCATGAGGGGCATTTCTCTCGCTGCGTGCGGTTCAACGAGATCGACTGGGAAGCGCTGCCGCCCGGCGCCAAGAAGGTCAACGAAAAGGTCGAGCCCGGCGCGCCGGTGCTCAAGATCGACGATCTCAAGAAATACTACAGGGTTGGCGGCAGCGAGGTGTTCGGCTCCAGCGAAGGCCGCGTCGTCAAGGCCAACGAGACGATCTCGTTCACCGCGCGCGAATCCGAGACGGTTGCGATCGTCGGCGAATCCGGCTGCGGCAAGTCGACACTCGCCAAGGTGCTTCTGGGGCTGGAGACCGCCAGTTCCGGCACGGTGACGCTGGGCAACAAGGAGATCCAGTCGACCGGCATCGAGAGACGCAATGTCGAGACCGTGTCTTCGATCCAGATGGTGTTCCAGAACCCGTTCGACACGCTTAACCCCAGCCACAGCGTCGGCTCGCAGATCATCCGAACGCTGGAGAAGTTCAAGGTCGGCAAGAATGTCGCCGAGCGGCGCCAGCGCATGCTGGAGCTGCTCGACCTTGTGAAGCTGCCGCGCGCCTTCGAGACCCGCAAGCCACGCCAGCTGTCGGGCGGCCAGAAGCAGCGCATCGGCGTCGCGCGCGCCTTTGCCGGCGACGCCAAGGTGGTGGTGGCCGACGAACCGGTCTCGGCGCTCGATGTCTCGGTGCAGGCGGCGGTGACCGAACTGCTGATGGATATCCAGCGCAAGAACAAGACGACGATGCTGTTCATCAGCCATGATCTGTCGGTGGTGCGCTACATCGCCGACCGCGTCGTCGTCATGTATCTCGGCTATATCGTCGAGCAAGGCACGACCGACCAGATCTTCTCGCCGCCTTACCATCCCTATACCGAGGCGCTGCTCTCGGCGATCCCGATCGCCGACACGAGCGTGGTCAAGAAGCACATCGTGCTCGAAGGCGACATCCCGTCGGCCATGAACCCGCCGACCGGCTGCCCGTTCCAGACGCGCTGCGGTTACAAGAAGCTGGTGCCGGACAATCTGTGCGAGACCAAGGTGCCGCCGGTCAAGAACCTCGGCGACGGCCATATGAGCCTGTGCTGGCTTTCGGACGACGTGCTGGCGAAGATGGAGCCGGTCATCAAGTTCGACAAGGACCATGCCGCCCATGAAGGCGTGCCGGATGATGCGCACGGCACTGGCCCGGGTTTTACAGGAACGGCGCCGAACCGCCCACGAGGCAAAACGGGCAGCGCGGAAGCCGACCAGATCGGGGAGGCCGTGGAGCAGGGCGAGGCCGGCATGCGAGCCCGTCGCCACGAAGTCCGCGACGAGACATCGGAAACCGGTGTTTCAAAGCCCAAGGACACGACAAGACGTCACTAGCCTTAAAGCGCGTCGCCTGAATCCACTTCAGCGCGACGCGCTTTAATTGCCGCACTGCCGCATCTGCGCGGCGTAGTCGCGGGCCATCTGGTCGGTGGCGCGCGCGTAGCCTTGAACGCCGGCGTCGCCGCGATTGCCGCGGCCGTAGGCGGTCCAGCCGAGATAGTAGGCCAGATAGAGATTGTAGGTGTCGTTGCGGGCGACGCCAAAGGTGTCGGCGGTCTTGGAGTGGTACCAGCCGACGAAGTCGATGGCGTCGGCAAAGCGCGTGCGGCGCGCCGTCCAGTTGCCGGTCTCGCTCTGATATTGCGACCAGGTGCCGTCGAGCGCCTGCGAGTAGCCCGTGGCGCTCGAGACATGGGTCCACGGGATGAAACCGAGCAACTTGGTGCGCGGCGGGCGGGCATTGCTCTTGAAGCCGGATTCCTTGCGCACCGTCGCCATCAGCACGGGGACGGGGATGCCGTATTTCTGCTCGGTCCGTTCGGCGGCGGACTGCCAGTTGTCGAACCAGCCGTCGTTCTGGTCGAAGACGGCGCAGACGTTGTTGATGTGGCTGGGCGCCGTCGCGCAGGCCGAAAGCGCCAACAGCACTGAGACGGCGACAATTTTACTAAAACTCGACCTACGCATTGGAAGACGAATAGGCCGAAATCATAAAAGGAGTCTTGCCAGGTTCCTTAACGCGGACCCGGAGGCACGAAAAAGCCGAATGCCGATATTACGACCATCAGCGTCGCTATTCTCTTCATTGTTTTTGAAAAATGCCGCCTTGGCTAAAATCCCGCCGGCAAATGGCGAATTCCTGACAGCTCGCAGGTGATGCCGGCGCTCTGATGCGCGCATGAGCGAACCAAGACGCAAGCGCGGTGCCGAGCGCACCAGCAACCGTGGGCCAGCGGCCATTCCACAACTGCCGCGGCGGCGAGTGGAGAATCCCTATCCGCCCATGGCACTGCTGTCGGCCGACCAAATCGAGGCCATCCACCAGGCGTCGATGCATATACTGGAGAATTTCGGCATCGAGGTGATGAGCGCGCGGGCGCTGTCGCTGTTCGAGCGCGCCGGCGCCAAGGTCGATCACGGCTCGATGAATGTGCGCGTCGATCGCGGCATGGTCGAGGCGGCGCTGAAGTCGACGCGCCCGGCCTACACGCTGACGCCCCGAAACCCGGACCACGCCATCCATCTCGGCGGCAGCACGATCAACTTCACGCTGGTGGCGGGGCCGCCCAATGTGCATGACATGGAGCGCGGCCGCCGCGCCGGCAACCTTGCCGACTATTCGGACCTCGTGCGGCTGGCGCAGCATTTCAACTGCATCCACATGCTGGGCAATCAGGTCTGCGCGCCGATCGAGCTGCCGGCGAACACAAGGCATATGGACACCTATTTCGCCAACCTGACGCTGACCGACAAATCTTTCCACGTCTCGGCGATCGGCCGGGGCAGGGCGCTTGACGGCATCGAGATGATGGCGATCGCGCGCGGGCTGACGCTTGATGAGATGCGCGACGATCCCGGCGTCAACACCATCATTTCGGTCAACTCGCCGCGCCGCTTCGACGAGATGATGGCGGAAGGGCTGATGACCATGGCCGAGTACGGCCAGTCGGTGGCGGTGACGCCGTTCACGCTGATGGGCGCGATGAGCCCGGTGACGCTGGCCGGCGCGCTGGCGCAGCAGAATGCCGAAGCGCTGTTCGGCATCGTGCTCACGCAGCTGGTGCGGCCCGGCGCGCCGGTGATGTATGGCGCCTTCACCTCCAATGTCGACATGAAGTCTGGCGCGCCCGCCTTCGGCACGCCGGAAAACACCAAGGCCAATATCGCATCAGGGCAATTGGCGCGGCGCTATGGATTGCCCTATCGCACGACGCCGGGCTCGGCCTCGAACGCGGCGGACGCGCAGGGCGCTTATGAAACGCTGATGGCTTTGTGGGGCGCGGTGCTCGGCCACGGCAATCTCGTCTACCATGCCGCCGGTTGGCAGGAGGGCGGGCTGACGGCTTCGTTCGAAAAGCTCATCATTGATGTGGAGATGATGCAGCACATGATGGAGTTCCTGC
Source organism: Mesorhizobium sp. B2-4-6 (assembly GCF_006442775.1). Classification (NCBI taxonomy): domain Bacteria; kingdom Pseudomonadati; phylum Pseudomonadota; class Alphaproteobacteria; order Hyphomicrobiales; family Phyllobacteriaceae; genus Mesorhizobium; species Mesorhizobium sp. B2-4-6. Next base: position 916,727 of record NZ_VFVI01000001.1, read on the forward strand.
GGCCGATCGTGGTCGACGAGGCGGAGCTTGCCGTGGACGCCCTGGGCGCGGTGCCGACCGGCGGCCATTTCTTCGGCGAGCCGCACACGCTGGAGCGCTACGCCACCGCCTTCTACCAGCCGATGCTTTCCAACTGGCAGAATTACGAGGCCTGGCAGGAGGCCGGCGCGCTCGACACGACGGCGCGCGCGACGCGGCTGTGGAAGAAAGCGCTGGAGGACTATGTCCAGCCGGCCATGGACCCCGCCGTGCGCGAGGCGCTCGAAGCCTATATGGCGCGCCGCAAGGAAGCGATCGGGCAGGGCGATCCGTGAGTCCCTTGGCGCAGCCTTTCTGATTCAATTTATCTCTTCAACGCATTGAATTAACGAGAAGAACCATGAAATCGCATGCAAAGGTCGTGGTCATCGGCGGCGGTGTCGTCGGATGCTCGGTGCTGTTCCATCTTGCCCGCCATGGCTGGACCGATGTCGTGTTGCTGGAGCGCGACGAGCTGACGTCGGGCTCGACCTGGCATGCGGCCGGTGGCATGCACACCATCAACGGCGACCCCAACGTCGCCAAGCTGCAGAAATACACGATTTCGCTCTACAAGGAGATCGAGGAGCTTTCGGGACAGGCGACGGGCGTGCACCTGACGGGCGGCGTGCTTCTGGCGGCGACCGAGGCGCGGCTCGACTGGTTGCGCGGCGTGGTGTCGAAGGGCCGCTATCTCGGCATCGATCTCGAGGTGATCTCGGCCAAGGAAGCCGCGGAATTGATGCCGCTCATCGATCCCAGCCAGTTCGTCGGCGCCGTGCGCAACAAGGAGGACGGCCATCTCGACCCGTCCGGCGTGACCCACGCCTATGCCAAGGCGGCGCGGAAACTGGGCGCCGAGGTCGAGCGCTTCACCAAGGTCGAGGACATCGTGCGCCGGCCCGACGGGTTGTGGCGTGTCATCACCAACAAGGGCGAGGTGGTGACCGAGCACGTCGTCAATGCCGGCGGGCTGTGGGCGCGCGAGGTCGGCCGCATGGTCGGGCTGGAACTGCCGGTGCTGGCGATGGAGCACATGTACCTGATCACCGAGGACATGCCGGAGGTCGCCGACTGGAACGCCAAGACCGGCACCGAGATCATCCATGCCGTCGACTTCGACGGCGAGCTGTATCTGCGCCAGGAGCGCGGCGGCATGCTGATGGGCACTTATGAGAAGGCCAACAGGGTGTGGTCGGAGTTCACCACGCCTTGGAATTTCGGCCATGAATTGCTGGAACCGGACATCGACCGAATCGCGCCGTCGCTGGAAGTCGGCTTCCGCCACTTCCCGGCCTTTGAGAAGACCGGCATCAAGCAGATCATCAACGGCCCCTTCACCTTCGCGCCGGACGGCAATCCACTGGTAGGGCCGGTGCGCGGCCTGCCGGGTTTCTGGGTCGCCTGCGGCGTCATGGCCGGCTTCAGCCAAGGTGGCGGCGTCGGCCTTGCGCTCTCCAACTGGATGATCGAGGGCGATCCGGGCGCCGACATCTGGGCCATGGACGTGGCGCGCTATGGCGACTGGGCGACGATGGCCTATACCAACGCCAAGGTGCGCGAGAATTATTCGCGCCGCTTCTCGATCCGTTTCCCCAATGAGGAATTGCCGGCCGGGCGCCAGCTCAAGACGACGCCGGTCTACGACCTGCTGTCGGCCAAGGGCGCGCAATGGGGCGTCTCTTTCGGGCTTGAGGTGCCGCTGTGGTATGCGCCCGCGGGCGTCAAGGATGAGTTCTCATGGCGGCGGTCCAACGATTTCGCCCATGTCGCCAATGAAGTTGCGGCGGTGCGCGGCGGCGTTGGCCTGTCGGAGATATCGAACTTCGCCAAATACAAGGTGACGGGCGAGGGCGCCTCAGCCTGGCTCGACCGTGTGTTTGCCTGCAAATTGCCGAAGCCCGGCCGCATGACGCTGGCGCCGATGCTGAAGCAAGACGGCAAGCTGATCGGCGACTTCACGCTCGCCAACGTTGGCGACGGCGAATGGTTCATCGCCGGCTCCGGCGTCGCCGAGCAATACCACATGCGCTGGTTCGAGGCGCATCTGCCCAAGGAAGACTCGGTACACATCGAGGCGCTGGGGCAGAAACTCACCGGCCTCGCCATCGCCGGACCGAAAGCGCGGGAGGTGTTGGCGAAAGCCAGCCGCGCCGACGTCTCCAATGCCGCATTCCCGTTCATGGCGGTGGCGCGGATGGATATCGGCATGGCGCCGTGCCTGGTCGGGCGCGTCAGCTATACCGGCGATCTCGGCTACGAGATCTGGGTGGCGCCCGAATATCAGCGCGCCGCCTACCAGGCGCTGCTGGCGGCGGGCGAGGAATTTTCGATCGGCCTGTTCGGCTCGCGCGCGCTCAATGCGCTGAGGCTCGAGAAGAACTACGGCTCATGGGCGCGCGAATACCGGCCGATCTACGGACCGCTCGAGGCCGGGCTCGACCGTTTCGTCGCCTATGGCAAGGATGCCGATTTCATCGGCAAGGCAGCGGCGCTTACCGAGCGCAGAGAGGGCGGCAAGCTTCGGCTGCGCAGCTTCATTGTCGATGCCACCGATGCCGACGTCATCGGCGACGAGGCGATCTGGCATGACGGCGTCGTGCTCGGCTGGGTCACGTCCGGCGGCTATGCGCATAATTCGAGGAAGTCGGTCGCCTTGGGCTATGTGCCCAAGGAGATCGCCGACAGACCGGACGGGTTCGAGATCGAGATCCTCGGCAAGCGCCATGCGGCGCGCATCCAGGCGGCGCCGCTGTTCGACGCCAATTTCGAACGGATGCGCGCCTGAGCGCTACGGCTTCGCCGATGCGCTTCAGATTCTTGGCTTTGTGCATGCTTTGTCAGCCGCGACGGTTGTCCAGCGCGAAGGCGCCTGGGCCGGCGAATATAAGATAGAGGAAGATGAAGCAGAAGGAGATCGCCAAGTCGCCGCCGTTGTTTACGGGGAAGAAGTCGCGCGGGAAGTGCGCCATGAAATAGGCGATGGCCATTTCGCCAGCCAGGAGGAAGGCGACCGGGCGGGTGAAGAGCCCGAGCGCCAGCAGGATGCCGCCGGCGAATTCGAGAATGCCGGCCGCCGTCGTCAGCCCGGTGAGGGCGTGCGGCTGAGCGCTGACCGGGAAGTTGAACAGCTTCTGCGAGCCATGTTCGATGAACTGCAACGCGGTCATGATGCGCAGCACGCCCAGCGCCTGCGGCCGGTACTGAGCAAGGCTCTCAAAAGGCTTCATCTGAACTCCATTTTACCCCCCGCCCGGCCATAAATTATCGCCGGGCAATGGACCACTCACTTCCCAGGACCCACCATCAACAATCGGTGAGTGAAAGTGGGTTTCACCTCCCAATAAATGTTCTCGCAATGGTTGCATATTTATCCCTATGGTTGTATTGATATGCCGAGACATCAAACCATGTGGGCCCGCTTTGCCATGAAAAAAATCCTCATCAGCCTATTCGCAATCTTTGCAGGCACCAGCTTCGCCGCGGCCGCTGACGGGGGCTGCGATGCCTTCAAATGGCCGGTTGCGCGCGAGCAGGCCCTGTTCCCAGCGGCGCCGGCCGCCCAGTCCGGCACCTCCCTGACGGTCGGGCAAGCGGTGGATTTCTCGCTCGAGGCCGTCGACACGGTCAGCTTTGAAGTGCCGCCGGAACGCGCACCGGCAGCGGGCACGTTCGGCGCGACGGCCAGCGTGGCCGTGCCGCCTGATGGCGAGTTGCAGCTCAGCCTGTCCGACGAGGCCTGGATCGATGTCGTGCAGGACGGTAAGACCGTAAAATCGGCGGCTTTCAGCGGCGTCAAGACCTGCCCGGGCATCCGCAAGAGCGTGCGCTTCAAGCTCGCCGGCGGCGCGGCGATCATCCAGATCAGCGGCGCAAAAAAGGCCGATCTGAAGGTGGCTGTGCTGACGCCGGAGTGATCCGGCGCCAGCCCATCCAAGCAGGCGCTGCTACCGCGTCGACGCCAGCAGTGCGAAATGCGCGCCTTGCGGATCCTGGCACTGGATGATCCACTGGCCGCTCGGCACGTCCATCGGTCCCATGATGACCTTGCCGCCATTGTCGGTGACGCGCTTGGCGGCGGCGTCGATGGCGTCGACGTTGAAATAAAACTGCCAGACGGGAACCGGGATTTGCGGCGGCTTGTTCATGATGCCGCCGCCGGATTCGGGGCCGGCGCCAAAAGTCTGGTAGATGCCCATCTCGCCCATGTCGAACTGGCCGGCGCTCTCCCAGCCGAACTGGCTGGAATAGAAGTCGAAGGCGGCTTTCCAGTCCGAAGTGTAGAGCTCGTGCCAGCCAACATGGCCGGGCGTGGTCGCCGGCACCGGCGGCTGTTCAGGCTGATTGGGCTGAAGGAACATGAAGGCCGCGCCTTGCGGGTCGGCGACGGCGGCGAAGCGACCGACGCCCGGAATGTCGTCCGGCGCGCGGTGCACCGCACCGCCGGCGTCCTTGAGCGCTTGCGTCGAGGCGTCGACGTCCTTGGTGTAGATGTAGCCCACCCAGGCCGGCGGCATACCCATCTTGGCGGGTTCCTCCGGCATCGTCATCAGCCCGCCGACGCCGCGCACGCTGGAATTCATCACGATGTAGCGCGGCATGCCAGGCGTCTTGTCGAAGGGCTCGGCCCGCCAGCCGACAACGGCGGTATAAAAAACCTCGGCGGCGTCGAGGTCGGTGGTCATCAGTTCGTACCAGAAGAAAGGTTGCGGGGATTTCGGCATGGTCGGTCTCCTCACCGGTTCAGGCAGCGATCGCGGTTCGATCCATCCTAGGACGATCCTGGCGACAGAAATCCGACATCTGGGCCGGAATTCGAGGATGGCAAGGCACCGGCGCATATCGCCTAGGGCGCGCAGCGGTTTTGCGAAGACGACTGCATCAAAGCGCGCCTCGCTCCGATCCGTTCCTGCGTGATGCTTTAGGATCCGCAATCTTGCGCGCCATGGGGTTTTCGACTTTGCTTGTTGCCGATGAGGGGTTTCGATCCATGCGCCACATGTCACTGACGCCGGAGCTTGTCGCTCTGTGCCATCGGGAGGAGGTCGACCCTGGCCCCAGCGGGGATTGGACACAGCTAAGCGACGATGATTTCCGGACGCTCGCCACGCGTCTTGCCGGCGAGGCCGATGAAGGTCCGCTCTGGGTGTTCGCCTATGGCTCGCTGATCTGGAAACCGGCCTTCGAGTCTGTCGAGCAGTTGCGCGCCTCGGCGCATGGCTGGCATCGCTCCTTCTGCCTGGATCTCGTGCGCTGGAGAGGCAGCGCCGAGCAGCCCGGACTGATGATGGCGCTCGAACGCGGCGGGCGCTGCGATGGCGTGATCTACCGCCTGCCGGACGGTGACAAGGCAGCCCAGATCGAAAGGCTGTTGCGACGCGAGATCGACGATCACGAAGCCGTCAGCTCGGTGCGATGGGTCCCAGTGCGCACCGTGCAAGGATCGTTCAGGGCGCTCGGTTTCTGGGTCGGCGTCACCGGCAGGGGGACGTCTCTCGGGCAGCCGCTGGAGAGCGTAGCAAAGATATTGGCGCGCGCGTGCGGCCATGTCGGTTCCGGCGCCGAATATCTCTACAACACCGTCAGCCACCTTGAGACATTCGGCATTCATGACCGCAACCTGTGGCGGTTGCAGCAACTGGTGGCGGACGAGATCCGGTCGATCCATGGCCACAAGGTCACAAGCCATGCCATAGCTATAACATGATTTCATTTGTCATGTTTTTAATTAGCCATTACAGTGGCTTGGCCGAAAATTGACCAATTGATAAAAAAATAAAATGTGCTAGCCTTCCCAAAACGACAACAAGGGGAGCTGGAATGGCGACGGGTCATTTCATCGAAGGCATTGCCGGCGGCCGGCTGTCTTCCGAGCAATATGCCGACAATTTTTCCGACCTGCATCCGCCGCTCGATCATCATGAGGCGCTGGTCGAATCCGATCGCTGCTACTTCTGCTACGACGCGCCGTGCATGAACGCGTGTCCGACTTCGATCGACATCCCGCTGTTCATCCGCCAGATCGCGACCGGCAATCCGCTGGGCTCGGCCAAGACGATCTTCGACCAGAACATCCTTGGCGGCATGTGCGCCCGCGTCTGCCCGACCGAGACGCTGTGCGAAGAGGTCTGCGTGCGCGAGGTGGCAGAGGGCAAGCCTGTGCAGATCGGCCGGCTGCAGCGCTACGCCACCGACGTCGCCATGAGCGAGGACAAGCAGTTCTACAAGCGCGCCGAGCCGACCGGGAAGAGCATCGCCGTGGTCGGCGCCGGGCCGGCCGGGCTGGCGGCAGCGCATCGCCTTGCCCGCCACGGCCATGACGTGACGATCCTGGAGGCGCGGCCGAAGGCTGGCGGCCTCAACGAATATGGCATCGCCGCCTATAAGAGCGTCGACGATTTCGCCCAGGCCGAGGTCGACTATGTCACCGCGATCGGCGGCATCGATATCCAGAACGGCAAGGCGCTCGGCCGCGACTTCCAGCTTGCCGACCTGATGCGTAACTACGATGCGGTCTTCCTCGGTCTCGGCCTTGGCGGCGTCAACGCGCTGCGCGCCGATGGCGAGGACGCCGATGGCGTCACCAATGCGGTGGAATTCATCTCGGAACTGCGCCAGGCGAGCGACCTTTCCAGCCTGCCGGTCGGCCGACGCGTCGTCGTCATCGGCGGCGGCATGACGGCGATCGATGCCGCGGTGCAGTCGAAGCTGCTCGGCGCGGAAGAGGTGACGGTCTGCTACCGGCGCGGCCAGGAGCACATGAACGCCTCCGGCTTCGAACAGGACCTGGCCGCCGCCAACGGCGTCACCATCCGCCACTGGCTGCAGCCGAAGCGCGTCCTTGCCGAGAACGGCAAGGTTTCCGCGATCGAGCTCGAATACACCGCGATCAGCGGCGACAAGCTCACTGGCACAGGCGAACGGCTCACGCTCGTGGCCGACCAGGTGTTCAAGGCGATCGGCCAGAACTTCGTGCCGGCATATCTCAACGGCAGCGGCGAGCAGATCGACCTCGAAGGCGGACGCATCAAGGTCGATGCGGAAGGCCGCACTTCGCTGGCAAAAGTCTGGGCCGGCGGCGACTGCATCTTCGGCGGCGACGACCTGACGGTTTCGGCGGTGGCTCAAGGGCGCGACGCCGCCGAGAGCATCCATCGGGCACTGACCTCTAACGGGAGGGCATGAGCATGGCAGACATCCGCAACAATTTCGTCGGCATCAAGTCGCCCAACCCGTTCTGGCTGGCCTCGGCGCCGCCGACGGACAAGGCCTACAATGTCATCCGCGCCTTCCAGGCCGGCTGGGGCGGCGTGGTGTGGAAGACGCTGGGCGAGGAGGGCCCGCCGGTCGTCAACGTCAACGGCCCGCGCTACGGCGCGATCTGGGGCGCCGACCGCCGCCTGCTCGGCCTGAACAATATCGAGCTGATCACCGACCGCGACCTGCAGGTCAATTTGCGCGAGATCAAGCAGGTCAAGAAGGACTGGCCCGACCGCGCCATCGTCGTCTCGCTGATGGTTCCCTGCGTCGAGGACGCCTGGAAGGCAATCCTGCCGGTGGTCGAGGACACGGAAGCCGACGGCATCGAGCTCAATTTCGGCTGCCCGCATGGCATGTCGGAACGTGGCATGGGCGCGGCCGTCGGCCAGGTGCCCGAATACATCGAGATGGTGGTGCGCTGGTGTAAGCAGAATACCCGTATGCCGGTCATCACCAAGCTGACGCCCAATATCACCGATGTGCGCAAGCCCGCGCGAGCGGCACTTGCCGGCGGCACGGACGCGGTGTCGCTGATCAACACCATCAACTCGATCACCGGCGTCGATCTCGACAGTTTCGCCCCGCAGCCGACCATCGATGGCAAGGGCTCGCATGGCGGCTATTGCGGTCCGGCGGTGAAGCCGATCGCCATGAACATGGTGGCCGAGATCGCGCGCGATCCCGAAACGCATGGCCTGCCGATCTCCGGTATCGGCGGCATCACCACCTGGCGCGACGCGGCCGAATTCATGGCGCTCGGCGCCGGCAACGTGCAGGTCTGCACCGCGGCCATGACCTACGGCTTCAAGATCGTGCAGGAGATGATCGCCGGGCTGGAGAACTGGATGGACGAGAAGGGACACGCCTCGCTCTCCGACATCATCGGCCGCGCCACGCCCAACGTCACCGACTGGCAGTATCTCAACCTCAACTATGTCGCCAAGGCGCATATCGACCAGGATGCCTGCATCAAGTGCGGCCGCTGCCACATCGCCTGCGAGGACACCTCGCACCAGGCGATCACCAGCATGGTCGACGGTGCCAGGCATTTTGAGGTTATCGAGGCCGAATGCGTCGGCTGCAATCTCTGCGTCAATGTCTGCCCGGTCGAAGGCTGCATCACCATGGAGCCGCTGGCCGCCGGCGTGATGGACCAGCGCACCGGCAAGCCGGTGTCGCCGATCTACGCCAACTGGACGACGCACCCCAACAATCCGATGGCTAAGGTGGCGGCGGAATAAGCTTGGGTTCCTCGCCCCACGCAGAGGGGAGAGGTGGCCCGGCGAAGCCGGGACAGAGAGAGGGGTCTTCGGGACGGCTGGACACCGCCGAGGCCCCAAATTGCCTGTTGCCATTCCTTGCGCCTCGTTTGCGGCTACGGCGTGCCACATTTCCAAGCGGCTGGCCTTTGGCGATAGCGTGCATGGCAGCTTGGCGCATGCATTGTCTTATGCAGCGCTGGTCGACCCCACTCCGTCTCGGCTTCGCCGAGCCACCTCTCCCCCGATCGACGGGGTAGAGGAAAGGCGCCAAGCTTTTTGCCGTCTACGCCCGTCCAGCAACGCTCCCTTCCTTTCCCTCCGGAGGGGGGAAAGGTGGCGCTGCGAAGCAGCGACGGATTGGGGGAACCACGTGGCAATCAAGCCTAGGCCTGATCAGTCGCGCCAGTCACAGAAGATGTGTGCATGGCCTAGCGCTTTGCGGGTGCGAGAAACCTTAGTTCGTCGAAGCGGCGTGTGTCGGAAATCACCAGACGTTGTCGCTCACATTGCCGTTGTTAATTGGCGAGCAATTCTCGTTTTACCTATTGCGGATAAAAATTATCCACGATATTCTCTATCCACGAACTGGAGATCAGTACGATGAAACTCGGAGAAGGCGTTGAGGCGGCCATCCATTGCGCGGCGACGCTGGCCAGCGTCGATGGCAACAGCACCATGCCTGGCGCCGCGCTCGCCGAGTGCTTCGGGCTGTCGCCGAGCTATCTCCTGAAACATCTCAACCAGCTCACGGCGGCGCGCATCCTGGAATCGGTGCCAGGGCCGGCGGGCGGCTATCGGCTGGCGCGGGCGGCGGAACAGATCACGCTGCTCGACGTCGTGCTGGCCGTCGAGGGACGGGAGCCGGCGTTCCGCTGCGGCGAAATCCGCCAGCGTGGCCCGGTCAAGATCGATGCCTCGGCCTATGTCAAACCCTGCGGCATCAACGCCGCGATGCTCAAGGCCGAGCGCGCCTATCGGGCAGCGCTCGCCGAAGTGAAGATTTCCGACATCGTGGCGGAGTATGCGGCCGAAGGCGATCCGCGATCCTATGCCGCCAGTTGCGCTTTCGTCGAGCGCCACCGGCGGCTCCAGAAATCCGCTTCGCCGAAGCAGATTTGAACCTCTAGACCATCCCAAGCCCGAAAGGAAAAAGACGATGAAACCGAGACTGCAGTTCTTTGCCAGGGCGCCCGAGATCATGAAGGCGGTGTCGGCGCTCAACAAGGCCGTCGACGAGTGCGGATTGGAAGCGAGCCTGCTGCATCTGATCAAGCTGAGGGCCTCGCAGATCAATGGCTGCTCTTGTTGCGTTGAAATGCACAGCCGCGAGGCGCGGCGCGACGGCGAGACCGAAACGCGGCTCTATCTGGTCGCTGCCTGGAAGGAATCGCCGCTGTTTTCCGAGCGCGAACGGGCCGCCCTTGCGTGGACCGAGGCGGTGACGCTGATCGCCGACAATGGCGTGTCGGACGAGCTCTACGCCCGCACGCTCGAGCATTTCTCGGAAGAGGAACTGGTCAAGCTCTCTGTCGCGCTCGGCATGATCAACACTTGGAATCGGCTCTGCATTCCGTTCCACGCCATCCATCCGATGCCGTCGGCCAAGGCCGCCTAAGGATATCCATCGATAGCGTGGGCCTGCGACGGGCTCGCGCTTTTCATTTTCAGGATCAACGACATGTTTGCGAATTTTCAGAACGAGATTCTGGTTGCGGCGCGGCTGCTGCTGGGCGGTGCTTTCGTCTTTGCCGGCCTGCGCAACATCCAGAACAGAAAGCTGGTCGCTTCGTTGATGGCCGCGCGTGGCGTGCCGCAGGCGGCACTGGCTCTGTGGCTGGGCATCGTGCTGCAGGTCGTTGCCGGCGCGCTGGTGATCGCCGGTCTTTGGACCGCTTTGGCAGCCGCCGCGCTGATCGTCTTCCTCATCGTCGCGACGCCGATGTTCCACAATTTTTGGGACCATCAAGGGGCGGACCGCGCCTCCCGCATCAACGGTGTCGTCAGCAATGTTGGGCTGGGTGGAGGCTTCCTGGCGCTGGTCGTGAACTATCTCTGACCCAACGGCCAGCGCAATCGATGGCCGGCGTTAATCGCTCCGTCGCGATTGTCCTGTATGAAAGCCGCGGATTGGCGCGGGTGGAGCGGCGATGGAGCAGGGCTGGACAGCATTTTGGGCGCGCGTCTCGGAAGCCTTCCATCAGGCGCTGTTTCCGTTCCGGGCAATCGCCGAAGCCTTGGGCGGGCATCCGAGCGACATCCAGATCTGGTGCTTTCTCTGCGGCGCCTTCTTCCTGGTGCTCGTCGCCATACAGACCTATGGCGATGCCGTGCTCAGGCGACGCGGCGTCTTGGCCGCCGGCAGGGTCATAAGCATCGACAAGTCGAGCGACGGGCCGGATACACCGGTTATCGAATTCGCCGACCGAGAGGGCAAGATGTGGCGTTTCGACTCGAGCCTGCCGGTCTACAAGACGACCAGGACCGTCGGCGCGCCGGTCGAGGTGATCTACGATCCGCTTCACCCGAAGCGGGCACGCGAGGTGGGCCGCCGCCTGACGAAGGCGATCCACCTCCTTGTCTGGTACGCGGTCGTTATCGGGCTGATGCTGCTCGCCTTCCTGCCTGGTTTCCTTCCCAATTGATCCATTTGCCGCTCAGGCGGCGTAGCGCAGGCCGCCGTCGCAAGTCAGCACCTGGCCGGTCATGAAGCCGTTGGAGACCAGGAAGGCGATCGCCTCAGCGACGTCCTCGGCGCGGCCGATGCGGCCGACCGGTGTCTTGCCGGCATATTCGGCAAACACAGCCTGCCGCTGATCGTCCGGCAAAAAGTCCCACCAGGGCGTGTCGATGACGCCGGGCGCCACGACGTTGACGCGCAGTGGCTTCAGCTCGACAGCCAGGATTGGCCCGACGGTGAGCAGCATGCCGTTGATGGCGCCGATACCGGCGACGCCGGGCGCTGCAATCTGCGCCGAGACGGCCGAGATGAAGGTGACCGATCCGGCCTTGTTCATGGTCGGCAGGGCCGCCTGCAGACAGGACAATTGCGGCCGGATCTTTTCCTCGACGCCACTGCCGATATCGGCGAGGTCGAGCGTCGCGAACGGCCCCAATCCCTTGCCGCCGCTCGCGGCGAGGACAAGGTGATCGAACGGCCCGAGACCGTCGAAGAAATGCCGAACCTCGTCCGGCTTCGTCGCGTCGAACGCGGCTTTGCCGACGGTGCCGCCAAGGGCCTTCCACGCGCCTTTGAGCTTCTCCTCGTTGCGGCCGGTGATGGTAACTTTCATGGTGGGGCTGGCCAGCCGTTTGGCCGTGGCAAGGCCGATGCCGGATGAGCCGCCGATGATGACGCAGTGTTCGATGGTCTCGCTCATGAATGTTGTTCCTTGGATTTGGAGGATGGAAGCTCGATCAGTTCGACGCTCAAGGTCCGCAGGCGGCGGCGGGCTTTCTCGTCATAGGCCTGCGCGTCGGCGCGCGATTCCCGCTGGCCGTCGAAATAGCGGCCGCTGCGCCCTTCGAGCGCGGGCGACGTCGCGAGGTTGAGAATGGCGTCGGCGCCGGTCTCGACCGAGCTCCACGGCGTGACGCCGGCCTGCCGGACCATGGTCGTGTCCATGTAGCTAGCCGGGTGCAAGGCGTTGACGCTGACGCCGGCGCCGTCGAGCTGCTGAGCCAGGTCGACGGTGAACAGGATCTGCGCCAGCTTGCTCTGGCAGTAGGCGCGCACGCCGCTGTAGCCATGCGTCAGCATCACGTCGTCGAAATCGATCGCATGCTGGCCGGCCGAGGCGACATTGACGATGCGCGCCGGCGCGCTTGCCTTGATGAGCGGCAGGAGTTCCGAGGTCAGCAGGAAACCGGCGAGATAGTTGACGGCGAAGCGCAGTTCATAGCCGTCGGCGCTGACCTGCCGCTTCGCGCCCTGGCCGCCGGTGCCGACGCCGGCATTGTTGATCAAGACGTCGATCCGGTCGGTCTTTGTTCGCACCGCTTCGGCGAGGCGGTGCACCTCGGCAAGCGAAGCGAGGTCGGCTGCGAGAAATTCGGCTTTGCCGCCTTTTGCCTCTATGGCGGCCGCGGTCGCCTTGCCGCGGCCTTCGTCGCGGCCGTGCACCAGCACGCGCGCGCCGGCCGCGCCGAGCCGCTCGGCGACCACGTGGCCGACGCCGTCGGTCGAGCCGGTGACGAGAATGGTCTTGCCCTTGAGTTCCATGTCAGAGCCTCCTTGTGCTGCTCTGAACGCAAAGATGGGACACGGCGCGTATCTCAAACAGTTCAAACTTTATCCTGGTATCGGTACTGCTATAATAGGTGCATGGATGCCATCGCCCATTCTCCCGAAGACCATCGCCGGCGCGAGCTCGGCGCCTTCCTGCGTTCCCGCCGCGAGCGGCTTTCGCCCTCGGAGACCGGCATCGCTGCCGGTCAGCGGCGGCGCACGCCCGGGCTGAGGCGCGAGGAAGTGGCGATGATCGCCGGGGTCGGCACGACCTGGTACACGTGGCTTGAGCAGGGCAGGGACGTGCGTCCTTCGGTCGAGGTGCTGTCGGCGCTCTGCCAGGCATTGCGGCTCGACGGCGCCGAGCAGCGGCATTTGTTCACGCTCGCCGGCCGCCAGCAGCCGGAGCAGCGGCGCATCGTTGCGGGGAAGGTCGAGGGGCCCCTGCTGCACATGCTGCAGAGCCTGGTCCTGCAGCCCGCCTATGTCGTTGGCCCGCGCTGGGACGTGTTGGCATGGAATGACGCGGCCGTCGCCATCTTCGGCGACTACGGCCTGCTGGAGGGCAACGCCCGCAACATCATCCACGGGGTCTTCACCGATCCGCACCGGCGGCATCTGCTGGTGGACTGGGAACAGCTGGCGCGCGCGACCCTTGCCGCGTTCCGCGCCGAGAGCGCGAAATACACCGGCGATCCGGACTTCGAGCGGCTGATCGCGCTGATGATGCGCTCAAGTCCCGAATTCCGCGAGTGGTGGCCGCAACGCGATGTGGTGCACCGGCTCTCCGGCCTGAAGCATCTGCGCCATCCGATCGCCGGCGCCATGACGTTCGAGCATATGAGCCTGTCGATCGACGACGGCTCGGACATGCGATTGATCGTCTACACGCCGCTTGCCGAGCAGAACTCGGTTGTGAAGCTGCAGAAGCTGCTTGAGGGGCTTCCGGGCGAACGGCGCAGCGCGTGAGGTTCGCTGACGGCACGTCTCGGCTTCGTCATCCACGGGCGCAGCGGGAGCGAAGCGGACGCGGAGACCCGAGGATCCATTCCGTTACTTTTGCGATGGAGTGCAGCGGTGCAGAATTCTGCACCGTAGCGGCGCTCCGAGGTCACGGAATGGATCCTCGGGTCTGCGTCGCTTCGCTCCTTGCTCCGCCCGTGGATGACGAAGTGTTGGACGCTTCGGCTAATCTCCATGGGTCGGCAGGTCGTTCGCTAGCCCTTCGGCTTCAGCCCATCCAGGAACAGCTGCTCCAGGAAGCGCGCGGCGTCCTCGAAGCGCCCGTCGCCGCCGCGATCGACGCCGAGCACGGCGCGGACCTGGACGTCGAAATCGGCATAGTGCTGCGTCGTCGCCCAGATCGAGAAGATCAGGTGCCAAGGATCGGTGCGGGCGATCTTGCCGGCGCGCATCCAGCCCTTGATGACGGTGGCCTTCTCGTCGACCAGGGTCTTCAGCTCTCCCTCCAGCATCGGCTTGATGCGCGGCGCACCCTGCAGGATCTCGTTGGCGAAAAGCCGGCTTTCGCGCGGGAAGTCGCGCGCCATCTCGAGCTTCCTGCGGATGTAGCTTCTGAGCTCCGTCAGCGGGTCGCCGATGTCGTCGAGCTCGCGCAAAGGCGCCAGCCAGGTGTCGAGCAGGCGCTGCATCAACGTCTCGTGAATGTCTTCCTTGCGGCGGAAGTAATAGAGAAGGTTCGGCTTCGACATGCCGGCGGCTTCGGCGATCTGGTCGATGGTCGAGCCGCGAAAACCGTTGGCGGAGAAGACTTCGAGCGCGGCTTCCAGGATGAGCTCGCGCTTTTCCTGCTGGATGCGGGTGCGGCGGGGAGCGGAGCTTTCCATCGTGTCCGTCATCCTTGCAGGCCGTCTTCGCGTGGGCTCTCTGGACCAATTGTCTGGACCAGTTTTTCCCTGGGCTGTGGAGCGCGATTTCGATGCCGCATTTCCGCTAGTAATCCCTTGACCGCCGACAGGCGGCACTAACGTTTGTCCAACCGGTCAAAATTTTGCGTAGCACGAAAACGCAGCAAAGACCAAGCGTTGGCCGCACCGAAACACGCTTACAAGGGGAAGTCTTGGTCATGTCCAACCGGCTGAAAGTCACGCCGAACGATCTCAGCGCATTCTGGATGCCGTTCACGGCAAACCGGCAGTTCAAGCAGGCGCCGCGCATGTTCGTGTCCGCCAAGGACATGCACTACACGACCAGCGACGGCCGCAAGGTGCTGGACGGCACCGCGGGCCTGTGGTGCGTGAACGCCGGCCACTGCCGGCCGAAGATCACCGAGGCTATCCAGAGCCAGGCCGCCGAGCTCGACTATGCGCCGGCCTTCCAGATGGGCCACCCGATCGTGTTCGAACTGGCGAACCGCCTGGTCGACATCGCGCCCAAGGGCATGGACCATGTCTTCTTCACCAACTCCGGTTCGGAATCGGTCGAGACCGCGCTCAAGATGGCGATCGCCTATCACCGGGTCAGGGGCGAGGGCTCGCGCACCCGCCTCATCGGCCGCGAGCGCGGCTATCACGGCGTCAATTTCGGCGGCATTTCGGTCGGCGGCATCGTCTCCAACCGCAAGATGTTCGGCACGCTGCTCGGCGGCGTCGACCATCTGCCGCACACGCACCTGCCGGAGAAGAACGCCTTTTCGAAAGGCGTGCCGGAACATGGCGCGGAGCTCGCCAACGAGCTTGAGCGTCTCGTCACCCTGCATGACGCCTCGACCATCGCCGCCGTCATCGTCGAGCCGGTCGCCGGCTCCACCGGCGTCATCCTGCCGCCGAAGGGCTATCTGCAGAAACTTCGGGAAATCTGCACGAAGCACGGCATATTGTTGATTTTCGATGAAGTGATCACCGGCTTCGGCCGTCTCGGCGCGCCGTTCGCGGCCGACTATTTCGGCGTCACGCCGGATATCATGACCACCGCCAAGGGCGTGTCGAACGGCGTCATCCCGATGGGCGCGGTCTTCGTCAAGAAGGAGATCCACGACGCCTTCATGACCGGCCCGGAGCACATGATCGAGTTCTTCCACGGCTACACCTATTCGGGCAATCCGATCGCCTGTGCCGCGGCGCTCGGCACGCTGGACACCTACAAGGAAGAGGGCCTGCTGACGCGCGGCGAGGAACTTGCGCCTTACTGGGAAGATGCACTGCATTCGCTGAAAGGCGAGCCGCATGTCATCGACATCCGCAACATCGGCCTGATCGGCGCGATCGAGCTGGCGCCGATCGCCGGCAGCCCGACCAAGCGGGCGTTCTCGGCTTTCGTGAAGGCGTTCGAGCGCGGCGCGCTGATCCGCACCACCGGCGACATCATCGCGCTGTCGCCGCCGCTGATCATCACCAAGGGCCAGATCAACGAACTCATCGACCATGTTCGCGATGTGCTGAGGTCGATCGACTAGGAAGCTCGGGAATGGCCTCTGCGAAGCGCGAAGCAGCTTTGGAAAAGGAAAGGCAGTCTCTTGAGGCTGCCTGTTCCGCTGCCTTGCTGGTTGCGCTTCGCGATTGCGCGGATGGCAGATGGGGGCTGTTCGGCCAGAACGAAGGAACGCTTCCCGCCCCCTGGAAAGCCGGTATTTGCCGGAAAGTGCAAAGCGACTCGCCGCGATAGGCGACGAGCTTGTCGTGGTCCGGGAAGAAATGGGTTTTGTCGACCTGTTTGCGCCCATGCGGCGACTGGCTGAACTGAGGGCGGAACGCGGGCCTAATCGGCCAGGGGAGCCGCGGCTGGCGCAAATGTTCCTCGATGAATTGAAGCCCTAGCACGAGCTTGCAAAGCACGCAGGCAGGTGGCACCGACCTGATCGTTTGCTGTTGCGATGGCAGTCAATCAGGCCGGTTGCGCGCCGATGCCTGTCAGGATCACCCGCTTGATGTTTTCCTTGGCTTCCCGCCATTGCCGGTCGGAGAGCGACTTGCCGCCGTTCAGTGTCTCGATCTGGTGGCCGAAATCGGCGTAGTGCTGGGTCGTGGCCCAGAGCATGTAGAGCAGATGACGCGGGTCCACCGGGTCCATCTTGCCCTCTTCGATCCAGCGCCCGATGATCTCGACGCGGCCGTCGGTCCATTCGCGCAAAGTCGATTCCATATAGTCCTGAAGCACCGGCGCGCCGTGCATCACTTCCGAGGCCCAGACCTTCGACCCGTCCGGGTGGCGGCGCGATATTTCCATCTTGGCGTCGATATAGGCGCTGATGCCGTCAACCGGGCCGCGCGCGGCGTCGAAGCAATTGGCCGCCTGCAGCCAGATCTCGAAAATATTCTGGACGACGGACCGGTAGAGCTCCTCCTTGGTGGCGAAATAATAGTGGAGATTTGCCTTTGGCAGCCCCGCCAGATCGGCGATCAGCTGCATCGTGGCGCCGCCGAACCCTGCCTCCGCGAACACCTTTTCAGCGGCGAGCAGGATGGCTTTTTCATTCTCCCGCCTTATATCCTGTCTCCGCATGGGACGGGTGGGCTCGGTCATGTCTCCCCCAAGATTCTCGTTGACCGCTTGGTCAGCTTGTGTAGTCTGAAAGCTGACCATACGGTCAGGATGCAAACCACTCAAGGGGCGACAAGACCCCTGGTGAAAATGGGAACGCAAATGGCCGCACCCGGCGAAAATCTGCGAATCAATTCAGACCGTTTATGGGATTCCATCATGGAGATGGCGAAGATCGGCCCCGGCATTGCCGGCGGCAACAATCGCCAGACCGTGACCGACGAGGACGGCGAGGGCCGCCATCTTTTCAAGCGCTGGTGCGATGCCGCCGGGCTCGAAATGGGCGTCGACGAGATGGGCACCATGTTTGCCCGCCGCGAGGGCACCGATCCCAGCCTGCCGCCGGTCTATGTCGGCAGCCATCTCGACACGCAGCCGACCGGCGGCAAATATGACGGCGTGCTCGGCGTTCTGGGCGGGCTGGAGGTCGTGCGTTCGCTCAACGATCTCGGCATCAAGACGAAACATCCGATCGTCGTCACCAACTGGACGAACGAGGAAGGCGCGCGCTTCGCGCCGGCGATGATGGCGTCCGGCGTGTTCGCTGGCGTACTCGACCAGGCCGACGTCTACGAGCACACCGACAAGAACGGCAAGAAGTTCGGCGAAGAGCTCGAGCGCATCGGCTGGAAGGGCAGCGAGAAGGTCGGCGACCGAAAGATCCATGCCTTCTTCGAGCTGCATATCGAGCAGGGGCCGATCCTCGAGGACGAAGGCATCGACATTGGTGTCGTCACCCATGGGCAGGGCCTCAAATGGCTGCAGGTGACGCTGACCGGCAAGGAAGCGCATACCGGCTCGACGCCGATGCCGAAGCGCCGCAATGCCGGGCTCGGCATGGCGCGCGTCATCGAGTTGGTGCATGAGATCGCCATGGACTACCAGCCCGACGCCGTCGGCGCGGTCGGCCATATGGAAGTCTATCCGAACTCGCGCAACATCATTGCCGGCCGCACGGTCTTCACCATCGACATCCGCTCGCCCGAGAAGGAGGTACTCGACGCCATGGATGGCCGGATCCGTGAAGGCATCGACACGATCTGCGACGCGCTCGACATCAAATACAAAATCGAGCAGGTCGGCCATTTCGATCCGGTCACCTTCGACAAGAACTGCGTCAAGGCGATCCGCGACGCCGCCGAGCGGCTGGGTTACTCGCATCGCAACATCGTCTCCGGCGCCGGCCACGACGCCTGCTGGATCAACCGCGTCGCGCCGACCGCGATGGTGATGTGCCCCTGCGTCGACGGGCTCAGCCACAACGAGGCCGAGGAGATCACCCGGGAATGGGCGGCCGCCGGCGCCGATGTGCTGTTCCACGCGGTTGTCGAAACGGCGGGAATCGTCGAATGACCGACTAGAGCAATCGCCGTTTCACGGAAACGCCGACTGCTCTATCTCTTTGTTTTAACGCAATTTCGGACGGAAAACCGCTTCACACTTTTCCTGAAATTGCTCTGGACCAATCACCTCGCAACACCGCTCGCAAAGAAGCGCGAAAGAACAGGGGAACAGATATGACCAAAGTCATCCGGAACGGCACCGTCGTCACCGCCGACCGCACGTGGAAGGCCGACGTGCTGATGCAGCACGGCAAGATCGTCGCCATCGGCTCGAACCTGCATGGCGATCATGAGTTCGATGCGACCGGCTGCTATGTCATGCCGGGCGGCATCGATCCGCATACGCATCTCGAAATGCCGTTCATGGGCACCTATTCGGCCGACGATTTCGAATCCGGCACGCGCGCGGCTCTTTCCGGCGGCACGACGATGGTGGTCGATTTCTGCCTGCCGGCGCCGCAGCAGTCGCTGCTGGAGGCGCTGCAGATGTGGGACAACAAGACCTCCAAGGCATCGTGCGACTATTCCTTCCACATGGCGATCACCTGGTGGGGCAAGCAGGTGTTCGACGAGATGGCTCAAGTTGTCGACCGTGGCATCACCTCGTTCAAGCACTTCATGGCCTATAAGGGCGCGCTGATGGTCGACGACGACGAGATGTATGCGTCGTTCCAGCGCTGCGCCGATCTCGGCGCGCTGCCGCTGGTCCATGCCGAGAATGGCGATGTGGTCGCCGCACTCTCGCAAAAGCTGCTCGCCGCCGGCAACAACGGCCCCGAGGGCCATGCCTATTCGCGTCCGCCGGAAGTGGAAGGCGAGGCGACAAATCGCGCCATCATGATCGCCGACATGGCGGGTGTGCCGCTCTATGTCGTGCATGTCTCGTGCGAGCAGAGCCACGAGGCTATCCGCCGCGCGCGCCAGAAGGGCATGCGGGTGTTCGGCGAGCCGCTGATCCAGCACCTGACGCTCGACGAGAGCGAATATTTCGACAAGGATTGGGATCATGCGGCGCGCCGCGTGATGAGCCCGCCCTTCCGCAACAAGCTGCATCAGGATTCGCTGTGGGCCGGCCTGCAGGCCGGATCGCTGCAAGTGGTGGCGACCGATCACTGCGCCTTCACCACCAAACAGAAGCGCAACGGCGTCGGCGACTTCACCAAGATCCCGAACGGCACCGGCGGGCTCGAGGACCGCTTGCCGGTTCTGTGGACGAGAGGCGTCAACACCGGGCGGCTGACGATGAACGAGTTCGTCGCCGTGACCTCGACCAACATCGCCAAGATCCTCAACATGTATCCGAAGAAGGGCGCGATCGTCGAAGGCGCCGATGCCGACATCGTGGTCTGGGATCCGAAGCGCAAGAAGACGATCTCGGCCAAGAAGCAGCAGTCGGTGATCGACTACAATGTCTTCGAAGGCGTCGAGGTGACGGGCCTGCCGCGCTTCGTCTTCTCGCGCGGCGAACTGTCGATCGAGGAGGCGGACATCAAGGCCAGGGCCGGCCATGGCGAGTTCGTCGCCCGCGAGCCGAACGCCGCGGTCAACCGGGCGCTGTCGACCTGGAAGGAGATTTCCGCGCCGCGCAAGGTGGAGCGAACCGGCATTCCGGCCACCGGGGTCTGACCATGCGGGCTCCTTACCTGCTCCTGGCGGTCGCCGCGATGCTGGACGCTGGCCATGCCCAGGCGGCGGGCATAGACCTGACCAAGCCTTATGGCGACAAATATGGCTGCATCAACCGGAACGGCCAGGCGGTCGCCGCCGACAAGATGCTGCTTTTGACCGACAAGGAACTGATCACGGCGGCCAGCGCCTGCACCTTCAGCGACAGCCAGGCGCAGGCCGATGGATCGCTGGTGATGACGGCAAAATGCGAGGCGGAAGGCGAAGAGGGGCAGGCGCCGACCAAGTTCACCATCAAGCGCAGCGCGAAGAACGCGAAGAAGCTGGTGGTGGCCGATGAAGACGGCAATGTGATGGGCGAAGTCTCCCGGTGCAAGTAACGGCGGTCCCACCAGCCTCAGGCGACCAGAGCATCCAGTTCCGGCAGCAGGACGACGCTCTCCTGCTCGTTGGGATCGGTGCGGGCAATGACGGCCGAGGACGGGGCGTTGCTCAGATTGGCCGGCAGATGCGGCACGCCCGCCGGAATGTAGAAGAGGTCGCCGGCCTTGACGACGATATGATGCTCGAGCCGGTCGCCGTACCATGTGTGGACTTCGCCGGAGAGCACGTAGATGGCCGTCTCGTGGCTTTCATGCATATGCGCCTTGGCGCGGGCGCCGGGCGGCATGGCGAGAAGATGCATGCAGATGCCGGACGAGCCGACGGTTTCGGCGGCGATGCCGGCGAAATAGCTCAGCCCCTGCTTGCCCTGATAGGTGCTTTCGGGGCGAA
Organism: Mesorhizobium sp. B2-4-6; assembly: GCF_006442775.1. Classification (NCBI taxonomy): domain Bacteria; kingdom Pseudomonadati; phylum Pseudomonadota; class Alphaproteobacteria; order Hyphomicrobiales; family Phyllobacteriaceae; genus Mesorhizobium; species Mesorhizobium sp. B2-4-6. The sequence continues at coordinate 937,735 of NZ_VFVI01000001.1, forward strand.
CGAGATGACAAGTGGGTTTAGGCGACATCGGCAAGGCTCCGGGCGGCGTCGATCGGGTGGGACAGGACGAGTGGAAAGCAACGCTATCATAAAATCAACCGGATTGCGGACAGCGCGGCAGCGGCTGCGAGAGGCAGGCTGCAGCCAATGACCGAACAGCCGCCAGCCGTCGTTTCGGCAAGCAAGCTCGGCCTCACCTTCCAGACCAATGACGGTCCGGTGCAGGCGCTCTCCAATGTCGATCTGACCATCCGCAAAGGCGAATTCGTCTCCTTCATCGGCCCGTCCGGCTGCGGCAAGACCACCTTGCTGCGCGTCATCGCCGACCTGGAGAAGGCGACCGCCGGGGCGATCTCCGTCAACGGCATGACGCCGGAGCAGGCGCGCGAGAAACGCGCCTATGGCTATGTCTTCCAGGCGGCGGCCCTGTTCCCGTGGCGCACCATCGAGCGCAACGTGGCGCTGCCGTTGGAGATCATCGGCCTCAGCCAGGTCGAGCAGACCGAGCGCATCAAGCGCACGATGGAGTTGGTCAACCTTTCCGGCTTCGAGAAGAAATACCCTTGGCAGCTTTCCGGCGGCATGCAGCAGCGCGCCTCGATCGCACGCGCGCTCGCCTTCGATGCCGACCTGCTTTTGATGGACGAGCCGTTCGGCGCGCTGGACGAGATCGTGCGCGACCATCTGAACGAACAGCTTCTGGAACTATGGGAGCGCACCAACAAGACGATCTGCTTCGTCACCCATTCGATCCCCGAGGCTGTGTATCTCTCGACGCGCATCGTCGTGATGTCGCCGCGGCCCGGCCGCGTCACCGACGTCATCGAATCGACGCTGCCGAGGAAGCGGCCGCTCGACATTCGCGAGACGCCGGAATTTCTGTCGATCGCGGCGCGCGTGCGCGACGGCTTGAGGGCTGGGCACAGCTATGATGATTGAGGGGGACGAGTTTCCTCCTCTCCCTACCGGGGAGAGGGTGGCCGGAGCGAAGCGGAGGTCGGGTGAGGGGGCGCGCAACCGCGCCTTCGTCATCCTAGGGCGGAGCAGGCACGCCACCGCGCATGTCAAGGAAGCCGGCCATCGCGATTTCGTCATCCTAGGGCGTAGCGACGCGAGGCGGAGCGCAGACCCTAGGATCCATTCCGTGATGCTGGTCGAAGGGTCAAAACGATGCAGAATGGCCGCTAAACGCCGCAGGGCGAAAGGTGCCTTGTTCCGCACCGTTGCGGAGCGGAGGGGTAACGGCATGGATCCTAGGGTCTGCGCCGCGTCGCTTCGCTCCTTGCTCCGCCCTAGGATGACGAAGGCGTGTGGCCCGCGAGGCGTCGTGAATGGATAGCTTCCGTTCGAAAATCATCCCCGTCACCACCATCCTCGCCGGCGTGGTGGTGCTTTGGTATGTCTTTGCCGTCATCCTCAACGCGCCGTTCCAGCGCGACCTCGACCGCCGAGCCAAGGAGACGCCCGGCACCGTCGAGTTCATCGGCAAGACGCTTTCGCAGCCGAAGCCGACGTTGCCGGCGCCGCACCAGGTGGCGGTGAACTTCTTCGAGAACACCTTCCTGCGGTCCGTCACCTCGAACCGCAGCCTGGTCTACAACGCCTGGGTGACGCTGTCCTCGACGCTGCTCGGCTTTGCCTTCGGCACGGCGCTCGGCATCGTCATTGCGGTCGGCATCGTGCATGTGGCGACGCTCGACCGCAGCCTGATGCCCTGGATCATCGCGTCGCAGACCATTCCGATCCTGGCGGTGGCGCCGATGATCATCGTGGTGCTGGCGGCGATCGGCATCACAGGCCTGATCCCCAAGGCGCTGATCTCGACCTACCTGTCGTTCTTCCCGGTGGCCGTCGGCATGGTGAAGGGCCTGCGCTCCCCCGAGCTCATGCATCTCGATCTTATGCATACCTATAACGCCAGCGCCTCGCAGACATTCTGGAAGCTCAGGGTGCCGGCCTCGGTGCCGTTCCTGTTCACCTCGATGAAGGTGGCGGTGGCGGCAAGCCTTGTCGGGGCCATCGTCGGCGAGCTGCCGACCGGAGCGGTCGCCGGTATCGGCGCGAAGCTGCTCGCCGGCGCCTATTACAGCCAGACCATCGATATCTGGTCGGCCCTGGTTGCGGGCTCGATCGTCGCGGCGCTGCTGGTGATGGTCGTCGGCATTGCCGGCCGCCTCGTCGACCGCGCCATGGGCGGGAGGCCGGCATGAGCTGGTTGAAACCGTCCTGGCAACCGGTGCTGGCGATTGCGCTGTGCCTCATCGCCTTCGCGCTCGGCGCAATGTCGAAGCCGGAAGCCGCCGCGCTGGCGGAGCCGGCCGCAACGCTGGCCTATCCCTATATGGGCGCGAAGGGTTTGATCATCGGGCTGTTGCTCATCGCGGCACTGGTCTCGATAGTGCGGCTCACGCCGATCGTTGAGGCTATTCTGCTGTTCGTCGGCGCCCATGCCGCAGCCTGGCTTTTGATCAAGGGCATAGCCGGTTTCGAAGGCACGGCGCTGGCGCCGTATTTCCTGCTGCTTGCCGCCGCCTGGCTGCTTGCCTGGCGCTGTGTCGCCTTGCTGTCGTCACTACGCCCCGCGCAGGGCTGGGCGAAGACTGCGCTGCGCCTGGTCATCCCGGCGATCTTCGGCGCCTGGATTCTGATCATCTGGGAAGCGGTGACGCGCGGCGCCGGCATCCCCTTCATCCTCCTGCCGCCGCCGAGCGCCATCGGCGCGCGTATCGCCAACTCGCTGCCGGTCCTGGGGTCGGACGTGCGCCAGACGATCTTCAAGGCGGTGCTGATCGGCTACATCGTCGGCAATCTCGCCGGCTTTATCGTCGCCATCCTCGCCGACCGCGTGCCGTTCCTGCGGCGCGGCCTGCTGCCGATCGGCAATATGGTTTCGGCGCTGCCGATCATCGGCGTCGCGCCGATCATGGTCATGTGGTTCGGCTTCGACTGGCCGTCCAAGGCCGCGGTCGTCATCATCATGACCTTCTTCCCGATGCTGGTGAACACGGTCGCCGGGCTGGCCGCATCCGGGCATATGGAACGCGACCTCATGAGCACTTATGCATCGGGCTATTGGCCGACCTTGCTCAAGCTCAGGCTGCCGGCCGCAATGCCGTTCATCTTCAATGCGCTGAAGATCAACTCGACGCTGGCGCTGATCGGCGCCATCGTCGCTGAGTTCTTCGGTACGCCCGTGGTCGGCATGGGATTCCGCATCTCTACGGAAGTCGGGCGGATGAACATCGACATGGTGTGGGCCGAAATCGCAGTTGCAGCACTTGCGGGTTCGGTCTTTTATGGCGTGGTCGCTCTCATCGAGAGAGCCGTCACGTTTTGGCATCCCTCTGTCCGAGGTGGATAGGGGCGGTGGGTTTGGGTGCTAACTTCAGAGGGTAATAACATGAAAAGACTGCTGATTTCTGCTTTGGCCGGCGCCATGTCGCTGGCCGCCTTCCAGGCGATGGCCGCCGACAAGGTGACACTGCAGCTGAAATGGGTCACGCAGGCCCAGTTCGCCGGCTACTATGTCGCCAAGGCCAAGGGCTTCTATGATGCCGAAGGCCTCGACGTCGACATCAAGCCGGGCGGTCCCGACATCGCACCCGAGCAGGTGATCGCCGGCGGCGGCGCCGACGTCATCGTCGACTGGATGGGCGGGGCACTCGCCGCCCGCGACAAGGGCGTGATGCTCGTCAACATCGCCCAGCCGTTCAAGAAGGCGGGCATGGAACTGGTCTGCCCCAAGGATGGACCGATCAAGACGGAAGCCGACTTCAAGGGCCACACGCTCGGCGTCTGGTTCTTCGGCAACGAATATCCGTTCTACGCCTGGATGAACAAGATCGGCCTCAAGACCGATGGCGGCCCTGACGGCGTCACCGTGCTCAAGCAGAGCTTCGACGTGCAGCCGCTGATCCAGAAGCAGGCCGACTGCATTTCGGTGATGACCTATAACGAATACGGCCAGGTGCTGGATGCCGGCTACAAGCCGGAAGACCTCACCGTCTTCAACTACTCCGCCATGGGCAACGACCTGTTGGAGGACGGGCTCTATACGCTCGAGGAGAAGCTCAAGGATCCGGCCTTCGAGGACAAGATGGTGCGCTTCGTGCGCGCCTCGATGAAGGGTTGGAAATACGCCACGGAGAACACCGACGAGGCGGCTGGCATCGTCGTCGACGCCGGCGGCCAGGACGAGAACCACCAGAAGTTCATGATGAAGGAAGTGGCCAAGCTGATCGACAATGCCGACGGCAAGCTGATCCCGGCCGCTTACGAGCGTACCGCCAAGGCGCTGCTCGACCAGAAGATCATCAGCAAGGAGGCGAGCGGCGCCTACACGACCGCGATCACCGACAAGGCGATCAAGTAAGCTCCGTTCTCGACGCGGAAGCTGGAAAGGGGCGGGCGACCGCCCCTTTTTCTTTGGGGTCGCGGTAAAATAATTGTGTGCCGGGATACATCCGGGCACCCAACCGTTGCATTGATGCATCCGCGCGTCGGGGAGCCGTGCAGGATGCTGCAACCAACGGAGGTTCTCATGCGCATCCTATCCGTGCCGATGCTTTCGGCCCTGGCCGTTTCGACCGCCTTCCTTCTCGCATCGCCGGCCATGGCCGAGACGATGAAGTTCAAGGCGACGCTCGACGGCAGCCAGCAGAGCCCGCCCGTGACCACCAAGGGCAAGGGAACCGCCACATTCACCTTCGACAGCACAAGCAAGAAGCTCAGCTGGAACGTCAAATATTCCGGCCTTAGCGGCCCTGCCGTGGCCGCCCATATCCACGGGCCGGCGGACATGGGCGCGAACGCGGATCCGGTGATCCCGTTCAAGAAGCTGAAGAGCCCGATCAAGGGGTCGGCGACGCTGACCGACGCGCAAGCGGCCGACCTCGAGGCCGGCAAATACTACGTCAACGTCCACACCGCCAAGAACAAGGACGGCGAGATCCGCGGCCAGATCGAGAAGGCGATGTAGCGCCCGATAGGATCGCGATCAATTCGGACGTCGGCGCAAGGAGCTCTGCCTATGCCTTTGTCGACGCTCAAGCCTTCTCACGGATTTGCGTCAGTGTGCGGGTCGGCGTGATCGCCTCGGGATCGAGCTTGATCTCGACGATCGCCGGCTTGCCGCTGGCGCGCGCTCGCTCGAAGGCGGGCGCGAAGTCGGCGGTCTTTTCGACCGTTTCGCCATGGCCGCCATAGGCGCGGGCCAGCGCAGCGAAGTCCGGGTTCTTGAGGTCTGTGGCGACGACGCGGCTTGGATATTCCCGCTCCTGATGCATGCGGATCGTGCCGTAAATGCCGTTGTTGACGACGATCACGACGATCGGCAGGTCATACTGGACAGCCGTCGCGAACTCCTGGCCGTTCATCAGGAAGCAGCCGTCGCCGGCGAAGGCAACCACGGTGCGATCCGGGAACAGCGATTTGGCGGCGACCGCGGCCGGCGTGCCGTAGCCCATCGAGCCGGACGTGGGCGCCGCCTGCGTGCCGAAGCGGCGGGAGCGGTAGAAGCGATGCACCCAGGTGGCGTAGTTGCCGGCGCCGTTGGTGAGGATGGCATCCTCCGGCAGGACCTTTCCCAGATAGTCCATGATCGGGCCCATCTGGACTGGGCCAGGGCCGGTCTGGGGCGGCGTCGACCATTCGAGATAGGCGGCGTGCGCGTTTTCCGTTTCGGCCGCCCAGGTGGGCTTGGCCGTTGGCCTGCGCTTGGCGAAAGCCTCGACGAAGGCGGCGGGCGAAGCGTTGATCGCCACTGTCGGCCGGTAGACGCGGCCGAGCTCGCCGGCATCGGCATGGATATGCACCAGCGCCTGGTCGGGGTAGGGGCTCTTCAGCAGCGTGTAGTCGGAAGACGGCATCTCGCCCAGGCGGCCGCCGAGTAAGAGCACGACATCGGCCTGCTTGATCCGCTCCGCCAGCTTCGGATTGATGCCGATGCCGACATCGCCGGCGTAGTTCGGATGGAGGTGATCGAACAGCATCTGGCGCCGGAAGGAGCAGCCGACCGGCAGCGACCAGGTCTCCGCGATCATGCGCATATGCGCCACGGCTTCCTCGTTCCAGCGCGTGCCGCCCAGAATGACGAAAGGACGCTTGGCATTGCTCAGCAACATCTCCAGCGCATCGAGCTCGGCCTCGCCTGGACGCGTCTCGACAGGCGTGTGCGGCAGCGCTTCCGGAGCCTCGACCTCGCTGGTCAGCATGTCTTCCGGCAGCGAGATGACCACAGGGCCCGGGCGGCCGGAGGTCGCGACCGCGAAGGCGCGGGTGACGAATTCCGGAATGCGCGCGGCATCGTCGATCTCGACCACCCATTTGGCGATGTCGCCGAAGAAGCGCTTGTAGTCCACCTCCTGGAACGCCTCGCGCTCCTTGGCGTGGCTGGCGACCTGGCCGATGAACAGGATCAGCGGCACCGAATCCTGCATGGCGATATGGATGCCGGCCGAGGCATTGGTGGCGCCGGGGCCGCGGGTGACGAAGCAGATGCCGGGCTTGCCGGTCAGCCGACCCTGGCAGTCGGCCATCATCGCGGCGCCCCCTTCCTGGCGGCAGACGATGGTGCGGATCGAAGAGTCATGCAGCGCGTCGAGCACCGCGAGATAGGATTCGCCCGGAACGCAGAAGATGCGGTCGGTGCCGTTCGCTTCGAGCGCCTCGACGATCAGTTGTCCGCCTGTCTTCATTTTGCTCTCTCCAATTCGGCAAGGATTTCGTCCGTGTGCTCGCCAAGGCGCGGCGAAGGGCGCTCATAGACGAGCGGCGTGCCCGACATCACCATCGGCGCGCGCACCGAGGGCAGGCGATTGCCGTGGCCGTCGTCGAGGTCGAGCCGCATGCCGCGCGCGATGGTCTGCGGATCGGCGAACATCTGCCCGATCGTGTTGATCGGGCTCGCCGGCACGCCGGCGGCTTCCAGCTTCGCCAGCAACGGATCGCGATCGAACGCCGCCAGCGTCTCGACGATCCGCTCGCGCAGCTTCACGCGGTTGGCGACGCGGGCAGGGTTGGTGGCGAAATCCGGATTGGCGGGCAGGTCGGCGATGCCGACGGCGGCGCAGAACTTGCCGAACTGCCCGTCATTGCCGACCGCGAGGATGATGTGGCCGTCCCTCACCGGCAGGACTTCGTAGGGGGCGATGTTCATATGCGCATTGCCCATCTGCACCGGCGACTTGCCCGAGACCAGATAGTTGAGGTTCTGGTTGCCGAGCGCCGAAATCTGGCTGTCGTAGAGCGCCATGTCGACATGCTGGCCCTCGCCGGTCTTTTCGGCATGGCGAAGTGCTGCCTGGATGGCGATCACCGAATAGAGACCGGTGAAGAGATCCGAGATGGCGACGCCGGCCTTCTGCGGCTCGCGGCCGGGCTCGCCGGTGATCGACATCATGCCGGCCATGGCCTGGATGATGAAATCGTAACCCGCGCGGGGAGCGTAGGGCCCATTCTGGCCGAAGCCTGTGATCGAGCAATAGACAAGCCGCGGATTGATCGCCTTCAGGCTTTCGTAGTCGAGGCCGTATTTCTTCAGGCCGCCGAGCTTGAAGTTTTCGATCAGCACGTCGGCCGTGGCGATCAGCCTGCGCAGCGTCTCGGCACCCTCGGGCTTGGAGAAATCGACGGCGATGGAACGCTTGCCGCGGTTGCAGGCATGGTAATAGGCGGCCGAAAGGTTCTCGCCGTCATGGCTCATGACGAAAGGCGGACCCCATTTGCGGGTATCGTCGCCGCCATCCGGACTTTCGACCTTGATGACATCGGCGCCGAGATCGGCCAGCAATTGCCCGGCCCAGGGACCGGCCAGGATGCGGGCAAGTTCGATAACGCGGATGCCTTTCAGCGGAGGGGCGGTCATGGATCACCGTGTTCTAACGAAACGCAGGCTCTAGCAACACGCACCGGCCGTGTCACGACCCATACGATAGGCCACGCCGGATCAGGATTTCAGCACGCTGTCGGCCCAAGCGGCGAAATCATTCATGACGGAGTCGCGGTTGATCTCATTCAGGCTTTCATGGCGGGTTTCCGGATAAACCTTTGAAACCAGATTCGAAAAGCCCAATGCCCGGATGCGCTTTGCCAGGTGATGGACGGCCTTGCCGTAGTCCGACGCGGGGTCCTTTTCGCCGCCGACAAGGTTGACGAAGAGATCGCACCGGACGCCGGCAAAGCTCTGGTCCTTGCTGCCATGAAGCGCCATGGTGACCACATCGCGCCACATCGAGACCGACGCATCCCAGCCGCAGAGCGGATCGGCGATATATTTGTCGACCTCGACCGGGTCGCGCGACAGCCAGTCGAACAAAGTCCGGTGGCCGGGCACCGCCTTGCCCCAGGCCTGGAAGGTGAGCTTGGGCAAAAGCCGAGACGGCACGTCGGAGCCCAGCCGCATCCGCTCCCAGCCGAGGATGCCCAACGCCAGCTGACCGAGCAGGCCCTGCGAGAAATTGCCGTTCCAGATCGCTGCGGCATGGACACGCTCGGAGTGGCGCAGGACAAAGTTCAGCGCGATAGATGCGCCGAGCGAATGGCCGAAGATGATGACCGGCAAGCCGGGATGCTCGGCCGCGATCAGGTCGTGAACGGCATCGACGTCGGCGATCACCTTGGCGATGCCGTCGCCGTCGGCGAATTTGCCGAGCGGCGCGTCGGGCGCCTTCGTCGCGCCATGGCCGCGATGGTCATGGGCATAGACGTGGAATCCGCGTGGCCCCAGGAAATCGGCAAAGCGGGCGTAACGCGCCGCGTGCTCGGCCAGGCCATGGTTGATCTGGACCACGGCGCGCGGATTTCCGGCGGCTTCTTTCACATAAAGGTTGAGGTCGGCCCCGGTCGGTGAAGCCAGCCTGGTCTCTCTGTCGAATGGCATGTCTCGCTCCCTCGGCGACTGTTGGGCGAGGCGTTTGCCGGCGTCAAGAGGATGAGCGCGCTTGCCGAGATGCTACGCCGGCAATCCGTCATCTTGCAGAGGCACTCAGGGCACTTGCGAATACGCCGACGGAAGCGCTCAGCTGGGGATTGTTTTTTCGCGCGGTGAAAAAGATCGCAATTCTGACACGCCGGCTGTTCTAGTGTGACGAATCCAATACGGTTCAATGATCGCCGGGAGAGCGGGATGCGGGTTTGGGCATTGTGGGGTTCGATGGTGCTGACGACGCTGGCCGGTGCCGGCACGGCGCATGCCGACGTCAAGATGAGCGGCACCTTCGTGGCCGACAGCGGCTGTCCAGCGACGCTGGCCATCAAGAGTGGCAAGAACCCCGGCAATGTCTCGACCGAGGCCGGCAAGAGCTACGAGCTGCTTGCCGGCAACAAGGACGAGCCCACGCACTACCTCATCCAGGTGCCGGGTGCCGATCCCGAGCGGCGCTGGGTGAAGATCAGCTGCGGCCATGTCACCGGCGGCGGCGCGTCGGTCACGCCGGCGCCTGCCGGCCAGACCAAGCCGTCATCGTCTGCCTCCGGAAAACCCGAATATGTCTTTGCGCTGAGCTGGCAGCCGGCTTTCTGCGAGACCAAGGCAAGCAAGCCCGAATGCAAGGCCCAGAACGCGAGCGAGTTCGACGCCTCGCACTTCACGTTGCATGGGCTGTGGCCGCAGCCGAACGGCAATTTCTATTGCCAGGTCTCGGCGAGCGACAAGGCCAATGACAATCCGTCGCATTGGGCAGATCTGCCGCCGGTCGATCTCGACGCAAAGACGCGTGCCGAGCTCGACCAGGTGATGCCGGGCACGGCTTCCAGGCTCGAGCGCCACGAATGGATCAAGCACGGCACCTGCTACGGCAAGAGTCCGCAGGACTATTTCTCAGACGCGCTGAACCTGATGCGGGCGGTGAACGCCTCGGCGGTGCGCGACCTCTTCAACAAGAACATCGGCAAGCAATTGACCTCGGACCAGATCCGCGGCGCCTTCAACGAAGCCTTCGGTCCCGGCGCAGGCGACCGCGTGCGCGTGTCCTGCCTGGTCGACCCGTCGAGCGGCCGGCGCCTGATCGGCGAGATCACGCTCGGCTTGTCCGGCCCGATTGGCCCGGATAGCAGGCTCGCCAATCTCCTGATGGCGTCCGCGCCGACGGCCAAGGCCGGCTGCCCGAAGGGCACGGTCGACGCGATCGGCTTTCAGTAGGCGGCAATTAATTCCTTGATCAGGCCGTTCTTTTGTCAGGCCGATCTGGGGGCCGCCTGCAGGATGATCGCCTCGCTGCCGGGCTCGCCGACCCACGCGGTCGCGGCCGCTAAGCTTGACCTTGTAGAGGCGCTGGTCGGCCAGCGCGAAGATGTCGGCGAGGCAGCGCGTCGTCTCGCCGACGGTGGAGACGTTTTGAACGCGAATGGTTAACCACTGATTTCACGCTACGGCCGGCGGCGGCGAAAAGCCGTGGGCGGAGTCGGGGGCGCAAACCGGCGAATCCGCACCGTTTGGCCGCCGGCGTGCCGAAAGCGATTGCCGTTCGGCGCTTCATCGCCTACATAGCGCGCAACCCCCATCCACCTTGACACTTCAGTTCCAGGGAAAGCGCGCGTGGCTCGCCAGTTCATCTATCACATGTCAGGCCTGTCGAAGGCCTATGGCACCAAGAAGGTGCTCGATAATGTTCACCTGTCCTTCTATCCGGACGCCAAGATCGGCATTCTCGGCCCCAACGGCTCGGGCAAGTCGACGATCCTGCGCATCATGGCCGGGCTCGACAAAGAGTTCCAGGGCGAGGCGTGGCTGGCCGAGGGCGCAACCGTCGGCTATCTCCCTCAGGAGCCGCAACTCGATCCAAACAAGACCGTGATGGAAAACGTCATGGAAGGCGTCGCCAGGAAGACGGCCATCATCGAGCGCTACAACGAACTGATGATGAACTATTCCGACGAGACGGCCGATGAGTCGGCCAAGCTCCAGGACGAGATGGATCGCCTGAACCTGTGGGACCTCGAGCAGCAGGTCGAGATGGCGATGGACGCGCTGCAGTGCCCGCCAGGCGATTCCGAGGTGACGAACCTTTCAGGCGGCGAGCGCCGCCGCGTCGCGCTTTGCCAGCTTCTGTTGCGCCAGCCGGATCTGCTGCTGCTCGACGAACCGACCAACCATCTCGACGCCGAAACCACGGCATGGCTGGAAAAGCACCTGCGCGACTATCCGGGCTCGGTGCTGATCATCACCCACGACCGCTACTTCCTGGACAACGTGACCGGCTGGATCCTCGAGCTCGATCGCGGCCGGGGCATTCCCTACGAGGGCAACTACACCAAATATCTCGACGCCAAGGCCAAGCGCCTGATCCAGGAAGGCCGCGAGGACGACGCTCGCCAGAAGTCGATCTGGCGCGAGCGCGAATGGATCCAGTCCTCGCCCAAGGCGCGTCAGACCAAGTCCAAGGCGCGTATCAAGGCCTATGAGGAGTTGGTCGAGCAGTCGCAGAACCGCAAGCCGACCGACACGCAGATCGTCATCCCGTCGAGCGAGCGTCTGGGCAACGTCGTCATCGAGGTCGAAGGCCTCAACAAGGGCTTCGGCGACGAGCTTTTGATCGAGAACCTGTCGTTCAGGCTGCCGCCGGGCGGTATCGTCGGCGTCATCGGCCCGAACGGCGCCGGCAAGACGACGCTGTTCAAGACCTTCACCGGCCAGGAAAAGCCGGATGCGGGCACCGTGCGCATCGGCGAGACGGTCAAGCTCGGCTATGTCGACCAGAGCCGCGATGCGCTCGATGGCAACAAAACCGTATGGGAAGAAATTTCCGGCGGCGCCGAAATCATCAAGCTCGGCAAGCACGAGATCAACAGCCGCGCCTATTGCTCGTCCTTCAACTTCCGCGGCGGCGACCAACAGCAGAAGGTCGGCAACCTCTCCGGCGGCCAGCGCAACCGCGTCCACCTGGCCAAGATGCTGAAGGGCGGCGGCAACGTGCTTCTGCTCGACGAGCCGACCAACGACCTCGACACCGAAACGCTGGGCGCGCTGGAAGACGCGCTGGAAGCCTATGCCGGTTGCGCCGTCATCATCAGCCACGATCGCATGTTCCTTGATCGTATGGCGACCCACATGCTCGCCTTCGAGGGCGACGCGCATGTCGAATGGTTCGAAGGCAATTTCGAGGAATATGAGAAGGACAAGCTGCGTCGCCTGGGCGCCGAAGCGGCGGCCCCGCACCGCATGACGCACAAGCGGCTGACGCGGTAGCATCAGTCCGCAGGGACGGCGAACAGGGCGAGGTTCTCACATGACCGACTGGTCCGCCGTCCAGTATCTGAAGTTCGAGGATGAGCGCACGCGGCCCGCGCGGGATCTGGCGGCGCAAGTGCCGGTCGATTTTCCGCGCCGCGTCGTCGATATCGGTTGTGGGCCGGGCAACTCGACCGAGCTTCTGGTCGAGCGCTGGCCGGATGCTCAGGTCAGCGGCTTCGACACCTCTCCCGACATGATCGAGAAGGCGCGGGCGCGGCTGCCGAATGTCAATTTCGAGCTGGCGGATGCCGCCGGATGGCACCCCGAACATCCGGTCGACGTCATCTTCGCCAATGCCGTCTTCCAGTGGCTGCCGGAACATCCGGCGGTGTTCCAGCGGCTGATGGGGCTATTGGCGCCGGGCGGCGCCTTGGCCGTTCAGATGCCGGACAATCTCGGCGAAGCCTCGCACCAGCTGATGCGCGAAACCGCTGCGGAAGTGCCGTTTGCGGCCAAGCTCAAGGGTGCCGCGCGCGGACCACTGCCGCCGGTGTCCTTCTACTACGATCTTCTGTCGCCGCTCGCCGACCGTCTCGACATCTGGCACACTATCTACAACCATCCGCTGGCCGATGCCGAGGCGATCGTCGAATGGGTCAAGGCGACCGGCCTGAAGCCCTTCCTCGATCCGCTCGATGCGGATGAGAAGAAGCTGTTCCTCGACAGCTATACCGCCAAGATCGCCAAGGCCTATCCAAAGGCGGCGAACGGCAAGGTGCTTCTGCGCTTCCCGCGGATATTCATCGTCGCCAAAAGAGTCTAGGTTCCCCCGCTTCCGAGGCGCTTGACCGGTTCGCGCCGTCATGGGCATTTCATCCATCTGGACGATGGTCGACGATCCCACAGGGGACCACGGGGCAGGGGGTGAGCGATGACATTGGGCAAGACGGGTCTCGCATGCGGCCTGTGCATGACCGCGCTGATTTCTTTTTCCATCGCCGCCGAGGCCAAGCCGGCACGCTGCTTCACCACGGATGACGGCTATTATCCTTGCAACTACAAGGCCTTGGACGGCGAAGGCAGCTTCCGCGTCTCGGCACCGGGCTATCCTACGATCACGCTTGAAATCGACCAACCGGGCTTTGCCTTCGGATATGCCAGGTTCGGCAGCCGCAACCGATCGCTGCCCGGGCAGTTCGTGCGCAGCCGCGACGACGGCGCCTGCTGGAACAATCCGCAGACCAACACCAAGGTCTGCGCCTGGTGAACGTCTACCGGGAAGCCCGTGATTTAAGCTGGCATAAACCGGGCAAATGCGACAAGGGTTGCGCCGGGCCATTTCCGCGCCCACATCAAAGCCCGTCACGCCCGGGCCTCGGATGGATTGGACATGCATCGCGTCATCATCAGCGGCATCGGCGCCGAAATCCCTGAACCCGTCATCACCAATGAAGAGCTGGTCGAAAGCTTCAACAGCTGGGTCGACACCGAGAATGCGCGCCGCGCCGACACCGGCGAACCGCTTTTGCAGAAATCGGACAGCGACTTCATCGTGCACGCCTCGGGCGTGAAGAGCCGCCATGTCGTCGAGCGCGAGGGCATCCTCGATCCGACCCGCATGTCGCCGCGCATTCCGGCACGGCCGGACGACGCGCTGTCATTGGAGGCGGAGTTCGGCATCGCCTCGGCCAGGAAGGCACTTGCCCATGCCGGGGTCGACGGATCGGACATCGACCTGGTGATCTGCTCGGCCTCGCATCACCAGCGGCCCTATCCGGCCATCGCCATCGAGATGCAGGAGGCGCTTGGCACCAAAGGCGCCGGCTTCGACATGGGGCTTGGTTGCTCTTCCGCCGCTGCGGCGCTGCATGTCGCCGTCAACCTGGTGAGAGCGGGGGCGCACAAGCGCATCCTGGTGTCGACGCCCGAAATCATCACCGGCCATCTCAACTTCCGCGACCGGCAGACGCATTTCATCTTCGGCGACGCCTCGGTCGCCATGGTCGTCGAGGGACTGGCGCAGGGCGAAAAGCGGCCGGGGCGTTTCGAGGTGCTCGACACGCGCACCTGGACGCAGATGTCGAACAACATCCGCACCAATCTCGGCTACCACACGCGCACGGCCCAGGACGATCCCTACATGATCAACCTGGAAGGCAACCTCATCAAGCAGGTCGGCAACAAGGTGTTCAAGGAAGTCACCGTCGCCGGCCAGAAATTCATCGTCGAATTCCTGGCCGAGCACGGGCTGACGCCGGAGGGCATTCGGCGCTTCTGGCTGCACCAAGCCAATGCGCGCATGAATGCGATGATCCTGAAATTGTCCTTCGGCCACGACGTCGACCATGACCGCGCGCCGATGGTCTTGGAGCGGCTCGGCAACACGGCCGGCGCCGGCGCGATCGTGGCGCTGTCGGAGAACCATGCCGACATGAAGGCCGGCGATTTCGGCCTGATCTGCGCTTTCGGCGCCGGCTATTCGATCGGCGGCGCGCTGTTGCGCATGCTTTGAGGATGTGTTGAAATTCAGATCAGGCCGAGTCGAAAACATCGGGTTTAGAGAACCGGAGCGGAGCGTACTTAAAGTACGTGAGCACCGGAAGCGCAGGAACCCGTTGTTTGCAGACCGGGCTCATCTGAATGTCAGCACATCCTTCAGGCCGGCGCGAACGGTACCAGCATCGGCACGCGCCTGGCGTAATCGTCATAGGCCGGGCCGAGCTCGCCGCGCAGGAAGCTCTCTTCCAGCCTCGCCTTGACGACGACGCCGACGAGGAGCAGGGCGGCGCCGGCTATGCCCCAGACCGTGCCCTTGACCGCCATGGTGGCAAGGACCGAAAGCATTAGGCCGGTGTAGATCGGGTGACGGACGAGGCCATAGGGGCCGGTATCGATCACCCGATGATCGGCCTTGGCGGTGACGTTGGCCGACCACAAGCGGCCGAGATGCAGCCGGGCCCACCAGGCGAAAGCGATGCCGATGGCGATCAGGGCGACGCAGATCCAGGCTTCGGTGAGCGTCGGCATCCAGAGCCGCAGCCGACCGACATAGCCGTGCGCCGGCACGAACAAGAGGACGGTGCCGGCCAGCCAAAGCATCCGGTAGCGTGCCTCCGACTTGAGATCCGCGCGCTTTTGCGCGGGGGCGGCCCAGGAGGCGGCAAGAAGCCAGGACACCAGCCAGAACAGCCAGAGTGCGGCGACAGCTTGTCCAACCTGCATGATCGAACCTTCCCGATTGCGCGCGTGACCGTCTATGCAACCGTCGCGGCAGCATTGCGGCCTGCGGCGCCCGACGAAAGGGGGATTTGCGGTAAGAAGGTCGTGATCGCCATCAAGCGGCGTGATCGGATCATCAGCGCTTTCGACTGGACCGCATTCTTCGGCACCATTAGACCAATGGCATGCAGGAAACGAACCTGGAACTTTTTCCCGTAGCGGAACCGGCGGTCGACATCGTGCCGGGCCGCCAGCTGACGGCAAAGGCAGCGGCGCTCTATGCCGCGCCGCACGATCATTTCGAGACGAGGGCGATCGAGGAGTTGCGACTCGGCTTCGACGGCATCGCGGGCGACTTCCATGGCGGAACGACGCGGCGTTCCGGCGGACGCGAGCCCTGGTACCCGCGCGGCACCGAGATGCGCAACGAGCGGCAATTGTCGCTCGTCGCGGCGGACGAGCTTGCCATCGTCGCCCAGCGCATGGGGCTCGATGAGATCAAGCCGGAGTGGATCGGCGCCAACCTCCTGGTCGAAGGCGTGCCGCAGCTTTCGATGCTGCCGGCCGGCTCGTTGCTGTTCTTCAAGGGCGGGGTGACGCTCAAGGTCGACGGGCAGAACAAGCCTTGCCGCGTTGCCGGACAGTCGATCGCCGAGCATGTCGGCGCCGCGGATCACAATGCCACCGCGCTGCTCTTTCCCAAGGAGGCGAAACGGCTGCGCGGCCTTGTCGCCTGGGTCGAGAAGCCGGGCGTCATCAGGGCCGGCGAGGAGATCTCGGTACGGGTGCCGGAGCAGTGGATTTACCCGGCTTGAGACATGCTGATATTCAGGTGAGGTCGGCCTGCGAACGGCAGTTTCCTGCGCTTCCGGTACTCACGTGCCCAAACGCACGCTCCGTCCGGTTCTCGGAACCCACCGTTCTCGACTCGCCCTGACCTGAATCTCAACATCCCTCGGCGGGCTTAGGTACCGCTAAAGAGTGTTAGCTCTTCCGGTTCTTGTTGGCGCCCTGCGCCATCACCGAGACATGGTCCCACTTTTCCCAGGTGGCGATGCGGCTGGCGTATTCCTGCCTGATCATCGGCAGGCCGCCATCGCCGAAGAAGACCCTGAGCGGCGGCTCGGCGGCATCGACGATCGCCAGCATCGCCGGGCCGGTCGCCTGCGGATCGCCGGCCGTGGAACGGCTGCGGCGCTCGGCCATCGCCGCGCGAACCGGCTCATAGACATCCAGCGGCTTGGAGACCTTGGCCGACGGCCCCGCCCAGTCCGTCGAGAAACCGCCTGGCTCAACCAGGGTCACATGGATGCCGAACTCCGCGACTTCGAGGCTGAGCGACTGACTGAAGGCTTCCAGCGCCCATTTCGAGGCGTGGTAAAGGCCGATCGAGGCGAAGGCGTTGATGCCGCCGATCGAGGATATCTGGATGATGTGGCCGGAGCGCTGCGCCCGCATGATGGGCAGCGCGGCTTGCGTCACCCAAAGCGCGCCGAAGACGTTGGTCTCGATCTGGTCGCGCGCTTCCTGCTCGGTGACTTCCTCGATGGCGCCGAAATGGCCGTAGCCTGCATTGTTGATGACGACGTCGAGCCGACCGAAACGCTTGTGCGCTTCGGAAATCGCGGCGTCGACCGCTTGTTTGTCGGTGACGTCGAGCTCAATGGCGGCGATGCTGTCGCCATATTTTTCGACGAGACCGGCGAGTGTGCCGGCATCGCGGGCGGTGGCGGCGACGTGGTCGCCACGGGCGAGCGCGGCCTCGGCCCAGACGTGGCCGAAGCCCTTGGACGATCCGGTGATGAACCAAACCTTATCAGTCATGATGCGCTGTCCTTGCCCAGAGGGCGATGAATTCGGAGGAATAAACGGAGGAATCTCCGTTTATCCCATGTACGGCGCCGCCGCCGTTTTTCCAGAGACGGCACCCGAATTAATTGGCGGGATGCGGCGTAGAGGGCCCAGGCGCCTATTCGTCCTCGTCGTCTTCCTCGAGCAACCGTGTCGCCCGCCAGTGGGTAAGCACCTCATTGGTCCGCCCGATCACGAAGAAGCGCGCCGAATCCCGGTCGTAGCCTTCGGCCAGCAGCTTTTCGTAGTCGGTATGGACATGGCGGACATGGGCGATGGTGGCCAGCCACACCGCGATCGTCGGCGGCAGGGTCTTCATGTGCACGGAACCGGCGTCGGCGCGGATCTTTTCCATGTCGGCATAGGGCGCAAGCGGCAAGAGCGCGGTCAGCGCCTTGGCGATGGCGCGGCGGCGGCCGGTGGGAGCGCTCATTTCTCGTCGCGCCCGGCGATGGTCGCCTCGGGAAATGCGTCGGTCGACGCGTAGTAGGGCTTTATGTCGATGACCGGCGTGCCGTCGAGCACATCGATGGCATCGATCTCAAGCCGGCCGGCCTCGATGTCGAAAGCGACGAGCTTGGCCACATGCAGGCCGACAGGGTTCGGCCGGGCAGGGGAACGCAGCGAGAAAACGCCTTTCGGTTCAGCGGCATGGCGGGGTTTCTGCACAATCAGATTCCGCGGCGCGTGCTGGAGCCAGGACAGGATGACGATGTGGCTGGCGCGTTCCAGGTTTTGCAGCCCCGGGCGGTAGGGCTCGTCGATCAGTATCGTCGCGGCGCGCCCGGTTTCGCGGGCGGCGCGCATGTTCTTCGGGCACTCCTCGCGGACCGCCCAGGGCGAGACAATGCGGCCGATGAAGACGACATGGCCGTCCGGCCGCAACTCCGCCGGGTCGGCCGCAAGAAGCGTTTCACCTTGGCGCGTCTCAAACATCCTGTTTATCCCCGGAAGACCCGTTTGCCCGGCGCGGATCGCGGCTGCGCCATTTTCTTGTCCGGAAGCGACATAGCACTTGCCAGGGTTCCAAAATCGACATAAACATATCTTTATATCTTTCAACGAGAACCCGCTCATGCATGTCTCGCTCGACACAATGGTAGATACATTGAAGGCGGCGGCCGAATCCAGCCGGCTGCGCATCCTGGTGCTGCTTTCGCGCGGCGATCTTACCGTCTCCGACCTCACGGAGATCCTTGGACAGTCGCAGCCGCGGGTCTCGCGTCATCTGAAGCTGCTGCTCGATGCCGGGCTGATCGGCCGCTACCAGGAAGGGTCCTGGGCCTTCTTCAGGCTGACCGATACGGATAATTCGCGTGATTTCGTACAGCGTCTGGTCTCGGCCATAAGAGAGGCCGATCCGCAGGTGGTGCGCGATCTCGAGCGTTTGGCGGCGGTGAAGCGCAAAAGGCAGGACCGGGCCGCCGAATATTTCTCCGAGAATGCCGCGAGCTGGGATCACATCCGCTCGCTGCATGTGCCGGACCGGGCGGTGGAAGCGGCGCTCATCAAGCTTGTCGGCAAGCGGCCGTTCCAGTCGATGCTCGATCTCGGCACCGGGACCGGCCGGCTGCTCGAAATCTTTGCGCCGCTCTACCGGCGCGGCGTCGGCATCGACATGTCGCGCGAGATGCTGACCGTGGCGCGCGCCAATCTCGACAAGGCCGGTATCGCCAATGCACAGGTGCGCCAGGGCGATATCTTCTCGCCGCCGGTCGAGCGCAACGCCTTCGACCTCGTCACCATCCATCAGGTGCTGCACTATCTCGACGATCCGGCCCGGGCGATCGCCGAAGCGGCGAGGCTGCTGCGGCCATCAGGCCGACTGATCGTCGTCGACTTCGCGCCACACGCGCTTGAATTCCTGCGCGACCAGCACGCTCACATGCGGCTCGGCTTTTCCGACCGGCAGATTTCGGAGTGGTTCGGGGAGGCCGGCCTCGACCTCGAGGACAGCCAGGAATTCGAGCCGCGTGGCGGCAACGAGGCAAGGCTCACCGTCAAGCTCTGGCTCGGCCGGGACCGCCGGCTGCTGATCGCCGATCCATCCAACGATTCCTTGCCAGTAAGGGAAACAGCCTGATGAACCAGTTCCGCTTTTCCCGCCGTCCCGACATCGGCGACAAGGTCAGGGTCTCGTTCGAATTCTTCCCGCCGAAAACCGACGAGATGGAAGCGAGGCTCTGGGACACGGTCACAAGGCTGGAGCCGCTCAAGCCGAAATTCGTCTCGGTGACCTATGGCGCCGGCGGCTCGACTCGCGAGCGCACGGCGCGCACGGTCAAGCGCATCCTCAACGAGACGTCGCTGACGCCCGCGGCGCATATGACCTGCGTCGATGCCGCCCGCGATCAGGTCGACACGGTCATCCGCGAATTCGCCGACATGGGCGTCAAACGCTTCGTGGCATTGCGTGGCGATCCGGCGGCCGGTGTGGGGACAAGCTACCGTCCGCATTCCGACGGCTACGCCAATGGCGCCGAACTGGTCGGTGCGCTGAAGAGCGTCGGCGATTTCGACATCTCGGTCTCGGCCTATCCGGAGAAGCATCCGGAAAGCCCGGACTTCGCCACCGACATCGACATGCTGAAGCGCAAGGTCGACAACGGCGCGACGCGGGCGATCACCCAGTTCTTCTTCGACAACGACCTTTACGAGCGCTATGTCGAGCGGGCGCGCCGCGCCGGCATCTACATCCCGATCGTGCCGGGTATCCTGCCGGTGCACAATTTCACCCAGGTCGCCAATTTCTCGTCGCGCTGCGGGGCGCTGGTGCCGGCCTGGCTGGCCGAGCGTTTCGAGGGGCTGGAGAACGATCCGCAGACGCATGCGCTGGTGGCCTCGGCCGTGGCGGCCGAGCAGGTGCTCGACCTTGTCGAGCGCGGCGTCGGCGACTTCCATTTCTACACGATGAACCGCGCCGATCTCGTCTTTGCCGTCTGCCACATGATCGGCATCCGCTCGCATGAGGTGGAGGTGGCCGGTTCGGCCGCGGCTTGAGCCCGGCGGGAACGGAAAAGGCCGGGTAGAACCCGGCCTTTTCGAACTGTTTGGACTATTCTCGGTGCTGGTCTTCCCGGCTTTGGCGGGTCAGGGAAGAACGCCTATGATAAGGGCACCGATGAATGCGAATGCGGCACAAATCATCAAAGCGTTGATCGGCCTCGTCAGTCCCATGCCATAGCCTCCTCTTCAGAGCTATGGCGGGAGTCTAGGGTCATTTGTGCCACAGGCAAGCGGAAAACGTGCTGCGATGCGACATGATTGTGGAATTTGCGACCTGGAATTTGCCGTTAGCCGTTGAAACTCTTTGGCAAAAGCCGGCTCAGGGGTTGTGAATAAATTGTGGCGGCGGTGTGGCATGACACCGCTACCATTTGCCGAACAGCCGCCCGTCGATGGTGATGAGGCCGAGTCCGATCAGCGTCATGCCGCCGATCTCGAACAGCGCCAACCGCTCGCCGAGGAACAGGAAGCCGAGCAGCACCGCGCTGACCGGCACGACGAGGGTGACCAGCGAGGCATTGGTGGCGCCGGCCGAGGCGACGAGGTTGAAATAGAGGATGTAGGCAAAGGCGGTGGACAGCAGCGCCAGGCCCAGCACCGCGGCCCAGACGGGTGGCGAGGCCGAGAACAACCCCGCCGGACCATAGGCAATCAGCACGATGGGGGTCATGATGATGGTCGATGCGGTCAACTGCCCGGTGGCGATGACGGGCGAAGGAATGCCCTTGAAGCGGCGCGCGATCATCAGGGCGACGGCGTAGGAGAGCGAAGCGCCGATCAATGCGAACTTGGCCCAGACCGGTCCGCCGAGCCCGGCAAGCAGGCCAGGTCCGATCATCACCGCAGTGCCGGCGACACCGAGAGCGATGCCGGCCAGCTTGTTCAAGGACAGCTTCTCGTCGGTCGTGAGCGCGTTGGCCAGGATCAGCGTCCAGAACGGCGTCGTCGCGTTGAGCACCGAGGCGACGCCGGCGCCGAGTTGCGTCTGGCCGGCGAAAATCAGCGAGAACGGTATGACATTGTTGGTGAGCGCCAGCAGAAAGAACAGGCCGGTATGCGGTAAGGCGAGCCGGAACGAAGGGCCGCGGATCGCCAGATAGAGATGAAGTGCTGCCGCGGCGATGGCGACGCGGAAGAGCACCAGCGCCAGCGGGTGGATTTCCGATACTGCAATGCGGGCAAAGAAGAACGAACCGCCCCAGATCGCGCCGAGCAGGAGAAGCTGCGCCCAATCCTTGAGCGCCATCGGTCCGCGCGTCGGCGCGGCGTCGGCCGTAGTCGACATGTCCTGTTTCCTCCCCGGAGCCAATCGCAATCTCAGCCCGTCAGACATCTCAACAACCGTTATCGGGTTCGGCGGCAAGAGCCACCCGAAACCTGACCGGTGGTTTAGCGTTGGCAAGAAGTGCGGCCGGCTGCGCGGTATGGCGAGACACAGAACTGTTTTCTTTGGCGGCTAGCTAGGATTAATTGTGCGCGCTCCAGACCTGAGGATTCGTCCATGCAGCGATTCGAAAATGCCCGTGAGGCGGCACTGGCGCTTCGTCCGGACGACCCGGTCTACTGTTTCCGCCCGCAGGTGTTGAAGGCGGATGCCTTGCAGTTCATGGGGATGTTCCCAGGCAAGACCGCTTATGCGGTGAAGACCAATGGCGAGCAGATCGTGCTGAAGACATTGGTCGAAGCCGGCGTCAGCACTTTCGACGTCGCTTCGCCGGGCGAGTTCGCCGCCGTGCGCGCGGTCTCGGCGGATGCCGAGATGCTCTACATGCATCCGGTCAAGGCGCAGTCGGACATCAAGCTGGCGCTGGAGAAGTACGGCATCCGGGTGATCTCGCTCGACCATGAGGACGAGATCACCAAGCTGACGCGCGTTGTGCGGGCGCTCGATATCGATCCGGGCGCTATCACCGTCTTCGTGCGCATCCAGACCAAGGGCCATGCGGCCTACGAATTGTCGAAGAAATTCGGCGCCGGGCCGGCCAACGCGATCGAGCTTGCCGAGCGGCTGAACCGCACCGGCTACAAGGTGGGGCTCTGCTTCCATGTCGGCAGCCAGATCGAGGATCCCGATACCTATGAACGGGCGCTCGCCTCGGCCGACTGGGTGCGCAACCGCTTGACCTTCGACATTGCCGGGCTCGATGTGGGCGGCGGTTTTCCCGCCGAATACGGCCACGATCCCAATCGCAAGCAGGTCGAGATGCCGTCGCTCGGCCAACTGATGTCGCGGCTTGCCGGCGACCTGAAAGAGTATCAGTTCGACCAGATGCCGCTGGTGGCCGAGCCAGGCCGCGTGATCGTGGCGCGCTGCCTGTCGCTGATCGTGCGGGTGCTGTTGCGCAAGGGCAAGCGGCTCTACATCAATGATGGCATCTGGGCCTCGCTGTCGGATTCATGGACCGGCAAGATCACGCTGCCGGCCCGCTTCATCCCCGATCCGGCGATCCGCACGCGCAATGGCGACGAAAACACCATCGTGCCGTTCAAGGTCTGCGGCGCGACCTGCGATTCCGTCGACATCCTGTCCAGGCCATTCTGGCTGCCGGAAACGGTCGACACCGGCGACTGGATCGAGATCGGCCATATCGGCGCTTACTCGCTGTCGCTCAGGACGCGTTTCAATGGGTTCTATCCCGACACTTTCGTCGAGGTGACGACGCCGTTCGACGAAGGCGACGCGCCGCAAGGCTTTGCCAGCCTGGAGACGATGGCGGATTGATGAGTGGGGAATAGTGAATAGTGAGTAGTGAGTAGTGAGTAGTGAGTAGTGAGTGGTAATTCGGATTGACCTCACTCATATATGGGTGATTTTCCTGTTATTCACTATTCACTATTCACTATTCACTATTCACTATTCACTATTCACTATTCACTATTCTCACAATTTTGCCAGCAATTCCGGCGTCGGCCAGCCATCGACCGGCAACCCGAGCCGCGTCTGCTCCTTGCGGACAGCTTCGCGCGTGTTGGTGCCCAAGATGCCGTCGACCGTGCCCACGTCATATCCCTTGGCCTCGAGCTTGGTCTGCAGCGCCTTCATCTGGTCGCCGCTCAGACCTTGCTCGGGCATACGCGGGTCGAATTGCGGCGCGCCGGCAAGGCGCGTGGCAAGCACGGCTGCGGTCAGCGCGTAGGTGAAGGACTGGTTCCATTCCAGGTAGACGTCGAAATTGTCGTAGGCCAGGAAGGCAGGCCCCTTGCGGCCCATAGGCAGCGCCAGGCCGGCTTTCAGCCCGTTGTCGGCGAGCGGCGTGCCGTTCGGGTTGGTCACACCCCATTGTGCCCATTGCGACAGCGGCAGCTTGTTGGTGCGGCCAGTCTGATCCCAGGGCATGTCGTCGGGGACGCGCACTTCCTGGATCCAGGGCTGGTCGCGCTTCCAGCCGCGCGACATGATCTTGTTGGCGGTCGTCATGATGACGTCCGGGACGCTGTTCCTGAGATCGACCTTGCCATCGCCATCGCCATCGATGCCCTCGGCCAGATAGTCGGTCGGCAGGATCTGCGTCTGGCCGATCTCGCCGGCCCAGGCGCCCTTGACGTCGGCCGGCAGCACCCCGCGGTCGATCAGAGTGAGCAGCGGCACCAATTGCGGCCGGAAAAGCTGCGGGCGGCGGCAGTCATGCGAGAGCGTCACCAGCGCATTCAGCGTATGGAAGTCGCCCTGCACGGCGCCGAAGTCGGTCTCCAGCCCCCAGAAGGCGGCGATGATGGCCGGCTGGACGCCGAACTCCTTGTCGGCGCGGTCGAAGACCTCGGCATATTTCTTCAGATTGGCCGCGCCCTGCTTCAGGCGGTAGGCCGAAATCATGCGGTTGGAGAATTCGGTGAAAGTCTGGGTGAAGACGCCCTGGGCGCGGTCGCGCGCCAGCGCCCGCTCGTCGATGGTAGCGTCCTCCAGCGCGTCGAGGCCGACGGCGCCGACGCCGGCGGCCTTGGCTTCGGCCGCCACGCCCTGCTTCCAGGTCTCGAAATCGCCGCCGCATTCCTGCGCCGCCGCGGGCAGTGCAAGCGCGCCGACAAACAGCGCCGCCAGGATTTCAACGCGCAATCGCATCGCTTCCCTTTCGAGACCGGCACATGACCCCATCGCGACCCCGGACGGGATCGGACAAGTGCATGCGAGGATTTCAAAGCCCAGGAGCCGCGCCAGGCACTCGCGTGAGTGCGCCGCTCCGGATTACCAGCGGTTGCATGTTTCGCCGCCCGCCGTGTCGAAAAGCAGGCGGGGCGGCCGATGTCAACGGGTGTTCTGCCGCAGCCACTTCTTCCAGGCGGCTTCCGAGCCGTTGAAGACGTTGATGTCGGATTTGCCGATCATGCCGGGCACGATGCCGGTTCCGGTGTACTGCCAGAAGGTGAAGGGGTGGCTGCCGTATTTCTCGCGCGGATGGCCCGCGACCGAGCGCAGCCAGTAGGGATAGCCGCGGAAGGTCGCCAGCTGGTTGTCGTCGAAGAAGTCGAGCGAGGTGTAGATGATCGGCTTCTTGCCGTAATGGCGCTCGACCATTTGCAGGAAGACGGTCATTTCGCTGCGCACAGTAGCCGGATCGGGGCGCAGCCTGCAGGTCGGCGATTTCGGGTTCCATTCCATGTCGAGCACCGGCGGCATCGCCGACGGGTCTCTTGGAACATTGGCGATGAACCAGCGCGCCTGGGTTTCGGCCGGCGTGCAGAAATAGAAGAAATGATAGGCCGCGCGCGGAACTCCGGCGGCTCTGGTGCGCGACCAGTGCTCGTTGAAATATTCGTCGAAGCGGTCGCCGCCTTCGGTCGCCTTGATGAAGGCGAAGGAAATGCCGCTGGCCCTGGCAGTCGGCCAGTCGACCGAGGTCTGATATTTGGAGACATCCGTGCCGTGGATGGCGTAATTCCACGGCGCGCCGCTGTCCCATTCATGCGGCTTTGAGTCCTCGAACTTGGGCGCGCGCACGGCCACCGTCTGCGTAGACGGCGACAATGGCGAAAGATCGTCCACCGTGGAGCAAGCGCCCAGCAGCGTAAGCATCAGGATGGCCGCAAGACGGCGCATGGCATTTCCCAAGCCGGGTTCAGCCGGCCGCTGATGGGTCCTTCACTGGTGGTGGTCGCTTGCGCAAGCCCCCTCCGGATTGTCGCCCCACGAGACTATCCGGCTCCTCCGTTGATCGCCGAACATGGTTGATAATCCATTGACGGCGCTCGACAACATCGATGATTTTGCGGAAGCAATGGCGGCAAATCGATGACATAAATCGAGCCGAAGACTCCAAAGGGCGGAAATGATGCGGGCTGTCGTGAAGTTCATCAAATGGCTGCTTGGCCTTGCGATCCTGGCCGTGGTCGCGCTCGTTGCCTGGCTTTATTTCGCGCCGCCGGAACTCATCCGCGTCGGCTCCGGCTATTCGGCCAAGATCGTCTGCTCGAACGTCTTCATCGCCGGCCGCGACGCCAAGCAAGTGCTGGCTGTCGACGTGCAGGCGCCGGGCCATCCGCTGCTCAAGCTGATGAAGGTCTCCGTCGACAAGGAGAGGGGGCTGGTTTCGGCCAGCCTGTTCTGGGTTCTGGGCAAGAGCGTCGCGGTCGAGCGCGACGGCGTCGGCTGCGCGTCGCTTCCCGATGGAGACACCGGCAAGGCAAGGCAGACGTCGCTGCGCGCCGCGGCCTCCACGCCGGCGCAGCCGGACGCGCTTTGGCCCGATGGCGAGCGCGTGGACGCTTCCCAGAATCCGGATGTGGCGAAGATCGTCGACGATGCCGCCATGGCAGGCACGGGTATGCGAGCGATCGTTGTGGTGAAAAACGGGCGTGTCGTCGCCGAGCGTTATGGCGAGGGCTTTTCGGCCAAGACGCCGCTGCTCGGCTGGTCGATGACCAAGACGGTGAATGCCGCGATCGTCGGCACGCTGGTCAAGGACGGCAAGATGGCAGTCGACAAGAACGGCCTATTCGCGCCATGGAAGGCCGATGGGCGAGCCGCCATCAGCCTTGCCGACATGATGGCGATGTCGAGCGGGCTCGAATTCAACGAGGATTATGGCGACGTCGCCGACGTGACGCGCATGCTCTATCTCGAGCCGGACATGGCAGGCTTCGCCGAGGCCAAGCCGTTGAGCGGCGAGGTCGGCAAGGTGTTTTCCTATTCAAGCGGCACCGCGGTGATGCTGTCGCGCCTGTGGCAGGACGCGGTCGGCGACAAGGCCAAGGCGCTGGCGTGGCCGCGCACGGCGTTGTTCGAGCCGCTCGGCATGCACAGCGCGGTGCTCGAGACCGACGAGCAGGGGACTTTCGTCGGCTCGTCCTATCTCTACGCCACGGCGCATGACTGGGCACGCTTCGGCCAGTTCCTGCTGCAGGGCGGGACCTGGAACGGCAACCAGATCCTGCCCGCCGGTTTCGTCGACTGGATGCGCGAGCCCGCGCCGGCCTCAAAGGTGTACGGCAAAGGCCAGGTCTGGATCGAAGGCCCGGGCGATGAGGAAAATCCCGGCGCAGGCGTCGCTGCAGGCCTGCCCAAGGACACCTATTGGATGGAGGGCCATGACGGCCAGACGGTGGCGATCATTCCGTCGGAGCAGTTGGTGGTGGTGCGGCTTGGATTGACGCCGGCCAAGTTCGGTTATCGTCCACAAGCGATGGTTGGGGCGCTCGCAAAAGCGCTCCATTAGAGGCGTGGCGGTCAATCGCCGGCCTCTATGCGGCGGTCGGCAAAGGTTTGGCGCGATCCACGCGCGCCCGCTCGTCAGGCGAGTTCATGACTTGCCAAAGATCGCTGCGGCGCTGGACGTTCAGCCAGAAATCCGGGCTGTTGCCGAACACCCGCGCCAAAATGAGCGCAGTCGCTGCGGTAATGCTGCGGCGATCGTTGCACAATTCGTTCACATGCTTGCGCGGGACGCCCATTGCCTCGGCCAGAGCGGCTTGCGTCAAGCCAAGCGGGTGCATGAACTCCTCCGTGAGGATTTCGCCAACCGTTGCCGGCTTGCGTGCGGTCATCAACATGTCTCACCTCACTTATAGCTGTGGTCGTCCAAGTAGATGTCCGACGCCTCACCCCGGCCGCCATCCCAGCGGAAAACCAACCGCCATTGCTTGTTGACCCGTATGGAATGAAAGCCTTCGAGATTGCCGCGTAGCTTTTCGAAGTGGTTGCTGGGCGGCACTCGCAAATCCTGGTCGGTAGCAGCGTCGTCGATCATCTGGAGCTTGCGAAACAAGCGGCTTTCGAGATCGGACGGAATGTTGCGGGAGTGGGTATCATCCACAAAGAAGGCTCGCAGCCATCCATCTCTAAATCCAACGATCATCACATGTTTCCAAGCGGGGTCAGTGTACCACTCCTTGGGTCATGGGTGCAATTGTTCAGTTGATTGCGTTCGATACAGGCACAGGCGCCTCAAATTGCGAAATTCAGGGGGCGATCTTGATCACCGCCAGCCAGGCATAGCCGCGATAAAGCGTTCTGAAACGGAAGGTTGCGCCGGTGCGCTCGGATTCCGATTCAAGCACGTCGCGCAGCGAGGCGCGCGGCGTGACATGGAATTTCCGCAGCCAGCCGCGCAGCAACGCCCTGAACCAGCGTGGCAGGCCTTCCTGCTGGCCGAAATCGACAACATGCAGCGAGCCGCCGGGCGTGAGCGCGGCGAGGGCAGCCGATACGGTCTTCTCCCAGCCGGGGATCATCGACAGCGAATAGGAGACGAAGACCCGGTCGAAATGCTCGATGCCGAAGAGAGCCTTGGCGTCGAAATCGGTGGCGTCGCCGCGTGCGAGGTTGACCTTGTCCGTGAGATCTTCGCGAGCGACGGTCGCGTTCGCAGTCTCCAGCATCTCGGTCGAGATATCCAAACCGAAGAAGCGGGCGTCCGGGTAGCGGCGGGCGGCGAGAACGATGTTGCGGCCGGTGCCGCAGCCGAGCTCCAGCACGGTTCCGCCTTGCGGCACGTCCAGTCCGTCGATCAGCCGGTCGCGGCCGAGCAGGTAGTATTTGCGGGTCAGGTCGTAGATGTGGCGCTGCCAGCGGTAGACGCCGTCCATCAGTTCGGCATGGCTGGCAGGCAGCTCCGTCGTGCTCATGCGGCGCGCTTCACATAGAAGTGGAAGCCGCCATAGATGGCCGAGCGGTCTTTTGCGGAGAATTCGCGCGAGGCATCGCTCTCGTAGGTCCACTGGTCGAGCAGCGAGTTGGAGAGGCGTCCCGGCAGCAGGCTGGGTTCGGCCGCGGTGCGGAAAATGACGCGGGCGCCTGCCGATGCCGTGCGGGTGATTTCCGTCCACAGCGCATTGAGCTGGTCGTCGGTCATCCAGTCCTGCGCATCGAGCAGGACGAAACGGTCGACGGTGCCGGCGTCCTTGGCGGCCAAGAACTTGATCAGGTTGGCGTGGTGGATGGCGACGCGATCGATGTTGTCGCGGATCGTCTCGTAGTTGCTCTGTTCCAGATAGGCGGGCAGCGCTGCCTCGCCAGGTTGCGGATAGCGACGGGCAAAGGCCTGCCAGGCGAAGTAATTGTTCTTGAGCGGAAAGTCGCAGGCGAGCTTTTCAAGGCGCGCCTTGAGCACGCTCGCCATCGAGCCGTCGCCAGACGTGATCAGCGAGTCGTATTGCGCCGGCGGGATGCCGAGGCCGAACAGCGAGGCTTTCCGCGACGTCGCCCAGCGCAACAGCTTCTTGTCGAAAACAGGCGCCAGCTCCTCGTTGAAGAAACGGCGCTGCTCGCCGATGTTCTCGGCCTTCATGATGCCGGCCGGGTCGACACCGAACAGCTTGCCGACGCGATGGCCCATGGCGATGAAGAGGCCGAGCAGGCCGGTCTGGTAGAAGTTGCGGTCGAAGACGGAGATGCGGCGGCGACCGCGCCAGCTGCGGCGCTCCCAATAGTGACGGCTGACCGCATCGAGATGCGGCGCGATGAAGCGATCATAGGCGTCGGAATTGTGGCTGGTGCCGGCGGCGCCGAAGAAGCGGAAGAGATCGCCCTGCGACGGCAGGTGGCGCACCGCTTCCAGCTTCATGCGGTTCAGCGCGACGTGCGCGGCATTGAGATCGACGGCATCGATCCTGGCCGGCGAGCGGGTCAGGTAGGCCAGAATGTTGCAGCCGCCCGAGGCGATTGTGACGATGCGGTGGCCCGCGCCGAGCTGCATGGCCTCCATGTCGACATCCGGGTCTTCCCAGATCTGCGGATAGACGAGGCCGGAGAACAGAAAGGCGAACAGCCGCTCGGAAATGCCGTCCTTCGACAATGCGCGGTTCTGGTAGACGGCCTTTCCGACTTCCTTGCCTCGGCGATAAACGAGTTCTCCGGAAACATCCGACATGACAAGGTGATTCCCCGTTTGCGTTGGCGCAAGCGGGTAGCGCAGCGTCATGACAGGCAGGTGACAGCCTGTTGACGGCAGGTTGACGCTGATTTCACGCTTTACCGAAAGCTCCGGGCGTAGGCGTGGTGACGATGACGGCCTCGCCGGCATCGAGCGTGGTCTGGTCGCAGGCCTTCAGAACGTCGACCGAGCCGTCATTGCGCCTGACCTTGGTCGAGCCCGCCTCGCCGTCGCCGCCGCCGTCGAGGCCCTGGGGTGGGCGATTGCGGTGGGAGGACAGGATCGCGCATTCCATCTTTTCGAGGAAGCGGATGGTGCGCCTCGTGCCGTCGCCGGCGTTCCACTTGCCCTTGCCGCCTGAGCCTTCGCGGATGTGGAAGTCCTCCAATACGACAGGGAAGCGCAGTTCCAGCACTTCCGGGTCGGTGAGGCGCGAATTGGTCATGTGCGTATGGACACCGGACGTGCCGGCAAAGCCGCGTCCCGAATTCATCCGGCCGGCCGGCGAGCCGGAGCAGATCGTCTCGTAATATTGGTATTTCTTGTTGCCGAAGGTGAGGTTGTTCATCGTGCCTTGCGCATTGGCGATCGCGCCCATCGCGCCGAACAGCGCATTGGTGACATGCTGCGAGGTCTCGACATTGCCGGCGACGACGGCGGCAGGGTAGGCCGGCTTCAGCATCGAGCCTTCGGGGATGACGATGTTGATCGGCCTCAGGCAGCCGGCATTCATCGGGATCATGTCCTCGACCATGACGCGGAAGGCATAGAGCACAGCGGCGCGGGCGACGGGCTCCGGCGCGTTGAAGTTGTTCTTCATCACTGGCGACGTGCCGGTGAAATCGACGGTCGCCTCGCGCTTTTGCCGGTCGACGGTGATGTTCACCCTGATCACCTGGCCGGTGTCGGTGGGGTATTCGTACGCCGCGCTGTCGGGGAGCCGCTCGATCACGCGGCGCACGCTCTCGGCGGCATTGTCCTGGACGTGGCCCATATAGGCCTCGACGACGTCGAGCCCGAAATGCGCGACCATCTTGCGCAACTCCGCCACGCCTTTTTCGTTGGCGGCGATCTGTGCCTTCAGGTCGGCGATGTTCTGGGCCGGATTGCGCGCGGGGTAAGGGTGGTCGGTCAGCAGCGTCTCCAACTCCGTCTCGCGGAAGCGGCCGCGGTCGACGATGCGGAAATTGTCGAACAGCACGCCCTCCTCATCGACCGTCGTCGCAAGCGGCGTCATCGAGCCGGGCGCGGTGCCGCCGACATCGGCGTGATGGCCGCGCGAGGCAGCCCAGAACAGGATCTCCTTGCGCGCATCGTCGAAGACAGGCGTCACCACGGTGATGTCGGGCAGATGCGTTCCGCCATTGTAGGGCGCGTTGAGAGCGAAGACGTCGCCGGGATGGATGTCGCCCGAATTCAGGCGGATGACGGTTTCGACCGAGCGGTCCATGGAGCCGAGATGCACCGGCATGTGCGGCGCATTGGCGACCAGTGCGCCATGGCGGTCGAACACGGCGCAGGAAAAATCGAGCCGTTCCTTGATGTTGACCGAATAGGCGGTGTTCTGCAGCGTCACGCCCATCTGCTCGGCGATCGACATGAAGAGGTTGTTGAAGACCTCCAGCATCACCGGATCGGCCTCGGTGCCGAGTGCGGCCTGCCGTCGTTTCTTGCTCGTTCGGCGCAGGAGAATATGGCCCTTTGCGGTGATCTCGGCCTGCCAGCCCGGCTCGACAACAACGGTCTGGTTGGGTTCGATAATCAGGGCTGGGCCGGCAACCTTGTTGCCTTGCCTAAGGGCTTCGCGACGAAAGACGCCGGCCTCGCGCCATTCGCCTTCGGCGAATATTTTCCGCTTCTCGGAAGGAACAACGGCAAGATCCTGCAACTCCGCTTCGATTTCCGCGCGGCCCGCGCCGCCGGCATCGCTGCCCTCCACCCCTACAGCCTCGATAATCATCGGCTTGTTTTCATAGACGAACCCGAACTGCGCTTTGTGCGCGGCCTCGAAATCGTCCTTCGCCCGCAGGATCGAGCCGTGCTCGAAATTCACCGGCAGAGCCGTGTCGGTGCCATCGTAGCGGATCTGGAGGATCGGCCTGGCGGTAATCCCGCTCTCGGCGATGCCCTGAGACACAAGTTCGGCGACCACAACCCCGCGCAGGGCGGCCATGAGATTTTCGATCGCCGGCCTGGATGCGTCCGCGAGCGGCTCCAGCAGGGCCTGCTGGCGCGAGGCGAAGACCGATGAGAGACCGATGCCATAAGCGGAAAGCAGCCCCGAAAAGGGGTGGATGAGCACGGCTTCCATGCCGAGTGCATCGGCAACCAGGCAAGCATGCTGACCACCGGCGCCGCCGAAGCAGTTGAGGAGATACTCGGTGACGTCGTAGCCGCGCTGCACCGAGATCTTCTTGATGGCGTTGGCCATGTTCTCGACGGCGATGGTGACGAAACCTTCGGCCACCGCCTCAGGCGTCCGGCCGTCGCCGATTTCGGCAGCAAGTGCGACGAATTTTTCGCCAACCGTGCCGACATCGAGCGGCTGGTCCTGGCCCGCGCCAAAGATCGCCGGGAAGAAATCGGGCTGCAATTTGCCGAGCATGACGTTGGCATCGGTGACGGCAAGCGGACCGCCGCGCCGGTAAGCGGCGGGGCCGGGATTGGCGCCGGCGGAATCCGGGCCGACGCGGAAGCGGCCCGCTTCATAGTGCAGGATCGAGCCGCCTCCGGCGGCGACGGTGTGGATGCGCATCATCGGCGCGCGGATGCGCACGCCGGCGACCTCGGTGTCGAAGGCGCGTTCGTATTCGCCGTCATAATGTGCGACGTCGGTCGAGGTGCCGCCCATGTCGAAGCCGATGACCTTTTGGAAGCCGGCGAGCTTCGCCGTCTCGACCATGCCGACGACCCCGCCCGCCGGGCCGGACAGCAGCGCGTCCTTGCCCTGGAACAGGTCGGCGGCGGTAAGACCGCCCGACGACATCATGAACATCAGGCGCGGTCCGGCGCCAAGTTCGCCGGCTACCCGCTGCACATAGCGCGACAGGATCGGCGACAGATAGGCGTCGACCACGGTGGTGTCGCCGCGGCCGACCAGCTTGATGAGCGGCGAGACCTCGTGAGAGACCGATATCTGGCTGAAGCCGATGTTGCGGCAGACTTTTGCCACGGCCTTTTCGTGATCCGGATATTTCCAGGCATGCAGGAAGACGATGGCGACCGCGTCGATGCCGTCGGCTTTGGCCTGCTCGATCGCCGGGCGGCAGGCCGCGATGTCGAGCAGCCGCTCGACGCAGCCGTCGGCGCGCACGCGCTCGTCGATCTCGATGACGCGCTCGTAAAGCTGCTCCGGCAGGATAATCTCCTTGGCGAAGATGTCCGGCCGCGCCTGGTAGGCGATGCGCAAGGCATCGCGAAAACCCTTGCTGATGAGCAGCAGGACGCGGTCGCCCTTGCGCTCGAGCAGCGCATTGGTGGCAACGGTCGTGCCCATTTTGACGTCGCCGATCGCGCCGGCGGAAATGGCGGCGTCGGCCTTCAACCCCAACAGGTCGCGGATGCCCTGGATGGCGGCGTCAGCGTAGGCCTCGGGATTTTCGGACAGAAGTTTTCGAGGGTGCAGCCGGCCTTGCGGGTCACGACCGATGACGTCGGTGAAGGTGCCGCCGCGGTCGATCCAGAAGTCCCATTTCCCAGTCCCTGCGGCTACCGGCATTCTGCTTATCCATCATATCTTCGAGCGTATGTTCTGTTAGTTCGGGATTTCGGCGCCAGCAATCGCAAGTTGATGATGTTACACATGGAAATGCAACGTTACGAAACCGGCGGGCCTGCTGACGCATTTCCTTTGCGACCGCTCACCGAAATGTGAGCGTCTGTTGAAGGAGAGATACCATGAAGAAGCTCATTCTGGCGTCTGTTTCGGCGCTCGCCCTGCTGGGGGTCGCGGCTTGCAGCGACAGTGGCACCGGCACCGACAATACCACCACGCAAAGCACCAATCCGCCGGCCAACGAGCAGCCCATGAAGCCGGCTTCGCCCGACGCCTCGAAGCCCGCTGAACCGGCTCCGGCAACAAATCCGGCTCCTGCCGCGCCCGCGCAGTAAGAGCCTGACTGATAGTATCGAGGAAGGCCGGCTTCGCCGGCCTTCCTTTTTCGTCCGTTTTCGCCCTCGATCCCGCGCAGCGCGGGTCGCCTGCGGCATCGTCCCGGCTTGATAGAACCGCCCGGTTCGCACTATGAAGCCGACATGTCGATTTGGGACCGTCTTGGCGACTTCATCGCTCGCGTTTCGTCGTCGGCGTCCTCGGGCGTCGCGGATGTCGTCGAAGCCGTGCGCACCGTGTTTTCGGGCGACCCGGACCTGCGCCGGCGCGTGGCCTTCTCCGTGGCCATGATCGCGCTCTCGGCCAAGATGGCCAAGGCCGACGGCATCGTCACGCAGGATGAGGTGCGTGCCTTCCAGGAAATCTTCGAAGTGCCGCCGAGCGAGACACGCAACGTGGCGCGGCTTTACGACATCGCCAAGCAGGACGTCGCGGGCTTCGAGATCTATGCCCAGCGCATGGCGCAGCTCTGCGGGTCCGGCCATGCCAACTGCATGATGCTGGAAGATATCCTCGACGGTCTGTTCCATATCGCCAAGGCGGATGGCCTGATTCATGAGCATGAGGGCCAGTTCCTGCATCGCATAGCCGAGATTTTCCGGATCGACGAGGCGCATTACGAAGCGATCCTGTCGCGGCACGTCGATCTCGGCGCCGCCGACCCCTATGTCGTTCTGGGCATCGAGCGCGGCAAGCCGTTCGAGGAGATCAGGAAACGCTACCGCAAGCTCATCTCGGACAATCATCCCGACAGGCTGATCGCACGCGGCTTGCCGCAGGAATTCATCAAGATCGCCACGACCAGGGTCGCGGCGATCAACGCCGCCTATGAGATGATCGAGCGGGGCCTCAGACACGTATGAGCGGGTTCCTGCCCGACCAGCCGGGCGCCGAGGTCCGGGTGTCGCCGAATTTCGGTCCGCGCCGCGACACGCTTCGACCCGACATGATCGTGCTGCATTATACCGGCATGGCAAGCGGCGCCGGCGCTGAGGCGTGGCTGTGCGATCCGGCGAGCGAAGTGTCCTCGCATTATCTCGTTCATGAGGACGGCCGCATCGTCCAGATGGTACGCGAGAGCGACCGGGCGTGGCATGCCGGCAAGAGTTCCTGGCTCGGGCGTACCGACATCAACTCCTGGTCGGTCGGCATCGAGATCGTCAACCCTGGGCATTCGCTGGGTTACAAGGCCTTCCCGAAACGGCAGATCGATGCCGTGATCGAGTTGTGCGCGGGCATCGTGGGCCGTTATTCGATCCCCGCGGCAAGGGTGCTCGCCCATTCGGACGTGGCCCCGGGCCGCAAAGTGGACCCTGGCGAAAAATTTCCGTGGAAGGCGCTGTTCGTGGCGGGCGTCGGCCACCTCGTGCCGGCGGCGCCTATAAAGCCCGGCGCCGCACTCAAGGCCGGCGATACCGGCGCCGATGTCGAGGCGCTGCAGTCGATGCTGGCGCTCTATGGCTATGGTGTCGAGATATCGGGTATTTACGACCGGCAGACGGAAATCGCGGTGGCGGCGTTCCAGCGGCATTTCCGCCGGCGGTTGGTGGATGGCGTGGCGGATAATTCGACGATACGCACGCTGCATAGGCTCCTCGCTTCCGTAGAGGCAGCCTCCGTCAAACAATCGCGGCAAGTTTCTTAAGTTACAATCTGTCACTTAAAGTGAATTGCGCCGCCTTCATTGCCGCCAATTCCGCCTTCAAATGCCACTTCCGCAAGTCGTCGGACATCTATCCTCCCCGGATGATCCGACGTTGAATTGGCACAACTGCGAGAAGTTCTTCGCGCGGTTCTAACAGAACAGGACTACATGCAAAAATTGACCGTTGTAGCGGCAGCTGTTGCTGCCGTAGTGATAAGTTTTGCCTTCAATCCGGCAAGCAGCGCCCCTTTAAGCCTTCGGGCGGACAATGGCCTTGCCGCTGCCCCCACAACGACCAAGGCTGCACCGGGCAGCAAAACGCCAAAGATCAAGAGAGCCCCGGCAAAGGTGCTGAAGGCCGCCGCGACCAAGGCGGCGAAATCGACGGCTAAGCGCGCCAAACGCGGCAGAAAGGCGATCGATCTCACCACGACCGCTTCTATCAACCTCGGCAAGATCGCCCTGGCGGCACCCGCTGCGGCCGGCGGCGGCCAATATTCGGCGATCGTTGCCCGCTATGCCGCAAGCTACGGCGTGCCGGTGTCGCTGGCCAAAGCCGTCATCAAGATCGAAAGCAACTACAGGCCGAGCATGGTCGGCAGCGCCGGCGAGATCGGCCTCATGCAGATCAAGCCGGCCACGGCGCGCATGATGGGTTATACCGGTTCGACCAAGGGGCTGTTCGATCCCGACACCAACATCAAATTCGGCATGAAGTATCTTGCGATGGCGCAGGGTCTCGGCGGCGGCACCACGTGCGGCACAATCCTGAAATACAATGCCGGTCACGGCGCCAGGCGGATGAATCCGGTTTCGGCCGCCTATTGCAGCAAGGTGAAGGTGCAGATGGCGGCGCTGGGTTCGCCGGCTTAAACCGGCCTACCGAAGTGGATTTGGGCAACGCGTGTTCTGCTTCATGCGCGTCGTTGTCCCAAACCGCCGCGCATCCGGACGCTTTTTCGTTTGCGTTTTCGGGCGGGAATCCCTTTATACGCGCTTGCCAGCTGGCCGGGCGGCCGCACCCGCGAGAACCGAAAGGTTGCGGGTGAGGAAAGTCCGGGCTCCATGGAGACACGGTGCCGGCTAACGGCCGGCGGGGGCGACCCCAGGGAAAGTGCCACAGAAAGCAAACCGCCACGGCATTGCCGGGGCAAGGGTGAAAGGGTGGGGTAAGAGCCCACCGCGCGACTGGCAACAGAAGCGGCAGGGCAAACCCCACCGGGAGCAAAACCGAATAGGGGCGGTGCGAGGGGAAACCTTCGAGGGCTGTTTCCGGCCCACCGTCCGGGTAGGTTGCGTGAGGCGCATGGCAACATGCGCCCAAGATGAATGGCCGCCACGTTCTCGCCGCAAGGCGAGGGCCATACAGAACCCGGCTTACAGGCCAGCTGGCATTTTTCAAATCGCGGTAGCGGCACGAAATCAGAAGGTTACGCCGGAAGGCGTGCCTTTTGATTCAAGGTGCGGCGCAATCGCCCTGAACGCGATGACCTGTTCCTTGAAGCTGGTGCGATTAAATCGTACCTTGAAGGAGGAACAGGAGCGCATCATGGGCCAGGTCGACAAACGCAGCATCACACTTTCGCCGGAGCTGGCAGCCGCGGTTGACGATGTGGTCGCGGCTGGCGAATACGCCTCGGCCAGCGAAGTGATCCGCGATGCGCTCAGGCAATGGAAGGAGCGGCGCGATCTGCTCGGCTACAGCGTCGAAGAGCTGCGGAAACTGGTGCAGGAGGGGATCGACAGCGGGCCCGGCCGGTTCGAATCTATGGAAGAAATCAAAGCTGAGGCGCGCAAGCGCTTTCGGTCTGGCGGAGCGGTATGACACTTGCTGCGCATCGTTCGAACCTCGCACGCCGAAGAGGATTTGATCGCGATCTGGCAGTATGTTGCGCGCGATAGCGAAGCCGCAGCGGACCGATTGCTCGATCGCATCGAAAACCGTTGGCAGCAACTCGCCATCTATCCGTCTTCTGGTCCCTTACGCGACGATATTGCTCCGGGCATTCGCCATCTCATCGTTGGCGAATATCTCACCTTTTACCGTGTCGGCGAGGACACGGTCCAAATTCTCCGCGTCCTTCATGGCCGGCGCGAAATCGAGGCTGGCGATCTGACGTGATGGGCAGGCTAGGCGCCGATCCTATCCAGCGACGCCTCAATCGCCTGCCACAGTTCCTCGACCGGCTCGCAGCCGATCGCCAGGCGAACGAAGCCGGGCGGCACGGCATCGCCGCGTTTCGAGCGCCGCTCCGCCGACGTATGCACGCCGCCGAAGGACGTTGCCGCTTCGATAAGCCGACAGCCGTCGATGAACGCCTCGGCCTGTTCTTCGGAGGCGAGTTCAAAGGAAATCAGGAAGCCGAAGCGCTCCATCTGGGCGCGCGCCAGATTGTGCGAGGTATCGCCTTCGAGTCCCGGAAAGCGCAGGCCGCTGACGGCGCGATGGTCCTTCAGGCGGCGCGCGATCGTTTCGGCCGACGAGCACATGCGGTCGAAGCGCACTTCCAGCGTTTCGAGGCCGCGATGCACGAGCCAGGCCTCGAACGGACCGGGGATGCCGCCGGCCGTCTCGCGCCAATCCTTCACCCTGGCGACAATGTCCGGATCGCGGCTGGCGACATGGCCGAAGAGCACGTCGGAATGGCCATTGATCGCCTTGGTGTCGGCCGAAACCACAATGTTCGCGCCAAGGTCGAGCGGGCGCTGGCCGAAGGGCGTCATCGTCGTGTTGTCGACGATCAAGGTCCCCCCTTGCACATGGACGGCCTTGGCGACGGCGGTGATGTCGCAAATGTCCAGTCGCGGGTTCGACGGACTTTCGACGAAGACCGCCCGGTAGCCGGCGAAGCCGCCATCGAGCATGCTTGCCGTCGGCCTCTCGTCATAGGCGACGCCGAGCGGTTTCAGGAAACGCTCGGCCAAGGCCCGCGTCGTGTGATAGCCGTCCGACGGCAAGAGGATGCGGTCGCCCGATTTGACGAGCGCGAAGAAAGCCGCGGAAATCGCGGCCATTCCTGACGGGAAGGCGACGCATTGCGCATCTTCCAGATGGCCAAGCGCGTGCTCGACCGCATGCCAGGTCGGATTGCTGAAGCGGCCGTATTGATCGAAGCCCGTCGCGTCGCCCGGCGCGTGGAAGATCGAGGCCATGGTCAGCGGCAAGGGGATGGGATCGCCCATCGCGAAATCGGCGCTGCGCAGATGGGCAAGTGTCGCGGCGCGTGACTTCGCAGTGTCGGACATCAGTTGGATCCTTGATTAGGGCAGAAAACCTCAACAGACGCTATGCGCGCCGGCTGTGCGCATCAAGCCGCGTCTTTTTGGGCCAGAGGGCTCTAAACGCTTCGTTAGGCTTAATAGAGGATAAAGACGAGACGTGCCTTCAGCCTGCGCTTTGTGGTTGTAGTGCGCGTGTTTGTGATACCTATTCCCGTTGACGCCCATAGTGCCCCATGATATCCCATTCGCATCATCAAGCTTTCGTTCCGCGTCAGGGTGAAGCGTACGCCAATCGGGCAGCCGCGGCGGCTGCGCGTTTGTCGATTTTCGCCCCGGTGAATGAAGCGATTTGCCGCAAGCGCGGCGAAGGCGCGGAGAACAACATGAGGGGTGCAGCGGCGCCAGCGGCTGTAGAGTTTATTGGACCGGTTTCTGTCGAACACCGTGAGCAGGATCGATGCGAAGGGGCGGGTGTCCGTTCCGGCGCATTTCCGCGCCGTGGTGCAGAAACGCGGCTATTCGGAACTCTACGCGCTGCGCTGCCTGGACCTGTCGGCGATGGATGTCGGTGGGCTCGACCTGCTCGACCGCTACGAGCAGCGGATCGCGCTGGAGGACCCGTTCCTGCAGACGGCGGACGACATGTCGTTCTTCTGCCATGGCGACGGAACGTTTCTGAAGCTGGACCAGGACGGCCGCATCACCATGACCGATTTCATCCGCGAGCATACGGGCATCTCGAACGAGGTGGCCTTTGTCGGCCGCGGCAATTTCTTTCAAGTCTGGGAGCCGGGACGGCTTGCCGCCTATGGGGCGCAGGCGCGGGCCAGGCTTTTGCAGCTTCGGCAGGGGACGAAGCCCGGGGAGCGATCGGAATGATGGCTGGCCACGGCGATGACCCTCACGCCGTTGGCGGACTGGCCCGTCACATTCCGGTCCTCCTTGCCGAGGTGCTCGACGCGCTCGCACCGAAGGCCGGCGAGACGATCGTCGACGGGACATTCGGCGCCGGCGGCTACACCAGCGCCATCCTCGATCGCGGCGCTTCCGTCGTTGCCATCGACCGCGACCCGGACGCAATCGCGGCGGGCAGGGCGCTCGAAGAACGGGCAGGCGGCCGACTGAGGCTTGTCCAGGCGCCGTTCTCGACGCTGGACGAGCATGTCAAGAGCGCCGATGGCGTGGTGCTCGACATCGGCGTTTCCTCCATGCAGCTCGACCAAGCCGAGCGCGGCTTTTCCTTTCGCGCCGACGGGCCGCTCGACATGCGCATGGCGCAGGCGGGTCTCTCCGCCGCCGATGTCGTCAACACCTTCAAGGCGGGCGACCTTGCGCGTATCTTCGGCTTTCTCGGCGAGGAGCGCCATGCCGGCCGCATCGCGCGCATGATCGAAAGCCGGCGCGAGAAGAGGCCTTTCGAGCGCACGCTCGATCTCGCCGACGCCATCGAAACGCATATCGGAAGAGGGCCGAAGGACAAGATCCATCCGGCCACGCGCGTCTTCCAGGCGCTGCGCATCTTCGTCAATGACGAACTTGGCGAGTTGGCAAGAGCGCTGCTGGCCGCCGAGCGGGCGCTGAAACCCGGCGGACGGCTCGCCGTGGTGACGTTCCATTCGCTGGAAGACCGCATCGTCAAGCGCTTCATCGCCGACCGTTCCGAAGCAGCCAGCGGCTCGCGGCATATG
This sequence comes from Mesorhizobium sp. B2-4-6, assembly GCF_006442775.1. NCBI lineage: Bacteria > Pseudomonadati > Pseudomonadota > Alphaproteobacteria > Hyphomicrobiales > Phyllobacteriaceae > Mesorhizobium > Mesorhizobium sp. B2-4-6. The sequence continues at coordinate 977,951 of NZ_VFVI01000001.1, forward strand.
CCCGACGCGCCCGTGCGCATTGCCACCTTCCGCAAGGCCGGCGGCGGCGTGACGCCGGGAGAGGCCGAGACGGAGGCCAATCCGCGCGCGCGCTCGGCCAGGCTGCGCGCGGCGATACGCACCGATGCCCCGGCGCGCGCCGGCGACTTTTCGATTTTCGGCCTTCCAAAGCTTCCCGCCGTCGAGCGGCCGGGAGAGAGGTGAGCACGTGTTTCGTACCAGCGACATAGTCCTGATCGCCGTCATGGTCTCGGCCGCCGCCCTTACCTACAAGACGAAGCGCGAAGCCGAAGAGCAACAGGCGGCTGTGCAGAAGATCCAGGCGCAGATCCACTACGAGGAAGAGACGATCGATCTCCTCAAGGCGGACTGGAGTCTGCTCACCCAGCCGTCGCGGCTGCAGAAGCTTGCCGATGTCTATAAGAGCCAGCTCGGGCTCGAACCGGTCAACGCGCACCAGATCGGCAGCCTCGACGACATCCCCGTGAAACCCCTGACCATCGAGGACCTCTCCTCGCAGCGGCTTGGCGGCATGGCCGACAATTCCGGGAAGGAGCCATCTGAAGGCAAGGATCCGGTGGTCACCGGGAGCACCGTTCAATGATCGGCGGGCTTCCAAGGATCGGCGAACTGCTGAAGCGCCGGAAGAAGCAGGCGGAGGATGGCTCGATCGTCGTCGACGCCGCGCGCAAGGCGACTGGCGGCAAGGCAAGGACGCGCATCGTCATGACGATGGCGGTGTTCTTCACCATCTATTCGACCATTGCCGGCAGGCTCGTCTATCTCGGCATGCAGAATCCGGATCTTTCCGGCGGCCCGGAGAACCGGGTCACGGCATCGCGTCCGGATATCGTGGATCGCAATGGCGAGGTCCTGGCGACCGACATCAAGACGGCGTCGCTGTTTGCCGAGCCGCGCCGTATCGTCGACGCCGACGAAGCGATCGAGAAATTGTCGGCCGTGTTGCCGGAGATCGACTACGAGCAGACCTATCGCAAGCTCAAGAGCGGCGCCGGCTTCGTCTGGCTGCAGCGCCAGCTGACGCCGAAGCAGCAGGCCGACATCATGGCGCTGGGTGTCCCCGGCCTCGGCTTCCGCACCGAAAAGCGCCGCTTCTATCCGAGCGGCGAGACCTCGTCCTACATCGTCGGCCTCACCAACATCGACAACCAGGGCATCTCCGGCATGGAGAAGTATATCGACGAGCAGGGGCTGAGCGACCTGCAGGCGTCGGGGCTCGCGGTGGCCAAGGATCTCAAGCCGGTCAAGCTTTCGATCGATCTGCGCGTCCAGCATGTGGTGCGCGACGAGATCGCCGCCGGCCTGGAGCGCTATCGCGCACTGGGCGCCGGCGCCGTCGTGCTGAACATCAAGACGGGCGAAGTGATGGCCATGGCCTCGGTGCCGGACTTCGACCCGAACAATCCGTACAACGCCCAGGAAAAAGACCGGCTGAACCGTATGTCGGCCGGTCTCTACGAGATGGGCTCGACCTTCAAGAGCTTCACCTCGGCCATGACGCTCGATTCCGGCAAGGCGACGATGAACAGCCGCTTCGACGCGTCGCATCCGATCCGGGTCGGCCATCAGGCCATCCACGATTTCCACGGCAAGAACCGGGTGCTGTCGCTGCCGGAAGTGTTCCTCTATTCGTCCAACATCGGGTCGGCCAGGGAGGCCGAACTGGTCGGCATCGAGGGGCACCGCGAATTCCTGCACCGCCTCGGTATTCTGGACAGGATGCAGACCGAACTGCCGGAAGTCGCGCGCCCGACCGAACCCAAGGTCTGGAAACAGGTCAACTCGTTCACCATCGCCTTCGGCCACGGCGTGTCGACGACGCCGCTGCAGGCCGCCGTCGGCTGCGCGGCGCTGATGCAGGGCTATCTGATCGAGCCGACATTCCTGGTGCGCAGCGAGCAGGATGCCATGGCGGTCGCCAAGAAAGTGGTCAGCGACAAGACGGTCGAAGGCATGCGCTATCTCTATACGCTGAACGCCGAGAAGGGCTCGGCCAGAAATGCCAGGGTCCCCGGCTACCGGGTTGGCGGCAAGACCGGAACGGCCGAGAAGGTCATCAACGGCCGCTACTCCAAGGACTTGAATTTCAACACCTTCGTCGCCGCCTTCCCGATGGACGATCCGCAATTTCTGGTGTTCACGATCGCCGACGCTCCGCATCCGGAGAAGCCCGGGATGACCGACGTCGCCGCCAACAATGCGGGGGTTATGGCCGGCAACATCATCAGACGCGCGGCCGCCATGCTTGGCGTGAAGCCAGATTTCAGCCATGAAAATGGTGCAACGCTGGTTTCCTATCAGTGATTCTTGCGGCGCGCCGGCAACTGCGCGCTATTTTGTTGCGGTGAACGGGACTCAATGCATCTAAAAGATCTAGCCGGTATCCTGCCTGTCGAGGGAACAGCTTCCCGCGATCTGGAGGTGACCGGACTTTCCTCCGATTCCCGCTCGGTCAAGACCGGCGTCGTCTTCTTCGCCCTTGCCGGCAGCAAGGCCGACGGATCGACCTATGCCGTCGATGCCGCGGCCCGAGGGGCCGCGGCGATCGTGACCGGCAGGGGCGCGACCGTCTCCGGTCTGTCGGTACCGGTTCTTGCCGTCGATGATCCGCGCCTGGCGCTGGCGCTCAGCGCGGCGCGCTTCTTCGGACGCCAGCCGGAGACCATGGTCGCCGTCACCGGCACCGCCGGCAAGACATCCGTCGCCGCCTTCACCCGCCAGATCTGGGAGCAGGCGGGTTTTGTCGCCGCTTCGATCGGCACGACCGGTGTCGTTGCGCCCGGCCGCAACGAATATGGCTCACTGACGACGCCCGATCCGGTGGCGCTGCACCGACTGCTCAAGGAACTGGCAGATGCAGGCGTCACCCACGCCTCGATGGAAGCCTCGAGCCACGGTCTCGACCAGCGCCGCCTCGACGGCGTGAAGCTCGCGGCCGGCGCTTTCACCAATCTCGGCCGCGACCACATGGATTATCATCCGACGGTCGAGGATTATCACCGCGCCAAGCTGCGCCTGTTCGACACGCTGTTGCCGAAGGGCGCGCCCGCCATCGTCTTTGCCGACGACCCGTGGTCGGAGCCCACGATCAAGGCCGCAAAGGCGGCGGGCCTGAAGGTGTTGACCGTCGGTCGCCATGGCGATTTCCTGACACTCAAGCGGGTCGAGCATGAGCGCCATCGCCAGCGCGCCGAGGTCGTGGCGGACGGCGTGCTGCATGAGGTCGACCTGCCTTTGGCCGGCGATTTCCAGATCGCCAACGCGCTGGTCTCTGCCGGCCTTGCCATCTCGACCGGAACGCCCGCGGACAAAGCCCTGGCGGCGTTGGAAAAATTGCAGGGCGCGCCGGGCCGGCTCGACCTCGTCGGCACCACCGCCGCCGGCGCCCCCGTCTATGTCGACTACGCGCACAAGCCCGATGCGCTGGAGAATGTGCTGACCTCGGTCCGGCCTTTCACCACGGGTCGCGTCGTCGTGGTGTTCGGCTGCGGTGGCGACCGCGACCGAGGAAAAAGGCCGATCATGGGCGAGATCGCGACGCGGCTCGCCGATATCGTCATCGTCACCGACGACAACCCGCGCACGGAAGTGCCCGAAACGATCCGCGCGGCGATCCTCGCAGCGGCGCCGGGCGCCATCGAGATCGGCGATCGCCGCAAGGCAATCCACGAGGCGGTTGCGATGCTTCGCGCCGGCGATACGCTCATCGTCGCCGGCAAGGGGCATGAGGAGGGCCAGACCGTCGGCACCGAAACCTTCCACTTCTCCGACCACGAGGAAGTGCGCGAGGCGCTCAAGGAGCGCGCCGCATGAGTTTGCTGTGGACGTCGGAAGCGCTGGTCGAAGCCATGGGCGGCAGGCCGATCGGCTCGCTGCCGGAGGGCATCACCGGCATTTCGATCGACAGCCGCAGCCTTGCGCCCGGAGACGCCTTCTTCGCCATCAAGGGCGAGGCGATGGACGGCCATGATTTCGCGACAGCCGCGGTCAAGGCCGGAGCGGCTGTGCTGGTCGTCGCCGAGGGCAAGCTGCCCTCGCTCGGTCGGCTGACGGCGCCGATGATCGTCGTGCAGGACGTGCTTGCGGCTCTCGAGAAGCTCGGCGTGGCTGCCCGCGCCCGCTCGAAGGCCAGGATCATCGCGGTCACGGGCTCGGCCGGCAAGACGACCACCAAGGAAGCGCTGCGCCATGTGCTGTCGGCGGTCGGCAAAGTGCACGCCTCGGCGCAGTCGTTCAACAACCATTGGGGCGTGCCGCTGACGCTGGCGCGCATGCCGCAGGACTGCGACTACGCGGTCTTCGAGATCGGCATGAACCATCCGGGCGAGATCAGGCCGCTGGTCAAGATGGTCAGGCCGCATGTCGCCATCGTGACGATCATTGCCGCCGCCCATCTCGGCTTCTTCAAGAATCTCGACGAGATCGCCATGGCCAAGGCCGAGATTTTCGAGGGGATCGAGCCCGGCGGCGCCGCGCTACTCAACCGCGACGATCCACGCTGGAAGCTGCTCGGGAAAATGGCGAAAGAGGCGGGAGTCGAGCATGTCTTCGGCTTCGGCGAAAATCCCCGCTCAGCCTTCCGCCTTGTCGGCTGCGAGCTTCATGCCGACCATTCCGACATCGCCGTCAAGATCGGCAAGAAGGACCTGACCGCCCGTGTCGGGGCGCCTGGCCGCCATATCGTACAGAACGTGCTGGCCGTGCTCGGCGCCGCGCAACTGGTCGGTGCCGATCTCGACAAGGTCGCGGCCGCGCTCGCCGATCTTTCGGCCGAGCGCGGGCGGGGCCGGCGCCATGTCCTGCATCATCCCAACGGGCCGATCACGCTGATCGACGAGAGCTACAACGCCAATCCGGCGTCGATGGCGGCGGCCATGGCGCTGCTCAACGCCACGCCTGTCTCGGGCGAGGGCCGGCGCATCGCGGTGCTCGGAGACATGCTGGAACTCGGCAGCCATTCGGCCAAGCTCCACGCGGCGCTTGCCGGGCTGATCGTCGGCACGGGCACGCGCAACGTCTTTCTCGGCGGGCCGGAAATGCAGGCGCTGGCCGACGTCCTGCCGTCAGACATCGCAACCGAGTATCGATCGGAAGCGGAAGAACTGAAGCCGGTGGTGATCTCCGCGCTCAGGCCCGGCGACGTGGTGATGGTCAAATCGTCGAAAGGCATCGGGTTTTCAAAGCTGGTCGAGGCATTGCTCGGCAAATTTCCGGCGGAAGCCACAAACATTAAGCCGACCTAGGTCGGATTCCGGGGGACGGAAAGACCATGTTCACACTGCTCGTCGATTTCGCGGACAAGATCTCGTTCTTCAACGTCTTCCGCTACATCACTTTTCGCACCGGCGGCGCGCTGATCACGTCGGCGCTGATCGTCTTCATCTTCGGGCCGACGATCATCAATTCGCTGCGTATCCGGCAAGGCAAGGGCCAGCCGATCCGCGCCGACGGCCCGCAGACCCATTTCAAGAAGGCCGGAACGCCGACCATGGGCGGGCTGATGATCCTGTCTGGCATCATCGGCTCGTCGCTCTTATGGGCAAACCTTTCCAGCATCTATGTCTGGGTCGTGTTGCTGGTCACCGTCGGCTTCGGCTCGATCGGCTTTTACGACGACTATCTCAAGGTCACCAAGCAGTCGCATCTGGGCTTCTCCGGCAAGGCGAGGCTGGCGATCGAGTTCGTCATCGCGGCCATCGCGGCTTGGGTGATCATGCATAACGGCCAAGCCCCGTTCTCGTCGTCGCTGACCTTCCCCTTCGCCAAGGAATTCCTCGTCAACCTCGGCTGGTTCTTCATCCCGTTCTCCTGCTTCGTCATCGTCGGCGCCGGCAATGCGGTGAACCTGACCGACGGCCTCGACGGCCTGGCCATCGTGCCGATCATGATCGCGGCGGCGTCCTTCGGCGTCATCGCCTATCTTTCGGGCAACGCGGTCTTCGCCGAATATCTGCAGATCCATTTCGTGCCCGGCACCGGCGAGCTCGCCGTCGTGCTCGGCGCGGTGATCGGCGCCGGCCTCGGCTTCCTCTGGTTCAACGCGCCGCCGGCCGCGATCTTCATGGGCGACACCGGTTCGCTGGCGATGGGCGGGCTGATCGGCACCATCGCGGTCGCCACCAAGCACGAGATCGTACTGGTTATCGTCGGCGGCCTGTTCGTGGTCGAGATCCTGTCGGTCATCATCCAGGTCGGCTATTTCAAGATGACCGGCAAGCGCGTCTTCCTGATGGCGCCGATCCATCACCATTTCGAAAAGCTCGGCTGGACCGAAAGCCAGGTGGTGATCCGCTTCTGGATCATTGCCGTCATCCTGGCGCTGGTCGGCCTCTCCACCCTCAAGCTGAGATAGGGCACCCGCTTGATCCCCGCCTTTTCCTTTTCAGGCAAACGCGTTTCGCTCTTCGGGCTTGGCGGCTCGGGGATCGCCACCGCGCATGCGCTGATCGCGGGGGGCGCCGAGGTGCTGGCCTGGGACGACAATCCGGACAGCGTCGCCAAGGCGGCGGCCGCGGGGATTGCGACCGGCGACCTGCACACCGCCGACTGGCAGCATTTCGCCGCCTTCGTTTTGTCGCCAGGGGTACCGCTGACGCATCCCAAGCCGCATTGGACGGTGGAGCTGGCGCGGGGTGCCGGCGTCGAGGTCATCGGCGATATCGAGCTGTTCTGCCGCGAGCGCATCAGCCGCGCGCCGGCAGCACCCTTCATCGCGATCACCGGCACCAACGGCAAGTCCACGACGACGGCGCTGACGGCGCATGTCTTGAAGTCGGCGGGTCGCGACACGCAGATGGGCGGCAATATCGGCCGAGCGATCATGACGCTCGATCCGCCTGAGCCGACACGGCATTATGTGGTCGAGTGCTCGTCCTACCAGATCGATCTCGCGCCCTCGATCAATCCGACCGCCGGCATCCTACTCAACCTGACGCCGGACCATCTCGACCGGCACGGCACGATGGCGCATTACGCCTCGATCAAGGAAAGGCTGGTTGCCGGCTCAGACATCGCGATCATCGGCGTCGACGATTCCTGGTGCGCCCAGATCGCAGACCGCCTGGAGCGCGCCGGCCGGCAGGTCATCCGCATTTCCAAGCGCCTGCCACTGACCGACGGCTATTTCGCCGACGGCACCAATCTGATGGAAGCCGTGCATGGCCGCTACAGCCGCGTCGCCTTCCTCGAAGGCATCGGCTCGCTGCGCGGCCAGCACAATGCGCAGAATGCGCTGGCCGCCGTCGTCGCCTGCCTGAAGGTCGGGCTCGATCTGGGCGAGATCCAGGCCGGGCTCGAAAGCTTCCCCGGGCTGGCGCACCGCATGGAGCAGGTCGGCCGCAAGGACCATGTGCTGTTCGTCAACGATTCCAAGGCGACCAATGCCGATGCGGCCGCGCCCGCGCTGTCGAGCTTCGCCAACCGTATCTACTGGATCGCCGGCGGCCTGCCCAAGGAAGGCGGCATCGAGCCGCTGCGCGGCTTCTTCCCGCGCATCGCCAAGGCCTATCTGATCGGCGAGGCGGCGCCCGCCTTTGCGGCGACGCTCGGCGAGACGGTGCCTTACGAGATATCCGGAACGCTGGCGGCGGCGGTGGAGCATGCCGCCGCCGACGCGGCAAAGGACACCGGCGGCGAGGCCGTGGTGCTGCTTTCGCCGGCCTGCGCCAGTTTCGACCAGTTCAAGAATTTCGAAGTTCGCGGCGAAGCCTTCAGGCAAGCTGCGACTGCTATTGATGGTGTGAAACCCATCGGAGGGCCACGTTGATGCAAAGCCGTCTCGACAAAAGTCCTGTCGCCACCTGGTGGTGGACGATCGATCGCTGGTTCCTGGCGGCATTCCTGTCGCTGATGGGACTGGGTATCGTGCTGTCTTTCGCCGCAAGTCCGGCGGTGGCCGAGCGCATCGGCCTCGACAGCTTCCACTTCGCCACGCGCCAGATCATCTTCACCATCCCGGCGCTTGTCGTGATGCTGGCGGTCTCTTTCCTGGAGGCGCGGCAGATAAGGCGCATGTCGCTGGTGATGATCTGCATCATGCTGGTGCTGATGGTGGCGGTGCTCTACATCGGCGTCGAGGTAAAGGGGGCGCGGCGCTGGGTGTCGCTCGCCGGGCTTTCCATCCAGCCGTCCGAGTTCCTGAAACCGGCCTTCGTCATCATCTGCGCCTGGCTCTTTGCGGAGCACAGGCGCCAGCCCGACATTCCCGGCAATCTGTTCGCCATGCTTTTGCTTGCGCTGGTCATCTCGCTTCTGGTGGCGCAGCCCGATCTCGGCCAGACCATGCTGGTGCTGGGCACCTGGGGCGTGATGTTCTTCATGGCCGGCTTGCCCTGGTTCTGGATCGTAGCACTGGGTGCTGCCGGCATCGGCGGCGTGTTCGCGGCCTATACGGTGTTTCCACACGTCGCCGCGCGCATCGACAAGTTCATGACCGGCGAAGGCGACACCTTCCAGGTCGATATGGGGCGCGAGGCGCTGATCAATGGCGGCTGGTTCGGCGTCGGCCCGGGCGAGGGCACGGTGAAGCGGGTCATCCCCGACAGCCACGCCGACTTCGTCTTCTCGGTCGCGGGCGAGGAGTTCGGCCTCATCATGTGCTTCTTCATCATGTCGATCTTCGCCTTCATCGTGCTGCGCGGCTTGAGCATCGCGCTCAAGGAGCAGGACGATTTCACCCGCTATGCCGTGGGCGGCCTTGTCACCGTCTTCGGCCTGCAATCGGCCATCAATATGTGCGTGAACTTGCAGCTGATGCCGGCCAAGGGCATGACGCTGCCCTTCATCTCCTATGGCGGCTCCTCGCAGATCGCCATCGCCGTCTCGATGGGCATGGTGCTCGCATTGACGCGCAAGCGTCCGGAAAAGCGCAAGCAGATGGGCTTCGTCCTCTCGCAGCGCGCTATGCCGGCGGAATGAGACAGGATGGCGAAGGGTGTCATCCTGCTTGCAGCCGGCGGAACGGGCGGACATCTGTTTCCGGCCGAGGCGCTGGCGCATGAGCTGATCGAACGCGGCTGGAAGGTGCATCTCGCCACCGACCGGCGCGCCAAGCGTTATTCCGGCCAGTTTCCCGCCGCCGACATCCACGCGATCGCCTCGGCGACGCTGGGATCGAGGAATCCGGTCGCCGTGATCTCGGCCTTCTGGAAAATCTGGCAGGGCGTGCGCGAAGCGGGACGGATCATCGCCAGGATCAAGCCGGAGGCGGTCGTCGGCTTCGGCGGTTATCCGACGCTGCCGCCGCTCTACGCGGCGACAAGGCGAAGAGTGCCGACGCTGATCCATGAGCAGAACGCCGTCATGGGCCGCGCCAACAAGGCGCTTGCCAGCCGCGTGGATGCGATTGCCGGCGGCTTCCTGCCGGAGGGCGCCAGCGCTGACGGCGCAAAAACGGTGACCACCGGCAATCCGGTCAGGCCGCAGGTACTGGAAGCCGCGAAGACGCCGTATTTGGCGTCGAACGGGGGCGAGCCGTTCCGTTTCCTGGTGTTCGGCGGCAGCCAGGGCGCGCAGTTCTTTTCCGATGCGGTTCCGGCGGCGATCGCGCTTTTGCCGGAAGATCTGCGCAAGCGGCTGGCGATCACCCAGCAGGCGCGCGCCGAGGATGTGGCGAGGGTGAAGGCCGCCTATGCCAAACTCGGCGTCGACGTCCAGGTTTCGCCCTTCTTCACCGACATGGCGGCGCGCATGGGGGCGGCGCATCTGGTGATGTCACGCTCCGGCGCCTCGACCGTTTCGGAAATCGCCGTCATCGGCAGGCCGGCGCTGCTGGTGCCTTATCCGCACGCGCTCGATCACGACCAGGCAGCGAATGCCGCGGCCCTTGCCGCCGCCGGCGGGGCCGAGCTCCACCCGCAATCGACGCTGTCGGCGGAGCGGATCGCCGAGTTGGTCTGTGGGCTGATGAAGGACCCGAACCGGCTGGCGACCATGGCCGCCGCCGCCCGCTCGGCCGGGAAACCGAACGCGGCGCGGTTGCTCGCCGATCTGACAGAGGCTATTGCGTCCGGCAAAACGGTTTCGGACTACAGGAGGACGCGCGCATGAAGATGCCGCAGACGATCGGCCTTGTGCATTTCATCGGGATCGGCGGCATCGGCATGAGCGGCATCGCCGAGGTGCTGCACAATCTCGGCTACAAGGTGCAAGGGTCCGACCAGGCCGACGGCGCCAATGTGCAGCGGCTGCGCGACAAGGGCATCGAATGCTTCGTCGGCCACAAGGCCGAGAATCTCGGCGACGCCGAAGTCGTGGTCGTTTCGACCGCTATCAAGAAATCCAACCCGGAACTGAAAGCCGCGCGCGAAAAGTTGCTGCCGATCGTCCGCCGAGCCGAGATGCTGGCCGAACTGATGCGCTTCCGTCAGGCCGTTGCCATCGGTGGCACGCATGGCAAGACGACGACCACCTCCATGGTGGCGACGCTGCTCGACGCCGGCGGGCTCGACCCGACCGTCATCAATGGCGGCATCATCAACGCCTATGGCACCAATGCGCGCATGGGCGATGGTGAGTGGATGGTGGTCGAAGCCGACGAGAGCGACGGCACCTTCCTGAAGCTGCCGGCCGACATCGCCGTCGTCACCAACATCGATCCCGAGCATCTCGACCACTATGGCAGCTTCGACAAGGTGCGCGAGGCCTTCCGTCAGTTCGTCGAGAACGTGCCGTTCTACGGCTTCGGCGTGATGTGCACCGACCACCCGGAAGTGCAGGCGCTGGTCGGCCGCATCGAGGACCGGCGCGTCATCACCTATGGCGAGAACGCGCAGGCCGATGTGCGCTTCACCAACCACCGCATGCAGGGCGCGATCTCCGAATTCGATGTCGTGATCCGCGATCGCAAGGGGCGGGGCACGACTTCGATAAAGGACCTGCGCCTGCCGATGCCGGGCCGGCACAACGTCTCCAACGCGACGGCGGCGATTGCCGTCGCGCATGAGCTTGGCCTCTCGGCCGAGGCGATCAAGAAGGGCCTGTCGTCCTTCGCCGGCGTCAAGCGGCGCTTCACCCATACCGGTTCGTGGAACGGCGTCGAGGTGTTCGACGATTACGGTCACCATCCGGTCGAGATCGCGGCGGTGCTGAAGGCGGCTCGCAGCGCGACCAAAGGGCGTGTGATCGCCATCGCGCAGCCGCATCGCTTCACCCGCCTGCACGATCTCTTCGATGAGTTCTCGGTCTGCTTCAACGACGCCGACACGGTGATGGTGGCGCCAGTCTATGCGGCTGGCGAGGAGCCCATCGAAGGCGTGACCTCCGACGCACTGGTGTCGCGCATCCGCTCGGGCGGCCATCGCGACGCGCGCTATATCGATGGCGCGGCGGCGATCGCGCCAGTCATTCGCGAGCTTGCCAAGCCCGGCGATTTCGTCGTCTTCCTCGGCGCCGGCAATATCACGCAATGGGCCTATGCGCTGCCCAAGGAACTGGGTGGGACGCCCTCATGATGCGTGGCCAGGACCTGATCGACAAGCTCGGCGACAAGCTTTCGGGCCTGCGCGGCCGTATCACGCCGAACGCGGAGATGGACAAGATCACCTGGTTCCGGGCCGGCGGCCTGGCCGAGGCGCTGTTCCAGCCGGCCGACGAGGAAGACCTGGCGGCCTTCCTGCGCGCGGTGCCGGAAGAGGTGCCGGTCACGGTGGTCGGCGTCGGCTCGAACCTTCTGGTGCGCGACGGCGGCATTCCGGGCTTCGTCGTCCGGCTCTCGGCCAAAGGGTTCGGCGAGGCCGAAGTTGTTTCGTCGATCGGCATCAAGGCGGGCGCTGCTACGTCCGACAAGCGTCTCGCAGCGGTCGCCTATGAGGCCGGTATCGGCGGCTTCCATTTCTACCACGGCATCCCCGGCGCCATTGGCGGCGCGCTCAGGATGAACGCCGGCGCCAACGGCGTGGAGACCCGCGAGCGCGTCGTCGAGGTGAGGGCGCTGGACCGCAAGGGCAACCTCCATACGTTGCTCACTGACGATATGGGCTATGCCTATCGCCACTCATCCGCGCCTTCCGGCCTGGTCTTCACCTCAGCTATTTTCGAAGGGTTTCCAGAAGACAAGGCCGCGATCAAGACGGCGATGGATGCCGTGCAGAACCACCGCGAGACGGTGCAGCCGATCCGCGAAAAAACCGGCGGCTCGACCTTCAAGAATCCGGAAGGCACCTCGGCCTGGAAGGAAATCGACAAGGCGGGCTGTCGCGGGCTGATGATCGGCGGCGCGCAGATGTCGCCGATGCATTGCAACTTCATGATCAACACCGGCACGGCCACCGGCTACGACCTCGAATATCTCGGCGAGACGGTGCGGGCGCGGGTGCTCGAGAATTCCGGCATCCGGCTGCATTGGGAGATCAAGCGCCTCGGCAATTTCAGGCCGGGCCACGCCGTGCAGGAGTTCCTCGGGCAGCTCCTTTAGCTTGGGCTGAAGTTCATGTGATACTTGAACTTCCAGCAGTCTGAAATGGCCGTAAAACCGTTGCCTCAAAGACTCACAATTCACTTTTTGCGGCTGTTTTCGCGGAAAGTGAATCTCTCGGAATCGTAGGCACTTGCCAGCGAATCAACTCTCTGATTCTCTGCCCTAAAGCGTTTCCTGATTTGAGTCGTTCGACGCGTGAATCCGCGTTTTCCGTCTGGGGGGCAACCTGCCGGAAGACTCGGACTCAATGTTTGGAAATGCGGTGCGGGAATATCGGTTGCAGACCCGGCGTGAGAGGGATGACGGGAATGAAGAACAAGCATGTGGCTGTCCTCCTGGGTGGATTCTCCTCGGAGCGGCCCGTGTCTCTGTCCTCGGGGAAGGCGTGTGCGGATGCGCTCGAGAATGAAGGCTATCAGGTCACCCGTGTCGATGTTTCTCGCGATGTCGGGTCTGTGCTTGCCGAGCTCAAGCCTGATGTCGCCTTCAATGCGCTGCATGGTCCGTTCGGCGAGGACGGCACCATTCAGGGGATTCTCGAATATCTCGGAATTCCCTACACCCATTCGGGCGTACTTGCTTCGGCGCTGGCCATGAACAAGGAGCAGGCCAAGAAGATTGCCAAGGCGTCCGGCATTCCGGTCGCGGAATCCAAGGTGGTCAATCGCTTCGCCGTCCAGAACAAGCATCCGATGAGGCCGCCTTATGTGGTCAAGCCGGTCAATGAGGGATCGAGCTTCGGCGTGGTCATCGTGCATGAGGGGCAGTCGCATCCGCCTCAGGTGATCGGTTCGACCGAATGGCAATATGGCGAGGCCGTCATGGTCGAGCGCTACATCCATGGGCGCGAATTGACCTGCGCGGTGATGGGCGACGTGGCGCTCGGCGTCTGCGAGATCATTCCGACCGGGCATTCCTTCTACGATTACGATTCAAAATACGTTCCCGGCGGATCAAAACACGAAATCCCTGCTAAAATTTCACCGAATATTTACCAAAAAATACAGACACTGGCCCTCAAGGCTCATCTTGCCATTGGTTGCCGGGGCGTTTCCCGATCGGACTTTCGTTACGACGACCGTCACTCCGAAAACGGCGAGGTTGTCTGGCTAGAGGTCAACACTCAGCCGGGCATGACGCCGACGTCTCTGGTGCCTGAAATCGCCGCGCAAGCGGGACATTCGTTCGGCGATTTGTTGAGTTGGATGGTGGAGGACGCTTCGTGTCTGCGTTGAGGTGGGGACAGGTTAATGGCGGTGGCGCGGCTGGTTTCGCGCTGTTCGGCATGCCGCTGTCATTCGACCGTTTCGTATTGCCGCGTCAGCTCCGCCGGCCGATGCGCGTGCTGGCGCGCCTGTGTGGCGGCGAGTATGAGGCGCCGCGCTTTTCGGCGGCGATCCTTTCCGCCGCGTTGATCGCATCCAGCAGCGCCTATGGCGCCTATCTTGGCGGCTACACCGACAGCATCGTGCAGGCCATCACGGCTCGCACCGGTTTTGCCGTCGACCAGATCAAGGTGGTCGGCAATCGCCAGGCGTCCGAGATCGATGTGCTGGACCGGCTCGGCCTCGACGGCTGGACCTCGCTGATCGGCTTCGATGCCGAAGCGGCTCGCGAGCGCATCGCGACGCTGCCCTGGGTAGAGGGGGCGGCGGTACGCAAAATCTACCCGCATACGCTTGAAGTGCGCATCGAGGAACGCGAGCCCTTCGCGCTCTGGCAGCAGGGCAATTCGGTTTCGGTCATCGAACGATCGGGCGAGATGATAGCGCCGTTCTCGGGTGGCAGGCAGGCGCTGCTCCCGCTGATCATCGGCACGGGCGCGCCGGCGATGGCGCCGGCCTTTCTCGCCAAGATCGAGCGCTACCCCGCATTGGCGGCGCGGGTCAAAGGTTACATCCGTGTCGGCGAGCGCCGCTGGGACCTGAGGCTCGAGAACGGCATCACGATCAAGCTGCCGGAAGACGGCGAGGACCAGGCGATCGCCGAGCTCGTCAAGATCGACCATGATAACGGGCTGCTGACGCGCGACATCGCGGCCGTCGACATGCGGCTCCCCGACCGGCTGGTCGTGGAGCTCTCGCCGGAAGCGGCGACGCAGCGCGAAGCCGCGCTCAGCGAAAAGCCGAAGAGCCTGGCCAAGCGCAGCAAGGCGGAGAGAAAGATATGAGCTGGCTTGGCGGCAGCGGTGACGCTTCTTCGCGCCGGTCGGGCACGCTCACGGTGCTCGATGTCGGGTCCAGCAAGGTTTGCTGCGTCGTGGCGAAGCTCAAGCCGAACGAGGAAGGCAAGCTTCTGCGTGGGCGTTCGCATCGCATCCAGGTGATCGGCATCGGTCACCAGAAGTCGCAAGGCGTGAAGTCCGGCGTGGTGGTGGATCTCGATCGCGCCGAGCATGCCATCCGGCTTGCCGTCGACGCGGCCGAGCGCATGGCCGGGCTCACGGTCGATTCCCTCATCGTCAACATGACGGCGGGCCGGCTGAAGAGCGAAGCCTTTTCGGCGACGATCAATCTCGGCGGTCACCAGGTCGAGGACGTCGACATCAAGCGCGTGCTAGCCGCCGGCGCCAAGCAGGCGCTGCGGGCCGAGCGCGAGGTGATCCATTCGCTGCCCGTCGGTTTCTCGCTCGATGGCGAGCGCGGCATACGCGACCCGCGCGGCATGGTGGGCGATGCGCTTGGCGTCGACATGCATGTCTTGACTGGCGATGCCGCGCCGATGCGCAACCTCGAGCTTTGCATCAACCGCTCGCACCTGTCGGTCGAGCGCATGGTGGCGACGCCCTATGCCAGCGGGCTTGCCTCGCTGGTCGACGACGAGCTCGAAATGGGCGCCGCTTGCATCGATATGGGCGGCGGCACGACGACCATCTCGGTGTTCTCGGAAGGCAAGTTCGTCCATGGCGACGCCATCGCCATCGGCGGCAACCATGTGACGCTCGACATGGCCAAGGGCCTGTCGACCTCGCTCGATGCCGCGGAGCGGCTGAAGGTTATGCATGGCTCGGCGCTGCCCGGCAGCGCCGACGACCGCGACCTCGTCTCGATCCAGCCGATCGGCGAGGAAGGCGATGTGCCGCTGCAGATTCCGCGCTCGGTGATGACGCGCATCATCCGCGCGCGCATCGACGAGACACTGGAGCTTTTGCGCGACCGGCTGAACAAGTCCGGCTATGGCAATGCCGTCGGCAAGCGCGTCGTGCTCACCGGTGGCGCCAGCCAGCTCGCCGGCCTGCCGGAAGCGGCGCGCCGTATCCTCGGGCGCAACGTGCGCATCGGCCGGCCGCTGGGCGTCGCAGGCCTGCCTGAGGCGGCCAAGGGACCGGCGTACTCGACCCCGGTCGGGCTGATGATCTATCCGCAGATGGCGAGCTTCGAGAGCCATTCGGCGAAAGGACTTTCCGGTTTCAGGATGACCGGAACGGGTGGAAAACTGCATCGCATGAGTCAGTGGTTGAGAGACAGTTTTTAATTTGACGGGGACAGCCCCATAGGCGGCCGCAGCGGCGAGGCGGCGGGAAAGGCAAAGGACGGAGACAATGACCATCAATCTGCAGAAGCCGGACATCACCGAGCTTAAGCCCCGTATCACCGTGTTCGGTGTCGGCGGCGGCGGCGGCAATGCCGTGAACAACATGATCACAGCCGGCCTGCGCGGCGTCGAGTTCGTGGTGGCCAACACCGACGCGCAGGCGTTGACCATGTCGAAGGCCGAGCGGCTGATCCAGCTCGGCGCGCATGTCACCGAAGGCCTCGGCGCCGGCTCGCAGCCGGAAGTCGGCCGCGCGGCGGCGGAAGAGTGCATCGACGAGATCATCGATCATCTCTCCAACACCCATATGTGCTTCGTCACTGCCGGCATGGGCGGCGGCACCGGCACGGGCGCTGCTCCGGTCGTTGCCCGCGCGGCGCGCGAGAAGGGCATCCTCACCGTCGGCGTCGTCACCAAGCCGTTCCATTTCGAAGGCCAGCGCCGCATGAAGACGGCCGACTTGGGTATCGAGGAACTGCAGAAATGCGTCGACACCCTGATTGTCATCCCCAACCAGAACCTGTTCCGGCTGGCCAATGACAAGACCACCTTCGCCGATGCCTTCGCCATGGCCGACCAGGTGCTCTATTCGGGCGTCGCCTGCATCACCGACCTGATGGTCAAGGAAGGCCTGATCAATCTCGACTTCGCCGACGTCCGTTCGGTGATGCGCGAGATGGGCAAGGCGATGATGGGCACTGGCGAGGCTTCGGGCGAGGGCCGCGCGATGGCCGCCGCGGAAGCCGCGATCGCCAATCCGCTGCTCGACGAGACCTCGATGAAGGGCGCCAAGGGCCTGCTGATCTCGATCACCGGCGGCCGCGACCTGACCCTGTTCGAAGTCGACGAGGCGGCGACCCGCATCCGCGAGGAGGTCGACCAGGAAGCCAACATCATCCTGGGCGCCACCTTCGACGAGGAACTGGAAGGCGTGATCCGCGTGTCGGTCGTCGCCACCGGCATCGACAAGTCGGCGGCCGAAATCGCGGCCGCGCCGATCTCGATCCGCGCGCCGCAGAAGCCGGCCGCCCGCCCGGCGGCTCCGGCCGCTGAAATCCGTCCCGCGCCGGTCCAGCCGCAGGCCTACGAGACGCGCGTGGTCGATCCGGTCGCCGAGGCGATCCAGCTTGCCGAGGCGAACGCCGCCGCCATGGCGCAGCCGCGTCCCGCGCCGGTCGACGACTTCCGGCCGCAGAGCAAGATCTTCCAGGCTCCGCCGGCCCAGCCCCAACCACAGCCGGTGGTGCCGCAGCAGGTCATGCAGCAGCCCGCGCCGCAGCGCGAGATGCCGCAGCCGATGGCCGCTGCCCCGCAGCGCATGCCGCGCGTGGAGGACTTTCCGCCGGTGGTAAGGGCTGAAGTCGAAGCCAAGACCCGTCCGGCGGACCATGAGAACAGCGGTCCGATGGGGCTGATCAAGCGGCTGACCAACGGCCTGACCCGCCGCGAGGAAGAGCCGGCCCGGCTCCAGCCGGCGCAGCCGCGCGAGCCGAAGCTGCGCCAGGCCGCGCCGGAGATGCGCCGTCTCGCCAGCCAGGATCCGCAGCTCTACGCGCCGCGTCGCGGCCAACTCGACGATCAGGGCCGGCTGACGCCGCAGGCCCGCACGGTCCAGGAAGACGACCAGCTGGAAATCCCGGCTTTCCTGCGCCGCCAGGCCAACTGAGGATGCGGCGAACCGCCGATCGTTGATGCGGCGAACCGCCGATCGTTAACGATATATAACGGTTGTTAACAGGCAGACGAGAGATCGTCTGCCTGTTGCTTTTATAAAGCGCATTAAAAACAGTGCTTTATGAGCTGTTTCTGACACCGTTTCGCAGTTACACAGGGTAAGAAACCGTGATTTGGAGTCTCCAAAGCGGGTCATTATCTTCGCCACGGACTAAAGTCGGTTTGCCGGGATTCGGGGAGTAGCCCTGCCTGCCGATTATACCAGAGCCGCATGCTCTTGCTTATTTTGCCGCCTTGTGCGAGCGCCAGACCATTCAACTGGCTGCAAGATACCCAAGGCCGATGGAGCGGACGCAGGCATTTTGGGCGTATGGGGTTTCTCTTGCACGACTATCAGACGACAGTGAAATCGCGCGCGACGCTGGCTGGCATCGGCGTTCATAGCGGCAAACCCGTCACCGTTCATTTCCTGCCGGCCGATGCCGACACGGGCATCGTCTTCTATCTTTCGAACGGCGGCGAAGCCCGAGAGTTTCGCGCCCTGGTCGCCGAAGTCGGCGCCACGGATCTCTGCACCATGCTTGGCGACCCGACCGGCGAGCATATCGGCACCGTCGAGCATCTGATGGCCACCGTGTTCGGTCTTGGCATCGACAACCTCATCATCGAGATCGACGGTTCGGAAGTCCCTATCTTCGACGGCAGCGCCATGGCCTTCGTCGAAGCCATCGACCAGGCCGGCATCGAGCCGCTGGCGGTGAAGCGTCGCTACATCCGCGTCGTCAAGCCGGTGCGGGTGGAAGCCGGCGCGTCCTGGGCGGAGTTCCGCCCCTATGACGGCACGCGATTCGAGGTCGAGATCGATTTCGAGAGCCCGGCGATCGGCCGCCAGCAATTCGCTTCCGACATCAATCCCGACATCTTCCGCCGCGACATCGCGCGGGCGCGGACCTTCGGCTTCATGAAGGACGTCGAGAGGCTTTGGGCCGCCGGCTACGCGCTTGGCTCCTCGCTGGAAAACTCGCTGGTCATCGGCGACGACAACCGCGTCATCAATGTCGGCGGACTGCGCTATCCCAACGAATTCGCCCGCCACAAGACGCTCGATGCGATGGGCGACCTGGCGCTGGCCGGCGCGCGCTTCATCGGCTGCTTCCGCTCCTATCGCGGCGGCCACCGGATGAACGCCTCGGCGCTACGCCGGCTGCTTTCCGACCACACGGCCTTCGAGATCGTCGAAACGAGGCGCCGCGAGCGCGGCCGCGTCGCCGAGATGATCGCCGTCAGCCGGCCGGTCTACGCACCCTGGGTGATCTGATTTTTAACCGTTTTCTGGCTTTGTGGTCAGGCTTGTGTTGCATGGCTGCATCACAGGGCTGCTAAAATCCGCGGCTTTGGCCATAGCGTGGGCTTGCCACAAAAATGTGCGATTGGCCGGACATAGCGTTGCCGGGCAAGGGGATAATGGTTTAAGGCTTCGGCCCGGACCGAAACGACGCCGAAGGGGCGGAATCCAAACATGTTTTTTTCGCGAGTTGGTCAATCGGTAACGCCGCGTCGGGGTGTTTTGCTGGCGCTGTCGGTGATTGCTCCCGCGCTCGTGCTGTCGGCCTGCATGTCCTCCGAGAAGGATGTCAACCTGGCGACCTATGTCGATCAGACGGAACCGGCCGACGTTCTCTACAACCAGGGCCTGGCCAACATGAATGCCGGCCGTCTCGACGAGGCGAGCAAGAAGTTCGACGCGGTCGACCGCCAGCATCCCTATTCGGAATTCGCGCGCAAATCGATGGTGATGGGCGCTTTCGCCGACTACCGGGCCGGCAATTACGACGAGGCGATCGGCTCGGCCAAGCGCTACCTGACCCTCTATCCCTCGACCGACGACGCGGCTTACGCGCAGTACATCATCGGCCTCTGTTACTATCGGCAGATCAAGGACGTCACCCAGGACCAGAAGGAAGCGCGCCAGACCATCCAGACGATGCAGGATCTGGTGACGCGCTGGCCGAACTCGGAATATGTCGGCGACGCCAAGGACAAGATCCGCTTTGCCAGCGACCAGCTCGCCGGCAAGGAGATGCAGGTCGGCCGCTACTATCTCGAGCGCCGCGAATACATCGCCGCAGTGAAGCGTTTCCGCACCGTGGTCGAGAACTATTCCAACACCCGCCATGTCGAGGAGGCGCTCGCGCGCCTGACCGAGTCCTACTATGCGATGGGCCTGACCTCCGAAGCGCAGACGGCTGCGGCGGTGCTCGGCCACAACTATCCGGACAGCTCGTGGTACAAGGATTCCTACAAGCTCCTGCAGAGCAACGGGCTTGAACCGCGCGAAAATGCCGGGTCGTGGATTTCCAAGGCCGGGAAGCTGATCACCGGCGCCTGAAGCTTGCGATGCTGTCCAGACTGTCGATCCGCGATATCGTCCTGATCGAGAAGCTGGACATCGACTTCCTGCCTGGGCTTTCGGTGCTGACCGGCGAAACCGGCGCCGGCAAATCCATCCTGCTCGATGCGTTGTCGCTGGCGCTTGGCTCGCGCGGCGATGCCTCGCTCGTGCGCCATGGCGCCGCGCAAGGCCAGGTCATCGCCGTGTTCGACGTGCCGCGCAACCATCCGGCACGTGCGTTGCTCGCCGGAAACGACATCGAGGACGATGGCGACATCATCCTGCGCCGCGTGCAGACGGCCGATGGCCGCACCCGCGTCTTCGTCAACGACCAGCCCTCCAGCGTCACCCTGATGCGCGATGTCGGCCGCGCGCTGGTCGAGATCCACGGCCAGCATGACGAGCGGGCTCTGGTCGATCCCGGCGCGCATCGCGAATTGCTGGACAGTTTCGGCGGCCATCTGGGCGCCGTGCGCGGCACGGGCGAAGCCTGGCGGTACTGGCGAAACTGCGAGCAGGAGCTTTCGCGGCATCGCGCCAAGGTCGAGGCGGCGGCGCGCGAGGCCGATTATCTGCGCGCTTCCGTCGCCGAGCTCGCAAAGCTCGACCCGCAGCCAGGCGAGGAAACAGAGCTTGCGGAATTGCGCGCGACGATGATGCGCGTCGAAAAGATCGCCGGCGAAATCCATGATGCGCAGGATGTGCTGTCGGGGCCGTCCTCGCCCTTGCCGCAGCTCGCCAGCCTGTTGCGGCGGCTGCAGCGCAAGTCCAGCGAAGCGCCCGGCTTGCTCGACGATGTGGTCAAATCGCTCGATGAAGCGATGCTCTCGCTCGACGCCGCGCAGTCTGGCGTGGAAGCAGCGCTTCGCGCCACCGAATATGATCCGCAGCGTCTGGAGAAGGCGGAAGAGCGTCTGTTTGCGCTACGCGCCGCCTCTCGCAAGCATAGTGTCGCGGTCGACGATCTGGCGCAACTGCGCGACACGATGGTGGCCGATCTTGCCGACCTCGATGCCGGCGAGGAACGGCTGCACGCGCTGGCCAAGCAGGCCGCCGCGGCGCGCGAGGCCTACGATATTTCCGCGGCGCAGCTTTCATCGCTGCGCCATGCGGCGGCGGCGGGCCTGACCAAGGCGGTGATGGCGGAACTGCCGGCGCTCAAGCTCGAACGGGCCGAGTTCATCGTCGAGATGGGAAGCGATGCCGAAAGCCGCATGGAAGAAGGCATCGACCAGGTCGAATTCTGGGTGCGCACCAATCCGGGCACCCGGCCGGGACCGATGATGAAGGTCGCTTCCGGCGGCGAGCTCTCGCGCTTCCTTTTGGCACTGAAGGTGGCGCTGGCCGATCGCGGCTCGGCGCCGACCCTCGTGTTCGATGAGATCGATACCGGCGTTGGCGGCGCGGTGGCCGACGCCATCGGCCAGCGGCTGGCGCGATTGTCGAAGCGGGTGCAGGTGCTTTCCGTCACGCATGCGCCGCAGGTCGCGGCACGCGCGGCCACGCATTTCCTGATCTCGAAATCCGGCGGCAAGGAGCGTGTGGCCACCGGCATTACCGAAATGAATCGCGCAGCGCGCCAGGAGGAAATCGCGCGCATGCTGGCCGGCGCCACCATCACCGATGAGGCCCGCGCGGCTGCGGAGCGGTTGCTGCGCGAGAATACCGCGGCGGCTTAAGATTTCTGGACGCTGGCAGGCTGAGTCAGCAGATGGCTGCATCCCGCTGTTCAGCAACGATTTCTTCGCAACCCGACTCCCTCGCAGCGAATCCTGATTTATAGTGGCCAGCCAAAATTCGAGGACCGCGTTTCATGTCGGAAAAATCAGTCGAATCGCTGACCGAAGGCGAGGCCGCGGAGGAGCTGAAGCGGCTGGCGGCAGAGATCGCCGAGCATGACCGGCGCTATCATGCCGAGGATGCGCCGACGATCACCGATGCCGAATATGACGCGCTGCGGCGGCGCAACCTCGCTCTTGAAGAGCATTTTCCTGGCTTGATACGTGAGGATTCGCCGTCGCTACGGGTTGGCGCCGCGCCGGCGGAAGGATTTGCCAAGGTACGCCACGCCGTGCCGATGCTCAGCCTCGCCAAGGCCTATACCGATCAGGACGTTGCCGATTTCATCGAGCGCGGCCGGCGTTTCTTCGATCGCGACAAGGACCTCGACATCGCCTTCACCGCAGAGCCGAAGATCGACGGGCTGTCGGCTTCGCTGCGTTACGAGAACGGCGTGTTCGTGCAGGGCGCGACGCGCGGCGACGGCACGGTCGGCGAGGATATAACCGCCAATCTGAGAACCATTGCCGACATCCCGGAGATGCTGAAGGGATCGGGCTGGCCCGAGACGATCGAAATCCGCGGCGAGGTTTACATGACCTATGCCGAATTCGAGGCGCTGAAGCAGCGCTCGGCGGCGGTCGGCGGCCAGGATTACGTCAATCCGCGCAACACAGCGGCCGGATCGCTCCGCCAGAAGGACCCGTCGGTCACCGCCAGCCGCAATCTGAAATTCTTCGCCTATGCCTGGGGCTATACGACGGCGGATCCGGCTCCCACCCAGTACGATTCGGTGCAGAAATTCGCCGAGTGGGGGTTCAAGGTCAGCCCGCTGATGGTGCGGGCGAAGTCGATCGGCGACCTCATCGCGCACTACCATCGCATCGAGGAGCAGCGCTCCTCGTTGGGCTACGACATCGACGGCGTCGTCTACAAGGTCGACCAGCTGGAGCTGCAACGCCGCTGGGGTTTCGTCACCGGCGAGCCGCGCTGGGCGGTGGCCCACAAATTCCCGGCCGAGCAGGCGATGACGACGGTCGAGAGGATCGACATCCAGGTCGGCCGCACCGGCACGCTGGCGCCCGTGGCGCGGCTGGCGCCGGTCACGGTCGGCGGCGTGGTGGTAGAGAACGTCACGCTGCACAACGAAGACTACATCAAGGGTTTCGACAGCAACGGCCAGCCGATCCGCGACGGTATCGACGTGCGCATCGGCGACACGGTGGTGATCCAGCGGGCAGGGGACGTCATCCCGCAGATCGTCAGCGTCGTCGTCGACAGGCGGCCGGCCGGCGCGGTCCCTTATGAATTCCCGCATACCTGCCCGGTTTGCGGCTCGCCGGCGACGCGCGAGATCAACGAGAAGACGGGCAAGGAGGATTCGCGGCGGCGCTGCACGGGCGAGCTGATCTGCGCCGCGCAGGCCGTGGAGAGGCTGCGCCACTTCGTGTCGCGCGGCGCGCTCGACATCGAGGGCCTCGGCGCGGAAAACATCGACCTCTTCTTCAATTCGGGGCTGGTGAAGACGGCCGCAGACATCTTCACGCTGAAGGATCGCCGCCCGGCCGTCACCAAGGCGCTGGCCGAGCGGCGCGAGGAGCAGGCGAGGCTGCGCGAGGAAGCCTCGGGCAAGGCGCGCAAGAATGTGCGCAGCGTCGAGGAGCGCAACTATGAAGGTCTCGACAAGCTATTTTCAGCCATCGACGCGCGCCGCGAACCGGAGCTCGACCGTTTCATCTTCGCGCTCGGCATCCGCCATATCGGCGAGACGACGGCCGCCGTGCTTGCCCGCCAGTTCTCGACCATCGAGGAATTGATCCGCGTCGGCAAGGAGACGGCAAAGGCGGAAGATCCGCACACCGTGTTCCCGTCGATCAACGGCATCGGCGACACGGTGATCAACGCGTTGCGCGACTTCTTCGGCAATGAGCGCAATGACGATGTGCTGGATGCGTTGCTCGCGCAGGTTCATCCGAAACCCTACGTCATGGAAATCTCGGCCGGCAGCGAAGTCTCCGGCAAGACGGTGGTGTTCACCGGCTCGCTGGAAAAGATGACGCGATCCGAAGCCAAGGCGATGGCGGAGCGGCTCGGCGCCAAGGTTGCGGGCTCGGTTTCCGCCAAGACCGACCTGGTGGTGGCGGGTCCGGGTGCCGGCTCGAAGCTGAAAACTGCGAGCGACCTCGGCATCGAGGTGATCGACGAGGATACCTGGCTGCAGCGCATCGGCAGGGGCGGCTGATGACTGGCGCGTTCAAGGGTTTTGGGCAGAAGGCCATTCCGTTCTTCAAGGCGCTCGACTTCCACCAGAGCCGCGAATGGTTCCAGGAAAACCGCGACCTGTTCGACAGCGAGCTGCACGGGCCGTTCTGCGATCTTGTCGAGACGCTCAGCGAGCGTTTCGAGGCGGCCAAGCTCGGTCTGCGCGGCGACCGCAAGAAATCGCTGTTCCGCATCAATCGCGACGTGCGCTTCGCAAAGGACAAGCGGCCCTACAACCGACACCTGTCGGCGATCCTCTCGCCCGACGGCAGCAAGATGTCGCAAGGGGTCTTTTATGTGCATATCGGGCTTGAGCGCTGCTTTGCCGGTGTGGCCTGGTGGCAGCCGGCGCCCGAGCTGCTGCAGGCGATGCGCAAGGCGATCGTGACCAAGCCGGCCGCGTTCCGCAGCATGGTCTCGTCGCTCGAGAAGGCCGGCCTGGCACTCGATCCGGAAGACCGCCTGAAGCGCGCGCCGCGCGGTTTCGAGGATGTCGGCGACGAGGATCTCGCCCAGGCGGTGCGCAACCGGCATTTCGTCGTCCGGCACGACATCGATCCGGCGACGATCCATTCGCCGGCGCTGGTCGACGATCTCGTCGATTTCACGCTTGGCGCCAGGCCGCTGCTCGACTGGGGCAGGGCGATCCAGGGCACGGCCGTGGCGGCCTGATGCCGTCGTCCGGCTGCCGCCGAAGCCTTACATCCGCATCAGCAGGCCGCCGTCGACGGCGAGTTCGATGCCGGTGATGTAGCTCGCGGCGTCCGAGAGCAGGAACAGCGCGGCGTTTGCCATGTCCTGCGGCGTGCCGATGCGGCCGAGCGGCGCGTAGCTCGCCACGGCGGCGCGCTTCTCCTCGGTGTCCCAGCGCGCCTGCAGCGGCGTCAGCGCCATGCCGGGGCAGATCGCGTTCGAGCGGATGCGCTCGCCGGCAAGCTGCATGGCAAGCGACTTGGACAGCGCGCACACGCCGGCCTTCGACGCCTGATAGGCGTCCTGCGGGTTCGGGTCGCCGCGATACCACTGGATGGTCGAGAAATGCACCATGGCGCCGCCGCGTCCGCCGGCCCGCATATGGGGAACGACCGCGCGCGCGGTGTGCACGAAGGATTTCAGGTTGATGTTGAAGACGTCGTCCCAGACGCCGAGGTCCATATCCAGCGCTGACTTGTCGCGGCCGAACCACAGCACGCCGGCGACATTGGCCAGATAGTCGATGCCGCCGCGCTCGCGGCCGGCGGTGCCGATGACCTGTTCGACGAAGGCGGCGTCGGTGAGGTCGCCCCGGGCGAAGGTCAGCCGATCGTCATATCCGGCAAGCGAGGCCGGACGCGCCTTGACGTCGATGGCGGTGACGGAGGCACCTGCATCGAGCAGGGCAAGCGCAATGGCTTCGCCCATGCCGCCGCCGGCGCCGGCCACGACCGCATGCCTGCCGGTGAAATCAAAGACGACCATCCGTCACCCCTCTCATATCGGCGCACCAAGGCGCGATCTCTATCGGCGCCTTAGCGCAATGGCGGGACAATAGGGGCGGACAAAAAATCCATCAAGCCGTATTCGAAAAAATTTGCCAAAATGGAAAATAGCGATATCGTGCCGTGATTGAGGACTTTCCTTTTTGGGTGGATTCCAAGACCATGAACCTGCATTCCGGCGCGCGGACCTTTTCGGTGACCTCTCCTGTCGACGGCTCGATCTACGCCACGCGCGCCTATGCGGACGGCGCGGCGACCGAGGCGGCCGTCGCCCGGGCTCGCGCGGCGCTGCCCACCTGGCGACGCACGCCGCTGGCCGAGCGCCTGGCGATCCTTCTGCGCTTCGGCGAGGAGATGAAAGCGCGCGCCGTCCCGCTCGCCGAGGCGGTGGCGTGGCAGATCGGCAGGCCGCTCTGGCAGGCCGACGAGACGCCGCGCCTGGCGCTGATCGGCGAACTGCTTGCCGGCGCCGCGCCGGAGACGCTGGCCGACATGCCCTATCCGTCGGATGAGAACATCCGCCGCTACGCCAAGCCGATTGCTGGTGGCCTGCATCTTTCGATCTGCGCCTGGAACTACCCGACAGCCATGCTCGGCTATCTGGTCACCTCGCCGCTTGCGGCGGGCAATGTGGTGATCTTCAAGCATTCGCCGCAGACGCCGCTGATCGCGGAGCTTGCAGAGGAGGCTTTTCGCGCCGCCGGCGGGCCGGAAGGTGTGTTCCAGAGCCTGCATCTCGACCATCCTGACGCCGAGCGGCTGATCGCGTCCGGCGTCTTCAACGCCGTCAATTTCATCGGCTCGGTCAACGGCGGCCGCCGCGTGCATGCGGCCGCCGCCGGCACCTTCACCCAGGTGCATCTCGAGCTCGGCGGCAAGGATCCGACCTATGTGCGCTCCGACGCCGACCTCGAAGCGGCGGTCCCGCTGATCGCGGAGGGAAGCTATTCCAATGCCGGCCAGTCCTGCTGCTCGGTCGAGCGCATCTATGTCGATTGCTCGATCCACGACCGTTTCGTCGAGGCGCTGGTCGCCGAGACGGCGAAATGGAGCATTGGCCATCCGATCGGCGAAAAGCCGATGGTCGGTCCGGTGGTGCGCGCGGTTGCGGCCGACACCATTCGCGGCCTCACCGACAGCGCGGTGCGGGCGGGGGCGAAGCGCCTGATGCCGCAGGATGGCGCGCTCAAGGCGGCAAGCCTCGGGACCGCCTATGTCGCGCCCGAGGTGCTGACCGGCGTCGATCATGGCATGCAAATCATGCGCGACGAGCTGTTCGGGCCGGTGGCCTGCGTCCAGGCGGTCAGCGGCGATGACGAAGCGATACGATTGATGAACGACAGCGACTACGGTCTCAGCGCCTCGATCTGGACGCGCGACGTCGAGCGCGGCGTGGCGTTGCTCGATGAGGTCGAGGCCGGCACGGTCTATCTCAACCGCTGCGACCATGCCGACCTTTACCTGCCCTGGGGCGGCATCAAGAATTCCGGTCTCGGGCGCACCAACGGACGTGCCGGCCTTATCGAGGCGACGGCGGCGAAGGCGTACCATGTCCGCTCCATCATCGCCTGATCGCCAACGGCATCCGGCCGTGCGGGACCTTGAAAAGCTTGGCGATGCGGCCGTAGCGGCGCTTGCCGCCGCCGGCGTGGAACGGTTGCTGCCGGAAGCGGCCAACCCTTATCTTTTGATCGCCGAGCATGCCGGCAACGCCGTGCCGGCGCTATGGCGCGATCTTGGCCTGGCAGGGCCCTATCTCGACACGCATTTCGCGGTCGACATCGGCGTCGATGCGCTGACGCGGAGGCTCTCGCAAACGCTGCGGGCACCGGCCGTGATCGCGCGCTATTCGCGGCTGTTCCTCGACTACAACCGGCCCGCGGATGAGTGGGATTTCATGCGGCCGGATCTCGGCGGCATCCCGGTGCCGGGCAATCTGGCGGTCGATGCCGCGGATGCGAGGCTGCGCAAGCTCGTCGCCTGGGCGCCGGTTGAGCGGGCGATCATCGATGCCGCCGCAGGCTGCCGGGCGCTGATCTCGGTGCACTCCTTCACGCCGGTGATGGGCGGGGTGAAGCGCAATGTCGATATCGGTGTGCTGTGGCGGGAACAGTCGCCCTTCGTCAATTCGGTGCTGAAAACGCTCGGGACCCAGGGCGCGGAAGCAGGCTTCGGGATCGGCGACAACGAACCTTACGACTGGCGCCAGGCCGTCGGCTACACACTAAACCGGCATGGACTGCAGCAGGGTCGGCCCTGCCTCTACCTCGAGGTGCGCAACGACCTGCTTGCCGATCCGGAGACTTTCGAACGCATCAGCCGCCTTCTCGAAAATGCCTTTTCCACCGTCGCGATGTCGCTATGGCCGCAATCAGCCGTAGCCGTCTAAAGGCTGGACGCTCAAATAGCGGAACGCTAGAGCTTGTCGAATTGGAAACACGACAGCCAAGGGCGTGGACGATGCAAGGCAATGTGGGCAGCAAGATCCGCGACGCGCGCAAGCACCAGAACATCACCTTGCGCGATCTGAGCGAGCGCTCCGGCCTCTCCGTTTCGCAGCTGTCGAAGCTGGAGAACGGCAAGGCCAGGCTGACCGTCGACATCGCGCTGATGATTGCCGGGGTGCTGCACGTGCCGGTGGCCTCGTTCCTGTTCAGCCCGAAGCCCGGACCGCAGGCGCGCCGTTCGATCACGCGCGCCGGCAGCGGCATCCTGCATGAAGGCAACGCGATGGAATTCGAGGTCTTGTGCAGCGATTTCCGCGACAAGACCAATATTTTCTGGCGCGTCACGCTGCACGCCAGAAGCTTCGAGGAAAACGGCGGCTGGCGCAGCCATTCGGGCGAGGAGTTTATCCATGTGCTGAGCGGCAGCCTGCAACTGCATACGCTTCACTACGACCCGACTGTGCTGCAGCCCGGCGACAGCATCCTGTTCGACGGCGAGATGCAGCACGCCTATGTCGCGCTCGGCGACGAGCCCGTCATCATGCTGATGTCGAACACCGTGCCGCGCGACGGGCTGCCGCCGCGAGCAGGCGGCTGAGCGGCGGGCCGAGGCCTTTCCGTTCAAGAACTTTTCTAAAATGGAAAAAATTGCTTGTTCTGGAAAAGTCAGAGGGCTAGCATCCTTTTGACGGCCGACAGGAGAACAGCCAGCGGCCGGCAATGGGAGAGATGACCGATGCTGTCGGTTGAGGCGGTCAGCAAGACATTCGGCGGCGTGCAGGCTCTGCGCAACGCCTCGCTGACCTGCGAGGCCGGCGAGATCCTCGGCCTCATCGGTCCGAACGGCGCCGGCAAATCGACGCTCGTCAACGCCATCTCGGGCGTGCTCAAGCCGGACAGCGGCAGTGTGCGCCTGGCGGGCGAGGAGATCACCGGGCGAGGCCCGGAGCATTGCGCGCGGGCAGGGGTCGGCCGCACCTTCCAGACCATCAGGCTGTTCAAGGATTTGACTGTACGCCAGAACGTCGAGGTCGCACATATCACCTGCCGCGCCGTGCGTCCCGACGCCGCCGCTCGGATCGGCGTCGACCAGCTGCTGCTGCAATACGAGCTGGCGGGCTTCGCCGACAGCCCGGCCGGCACGCTGCCCTATGGCAGCCAGCGCCGGCTCGAGATCGCCCGCGCGCTGGCGCTGGGGCCGTCGCTCTTGTTGCTCGACGAACCGGCGGCCGGCCTCAACGAGGCCGAGTCGGAGACGCTGGCGGTCGCGATCGAAGGCATCCGCCGCGACGTTGGCTGCGCGACCATCGTCATCGACCACGACCTGCGCTTCATCAACCGGCTCTGCGACCGGCTTTGCGTGATGGACCAGGGGCAGGTGATCGCTTCGGGCGAGACGGAAGAAGTGTGGCGCGATCCGCGCGTAATCGAGGTCTATGTCGGGCAGTCGGAGACGGCCTGACGGCTGCGAAGAAACAACCACATGAGAGGAGGAGGGGTAGAATGGAAAAGATTTTGCTGGGAGCGGCGGTGCTGACCGCCGGGCTGTTGCAGGCAGGGCACGCGGGTGCTGCCGATCTGAAGATCGGGCTTGCGGTCGCCATGACCGGCGCCTACGCGCCCTATAGCGAGGCCGAGGGCGCCCGCTGCATGGCCGACAGACTGAACAAGGCGGCGGGCGCGAACGATCCCAAGGTCGAGCTGATGATCGAGGACAACCGCTCCGACCCGCAGCTTTCGGTCTCGCTCGGCCAGAAATTTCTCGATGCCGGCGCGCAGATCATCACCGGCGTGCCGTTTCCCGATGCGCTGATCCCGATGGCGCAGACCGCTCAGCCTTACGGCGCCACAGTGTTCTCGGCGCCGAACACGCAGCTCGAGATGCAGCAGGCCGGCCTCGACAATTTCATCGCCGGCGCCGTGCCCGATCCGATCAACGCCTCGGCCACCGCCAACGCGCTTTACGGCAAGGGCGCGCGGACCGTCGCACTGATGGTGTCGCCCGATGCCGGTTCCTACTCGGAGAAACTGCCGGAGTGGTTCGGCGAGGTGTTCGAGCATCTCGGCGGCAAGGTTGTCGGCAAGTTCAACTATTCCTATGGCACCACCGACTGGTCGCCGCAGATCGCCAGCATCAAGGCGCTGCCACAGAAGCCGGACGCCATCCATATCTGCGCCGTGCTGCCGGATGTCGGCATCCTGATCCGGCAACTGCGCGCCAACGGCTATGAGGGCTGGGTGGCTGGCTGCGACGCCTTCGACGACAAGTCCCTGGAAGGCACCGTCGGCGATCCGAAGTCACTGGAAAAGGTCATGTTCGCGACCCATGGCGCGACCGGCGTCGATGGTCCGATCGACAAGTTCCTCGCGCAATGCAAGGCCGACGGCTACAAGATCAACGGCATCTTCGACGCGCTCGGCGCCGACATGGTGCAGATCAGCTATGAAGCGGCGAAGAAAGCCGGCACCGTCGACCCCGCGGCCCTGCGCGAGGCGATCCGCGCGCCGGGCGGCTATCCGGGCACGACGGCGCCGACGATCTCCTTTGCCGAGAAGAAGGGCTATCCGGTCAAGGCCGTTCCGGTAATGGGCTTTGCAGACGGCAAGCGGGTGCTGATCACCGACGCGCCGCCGACCTTCGTTCCGGCGCTGAACTAGGCAGGGCCGGGACACGTGCTGAAGGTCGAGAAGCTCGTCGTGCGCTACGGCGCCGTCACGGCGGTGCGCGAACTGTCGCTCGAGGTCGGGCAGGGCGAACTTGTCGCCCTGCTCGGGCCCAACGGCGCCGGCAAGAGCTCGACCATCAACGCGCTGACAGGCCTGGTCACGCCGGCTTCGGGCCGCATCGTCCTCGACGGCAAGGACATCTCGCATGTCCGCACCGAGGACCGCATCCGCGCCGGACTGACCTCGACGCCGGAAGGCCGGCACATCTTTGCCAACCTGAGCGTCGGCGAGAACCTGCGGCTGGGGGCCGCGACGAGGCGCGACCCCGCTGGTGTGCGCCAGGACATCGAGCGGTACCTGGCGCTGTTCCCGGTGCTTTCCGAACGCTACGGCCAGGCGGCCGGCACGCTTTCGGGCGGCGAGCAGCAGATGCTCGCCATCGCCAGGTCGCTCATGTCGCGGCCGAAGCTGCTTTTGCTCGACGAGCCGTCGCTGGGACTCGCGCCGAAGATCGTGGCGCGCATCTTCGATTTCATCGGCGAGCTAAAGGCGCAAGGGCTGACGCTGCTGGTGGTCGAACAGAACGCGAGGCAGGCGCTGCGCTTCGCCGACCGCGTCTATGTCGTGAGCTCGGGCACGCTGCGCTATGACGGACCGCCGGCCAGGCTCGCCGACGAGCACGGCCTGTTCAACCTCTATATCGGCGGGTAGGCGGCGACATGGACTACGTTCTGCAGCAGCTTCTCAATGCGCTCGCCTTTGGGGCGGAATATTCGCTGGTGGCGCTGGGGTTGGCCGTCGTCTTCTCGATCATGGGCCTGGTGAATTTCGCGCATGGCGAGATCATCGGCGTCTCGGCCTACAGCGTGTTCCTGGCCGCGGCACTCGGGCTGACCTCGCCCTTCGTGGCGGTGCTGCTTGCCGTCGGCATGGCGGCGCTGGCGGCGGTCGTGTTCGAGCGCGTCGCCTTCCGTCCGGTGCGCTACGCGCCGACCACGACCGGGCTGCTCACCGCGTTCGGCGTGTCGATCGTGGTGCAGAACCTTTTCATGCTCTTGATCTCGCCCAAGCCGCAGTCGGTCTCGATCCTCAACGGCCTGAATCAGATGTGGTTCTTCGGTCCCTTCGCCGTGTCGTCGCTGCAGGTGATGGAACTGATCGTCTCGGGCCTGACGATCCTTGCCCTGGTGCTCTTCCTCAACCGCTCGACGCTCGGCCTCGCCATCCGCGCCGCTTCGCGCGATTTCGCCACGGTGCGGCTGATGGGGATCAAGGCAAACCGGGTGATCGCCACAGCCTTCGCGATTTCAGGCGCGCTGGCAGGCATCGCCGCCGTCTTCATCCTGGCGCGGCGCGGCAGCGTCTCGCCCGACCTCGGCTTCGGCCTGGTGCTGAAGGCCTTCGTCGCCTGCGTCATCGGCGGCTTCGGCTCGCTGCCGGGCGCGGCGGTGGGCGGCATGCTGCTCGGCTTCATCGAAGTCGGTCTGCTCGTCGCCCTGCCGCAGGAATATGCGGGCTTCAGGGACGCGCTTACCTACGCCATCATCGTCGCGCTGCTTGTCTACCGCCCGGAGGGCCTGCTCGGCCAGCGCGTCGAACTCGGCGATAAGGAGATCTGACGTGGCTGGCTCCGAACTCTCGCAGGCCGTCGAACAAATGGCGGTGCCGGCCGCCGCCGCGCAGCCCGGCAACGCGGTCTTCCGCTCGCTGATCGGCGGGCTGGTGACGGCAATGCCGGTGCTGGCGATCGGCCTCCTGGTGCTGAATTTCGCGCCGACCTACTACACCTTCCTGGCGCTCGGCGCCTTCGTGAACCTGATCGTGGTGGTTGGGCTGCAGGTGTTCATGGGCAATTCCAACATCGCCAATCTCGGCCACAGCGCCTTTGTCGGGCTCGGCGCCTATGGCGTCGCCATCCTGTCGACGCCGCTTGCCATGAAGAAGCTGTCGATCCCCAACGCGCCGTTCGGCTTTGCGACGCTGGAGCTCGATCCGGTTTCGTCGGCGCTCATCGCGCTCTTGGTCGTCGGCATCGTGGCGCTGGTCAGCGGCAAGGTGATCAGCCGGCTGTCGGGAGTCGCGGCGACCATCGTCAGCCTGGCGCTGCTGATCATCGTCCACTCGGTGTTCCTCAACTGGACCGACCTGTTCAAAGGCAACCAGGCCTTCTTCGGCATTCCGAAAGTCGTCGGCCTGCCGTGGATGCTGGTCTTCGCGGTGGTGGCGATCGTGGCGGCGCGGCTGTTCAAGGACAGCCGCTGGGGCCTGCAGCTGCGAGCCAGCGCGCAAAGCCCGCAGGCAGCGGCCGCGCTCGGGATCGACGCGAAAAAGCTGCGGCTGATGTCATGGGTGCTGTCGGCGCTGATCTGCGGGCTCGCCGGCGTGCTCTACGCCTATTTCGCCGGCACGATCAGCCCGAAGCTGTTCTATTTCCAGATGATCTTCAATACGCTGGCGATGCTGATCCTCGGCGGCATGGCGACGGTGACCGGGGCGGTGACCGGCGTCATCGTGCTTTCGATCGGGCTGGAATTCATCCGCAGCATCGAGTCCGGCGTGACCGTCGCGGGCATCCAAATGCCGCAGTTGCTCGGGCTCTCGGGCGTGGCGCTCGGCGTGGTCATCGTGTTTTGCATGGCATTCCGGCCAAGCGGCATCAGCGGGCGGCACGAGCTCGACGAGCTGCTGTCGCTTCTTTTCCGGCGCAGCGCCAAATAGCGTCGTCATTTCCTGGTGGAGGGTTGAACGTGGAATTTGAGGACAGGGTGGCGGCGTATGCGCCGAAGCTCGAAGCGCTGCAGGCCGAGCTCGCGTCGCGCGGCGTCGAGTTCGTCGAGGTGCATACGGTCGACACGTCAGGCGTCGTGCGGTCCAAGATCGCGCCGCTGAAGCTTTCGACCTATGGCGAGTCGATCAACGCCATCCTCTATTGCGTCACCCATGGCGACGGCCAGCCGATGGGCGACGTCGCCTTCGCCTCGCCGAGCGCAAATGAGGAGAACGGCTTTCCAAACATAAAGGGGCTCATCGATCCGGACACGGTGGTGCAGCATGGCTGGAAACCGAAATTCGCTTCCGCCATCACGCGCTCCTACATGCTCGACGGCTCCGCCTGCCCCTATGATCCGCGCGGCGTTCTGGCCCGCGTCGAGGAGCGTGCGCGAGCGCTCGGCTACGAGCCGAAATTCGCGCTCGAATACGAGTTCGGCATTTTCCACGCCGACCACGACCTGATGCGCGCCGGCCGCTACCGCGAGCTGAAGCCGTGGGGCCATTCGCTGATCAACTACGACCTGGTGCGCAGCGGCGACTACCAGGATTTCGCCGCCGAGTTCATCACGCGCATGAAAAGCATCGGCATCGGCGTCGCTTCGCTGGTCACCGAATATGGCTACGGCATGTATGAATATGCGCTGACGCCGACGAGCGCGCTGGAAGCGGCGGACGCGGCGATGCGGGCCAAGCTGCATCTGCGCGAGCTTTGCGCCGAGCGCGGGCTGGTCGCGACTTTCATGACGCGCTTCCAGCCACCGGGCAAGGAAAGCGCCTGCGGCGCGCACCACCATGTCAGCCTGTGGCGGGACGGCAAGCCGGCCTTCGCGGCCGGCCCCAACCGCTTGACGCCGGTCGCCGAAAAATTCCTCGCCGGCGTGCTCAACCGCATGCAGGAGACGCATATCTTCTTCCGGCCGACCGTCAATTCCTATCGCCGCTTCGACCGCGGCGCGTGGTCGCCGGAAGACGTCGCCTGGGGTTTCGAAAACCGCACCGCGCCCATCCGCGCCATCACCACGCCGAACGACGCAGCCTGCCGGCTCGAGCACCGCGCGCCGGGCGCCGACGTCAATCCTTACCTGTCGATCGCCGCGATCCTGGCGGCGGGCTGCGAAGGCATCGAAAAGGACCTGCCGCTCGAGGCGCCGGTGACATCCAATCTGGCCAATCTCGACAAGCCGAGGCTGCCGCGCACGCTTAACGCTTCTATCGAAGCCTTCGCCGCATCCGACTTCTGCGCCGAAGCTTTCGGCGAGGCATTCCGCGACAATTACGCCGAGAGCCGCCGCGCCGAGCAGGCGGCGTTCGATGCCTGGCAAGCCTCGCACATCACCGACTTCGAATGGCAGCGCTATTTCGTCAGCTGAACGCTCAGGAATTTCCGGCGATTGGCAACCCGGCGATCAGTTCCGCTGATCGCCGGGTCAAGCGAATTGGTGTGACAAGCAAGGCGACGCTCCCTAAATGAGGCCGCTCTTAAAGCGCGTCTCGTCGAGCGGATTCAGGCGACGCGCTTCAAGTCTTTGGTTGATGCATGACGTTGTCCCAGAACCGCTGCGCACTTCTGGGCGACATGCTTAAGGAGCGGCTGATGGCGGCGGAAGCAATCTCCAGGGGCAGGACTGGCGGCGATTTCTGGGACGGCGTGCGATTGTCGATGCCGGTCGTCGTCGCCTCGGCGCCGTTCGCGATCCTGTTCGGCGCGATCGCCGTCGATAATGGTTTCTCCGTGCTCGAAGCTTTTCTGATGAGCGCCACGATCTATGGCGGCGCCAGCCAGATGGTCGGCATCGAGCTGTTCGGCCAGCACGTCGCGCCCTGGCTGATCGTGCTGTCGATCTTCGCGGTGAATTTCCGCCATGTGCTCTATTCGGCCGGCATCGGCAGGCGTATCGCGCATTGGCCCGTGCTGCAGCAGGCGCTCGGCTACTTCATCCTGACCGACCCGCAATATGCCATCGCCGAGGCAAGGGCCGAGTCCGGCCGTCCCGTCGGTTTCGTCTGGTATCTGGGTCTCGGCCTGCCGGTCTACGTGTTCTGGGTGATCGAAAGCGGCTTGGGTGCTGTGTTCGGCAAGATGATCCCGGATACGCAGGCGCTGGGCATCGATTTCCTGTTGCCGATCTATTTCCTCGGCCTTGTGCTCGGCTTCCGCAAGCGCCCGCTTTGGGCGCCCGTCGTCGCCGCCAGCGCCGTCGCCTCGATCATCGCCTACAGAACCGTCGGCTCGCCCTGGCATGTCTCGATCGGCGCGGTCGCCGGCGTCCTTCTGGCGGTGATCCTGCCGCCACACCATAGCGGCGTGGGCAAGCGGCCATGAGCACGACCTTCTGGATCATCCTCGCAGGCGCCGTCGCCACCTATCTCACGCGTGTCGGCGGCCATCTCGTCATCTCGCGCTTCGAGACCATCCATCCGCGCGTCGAGGCCGGGCTCAACGCCGTGCCGGCGGCGGTGCTGACGACGCTCGTCGCGCCGGAGCTGCTGCATGCCGGACCGGCCGAATGGGCGGCGCTGATCGTCACCGTGCTGGTATCGCTGCGCGGCGGGCTGATGGCGATGTTTTTGGCCGGCGCGGCGGTGTTGATCCTGGCAAGGCAGTTTATGGGTTAGCTTTCCATCCTGAATGGTTGGCGCTGCCGTCACTGCCTGCGCGTCCTCCCAGCAGCGACGCTGCAGCTACGGAGGGTGAACCGGGCATTTCTCCCGGTGAACGGGAGAGAAAGAGGCTGTTCTCAAATCTTCGCGTCGTGCGGCAGTGGGGCGGTGGCTTTTTCCAGCCAGGCCAGCGTTTCGCCGTCGACCATCGGGCCGATCTCGGCCAGAACCCGGGCGTGATAGCGGTCGAGCCATTGCAGCTCGTCGCGGTGCAGCAGATCGGTGCGGATGAGCCGCTTGTCGATCGGCGCCAGGGTCAGCGTCTCGAAGCCGTGCATGGCGGTGTCGCCGCCTTCGATCTGTTCGGCAGGGGTCACCAGGATCAGGTTCTCGATGCGGATGCCGTAGGCGCCTTCCTTGTAATAGCCCGGCTCGTTGGACAGCATCATGCCGGCGAGCAGTTTTTCCGAGCCGGTGCGGGCGATGCGCTGCGGCCCTTCATGCACTGCAAGGTAGGAGCCGACGCCGTGGCCGGTGCCATGGGCGAAGTCGCAGCCATGCTTCCACAGCGCCATGCGCGCGACGGCGTCGATTTCCGAGCCGCGGGTGCCGGCGGGGAAACGCAGTGTCGAGATGCCAATCATACCCTTCAGCACGAGGGTGAAGCGTTCGCGCATCTCCTCGGTCGGTTGGCCGATCGGCACGGTGCGGGTGATGTCGGTGGTGCCGTCCTGATACTGGCCGCCGGAATCGAGCAGGAACAGCTCGCCGCTTTCAAGCTTGCGGCTGGTGGCACGCGAGACGCGGTAGTGCATGATCGCGCCGTTCGGGCCGGCGCCGGAAATCGTGTCGAAGGAGACGTCGCGCAGCGGCATCTGCGTTTCCTCGCCGGTCTGGCGGCGCACTTCCTCGAGCTTGGTGACGACGGCGATCTCGTCCAGCGAGCCGGGCTTCTGGCGATCCAGCCAGCAGAGCAGCTTGGCGACCGCGGCGCCGTCGCGGCGATGCGCGGCGCGGCTGCCGGCGATCTCGGCCTGGTTCTTGGTGGCACGCGGTATGCGCGCCGGGTCGGCGGCCAACACGACGGTGCCGCCATTGTCCTCGACCAGCATCCTCAGCTTGTCCGCCGCCAGCACGGGATCGAGCGCGATTTTCGCGCCGCCCTTGGCGAGCTCGATGATCGCGGCTTCGAATTCGCCTGGATCGTGCAGGTCAGCCAACTGCGTGAGGTAGGCCGCGACCTGGCGCGGGAATTTACGCTGGTCCATGAAGATCTGATGCTTGCCGTCGGCGGCCAGGATGGCGAAGCCGAGTGCCAGCGGCGTATGCGGCACGTCGCCGCCACGGATGTTGAAGGCCCAGGCCATGGAAGAGGGATCCGTCAGCACCGCATGGGTGGCGCCGTCTTTCTCGATCGCGCCCGCCAGCCGAGCCAGCTTGTCCTTGGCGAGCTCGCCGGCAAGGTTTTGCGGATGGATCTCGACAGGCGCGCGCGGCGGCTCCGGCTGGTCCTTCCAGATGATGTCGATGGGATTCTTGTCGAGCGGCACCAGAATAGCGCCGGACTGCTCGGCCGATGCCTTGAGCGCCTTGATCTCGCCGATCGTGTGCAGCCAGGGGTCGAAGCCGAGCCTCGCGCCCTTGCCGAGATTGTCCTTGATCCAGGCGGCCGGCGGATTGTCGATGAGGCTTTCGATGGTGAAGATCGAAAGGTCGACCTCGTTGCGCACCTGCAGCGTGTAGCGGCCGTCGACGAAGATGAAGGCGCGGTCGCGCAGGATTATGGCGACACCGGCCGAACCGGAAAAGCCGGTCAGCCATTTCAGTCGCGCCGAGCGGTCGGCGACATATTCGCCCTGATGCTCGTCGGCGCGGGGGACCATGAAGCCGTCGAGGCCGTTCTCGGCCAGCCATTGCCGCTGCAGCGCCACGCGCGGCTTGCCGACGGCCGGATCGCCAGCGGAATCAAAGGTCTGGAACATTGTGGGCATCTCCCTCGAAATGGCTTATCGCGACCGTAGCGCATGGCCCTGGAAACCGGAATCGATTTCGGCAGGGCCAGATCGGACGGATCTTGCCGGTCTCAACGCTTGAGATGGATGGTCACCCAGCCTTCGCGGTGCAGCGTGCGGACGTGCCGAAAGCTCTGGCCGACATAGGCCGAGATCACCGCGTCGCGCTGCCGGTCGAGGATGCCGGAGAGCACCAGCGAACCGCCGAGCCTGATATGCTTGGCCATCTCCGGCGCCAGCCGCATCAGCGGTCGGGCCAGGATGTTGGCGACGATGAGGTCGAAAGGCGCGCGCCTGGCGAAGATCGGATTGTGGAAGCCGGGCGCCGTCACCGTCTCGACCAGCGCCTTGACATGGTTGAGGCGGGCATTGGCCGCGGCGACCCGGACGGCGACCGGATCGATGTCGGTCGCCAGCACCGGGACATGCGCGAGCTTGGCGAGCGCGATGGCGAGCACCGCGCTGCCAGTGCCGAGGTCGAGCGCGTTGCGCGGCCGCTCGCGCAGCACCACGTCCTCCAGCATTTCGAGGCAGCCGGCGGTCGTGCCGTGGTGGCCGGTGCCGAAGGCAAGGCCGGCTTCGATCTCGATGGCGAGGTCGCCGGCGTGGCGCTTGGCGCGGTCGTGCGAGCCGTGGACAAGGAAGCGGCCGGCGCGCACCGGCTTCAAGCCTTCCAGCGAGCGCGACACCCAGTCCACGTCGGGAAGGACCTCGCGCTCGACGGGCTTCGGCAGGCCGAGACCGGCGAGGAGATCCTTGACCCGCGCTTCGACGGGATCGACGTCGCCATCGGCATAGAGCGACACTTCGTGGATGTCTTTTTCCTCGTCGAGTTCCCGCACGGCGATCGGCAGGCCGTCATCCTCGAAGGCGGCGTCCAGCGCCGCGAAGATGCGGTCGGCCTCGACCTTGTTGGCTGTGAGATGGAGCCGGGTCTGGCCCATCATGTTTGCCCACCGGCAGCCAGCCGCTTCAGCTTGGCGATAGCGGTGTCGGCATTCTCGCCATAGGCGATGGTGCCGGCGAAATCGCCCTTGGCGTTGAGCAGCAGCACCGAAGCCGTGTGGTCCATCGTGTAGTCGCCGTCGCCGGTGTCGACCTTCTTCCAGTAGATGCCGAAGGCCTTGGCCATGGCATGCACCTTGTCCGGATCGCCGGTGATGCCGGTGATGCGGTCGGAGAAGTTGCTGACATAGGTGTTCATCGTCTCCGGCGTGTCGCGCTCCGGATCGACGGTGACGAAATAGGCGTTGAGGTTCTTGCCGCTGTCGCCCATCGTCTTCAGCCAGCCAGCCAGCTCGAACAGGGTCGTCGGGCAGACTTCCGGGCAATGGGTGAAGCCGAAGAAGACGACGCTCGGATGGCCCCTGAAGGCGGCCTCGGTGATTGGCGCGCCTTTCTGGTCGACCAGCGTGAAGGGCGCGCCGAAGGGCTCGCCGCCATAATGGCCCCGGTACCAGTCGAATGTCAGCCAGCCGATACCCGCCGCCATCAGGACG
Organism: Mesorhizobium sp. B2-4-6; assembly: GCF_006442775.1. Lineage (NCBI taxonomy): Bacteria > Pseudomonadati > Pseudomonadota > Alphaproteobacteria > Hyphomicrobiales > Phyllobacteriaceae > Mesorhizobium > Mesorhizobium sp. B2-4-6. Next base: position 1,017,504 of record NZ_VFVI01000001.1, read on the forward strand.
AGAATGCCGACCAGGATTGAACGCATCATCAGTGAATGTCCGTCGCCATTGCCTTGGCAGGAAGCCAAGTTTGGCGACAGTCTTAGCGGGTCCACGCCGGGCGCGCAAAGATGTCGCGTTGCCGCAAGCGGGCGGGTATGCCGGTCGCGGCGCGAAGCCTTGCCGATCCTTAATTTGAACGGCTTTGCCTTCCAACTGTCTTCCATAGGAGTTTGGTGATGGAGCAATCGATGGCCCGTGCGCCGATATCGTCCTATTCGAAGACCCAGATCTGGCTGCATTGGAGCATCGCGGCGCTCATCCTGGTCCAGTTCGTCGCCCATGACGGCATGGAGCATGTGTGGCGCGCGCTGCGCCGCGGGCAGGAAGCCGCCGCCGGCGATTGGCCGCTGGCCTATATGCATGTCGTGCTCGGCCTTGCTGTGCTGATGCTTGCGGCCTGGCGGCTGTGGTTGCGGGCAACGCGCGGCGTCCCGCCGGTGTCGGGCATCGAGCATCCGGCGCTGCGGTTGCTCGCCAAGATCACCCATCTGGCTATCTACGCGCTCATCTTCATCGTGCCGCTTTCCGGCGCCGCGGCATGGTTCCTGCAAGTGCCCGGCGCGGGCCTGGTGCATGTCGTCGGCAAGAATGTGCTGCTCTATCTGGTGCTGCTCCACATCGCCGGCGCGCTCGTCCAGCACTTTGTGCTGAAGTCGAATGTGCTCCGGCAGATGCTGGCCTTCCGGCAGGCTTAGCCTCGTTGTGAGTCATCGGGGCGGCTTGCAAACGCCACGATCCTGTCCCACCTGACACCGGCAAACGTGAACCGTGGAGGCTTCCTTGCGAAAACTGATCGGCTTGTTCGCCGCATGTCTTGCCCTGAGCGCCGGCGCGGCCATGGCTGACGAAGTGGGCAAAGTGGGCGTCGACTGGGTCGGCAACGACATCATGGTCGACGCCATCAAGGACCCGAAGGTCGACGGCGTCACCTGCCATGTCGCCTATTTCGACCGCAGCATCATCGACCGGCTGCATAAGGGCAACTGGTTCGAGGATCCTTCCGATTCCTCGATCTCCTGCCGCCAGACCGGGCCGATCACCATCGGCGACATCGACATGGGCGAGGGCGGCGAGGAGGTGTTCAAGCAGGGCCTCAGCCTGATCTGGAAGAAGCAGGTGGTGAACCGCATCTACGACAAGAAGAACGAGACGCTGATCTATCTGTCGCATTCGCGCCAGGTGCAGAACGGCTCGGCGAAGATGTCGGTGACGACCGTGCCGCTTTACGGCCAGAACGTGGTGTGGACGAAGGGCAAGCCGCAATAGGCTCCGACAGGCTTGCCGGGGAACAGGTCACGCTTGCGGGGCCGTCCCCGCGAGCGTAAAGCCCCACGATGGATCGTCCTGAAAACCTCGTCCTCAAGGACCCCGAGCCGCGCGTCCACCCGACCGCGGAGTTGAAGGCGTGCAAGCTCGGTCGCTATGCCTCGATCGGCGAGCGGGTGATCCTGCGCGAGGTGACGGTCGGCGACTTTTCCTATTTCGAACGCCATTCCGAGGCGATCTACACGACGATCGGCAAGTTCTGCTCGATCGCCGCCAACAGCCGTATCAACGCGCTCGAGCATCCGATCGAGCGGCTGACGCAGCACAAGGTCAGCTACCGGCCGAACGAGTATTTCCGCTGGCTGGGCGTCGACACCGAATTCCGTGCGCGCCGACAGGCAAAATCGGTCAGTGTCGGCCACGATGTCTGGATCGGCCATGGCGCGGTCGTCATGCCGGGCGTCGCGATCGGCAACGGCGCCGTCATCGGCGCCAATGCCGTTGTGACGCATGACGTCGCGCCCTATACGATCGTCGCCGGGGTTCCGGCAAAGCCGCTGCGCCGGCGGTTTTCCGCGACAGTCGCGGCGCGTGTCGAAGTCCTCGCCTGGTGGGACTGGGCGCCCGAGAAACTGGCGAGCGCAATTCCCGACATGCAACTCATGCCGATCGAAGCCTTTCTCGATCGCTGGGAAGACAATACCCTCTGATCCATCTCTCCCCGATCTATTTACCATTGTCCGTAACCAAGGTTTTTAACGTAAAAGATTAGCGTTAAAAATTGGAAAACGAGGTGTATATATCGGAGTTACCACTCTGCGGTTGCAAGCATTTCCGCAAAATGTACAAGTCAATTCGGAGGTAAATATCGGGGTGAAGTTGAAGGAAACACCGAAAGCAACAAAGGAGAGTAGTCATGAAGAAGTTCGTATTTGCACTCACCGCAGCTGTTGTTGTTTCCTTCTCGTCCGCCGGCGCCTATGCCGGTGGCTGGGGTGGTAGCTCGGGCAGCCTTATCAACGTGTCGCCGAACGTCAATCTCGGCGCGTTGAATGGCGCGCTCAACGATAACAACATCCTCAACGGCAACGTCGTTTCGGGCATTCTGAACGGCAACAAGACCAATGTCGTTTCCGGTATCCTCAGCGGGATCGGTGTCAATGTCGGCAGCAACAACTACTCGCTGAAGAAGCACTGAGCAGAAGCGCGGATCGCTAGCATCCGCACCAGACAGGAGGGGCTCGCACACCCTCCTGTCTGTCGTTTTCACGACAATCCGGCAGGACTATGTGGCCAGTAGAACTATGTGCGGTTTTGCGCTCTGGAATTTGCGTTGGACGAATCAAATATTGGTACGCACGCCGACGAAGGCGTCGACCGTGTTTTCATGCTCGTCGAGAATGGTCTTTACTTTCTGCGAGTAATCGACACGGAACACGATGTTCAGCGACTTGGTGGCGCCCCAGGTCGCTTCGGCATAGACGCCCTTGCTGCGCTCGACATTTTCGAGCAGCAGATTGTCCTTGAGCTGAGCAAAGATCCCGGTGCCGACGGCAAGATTTTCGCGCAGCTTCAAGCCAAGCTCGAGTTCGGCACGGCGCAGCCATGAGGCGAGCGGGTCGTCGGTGTCGGATGTTTCGTAGCGGGCGAAGCAGGTGCCGCGCAGCTCGAATCCCTTCGGCAGCGGTTGGACGAAATTTGCCTGCCAGGCCGGCAGGACGCGCTGGTAGATCCCGTCCGCGCCGCGCAGATACTGCACGCCGAGCGCCAGGCCGAAACTCGAGCCGTCCTTGCCCTTGAAAGCCGCCTCGGCCTGCGCGGTGTACTGGAAAAAGGAAAGCTGGAGCGGCGGGAAGCCGACACGTTCGACTGAAGCCAGCAACGCCGATGTCGAGCCGCCGAACGCGTATTCGCCGACGGTTCGCGTCAATCTTGCCGCCATCTGGGAAAGGATGCGGTCGGCGTGAAGCTTGGTGGGCGAAATGAGATCGTCCTGGAAATGGGTGTCGCCGACCTTCTCGATGGTTTCCGTGGCCTCGATGGTGAGCGAAGTCGCATTGCCGAGATCGATGCCGAGCTGCCCTTGAACGCTGAGGATCTGCTTCAGCTCACGCGTGCCTATAATGAACGGGCCGATCTCGAGATCGTCGCCGGTGCTCTGCACGCGATAATCGAGCGTTCCGCGCAACTCGAGCCCTGTCTCCAGGCGCCGGAAAGCTTGCGCCGACAGCGCGAGCGAGCGGTCGTCCTCGATCGAGACCCTGTTGTAGCGCGATGCCTCGAAATCGGCATGGACCCTGGCATTGGCGTCGGCATCGCCCCATTGCCGGTCGATCGAGCCACGCAGCAGCGTGTACCAGTCGGCGACGGCGCGATCGCTGTCCAGCGCGTTGGTGGTCCAGTGCTGTTCTATGCTGCCGGTGATCGTCGGATCGGTCGCGGGATCGGCTTCTGCCGGAGCGCAGACCAGCAGAAAGCCGAGGTACGCGGCGCTGCCAAACAGTCTGGAGGAGAGGTGACGCGTGACAGGACGGGGCGTTTCGATGGTCATGCACCGCGCTCTGATCGTGAGCGCCCCTTCCGCCATGCGGGGGTGGCGCAGCGGAAGGGGCTTGGAGGTAAACCGCCGTGAAGCGGAAGGAACAGGCTTTCTAGCCTGCACCGGCACTATTGCAAACAAACGGATAAGGTGTTTTTTCACGCGCCTGCGCTTTCTGCGTGTGGTCGATTGCAGCCGCGTGCGGACAGGAAAATCCGGCCCCTGGGAACCGGAGCGGCGGCAGCTTGTTTCTTCGCAAATGCCTGCGCAGCTACGGTTCGAGGGACTTGCATGATCGAGAAAGTTTTTACGCGGATAGCCAACCGGGTGGCGCATCTGGCGGGCCTGCCGTCTACCTTCGCCGTCTGCGTGCTGATCGTGGTTGCATGGGCGTTGAGCGGACCGTTCTTCGGCTTCTCGGACACCTGGCAACTCGTCATCAACACCGGCACCACCATCATCACCTTCCTGATGGTGTTCCTGATCCAGAACACGCAGAACCGCGACGGCGCGGCAATCCAGGCCAAGCTCGACGAGCTGATCAGGGTCGGCCGCGCCCATAATCATTTCATCGGCATCGAGCACTTGACGGAATCCGAGGTCGAGGAAATCCGCGCGAAATGCGAGGCGGCAGCAAAACGGCATGACCGCAAGATCGCCGAAACCGCCGCCGACAGAACCGTGGCCGGGAAGACCGTGTCCAGGGACAATCGCAAGGTCGCTCAGGCGGCCGCAAAGAAAGCCGTTGGGGGAAAGAGCGGCCCCAAGAAGAAAACTGCGGCATGACAGAACTGTCAGCGGTTCATGAAGGCCGCGAACGCGTCCTTGTGATCGGAATGCCAGCGCGACAGGGCAGGCCGGTTTTCGATGATGTCGCCGATCGCCCAGGCCATGCGCTTTTCATCCGTCGACCGCGCGACATCGTTGTCGGGGCACAGGATGTAGAAATCGTCGTCCACCAGCGATGCCAGCATGAAGTCGATCACCTGCTCGCCCGTCCAGGCGCCGGCGGGTTTTTCAGTCGCTCCCTCCGTCAGGCCGGTGAAGGTGAAACCGGGGATGAGCAAGTGGGCGGAAACCTTTGCTCCGGGTTCGTTGCGCAATGCGTGCGCCAGTCCTTCGGTAAACGTCTTCACGCCGGCCTTGGAGACGTTGTAGGCGAGGTTGCCGGGCGGCGTGGTGATGCCCTGCTTGGACCCGGTGTTGATGATCAGGCCCGGCTTGCCGGCCGCTAGCATGCGCGGCGCGAAGGCCTCGACGCCATGCACGACGCCCCAGAAATTGATGTCGAGCAGCCGCTTCCAGGCGTCGCGGTTCTCCCAGGGCTTGCCCGGATTGTTGCCTACGCCGGCATTGTTCATCAGCACCGACACCGCGCCGAAGGCGCCGTTGGCGAGATCCGCCAACCGGTCTACCTCCTCCGCCCTGGAGACGTCGGTGGGGATTGGGAGCACGGCGTCGTCGTCGGAGATCGCCGCGACCGCCTCTCTTGCCTGGTCGAGGCGCACGCCGCCGATATCGGCCAGCACCACCTTCATGCCCATCGCCGCGAACCGTTTTGCGGCGGCAAGGCCGATGCCGCTGGCGCTGCCGGTGATGACGGCGACGTTGCCGGAAGCGAAAGCGGGCAGGGTGATCTGGATCTTGGCGTCGCTGGTCATGGTTTCCATCCTTATGAGGGTCGGGCCGAACTTAACGCCGGACGTCGCCGAGGCAAGGCCGGTTCGTCCCGCATGTGACCGCAACAGCCGCAACGGGTTGACGGCAACAGCCGCAACGGGTTGACGGCGACGGCCGCAACGGGTTGACCATGGCGGCGCTCGCCGCGCATGGTGTGCCAAAAAGGAGTTCGGCATTTGACCGACTGGATCGGAATCCTGAAGGAGCAAACCGTCAACGGCGATCAGATGAGCCGCGAGGTGCCGAAGATGCTCGCCAATCCTGACATCAGCGAGGCGCAGGTGAAGACGCTGTTCGCGGCTCTGGAGCAGCAGGCGGATTTCGCCGAGAAGCTGCGGCTGGCGCTGGAGAAGTTCGGCCATGACTTTCCGATCATCAAGGCGGCCGAACGGCTGGAGGAACGCTACGCCGATCTTGCCGCCTCTGTGGCGGAAAAGCTGAAAGTGATGCGGAAATAGGCGTTATTTCTCCACTAACCGTTCGAAGCGCTTGTCCGGCACAAACCAGATAGTCGCCACCAGCACATAGATCGCCACGCTGATCCACTGGTTGAGGAAGCTGAGCAGGACGGCGGCGATGTAGAGCGCCAGCGAGATCTTGCCCTTTTTGTCGTGGCCGACGGCCTTGGCGAAGGTCGTGTCGGCGCCATGCAGATGGCGAAGCTTGATGATCAGGATGGCGTAGGCGACGGCGCAGAGCGCGAGGTCGATGCCATAAACGGCGACCGGCGCAGGCGCGAAATGGTTCTCTCCCATGAACGCCGTGGTCACCGGGATCAGCGACAGCCAGAACAGAAGGTTGAGATTGGCCCATAGCACGCGTCCGTCGACGCGCTGCACGGTGTGGAACATGTTGTGCAGGTTGTTCCAGTAGATGCCGACATTGATGAAGGAGAGCACGTAGCAGAAGAAGATCGGCCACTGCGGTAGAAGTGTTGAAAAATCCTCGCCGTGCGGCACCTTCAGGTCCAGCACCATGATGGTGATGATGATGGCGACGACGCCATCGGTAAATGCCTCGACCCGTCCCTTGCCCATGGTTCCTCCCTGTGGGCTGACAAAGCTACGCGAGGATTCCTCGCAAGACCATCCTATCAGGATTGTCAGGAGGGGGTTCGGTGGCTGGAACAGCGTCATTACATAGGCGTTGGGCTTGCAACGCCGGAGGTGCCGATGGCCAGCGACGCTCAAACCATGACGCGTGAGAATGAGCTTGACGGGGCCGCCGCAAAGGCCGCCGTCGCCGCCATGATCGCCGCGCTCTTTGCCGGCAGCACCGCGCTGACCCCGCTCTACGTGATCTACAAGCAGGAATTCGGCTTTTCGCAGATCACGCTGACGCTGGTCTATGCCGTCTATGTGGTCGGCAATCTGGCGGCGCTGCTGTTTTTCGGCCGTCTCTCGGATGTCGTCGGCCGCCGCCCCGCCGCGCTTGCCGCGATGGCTGTTGCGGTGGTCAGCGCGTTGTCCTTCCTCTTCGCCGAAGACCTCGCCTGGCTCGACATCGCCCGCGTCCTGAGCGGGCTCGGCATCGGCGTCGGCGCAGGCGCCGGTACCGCCTGGCTGGCCGAACTGATCGAAGGCAAGGACAAGTCGCGCGCCGCCGTCATCGCCACCAGCACCAACTTTGTCGGCCTCGGGGCCGGCGCGCTCGTGGCGGGGGTGCTCGCCCAATACGCGCCATGGCCGCTCAGGCTGACATTTGCCGTCTATCTCGTTCTGCTGGTGCTGGTCACCCTGCTGATCTGGCGCACGCGGGAAACCGTCTCCAGGCCTGGACGGTTCTCCGACGTCCCGCTGCGGCCGCGGCTTTCGGTGCCTGACGGTATCCGCGCGCAGTTCGTGGCGCCGGCGGTGACCGGTTTCGGCGCCATGGCGCTGGTCGGCTTCTACGCCGCGCTGGCGCCGAGCATTCTCGCGCAGCAGCTGCACGTGACCAATCATGCCGAAGCCGGCGGGCTTTTCTTCGAGCTGTCGAGCGTGGCGGCCATCACCATCGTCGGCACCGCCTGGTTCTCCAGCCGCTCCACCATGCTCGCGGCGCTGGCGCTGATGATCCCCGCCGTGGCGCTGATCGTGGCGGCGCAGGTCTACGCCTCGATGGCGCTCATGATCGCCGCGACGGCGGTCTGCGGCGTGGCGGCGGCGCTTGGCTATCGCGGCGGCCTGCAAGTGGTCAACCAGATCGCGCCGGCCGACCGCCGCGCCGAGGTGGTGTCGGCCTTCTTCATCTGTTGCTTCTGCGGCAACGCGCTGCCGGTGATCGGCATCGGTATCCTGTCCAGCCTGGCGAGCGCCACCGTGGCAAGCCTGGCCTTTGCCGGCATGATCATCGTCTTCTCGCTGGTCGCGCTCGGCTTTGGCGTCAGATACGCACGGTAGGTCTTGGCTATTCGGTCTCCGGCAGGAGCTGCGCGCGTTGGCGCGGCATGCCAAGGCCGGTGTCGGGCGGCTCGCCCGCCGCCGGCCGATCCTCGATCATGTGCATCGTGCGCCAGCGGCCGAAGCGATAATAGGCGGCGGCCAGCACCAGCGAAGCGATCGAGCCCGCCGGAAAGCTCCACCACAGCGCCTCCTGGCCGATGACGCTGCGCATGGAATAGGCAAAGCCGGTGCGAATGATCAACACCGAGATGATCAGGATGATAAGCGGCGGCATGACGGCGCCGGTGGCGCGCACCGTGGCGAACAGCACGATCGTGATGCCGAACAGGATGAACGACCAGGACGCTATCCTGTTGATGTGGGCGGCGATGTCGATCGCGGCGCTGTCGTTGCTGAGGAACAGGCTGAGCACCGCTCGGTCGAAGACGAAGAGCAGCGCCACCAGCGCGCCGGTCAGCACCAGGTTGAAGCCGACGCCGGACGCCGCGACCTTGCCGATGCGGTCCCAGCGACCGGCGCCGACATTCTGCGCCGCCATCGAGGAGACAGCGGCGCCGATCGCCAGAGCCGGCATCTGGATATAGGTCCAGAGTTGGGCTGCGATGCCGTAGGCGGCGGCGACCTGCGAGCCATAGGAATTGACGATGCCCATCACGGTCAATGCCGCGGCCGAGATGACGACCATCTGCAGGCCCATCGGGATGCCCTTGAAGACGACGATGCGCAGCAGGGCCGGGTCGGGCTTGAGCAAGGCGATATCAGCGCCCGCGAGCCGCAGCGGGTGTTTGCGGGCATAAAGCACGATCAGGATGGCGATCACGCTGACCGTCTGGCCTATGAGCGTCGAAGTCGCCGAGCCGGCGATGCCGAGCTCCGGAAAGGGGCCGATACCGCGGATCAGCAGGGGATTGAGCACGACGTCGAGGACGACCGCCAGCGCCATGAAGACAAACGGCGTGCGCGAATCGCCGGCGCCGCGCAGCACGGTCATGACGAAGGACAAAAGGTTCATCATCGGCACGGCAACGAAGATGATGCGCAGGTAGGCGCGCGCCAGCGGCAAGGCATCCGCCGGCGTGCCGAGCCCGGTGAGGATGGCGTCGACCCAGATCCAGCCGCAGACCGCGAACACCGCCGAAACCAGGAAGAAGAAGGTGGCGCTGGTGCCGACGATGCGCCTGGCTTCCGGCAGATCGCGGGCGCCGACCGCCTGCGCCACTAGGATGGTCGCGGCCATGCCGATGCCGAAAACGGTGCCGAGGATGAGGAAGAGCACCAGATTGGCGTTGGAGGTCGCCGTCAGCGCCGCCTCGCCTAGGAAGCGGCCCACCCACACGGCATTGATCGAGCCGTTCAGCGACTGCAGCACGTTGGAGCCCAACACCGGCAGGGCGAACAGAAGCAGCGTGCGCGGAATGGGGCCGCTGGTCAGGTCGCCGGTCCGCCGGCGGGTGGGCTTCTTGTCATTCATGGCAGCACCGAAAATGAATCAGGCCCGCGATGGTATCGCAGGCCTGATGGTCGTGCATCCTTTTCAGGATCAGCGGGATGACAGGCAATCGCCCGTCGCCGGCTACTGGCCGGCGACAGTGTTCCCAGACAGGCCGGGGAGCGTCACCTGATAGACGAGGAAGGTGGTGTCGACGTCGGCTCCATCCTCGGCCTTGTACGAAGCGCCGACCTGGAAGCCGTCCTGGGTGAGGAAGTCGTTGTCGTTGGCGACGAACAGGAAATAGTCGTCGGGGAGCTTCGGATCGAGCACGGAGACCAGCGACATCGCCTCCCACTTCTCCGAAAGGTTGTCCTTGTCGTTCGGCGCGCCATTGTGCAGGCCGAAGCGGCCGAGCTCGCCCTTGTCGTTGATGTCGATGAACGAGGTGAGCTTGGCCGGCGCCACCGACGGGTCGAGCACGCCCTTCGGCGCGACCGGCTTGTCGGCCGCGTCGAACGGACCGTTGGCGATATCGGTGGCGGCGGAAAGGTCGACGATCTCGATCTTGCGATAGAGCGACTCGTCGCCCTTGAGACCCTGGCCGTTGCCCGAGTCGCGCGCCAGCATCAGGAAGCTCTTGTCGGAGAGCGCGACGATCTCGCTCTGCGCGGCCACCTTGGTCTTGCCTTTGGCATCCTTGAACACCGGCAGCGGCACGACATATTCGTGCGCCAGCTTGAGCTGGGCGAGGTCGGAAGCATCATAGACCAGCGCGCGGGTGTTCTGGCGGGTCGAGCCGGAATCGCCGCCGTCCTGGCGCGCCGCCGACTGCAGCACGGCGATCAGGAACTTGCCGTCGGGCGTCATCGACATGCCTTCGAGGCCCTGGTTGTTCTGGCGGCCGGTCTCCGGGTCCTTCGGATCGGGCTCGGCGGCGCCCGGGCCGGGATTGTCGGAAGCGAAGTTCGGCTTGCCGTGGCGCATCGGCACCAGCGCCGCGGGCGGCTGCGTCGCCGACATCAGGTGACCGTCAGCCGAGAAGCGGTAGATGTTGGGACCATATTCGTCGGAGATGAACATCGTGCCGTCCGGCAGCCGCACGATCGCTTCGTTGTCCAACGCCAGCTTGCCGTTGTCGGCCTGCGGCAGGATCGGCATGCCGCCTGCGGCTTCGCGCACGCCGTTCAACGGATCGAGGCCGGTGGCGTCTGCGCCCTTGTCGTCGGTCAGAAGCATCGTGTCGGCGAGCGTCGCCTTGACGCCGGTCTGTTCCTGTCCGGCGGCGGGCGCCGCGCCGGGGGCGGTCGGGGCCAGCTCGATCGAGATGGTGTTGAGGCGCGGGCGATAATCGGTGGTGCCGACGACATTGTAGCCGCGATCCGGCAGCAGCCAGAGCGAGCCCTTGTAGCCGGCGCCGTCACGCGCCCAGGACTTGGTGTCGATCGCCATGCCGGAGCCCGAGCCGAAGGTCTCGCCGAACTTGTCCTTCTGGCTGGCCGGAATGCGGCCGATGCCGACCAGCCCCTTGTTGACATAGGCGACGCCGTCGGCGAGCGCCGGGGTGAGGGCAGTGAACAGGGCAAGCGCCGCGCCGAGCGCGACGGTTCGGTTAAGGTGTTTCATCGATATCCCCTTCTTGACGAGCAGAGCAGCCATTGGCTCAAAAAAGGCGCGGCATCGACGATGCGGCCAGCCCTGGCCGTCGAGCGGTCTAGGACGTGAACGTGATGGTTGCGTGACAGGCGGAGGTTCTTTCCTTCTCCCCTTGCGGGAGAAGCGCAACCATCAGCTCAGGCGGTTTGGTTTGCGGGTGGACTTTTGCTCCACGGAGTGCGGCGTTCGACGACGGCGTTGGCGAAGATGAGGAGCTTTCTGACGCAGGCGATGATGGCTTTCCTATGAGCTTTGCCGTTGCTCGTAAGGCGGCCGTAGAGAGCGACCAGAGCGGTTTTCCAGCGCTGGGATGCGGGCAATGCAGCAATTGAAGAGCGCTCGGCGGACACGACTGCGACTGCCGGCGATATGGCGCTCGCCGGTACGTTCGCCCGAGTCCTCGTGCAGTTCTTCAACGGGCTGATCATCATCCTGTCGCTGCTCGGCCATAAGTAAGACCAGGCAAGGTACAGGTGAGAGGGCAGGTCACACCGCCGCCACAAACCCGTCCAGCACGCGTTTCTGGCCGGCCTTGTCGAAGTCGATGGTGAGCTTGTTGCCGTCGATGGCCGCGATGTTGCCGTTGCCGAATTTCTGGTGGAAGACGCGGTCGCCGACATTGAAGGCGGACGGCGTGTCGGCGACGGATTTGGCGACCAGCTCGCCCTCGATGGTGCGGCCCTTCACCGAGGTGCGGCCGGCGCCGTAGCCGGAGTCTGTCTCGCCATAGCCGATGCGTTCCACCTGGTGGCCGGAGCGGGTGCCCCAGTTGCGGTCGGTCGCCTCGGTGCGGTTCGCCTGCGCCCGCTGCCAGCCGGGCGTCGCATAGGTGTTGGAGAAGCTGCCCTGGTCCTTGGCGCCGATATTGTCGAAGCGCGAGGCGCCGTAGGGATTCTGCCGACCGCCACCGCGCCCGGAAGCGAAGCCGCCGCCGCCATAGGGATTGCCGTAACCGCCATAGCTGTTGCCGCTGTCGGCGATATCGACATGGGTTTCGGGCAATTCGTCGACGAAGCGCGACGCGATCGTCGATTGCCACAGGCCGTGAATCTGGCGGTTGGAGACGAACCAGATATGCAGGTTCTTCTTGGCGCGCGTCAGGCCGACATAGGCAAGCCGGCGCTCTTCCTCGAGGCCGGAGCGTCCGCCCTCATCCAGCGCGCGCTGATGCGGGAACAAGCCTTCTTCCCAGCCGGGCAGGAAGACGGTCTCGAATTCGAGGCCCTTGGCCGAATGCAGCGTCATGATCGAGACCGCATCTTGCGACTCGCCCTGCTCGGCCTCCATCACCAGCGCGACATGCTCGAGGAAGGAACGCAGCGATTCATAGTCCTCCATGGAGCGGATCAGCTCCTTGAGGTTTTCCAGCCGCCCGGGCGAATCCGCCGAACGGTCGTTCTTCCACATGTCGGTGTAGCCGCTCTCCTCCAGGATGGTCTCGGCGAGTTCGGTGTGCGGGGTGGTTTCCAGCGCCTTCTGCCAGCGTTCGAAATTGGCTGCGACCTCGCGCAGCGCGGCACGCGGCTTCGGCTTCAGCTCGTCGCTTTCGGCGAGCGTCGCGGCAGCCTCCAGCATGGGGACGCGCATGGCGCGCGCCGTGTCGTGGATCTGGCGGATGGTGGCTTCGCCCAGCCCGCGCTTCGGCACGTTGACGATGCGCTCGAAGGCGAGGTCGTCGCCGCCGTTGGCGACGACGCGGAAGAAGGCCAATGCGTCGCGGATTTCCAAGCGCTCGTAGAAGCGCGGGCCGCCGATGACGCGATAGTTCAAGCCCAGCGTGATGAATCGGTCTTCGAAGGCGCGCATCTGGAAGGAGGCGCGCACCAGGATCGCCATGTCATTGAGGTTGTGCTTTTGCCGCTGGTAGGTCTCGATGGTGTCGCCGATGGCGCGCGCCTCTTCCTCCGAGTCCCAGGCCGCGTGGACATGCACCTTGTCGTCCTCGGGGTCGTCGCGGTCGGTGAACAGGGTCTTGCCGAAGCGGCCCTCATTGTGGGCGATGAGATGCGAGGCCGCGCCCAGAATATGCGCGGTGGATCGGTAGTTGCGCTCCAGCCGGATGATGGTGGCGCCCGGAAAATCCTTGTCGAAGCGCAGGATGTTGTCGACCTCCGCGCCGCGCCAGCCATAAATCGACTGGTCGTCGTCGCCGACGCAGCAGATGTTGACTTTGTTTTCGCTCACGGCCGGGCGCTCGCTGGCCTCCGCGGGGGCGGCCTGGCCGGCCGACGCCCGGTCGGACTTGCGGCCTTCGGCCGATGGGCCACGCCCAGAATTGGGGCGCTGTGCCAGGAGTCGCAGCCACATGTATTGCGCGGTGTTGGTGTCCTGATACTCGTCGACCAGTATGTATTTGAACCTGCGGTGGTACTCCTTCAGCACGTCCGGATAGGCGCGGAAGATGCGGATCGGGTGATAGAGCAGGTCGCCGAAGTCGCAGGAATTCAGCGTCTGCAGCCGTTCCTGATAGGCCTTGTACAACTGGCGGCCCTTGCCGTTGCCGAAGCTGCGCGCATCGCCTTCCGCTATTTCGTCGGGCCCGAGGCCCTTGTTCTTCCAGTTGTCGAGCATCTGGGCGAAGGTCTTGGCCGGCCAGCGCTTGTCGTCCAGCCCTTCGGCCTGGATCAATTGCTTGATCAGCCGCACCACGTCGTCGGTGTCGAGGATGGTGAAATCCGACTTCAGCCCGGCCAGCTCGGCATGTCTGCGAAGCAGCTTCACGCCGATCGAGTGGAAGGTCCCGAGCCACGGCATGCCTTCCACATTGCCTTCGCCGATCAGGTGGCCGATGCGCTGCTTCATCTCGCGCGCGGCCTTGTTGGTGAAGGTGACGGCCAGGATCTGCGAGGGGAAAGCCCTGCCGGTGGCAAGGATATGGGCGATGCGGGTGGTGAGCACCCGCGTCTTGCCGGTGCCCGCGCCGGCCAGCACCAGAACCGGGCCTTCGGTCGTCTCGACGGCGAGGCGCTGCTCCGGGTTGAGGCCTTTCAGATAATCGGGCGCGCCGTTCTGGCCGCTGCGCGCCGCCATGGCGCGCGCGGCTATGCCGGATGGAGCCGCCGCCGGCCGCGCATTCGGTTCATCGAAAAAAGGCATGTCTTCGGAAAAGCCCGACATCGCTCCCGAATGTAGTGATTCGGCAGCGAAAGACCAGAACTGTCTACGTTTTGTTCTAGTTTTGCGTGTCTGGCCCCAACTTGACAGCCGGAGCGGGTGAGGGAAAGCTGCCTGCAGGGCAGGGACGGCTCGCCGTCGCCTGAGAGCGGCCGCAAAGGCGCAACAGTCGAAGGAGCACCGTCTTGGCTGTCACCATCACCTCCCTCGTCCTTTTCCTCATCGGTCTCATCCTCGGCGGCGGCGGCATCTGGCTCGCCGTGCTGGGCGGCAGCTGGTACTATCTGATCGCCGGCGTTATCTTCGTGATCACCGCCTGGCTGCTGTTCAGGCGCAGGTCGACGTCGCTCTGGCTCTACGCGCTGTTCGTGCTCGTCACTTTGTGCTGGGCGGTCTGGGAAATCGGCTTCGACTGGTGGCAGCTTGGTCCGCGCGGCGGTGTCATCGTGCTCATCGCCCTATGGCTGCTGACGCCATGGGCAAGGCGAGGTCTGCGGGGGCCGGACGGGCGCGCGCCGCTGATCCTGGCCGTGCTCGCCTCGCTCGCGGTCGCCGGTTATTCGATGACAGCCGACCCCAAGGATATCGGCGGCACGCTGGGCACCGAGAAGGTGGCGGCGGCCGCCAATCTCGGCGGCGACATGCCGGCCGGCGAGTGGCACTTCTACGGCCGCACGCCCTTCGGCCAGCGCTATTCGCCGCTCGACCAGATCACGCCTGACAATGTCGCGAAATTGCAGCCGGCCTGGACCTATCGCACCGGCGACGTGAAAGGCCCCGACGATATCGGCGAGACGACCTATCAGGTGACGCCGCTGAAGATCGGCGACGCGCTGTTCATCTGCACGCCGCATAATTTCGCCATCGCCATCGATGCCGCGAGCGGCAAGGAGAAATGGCGCTACGATCCGAAGATCAAGCTCGACCCCGACCGCCAGCACCAGACATGCCGCGGCGTGTCCTATTATGCCGACGCCAAGATCGCCGCCGGCCAGCCTTGCGCCGCGCGCATCTATCTGCCGACTTCCGACGCGAGGCTGATCGCGCTCGACGCGGCGAACGGGCAGGTGTGTCCATCCTTCGCCGAGGGGGGCACGCTGAACCTGATGGCCAGCATGCCCTATCCGAAGTCGGGCTATTACTATTCGACGTCGGCGCCGCTGATCGTCGCTGGAAAGATCATCGTCGGCGGCGCGGTCAACGACAATTACTCGACCGAGGAGCCGTCCGGCGTCATCCGCGCCTTCGACGCCGGCACCGGCGCGCTGCTGTGGAACTGGGATTCCGGCAATCCGGATGTGACGACGCCGCTGCCGGCCGGGCAGAACTACACGCACAACTCGCCCAACATGTGGTCGACCGCGAGCGCCGACGAGAAGCTCGGGCTGCTCTATCTGCCGCTCGGCAATCAGACGCCGGACCAGCTTGGCATGGGCCGCAGCGCCAATGTCGAGAAATTCTCGTCCTCGATCACCGCGCTCGACCTCAACACCGGACAATTGCGCTGGGTGCGGCAGACCGTGCATCACGATCTGTGGGACATGGACGTGCCGGCGCAGCCGTCGCTGGTCGACATCACCACGGCGAACGGCGTGGTGCCGGCGCTGGTCGGGCCGACCAAGCAGGGCGATCTCTACGTGCTCGACCGGCGCACGGGCGAGCCGATCATTCCGGTCAAGGAAGCGCCCGCGCCCGGCGGCGCGATCGAGGGCGATCATGCCTCGCCGACGCAGCCGGCGTCCGATCTTTCATTCAATCCGAAGCCGCTGACCGGCGCCGACATGTGGGGCATCACCATGTTCGACCAGCTGGCGTGCCGGATCGAGTTGAAGAAGCTGCGCTATGAGGGACGCTACACGCCGCCCTCGCTGCAGGGCTCTCTGATCTATCCCGGCAATTTCGGCGTCTTCAACTGGGGCGGCGTCGCGGTCGATCCGGTGCGGCAGGTGATGTTCGGCATGCCGACCTACCTCGCCTTCACCTCGAAGCTCATTCCGCGCGCGGACGTGCCGGCGCCGGGCGACAACACCAAGGGCAGCGAGCAGGGGCTGAACCGCAACGAAGGCGCGCCATACGCGGTGGTGATGGGACCGTTCCTGTCGCCGCTCGGCATTCCCTGCCAAGCGCCGCCCTGGGGCTATGTCGCCGGCGTCGACCTCAAGACGGGAAACATCGCCTACAAGCACCGCAACGGCACCGTCTATGACATGACGCCGCTGCCCCTGCCGCTGAAGGTCGGCGTGCCGGGCATCGGTGGGCCGATGATCACGGGAGGCGGCGTGGCGTTCCTGGGCGCCGCGGTCGACGATTATCTGCGCGCCTATGACCTCACCACCGGGAGGCAGCTCTGGCAGGCGAGGCTGCCGGCGGGCGGCCAGTCGACGCCGATGACCTATACGGTGGCCGACGGCCGCCAGTTCGTCGTCATCGTCGCCGGCGGCCACGGCTCGGTCGGCACCAAGCCGGGTGACTACGTGATGGCCTACACGCTGCCGAAATAGGTGCGGGTGAGGCCGGTCTGCTGCGGGAGCAAGAAGCCGGCCAGCAGGACGGTCAGGAGAAGCGACGCGGGTATGGCGAGAAGCCAACGAGCCTCCAGGACACTGTGCCGATGGCCTTCCATTTTTTCGTTCCAACCTTTTAAGACAGCTCCAGCGCGTAACCCGCCAGCGCTGGAGCCTCTGCTTCGTGCTCAACCGCCGTTGCGGGAGCTTCCGGCAGTCGGTCAACGGAGGGTCGGTTGGTTCGTTCCTGGTGCAAGTCCCCAGTCGGCTATCGGTTCCGACTGAAGTCGCACATCACAAGCATTGGTCCCAAGGACGAAACATATAGCCCGCTATCTCATTGTGTCCCCGACTGGCGGCCATGAGTCCCTTCATCGCCAGTTTATGGATGCCCGTCACCCAGCCGGATGGCGGGCATCCATTGAGGGGCGGGCAAGAGGTGGATGGTGTCGATTTCCAATGAGTTGCGAGACGTGAACATCCGTTACGAGTGCCCTAGCTGCCACTCGCCGATCGTCAAAACCGGTTCATGGTTCAAGGCGGTAAGCATCTTCAGGTGCGATGACTGCAAGACCAAATTGCGCCTTGGCTACTCGGCTAAGCTGGCCCTTTTCCAAAGGCACCGCAAGTCGGCGTAGGTCGGGAGCTCCATGACATGCGTATGAGCGCCCGCAATCCCTGTCTTACGGCACGGACGCCTTCCCGAGACAACCCTGATCTATCGGTGGCCTCAGTTCCGGGAAACGACAATAGTGCTCCCCACCGGGATGATCTCGGTGTCCTCGATCTCATTGCGACAAATGACGATTTCGCGACCGTTGCCGCGCAGACAGAGCAATTGGCTATTGCCGTGCTTGTGGTCATGGCAATCAGCTTCGTCGCCGGGCCGGTCTTGTTTGCGGCTCTCGTGCTTGGCGCCCGGCATACATACTAACGGAGGCAAACTATGATCGAAACTTCCAGATCCCTGGAAACCAAGGTGGCGGGTCTGCATGAGAGGATGCAGACGGCCAACGTCAGCGTGGATGATATGGTCGCATTTCAGAAGGTCGCCGACATTTTGGACAATGGTCGCGGCGGCATCGACGTCGATGACCTGATCGCACTGTCCTTTGTCATGTCGGATGAGCGCTCAGGAAAATGCTAAATGGGACCGGAGGCGTCAGCGATAATGGTTTTGCTTTCGTGCAGTTCGGGGTGGACTTGTCGGCCGCTCGAAATCTCGCCTCAAATCTACTCCGTCGATAAATGCAGAGCAGCCTTGGCGGATCGTTTGGCTAAGTCCCCTGTCGGCGAAATTATTGGCCAGTGCAGGGAGGTTGACGCCACGTTTACCGATTCGCTGCCACCTGGATATTCCGTCCTAACAATCACCCGAGGCACAAAAACTACGAACTATCTCGTTCCCCACAAGGCGGACTGAGCGGCTTCGCCAGCGGGACGCCTTCGGTCGTCAGAAGCGGATCGGCCCCCGCCCTCGAATGGCCGAGCCGCCCAAGACCTGTTCGGAACACTTCAAAGCCCGAGATGGCCCCTCAGGCTCGGCACCTGGTCCAGCACCTGGTTGGTCAGGTCCGGGCCGGCGGCGGCCTCGGCCTGCTTGATCAGGGTCTCGCCGGCCTGCTGGATCTGCGTCATGTCGAGGCCGGACGCCTTGAGCGCGGCGATGCCGTTGATCAGCGCGCCGGCTTTTTCGCCGAGCACGCCGCCGAGCGCGCCCTGCAGCGACGATAGAAGTCCGCCGCCCGAATTGGCCGCCGCGCCGGCGGCCATCACGTCGTATTTCTGCGCCAGCGCACCGGCGCCGGGGATCTGGTCGAAGAAGGACGAAACGCTGGTGCCTTCCGCCTCGTGCTCCAGCACGGAAAAGATGGTGCCGACAAGCTTCTCGGTGGTCGGCTCGTCGAGGCCGGCCTTCGAGGAAACGGTGTTGATGATGTCCTGGACGTTCATGGCATTTCCCTTTTCGTCATTCGTATCGGCGAGGCGGCTCAGCTTCGCGTCCTAATGTGACAGCACCATCAAGACTTTCGGAAATGACCAAAACGTGATGAATCAAGCTGGCTTGTCGGCGCAGCGGCTCTAGTACGACTCCCCAAGGGATCGTTACCCGGGCGTGACTGGACCGTGCAATTCTCGATCCTATCTTGCTGTTCACCCGCCAATCGTCGAGGACAGCCATGACCGAACCCGTCGCCAAGCCCGTCATCACGCAGCCCGTCATCACTCAGGCGATGATCGATGCCTATGACGAATACACGCATCTGACGCTCGACCGCCGCCGCTTCATGGAGCAGTTGACCAAGCTGGCGGGCTCGGGCGCCGCGGCGGCCGCGATCGCGCCGATGCTGGCGGCCAATTCCGCCCAGGCCGCGGTCGTCGCCGAGGACGACAGCCGCGTTCAGGGCGAGGACATCACCTATCCTGGCTCAAGCGGCGAGATGAAAGCCTATCTGGTCAAGCCGGCGGATCAGTCGGGCAAGCTCGGCACCGTCATCGTCATCCACGAGAACAGGGGTCTCAACGCGCATATCCGCGACGTCGCCCGGCGGGTGGCGCTGGAAGGGTTCATCGCCCTGGCGCCGGACTTTCTATCGCCGCTTGGCGGCACGCCCTCCGACGAGGACAAGGCGCGCGACATGTTCACCAAGCTCGACGCTGCCCAGGTAGCGGCCGACGGCGTGGCGACGATCGCCTACCTCAAGGGCCTCAAGGACGCCAATGGCAAGGTCGGGGCGGTCGGCTTCTGCTGGGGCGGCGGCGCGGTGAACCAGCTTGCCGTCCATGCGCCCGACCTCAGCGCCGGCGTCGCCTATTACGGCATGCAGCCCAAGGCCGAGGACGCCGCGAAGATCAAGGCGCCGCTGCTTCTGCATTATGCTGGGCTGGACAGCAGGACCAATGCCGGCATCGACGCCTACAAGAAGGCGCTCGACGCCGCGCATGTCGAATACAAGGTCTATGTTTATGACGGCGCCAATCACGCCTTCAACAACGACACCTCGGCCGCGCGCTACGACAAGAAGGCCGCCGATCTCGCCTGGGGGCGGACGATCGCTTTCCTGAAGGAGAAGCTGGCCTGAGGTGTGTTGATATTCAGGTAAGGCCGGGCTGCAAACGATGATTTCCTCCGCTTCCGGTGCTCACGTACTTGAGTACGCCCCGCTCCGGTTCTCGGAAGCCGCCGTTTTCGACTCGGCCTGACCTGAATCTCATCGCATCTCGACGGCGCAGTCGCCGGATCACTCCAAAGCGGGTTTGTGGAAAGCGACGCCGGCGATGACCAGCGCAATGCCGATGCAGTCGGTGACGCTGGGCACCTGGCGCAGGACGACGACGCCGATCAGCGTTGCCGTGAGCGGCAGGAGCGAGAGCATCAATGCGAAGCTCGCGCGCGGCAGCCGCGCCATGGCGAGCTGGTCGCAAATGTAGGGGATGACCGAGGAGCAGATGCCGACGCCGATCGCGGCGACGAGGAGTTGCGGCGACGAGAAGGCAGGCAGCGCCTCGCGAAAGCCGATGGGCAACACGATAAGGAAAGCGACTGCCATGGCGGTGCCGAGGCCGGCGATGCCGATGCCTGCCTGGGCGACGCGGTGACCGATCACGATGTAGCCGACGAAGAGGGCACCATTCAAAAAGGCCCAGAACAAGCCGACCGGATCGCTGGACCATTTCACGTCGATGAGCAGCAAGGTGCCGACAACGGCAACGGCGAGCGCAGCAAAGTTGCGCCGGCTGCGCAGGCCGACCACCGCGACCGCGATCGTGCCGACGAATTCGATCGCCGCCACCAGCGAGATCGGCAGGCGGTCGAGCGCCAGATAGAACGAGCAGTTCATCACCCCCAGGCAGATGCCGAAGGCCAGCAGCAGAAGCCGCTGAGCGCGATCCGCGCGGGCGAAGACGCGCCAAGGCCTTGTCAGTGGGGCGAAGATGACAGCGGCGGTGGCGATGCGCAGCCAAGCCATGCCGAGGACGCCGACCTGGGCGAAAAGCAGCACCGCGAAAGCCGGGCCCAGATAATGGAACACGGCGCTGACGCAGAACCAGGCATGCGGCGGCAACGCGTTGGCCATTCCAGCAAGTGTGGTGGGGCCGGCGAGGGCGGGGCGGGGATCGATATCACCGCCGGCCTGCTTTGCAGCCGGAATTTGCGTTTGAACTCTCATAGGAGCATTATCGCAGGCAAAATTCATAGAATATATGCGTAATGAATGGCTTGATGCCCAGTTTCGCTTTCTGATGGAAGAGATTCGATTTGAAAAACCTTCGAAGTGAAAATGTCGACCTCGACGCGATCGATCTGAAGGTCCTGCGTCTGCTGGAAAAGGACGCGCGCATCAGCACGGCGGAACTGGCGCGCGCGGTCGGGCTGTCGGCGCCGAGCGTGGCGGAGCGCATCCGCAAGCTGCAGGAGAACGGCGTGATCGAGGCCTATACGGTCAGGATCAATCCGGCCGCTCTCGGCATGAAGCTGTCGGCATGGCTGAGAATAAGGCCCGTGCCGGGACAGCTTTCGGTGGTAGCGGACATCATCCGCGAGCTGCCGGAAATCGCGCAATGCGACCGGGTCACCGGCGAGGACTGCTTCATCGCGCTCGCCCATGTCGGCTCTGTAAGCGAGCTCGAGCGGGTGATCGACCGGATCATCCCCTATGCGATGACCAACTCCGCCATCATCCAGTCGTCACCGGTCGAGCCGCGCTCGCCGCTGGCGGGTTCAAGCCGCTATGACTGGGCAGCTAATACTGGGCAGCGATGATGAGGCAGCGACGATGGATCAAGCGTGGCCGCGCTTCATGCGGGCCTGCTTCAGAATGGCGCGCCAGCGGATCATGTCGAACGGAATAGGTTCGTTGTTGTTGGCGATGTGGAAGATCTCGTTGTTGACGTTCTTCAGCGATCGCCAGAAATCATAGTCGGTGATGCGTGGATCGGCCGCCAACCGTTCCACTTCGACCTTGATGTCGGTTTTCATGCACTGTCCTCGCACCGCATCCCGCCAGCCGCCCGCGCGTAAACCCGGTAGGGCGGTTTTCGAACGCACCGGTGAGTCGTTCAACGGACTCAACCGACTTGTTCACGTTAAAACCTTGGTAAGGTTAACGCGGGCGCGCGGGTTTTCAAGCACTCTTGCGCTTGATGCCGATCGAGCGACCGGCGCGCTCCGGCATCGGCAGCGCCGCATGGGCGGCGCGCATGGCCTCCAACTTGGCCATCACGTCGGCGGGGAAGGGGGCGACCTTCGGTCCTTCCATGTCGACATGCAGCGACAGCGTTTCGGATGTGGCGGCAAGCCAGCCGTCGACATGGCGGATTTCCTGATAAGTTCTCAACCGCTTGTCGTCATGATCGATGAGCTGGAACGATACCTTGACCGTGTCGTGGAGATGCAGCTCGCGTACGTAGCAGACATGGACTTCCGCGGTGTAGACGCTGAGGCGGCGCTCCTTGGTATAGCTCGAGTCCACTCCCATCATTTCGAACGCTTCGTCGGTGCCGCGATCGAACAGCACGTTGTAATAGGCCATGTTGAGATGGCCGTTATAGTCGATCCAGTCGTTCTCGATCGCCAATGGGCGGGAAATGATGGGCGCGGGGATCGTCATATGGTTTCCTTGAGCGTCGCTGGACAGAGCGTAGTTGGTGAGGTTCTCTTTGTTCTGGCGCAATTCCGGCTGGGAGGGCTTCGGCGAGAGGCCAAGCCTAACCCCTTCGCACTTTTCCTGGAATTGCTTTACGCATCATCCATAGCTGCATAACAAGGGTGGCCGCTGGTCCATTCGCGGAGGAATTCATGGCTTTGAGCGACCTCAGTCCGGTCGAACGCAACGAGGAAGGCATCGCCGCGGTGCTCGGCATCCTCAAGCAGCGCTTCGGCGAGCGCTTCCAGACCGGCGAGGCGATACGCGGCCAGCACGCGCACACCACCACCTATATCCCGACCCAGGCGCCCGACGGCGTCGCTTTCGTCGAGACGACCGCGGACGTGCAGGAGATCGTACGAGCCTGCGCTGTCCACCGCGTGCCGGTCATCGCCTTCGGCGTCGGCTCCTCGCTCGAGGGCCACACCAACGCGCCGGGCGGCGGCATTTCCATCGATACGTCGCGCATGAACCGGATCCTCGCCGTCAATCCGCAGGATCTCGACTGCACCGTCGAGCCCGGGGTGACGCGCGAGGACCTCAACCGGCATTTGCGCGACACCGGCCTGTTCTTTCCGATCGATCCGGGCGCCAACGCGTCGCTGGGCGGCATGGCGGCGACAAGGGCTTCCGGCACCAACGCGGTGCGCTACGGCACCATGCGCGAAAACGTGCTGTCGCTGACCGCCGTCATGGCCGATGGCGAGACCGTGACGACCGGCAAGCGGGCGAAGAAAAGCTCGGCCGGCTACGACCTGACGCGGCTTCTGGTCGGTTCGGAAGGCACGCTCGGCGTCATCACCTCGCTGACGCTGAGACTGCAGGGCATTCCGCAGGCGATCTCAGGCGGCGTCTGCCCGTTTCCAAGCCTGGAGATCGCCTGCAACACGGTGATAGCCACGATCCAGATGGGCATCCCGGTGGCGCGCATCGAACTGGTCAACGCGCTGCAGATGCGGGCGATGAAGAATTATTCCAAGCTCGACTATCCGGAGAGCCCGTGCCTGTTCGTGGAGTTCCATGGCAGCGAGGCCGGCGTGGCCGAGCAGGCCGAGATGTTTGGCATGATCGCCGAGGAGAATGGAGGAGGGCCGTTCCTGTGGACCAGCGTCGCGGAGGAGCGGACAAAACTCTGGAAGGCGCGGCACGACGCCTATTGGTCGTCGCTGACGCTGCGCCCCGGCGCCAAGGGGCTGTCGACCGACGTCTGCGTGCCGATCTCGCGGCTTGCCGAATGCGTCATGGAAACCGAGGCCGACATTGCCGAGATGGGGCTTGTCGCGCCGATCGTCGGCCATGCCGGCGACGGCAATTTCCATGTGCTGGTGCTGATGGATGTCGAGAATCCTGAAGAGATCGCGCTCGCCGAGAAATTCGTCGCCCGGCTCAACATGCGCGCGATCGCCATGGAAGGCACCTGCACCGGCGAGCACGGCATCGGCCAAGGCAAGGTCGGCTTCCTGCGCCACGAACTCGGCCATGGCGTCGATGTCATGCGCACGATAAAGCAGGCGCTCGATCCGCTGAACATCATGAATCCCGGGAAGATACTGCCGTCGACGTAGATATTCTCCCGCTTGATTGCATCGCCGTTTGGTCGCAGACTCGGTCCCGGAGATCCGAGACGGGCGCAGGCTTCATAACGGAGGATCGAAGCGATGGCGATTTCACGCAAGGAAGAGGCTCGCGCGCTTAGCGTGGATGAACAGGATCTCGTTGCGAAGTCGCATCATCCCGCGGTTCAGGAGCTTGCGGACGCCGAACTTGCCAATCTGGTCAAGCTGTTGCGGGAACGGCGCGACAAAGCGCAAACCGAGGCGCATCGGCGGCGCCGGGAAATGCGCGGCAAGGGTGCTCCGAAGGGCGCCGTGGCGTCGAAGGCCGACGGCGGATCCCGGTTGAAGCTGGAAGTCCTCGCAATGGCCATGCGGCGGTTGAACGGCGAAGCCGAACGACGCCGTCAGCTCGCTTCGCGCCTCTCGTTGGTCGAGAACGCCCGCAAGGCGTTGGCCAGCAAAAAGGCCGCCGCCAATGGGCCGGACTTCAACACGCGCACGGCGCACGGAGGCGCGCGGGCGATAGCAAGCAAAAAGGCGCAGAGCCTGGTTCGGCCGGCGGAGCGTGGCCGTCAGCGAAAAGCGGCGGCGGTGGCTCAGGCCAAGCGCGACGCGCGGTAAGAAACTCTCCTGGGCTGGTGCAGCTTATTCCTGCACCCCTTCGGTCAATTTCTGCAGCATGGGCCGTGTCGGCGCGAAGAACGTCGTGCCGGTATGCGGCGTCGAGAAGTCGAGCAGCCGGTCGTAAGCGCCTGGCGGTTCGCCGACATACATGCGCTGCAGCATCTTCTCGATCACCCAGAGATAGCGCGTGTAACCGATGAAATAGGTGCCGAACTCGTTCTGGCCGGGGCGGCCGAACGGCATGTTGTCGCGCAGGATGTCGTATTCGTTGCCGGCGTCGTCCTCGATCGTGGCCAAGGACTTGTGCGACTTGCGCGGCTTGTCGTCATCATCGATCTCGATGTTGTCGATCTTTGTGCGGCCGATGATTTCTTCCTGGACATGCGTCGGCGTTTTGCCCCAAGCGGCCATGTCGTGCAGGTATTTCTGCACGACGACGTAGCTGCCGCCGGCAAAGTCGCCGTCCTCGTCGCCGACCAAGGCGGAGGCGGGCAGGTCGAGGCCGGTCGGATTGGCGGTGCCGTCGACGAAGCCCAGCAGGTCGCGCGCGTCGAAATAGCGAAAGCCGGACACCTCGTCGGCGACGGTCACGCTGGCACCAAGACTGTTCAGTATGATGCGCTCGAACTCGAAGCACATGTCGGGCCGCTCGGCGCGGATGTGGAAAAGGAGATCGCCCGGCGTCGAGGGCGCCGAATGCGCCGAGCCCTCGATCGGCGCGAAGGGTTTCAGCTCGCGTGGCCGGCGGTTGGGCGACAGGCGGTTCCAGAGCCCGGCGCCGATGCCGGCGATGCAGGACAGCCGGCCCGACAGGTCGCGGAAGCCGACATTCTTGACGAGGTCGTCGAGCTCGCCCAGCACCGAAGCGACATTCGAAAGCGCCGCCCTGTCGCTGCCGACGGTCACAACAAGGAAAATCGCGGCTTGCGACAGCGGCGCGTCGACGCTCTGCGCGTCGATCGGCACTCTATCCCAGTTCTTGCCTGACATCGGGAACACTCCGTGTTGGGTTCAGATTCATGGTGGCCAAGGGCGCGGCCGGAAGGGCAGGAATTTGCAAAAGAGATATCGCGACCGCGAGCGGTCACGCAACTGGAGACGTTGGCGGCTGTCGCACGCTGAATTGCCTCTTTATCGACACGCGGATGCGGGTAGAGTGCGGCTGACTTTCAACCCGGGAAACAGATGCTCGCCCGCCTGTTCGTGATCTTCGGTGGCCTGTTCGTGCTGGTGCTGTGCGCGGCGCTGGTGGTGCCGTATTTCATCGACTGGACGGGTTACCGAGGCGATTTCGAGCGCGAGGCGAGCGCCATCCTCGGCCGCAAGGTGACGGTGAAGGGCGACGCGACGGCGCGGCTGTTGCCGTTTCCGTCGGTGACCTTCTCCAATGTGGAGGTGGCGGGAGGGCCGAAAGGCCAGCCGGCGATGACGGTCGAGACCTTTTCCATGGATGCCGAGCTTGCGCCATTCCTGCGCGGCGAGGTGCTGATCTTCGACATGCGGCTGGTGCATCCGAAAGCCACCATCAACGTAGCCGGCGACGGCACCGTCGACTGGACGCTCCGGCCCTCGACGCCCTTCGACCCAGGCCAGATCGCGATCGAGAAGCTGTCGGTAACCGAAGGGCAGATCGAATTGCGCCACGCCGCCGGCGGGCGCAGCCATCTGATCTCGGAGATCAACTCGACCATTTCGGCCAAGGCGCTCACCGGCCCATGGCGCATGGACGGAACGCTGCGCTTCGACGGCCTGCGCGCCGACGTCTCGGCTTCGACCGGCAAGGCGGAGCCGGACGGCCAGATGCGGCTCAGGCTGAAAGCGGATCCCGATGCCTATCCGCTGATCATCGAAACCGACGGCAATGCCGGCATCGTCAAGGGCGCCGCGGTCTATTCCGGCCAGTTCAAGATTTCGGGTGACGACAGGAATTCGGCCCAATTGCGCGGCAACGAGGGCCAGCCGGTCAAGATCAGCACCGGCAAGCCCGACCCAGGCTTCCGGCTGAACGGCAAGTTCGCGCTCGACCACCAGAAGCTCGATGTCGACGAGTTCCGCTTCGAGACAGGGCCGCTCGACAATCCCTATACCGCCGACGGCAAGGCCTCGGTCGATCTCGGCCTGAAGCCGCATTTCTCGGTCGAGGCCAGCGGCGCGCAGGTGCAGTTCGACGAGGCCGTCGGCGGGGCCGCCGGCGCCGGCTTCACGCTCGACCAGCGCATCGCTGCATTCGAGAGGACGCTGCAGCACATGCCGAAGCCGACCATACCGGGCACGGTCGAGGTCAGGCTGCCGGCGGTGGTGGCGGGCGACACGACGGTGCGCGACGTGCGGCTGTCGGCCGAGCCGGTCGAAGGGGGCTGGTCGGTCAAGTCGCTCGCCGCGACGCTGCCGGGCCGCACGACGCTCGAAGCCGACGGCATGTTGAGCGTGGAAGACCATTTCGGCTTCACCGGCTCGTTGCTGCTCGCCGTCGGACAGCCATCCGGCTTTGCCGCCTGGCTGTCGAAGGATGTCGACGAGGCGATTCGCCGGCTGCCCGCGGCAGGCTTCAAGGCCAAGGTCGATCTCAGCGAGAGCCGGCAGTCCTTCAGCGATCTCGAGCTCATCCTCGGCAAGGCGAAGTTTGCGGGCAGCATCGATTCCAGCCAGGCGGATGGCGCCAGGCCGTCGGTGCTGATGCGGCTGACGGGCGGCGAGATGGACCTGGACGGGCTCGCCGCTTTCGCCTCGATCTTCATCAGCGACAAGGGCGCCAACCGGTTTTCGGACCGCGATCTCGATTTCGAGATCAAGGCGGGTCCAGTCAGCGCTGCCGGGCTCAGCGCCGACACCGTCGACACGGCGCTGCGGCTGCGCGAAGGCCTGCTCGAGATCGATCGGCTTTCGATCGGCGGCCTGGCCGGCGCCTCGATCAGCGCCACGGGCCGGGTCAAGGATTTCCCGCAGAGCCCGACCGGCAAGCTCAACGCTTCCGTGGTGGCGGTGGACCTCAAGCCGCTGATCGACGTCGCGGCACAGCACTATCCCGACAATGGCGTGCTCAAAGGCCTGGCCAGCCGCGCGGCGGCCTATCCCGAACTGTTCCAGGACGCGCGCATCGATCTCTTGACCAGCGCCGCCGACAATGGCGACGGCACCACGGGCTTGGCGCTCTCAGCCCAGGGCACGGCCGGCGGCTCGGCCTTCTCGGCGTCGCTTTCCGGCAAGGGGACCACGGACAAGCTCTCCGAGGCGCCGGTGTCGATCACCTTCAACGCCCGCAACGACAATGCCACCACGCTGCTTGCGCTTTACGGCCTGCCTGCGCTGCCGCTCGGCATGCTCGGCCACGCCAACACCGACGTCTCGGCGAAGGGCTCGGTTGCCGGCGGTCTCGCGACCAGCTTCAACTTGACGGCCGATGATTTCAGGGCAGGCTTCGACGGAACAGTCGCCTCGACGGCGCAAGGCCCCACCGCCAAGGGCAAGGTCAGTCTCGATGCCGCCGATATCGAGCCGTGGCTGATGACGACGGGCGTAGGCCTGCCCGGCATGGGAACCGGGACAGCAACGTCGCTGGCGGCCGATGCCGATTTCGGCAATGGGCTCCTGGTGCTGAGCGGTCTCACCGGTTCGATCAACAAGGCGGCGGTGTCCGGCGACATCAACATCGACGCCAAGGATGGGCTGCCGCATCTTGCCGGGGCGCTGGCGCTCGACGAGCTCGACCTCGATCCGCTGGCGGTCTCGCTGTTCGGCGACCAGTCTTTCGCCCCCGCCAAGGGCGGCTGGCCGACGACGCCGTTCAGCCAGAAGTCGACGCTGCCGTTCAACGCGGATCTCGATCTCAACACATCGGCGCTCGCCGTCGGGCCCTTCGCCACGGCGCATGACGCTTCATTCTCGCTGAAGCTCGATCGCGAAGGCATCCACGTCTCCGACCTCAAGGCGAAGCTCTACGGCGGCGATCTGACCGGCCTGTTCGACCTGAAGAACACGGAGGGCACCGGCCTGTTCTCCGGCCAGATGAGGCTGGCCGGCAGCGATCTTTCCGCGGTTCTGCCCGGCGCCGGTATCGGCGGCAGCGGCGATCTCTCGACGGCGCTGTCGACCAGCGGCAAATCCATCGACGCCATGATTGCGGCCCTGTCCGGATCCGGCACGGCGGCGCTGAAGGGATTGAAAGTGGACGGCATCAATCCGGAAGGCTTTGCCGCCATGATCGCCAAGGCCGATGCGATCGGACGCGACATCGACACGGCCAAGACGGCGGAGTTCGCGCCCCAGATCGCCGGCGAAGGCAGCTTCGCCGCCAGCGATACCGATGTGGCCTTCACCGTCGCCAACGGCACGTTGCGGGCGCCGCCGATCAGCCTCGACAATCCCGGCGCGACCTTGTCCGCCGACGTGACGGCCGATCTCAACACGAGCACCGTCACGGCAAAGGGGGCGCTGACCTACCGTCCCGGCGACGAGGCGCTGGTCGGTTCCGAACCGGCCGTCAATTTCAGCCTGGCCGGTCCGCTTGGGGCTACCGCGGCCCGGTTCGACAGCGGGCCGCTGGCGCAGTTCCTGACGCAGCGCGCGCTGGAGAAGGAACAACAGCGCGTCGAGGCGATGCAGGCGGCGCTCTTGGAGAAGCAGCGGCTGCGGCGCGAGGTACGCTATTACGCCGCGCTGCAGACGGAGCGCTACAACGCGGCCGAGGAGTTGCGCCGGCAAGAGGAAGAGGCGCGGCGGAAGGCCGAGGCGGACGCCAAGGCGAAGGCCGAAGCGGAAGCGCAGGCACAGGCGGAAGCGCAGGCAAAGGCTGAAGCCGACGCGAAAGCCAAAGCGGATGAAGAGGCCAGGGCCAAGGCGGAAGCCGACGCCGAGGCTCAGGCCGAAGCGGACGCCAAGGCGAAGGCCGATGCACAGGCGAAGGCCGAGGCCGAGCAGCGGGCCGCGGACGAGGCGGCCAAGGCACAGGCCGATCGCAAGAAGGCCGAACAGGCGAAGCTGGAAGCGGCACGCAAGGCGGCCGCGCAAACGCCAAAGGCCGAGCAGGCGCTGCCCGGCGTCAATGATGGTTCGACTTCAGCGCCGGCGAAGCCGAAGGCCAACCCGTTCACGATCGACAATCTGCTGAAATCGCTCGACGGCGGTTGAACACACGTCACACACGTAGCGAATTAGCCACCGCGCTCAGGACTGTTCCTGGCGCGAGAGCAGGCGCCGCAGCATCGGCTCGATGCGCGAAAGCTCGTCGAGATGCACGGCCGACAAGTCGGCCAGGCGGTCGTCGGCCAAGGGTGTCAGTTGCAGCAGCACACGCCGGTGATCGCCCTTGTCCTGATCGCGTATGACCAGGCCCGCCTCGGTAAGGCGGTTCACCAGCTCCACCGCGCTGTGATGGCGGATGCGCAGCCGCTCGGCAAGCTCGCCCACGGCCACCGGTCCGCCGCCGGGAAATCCCTTGATCGCCAGCAGCGCCTGGTGCTGGCGCGGCGTGAGGCCCGCCTCGTTCGCCTGGACCTGACTGAATTCGAGAAAGCGGCGGATCAGATAACGGAATTGCGACAGCCGCTGGTAGTCGGCCTGGCTGATGGCGGGGCGTGATTTCGGCGGCGTCATTTCCCGACTTATGGTCTTTTCCCGAAAAAGCTCAACTGCCCGTCGCGGTCCCTGTCCAAAATGACGCGATGCAGCGATTGAAAACAGCCTTGCAGATTTATATCGTATTACGATATTAGGCCGCCTGAAACCGGACGGCCTTCGCGCCGCCAGAAAGTTCAGGCTCCCAAAATGAAACCTGCTCACGCCGGCAACGGCAATCTCCGCGACTTTACGACCGATCCGCGTGTTCTGCTGATCGCGGCCATTGCCGTCGTGGTGGCGACCGCTGGGCTCTTCGCCGGCATCGTACTTCTGCAGCTCATCCGTCTTGCCACCAACATCGCCTATTTCGGCCAGTTCTCGCTGGCCGAACTCAAGCTCGAGGACTCGCCGCTGGGCTATGCCGCCGTGATCGTCCCGGTGATCGGGGCGCTGATCATCGGCCTGATGGCGCGCTTCGGCAGCGAGAAGATCCGCGGCCACGGCATTCCCGAGGCCATCGAGGCGATCCTGCTCGGTCGCTCGCGGCTCGACGCCAAGGTCGCGGTGCTGAAGCCGCTGTCGTCGGCGATCTCGATCGGCTCGGGCGGACCGTTCGGCGCCGAAGGCCCGATCATCATGACCGGCGGCGCCATCGGCTCGCTGATCGCGCAGATGCTGCCGGTCAGCGACAATGAGCGCAAGACGCTGCTGGTGGCGGGTGCGGCGGCCGGCATGACGACGGTGTTCGGCACGCCGATCGCCGCCATCATGCTCGCCGTCGAATTGCTCCTGTTCGAATGGACGCCGCGCAGCTTCATCCCGGTCGCCGTCGCCGCGATCGTCGCGGAAGTCGAGCGCACGTTGCTGCACCTGCCGGGTCCGATCTTTCCGTTCTCAGGCACCATGGAGGTCTCGATCGCCGGACTGGGCGGCTGGGTGCTGGTCGGCATTGCCGCCGGGCTGCTTTCGGGCCTGCTGACGCAACTGGTCTATGCCTGCGAGGACGCCTTCCTGAAGCTGCGGATACACTGGATGTGGTGGCCGATGATTGGCGGCCTGGTGGTCGGCATCGGCGGTCTGATCGAGCCGCACGCGCTTGGCGTCGGCTACGACAACATCGCCAATATGCTCGACGGCCGCACCGTCGCGACTGCCGCGCTGCTGCTTCTGGTGGTGAAGGCCGTTATCTGGTCGGTTGCGCTGGGGTCCGGGACCTCGGGCGGCGTGCTGGCGCCGCTGCTCATCATGGGCGGCGCGATGGGAGCGGTGCTGTCGGGCATCCTGCCCGAGGCGAGTCCCGGCTTCTGGCCGCTGCTGGCGATGGCCGCGACCATGGGCGGCACCATGCGCGCGCCGCTCACCGCGACTTTCTTCGCCACCGAGCTCACCGGCAACACGCATGTCCTTGTCCCGCTGATCGCGGCCTGCGCCACCGCTCACGCGGTCACCGTGCTGTTGATGAAGCGCTCGATCCTGACCGAGAAAGTCGCGCGGCGCGGGCATCACCTCGTGCGCGAATACCGCGTCGATCCTTTCGCCCTGACCAGGGTCAAGGAGGTGATGACCACCAAGGTCGAGAGCGTGCCGGGGACAATGACGCTGCATGGCGCGGCAACCTTCCTGACCGCGCCGGACACCCGGCATCCGAGCTTCCCGGTGGTCAACGGAGAGGGACATGTGCTCGGCGTCATCGATCCGCCCGCGATCCTGCGCTGGCGGCGCGCCGGCAAGCATCGCGGCACGACGCTCGGCGAATTGCTCACCGGCAGCAAGATCACGCTGGCTTATCCGGACGAATATCTGGAGGCGCTTTCCGACAAGCTTCTGCTCGCCAATGTCTCGCATCTGCCGGTCGTCTCACGCGAGGATGAACGGCTCGTCGGCTATATCGGCTGGAAAGACATGATGCGAGTAAGGTCGAAAAAGCAGGCGGAGGAGCGCGACCGTGCGGCTCTGCTCAGCTTCGGCGCCAAGCGCAAGGCAGGGCAAAGCGTGGGCGATCGGGCTTAGGCATCACGACGCCGCGCCGCCGCGCTTCGCCCAGGCCAGCACATAGAGCCTCAGCGCGGACGACAGGTTGGCGTCGCGGGTGCGCGTCTCGTCGATCTCGGCGACCAACGCAGCGAGTGACAGCGAACGCTGCGCGGCGATGGCGATGAGGTCGTCGTAGAAAGGCTGTTCCAGGGAAAAGCTGGTGCGGTGACCGCGGATCGTTACCGAACGTTTTTCGACCGCGGCCATTGCAGGGACTCAGCGCTCGCCGGGGTCGTCGGGTTTTTCCCGGCGATGGCTGGCCACGAATTTCTCGGCCTTTTGCGATGCCAGCCGGTCACGCTCGCGCTCCGTCCTCGAGCGGCCGTGTAGCGCCCGGTTCTCGCCGGCCTGGCGTTCCTTCTCGATGCGCGCTTTGTGCTTGCGGGCCTGGCGGAGATTGACGACCTCGCCCATGGCGCCGGGCTACTTCTTGCGGAAGGCGTCGAGCGAAACGACGTCGGCGCCCTTGCCGCCGGTCTCGGCGACCGCCGGCTTCTTCTCGGCCTCGGCAGCCTTCTTCTTCGTTTCGGCCTTCTTCTCGGGGACGACGGCGATCGGCTCAGGCGCAGGAGCGGCGGCCTCGTCTTCGGCGCCCTCCGTCTTGACGTCGAATTCGAGCTCGAAATTGACCGACGGATCGTAGAAGCCGCGCACGGCGGAGAAGGGGATTTCGAGCTTTTCCGGCACGTCGGAGAAGGAGAGCCCGACCTCGAAGCCGGCATCCGTCACCTTGAGGTCCCAGTACTGGAACTGGATGACGATGGTCATCTGCTCGGGATAGCGCTCGCGCAGCCTGGACGAGATGCGCACGCCCGGCGCGCCGGTCAGGAAGGTGATGAAGAAATGATGATTGCCCGGAAGGCCCGTGCGCGCGACTTCGGCCAGGACCTTGCGCATGACACCGCGCAGAGCTTCCTGAGCCAGAATGTCGTAGCGGATGTGGTCGTCGGCCATCTGATGGTCGGGTTCCGTTGAATCGTCCGCATAGCTGTAATCAAGCTTGAGCGCGGCGTAAACCGCATATAGGCGCAAAGCCGTGAGGCCAAGAGGGGTACCGGCGATTTGATCGCTCAGGCGTGAACGAGCGCCGCCTGTTTGCCGGCTGGCGATTTCTTCCTCGCAAATGCGCTGAGGAAGGTCCGCACACCATTGGTGGCGGAGCTTAGCATCTCTTCCTCGGTCGGTGCGCCGCCCAGCATGAACGTGATCTGAAGCTCGGCGTTGACGAGGGCGAGGAACTGACGCGCCGCGACGTCGGGGTCGCCGATCGACAGATGACCGGCGAAGGCAAGCCGGGCGAAGCGCGCGGCAAGCGCCGACCAGGTGCGGCCCGGGCCTTGTTCGCGCCATTCGGCAAACAGTTCCGGATAACGCCCGCCTTCGGCCTGGATCAGCTTGCGCAGGAAACGGCCATCGCGGTTGCAGATGCAATTGCGGTTCATGCGCACCGCAAAGGCGACCAGGTCGGCTTCCAGGTCCGTGGGCTGATCGGGAAAGCTGGCGATGGTGGCGAAGATGCCCGCATTGCAGCGCTCCGTCAGGTCGCGCACGACGGCGACGAAGAGCTTTTCCTTATCACCGTGATGGTTGTAGACGGTCTGGCGTGAAACGCCGGCCTCGGCCGCGATCAGGTCGATATTGGCGCCGGCATAGCCTTCCCGACAGAATACGGAGGCAGCAGCCTCTACCACCGACACCCGCTTGGCCTCGTGGCTGCGTGGCGGGAAAGTGTCAGGAGAAATGCCGTGTTTCATGAAAATCTATATAGCGGTGATTGACGAATTGGACAAGCCTGTCTAAATTTGTGGACACAACCACAGGAAGTCTGCGCTGCCGAGACGAACAAGTTCGCTCTAGTGACGAATGAATTCGCTCTCAGGTGTCGGATTTCCGCGGGATGGAACGTCCTGGGTTCAGACGCCGATATTCGCGGCGGCAACCAGATCCGAAAAGAGCCTTAATCATGAGTCCAAAATTCCTCCGCATCGCGGTCGTGCTCGGCTTGTTGTCCGCGATCGGCCCGTTTGCGATCGATATGTATCTTCCCGCGCTGCCTTCGATCGGCCAGGATCTGCATGCCGGCACAGCCGCCGTGCAGATGAGCCTTCTGATCTTCTTCCTGTCGATGGGCTTCGGGCAGATCGTCGTCGGCCCGATCTCCGACATGGTCGGCCGCAAGGCGCCGCTTTACGCCGGCCTTGCGCTGTTCATGGTCGGCGGTGTCGGTTCGGCGATGGCGCCGACCATCGAGTGGCTAATCGCCTTCCGCTTCCTGCAGGGGCTTGGCGCCAGCGCCGGCATGGCGGTGCCGCGCGCCATCGTGCGCGACCTGCACACCGGCAATGAAGCCGCCAAGCTGATGTCGCTTTTGATGCTGGTGTTCTCGGTGTCGCCGATCCTGGCGCCGCTGACCGGCAGCCAGATCATCGAGAGTTTTGGTTGGCGCGCCGTGTTCTGGACGGTGACGGGTGCCGCTGCCTTGGCCACCATCCTGCTCGCCACCTCGCTCAAGGAGACGCGGCCGGTCGAAGAGCGCGCCGGCTCGTCCTTCGGCACGGCGCTTGCCGGCTACCGCTACCTGATGGGCGATCGCAACTTCCTTGGCCTCGTGGCGATCGCGGGCTTCGGCATTGCGAGCTTCTTCGTCTACTTGTCGAGCTCGTCCTTCATCCTGATCGACCATTACGGCCTGTCGCCGTCGGTCTACAGCGTGTTCTTCTCGATCAACGCGGTGGCCTTCATCGGCACGTCGCAGCTGACCGGGATGCTGGCCGATCGCTTCGGGTTGAAGCGCGTCGTCTGGGTGGCGGTCACCGGCTATGCCACGGTGATGGTGGCGCTGTTCGCGATCATGGCCTCGGGTGTCGACCGGCTCGACGTGATGGCCGCACTGCTCTTCGTCGGCTACGGTTTCCTTGGCCTCGTCATCCCGACAACCTCGGTGCTGGCGATGGAAGAACATGGCGAGATCGCCGGCACGGCCTCGGCGCTGATGGGTACGCTGCATTTCGCCATCGGCGCGCTGGCGATGGGCGTCGCCGGCATCTTCTTCGACGGCACGCCGCTGCCGATGGTGGCGGGCATAACGCTCTGCGCGGTGATTTCGTTCACGCTGGCCAAGCTGACGCTCGGCCGCTCGCGCGAAGCGGTCGAGGCGCCGGCGGAGTAGGCAATCACAGACCAGACAGAAAGGCCGGGCATGCCCGGCCTTTTTCATGTCCGTGGCAGTCCGACCTGATCGATGACGAAGCGCAATCGTTCCTCGACCGGAGCGAGAGGCAACGGCACCAGTTCGTAACCGAGCTCCACATAGACGCCGGTCACCGAGCGGAATGTGCGCTCGGCCTCGTCGAGCGTCTGCTTGCGCTCCTCGTCCTGGGTGAAGATCTCCGGCCAGGGCGGCGCGACGAAGACGCGGCGCGCGTAGCGGAATTTCCTCGCAGCGCTCGTGAGGTGGTCCGGCACCGGCAGGCCGCAGAGCCTGAGATAGCCGACCGAGTCGGGCGCGCCGCGATCGAAGAAGATCGGGCCCGGTGGTTCGGCATGCGCGGCGTGCCATGAGCGCAGCTCCCACGACAGCATCAGTTCGGCAAAGAGCGCGCGATCCTGCCAGGGAAGGGCAGGGCCGCCGATGGCCATCTGGTCGCGGATGATACCGCGACCGGCCTCGGGCGCCGTCGCGAAGCCCTGGGCCCGCAGCGCTTCGATCAAGGTGGTCTTGCCAGAACCTGGACCGCCGGTCAGCACGAAGAATCGGCCGCAATCGTTTTGCATCGCTTGTCCATTGAGGATGGGCGGCAAGGCTGTACGCCGCGCATCGAGCGCCGGACGAGCCTTGGCCGTTCGGTTGGTGGAAAGAAGCAAAAGAGGGGAAGGTGGAGGTTTCTGTTGCCAGGTACCTCCGAACCCCGCCTAGAAGTGCGAACCGCTAGGGCTTGATTTGAAGCGTTCGCGCCGCATTAAGCAGCGAGACGAGCTTCCGCATAGTTGTCGTTGGCAACTATAAGTTTAGCCCGATGACGGTGGTACAATGCCGGGCAAAAGTACGATCTTTACACCTTCGTCGATCCTATTTCGCCCCCAGCAAAAGCCGCTCCGTCAGCCAGAGCGGTTTTTGGTGGAGGCGCCGGGTACCGCCCCCGGGTCCGAACGGCTTATTTCATCGCCTGTTTATCGCCATAGTCGGTCAAGCCGACGAAACGAATATAGGGATCGATAACGGAAAAAGAAAGGCCAAACCGGCACTTATCCGATTATGCCAAACTGCGCAGCCAAGGGTTGACTTGCGCGGCCACTCAATCAAATCTCGCTGCCGGTGAGGAGTCTCCGACCTAACGCACAGGTTGCGTAGCGCGCCACAACCCTCACCGATCGGATCGGTGGCGCCGACGAGGGGAAGTTTGATGGCCGACTATCTTGCGGATGTGAAGAAATACGATGCCAGCGCCAGCGCCGACGCGGTCGATAAGATCGTCAAGCATCTGGGCATTGCGCTCAGGAACCGCGATTCCTCGCTGGTGTCCTGCACCGACCCGAAGGAGCTCGACCGCGTGCGGGAGAACTGGATCGGCAAGAAGCTCGGCATCGCGGATGCCGCAAAGGCGAATGCCTCTATCGAGAAGACCTGCAAGGCGATGCATGCCGACAACACCAAGAGCCGCGTGACCTTCTACTATCTGGTTGCCAAGGACCTCGGCAAACTCGGATCTCTGTAAGGCACAGCCACCCCGCGGCCGGCACGAAACCGTGCCGGTGCCGTGGGTTTTTTGGCGCGATCCATATCCGCAATCTGCTTTGCGGTGTTCGATCGGCTGTCGGTCGGGTATGATTGTCTGTTACCCGAATCGAGGCAGAGCCGATGCGCCAATATCTCGACCTGTTGAAGGATGTGCTGGAGAACGGCGCCGACCGCGGCGACCGCACCGGGACAGGCACGCGCTCGGTGTTCGGCTACCAGATGCGCTTCGATCTTTCGCGCGGCTTTCCGGTCACGACCACGAAGAAGCTGCATCTGAAGTCGATCATCCACGAGCTTTTGTGGTTCCTGGCCGGCGACACCAACATCAAATATCTCAACGACCATGGCGTCACCATCTGGGACGAATGGGCCGACGAGAATGGCGATCTTGGACCGGTCTACGGCAAGCAATGGCGCTCATGGCCGGACGGGCATGGCGGTGAGATCGACCAGATCGCGAATCTTTTGAAGGAGATACGCAAGAATCCTAGCTCGCGCCGGCTGATCGTCTCGGCCTGGAACCCGGCTGAAGTCGAGGCGATGGCGCTGCCGCCCTGCCACTGCCTGTTCCAGTTCTACGTTTCGGAAGGCAGGCTCTCCTGCCAGCTCTACCAGCGCTCGGCCGATATTTTCCTCGGCGTGCCGTTCAACATCGCTTCCTATGCCTTGCTCACCATGATGGTGGCGCAGGTGACCGGGCTGAAGCCCGGCGATTTCGTCCACACGCTGGGCGACGCGCATCTTTATTCGAACCATTTCGAGCAGGCGCGCGAGCAGATGCGACGCACGCCAAAGGCCTTGCCGACGATGTGGATCAATCCGGAGGTGAAAGACCTTTTCGCCTTCCGCTTCGAGGATTTCCGCCTTGAGAACTATTTTGCGGATGCCAACATCAAGGCGCCGATCGCGGTATGAGTGAGCCTCGCCGGCTCAGTCGATGCCGACCATGACGTCCGAGGCCTTGATCACCGCATAGGCCTGCTTGCCTTTCTCGAGCGCGAGGTCGGCGACCGCTTCGTTGGTGATCGAGGAGGTGACGATGACGCCGCCGCCGATGTCGATCCTGACATGCGAGGTGGTGGCTCCCTTGACGATCTCGGTGACCTTGCCCTTGAGGATGTTGCGGGCGCTGATCTTCATGCGTCTGTCCTTTGAGCTTCGCCGTTCCGTTTCGCATTCATCGTAGGCTGAGACCACGCCGGCGCACAATGCCGTGGCAGGCGAAAAGCCTTCCCTTGTTATGTTCATGCGGATATATCGATCCGAGGCTTTGGGCCGTACGGATTTTGAAACCAGGGAGAGATTCCATGACGGGCAAGGGTTTTGGGTTGAAGGCGGCAGCTATCGGCGGTCTGGCGGCAATGCTGATGGCGGCAGTGCCGGCTGCCCATGCCGACGACGAGGTGATCGTGTTTGCCGCGGCGAGCCTCAAGGACGCGCTCGACGCGGTCAACAAGGCCTGCGAGCCGGAAGTCGGCGAAGCCGCCACCATTTCCTACGCGGCGAGCTCGGCACTGGCCAAGCAGATCGAAGGCGGCGCGCCGGCCGACATTTTCGTCTCGGCCGACCTCGACTGGATGAAGTATCTCTCCGATAAAAAGCTGACCAAGCCCGATACCGAGGTGAAGCTGCTCGGCAACCAGATCGTGCTGGTGGCGCCGAAGGATTCCACGGTCGAGACCAAAGTCGAGAAGGGCTTCGACCTCGCCAAGCTGATCGGCGACGGCAAGCTTGCCATGGGCGATTTCAAGGCCGTGCCCGCCGGCAAATACGGCAAGGCGGCGCTGGAATCGCTGGGCGTCTGGTCGTCGGTCGAAGGCAAGGTCGCGCAGGCCGAGAATGTGCGCGCCGCACTGAAGCTGGTGTCGACGGGCGAGGCGGCGCTGGGCATCGTCTATGCCACCGACGCGCATGCCGAAAAGGGCGTCAAGGTCGTCGGCACCTTCCCGGAAGATTCGCATCCGCCGATCATCTACCCGATTGCCCAGACCGCGGATTCGAAGGACAAGGATACGGCTGCCTTCCTGAAATGCGTCGAATCGGCCAGGGCCGCCGAGCTCTTCAAGGAGCAGGGTTTCACGGTGCTCGCGCCGAGCAACTGAGAAAGAGCGCGCAAGCATAGCTATGAACTGGCTGCTGGACCTCACTCCCGACGAATGGAATGCGGTCCGGCTGTCGATCAAGGTGGCGACGGTGGCGATGCTCGCCAGCCTGCCGCCCGGCATCCTGCTCGCGCTCCTGCTCGCGCGGGGGCGTTTCTGGGGAAAGACCCTGCTCAACGGGCTGGTGCATCTGCCCTTGATCCTGCCGCCGGTGGTGACCGGCTATCTGCTCTTGCTCACCTTCGGCCGGCGTGGCCCGGCCGGCGCCTTCCTTGCCGAGCATTTCGGCATCGTCTTCTCGTTCCGCTGGACGGGCGCGGCACTGGCCTGCGGTGTGATGGGCTTTCCGCTTATGGTGCGGGCCATCCGGCTGTCGATCGAGGCGGTCGACCGCAGAATCGAGGCCGCCGCCGGCACGCTCGGCGCCAATCCGCTCTGGGTCTTCGCCACCATCACGCTGCCGCTGATCCTGCCCGGCCTGATCGCGGGCGCGATCCTTTCCTTCGCCAAGGCGATGGGCGAATTCGGCGCCACCATCACCTTCGTCTCCAACATCCCCAACGAGACGCAGACGCTGCCCTCGGCGATCTACACCTTCACGCAGGTGCCGGGCGGCGATGAAGGCGCGCTCAGGCTGACGCTGATCTCGATCGTGATCTCGATGGTCGCGCTGGTCGCTTCGGAAGTGTTGGCGCGGCGGGTCGGCCGGCGAATGGACATCGAATGACGCTCTCCGTCGATATCCAGCATCGCCTCGGCGATTTCGCCGTGGAGGCGCGTTTCGAGAGCGCCGGCCGGCTGACGGCGCTGTTCGGGCCGTCCGGTTCGGGCAAGTCGACGCTGATCAATCTGATCGCGGGCCTGATCCGTCCGGACAAAGGCCGTATCTCGGTCGACGGCAAGGTGCTGGTCGACACCGCCGCGCGCATCTTCGTGCCGATGCACAAGCGCCGAATCGGCATGGTGTTCCAGGACGCGCGACTGTTCCCGCATATGAGCGTCGCCGGCAATCTGCGCTACGGCCGCTGGTTCACACCGGCTTCCGAGCGCTACGCCAAAATGGATGCGGTGGTCGACCTGCTCGGCATCGGTCACCTGCTCGACCGGCGGCCGGCGAAACTGTCGGGCGGCGAAAGGCAGCGGGTCGCGATCGGCCGCGCGCTGCTTGCCAGCCCGAAAATGCTTCTGATGGACGAACCGCTCGCCTCGCTCGACGAGGCGCGCAAGGCCGAGATCCTCCCCTATATCGAGCGGTTGCGCGACGAGACGAAGATCCCGATCGGCTATGTCAGCCATTCCGTCGCTGAGGTGGCGCGGCTGGCAAGCGACGTGGTGGTGCTTTCGCAGGGCAAGGTCGCGGCGTCGGGCCCGACCGAGGCGATCATACGGCGGCTGGATCTGTTGCCGGCGGAAGAGCGTGCCGAAGGGGGCGCCTTGCTCGACACCGAGGTTCTGCGCCACGACGAGGCCTTTGGTATGACGGTGCTTGCCTCGCAGGCCGGCGAGATCCGCGTGCCGAAACTGGCGCGGGCGGCCGGCGCTCCGGTTCGCATTCGCGTCCGCGCCCGCGACGTGATGGTCGCCATCGAGAAACCCGCCGGACTCAGCGCGCTCAACATCCTGCCGGGAACAATCGTCAGCATGAAGCCGGGCGAGGGGCCCGAGGTCGAGATCGGCATCGATTGCCGCGGCGCGGTTGTGATCGCGCGGATCACCGAACAATCGCGGCAGGCGCTTGGTCTCAAGCTGGGAAGCCAGGTCTTCGCGGTCATCAAGACTGTGAGCTTCGATCGCGCAAACACCGGCGCCGGCCTGCCGGCCGAAGCCGACGTTTGAGGAGCTCGATCATGTCGCTATGTATATTTGGAATAGCGCTATCTTCCCGCAGGGACTATTGTCGTGCCGTGAAATCCGAGGAGATGAAATGCCGTCGCTCAGCCTGCGGATAAATCTCGATCCCGACGGCCGGATCGGCCCGGGCAAGATTGAACTCCTGGAGCAGATTGCCGCCTTCGGCTCGATCTCGGCCGCGGCGCGCGGCATGGAGATGTCCTACAAGCATGCCTGGGATCTGGTCGAAGATATGAACCGTGTGTTCGGCAAGCCGCTGGTCGCGGCGCAGACCGGCGGCCGAAAGGGCGGCGGGGCGCAATTGACATCGGTGGGTCTGGCCGTGGTCAGCCGGTTTCGCGCCATAGAGCGAGCGGCTTCATCGGCTGCCGCCATTCATATGCAGGCCTTGCAGGCGGAGATCGATGCGGGATGAGGCGGTAGGCAGTAGGCAGTAGGCAGTAGGCAGTAGGCAGTAGGCAGTAGGCAGTAGGCAGTAGGCAGTAGGCAGTAGGCAGTAGGGTATGATGTCCTGGATGCTCGAAAGCGAGGCCCCTATTATCTTACTGCCTATTCCTTACTGCCTACTGCCTAATCCCCTGGCTTCCTCAGCAGGTAGGTGTCCATGATCCAGCCCTTCTTCCGCCGGGCGTCCTCGCGAACCCTTTCGATTTCGGCGCTGACATCGCCCAGCCGGCCGGAAATGACGATCTCGTCCGGTGTGCCGAGATAGGCGCCCCACTGGATGAGGACGTCCTGGTCCGTCAGCGTGTTGAAGGCGCATTTGCCGTCGAGCATGACCACGGTCGAGCCGGCATTGGCGGCCAGGCCTTCCTCGGTCAGCCGCCGGCCGGTGGTGACCAGGATCGAATCGCCGATGCGGTTGAGCGCGGTCGCGTGGGCGGCGGCCAGCGCCTGGATCGCGGTGATGCCGGGGATGACTTCGAGCCCGAAACCGACATTGCCTCTGAGGCGAACGCGTTCGAGGATACGCAGCGCGCTGTCATAGAGCGACGGATCGCCCCAGATGAGGAACGCGCCGCAACCGTCGTCGGCAAGCTCGTCGCGGATCAAGGCCTCATAGATCTCGGCGATCGCCTCGTGCCAGTCGTCGACGGTTGCCCGGTAAGACGACGTCGGCTCGGCCCGAACCGGCACATCGAACTCGACACGGCGCGATTTCGGATTGGTGACGAAGCGGTCGCATATCTGCCGGCGCAAATCGGCAAGATCGTTCTTCTTCGCTCCCTTGTCGGGAATGAACAGCACGTCGGCACGGTTCAGGCCGTTGATGGCCTGTACAGTCATGTGGTCGGGATTGCCGGCGCCGGTGCCGATGACGAGAAGCTTGCGCATGGCGCTCTCCTGCCCGATCGATGGCGCGGTGTCCAGAAGTCCCGATGCCCGATGACGAAGGGCTTTGAAACGGCGCCCTGAAACGGTAGATGAAAAGACGCCCGGTATCGCCGTCGAGGAGGGGTCCATGTTACGCACCGTACTGACCGCAGCGCTGGCAATCATGGCCGCTCCGGCCTGCGCCAATGATTCCGTCGCCGAGCTCGGCACCGGCGGCCTGATCCTGTCGCGCAGCGATGCCGTCGCCATGCAAAGCGAGGATCTTTTCATCTCGCCGGAGAAGGTGACGGTCGACTATGTGTTCCGCAACAACACCGACAAGGATGTCAGCTCCATCGTCGCGTTCCCGATGCCTGACATCGAGGGCGATCCGAACGAGATGCCGGCGATCCCGGAAGCGCAGAGCGACAATTTCCTCGGCTTCGAGGTGACGATCGACGGCGTCGACGCGAAGCCTCAGCTCGAGCAAAGGGCGTTTGCGCTGGGCATCGACATCACCACGGACCTCAAGGCGCAGAACGTACCGCTCTATCCGTTCGGCGCCGCCGCCAAGGCGGCGCTGGCGAAACTGCCCAAGGATGTCGCCGAGGATTGGGAAAACCGCGGCATTATCATCGAGGATACCGCCGATGACGGCTCGGGCATGAAAACCGCCTATGCGCCGTTCTGGCAATTGCGCTCGACCTATTGGTGGCGCTCGACCTTCCCGGCCAACAAGGAAGTCCATGTTTCGCATCGCTATAAGCCCAGCGTCGGCGGCACTTCCTCGGTCAGTTTCTTCTCCGAGGGCCAGTTCCAGGGCCAGTATGCGGCCTACAAGACCCGCTATTGCATGGACGGCGCATTCGAGAATGCGGTCCGCAAGGCGGCCAAGGAGAATCCCGACGGCTATCCGAAATATTACGAGAGCCGGATCGCCTACATCCTGACCACGGGGGGTAACTGGGCCTCCGGCAATATCGGCAATTTCAAGTTGACGATCGACAAGGGCAGCCCCAAAAACCTCGTCTCCTTCTGCGGCGACAATGTCAAAAAGGTCGGACCGACGACGTTCGAGATCACCGCGAAGGATTTCTATCCCGAGCACGACATCGACATCCTGCTGCTGGAGCCGTCGGACAACGGCGGGAATGGCGGCTGATG
The DNA here is from genome assembly GCF_006442775.1 of Mesorhizobium sp. B2-4-6. Taxonomy (NCBI): domain Bacteria; kingdom Pseudomonadati; phylum Pseudomonadota; class Alphaproteobacteria; order Hyphomicrobiales; family Phyllobacteriaceae; genus Mesorhizobium; species Mesorhizobium sp. B2-4-6. The sequence goes on from NZ_VFVI01000001.1 coordinate 1,060,705, forward strand.
GACATCGCGATCTATGTCGCCATCGCCGAAAACGGCGTGATCGGACGCGAAGGCGGCCTGCCGTGGCGGCTCTCCACCGATCTCAAGCGGTTCAAGGCCGACACGATGGGCAAGCCGATCATCATGGGCCGCAAGACCTATGAAGGCATCGGCCGGCCGCTGCCCGGCCGTCTCAACATCGTGGTGACGCGCGATAAAACCTGGCGGGCCGAGGGCATCGAGGTGGCCCACTCGCTGGATGACGCGATCGCGCTGGCCAGGGTGCGCGGCCGCTGCATGGCGGGAGCGGAGGAGATCTGCGTGGTCGGTGGCGGCGAGATCTACGCCCAGGCCTTGCCGCTCGCCGACCGGCTGCATGTGACGCACGTGCTGGCCAGCGTCGATGGCGACGCGCATTTCCCACCGATCGACCCAAATGTCTGGCAAGCCGTCAGCGCCGAGGATTTTCCCGCCGGCGAGAAGGACAGCCACGCCACGCGTTATACGGTTTACGAGCGCCGGCGCGACGATCGTTGACGACGACAAAGGGTCGCTACCGATCCAAATCGCATGAGACGGTGGCACATCGCGTTGAAAGCGGGTCAAGGCGTCCCTATAGAAGAACGGTGTGCAGCGGTACAACGTCCAACCGGACGCGCAAGAGGCCGCCGTAATACTTTGATTTTGGCGCATGATTCCTTTTCGAAAACCGATATGGGTTTTCCGGGTCATGCGTTAGGATTGCGCCGCAAGGCCTGAGGGAACCGGAGCGAAAGGACATTCATGCCCTGGAACGACAAGAGCGGTGGCGGCGGCCCATGGGGCGGCGGCGGCAATCAAGGGCCCTGGGGGCAGGGACCGAAAGGGCCAAGCGGCCCGCAGGGTTCGCCTCCCGATCTTGAGGATATCATCCGCCGCGGCCAGGACAGGCTGCGGCGCGCGCTTCCGGGCGGCGGCGGCACCAGCCCGGCCGTGCTCGGGCTGATCGCGCTGGCCCTCATCGTGCTGTGGGCGTTCAAGGCGATCTACACCGTGCAGCCCGACGAAGTTGCGGTCGAACTGCGTTTTGGCCAGCCGAAAGCCGAGCTTTCGCAACCAGGCCTGCATTTCCACTGGTGGCCGATCGAAACGGTCGAAACCGCCAAGATCTCCGAGCAGTTGGTCAGCGTCGGCGGCGGCTCGAGCAGCGGCTCCGGGCTGATGCTCTCCGGCGACCAGAACATCGTCAACGTCCAGTTCTCGGTCGCCTACCAGGTCTCCGATCCCAAAGCCTATCTGTTCGACGTCTCCGATCCCGACGGCATGCTGGCGCAGGTCGCCGAGAGCGCCATGCGCGAAGTCGTCGGCCGGCGCCCGGCGCAGGACATTTTCCGCGACGACCGCCAGGGTATCGCAACCGGGGTGCGCGAGATCATCCAGGGCACGCTCGACGGCTACAAGACCGGTCTCCAGGTCAACGCAGTCTCGATCGAGGACGCGGCACCACCTCGCGAGGTGGCCGATGCGTTCGATGAGGTGCAGCGCGCCGAGCAGGACGAGGACAAGTTCGTCGAGCAGGCCAACCAGTATTCCAACCAGAAGCTAGGGCAGGCGCGCGGCGAAGCGGCTCAGGTCCGCGAGGATGCGGCGGCCTACAAGAACCGCGTCGTTCAGGAGGCGGAAGGCGAGGCGCAGCGCTTCATCTCCGTCTACAACGAGTACGCCAAGGCGCCCGACGTCACGCGCAAGCGCCTTTATCTCGAAACCATGGAGAAGATCCTGAAGGACTCGAACAAGGTCGTCGTCGAGCAGGGCAACGGTCAGGGCGTGCTGCCTTACCTGCCGCTGCCGGCATTGCAGCCGAAAGCACAGCCGGCGCCGGCCCCTATGGGCGGCGTCACGACGGGAGGTAACCAGTGATGGCCAACCGTCTTCCCATCATCGCGGTCATCGCTGCCGTCCTTTTGTTTTTGCTCTATTCGTCGGTGTTCGTGGTCAATGCCGGCCAGCAGGCCATCGTGCTCAGGTTCGGCGAGATCATCGACGTCAAGAGCGAGCCCGGCATCTACTTCAAGGCGCCGTTCGCCTTCTTCGATGCCGACAGCGTGCAAATGGTCGAGAAGCGGGTGATGCGCTTCGACCTCGACAACATCCGCGTCCAGGTCTCGGGCGGCAAGTTCTACGAGGTCGATGCCTTCATCGCCTACCGCATCTCGGATCCGCGCACCTTCCGCGCGGCGGTATCCGGTCAGGTTGAACTGGCCGAAGCCCGCCTGAGGACGCGTCTCGACGCGGCGCTGCGCCGTGTCTACGGCCTGCGCGACTTCGAAGCCGCTCTTTCGGAAGAGCGCGGCAATATGATGCGCGAGGTGCGCGATCAGCTTCGCCCCGACGCGACCTCGCTCGGCCTCGACATCGAGGACGTGCGCATCCGCCGGACCGATCTGACGGCGGAGGTCTCGCAGCAGACCTATGACCGCATGAAGGCCGAGCGCCTGGCGGAAGCCGAGCGCCTGAGGGCTCGCGGCAACGAGGCGGCGCAGCGCATCAAGGCGCGAGCCGACCGCGAGGTCGTCGAGATCATCGCCGAGGCGCAGAAGGAATCGGAAATCCTGCGCGGCGAGGGCGAGGCGCAGCGCAGCGCGACCTTCGCCGACGCCTATAAGCGCGATCCGGCCTTCTTCGACTTCTATCGCTCGATGAACGCCTACGGCACGGCGTTGGACAACACCGGAACGACGATGGTGCTCTCGCCCCAATCCGAGTTCTTCCGCTACTTCCGCGATCCGGACAGCAAGCCCGGGCCGGCACCTGTCGCGCCTGCGACACCACCTGCAACGCAACCCGGCACCGCCCAGTAGCGGGCGGTGCAGGATTTTCTGGCGGCAATCGGCCTGGTCCTCGTGATCGAAGGGCTGGTCTATGGAGGGTTTCCGGCTTTGGCCCGGAAACTCGCTACTGAAGTGCTGTCGGTGCCGGAAAATGCGCTGCGGATCGGCGGGCTGGCGGCGATCGCCATCGGTGTAGGCATCGTCTGGCTGGTCCGCGGTTGATGAAATTCCTTGGTGCCGAAGCGATTGACGATTTATCTTCCGCCGATAGCTATAGCCGCAAACGTGCCTTATTTCTTGCCAACATGAATCGGACAGGCGCCTTTGCGGATGCGCCGTTCTTTTTCTGAAACACCGGGAGGCCACGATGATATCCGACACCCTGTTGCGCGCGGCGCGGCGCACCTTCTTCGCCGGCGCCACGGCATTCGCAGTCGGCATTGTTGCCGTTCCGTCCTTCGTCACGCCGACGATCGCCTCCGACGGACCGCCTTCGGTCGCCGATCTGGCCGAGCGCCTGCTTGGCGCGGTGGTCAACATCTCGACCTCGCAGACGGTGAAAGGCACGGAAGGGCCGGGCGCGGTGCCGATGCCGCAGCTGCCAGAGGGCTCGCCGTTCCAGGACTTCTTCGACGATTTCTTCAAGAACCGTGGCGGCGACAAGGGCGGTGCCGCGCAAAAAGTGCAGTCGCTCGGCTCCGGCTTCGTCGTCGACGCCGAGCAGGGTATCGTGGTGACCAACAACCACGTCATCGCCGATGCCGACGATATCGAGGTCAATTTCTCCGACGGCATCACGCTGAAGGCGACGCTCGTCGGCACCGACACCAAGACCGATGTCGCGGTGCTGAAGGTCGACCCCAAGGGCCACAAGCTGACGGCGGTGAAATTCGGCGATTCCACCAAGATGCGCGTCGGCGACTGGGTGATGGCGATCGGCAATCCGTTCGGCCTGGGCGGCACGGTGACGGTCGGCATCGTCTCGGCGCGCAACCGCGACATCAATTCCGGCCCCTATGACGACTTCATCCAGACCGACGCCGCCATCAACCGCGGCAATTCCGGCGGCCCGCTGTTCAATGCCGAGGGCGAAGTCATCGGCATCAACACGGCGATCATCTCGCCGTCGGGCGGCTCGATCGGCATCGGTTTTTCCATCCCCTCGCAGCTTGCGGCCGGCGTCGTCGACCAGCTTCGCCAGTATGGCGAGACGCGGCGCGGCTGGCTTGGCGTGCGCATCCAGCCGGTGACGGCGGACATCGCCGAAAGCCTTGGCATGGCGACCGCAAAGGGCGCGCTGGTGGCCGGCGTCATCAAGGGCGGGCCGGTCGACAACGGTTCGGTGCAGGCCGGCGACGTCATCATCAAGTTCGACGGCAAGGACATCCATGAAATGCGCGACCTGCCGCGTGTCGTGGCCGAAAGCCCGGTCGGCAAGGCGGTCGACGTCATCATCGTGCGCAAGGGCGTCGAGCAGACCGTCAAGGTGACGCTCGGACGGCTCGAGGACGGCGAGAAGCTGGCAAGCGGCGAGAACGGCAACACCGACCAGGGCAAGGGCGACAAGGCGACGCCTCCGGTATCGACGGCTTCGGTGCTCGGCATGACGGTCGGCGAGCTCAACGACCAGACGCGGCAGAAGTTCGGCATCGCGGCGGACGTGTCCGGCGTGGTCATCACTGATGTCGCCAAGGATTCGGCGGCAGCCGAGCGCGGCATCCAGCCTGGCGAGGTGATCACCGAGATCGCGCAGGAATCGGTCGGCACGCCGAAGGACGTGATGGACCGGATCGGCGCGCTGAAGGAGCAGGGCCGCAAGAACGCGCTCTTGATGCTGGCCTCGAAGACCGGGGAATTGCGCTTCGTGACGATCCGGATGGATTGAGTCGGGAAAGGCGCCCAACTAACTGGACTTCAACGAAGAGGGCGGCTAGCGAGCCGCCCTTTTTCGTGTCTGCCAGTCCTCGCGCGACAGCCTGTACATGACATGCCGCTTGAGATGCGGATGGCTGTCGGGAACGGCGGGATGGTCGAAATCGGCAGCGGGGTCGGCTCGCATGCCGAGCCGCTTCATGACGGCGATGGAGCGATGATTGCCAGCAACCGCGAACGACACGATTTCGCCGACGCCAAGCGTTTCGAAACCATAGGCGAGCCAGGCTTCGGACGCCTCGGTGACATAGCCCTTGCCCCAGAATTCGGGTGCCAGCCGCCAGCCGATCTCGATCGTGCCGGGCGCCAGCACGTCGATGTCTTCCGTTCCGGACAAACCGACAAAGCCGATGCATTCGCCGGTCGCGGCGATTTCGGCCGCGGCGAAGCCGTAGCCATCCTCATCGATCCAGCCGCGGACCTGGTCCATCTTGGCATCCGCCGCGGCACGGTCGCGGCGGAACGGGAAGAATTCCATCACGCGCTCGTCGGAGTTGATGCGATGGAAAAGCGCGCGGTCGCGCTCTTCCCAATTGCGCAGGATGAGACGCTCGGTGCGTATCGGCGTCATTGGAGACCTCACAAGACGAATTCATCCCGGCGGTAGCCCTGGAGATAGAGCAGCGCCGTCAGATCGCCATGATCGATGCGGATCCGGGCCTGCTCCGCCACCGCCGGCTTGGCGTGGAGCGCGACGCCGGTGCCGGCAAGGCGGATCATATCGAGGTCGTTGGCGCCGTCGCCGACCGCGATGGCATCGTCGGTCGCTAGTCCAAGCCGCGCCGCGATGTCGAGCAGCGCTTCGGCCTTGGCGGCGCGGCCGAGGATCGGCTCAGCCACCATGCCGGTGAATGTGCCGTCTTTCTCGATCAGCCGGTTGGCGCGGTTTTCCTGGAAGCCCAGCATGGCGGCGATGCGGCTGGTGAAGACGTCGAAGCCGCCGGAGACCAGCGCCGTCCAGGCCCCGTTGGCGCGCATCGTTTGCACCAACGCGCGGCCGCCGGAGGCGAGCGTCAGGCGGTTGGCGATGATACGGTCGACCACGGCTGTGTCGAGGCCTTTCAGCAAGGCGACGCGTTCGCGCAAGGCGGGCTCAAACGCGATCTCGCCATTCATCGAGCGCGCGGTGATCGCCGCCACATGATCCTTGACGCCGATTTCGTCGGCAAGCTCGTCGATGCATTCCTGGTCGATCATCGTCGAGTCCATATCGGCAAGCAGGATCTTCTTGCGCCTGCCTTCGGCGGGCTGGACGATGACGTCGACCGGCTCGGAAGCCAATGCGGCACGCAGATTGGCGGTCATTTCGCCGATATCGGGCGTCCGCGGCAAAACAAGATCGCAGGCAATGTCCTCGGCCAGCCAATCAACGGCGCTTGCGCCGGCGGCCCGCAAGGCCATATTCGCAAGCGAGGCCGGCACGGCGCGGGCTTCTGGACGGGACACTAAAGTGGCGATCAGCGGCATCGAACATTCCGGCAGGCAGGCGGGCGAAGGCCGCGTCAAGAACGCGATCCTGATAGCCGGGCCGACAGCCAGCGGCAAGTCGGCGCTGGCGCTCGATCTCGCCGAACGCGACGGCGGCGTCATCGTCAACACCGATTCCATGCAGGGCTATTCGGTGCTCGATGTCCTGACGGCGCGGCCGAGCGCCGCCGAAATGGCACGCGCACCGCATTTCCTCTACGGCCATGTCCATCCCTCCACGGCCTATTCCACCGGCGCCTGGCTGCGCGACGTCACGAAGCTGATAGAAGACGGCGCGCTGTCGGGCCGGCCGGTCGTTTTCGTCGGCGGCACCGGGCTCTATTTCCGCGCGCTGGCCGAAGGCATCTCGGACATGCCGGACATTCCGGCGTCCGTCCGCGAGCGCTGGCGCTACGAGCTCAAGGAACAAGGGGCCGAAAGGCTGCATCGCCTGCTGATGCGTGAGGATTCGACCGTCGCCATGCAGCTCAGGCCGACCGACGGCCAGCGTATCGTGCGGGCACTCGAGGTGCTCGACGCTTCGGGGCGCTCGATCCTGGAATGGCAGGCGGCGCGCGGCCGGCCGCTGATCGATCGCGACAGCGCGCGTTTCCTGGTCATCGAGCCGGACCGGCAGCAACTGGTGCGGCGCATCGAGGCGCGTTTCGACCAGATGCTCGACAAGGGCGCGCTCGACGAAGTGCGCCAAATCATCGCGCTCGGCCTCGACGCGGACCTGCCGGCGATGAAAGCGATCGGCGTGCGCGAGCTGCAAGCGGCAATGGCCGGACAGTCGGGTTTTCCCGAAGCGATCGAACGCGCCAAGATCGCGACCCGGCAGTATGCCAAGCGCCAGTCGACCTGGTTCAGGCACCAGTTGAGCGCGGAGTGGCGCAGGCTGCGGCCGGGCGACGAACCGGCGCTCCCGGACTGACGAAAAGCTTTTTCAATCAGCACCTTAAAATCCCTGGCTCTAATTCTCGCCAAGGTTGTCCGGGTTAACCGTCCGTAAGGTCCGCCATGCCATAACCTCAAGGGTTGCAGTGCCGCGGGGAGTAGATGCGTTTCCATAAGGCGGAATCCGCATTTTTCGTCTTTATTTTCGTGATCCTGGCCGCGGGCCTGGTGACCTTCCATGCCTATGGTCAATTGCAGGACATCGCCGCCGACCTCGACGCCGCATCGCGCGTCGACAAAATTGTCTATCTCAACAAATTGCTGTTCGTCACCGGGGCGCTGCTGGCGACCGCGCTGTTCTTCGGCACCTTCTTCATCTACCCGCTGATCCGTGGCCAGGTGCGGGAAGAGGGCAAGCTCAGGGCCATGACGGTTTCGCTCAGCGCCCGTTCGCAGACGTTCGAGCAGGCGGCGCTCACCGACGGTCTAACCGGAATGCAGAACCGCCGCTATTTCGACGATGCACTGCGCGAATATCTCCACGAGTTTCGCCGCATCGACAGGCCGGTCGGACTGATGATCCTCGATCTCGATCATTTCAAACAGGTCAACGACACGCATGGCCATGACGTCGGCGACGAGGTGTTGAGGGCCGTCGCCGCGTGTCTGAGGGGCATGACGCGTTATCACGATGTGGTGGCGCGGCTGGGCGGTGAGGAGTTTGCCGTCGTCACTCCCAACATGGATGTCGAATTGCTCGCCAGGTTCGCCGAACGCATCCGCAAGGCGATCGCCAACATGTCGATCATGTCGGGCAATGTGCGGCTGAAGGTCACCACCAGCGTCGGCCTTGCCGTCTGGGACCACAAGGAGAGCGCGGAGGATTTCTACCGCCGCGCCGACCGCCAGCTCTATGAGGCGAAGAAGCAGGGCCGCAACCGCGTCTGCGCCTAAGATTCCACCACTAAATTCGTGAGGCTGGCCGTCTGGAGGCGCTTTCTGCGCTTCCGGTGCTCACGGACCCAAATGTCCGCTCCGCTCCGGTTCTCGAAAACGGCTCCAGCCGACTCAGCCTGACGAATTTCCGGACGAGATTTACCCATTCAAGCGGGGCTTCAGGCAGAGCGGAAACTCAGTCGTTGAGCTGGCGCATGCCGAAGGTCGAGGGCTTCAGGCCGTAGCGTGTGTCGAAGTCGTCGTCGGGCTGGACGCGGGAAGCGCCGGTGGCCGGCTTCTTGTAGTCCGGGTCGCCGGCCTGGCGGGTCGAGTCCACGGTCTCGGCGAAAGCCATGGACTGCTGCGGCTTCGGCACGTTGCGAAGCCGCTCGACGATCATGGCCAGATCGACGTCGCTGCCATCCACGGAGGGCTCGACCTGCTCGCCTTTCGCGGTGCCGGGGATGAACTGTTGCGGCAGCTTCTCGAATTTCAGCCGCATGGTCGTCGCCACGCCTTCGCCGAAAGCGATGGCTTCGCGCTGCCCCATCGAGGACAGGAAAGCCAGCGTCGAGGCCGAGGAGTCGGCGATCGCCGAGCGGATGATCGCCTGGTCCTGCTCGTTGGCGAGGCGCATGGCGAAAAAGGTCGAGCATTGCGACAGGATGGTCGGGTCGAGCTCGCCCGGGCGCTGGGTGACGACGCCGAGATAGCAGCCATATTTGCGGCCCTCCTTGGCGATACGCGACAGCGCGTGGCGGGTCGGCGCGAAGCCGAGACGCGGGTCGGCGGGCATATAGCGGTGGGCTTCCTCGCAAAGCAGGAGCAGCCTCAGCCGGCCCTCGCTCCACAAGGCCAGGTCGAAGGCCAGGCGCGCCAGCACCGAGCAGACCGAATTGACGACTTCCGAAGGCATGCCCGCCATCTCGAAGCAAGTGACCGGGCGGCCATGGCTGGGAACGCGGAAAATGTTGCCGATCGTTTCGTGGATGGTGTCCTCGATCAGGCGCGAATTGAACATGAAGCGGTAGCGCGGATCGGCCGCCGCCGATTCGATGCGCGTTTTCAGCGACTTCAAGGTCGGTCGGTCGTTCTTGCTTTCGAGCATGCCCATGCGCTCGTCGATCTGCTTGATGAGATCGGCCATGCGGTAAGGCACCGGCGTGTCCGCCGTCAGCGCGTCGCTGCCGCGCCTGACATAGGTGCCGGAACTCGGGTTGCGGTAGAGGTTCTTGGCGGCCGGGATCAGGTCGCGCAGGACATCCACTTCCTCGGGCACCGTCTCGCGGCCGCGAAACAGTACTTCGGCGAACTCCTCCAGCCTGAACATCCAGAACGGCAGGTCGAGCGTCTTGGAATCGACCTTGACGCAATATTCCGGCAGCGAGGCGGCGAACTCGTTATGCGGGTCGAGGATGAGCACACGCAGGTCCGGGCGCGCCTCGATCGTTTTGCGCAACAGCAGCGACACCGCCGTCGATTTGCCGACGCCGGTGGTGCCGACGATGGCGAAATGGCGCGCCAGCGTGTCGTCGATGGCGATGTTGGCATCGATCGCTTCATCCTGCGACAACGTGCCGATGGTCACCGAATGGCGCCCGGCCAGATCGTAGACCGCCTGCAGGTCGCGGCTGCGGATGCTGTGGGCAATGGCGCCGATATGCGGATAGGTGGTGATGCCGCGGTCGAAGACCGGCTTGGCGCCGGGTTCGGCGCCGTCGCGTACCTCGCCGACCAGTTCGACGCTGACCTCGATCGGGTTCTGCCCTCCGTGGTTCCAGGCAAGGTCCGATTTGCCGATGGCATAGACAAGGCCGACCGTTCTTGTCGAACCGAGATTGATGGAGATCATCTTGCCGACGGTCCAAAGGCCGGTGACCGCGCCTTCGGTGTCGTCCGCATGGGCGCTGATGGTGGCGCGCGCGCCGTCGCATTGCACGACATTGCCCAGAATGCGCTTGTCGTTCTGCTGGATGTTGCGGCGTTCCTGCGAGGTTGGCTCCCCGACGGAGGCTTCGCGTTCAACAAACATAATGCCCTGGTCCCATTCCCCTGGAGCGGCAACCCTATCCAATCGGGGTTAAAGTCAGGTGAGGTCGAATGGTGTAGGCAGCGTTAAGCCAACCGCCACAATTCGATCGAACAGCCTCTTCCCAGTGTGAGGAATTCCGATATATTGGACGAATGGATGATATATCGAACGACATTAGTGCCACGATCGGCAGACGGATACGCTCCGAGAGAACGGTGAGGAGCTGGTCGCTGGCCGAATTGGCCGAGCGCTCGGACGTTTCGAAGGCGATGCTGAGCGCCATCGAACGCGGTACGACCAGTCCGACCGCGGCGCTCCTGGTGCGTATCGCGGCGGCCTTCGGCATGACGCTGTCGACGTTGATCGCACGAGCCGAGATGCAGGGCGGCGGCGTTTCACGCAAGGACGACCAGCCGGTCTGGCAGGATCCGGCAACCGGTTACATCAGACGTCATCTGTCGCCGGCATCGCGGATGCCGCTCGAACTGATCAGGGTCAGCCTGCCGGCGGGCGCCAAGGTCAGCCTTCCAGCCGCATCCTACGCCTTCATCAAGCAGCAGATATGGCTGATCGACGGGAGGCTGGACTTCACCGAGGGCGATTTGGTGCACAGGCTCGACCCCGGCGATTGCCTGGCGCTGGGGGCGCCCTCGGATTGTGTCTTTCATGCTCCCGGACCGGATGCGGCGGAGTATCTCGTGGCGCTGGTCAGGGACTGATTGCGATGTCTCGCCGGCCAAAGCGCTCGCATAATGGCGGGCCGCCGCTCGACGACTATGACGGCCCGCCCTGGGGCAAGGGCGACGCTTACATCTTCCTCGCTTGGCGCGCCGCTCACGACAAGGCCTGGAAGGCGCCAAGCCACGCCGTCATGCTGATACGCCTGGAACGGGCCGAGCGGCTCGGGCTGACCTATGAGGAATATACACTCGAGATCCTGGAGCGCGGGCGCCATCTCAACGAGGACGATGCCGACCGTATCGCCGAAATCAGGCGGGCGCGACGACGCAAGCGGCCCAGCCATTTCGAATGACCTCGTTTCCGAGACCTCTGGAGAGCACCAGCATGAACTCCCTTGAAATCCGGGCGTTGATCCACGACGCGGCAACCGCGGCCCACCTGTCCGATCTTTTGATCGAGACGGTCGCCGCCGGCGGATCGGTGAGCTTCATGCATCCATTGTCGCTGGCGGCAGCGCGGGATTTCTGGCGCAAGTCGCTTGCCGCGGCCGCGCGCGGCGAACGGGCGGTGCTCGGTGCATGGCAGGGCGGGGCGCTTGCCGGCACAGTCACGCTGCTGCTCGACTTCCCGCCCAATCAACCGCACCGCGCCGAGATCGCGAAGCTGATGACCGGCCGCGACCATCGCGGCAAAGGCGTCGCGACCGGCCTGATGCGAGCAGTGGAGAAATTGGCCGTCGAGAAAGGTCGTACGCTGCTGGTGCTGGACACGGCGAGCGAAGAGGGCGCGGCCGGGCTTTATGAGAAACTGGGTTTCACGCTGACCGGTGAGATCCCCGATTTCGCGCTCAAGCCGCATGGCGGGCTGACCGGCACCCTTATCTACTGGAAACGGATAGGGATAGCGGCCGACGCGCTATCCCGAAATCCTGGCGATGCGCGACAGAAGCCAGCGGCGAAAATCCTGCTCGGCGCCGGACAGTCGCGACGATGACGGCCTTGTCAGGAAATGACCCGACGGGCTCGAAAGCTCGAAATCCGAAAGCCTGACGAGAGCATTGTCCCTGAGCGCAGCGTCGACCAGCGGCCGGGAGCCGAGCAGCGCTCCGGCGCCGGTCTTGGCCGCTTCCAAGGCGGCGACGAAACTGTCGAAGCGATGCGAGCGCCGGGAATGGCCGGCAAGCCCCGCGGCGGCAAACCATTCCGCCCACATTTCGCGCGCGCCTGCCACCAGGAGCAGCGGCAGCGATGTCCAATCGCCACCATGGGCGAGCGTTGGAGCCGCGACCGGAACAAGCCGCTCGACGGTCAGCCGGTCGGCCTCTCGACCGGGAAAGGACCCGTTGCCGAAGCGTATGTCGAGCGCCGAGCCCGGCTGGTCGTAGTCGGTCGGCCGATGGATGGTCACCAGATCGAGCCTGACGCGCGGCAGCGCCTTTGCCAGGTCTGGAAGAGCCGGGACCAGCACCAGCAGTGCGAAGGAAATGGGGACGCGGATACCGACAGTCTGCACTGCGCGCGGCTCGAACAGCTCGTTCGTGCTGTTGCCAATGGTCGCGAATGCCGACTGGATGTGGGGGAGGTAGGCCGCGCCTTCCGGCGACAGAGCCACGCCGCGCGCCAAGCGCGCGAACAATCGCGTCCTCAGCCGCTCTTCCAGGAAACGGATGTGCTGGCTGACCGCGGCCTGGGTGAGCCCGAGCTCGGCGGCCGCGGCGGTGAAATTCGACAGGCGGGCGGCGGCCTCGAAACTGCGCAGCCAGTCGAGCGGAGGCATCGTGTCGAAAGATCTTCCAGCCATCACAAATTTAATGCCATTACCCACAAAACGATAATTTGAATTATGCCGTCGGTGAAGCCACCATGCAATCCGTACCTGCGGTGGCGTTAAGAGGATGGGAGCTTTCAGGATATGTTGACGTCGGTAACGCTGGGCGACGACGGACGAACGATCGAGCTTGGCTGGAAAGACGGAACGGTGAGCCGCTTCCACGCCATGTGGCTGCGCGACAATGCGCTGGACGACAAGACGCGCAGCACCGGCAACGGCCAACGGCTGATCACCATTCTCGACATTCCGGCCGAGACGCGGATCGGCTCAGCCTCGATCGAGGGCGAGTTGCTCGAAGTCACGTTCGCTCCCGAAGGCAAGAGCGTCGGCTTTCCCGCCGGCTGGCTGCGCAGCCATGCCTATGATCGCCAGGAGGCTCGCGAGCCCGGCTGGACGGGAGGCGACATACAGCGCTGGACGAAAGCCTCGATGCAGAATTCCGTGCCGCGTGCGGCCTATGCCGACGCCAGCCGGGACGGCAATGTGCTGCTGCGATGGCTGGCCGCTGTCCGCAGCTACGGCTTTGCCGTCATGGACGGCCTGCCTGCCGAATCCGGTTCGCTGTGCAAGGTGGCCGATCTGTTCGGCTATATCAGGGAGACCAATTACGGGCGCTGGTTCGAGGTGCGCGCCGAGGTCAATCCGAACAATCTCGCCTACACCAATCTCGGCCTGCAGGCGCATACCGACAATCCCTACCGCGATCCGGTGCCGACGCTGCAGATCCTGGCCTGCATCGAGAACACAGTCGAAGGCGGCGAATCCAGCGTCGTCGACGGGTTCGCGGTGGCGGCGGCGCTTCAGGCGGAAAACCCCGACGGCTTCCGGCTGCTCTCTGCCTATCCGGCGCGCTTCGCATATGCCGGCTCGTCGGGCGTGCGGCTCCAGTCCAAGCGGCCGATGATCGAGCTTGGACCTGATGGCGAGCTCATCTGCATCCGCTTCAACAACCGCTCGCTGGCGCCGGTCGTGGATGTGCCGTTCGCCGAGATGGACAAGTATTATGCGGCCTACCGCCGGTTCGCCGAACTGATCGAGGATCCGGCCTTCGAGGTGAAGTTCAAGCTCGAGGCGGGGCAGTCCTTCATCGTCGACAACACGCGTGTCATGCATGCGCGCAAGGCCTTTTCCGGCGGCGGCAAGCGCTGGCTGCAGGGCTGCTACGCCGACAAGGACGGCCTGCTTTCGACGCTTGCCGCGCTCGAACATGGTTTCAAGGAGGCGGCGGAATGAACCCGAACGAATTGAACACGGGCAACGTCGTCGAATTCATCGCCGATATCTTCGAGCGCCGCGGGGCCGAGTCCTATCTCGGCGAGCCCGTCACCATGTCGGAACATATGCTGCAGGGCGCGTGGCTGGCCGAGCAGGACGGCGCGCCGGAGGAGCTTGTCGCGGCGGCGCTGCTGCACGATATCGGCCACTATACCAGCGAGTTCGGCACCTATTCGCCCGACGACGTCGAGGACAAGCACCATGACGAGGCGGGCGGCGAGGTGCTTGCGCCCTTCTTTCCGCCGGTCATCGTCGAGTGCGTCAGGCTGCACGTCTCGGCCAAGCGCTATCTGTGCGCCACCGATCCGACCTATTTCGGCAAGCTGTCGCCGGCCTCGGTGCATACGCTGTCGCTGCAGGGCGGGCCGATGAGCGCGGAGGAAGTGGCCGAGTTTCGCAGCAATCCCTTCCACGACGAAGCGGTGCGGGTGCGCATGTGGGACGAGGGCGGCAAGGTCGCCGACATGAAGACGCGCGCCTTTCGCGATTACGTGCCGCTGCTGGAGCGCGTGGTGAAGAAGTTCGCGGCGGAAAAGGCGGCCTAGCCGAGTATAACCGGATTGGATACCGGCCAGACGGCTCCCGCGACCGCCTCCAGGTTGCAAGTGTTCGCGCCAATTGCGTCCAGTCCGAATGGGCGGAATGTCGAGGCCTCGTTCGAACCCGGCGATGCCGAGCATAGCCGGCGCCTTGCTGTCGTGCTCAAACAGATGTATTAGCCGCGCCCTACATGCGGCCAGTTGGTTTTCAATGGCCGTGCCGGCACCCACAACGCTTTTGATGGAGGCGACGATGAGATCCTGTTCACGCATTACGCGCCTTCGCGGCGGACGGACCGGTTGACCCGCTACCACGGGTTTCAAACTTCCTGACGATGCGAGCGCCGACCGCGATCCGCGGTGGGCAGTTATCTTTTCCGTGCGGTCGACCGTGCGGGGCCAACGACGGTGAGCTGAGCGCTTCCCGCGAACGATGCCGGCGGCCTGGAAGCCTCAGATGCGCCTTTGCAACACTCAAGCAGGCTATTGTAAACATTGAGAGAATGGCGCTTGCGTCATCTTTGCTCGGACCCTAGAGAGCCCGCCATCCATAACCCGTCGTCCCTGAGAGGAGACCTGTCAATGACCCCGCAATCCAGATCGTCACGATCCGTGCCGACGCTGGAAATGCGCGCGGCTGACAAGGTTCCAATAGGGAAGAACGGCCATGGCAAGGTCCATGATCCAGCGCAGGCAGGACGCCGAGCGCGAACGCATTGAAGCTTATGATGCAAGGCTGCGGCAGGTTTTCGCCGCCACGCGTCCCGTTCCGGATTTCGAGCGGGCGCTGGACGATGCACGCTCGGGCTTTGCCGGCATGGCGATCCGCGACGGCGCGCTGTGGCGTCCGAAGCTGAAGACGCGCGACCGTGCGCGACTGCGGCTGGCCGCGGCACGTTATCTCTATGCGCGTTATCCGGTTTCGGCCGCGCTCGAGAGCGTCTGGCTGGACAGCGCGGGCCTAGACGCCAACGAGATTGCGTTTCGCAAGTCCTGGTATGTGACGATCGCGCGTGGCGACTCGCTCTACAAGGCCGGCGCCAACGCATGGCTGTCGCGCAAGGAGGTGCATTGCTTCCTCAACGTGTCCGGCGACATTGGTTTCGCCGAGGCGTTCTGGCTGGCGATTGCCCGGTCCTACACGGACGACCAGGGACTGGCGGCTCGGCTTGCGCGTACCAAAATCGCGCGCACGCCGCGCCACGAGTTGGCATTCTGGCGCGAGGTGGCTCGCTTCTTCTGCGGATATTCCGCCTCGAAGGAGGAGATCGACGATCTGTGCGACTACATCGGCGCCATGCATCAGCGTGGTGCGGCCTACAGCCTGAAGGGGCGCACGCTTGCCTCGCTGCGCCGGCAGATGTTGGACTGGCATCGCGACATCGCCGCGATCGAGCGCATCGAGGCCATGCGCCGGCGTGCCGCCGGACGCAACCAGCGAGGCGCCGGAACGCCGGCCGAGCGCGGTGCCTGGGACGGCTCGCGCCTCGAGGACTGGGAATGGCAGCCATCGGCGAAGGAGGCGACGGTGCGCGGCGAGCGCTTCTTCGTCCGACAGCTCAAGACGGCCGAGGATCTGGTCGCCGAGAGCCGCGCGATGCATCACTGCGTGTCGATGTACGCGGCCAAATGCATCGCCGGCAACGCCTCGATCTGGGTGTTGCGGCGTACGGCGCTGGGCAAGATCGAGCGGCTCCTGACGATCGAGCTCGATCCGCAGAACCGCGCGGTCCAGGTGCGCGGTTTTGGCAACCGTCTGGCCTTGCCGGAGGAGCGCAAGGTTGTCGAGCGTTGGGCCAAGGCGAGGGGCGTGGTGCTCAGGGCCTGAACTGAGACCCGCGCGGCGGAGACGCCGCGCGGGTCTTTTGCACGGGCGGGCAGCTATCCCTTGTGATAGACCTCCTGCAGCCCATAGACAGGTGTCGGCAAGCCGACCTGCCTGGCCTTGAGCTGCAGCGACAGATATTGCGAGTAGTGGCGTGACTGGTGGAGGTTGCCGCCATGGAACCACAGCGCTTGCTGCTGCGTCGGCTTCCACATGTTGCGCTGCTCGCCTTCCCAGGGGCCGGGGTCCTTGGTGGTGCCGGAACCCAAACCCCAGACCTTGCCGACCTTGTCGGCGACGTCCTGCGAGATGAGGTCCGCGGCCCAGCCGTTCATCGAGCCGTAGCCGGTCGCATAGATCACCAGGTCGGCCGGCAATTCGGTGCCGTCGACGAATTTGACGCCGGTTTCGGTGAGTTCCTGCACCGCGGCGCCTGGCCCGCTCTTCAGCTTGATCGAACCGTCGATGACGAGGTCGCAGGCGCCGACGTCGATGTAATAGCCGGACCCGCGTCGCAGGTATTTCATGAACAGGCCCGAGCCGTCGTCGCCCCAGTCGAGCATGAAGCCGGCCTTTTCCAGATCCGCGTAGAACTTCGCGTCGCGCTCCTTCATCTGCTCGTAAAGCGGGATCTGGAACTCGTGCAGGATGCGGTAGGGGAGCGATGCGAAGATCATGTCGGCCTTGCGCGTCGTCATGCCGTTCTCGACCGCTTGCTCGGAGTAGAGCGCGCCGAGGCCGATATCCATCAGCGTGTCGGATTTCACGATGTGCGTGGACGAGCGCTGCACCATGGTCACGTCGGCACCACCTTCCCACAGCGCCGCGCAGATGTCGTGCGCCGAGTTGTTGGAGCCGATGACCACCACCTTCTTGCCGCGGTACTTGTCCGGGCCGGGATGGGTCGAGGAGTGCTGCTGCTCGCCCTTGAAGATGTCCTGGCCCTTGTATTTCGGCCAGTTGGCCTTGCCCGACATGCCGGTCGCCAGCACCAGCTGCTTCGGCTTCAGCACAATCTCCTTGCCGTCGCGCTCGACAACGATCGTCCATTCCTTGGCCTTCTCGTCATATTTGGCGGATTTCGCTGATGTGGAGCTCCAATAGTTGAGCTCCATCACCTTGGTGTACATTTCCAGCCAGTCGCCGATCTTGTCCTTCGGCGCGAAGACCGGCCAGTTCTTCGGAAAGTCGATATAGGGCAGGTGATCGTACCAGACCGGGTCATGCAGGCAGAGCGACTTGTAGCGCTTGCGCCAGGAGTCGCCTGGGCGTTCGTCCTTCTCGATGATGATGGCCGGCACGCCGAGTTGTTTCAGCCTGGCTCCAAGAGCAATTCCACCCTGGCCGCCGCCGATGATGACGACATAGGGTTGCTTGGTATGACCGAGCTCGGCGATCTCGTCGTCGCGCTCCTCGCGCCACGTCTTGCGGTCCTTGCCATGGCCATGCTTGGCGCCGAGCGGGCGGGTGAAGCCCGCTTTCTCCTCATGGCCTTTCAGCTCCGCCATCGTCGTGAGCAGGGTCCAGATCAGGTCGCCCTTGAACCGCACGAGGCCAAAGCCGCGCGCCACGCTCGTCTCGAAGGTGATCCAGGCGGTGATGATGCCGCCGTCCTCGCTTGCTTCCTCACCTTTGGCCACCGCCCAGCCGGTGGGTTTGGTGCTGGCCAGCGTTGCCCGCAGCATGTCGCGGACCTGTTCTTGACCTTCCATCGTCTTCAGGTTCCAAGTGAAGGTGACGAGGTCGCGCCAGTAGCAGTCGGCCTGGAAGCAGTTGACGGCGCTGTCGATGTCGCCGGCTTCCAGTGCCTTGCCGAACTTGTCGAGCAGCGCCTGCGCCTTGGTGGTGGGTGTTCTCTCGAGCATTTGTTGTCCTCCACTTGCTAGAGTCCGGCATGAGCAGTAGGCGGCGTGCCAATCGTGGCGCTCATGAGGGATTACAATGAAATCAATCCGTTAGGACGATATAGGCATCCGTCGGCCGCGCCGCGTCGAGCCGATGGGTATCGATGCAACGCAGCCAGGATTGAACGACGATGTCGTCGCGGGCCGATCGCGCGCCGGACAACACCTGCTCGATCTCGCGGATATGCTCCCGTTCGCCAGCCATGCGTCCTCCTCGCACGTCCTTTGTCAGCGCATAGTGGTGCGTCGGACAGGCACGCTCAACTGTACTATGGTAGCTGTGCGATGGGAGCGCGCTCCGACGCCGTTCTCACAGGCGGGTGAATTCGCGCCGGACCCCATTGACGAGCCCGCGTTTTCGCCCTTATTGTCCGCGCCCATGAAAACGGCACTCATTCTCGTAGGCAGGCGCGTGGGCAAGGCGGTGTAACCGCCGGGCGAAAACCTCCCATGCGCGTCACACAGGCTCCCTCGGGGGCCTTTTTTATTGCCTGAAACACGACTAAACGACCAGCAAATCGCCAGATGGCGGACAGTACGGGACCAGACCGATGAGCAACGGACAGAACGAGCGGCGCGAAATGACAGGCGCCGAAATGGTGGTGCAAGCGCTGAAGGACAACGGCGTCAAGCATGTCTTCGGCTATCCGGGCGGCGCCGTTCTCCCAATTTATGATGAAATTTTTCAACAAGACGATGTCGAGCACATCCTGGTCCGGCACGAGCAGGGCGCCGGCCATGCCGCCGAAGGCTATGCGCGCTCGACCGGCAAGGCCGGCGTCATGCTGGTGACGTCCGGTCCCGGCGCCACCAACGCGGTGACGCCGCTGCAGGACGCGCTGATGGATTCCATTCCGCTGGTCTGCCTCACCGGCCAGGTGCCGACATCGCTGATCGGCTCCGACGCATTCCAGGAATGCGACACCGTCGGCATCACGCGCCCCTGCACCAAGCACAACTGGCTGGTGAAGGACGTCAACGAACTCGCCGCCACCATCCATGAGGCTTTCCATGTCGCGACCACCGGCCGTCCCGGCCCGGTCGTGGTCGACATTCCCAAGGACGTGCAGTTCGCCAGGGGCATTTATGTGCCGCCGCAGACGGCGCCGCGCACCAGCTATCAACCCAAGGTCCAGGGCGACCTGGAGAAGGTGAAGGCCGCCGTCGAGTTGATGGCAGCCGCCAAGAAGCCGATCATCTATTCGGGCGGCGGCGTCATCAATTCCGGTCCGGAAGCGAGCCACTTGCTGCGCGAGCTGGTCGACCTCACCGGCTTCCCGATCACCTCGACGCTGATGGGACTCGGCGCCTATCCGGCGTCGGGCAAGAACTGGGTCGGCATGCTCGGCATGCACGGCACCTATGAAGCCAACATGGCCATGCATGACTGCGACGTGATGATCTGCATCGGCGCGCGCTTCGACGACCGCATCACCGGCCGTCTCAACGCGTTCTCGCCGAACTCGAAGAAGATCCACATCGACATCGATCCGTCCTCGATCAACAAGAACGTTCATACCGACGTACCGATTATCGGCGATGTCGGACGCGTCCTGGAAGACCTGGTGCGGCTGTGGCGGGCGACCGCCAAGACCGACAAGAAGTCGCTCTATCCATGGTGGGAGCAGATCGCGAAATGGCGCGCGCGGGACTCGCTCGCCTACAAGATGAACAACGACGTCATCATGCCGCAATACGCGATCCAGCGGCTCTACGAGCTGACCAAGGACAAGGACACCTACATCACCACCGAGGTCGGCCAGCACCAGATGTGGGCGGCGCAGCACTATCATTTCGACAAGCCGAACCGCTGGATGACGTCGGGTGGCCTCGGCACCATGGGTTACGGCCTGCCGGCCGCGCTCGGTGTGCAGATCGCGCATCCGGATGCGCTGGTCGTCGACATCGCCGGTGACGCCTCGGTGCAGATGACGATGCAGGAGATGAGCACGGCGGTGCAGTACAATGCGCCGATCAAGATCTTCATCCTGAACAACCAGTATATGGGCATGGTGCGGCAGTGGCAGCAGCTCCTGCACGGCAACCGGCTGTCGCATTCCTATACCGAGGCGATGCCGGACTTCGTCAAGCTGGCGGAGGCCTATGGCGGCCACGGCATACGCTGCGACAAGCCGGACGAGCTCGACGACGCGATCAAGGAGATGATCTCGGTGAAGAAGCCGGTGCTGTTCGACTGCCGCGTGGCGACCTTGGCCAACTGCTTCCCGATGATCCCGTCGGGCAAGGCGCATAACGAGATGCTCCTGCCGGACGAGGCGACCGACGAGGCGGTGGCCAACGCCATCGACGCCAAGGGCAGGGAACTGGTGTAGGCAGCCATCAAGGCGGGGCTATCGAGAGAAAGCCGTGCGCAAACAGAGAATTAGCTCAAAAGTCTGAAATCGAGATTCACCTCATGAACGCACAGCACCTTCAACCGACCGGCTCCGCCTATTTCATCGCCAAGGAAACCGAGAAGCCGGAAACGCACACGCTTTCCGTGCTGGTCGACAACGAGCCGGGCGTGCTTGCCCGCGTCATCGGCCTGTTTTCCGGTCGCGGCTACAACATCGAGAGCCTTACCGTTTCCGAGACCGAGCATGAGAAGCATCTGTCGCGCATCACCATCGTGACGCGCGGCACGCCGCATGTGATGGAGCAGATCAAGCATCAGCTCGAGCGCATCGTGCCCGTGCACCGGGTGGTCGACCTGTCCGTCCGTTCGCAAGAGCTTGGCCAGGAGCGGCCGCTGGAACGCGAGCTCGCGCTGGTCAAGGTCGCCGGCACCGGCGATGCCCGGGTCGAGGCGCTTCGCCTCGCCGATGCTTTCCGCGCCTCGGTCATCGACGCCAACACCGAGCATTTCATCTTCGAGATCACCGGCAAGGGCTCCAAGCTCGACCAGTTCATCGCCATCATGAAGCCGCTCGGCCTGGTCGAGATCTGCCGCACCGGCGTCGCCGCGATGAACCGCGGCCCACAGGGAATGTGAACAGGACGACCGTCCTGTTTCAAGCTTTGGCACGGCGGTTGCCCGTCTCTGGCTTTTTGCGCATTTGCTAAAGGGACAGTAAGGCTGACATATTCGGGAGGATAACATGTCGCTCGACACATTCCTTGCCCTGTTGGTCTATGCCTTCGTGACTTCGATCACGCCGGGGCCGAACAACCTGATGCTGCTCGCTTCCGGCGTCAATTTCGGTATCGCCAGGACGGTTCCGCACATGCTGGGCATCAGCATCGGTTTTCTGGTCCTGCTGCTCGCCGTCGGCTTCGGGCTCGGCACGGTGCTGACGGCGTTGCCGGCGCTGCATACGGCCCTGAAGATCGCGGGCGCCGCCTATCTGCTCTACCTCGCCTGGAAGATCGCCATGTCGCGCTCGATAAGCGACGGAAAAGGGGCGGAGGGGCGGCCGATGCGCTTCATCGACGCCGCTGCGTTCCAGTGGGTCAATCCCAAGGCATGGGTGATGGCCATCACCGCAATGGCCGTCTACACCAATTCCGATCGCCCGTTCGTCTCGGTGGCGCTGATCTCGATCGCCTTCACCATCGTCAACCTGCCCAGCGTCTCGGTGTGGGCCGGCTTCGGCACGGCGCTGCGCGGCTTCCTGTCGGATCCGGTGCGGCTGAAATGGTTCAACATCGCCATGGGTCTATTGCTGGCGGCGACGCTGTGGCCGATGCTGCGCTAGTAAAGATGTGTTGATACTCAGGTGATGCCGGTCCACGGCTTCCCGTCTCACCTGTATTGAATACGCTCGCCCCGTTCCCGGAAGGGCATGTCTGGCCTGATTTTCGGCCTACTTTCGATTGGATGAGGGCACCTGGTCCTGCTCATTTGCCGGCTGCCCAACATTTGTGCACTGCACATTAAATCTTCGTAATCCCGCGTTTTGGCCCTTTTCCGCCAAAGCCTTGTCCTATCTATTCGGCGAAAATCGCGGCGAAGGGCCGTGAATCGAGCTAAGATGGACCACCGGGATCGGCGTGTCGGGTAGAGGGCTTGTTTGTCGATGCGCGGAAAAATCGCCTTTGCAGTTGTAGCGGTCGCCTGTCTGGCGGGCGCCGGGCTCTATTTTTCGCCCACGACCTTGGCCAGGGTCCAGGAACTCATTTCGGGCAAGCAAGCCGCTGCGGACAAGACGGCAAGCGCTGACAAAACAGGGGGCAGCGACAAGACGGCCAATGCGTCGGACACTGCAAAAGGCGGCGGGGGGCGTTCAGCCTCGATCGTTGCGGCGACCGCGACGACCGCTGATTTCCCGATACGCCGCTATGCCATCGGCTTCGTCTCGTCGCCGGCGGTGGTGAGCATCAATGCCCGTGTTTCCAGCCAGATCGTGTCGATCGCGGTCAGGGACGGGCAGATGGTCAAGGCCGGCGACCTTCTCATTTCGCTCGATGACCGTGCGCTGAAGGCGCAACTTGCCAAGGACCAGGCGACGCTGGTCAAGGACCAGGCGATGCTGGTGAGCGCCCAGGCCGATCTGCAGCGCGCCAAGGACCTCGTCGCCAAGCAGGCCGGCACGCAGCAGACCTACGATCAGGCGCTGGCGGCGCAGAAGGCCGCGGCCGCCACCATCGACGCCGACAAGGCGACCATCGATGCCGACACCGTGCAATTGAGCTACGCGACCATCTCGGCGCCGATCGCGGGCCGGCTCGGGGCCGTCAACGTCTCGGTGGGCGATCTCGTCACCACCAGCAACGGCAACTCGAGCAACTCGACGCCGCTGGTCACCATCACGCAGATAGACCCGCTGCAGGTGAACTTCACGCTGCCCGAGAGCAACCTTGCCCTGTTGCACAAGGCGCTCGCCGACCCGCAGCAAGGCGACGTGACGCTGACCAAGGACGGCGATCCCACGCCGATCGGCAAGGGCACGCTCGACTTCGTCGATTCCAGCGTCGATACGGCTTCCGGCACCATCGCCACGCGGGCGAGCATACCGAATTCGGATCTTTCGCTGTGGCCCGGGCAATATGTGAACGTGGTGCTCGAGGCCGGCACGATGCCGCAGATGACCTCGGTTCCGACGGTCGCGGTGCAGCCCAGCCAGAAGGGTCCGTTCGTCTATGTGGTCAAGCCGGACAACACGGTGGAGATGCGGCCGGTGCAGGTGGCGCTGACGGAGGGCCAAAACAGCGCCATCAGCGATGGTCTCAAGAGCGGCGAGAAGGTCGTCATCGAAGGCCAGACACGATTGAAAAACGGCGCGGCGGTGCATGAAGGCAAAACCGCGACCGGATCCGGTGACCATGCATCGCCCAAGGTCGCGGAGGCCGACAAGGCCGGCGGGGCGAGCCAATGATCTCCGAATTCTGCATCCGCAAGCCCGTCGCCACCCTTTTGATGTCGTTCGCCCTCATTCTGGGCGGTATTTTTGCCTACAAGTTCCTGCCGGTGGCGGCGCTGCCCAGCGCCGAATTTCCGGTGGTCAACGTTTCGGCCAGCTTGCCCGGCGCCTCGCCGGAGACGATGGCGACATCGGTGGCGACGCCGCTGATCAAGCAATTCGCGACGATCGCCGGCATCGATTCGATCTCGACGACCAATTCGCTCGGTCAGACCTCGATCGCCATCCAGTTCGTGCTCAACCGCAACATCGACGCCGCCGCGGCGGACGTGCAGGCCGCCATCGCGCGCACGCAGAAATCGCTGCCGCCGCAGATGACGTCGCCGCCGAGCTACCGCAAGGTCAATCCGGCCGACGCGCCGATCCTTCTGATGTCGCTGGTCAGCGACACGGTCCCGCTTACTGATCTCGACGCCTTTGCCGAAAACGTCATCTCGCCGTCGCTGTCGACCATCGACGGCGTGGCGCAGGTCTCGATCTATGGTCAGCAGAAATATGCCGTGCGCATCCAGATCGATCCGACCGCGCTTGCAGCACGCGGCATCTCCATCGATCAGTTGCAGGCTGCGATCGCTTCGGCCAACAGCAACACGCCGCTGGGCGTTCTGCAGAACAGCAAGCAGCAGCTTACGATCACGGCCAACACCCAGCTCGACAACGCCGCCGGTTTCTCCAACCTGATCATCGCCACCAAGAATGGTCACCCTGTGCGATTGGGCGATGTGACCCGCGTCGTCGATTCGGTCGAAACCACGACGACGGCAAGCTGGTATGATGGCACGCGCGCCATCATCCTTGCAGTCCAGCGCCAGCCCGACGCCAACACCGTCGAGGTGGTCGACAAGGTCAAGGCGATGCTGCCGTCCTTCCAGGAGCAGATGCCGGCCGCGGCTCAGATCAAGCTTCTCAACGACCGGTCGACCTCGATCCGGCAAGCCGTCGACGACGTCCAGTTCACGCTGCTTTTGACCATCGCGCTGGTGGTGTTGGTGATCTTCGTCTTCCTGCGCCGGGTGACGGCGACCATCATCCCGGCCGTGGCGGTGCCGATCTCGCTGATCGCCACGCTCGGCGCCATGTTCCTGTTCGGATTCTCGATCGACAACATCTCGCTGATGGGCCTGACATTGGCGGTGGGTCTTGTGGTCGACGATGCCATCGTCATGCTGGAAAACATTTTCCGACACATGGAAGAAGACGGGCTGTCGGCCTTCGACGCGTCACTGAAAGGCGCGCGCGAAATCGGCTTCACCATCATCTCGATCTCGATTTCGCTGGTGGCGGTGTTCATTCCGGTGCTTCTGATGGGCGGCGTCATCGGCCGCATATTCAACGAATTCGCCGTCGTGGTGACCGTCGCCATCCTGGCCTCGATGTTCGTGTCGCTGACGCTGACGCCGATGTTGTGCTCGCGGCTGCTGTCGGTGACAAAGGCGGATCGCGAGAAGCACGTTCCCGGCCACAAGCATGACCTCATCACGCGCAGCTATGACCGGCTACTGGGATTCTGCCTTCGGCATACCTTCCTGGTGTTCCTCGTCTTCGTCGTCACGGCTGCCGCGTCGGTCTGGCTGATCGAGGTTTCGCCGAAAGGCTTCTTCCCGCAGGAGGACATCAGCCAGATCTCGGTTTCCACACTTGCGCGCCAGGACATTTCTTTCGATGCCATGGTCAAGCTGCAAGGGCAGGTTGCCGACGTTTTTTCGCATTCGCCCTATGTGACGCATGTCGCCTGGTCGGTGGGCGGTGGCCAAAGCGCGCTCAATCAAGGCCGGCTCTATGTGCAGTTGAAGGACAAGAGCCAGCGCCCCGACATCGAGAAGGTCCAGGCCGATCTGAGGCGACAGCTTTCGAACGTGGCTGGCATCGAGGCCTATATGCAGCCGGTGCAGAATCTCAGGCTGGGCTCGCGGTCGTCGGCCAGCGCCTACCAGCTCGTGGTGCAGAGCCTCGATACCGGTCAGGCCGATATCTGGGCGCAGAAGCTCGATGACGCGATGGTGGCCGACCACGCGCACTTTACGGATGTCACCAGCGATCTGCAGAACAATGCGCTGCAGGCTTCTTTGGTGATCGACCGTGACAAGGCCGCCCAGCTCGGCATCGACACCGACACGCTGCGCACGGCTCTCTATGGCGGGTTCGGCACCGATCAGGTGTCGACGATCTTCGGTTCGGCAGATAGCTATGAGGTCGTCACCGAGCTCGATCCCAAGATCAACTGGTCGCCGGAGCGAATGCTGGCCATCCAGATGCGGACGTCCAGCGGCAGCCTGGTGCCGCTCGGCGCCTTCGCGCATGTCGACCGCACGGCCGGCGCGCTGACGGTCAACCAGCTCGGCCAGCTTCCGGCGGTGACGATCTCCTACAATCTGCCGCAGGGGGTGTCGCTGGGCGACACGGTGACCCGCATCGATCAGCTCAAGGAGCAGATCGGCATGCCGAAGGAGATCTCGACCACCTTCGCCGGCACGGCCAAGACGTTCCAGGATTCGCTCGCCAACCAGGGTCTGCTGATCGGCGGCGCGATCCTGACGATCTACATCGTTCTCGGCATGCTCTATGAGAGCTTCATCCACCCTCTGACCATCCTCACCGGCCTGCCGTCGGCGGTGCTCGGCGCGTTGATTGCACTGCGCTTCGCCGGCATGGACCTGTCGGTGATCGCGGTGATCGGCATCCTGATGCTGATCGGCATCGTCAAGAAGAACGGCATCATGATGGTCGACGTGGCGCTGGAGCTCAGGCGTCAAGGCATGTCGGCGAAGGAGTCCATCCACAAGGCCTGCCTGATGCGTTTCCGGCCGATCATGATGACGACGCTTGCCGCGTTGATGGGCACGTTTCCGATCGCGCTCGGCACCGGCGCCAGCGCCGAGTTGCGCCAGCCGCTCGGCGTCGCGGTGGTCGGCGGTCTGCTCGCCTCGCAGGCACTGACGCTGTTCGTCACGCCGGTGATCTACGTCTATTTCGAGAATTTCTCGGGCTGGCTGCTCGGCTTCTTCTCGAAGAAGAGCAGCCCGGAGCTGCATGTGGTGGAAAGCGGCGAGCAGCGCTCGCTGTTCGATACCAACGACGATATCCCGCAAAAGACCGCCGCCGAGTAGGCGGCTCTGGCCCAAGCCGCCATGCTTGCGGCGCGGTGTGGGCAATCGTAACCTCGCGACATGGCCCACGATCATGACCACGACAACGAGCTCGATCCGTTCGCGGCGCGCGTGCGCGCGCTGGAGACGATCCTGACGCAAAAGGGCCTGATCGATCCCGCGGCCATCGACGTCATCGTCGACACCTATGAGACCAAGATCGGTCCGCGCAACGGCGCGCGGGTGGTGGCAAAGGCCTGGAGCGATCCGGCTTACGCCGATTGGCTGAAGCGCGACGCGACCGCGGCGATCGAATCGCTCTCCTATACCGGCCGCCAGGGCGAGCACATGCAGGCGGTGTTCAACACCGAGGAGACGCACAACCTCGTCGTCTGCACGCTCTGCTCCTGCTATCCGTGGTCGGTGCTCGGCCTGCCTCCGGTCTGGTACAAGGCGCCGCCCTACCGTTCGCGGGCGGTGATCGATCCGCGCGGCGTGCTTGAGGAGTTCGGATTGATGCTGCCGGCGCAGAAGAAGATCCGTGTCTGGGATTCGACGGCCGAGCTTCGCTACCTCGTGGTGCCGATGCGGCCCAAGGGAACGGAAGGCTGGAGCGAGGAACAGCTCGGCGGGCTGGTAAGCCGCGATGCGATGATCGGCACGGCGGTCGCGAAGGAACCCGCATGAACGGGCCGCAGGATCTCGGCGGGCAGATGGGTTTCGGGCCGGTCGCGCCCGAGATGGACGAGCCTTATTTCCACGCCGCATGGGAAAGGCGGGCGCTCGGCGTCACGCTCACCGCAGGCGGCATGGGCGCCTGGAACATCGACGAGAGCCGGCATGCGCGGGAATCGCTGCATCCCGCCGATTATTATTCGTCGAGCTACTACCAGATCTGGATCAAGGCGCTGGAGGCGCTGCTGAAGCGCCATGGCTTCGTCACCGAGCGCGACCTTGCCGCCGGCAAGGCGGTCGATGCCGCCGCGACGCCGAAACAGGTGCTGAAGGCGGCGGACGTGCCGGCGGTACTCGCCAAGGGCGGGCCGTGCGACCGTCCCGTCGCCACGCCGGCGCGTTTTCGCGCGGGCGATCGGGTGCGCACCAAGAATTTCAACCCGGCCGGCCATACGCGCCTGCCGCGCTATGCGCGCGGCAAGAACGGGACGATCGAGGCCGTTCGCGGCGGCTTCGTCTTCCCCGACAGCAATGCGCATGGCAAGGGCGAGAACCCGCAATGGGTCTACACAGTGATGTTCGACGGGGCGGAGATCTGGGGCGAGGGCGCCGATCCCACGCTCAGCGTCTCGATCGATGCCTGGGAGAGCTATCTTGAGCCGGCATGACAGTAAGTTGCCGGCTGGTTTTGAAGAGCCGGCCTTCGCCGAGCCATGGCAGGCCGAAGCCTTCGCCCTGACGGTTGCGCTGCACGGCAAGGGCCTGTTTTCGTGGAGCGAGTGGGCGGAGGCCTTGTCGGCAGAGGTCAAGCAGCCGGGCGCCGCGAGCGACGGGCACGATTATTATGAGCACTGGCTGGCGGCGCTGGAAAAGCTTTTGTCGCGAAAGGGGATCGCTGGCAAAGGCGAGGTGGACGAGTTGGCGGCCGCCTGGGAACGCGCCGCGCACGCCACGCCGCATGGCAAGCCGATCATGTTGGAGAATGACCCGGGGCCCTGACGGCAGACTATGTGCTGCTGGACAAAAAAGTCAGTTTATATTTTCGTTACCCCAGTTCGGCTTTGGTATTGGCACCCAGTTGCAAATATTGATACTGCCTGCGACCATGCAACCATGATGAAAGTATTCGGCGCGCCATGGCCTTTGCTGCAAACCGCGATCGATCCGAAGAAGAAGGCCGGTGAGGAGAAGCTGCGCGTCGCCGTGTCGGGGCTGGCAGACGAAGATTCCGACGTCCGTGTCAATTGGGATGAAGAGTCCGGCCAGACTATCGTCGCGGGCAGGGACGAGCGTCACTTGGACATCATCGTCTACCGCCTGCTGCACGAATGGGATCTCGCCTTGAATATCGGCGCACCGCAGGTGGCCCATCGCGAGACGATCACCTACGCGTGCGAACAGGACTACACGCATAAGAGGCAATTCGCAGGGCAGGGGCAGTTCGCCCGCGTCAAGATCCTGTTCGAGCCGAATGGACACAATCCGGAATTCGCGTTTGTGTCGAGGGTTCCCGACGGCACTTTCCCTGGTGATTATGCCGCCGGAGTCGAAAAAGGTGTGCGCACCATCCTAGTCTCGGGTCCCTACGCCGGATTCCCGATGATCGGTATCAAGGCGACGTTGGTGGACGCCGCCTATCATGACACCGACTCCTCGGCTTCCACTTTCGAGATCGCCGGCCGCGCCTGCTTCAAGGAAGCCGCACCAAGGCTCGGCGTGCAACTGCTCGAGCCGATCATGAGGGTCGAGGTGGTGACGCCTCAGGACTATGCCCGAGACATCGTCGGCGATCTGAAAGGCCGCCGCGGCAAGATCGAGAATCAAGAAACCAGCAGCATGCGCGTCATCATCAACGCGACGGTGCCACTCGCCAATATGTTCAAGTTGGAGGATGCGCTCCGATCGTATTCCAAAGGGCAGGCACAGGTGAGCGTCAGGTATGCCAAATATGCTCCTCTTCCTCCCGCGACCCGCGGCCTGCCACCCCCAGTAGGTGCCTATGTCTGATTGCGCGTCATCCGCAGCTGAATTTTCGAACCGGCGCGGGGCCGTTTGTTCTCTTTACGTTCTTATTTCCGGCTGATAGCCTGGGTTGTCGGAAGCGTGAGCGCCCGCAGCCGACAACGGTCGATATGGTGGCCAACCTTGTCTTTCGTCAGCGAATCCGGTCTGTCGCACTGATGGAATTTTCTCCCCAACAGGATGAGGCTTTGAAAGCGGTCGGGCGCTGGCTCAAAGA
Organism: Mesorhizobium sp. B2-4-6; assembly: GCF_006442775.1. Taxonomy (NCBI): domain Bacteria; kingdom Pseudomonadati; phylum Pseudomonadota; class Alphaproteobacteria; order Hyphomicrobiales; family Phyllobacteriaceae; genus Mesorhizobium; species Mesorhizobium sp. B2-4-6. The sequence continues at coordinate 1,090,172 of NZ_VFVI01000001.1, forward strand.
GGGCCGGCCGCAGGTCTTCCGCCTGTTCGGCTATGCCGGCACCGGCAAGACGACGCTGGCGCGCTATTTCGCCGAGCATGTCGATGGGCAGGTGCAGTTCGCCGCCTTCACCGGCAAGGCGGCGCAGGTGCTGCGCTCCAAGGGGGCGACCAATGCCCGTACCATCCATTCGCTGATCTATAGGCCGAAGGGCGAGGAATCGGTCGAGGACGAGGTGACCGGCAAGACCTCGATGTCGCCGACATTCTCGCTCAACCGGCAAAGTCCGATCGCGCGTGCCAAGCTCGTCGTCATCGACGAATGCTCGATGGTCGACGAACAGCTCGGCCGCGACCTGCAGAGCTTTGGCACACCGATCCTCGTGCTTGGCGATCCGGCCCAGCTGCCGCCGATCTCGGGCGGCGGCTTCTTCACCGAACACGAGCCGGACGTGTTGCTGACGGAGATCCACCGCCAGGCGCGCGACAATCCCATCATCCGGCTGGCGCTCGACGTGCGCGAGGGCCGGGAATTCATGCATGGCGACTACGGCACTGCGCAGGTGATCGGCAGGGAAGGCGTCAACCAGGAGCTGGTGCTCAAGGCCGACCAGGTGCTGGTCGGGACCAACCGAACGCGTCGGCGCTACAATCAAAGGCTGCGCGAGTTGAAGGGATTCAACGCGGACTTCCCGCAGGCCGGCGACAAGCTGGTCTGCCTGCGCAACGATCCGGCCAAGGGGCTGCTCAACGGGTCGTTGTGGAAGGTGATGACCTCGTCGCGCGAGACGGTGAAGCCTGGCATCAACCTTCTGGTTTCGCCGGAGGAGGACGACCCCGATCGCGGCGTCGCCAAGATCAAGCTGCTCAAAGCGGCGTTCGAGGACCCGGATGCCGAGATTCCCTGGCAGCAGAAGAAGCGCTTCGACGATTTCGACTATGGCTATGCGCTGACCGTGCACAAGGCGCAGGGCTCGCAGTGGAACGACGTCGTGCTGTTCGACGAGAGCTGGGCCTTCAAGGAGACCCGGCAGCGCTGGCTCTATACCGCCATCACCCGCGCCGCCGAGCGGCTGACGGTGGTGCGCTGACGCCTGTAAATGTCATGTCGGCCGCGCGCCAAGCCATTGCCAGGCGGCTTCCTCATCGTCGACATCGAAGCGCCTGAATTCGAAGGGCAGCGCCTTGGGGAAAATGCCCGTGACGAGAGAAGCCCAGCTCGGCTCGCCGATGGCCGCGCAGCGCACGACATGTTGCATCGCGTCGGCGACGCCCTGGCGAAGCGTATCCTGCGAGATATTGGCCCAGTCCACGCTTTCCTCGTCGGTCAGCCTGACCAGCACGTCGATCCTCGGATGCAGCGCGTAGGCGGCCTCCAGCAGGCCGAACAGATTTTCCGCATCGGCCGGCGAGACATCGCCGACGACGTCGATGGCGAAAAGCGCGTCGCGGTTGGTTTCGATGCGGCGGATCGCCGGCACGGCTTCGAGGAAATTCAATGGCAAATCCTTATGTTAGCCTCCATCTATCCCCTGGAACACCCGAAACCCTCTATCTGTTCCCGTCAAAGGCGTTATAGATGCCCGCCGATCCACTGGACCCCAGTTCATGCCCGCCAAGCTTTCGGTCAATCTCAACGCCGTCGCCATGCTGCGCAACCGCCGCGACCTGCCATGGCCGAGCGTGACCGGACTTGGCCGCATCGCACTTGCCGCCGGCGCGCATGGGCTGACGGTGCACCCGAGGCCCGATGAGCGGCACACCAGGCATTCCGACCTGCCTGAGATCAGGGCGCTGATCGACGACGAATTTCCGGCCGCGGAGTTCAACATCGAGGGCTATCCGACCGAGGATTTCCTGGCGCTTGTCGAAAAGAACCAGCCCGAACAGGTGACGCTTGTGCCGGACGACCCGGCGCAGGCAACCTCGGACCATGGCTGGAACTTCGCCGCCCAGGCGGCGTTCCTGACACCGATCGTCAAGCGGCTGAAGAAGGGAGGGTTCCGCGTGTCGCTGTTTTCCGACGCCGATCCTGACGGGGTGAACGCGGCACGCGATACCGGCGCCGACCGCATCGAACTCTATACCGGCCCCTATGGCGGCTTTCATTCCGATTCCGAAAAGGCGGCCAAGGAGCTGGAAAGACTTGGAAAAACCGCTGACGCCGCCTTCGCGGCCGGGCTTGGCGTCAATGCCGGCCACGATCTGACCGTGAAGAACCTTCCGGCATTGACCAAGCGTATCCCGGCATTGGCCGAAGTATCGATCGGACATGGGTTGACAGCCGATGCGCTGGAGTATGGCATGGCCGGAACGGTCGGGCGGTTCTTGAGGGCCTGCGGATGGTAGGACGCCTTGCGTAGTTTCGGCAGTTTTCCTGTGTCCCGCGCGTTGCGGCGACCTCGGAGCGTGACGAATCCGGTGAAATGGGGCTCATGGTGCTAGCCAACGCCAGCGAGACGGAATCCCTCGAACGCTCGGGGCATGCCGAAACCGAGCGGCAGCACAGCACCAAGGTTCTCATGCTTGGTGCGCTCGGCGTCGTCTACGGCGATATCGGCACTAGCCCGATCTACGCGTTCCGCGAGGCGCTGCATGCTTCGTCCAACTCGGTTGCCCGCCATGACGTGCTGGGCGTGCTTTCGTTGATCGTCTGGGCGCTCACCATCATCGTCACGATCAAATATGTCGCCTTCGTGCTCAGGGCCGACAACAAGGGCGAGGGCGGCACGCTGTCGCTGATGTCGCTGGCGCGCAGCGCCTACCCGCCGGGTTCCAAGCTTATCCTGGTGATCGGCCTTTGCGGCGCGGCGCTGTTCTTCGGCGATTCGATCATCACGCCGGCGATCTCCGTGCTTTCGGCGGTCGAGGGCCTGGAAGTGGTCACGCCGGCGCTCGACGCGTATGTGGTTCCGATCACGCTGGTCATCCTGGCCGTGCTTTTCTCCGTGCAACGCTTCGGTACGGGCAAAGTGGCGGCGGTGTTCGGACCTGTGACGGCGACATGGTTCGTAGCGATCGGCGCGGCGGGCCTCTACCACATCGTCGACGATCCATCGGTTTTCCTGGCGATCAATCCGTACTACGCGCTCTATTACCTCGCCACCACGCCGACGGGCGCTTTCGTCACCGTCGGTGCGGTCTTCCTGGCGGTTACCGGCGCCGAGGCTCTCTATGTCGACCTCGGCCATTTCGGCCGCAAACCGATCGTGATGGCCTGGTTCGCGATCGTTTTCCCGTGCCTTTTGCTCAACTATTTCGGCCAGGGGGCGTTCGTGCTGTCGCATGGCGGCAAGCCCACCAACCCGTTCTTCCAGATGCTGCCCGAGTGGGCGCTGATGCCGATGGTCGGCCTGGCGACGGCGGCCACCGTAATCGCCAGCCAGGCTGTCATTTCCGGCGCCTTCTCGCTGACAAGGCAGGCCGTGCAGCTCAACCTTCTGCCTCGCATCGAGGTGCAGCACACATCCGAGATGCAGAGCGGCCAGATCTACATGCCGAGGGTCAATCTCATGGTGGCGCTCGGCGTGATGCTTCTGGTCGTCGGTTTCGGCAGCTCGAGCGCGCTTGCCTCCGCTTACGGTATTTCCGTCACCGGCGAGATGCTGATGACGACGATCCTTTTGTTCGTGGTGATGCGCTGGCTGTGGAAATGGCAGGTTGCCGCCGCTTTGGCGCTGGCAATGCTGTTCGGCGTCATCGATCTCGGCTTCTTCTCGGCCAATGTCGTCAAGATCGTCGAAGGCGGCTGGGTGTCGATCACCGTCGCCTGCCTCATGGGCCTGATCATGTGGACCTGGATCCGCGGAACCCGCTACCTTTTCGACAAGACGCGCCGCAACGAGATACCGCTCGACTTCCTGGCGGCAAATCTCCTGAAGAAAAAGCCCCAGCTGGTCTCAGGCACCGCCGTGTTCCTGACCAGCGATCCGCTGAGCGCTCCGACGGCGCTGATGCACAGCCTGAAGCACTACAAGGTGCTGCACGAAAAGAACGTCATCCTGTCGGTGGTGACGGCGCCGCAACCGGTGGTGCCCGACAGCGAGCGCGTCAAGATGGAGACGGTCAACGAGCTGTTCATGCGGGTGACGCTGACCTTCGGCTACATGGAACAGCCCAACATTCCGCGCGCCCTGGCCATTTGCCGCAAGCAGGGCTGGAAGTTCGACATCATGACGACGTCGTTCTTCCTGTCGCGGCGCTCGCTGAAGGCTTCGCCCAATTCCGGCATGCCGGTCTGGCAGGACCGGCTGTTCATCAGCCTGGCGCGCTCGGCCGCGGATGCGACCGAGTATTTCCAGATCCCGACGGGGCGTGTCGTGGAGATCGGTACGCAGGTAGCGATCTGATAGCCTCGATCTACGCCGGATGAAGAAGCCTGCGCATACCGTATATTGAAAGCCCTGCGTCGGCGGCAGGGGAGCCCTTACGTCGGGGCACTTGATATTGCACCGCAGCAAGCGTAGAGCACCGCGCGTTTTATCGGAGTGTCGTCCATGGCCCTTGCCAATGGTGCTGAGGCAGAACCCGTCGACCAATCGAGCCATCCCGAAATAGAGCAGCACAGCACCAAGGTGCTGATGCTGGGCGCGCTCGGCGTGGTCTATGGCGACATCGGCACCAGCCCGATCTACGCGTTTCGCGAGGCGCTGGTGGCATCCTCGCACGGCGAGGTCGCCGACCGCGGCGACATTCTGGGCGTGCTGTCCTTGATCATCTGGTCGCTGACGATCATCGTCACGATCAAGTACATCTTGTTCGTCCTGCGCGCCGATAATCGCGGCGAGGGCGGTGTCCTGTCGCTGATGGCGCTGGCGCGCAGCAGTTTTTCGACCCGCTCGGCAATCATACTCGGGGTGGGCATTGCCGGCGCATCGCTGTTCTTCGGCGACGCCGTCATCACGCCGGCCATCTCCGTCCTGTCCGCGGTCGAAGGCATGAATGTCGTCACTCCGGCCTTCCAACCCTATGTCGTTCCGCTGACCCTGCTTATCCTCGCGATCCTCTTTGCCGTGCAACGGTTCGGCACGGGCGGCGTCGCGTTGATCTTCGGTCCGATCACGGCCGTCTGGTTCCTGGCCATCGGCCTTTCCGGGCTGAACCACATCATCGCCGATCCGGAGATCCTGTGGGCGATCAGCCCGCACTATATCGTCGCCTTCTTGATCCATTCGCCCGACGTCGCCTTCGTCACCATCGGCGCCATCTTCCTGGCCGTCACCGGCGCCGAGGCTCTTTATGCCGACCTCGGCCATTTCGGACGCAAGCCGATCGTGCTGGCATGGTTGGCGATCGTGTTTCCCTGCCTGCTTTTGAACTATGCCGGGCAGGGTGCCTATGTGCTTGCCAAGGGCGGCACGGTCGGCCATCCGTTCTTCGAAATGAATGAGGGCTGGGCGCTCATCCCCATGGTGGTGCTGGCGACGGCGGCGACGGTCATCGCCAGCCAGGCGGTCATTTCCGGTGCCTATTCGCTGACCAGGCAAGCGGTGCAGCTCAATATGCTGCCGCGGCTCGAGATCCTGCATACGTCCGAAAGGCAGTCCGGCCAGGTTTATATGCCGCGCGTCAACATGCTGCTGGCGCTGGTGGTGATGCTGCTGGTGGTCGGCTTCGGCGAATCCAGCAAGCTCGCTTCGGCCTACGGCATCTCGGTCACCGGCAACATGCTGGTGACGACCGTGCTGCTTTTCGTCGTCATGACCCGCATCTGGAAGTGGCCGTTGTGGCGCGCGGCGGCGCTGACCGCGCTGTTCGCCTTCATTGATATCGGCTTCTTCGCCTCCAACATCGTCAAGGTGTTCGAGGGTGGCTGGGCCTCGCTCGCGGTCGCCTTCGCCATCATCCTTGGCATGTGGACCTGGGTGCGCGGCAGCCGCTATCTGTTCGAGAAGACCCGCCGCAACGAGATCCCGCTCGATTTCCTGGCGGGGAACCTTCTGAAGAAGAAACCGCAACTGGTGTCCGGCACCGCGGTGTTCCTGACCAGCGATCCGCTGAGCGCGCCGACCGCGCTGATGCACAGCCTCAAGCACTACAAGGTGCTGCATGAAAAGAACGTCATCCTGTCGGTGGTGACGGCGCCGCAACCGGTGGTGCCCGACAGCGAGCGCGTGAAGCTGGAGACGGTCAACGAGCTGTTCATGCGCGTGACCTTGACCTTCGGTTACATGGAGCAGCCGAACATCCCGCGTGCTCTGGCGATCTGCCGCAAGCAGGGCTGGAAGTTCGACATCATGACGACATCGTTCTTCCTGTCGCGGCGCTCGCTGAAGGCGTCGCCCAATTCCGGCATGCCGATCTGGCAGGACCGGCTGTTCATCGGCCTGGCGAAAACGGCGGCGGACGCGACCGAGTATTTCCAGATACCCACCGGGCGCGTGGTGGAGATTGGCACGCAGGTCGCGATCTGACAGACTGCGCCGCATAGGCTGACGTCCCGCAATTGCGGATGGAAGACGCAGTTGCTTTCGAAAGAGGCGGGGCATGGGCGACGGGTTGGTGCTTGTGACCGGCGGGTCCGGCTTCCTTGGCGCTCATTGCATCCTATCGCTTTTGAACGCGGGCTACCGCGTGCGCACGACGGTGCGCTCGGCCAAGCGCGAAGCCGATGTTCTTGCCATGCTGAAGGTCGGCGGCGTCGAACCGGGCGATGCGCTCTCCTTCGCTTATGCCGATCTCATGAGCGACAAGGGCTGGCCCGAAGCGGTTGCCGGATGCCGATATGTCCTGCACGTCGCTTCGCCTTTTCCGCCCGGCGTACCGAAGCACGAGGACGACCTGATCGTTCCGGCCAGGGAAGGGGCGTTGCGCGTGCTGCGCGCCGCCCGCGATGCCGGCGTCGAACGGGTCGTGCTCACCTCGTCCTTTGCCGCCATCGGCTATGGCCAGGTACCGGTTCCCGGCCGTCCGTTCACGGAAGAGAACTGGACCGATCTGTCGCAGAAGGTGAGCGCCTATGTGAAATCGAAGACGCTTGCCGAGCGTGCGGCCTGGGATTTCATCGATCGCGAAGGCGGGTCACTGGAGTTGGCGGTCGTCAATCCGGTCGGCATCTTCGGGCCGGTCCTGGGGCCGGATCATTCGACCTCGACGGACTTCATCAGGCGTTTGATGGATGGCGAGATGCCCGGCCTGCCGCGCATGGCGTTCGGCGTGGTCGACGTGCGCGATGTCGCCGACCTGCATCTGCGCGCCATGACCAATCCCGCCGCCAGGGGCGAACGGTTCCTGGCAATCAGCGGCGACTTCATGACGATGCTCGAGATCGCGCGGACGCTGAAGGCGAGGCTTGGCAACGCAGGATCGCGCATTACGACCAGAGTGCTGCCGGACTGGCTGGTCCGGATCGTGGGCCTGTTCGACGGGCAAGCGGCCCAGATCGTGACGGAACTGGACAAGCCGAGAAACGCCACGAGCGCCAAGGCCGTGCGCATGCTCGGCTGGGCGCCGCGATCGCGCGAGGATGCGCTTGTGGCGACGGGCGAGAGCCTGGTCCGGCTCGGATTGCTCAAGAAAACGAAGTGAGGCGCGCCTGGGGCGGCTTCCCCAGGCGCGCAAGACTTCAGCCGAGCAGGGCAGCCTTGTTCGTCTCGAGAAACTGCTTCAGCGTCCGCGGCTTGCGGCCAGAGAGTTTTTCGACGGCATCGGTCACCTCTGCAATGCGGCCGGCGCGGGTGTTGGCGTCGAAGGAGACGATGATGCGGGCAAAATCGTCGGGAACGCCGGCCGCTTTCACCCCTTCGGTCAGCGCCTCGTCCGGCAGTTGGATGACTTCCAGCGGCTTGCCGGTGACTTCGCTCACCAGAGCGGCGATCTCGCCCACGGTATGGGCCTGCGGACCGGTCAGCGTGTAGATCCTGCTCTCTTTCGTGCCGGAAGCAAGGCCGGCGGCAATGGCGGCCGCCATGTCGTCGCGCGCACCGTGGGCGATGCGTCCGTCGGCGGCCGACGTGTACCACTTGCCCGACGAAATCGCGTGCGGCAGCGCCATGAACAGGTTCTCCTGATACCAGCCGTTGCGGAAGATAGTGTAGGGGATGCCGCTCGCCTTGATCGCCTGCTCGGTGCCGTAGTGATCGCCGGCGAACAGCACGGGCGAGCCGGGCTCGGGATTGGGCATGGAGGTGTAGAGCAAATGCGAAACGCCTGCCGCCTTGGCCGCCGCCACCGCGGTCTCATGCTGCTTCAGGCGCCGGCCGGTTTTGAGGTCAAGGTCGCCGGTCGAGATGATCAGCACCCGGTCGGCGCCGCTGAATGCCTTCTCGAGCGAGGCCTTGTCGTTGAAATCGGCAGCCCTGACGGTAACGCCGCGCGCCGCGAGATCCGCGAGGTTTTCGGGATTGCGCGTGGTGGCGATGATGCTGGCCGGCGCAATTTTCTGCGCTTCCAGCAAGTGATTGATGACGGCGCGGCCAAGCTGGCCGGAGGCACCGGTGACGAGGAGTGTTTCGGTCATGGGAGGTTCCTGAATTGCGCCGATTGGCGAGTGCTGCGGTTAGTCTCAAAAAGAGACCAGCACTAAAATAGGAATTGACCCCAAGCCGTAAAGAAGGCAGTTTTTCGGGAGGTAGGCACGGCGAGGGAACCACTCAGGCCAGCCGAACTTCGACCAGCGGATGTCGCCATGGACAGCAAGATCTTCAATCTGAAAGCCAAGCTCGAGATTTACAAGGCCATGACGGATGGCGCCAATTTCGCCGACTGTCCGGTTCGCGACGTGATCCAGGGCATCAGCGGCAAATGGAGCTCGCTGCTGGTCATGGCGCTGGCCGAGAAGCCCTATCGGTTCGGCGAATTGCGACGGCTGGTTCCCGACATCTCACAGCGCATGCTGACGCAGACGCTGCACGACCTGCAGCGCGATGGCTATGTGCATCGCGAAGTGTTTCCGACCAAGCCGCCGAGCGTGGAATACAGCTTGACCGATCTTGGGCGCTCGATGTTCGCACCCCTGCAGATGCTGATCCAGTGGGCTGAGCTCAACCATGACGCCGTGCGCGAGGCACGCGCCGCCTTCGACGCAGCCCAACCCTGACGAGCGTCAAAGCGCCAACTTGATTTGACCGCTGTGTTGGGGGATTGTCGCGCCGGCTTGGCTTGGCGGGCAATGATCAGATCCTACGACATCGCGATTGCCGGCGCCGGTCCGGCCGGGCTGGCGGCAGGGCTCTATCTCAAGCGGGCCGGGCACAAGGTCACGATTTTCGAACGCTTCGATGAGCCGAAGCCGGTCGGTTCCGGCCTCATCCTGCAGCCGACCGGGCTGACCGTGCTCGCCGATCTCGGCCTGCTCGCCGAGATCCTTTCGCTTGGCAGCCGGATCGAGCGGCTGCACGGCACCGACGCCGGCAGCGGACGCACCGTGCTCGAAGTCCGCTACGACGCGCGGCGCGGCCGCCGCTTCGGCCTCGCGGTGCACCGGGCGGCGCTGTTCGGCGTGCTCTACCGCGCTGCCTTGCGCGAAGCGATCGCCATCGAAACCAATGTCGAGCTCGAGATGCTGGAGGCGGCCGAGCGCGCGACGCTCGTCTGCGGCAACGGCAGGCGGCTCGGCCCATTCGACCTCGTCGTCGATGCCAGCGGCGCGCGCTCGAAGCTGCGGCACGATCTTGGCGATGCCGCGATCCCGCGGCCGCTCACCTATGGGGCATTCTGGGCGTCGCTCGGCTGGCGCGACGGCTTTGACGAACGCGCGCTGCTGCAGCGCTACGACAAGGCAAGCGTCATGGTCGGCGTGCTGCCGATCGGCCGGCCGGAGCCCGGCGCGGAAGACATGGCGGCGTTCTTCTGGAGCCTCAAGCCGGCCGACGCCGAACAGGTGAAGGCGAAGGGGCTCGACGCCTGGAAGGCGAGGGTGGTTTCGGTATGGCCCGAGTGCGAGGTTTTCACCAGTCAGATCGACAGTTTCGAGCAGCTCTCGCTCGCCCGCTATGGCCACCACACGATGACGCTGCCGGCCGGCCGACGGCTTGCCGTCATCGGCGACGCCGCGCATTCGACCAGTCCGCAACTCGGGCAAGGCGCGAACATGGCGCTGCTCGACGCCGCCGCGCTCAGCCATGCGCTGGCGCGGACGAACGGCATCGACGGCGCGCTGGAGGCCTATGCGAGCGCGCGCCGTTGGCACGTGCGCGTATTCCAGGCGCTGTCGCTGTCGCTGACGCCGTTCTACCAATCGGATTCCGCGGCCTTGCCCTTTGTCCGCGACCGCATGATGGCGGCGCTGGCGAGGATTCCGCCGGGGCCACAGTTCCTCGCAGCCATGGTCGCCGGCACGGTGGTCGACCCGTTCAGGCGGATCGGGCTTGCGGAGTTGCAGTGGCCTGCCGCCGGATGATCCCAGACAGATAAGATTGCTTTGCCAGAAGGAAGGCATGCAGCCGCCGCGGATAGTCCGGGCTGACGGCTTCGGTCACCGACCGGCGTTCGCTCAAGGCCTTGCGCCAGGCCTGGACGAGCGGCTTGCCGTCAAGAATGCCGAAATAGACGATGCGGTCGAACGCGTCGAAATAGCGGAAGACCGGCCCGTAAACGGCATCGACCAGCGAGAATCGATCGCCGGCGAACCACGGACCGCTTGGCCTTGCAGACAGTTCTGCTTCCAGACGTGCAAACATCCCGGACAAGCCTCTGCTTTCATCGAGGAAAGCAGCTTCGTCGGCAGCGGAATAGAAACGGCCTATGGCGTTGAGGATGGCCGAGCCGAATTCGATCCAGGCGCGATGCCTGGCCCGCGCCAGCGGATCGGCCGGGTGCAAGGGATTGGCCTCGGTCTCCTCGAGGAATTCGAGGATGACGGCGGATTCGAAAATCACATCCTGCGCATTGCCGTGCCGGACGCGCAGCAGCGGCACCTTGCCAAGCGGTGAGATCGCCTTGAACCAGTCGGGTTTGTTGGAGAGGTCGACATAGACCCGCTCGAACGGCACGCCTTTTTCGGCAAGCGCAATCGCCGCGCGCTGGACGTAGGGGCACAAGTGATGGCTGACGAGGGTGAGCCTTGCGGTCATCTCACTCTCCCCAGACATAGTTGAGCGCGCCATCCTCGACGCGGGTTGACAGGAACATCAGGCGCGAGCCCTTCGGCGCCGGGCCTTCCAGGCGCTCGCCGCTTGCCATGTCGAATTTCGCGCCATGCCACTGGCAGACGAAAGCGCCGTCCTTGCAGTCCAGCGGTCCGCCGAAATGCAGGCAAGCATTGGCCGCGGCGCGGATGCGCTCGCCGCTGCGCCAGACATGGACCTCTCGGCTGAAGAAAGGCGCGATCAGGCTGCCGGTCTGCGGGATATCGGCGATCTTGCAGATTTCATGTCTCATCGGTTCTCTCCATATAAATGCATTTGCATCTATATGGATGCGTTTGCATCGATCGTCAAGCTTGATGCAACTGCATCTATCGCTTAGGCTGGCCCGATGACGAAAACATCACCATCACCCAAAGCCGTCATCGCCTGGGCGCGCCTCATGCGCGTCTCGCGCCAACTGGTCGAAAGGACCGAGGGTGCGCTGAAAGCCGGCGGGCTGCCGCCGCTCGCCTGGTATGATGTGCTGCACGAGCTTGCGGAGGCGGGCGAGGGGGGGCTGCGACCGTTCGAGCTGATGGATCGCGTTCTCTTGGCGCAGTACGGTGTTTCAAGGCTGCTGGCCCGGCTCGAGGCGGATGGTCTGGTCGAAAAGCTGCCCGTCTCAGACGACGGCCGGGGCCAGACCGTGCGCATCACGCCAAGCGGTCGGGACATGCGCCGCCGCATCTGGACCGTCTACGGCGCTTCGATCGCGGAACTGATGGGCGACAGGCTTTCCGCCAAGGAGTTGGGGATGCTTGCCGGGTTGCTCGGGCGGCTGCGCGATCCGCCGGTCGCGGACTGAAATCACGACGACGACCCTTCAGGGCAGGCGCAAGGCCCACAGAAATGCGATCGTCGCCAGCGCGCCCAGCGCGACACGGACCAGATGCATCTTGCCCCATCTGACGATCAATGACCTCGCCTGAGAATTGCGGGCCTCGACATCCATCGCCTCCAGCATCCGGTTCGTCGGCATCATCACCAGCAGCGTCCATGGCCAAGGCAGAATGATGAACAGCGCACCGGCAAGATAGGCTGACGCGCCGGTCAGCCACCAGGCGATCAGGCCGAGAACGCAGGCGACCATGGCAATAGAGGCCTGCATGGCGGCCCCGCGCTTATAAGAGGGCTGCCATTCGCGCAGCAACGCCTGGTCATCGAGGCCAAGCCGCGCCGGCTGCTCCGCGAGGCTGACATAGACAGCGGCGCCGGTGAAGGCGGCGGCTACGGCCAGGGCGAGCAGACCGACCAGCATCTTATTCTCCGGCAAGGAAATGGAAAATAGGGCTTGCATGGCTTCGGGCAATACGGCATAGAACCCGAACCGTAACGTACGGTACGCGTCGGTCTTGTCGACGTACCCGAGGGCAAACGTGTTGCACAGCGTGCAGGATATCGACAACAGCGAAACGCTCACCGAGCGCCAGCAGGCCGTTCTGGATGCGGCACTTCGCCTTTTGGTCGAAGAGGGCGACAACCTGACCATGACGGCGGTGGCGCGGCGGGCAAGCTGTTCCAAGGAAACGCTCTACAAATGGTTCGGCGACCGCGACGGACTGCTCAACGCCACGGTGCAGTGGCAGGCGTCCAAGGTGCGTGTCGCGGCCATCGACCGCGAGAGACTGGATATCGGTTCGCTCACAGCGAGCCTGGAGCGTTTCGCTTCAGATTGGCTGAAGGTCATCTCCAGCGACACTTCGATCGCGCTGAACCGTGTGGCAGTCAGCCATGCCGGTTCCGGCAAGGACGATCTCGGCGCGATCGTGCTGCAGAATGGCCGCTTCGCTCTTGCCAAGCGCCTGAAGCCGGTGCTTGAAGCCGGTCTGCAGGCCGGGCTGCTCGATTTCGAGGACGCCGAGACGGCGTTCAGGACCTTTTTCGGCCTGGTCGGCCGCGACGTGCAGATACGTCTGCTGCTCGGCGACCGGGTAGAATTGACTGCGGCGACGATCGGCGGCGATGCCGCGCGCGCGACGCAACAGTTTCTCGCTCTCTTCGGAGCAAAAACCGGGCCACTGGCCCTCTGATCTTCAAACGGGAAGGAACACCAAATGCGTGTCTATTACGATCGTGACGCCGATCTCAATCTGATCAAGGGCAAGAAGGTCGCCATTATCGGCTATGGCAGCCAGGGCCGGGCGCACGCGCTCAACCTCAAGGATTCCGGCGTCAAGGAGATCGCCATCGGTCTCAAGGCCGGCTCGGCGACCGCCAAGAAGGTCGAGGCCGACGGCCTCAAGGTCATGAGCGTGGCGGACGCCGCCAAGTGGGCCGACCTGATGATGATGGCGACGCCCGACGAATTGCAGGCCGACATCTACAAATCGGAAATCGCCCCGAACATCCGCGATGGCGCCGCGATCGCCTTCGCGCACGGCCTCAACGTGCATTTCGGCCTGATCGAACCGAAGGCTTCGGTCGACGTCGTCATGATCGCGCCGAAGGGCCCGGGCCACACCGTGCGCGGAGAATACCAGAAGGGCGGCGGCGTGCCGTGCCTTGTCGCCGTCAACCAGGACGCTTCGGGCAACGCGCTCGACCTCGCGCTCTCCTACGCCTGCGGCGTCGGCGGCGGCCGTTCCGGCATCATCGAGACCAACTTCCGCGAGGAATGCGAGACCGACCTGTTCGGCGAGCAGGTCGTGCTGTGCGGCGGCCTGGTCGAGCTGATCCGCGCCGGTTTCGAGACGCTGGTGGAAGCCGGCTACGCGCCGGAAATGGCCTATTTCGAGTGCTTGCACGAAGTGAAGCTGATCGTCGACCTGATCTATGAAGGCGGCATCGCCAACATGAACTATTCGATCTCGAATACCGCCGAATGGGGCGAATATGTCTCGGGTCCGCGCATCATTACCGCCGACACCAAGGCCGAGATGAAGCGCATCCTGAAGGACATCCAGACCGGCAAGTTCACCTCGGAATGGATGCAGGAATACCGCGCCGGCATGTCGCGCTTCAAGGGCATCCGTCGCAACAACGACAGCCACCAGATCGAGGAAGTCGGCGCCAAACTGCGCGCGATGATGCCGTGGATCGCCAAGAACAAACTGGTCGACAAGGCCAAGAACTAAGAAGCCTGCGCCAATTCCACCCTGCCGGCCATCGGCAGGGTGAATTGTCATCAGGCTTCCGGTTGCTGCAGCGTCAAGCCGGCGGAGAAATCCGCCGGCTTTTTATTCCGCGAAACGGAGGCGATTTCAGCCGTAGTGCCAGTGCGGCTTGGGCCCGGTGCCGGTGAACTCGACGCCGATGCGGTCCTCGCGGCGCCAGCGCACCACGGCCTTGTAGCCGATGCCGTCGACCGGCACATAGAGCAGGAATTCGTCCGGCACGCGCGCATCGATGGGCACTTTCAGCTCAGCGCCATTCGCATGCATGTTGCGCACCGTGCATCTCACCTCGGAATTGTTGATGCCGGTCAGGATCGCCGCGCCTTTCAGCACGCGATGCCTGTGTTGGTTTCTGTGTTCGTTTTCGGCCATGGCGGGCGCGTCCTGCAACCTGGTCCCGCGAGTCGTCATGTTGGGGGAGATCGGCATGAATGGATAGAAGCCGCCGATGAATTTAGCGTTATCGCCCGTCGTAGCCATCCGTCGTAGCCACAGGTTGCGGCAAAATAAAACGGCGCCCGCGAAGGGCGCCGTTTCATCATTCCTGCCGACGAGCTCAGATATAGGGCGAGCGGCATTGCCGGCGCGGACCGTAGTTGGGCTGGAACGTATTGTCCCAGGTGCGATACGACCGGTAGCGGTCGTAGCACCAGCGGACATGCGCGCTGGACAGCCGCCCGGTCCGGTAAATGCGCCGCGGCTGAGCGTAACGCGGATAAGGATCGTAATAGTAGGGATCGTAGTAGTTGCCATAGGCCATGCTACCCAAGCCCAGGCCGAGGCCCAGCCCCAGGATCGCCGCGTCCCCGCCTCGGAAATGCCGACGGTGGTGGTGCCGCCAGCGCCAATCGCCATCGCCATTCCACCTGCCGCCGTCCCAGTTGCGCGAGAAGTGTCGATTGCCGCCGCGCCACCTGAAGTCGCCGCCGCGGTTACGCCAACGCCAGTCCTGGAAGCTGCCGCCGTTGTTGTTGCCGGCCCAGCCGTCGCGCACGGGAACGACCTGTGGCGCGGCGGTATTCGTCGCGACGCCAAGATCGGGTTGCAGGATCGGTCCGGCGACCGATGGCGCCGTCACGCCGGTAACGAGGCCCAGGACCAGAAGTCCGGATCTCAGGGAAGAAAAAAGCGGTTTCATTTCACTCTCCAAGGAGTAAGGCCCCACGCCCAGCACACCCCCGGGGAAAGGCCTATTGTTGGAACTTTCCGTCTGAACGGGGGATGAACGGAAAGGTTCCATCAACCAGGACGAGCATCGGCCTGGCCCTTGTTTTCGCCCTCGCTTGCGGGCAAAGGTCACGGCCATGTCGCTGCGCCTCGCCACCTTCAATGTCGAGAACCTGATGAACAGGTTCGATTTCTCGGGCTATCGCAACCAGCTCAATGAAGACCGCACGCTGGCGCTGTTCGACATCCAGAGCGAGGCCGAATACCGCATCCTCGAGCAGGCCCGCGCGATCGCCCAGTCCGACGACACCCGCCAGTTGACGGCGCTCGCCATCGCGGCCACCCGCGCAGACGTCATCTGCATGCAGGAGGTCGACAATATCGAGGCGCTGAAGGCGTTCGAATACGGCTATCTGTTCAAGATGGTCGGGCAGGGCTACCGGCAGAAATACACCACCGCCGGCAACGACACGCGCGGCATCGATGTCGCCGTGATGATGCGCAACGAGACCGCGCAAGGACAGCCGATCGAGTTCGTGCGTATGACCAGCCACGCCTATGCCACTTTCGAGCAGTTCGGGCTGTTCACGCCGGAGCTCGCCGGGCTCGGCCATCTCGCCAATGAACGGATATTTCGCCGTGACTGCCTGGAGATCGACCTGAGGATCGGCGGCGCGCCGCTGACGCTCTATCTCGTGCATTTCAAATCCATGGGCCCGCCGCGCAACGGGCTGGACGGCCGCCAGGCGTCGATGCCGCTGCGCATCGCCGAGGCGCAGGCGGTGCGTCGTATCATCGAGGAGCATTTTGGCAAGGGCCATGCCGCCGACAAGCACTGGGCGGTCTGCGGCGACCTGAACGACTACCGGCAACGCGTGAAGATCGACGGCGACGCCATCGATGGCTACCGTTTCGAGGTTGTCGACGAAGCCCGGTCCTCGATCGACGTGCTTACCGCCGGCGGCTTTTGCGAGAATGTCGTCGAACGGCGGCCGGAGATGGATCGCTGGAGCTTCTACCACACGCGCGGCCCGGGGGAGCGACATCTCTGTCAGCTCGATTATATCCTGCTGTCGAAGGCGCTGGCCGCGAAGAACGCCACCGCCGTTCCCGACGTCATCCGCAACGGCCAGCCCTGGCGCACCATCTTTCCGCCCGGACAGGAGGTCGAGCGTTTCCCGCGCGCCGGCTGGGACAGGCCGAAAGCGTCGGACCACTGCCCGGTGGCGATCACGCTGGATATGGCGTGACCGTCTTGAGTTTCGACCTGCCGCGCAATGTCATCCTGCCCGTCGATGCCGTCGACGTCCGTCTCGATCCCGGCCCGCATCCCTTCGCGCTGAGCAATACGGCGGCGATCGCGGAGAACTGGCGGCAGGAAACAGCGGCCAATCCGGCCCTGTTCGACGGCACCGTGGTGCTGCTTTCCGAGCTTGCTTACCGGGGCGGGCGCCTCGTCGGCCGCTGCCATGCGGTCAACTATTCGACCTTCATGCTATGGCGCAAGCGGCGCGAAAATTCCGGCGCCGAGCACGCCTATGCGCATGCCATGCTGGTCGCCGGCGACAACGCGCTGGTGGCGATCCGCATGGGGCCGCACACCGTCAATGCCGGCCGCGTCTATTTCGCCGCCGGCTCCTTCGAGCCGATCGATTTTCGCGACGGGCTGGTCGATGTCGACTTCAACATGATCCGCGAGGTGGGGGAAGAGACCGGGCTTGATCTTTCGACGGCCGAACGCGGACAGCGCTATCACGCGCTGTCAACGGCGAGCGGCACGGTGATCTTCCGTCGCTATCGGGTCGCCGAGCCCGCCGGCGAGCTTGCACGGCGCATCAATGCCTTCGTCGCCGCCGAGGCGGAGCCGGAGATCGAGGGGCCGGTCATCATCCGCGATGCCGCCGATCTGCCCGACGGTCTGATGCCGCACATGAAGCCGCTGATCGAGTGGCATTTCGCCGGCCACGACTAACCACGCTGGACGTCCGGACGTCAGCAGTCGCTGTGATCTGGCTATTCATGCCGCAGCGCGTCGATCGGATCGAGGCGTGCGCCGCGCAGCGCCGGGAAGAAGCCGAACACCATGCCGATCAGCGCCGAAAAGCCGACGGCGAGCAGGATGACGGCGGGGCTTGGCGCGAAGGGTACCGTCAGCGCCATCGAGGCGAGGCCGGCCAGCGACAAGCCGATCAGGATGCCGATGATGCCGCCGAAGAGCGACAGCACCGTCGCCTCGACCAGGAACTGGATGAGGATGTGTTTTTCATGCGCGCCGATCGCCAGCCTGACGCCGATCTCGCGTGTGCGTTCGGTGACCGAGACCAGCATGATGTTCATGATGCCGATGCCGCCGACCAGGAGGCTGACGCCGGCGACGGCGCCCAGCATGCCGGTCATGGTGGTGGTGGCGCTGGTCATCGCATCGGCGATCTGGGTCATGTCGCGGATGGCGAAATCGGGATCGCGGTCGGGCGTGATGCGGCGCGTGTCCCGCAAGATATCCTCGACGCGCGGCTGCAGTTCAGTGGTCGGGGTGCGGTCGTCGGCGGCGATATAGATGTTGTCGATGTCGCGGTTGCCGGCGATGCGGCGCTGATAGGCGTGCAGCGGCATCAGCACGACATTGTCCTGATCCTGGCCGAAGCCGGTATAGCCCTTGGGCTCGAGCAGGCCGATGATCTTGCAGGAGGTGCGGTTGACGCGGATGATCTCGTCCTCCGGATCGCCGGCGCCGAAGAATTGCTGGCGCACGGTTTCGCCGATCAGGCAAACGCCGGCGCCGGCGCGCGTTTCGGAATCGCTGAACGGCCGTCCCGAGACCAGTTTCCAGTCGCGGGCGTCGAGATAGGCGCTGTCGGTGCCGGTGACGCCCGAGGTCAGGCTTTCAGTGCCGAAGATGACGCGGACCTGCTTTTGCGAAGCAGGCGAAATCGCGCGCGCGCCGCTCAGATGCGCGACGAGCGCCGTCACATCCTTTTCGGCCAGCGGCCGCACCGCCTGATCGAGACCTCCGGGTCCGCCGGGTCCCGCGGGCCGGCCGGCGCGAACGACGAGAAGGTTGCTGCCAAGCTTGGAAATGTCGGCCTTGACCTTCTCCGTCGTGCCGGAGCCGATGGTGAGCATGGCGATGACGGCCGCGACGCCGATGACGATACCAAGCAGCGTCAGGAACGAGCGCAATACGTTGCGGCGGATCGAGCGCAGCGAGAGGCGGACGGTCTCCCAGATCATGCCGCTTCCTCCGCTTTCAAGGTGTCGGAGGCGACATGGCCGTCGAGGAAGCGAATGGTTCGGCCGGCATAGTCCGCGACATCGGCCTCATGCGTGACCATGACGATCGAGAGCCCGAGCTCGGCGTTGAGCCTGGTCAGCAGACCCATGATCTCGTGCGTGCGCGCGGTGTCGAGATTGCCGGTGGGCTCGTCGGCGACGAGCAGCGTCGGCCTGGTGACGATGGCGCGGGCGATCGCCACGCGCTGCTGCTGGCCGCCCGAAAGCTCGGCCGGCGTGTGGTGCTCGCGCCCGACAAGCCCGACCTCGGCCAGCGCCTGCATGGCGAGATCGCGGCGCTCGCGCGCTCCAACGCCGCGATAGATCAGCGGCAGCTCGACATTTTCGGCGGCGGTCGTGCGCGGCAGCAGATTGTAGCCCTGGAAGACGAAGCCGACATAGAGGTTGCGCAAAAGCGCGCGGCGGTTGCGGTCGAGGCGGCCCGCGTCGACGCCCATGAAGGAGTAGGTTCCGGCCGTCGGCGTGTCGAGGCAGCCGATGATATTCATCGCCGTCGACTTGCCCGAGCCGGAGGGGCCCATGATGGCGACGAATTCACCTGTGCGGATGGCGAGATCGACGCCGGCCAGCGCATGCACGCGGGCTTCGCCCTCGCCATAGCTTTTCCAGACCTTGTCGAAAGTGATGAGCAGGGCAGCCGACATTTCGTCAGCTCCGCTGCTGCGCGCCGGTGATGACTTGCGCGCCCTCGTCGAGGCCGGACGTGATCTCGGTCAACTCGCCGTCAGTCGAGCCGATCTTGACGTTGACCGGATGCGGCCGGCCGTTCTCCAGCAGGTAAAGCGTGCGCGAGCCGTCGGTCGGCGCCTTCGTCGCCTCGCGCTGCCGGTTGGGGCGGCCCATGCGGCCGGTAAAGAGGTCGCGCAGGCTCCACGCGCGGGCGACGGGCGGCGCCGGCCGATAGCGGAAGGCGATCGAGGGGACGGTAAGCACGCCCTTGGCTTGCCGGGTCACGACCGAGACCGTGGCCGTCATGCCGGGCCGCAAGAGAAGCTCGCCATTGTCGACTTCGAGGCGCGCATTGTAGGTCACGACGCCGTCGGTGGTGACCGAGGCGTAAGAGATATCGCGGATCTCGGCATCGAAGGGTCGGTCCGGGAAGGCGTCGACGGTGAAACGGGCATGCTGGCCGGGCTTGACCTGGCCGATATCGGCCTCGTCGACCGCGGCCTGCAATTCCATGTTGCGAAGGTCGGCGGCGATGACGAAGAGCACGGGCGCCTGCAGCGAGGACGCGACCGTCTGACCGGGATCGACCGAGCGCGTGAGCACGATGCCGTCGATCGGCGCATAGATGGTGCTCTTGGCAAGATCGGTCTGCTGCGCCTTGAGGTCGGCCTGGGCAATGGCGAGATTGGCTTCGGCGCTGTCGAGCGCCGCCTTGGAACGATCGCGGGTCGCGGTCGCCGCCTCGAGCGACTGGTCCGTCGCCATGCCGCGCTTGGTGAGCGCGTTGGCGCGCACCACCGCGTTCTCGTTCTCCCGCAAGGTCACTTTGGCGTCCTCGACGGCCGCTGCCGCCGCCTTGGCAGAGGCGGTGGCGCGCTCGATCTGGACCTCCAGCTTGGCGGTGTCGAGCGTCGCCAGCACGTCGCCCTTCTTGACCTGCTGGTTTTCATTGGCCGCGACCGAGCGGACGATGCCGGAAAGCTCGCTGGAGATGTCGACCTGGGTCAGCGGCTGCAGCGTGCCGGTGGCCGATACCTCGACGGTGAGGTCGGCGATCGCCGCGGGCACGGCGGTGTATTCAATCCTGGGAGGTGCGGCGGCATACCATCGATAGAGGGCAATGGCGGCCGCGACAATCGCTATCGCCAGCAGCGCGTAGAGCCAGAAGCGGCGTCGTTTGCGGCTTACGCCCTTGCGGTCGAGCCCGAGGGCCGCCTCTACGGAAGTATCCGATTCCGCGTTTGGCGGATTGACAAGCTGGTCCACGCCGGACCCCTATGCTGAAAATTGATGTCCCTATCCGTGCACAAATCAGGCCTTAAGGTTCGAATTTCAAATTAAATTTCCCTCATGTTGGGATTGAGGCAGAAATTCGGGGCGAGGTGAAAGGTTTTCTCCATGGCGCGCAATTACTTGCTTTACGATGTGTTTACCACCGAAAGGCTGGCCGGAAATCCGCTTGCGGTGGTGCTCGACAGCGATGGGCTCGACACTGCCGGCATGCAGGCGATCGCGCGCGAATTCAATCTTTCCGAGACGGTGTTCGTGCTGCCTCCAGACAATCCAAAACATCGCAACCGTATCCGTATCTTCACGCCCGACTATGAAATGCCGTTCGCCGGCCATCCGACGGTCGGCTCGGCGATCGCGCTTGCGGAACTCGCCGGGGAGACGACCGGCATCTTCGTGCTGGAGGAGAATATCGGGCCGGTGCGTTGCGCGGTGAGCAAGCATGACGGCTCGACCTTCGCCGAGTTCGATCTGGCGAAACTGCCGGAATCGTTGGAGCTCAAGGCCGATCCGGAAGCAATCGGCGCCGCGCTCGGCCTTGCCCCGCACGAGATCGGCTTCGAGAACCACCGCGTCGCCTTCTGGTCCGCCGGCGTGCCTTACGTGACCATTCCGGTCGCGGACCTTGAAGCGGCAGCCAAGATCAGGCTCGATAACCAGGCGTGGTCGGAACTTGCGCCGCGCAAGAGCGAATGGGCCTTCGCCAGCCCCTATGTCTACTGCCGCGAGCGGATCCACCACGACAGCGCCTTCCATGTGCGCATGATCGTGCCCGGCACGCCTTCCTACGAGGATCCGGCCACGGGTTCGGCCGCGGCGGCCTTTGCCGGCGCCATCATGCATTTCGACGCCCCGACCGACGGCATCTCGCAGCTCTGGATCGAGCAGGGGCTGGAAATGGGCCGGCCGTCGCGCATCCGGCTCGAGCTCAATGTCGATGGCGGCAAACTGGCCTCCGCGCGCATCGGCGGCCATGCGATCAAGATGGCTGAAGGCAAGCTGTTTGTCTGACGCCTGCGGCGTTTTTGGAGCTGGTATGATCTTTTCCGAAAACCGGAATCCACTTTTCGGGTTCATGCCATGTCGATTTGTCGGGAAATGATCCGGCAGGGCTGGACATCACCGAAAGCGGCGGCTATATGCGCCGCCGACGCTGGTTTTCCAGCGGCGTGGGTGTGTAGCTCAGTTGGTAGAGCAGCTGACTCTTAATCAGCGGGTCCACAGTTCGATCCTGTGCACACCCACCAAGTAGTCTCTTGTTTTTGCTGGTATTTTACGTCTGCGGAGAACTCCTCTTTTCCGGGTCTTAGCGGGTCGCTGGTCGGAGGTATGGTGTGGGGTTGCTTTCGACCAGTCCGGTGATCACGGTCGCTCCTGCGAAATCGCAGGCGAAGGCAGCGTCAGGTTCGAGCCGGAGATAGAGAAGGGCAAAGGCACCGCCACACCAGAGTCCGCCCCGTGGGTATGGACGCTTTCGCTCGTGCGCAATATGGATGGGGATGTGGCCTGTCGCGGCGCTCACATTTTCGCTGCGTCGCGAAGGCAGACGACGAGACGTTCGTTCAATGACGCTGCGCCGGGCGAGTTGGCCTTTCGATTGAAGCCGCCCTGCAAGTGTCGATTTCAGGGGAACTGGTCATGACCGACAACAAGCCGGCCGCAGACGTCACCAAGGATTGGCAAGCAACGCAGGGCCAGAAGTCCGCCGCGACGCGCCTCCGCCTTTTCGCCGCGCTCTCGTGGATTATCGCCATTGGCGGTGAGATTGCCGGGATCGTTTTGTTCTACAAGCACAAGTTCGACCAGGGAAACCTGCCGCTGCTGATCGGCATTCTGGTCGGAATTGCGATTTTCGCAATCGCCGGTAACTTGTTGTGGAAGGCTGCCAACCGGCACGATCCGGCCCGGGCATCCGACACGGCCAGGTTCTTCTTCCAAAACCAGCTCGGCGCGATCATCACGCTGATCGCCTTCCTCCCGTTGATCTTCCTTATTCTCACCGACAAGAACATGGATCCGCAGACCAAGAAGGTCGCCGGCGGAGTGGGTGCTGCGCTGGCCGTGCTTGCGACTGTAATGGGCGTCAGCTTCAAGCCCCCGTCGGTCGAGCAGTACACCCAGGACATGAACTCGTGCGCGGCCCAGATCAGGGCGGGACAGCCGACCACGGCCTGTTCGCCAGAAGTCGCCGCGCAGGCTCAGGAGATCGCCACGGATACTGCTTCGGTGACCGCGGCGACGAAGGACGCGAGTCACCCTGGCGGTCAGGATGTCGTGTACTGGATCGCACCGGAAAACGGAGCCGCGAAGTCCTCCGAACCGCATGTTTTCCATCTCTGCGCCGCGGTGAGTCCGTTGAAGGACAAGACCGTGAACAGCGGCTCCGTGACCGAGGCCTACGCGCAGAACGCCATCCGCATCACGAAGCAGATCGAGATGGAACAAAAGCAATGCGGGTTCGCCGCCTCGCAATGAACCTGTTCGCCCGGTCGCGTGCGTCGTAACCAGGCGACATTGCGCCTTCGATCCTTCGAAGACGGACTGCGGCGTTTCACCTTTTCACGGAAACGGCGAAACGCCCCATCTCTCTGGTCTGGCGCAATTCCGCTCCCACTTTTGCTGGAATCGCTCTGACTGGAAGGCTGTCAGCGATCGGAAGAAACAACGCTTCACCGGCGCTTCGGGTGCATCGCACGCAATCCGGGTTGTCGTCTACTTCTCCGAAACGCCGGCCTCGGCGAAGCTCGCCATCTTCGCGTGGCATTCCAAAGCGGAACGGATGATGTTGACGGCAAGGCAGGCGCCGGAGCCTTCGCCGAGCCGCATGCCGAGATCGAGCAGCGGCGGCAGGCCGAGCGCTTCGAGCAGGCGGCGGTGGCCGGCTTCGGCCGAGACGTGGGCGGCGATGGTGTGGGCGAGGCCGGTCGGGTGCAGCCTTGCCAATGGCGCGATCGCGGCGGTGCAGACAAAACCGTCGAGCAGCACCGGCACGTTGTTCTTGCGCGCGGCAAGCGTGGCGCCGAGGATCGCCGCCAGCTCGCGCCCGCCAAGGGCGGCAGCGATCTTCAGCGGGTCGGACAGCGAATCGGCGTGGCGCTTGAGGCCCGCCTCGATGGCCACGACCTTGCGCTGCAGGCCGGCGTCGTCGACGCCAGTGCCGCGGCCGGTCCATTTTTCCGCGCCGCCGCCGAACAGCGCCGTCGAGATCGCCGCCGCCGGCGTCGTGTTGCCGATGCCCATCTCGCCGAAGCAGACGAGGTCGAGATCCTTGGTCACGGCGCCGTAGCCGGCCGAAACGGCGGCGAGGAACGCCTGCTCGTCCATCGCCTGCTCTTGCGTGAAGTCGCCGGTCGGATGCTCCAGATCGAGCGGGATGACGTCCAGCTTGGCGCCGGCGATGCGGGCAAGCTGGTTGATGGCCGCACCGCCGCCGGCGAAATTCGCCACCATCTGTACCGTGACCTCCGAAGGATAGGCCGAGACGCCTTGCGCGGTGACGCCGTGATTGCCGGCGAAGACGAAGACTTTCACAGCATCGAGTTTGGGCATGTCGCGGCCCTGCCAGCGGCCGAGCCAGGCGGCGATGGTTTCCAGCCGGCCGAGGCTGCCAGGTGGCTTGGTCAGCGTGTCCTGGCGCCTCGCGACGGCGCCGGCGGCCGCGTCGCTGCCGGCGGGAAGATCGAGGCAAGCGGCGCGAAGGTCTTCGAGCGATTTGAAGGACGTTGTTTGGGAGGACATGGGGGCAAGGTCTCCGAAAGAGAATCAGGAAAGGCAGACGGATGCGACGAGCAGCACGGCGATCTCGCCGAGCTGCTGCAGCGCGCCGATCGTGTCGCCGGTCTGGCCGCCGATCTGGCTGAGGCAAAGCGCGCGGAAGGCCACGAAGATCAGGCCGAGCAGGACGAGTGCTGCTATCGCGCCGCCAAGGCCGAGGGCCAGCAGCGCCACCGCGCCGAGCGCCGCGCCGATGGCTGCGGTTTCGGCGGTGACGGTGCCTGCGCCCGCCGACAGGCCGTCGGCTCGCGCCGGCGGCAGAAGATGCATGAAGGCGCCGAACAGGCCGCGCGAGGCCGCATGCGCGGCGAGCAGCGCCAGGACGACGTGGCCGGGACCGGTCAGCTCGGACAGCGCGCTCCAGCGGATGAGCAGCGAGACACCGAGCGCCGCCGCGCCATAGGCGCCGATGCGGCTGTCGCGCATGATCTCCAGTTTCCTGTCGCGTGTTCGGCCACCGCCGAAGCCGTCGGCGATGTCGGAAAGCCCGTCCTCATGCAGGCAGCCGGTGACGAGCATCGTCGCGGCGAGCGTGAGCGCGGCGGCCGGCCCGGTGGCGAGGCCGAGAACTGTGGCGATGGCGTAGACCAGCGCGCCGATGATCGCCACCGCGAGACCGGCAAAGGGCGCCGCCCAAATCGCGTCGGCAAGGCTGCGGCCGCCGAAATCGCTCGATGGCAACCTCAGCCGGGTGAAGAAGACGAGGCTGAGGCCGATATCGTCGAGCACTTGCCGGGGGGCGGAAGGACCGCTCATGCGCCCCTCGCTATGGCATGGAAGAAGGTGCCGCTGACATGGCCGCGCCGGTAGCCGGAGGCGCCGAGCGGATTGCCCTGGCCATCGGCAAGGTCAGCCAGCGGCTCGTCATTGCCCGTGGCGGTCATCTGCGCATAGTGGAATTCATGGCCGCGGATCAGCGTGCCCTCCGGCCCCAACGGGCAGGCGGCGCGCAGCCGCGCCTCGCGATAGCCAAGGTTCATCTTGCGTTTGGCAAAGCTGGTCGAATGGCCAAGCAGGCCGAGCATCCTGTGGCTCTCGCCGTCCGCATCCTCCAGCACTTCGCCCAGCACCATGAAGCCGCCGCACTCGCCGTGAACCGGCTTCGTCGCTGCAAAGCGCGCCATCCCCGCCCGGAAGTTGGTCGCGGCCGCGAGCTTGCCGGCATGAAGTTCGGGATAGCCGCCGGGCAGCCAGCAGACCTCGCAATCTTGGCCCGGCGCTTCGTCGGCGAGCGGCGAGAAGGGGGCGATCTCGGCGCCGGCCTTGCGCCAATGCGTGGCGACATGCGGATAGAGGAAGGTGAAGGCGGCGTCCTCGGCCAGCGCGATGCGCTGCGCCGGCGGCTGCAAGGCATCGGCGAAGTCGCCGGCTGCCGGCTCCAGCGGGGTCGCCAGCGCCAGGATGGCGTCGATGTCGAGCGACTTCTCGACCATGTCGGCCAGCCGGTCGAGATGCGCCATCAGGTTCTCGTATTCGCCGGCCTGGACGAGGCCGAGATGCCGCTCCGGCAGGTTGAGCGTCGGATCGCGCAGGATGGCGCCGACCACGGGCAGGCCGATCGCCTCGATGGCGTCGCCGGACAGCCGCCGGTGGCGTTCGCTGCCGAGCCGGTTGAGCACGACGCCGGCCATGCGCACATCGGGATCGTAGGTGGCAAAACCCTTGGCCACCGCCGCCGCCGTGGTCGATTGCCCGGAAACGTCGAGCACCAAAAGCACAGGCAAGCCGTAGAGCCGGGCAAGATCGGCGGCCGAGCCGGAGCGGCCTTCCGGCGCGGGGATGCCGTCGAACAGACCCATCGCGCTTTCGAGGATGACGTATTCGGCATCATCGGCGGCTTGGCCGGCCAGCGCGTTGAGCAGGGCAGGCGGCATCGCCCAGCTGTCGAGATTGACGCCGGACAAGCCGGTGGCGGCGGTGTGGAAGCCGGGATCGATATAGTCCGGTCCGGACTTCGCGCCGCGCACTTTCAGGCCGCGCCGAGCGAGCGCGCGCAGCAGGCCGATGGTGACGCTGGTCTTGCCCGAGCCGGAGCGCGGCGCGCCGATGATGATCGCGCGCGCCGTCATGTGCCGCCCGTCAGTGCCGCGCGCATGGCGACGATGCCGCCGACCACGATCAGCGCCGGGGAAGCGAGCCCGGCGGCCGCGGCTTCGTCCGCGATGGTTGCGAGCGTGGCGACGACGGTGCGTTCGTGCGGCGTCGTCGCGGCGACGATCACAGCCGCGGGTGTCGATGGCGCGAGGCCGCCGCTCAGCAGCTTTGCCGCGATCACCGGCAGGTTGGCCATGCCCATATAGACGACGACCGGTTGTCCGGTGCGGGCGATTGCCGCCCAATCGATGTCGTCATCGGTGCCGGCGGCATGGCCGGTAGCCAGGATAACGGCCTTGTTGATGCCGCGCATGGTGGCGGGAATGCCGGTGGCTGCCAATGCGCTGAGACCGGAGGTCAGGCCGGAAAGCACCCGGAACGGAATGGTTTCGCCCGCGAGCGCCAAGGCCTCTTCGCCACCGCGGCCGAAAATATAAGGGTCGCCGCCCTTGAGCCGCACGACACGGCGGCCTTCGCGCGCCAACCGTACCAGCAGGGCGTTGATGTCGTCCTGCTTCATCGAGGGCTGGCCACCGCGTTTTCCAGCGTAGAAAAGCTCGGCGCCTTGAGCGACCGCCACGACATCGGGTGAGACCAGCGCGTCATAGACCAGCGCGTCGCATTGCCCGAGCGCCGCCAGCACCTCCAGCGTCAGGCAGCCGGGATCGCCGGGGCCGGCGCCGGCCAGCCAGACATGGCCGGGCTCCAGCTCACGCGGCTTGAAGTTCAGGCGCGCCAGCGCCTGTTCCACCGTTGCCCGTCCGTTCGTATTGGCGCTGCCGTTCACAATCCGTCCCGTCCGCGAAACCGCCGCTGGTAGTGGGCGTCGTACAATGAGCTTTCGCTGAAATCCTGCGCTGCAAGCGCGCTGCCGACGAAGATGATTGCCGTGCGCTCCATCGGGTTTTCCGCCAATTGCGCTTCGATAGTGCCCAGTGTGCCGGTCAAGATGCGCTCGTCCGGCCAGGAAGCGCGGAAGACGACCGCGACCGGACATTCGGCGCCGTAAAGCGGCGTCAAATCTGCGACGATGCGGTCGACGGCATGGATGGCAAGATGGATGGCGAGGGTGGCGCCGGTACGGCCGAAACCGGCAAGCGTCTCGCCCGGCGGCATTTTCGAGGCGCGGCCGGAAACGCGGGTCAGCACCAGGCTCTGCGCCAGTTCTGGAATGGTGAGCTCGCGGCGCAGCGCGGCCGCGGCTGCCGCGAAGGAAGGCACGCCTGGGGTCAGCGTATAAGGGATGCCGTGTTTTTCCAGCCGCCTGATCTGTTCGGCCACCGCGCTCCAAACGGAGAGGTCGCCGGAATGCAGCCGCGCTACATCCTGGCCGGCCCTGTGGGCTGTGACATATTCGGCCTCGATCTCGTCGAGCGACATCGGCGCGGTATCGATCAGCTTGGCGCCAGGCGCACAATGCTCGAGCAGCTCCGGCGCGACGATCGAGCCGGCATGGAGGCAGACCGGGCAACTGGCCAGGAGCCGCGCGCCGCGCAGCGTGATGAGATCCGCCGCACCCGGACCGGCACCGATGAAATGGACGGTCATGCGGTACCTCCGCCAAGAGCGATAGCGCAGGTCACAGGATCGAGCACGATGCGCGGTCCAAGCAGTTTCGCACCTTTTCCGGCCGCGGCCAGAGCCGAGGCTTCCGAAACCGAAGGCGTGCCCGCCTGGGCCTGCGACGCTTCGGACCGACTGACCGTGTTGGACGAGACGGATTGCAGCGCAGCGTCGGACATGATGAGCACGGGGAGGTCGAGGTCTCGGCCGGCAAGGAAGATCGCCGGCTCGTCACGCTTGATTTCGCCCGTCGCCAGCGCGGAAAGCGCCGTCATCGCGAGGCCATGCGCTTCGAGCGCGGTCTCGATCGCCGCCAGTACTTCCTCGACGCTCACGCCTTTGCGGCTGCCGATGCCCGCAACCATCATGGTTTCACCCAGCTCCACTGCGTCACCGGCATGGCCGGCCGCCACGCCTGCATGGATCCGACAGCTGCCGCGCGCGACAGCGCTATCCGGGTAAGGTCGCCGCCGCGGCTATTGTACTGGTCGAGCAGCAGCGCCTCCATCTCCAGCGTCACCGCGTTGGCGACCAATCGGCCACCGGGGCGGAGCGCCTTGATCGCCTTCTCCAGCACGCCGGCATCGCTGCCGCCGCCGCCGATGAAGATCGCATCCGGCGTTTCGAGCTTGCCGAATGCCTTAGGCGCGGCGCCTTCGACCACGACAAGACCCGGCACGCCGCAATGTGCGGCATTGCGGTGGATGCGGGCGGCGCGCTCGCCGTCGGCCTCGATGGCGATGGCGCGCAGCGAGGAATGAGCCATCATCCATTCGATGCCGATCGAGCCGGAACCGGCGCCGATATCCCACAACAGCTCGCCACGGCGCGGCGCCAGCGCCGACAGCGTGATGGCGCGGATCTCGCGCTTGGTGATCTGGCCGTCATGCTCGAACAGATGGTCGGCAAGGCCGGCGGTCAAGGGCAGGACGCGCGCATCCGGCGTCGTTTCAATGTCGAGCGCCAGCACATTGAGCGGGTTGATGTTTTTGAGATTGAAGGCGTTGGCGCGGGAAGTTCGATGCGCCTCATCGGCACCGCCGAGCGCTTCGAGAACCGTCAGCCGCGACGGGCCGAAGCCGAGTTCGTCGAGCAGTGAGGCGATGGCCGCCGGCGCGTCGGCGTCCGATGTCAGGGCAAGGATGCGCGCACCGGGGTGGAGCAAGGGCCGGATCAGGTCGATCGGATGCCCGTGCATTGAGATGGTCTCGACGTCCTGCAGCGCCCAGCCGACACGGGAGGCGGCAAGCGACAGCGACGATGGAGCCGGCAGGACGAGCATCTCATCCGGCTTGACCTTGCGCGCCAGCGTGACGCCGACGCCATGGAAAAACGGGTCGCCGGACGCCAGCACGCAGATTTTTTTGCTTCTGAGCGCCAGCACGTCGCGCATTTCGGCATCGAACGGCGTTGGCCATGGGCGCGCCTCGCCCTTGGCCAGGGATGCGACCAGCGCGAGATGCCGCTTGCCGCCGAACACGACTTCAGCCTCGGCAATGCACTGCTTGGCCTCGTCGCCGAGACCCGCTACACCGTCCTCGCCGATGCCGACGACGGTCAGCCATTTTGAGGCTGGCTTGGCGGCGCGCGGACCCTTAGCAGGCATGATGACCCACCATATCCTGATCCTCGGCGGCACCACGGAAGCCCGGCAACTGGCCGGAAGGCTTTCCCGTCGCAAGGATTTTTCGGTCACGCTGTCGCTTGCCGGCCGCACCGAAAGCCCGGCCGCGCAAGGCGTGCCGGTGCGTGTCGGCGGTTTTGGCGGCGCGGAGGGATTGGCTGCCTATCTTAGCGAAGAGCATGTCGATCTGCTGGTCGACGCCACGCATCCATACGCCGCCCGTATCTCGGCCAATGCCGCCGAGGCGGCCAAGCGGTCCGGCGTGCCGATCCTTGCGCTGCGTCGTCCCGGCTGGGAGCCTGTCGCAAGCGACCACTGGACGCTGGTCGACGACGTCGCTGAGGCGGCAAGTGCCCTCGGCGCGGCGCCGCGCCGCGTTTTCCTGGCGATCGGCCGGCAGGAAGCCGGCGCCTTCGAGACCGCGCCCCAGCATCGCTACCTGATCCGCAGCGTCGATCCGGTCGAGCCGAAGCTCGCGGTGCCCGATGCGCTTTACCTGCTGGCGCGCGGGCCGTTTCCGGAGGCGGACGAACGAACGCTGCTCGAAAGATACGCAATCGACGCGGTCGTTTCCAAGAACAGCGGCGGCGAGGCGACCTATGGCAAGATCGCTGCTGCGCGGGCGCTCGGCATCGAAGTGGTCATGATCAGCCGGCCAGCGCTGCCTGACGTGCCCTCGGCCGAAACCGTCGATGCGCTGGCGGGAAAAGTCGATCATCTTTTCGAGCCCGTTGCCGAACGCGGCGTGTAGACCAGCGCCGGCCGTTCGCCGCGCTTGATGATCCGGGTCTCGGGCGAGCCGATGATGATGCAGGTCGACATGTCGGCCTTTTCCGCATCGGCGTCTGCCAGCAGAAAAACCTCGATACGCTCGTCGGGGCGCCCGGCGGCGCGGCCGAAGATCACCGGCGTGGTGCCGGGCAGGATCGCCTTCAGGCATTCGAAGGCGCGGCCGAGCTGCCAGGGGCGGGCCTTGCTGATCGGGTTATAGAGCGCGATGACGAAGCCGGCTCCGGCCGCCGCCAGCAGGCGCAACTCGATCAGGTCCCATGGCTTCAGATTGTCGGAGAGCGAGATGGCGCAGAAATCGTGGCCGAGCGGCGCGCCGATGCGGGCGGCGACCGCAAGCATGGCAGTGACGCCGGGTACGACCGACAGGTCGATCGAACGCCATTCGTCGGGCCCGGCTTCGATCGCCTCGCAGACGGCCGCGGCCATGGCAAAGACGCCGGGATCGCCGCCTGAAACGACGGCGACGCTGTGGCCCTCGGCCGCCTTGGCCAGCGCCTCGTTGGAGCGGGCGAGTTCCTCCCGGTTGTCGGAGGCAATGCGGGTCTGGTCCGGCCGCAATTCGAGCCGGTCGAGGTAGGGCTTGTAGCCATAGAAGAACGAAGCCTCGGCCACCGCATGCCTGGCCTGCGGCGTCACCTGGTCGGCATTGCCCGGACCGAGACCGATGACGGTGAGGCGGCCGCTCATGCTTTGGCTCCGGGGCGCGCCGACCAGCCCGCGACCAGCACGATGGCGAAATAGGGCGCCTTGTCGTCCGGCTTTTCGGCAAGCCGCATCGAGATGCTGCCCGGCATCGTGCCGCGCTCGACATAGACGGCTTTCGCCAGCTTGCCGGACGCTTCCAGCGCGCGACGGATTTTTGGCAGGTTGCGGCCGACCTTCATGATCACCGCGGCATCGGTGTCGGCGAGGCGGCGGGTCAGCTCGAACTCACTCATCGTGCCCGGCAGCACGGTCAGCACATCGTCACCCTGGACGATCGGCAGGCCAGTGGTCGACCAGCAGCCGGACATGGCGGTGATGCCGGGGATGACTTCCGTCGGGAACCGGTGTGCAAGCCGCACATGCAGATGCATGTACGAGCCGTAGAAGAGCGGATCGCCTTCCGACAGCACCGCGACCATCCTGCCGGCGCCGAGATGCCCGGCGACCTGTTCGGCCGACTGTTCGTAGAAATCGGCGATCTGCGAGCGGTAGTCGTCATGGTCCTTGTCGATTTCGGTGGTCACCGGATAAAGCAGCGGCAGCTCGATCATGTCCGGCCGGAAGCGCGCCTCGACGATGGCGCGGGCATTGCTGTTGTTGCCGCGCTTGGCGAAATAGGCGACGACGTCGGCCTCGGCCAGCGCGCGCGCCGCTTTCAGCGTCAGCAGTTCGGGGTCGCCGGGGCCGGTGCCTACGCCGACAAGACGGCCTTTTACAATCGCGTTCACAGGCCCGGCCTCGCCAACGAATTGAGCGCGGCGGCGGTCATGGCGCTGCCGCCCAGCCTGCCGCGCACGATGGCATAGGGCACGCCGTAAGAATTCTCGGCCAGCGCATCCTTGGATTCGGCGGCGCCGACGAAGCCGACCGGCATGCCGATGATCACGGCGGGCTTCGGCGCGCCGTCGCGCAGTTTTTCGAGCAGATAAAAGAGCGCGGTCGGCGCATTGCCGATGGCGACGACCGAACCGGCCATGCGCTCGCCCCAGAGGTCGATCGCGGCGGCGGAGCGGGTGTTGCCGATTTCCCTGGCGATGTCGTGCGTGCGCGGGTCGCGCAGCGTGCAGATCACCTCGTTGCCGGCCGGCAGCCGGGCGCGGGTGACGCCGTGGGCCACCATCTCGGCATCGCAGAAGATCGGCGCGCCAACGGCGAGTACGGCGCGGGCCGCATCGACGAAACCGTCGGAAAAGACGAAATGGCTGGCGGCTTCGACCTGGCCGCAGGCATGGATCATGCGAATCGCGACATCGGCTTCGGCCTCGGAGAAGCGCGACAGGTCCGCCTCGGCGCGGATGATGGCGAAAGAGCGCTCGTAGATCGCCATCCCGTCACGGATATAGTCGTAGGCGGCCATTCACTGGTTCCGTCGATAGAGTTCAGCGATGCCGGCCGCGTCAAGCCTTGCCAGGCAGGCGGCGGCGGTTTCGCCCTGATGTCGTTGCGCGCGCAGCGCGGCAAGGATGCCGGCGATGCCGCGCGCGGCGTCATAGCCCGGCCTGTACGCGGCAGGAAGGGCCTTTGCCGTCCCGTCCACGACAAGTCCGGCTCCGTTTTCGTCGCCGACCAAGGTCAGTGCCGCCGCGCCGGGATGCGCGCAGCCCTTGGCGCAGCCGGAAACGTGGAGCGTCAGCGAGGTATCGATGAGGTCCGCGTTCTGCGCCGCGATCGTCTCGGCGATGGCGCGCGTGGCGATGCGGCCGGATGCGCAGGCCGGTGCGCCCGGGCATGCGGCGATGCGGGTGCGGGGGTCGGCGGGGTCGGTAACGAAGCCTAGAGCGGATGAGGAGCCCTGGAGGGAGGAACAGGCGGATGCCGAGAGGCCGAGGAAGAGCATGGCACGGCCTGGGGCGAGGCGGATTTCGGTCGCGCCGAGGTTTGAGGCTTCGCTGGCGAGGTCGATGAGATTTTGGACCGGCATGCTGCCGTAGGGCAGGGCGATACCGAGGGCGGTGTTGCTGCCTAGACTGAATAGGCCAATGGGACGTCCAGCGGGCCGGCGTTCCTGCGCCCCCCTCTCTGTCCTGCCGGACATCTCCCCCTCTAGGGGGGAGATTGCCTTGTCATCTCGGCTTTCGCCAATCTCCAACGCTAAAAGTGGAGAGCCGGCGCGGGAATTGCCAATCTCCCCCCTAGAGGGGGAGATGTCCGGCAGGACAGAGAGGGGGGTGACGGAGTGCCAACTTGCGAGTGAAATAAGCTGTCTCTCCGACAAATCGCGCGTGTGCGCTTCGCGTCCCTTTTCGGCAACCATCCGTAGTGCCGCCACAGCGATGTCGCGGGATGTATCGGCATCGACCGTCGCGAGCAGCCTTGAACTGCGCCCGTCGCCAGCAACCGACACGCTCCAAAGAACATCGCGTCCAGCCCCCACCGCCTTCAGCCTCACGTCAGCCGTCACGGCATCCATCGTCAGCTGTCCGCCACCGTCGACAACCACCGACACCTTCGGTCCCAGCCTCGCCGTCAGCTCGGCCTCCTCGATCGCCGCCCTGATCCGCTCCGCCATTGGGCGCGGATCGGCGATCTCTTCCGGGTCGATACCCGCAAGCGGCGCCGTCTCGACCGGCACTCCCGTCCGCACCTCGATCCCCAGCGCATCCACCTCCGCCGCCAGCAGCCGTGCGCTTTCGGCTGTCAAACCGCGGATCTGCAGGCTGCCGCGCGCGGTTACTTCCATGATGCCGTTGCCGTGGCGCAGAGCGGATTCGCCGAGCCCGATCAGCGACTTCGGCGAAATTCCTCCAGCGACCGGGTTGAGCCGCACCAAAAGCCCGTCGCCGGTCTGCATCGGCGCGCTCAGCGCAGGGCAGGCACCTCGGCGTGAGAAGGCGTTCATGCCGCCACCCCGCCTGCCTGGGCCTCGGCGATCAAGGCCGCAAGGTCGTCGTCGATGGAATTGCGCATCGGATGCCAAAGTCCGCGTCGCCGCGCGGCGAGGAACCGTTCCGCGATGACCTTCGCAGCCGCCGGGTTCTCGCGGAGGATGAAGGCGCGGACTTCCGGGTCGCCAACATAGGCGTCATGCACCGCCTCGATCAGCGCGCCTGATATGGCATGGGTGGTTTCGGCGAAGCCGACCAGACGGTCGACCGTTTCGGCGAATTCCGAGGCGCCGCGCGGGCCGTGGCGCATCTGGCCGGCGATGAAGCGTGGGTTGACGGCGCGGGCGCGGACCACGCGGGACACGGCTTCGCCGACCGAACGCGGTTTTGGCTTTTTAGGATCGGTCGTGTCGAGCATGATGACGTCGGCATTCCTGCCAAGTGCTGCAAGGGCGGCCGAAAACCCGCCAATGAAGGCGACGTCGGCCGAACCCTCGAGGATGTCGCGGCCGGGATCGTCGCCGGTGTGGACGAGGAGATCGGCTTCCGCGATCCGTCCCTCGAAGGCGCCGGGCGCGGAGATCGCTTCGCCGTCGGCGCCGCCATAGGCGTGCGATGTCGCGTCGAGATAGGCGCGGCCGATCTCTTCGCGCGCGCCCCATTCACCGCGCGACAGCAGGTCCTCGACGCCGGCGCCATAGGTGCCGGGCGAGGTGCCGAAAATGCGCGGGCCGATCTTCCCCAGAGCGCGCGTCGCCGCGGCAAGCGGGTTCTCGGTATCGTCCTCGTCGCGGCTGGCGACGGCGTTGGCGGCGGCGTCGATCAGCGCGATCTGGGTCGGAAACATGTCGCGGAACAGGCCGGAGATGCGCCAGGTGACGTCGACGCGCGGGCGGCCGAGCGCCGCCGGCGGCAGCACCTCGATGCCGGTGATGCGACCCGTGGCGGCATCCCATTGCGGCCGACAGCCCATCAGCGCCAGGCCCTGCGCGATCTCCTCGCCGCCCGTGCGCAACGAGGCGGAACCCCAAAGATCGATGACCAGCGAGCGCGGCCAGTCGCCGTGGCTTTGCATATAGCTGCGCACCACTTCTTCCGCCGCCACCTGGCCGAGATCATAGGCAGTCGGCGTCGGCATGGTGCGCGGATCGGAGGTGAAGAGATTGCGACCGGTGGGCAGGACATCGGAGCGGCCGCGCGCCGGCGCACCGGCGGGACCTGCCTTGATGTGGCGGCCGTCGAGCGCGGCGAGCAGCGCAGACTTCTCGGCTTCGGCGCTTTGCCGGCGTAGTGGGTCGACCTCGTCCTCCGGCGCGCGGCCATAGACATGCAGCCCGTCCTTGACGGCGAAATCCTTGAGGTCGCAGAGCCAGGCGTCGATGCGGCGCAGCGCTTCGTCCGGAGCGTCAGTGCCGGCAACGCCGGCTTCGGAGGCCAGGCCGGTCTTTTGCGCCGTCTCGACGATCAGCCTAGCCAGACGGTCGCGGCGGCGGCGGTCGAGGCCGTCGGCCTGGGCATATTCATCGACCAAGCGCTCCAGCTTCTGTTGGACCTCGTCGAGGCCTGCGCCGGTCAGCGGCGGCGGCAGATGGCCAAGGGTGACGGCCGAGATGCGACGCTTGGCCTGAGCGGCCTCGCCGGGATTGGAAACGATGAAGGGATAGATGACCGGCAACGATCCAGTGACGATCTCGGGGAAGCAGGTTCCGGAGAGCGCGACCGTCTTGCCCGGCAGCCACTCCAGCGTGCCGTGGGCGCCGACATGGATGACGGCATGGATACTGAGCAATTTTTGCAGCCAGAGGCCGAAGGCGATCAACTCGTGGCGCGGCGGGAGCGTCGGGTCGTGATAGTCGGCGCGGCGGTCGGCCGAGCGGCCGCGGTCGGGGGCCAGCGCCACGGTGACATTGCCGAAGGTTGCGGCGCGGAAGGGGAAGGTTGCCGAGGCCGGCGACTGGCGCCAACCTATCCGTTCTGCCTTGCCCCATGCCGCCTCTACTGCATCACGCGCTACCCCCGGGAGTTCGTCCGAAAGGTCGAGGTAGTCCTGCAGGGCAAGGCCAAGCCCACCAACCTCCAACACATCCAGCAATCGCCGTGGCGATTGCGGAATTCCCTCAACCACGTAGCCCTGTTCCTTCAGGTCATGCAGCATGGCGAGCACGCTTGACGGCACATCAAGCCCGACGGCATAGCCGGTCCGCCCTGGCGCGCTCGGATAATCCGGGATCAGGATGGCCAGCTTGCGCTCGACCCGCTCCGTGCGTTGCAGGCGGATAAACGCCGCGATCCGCTTGGCAACCTGCGCGACACGGTCCGCTTCGGGCTGGTTGGCGAAGGCGCGGAAGGCGAGCGCCGGGTCGGTTTCGACCTCGCCCTTGAACGAGATCGCGCCGGCAAGGATACGTCCGTCGAGCTCGGGCAACACGACATGCATGGCGAGATCGGCGGGCGCCAGGCCGCGGTGGTTCTTCTCCCAGACCTCGCGTCTCGTCGTGGCGACGATGACCTGGAACACCGGCACACCGGCGCGGTCGAACAGGGTTTCGGCGCCGGGTTCCGCGCCGGAGGCGAAGGCGGTGGCGGTGACGATGGCGGCCGGGTTCAGCGATGCGATCGCGTTTTCGACGAAGGCGAGAGACGCCGGATCCTTGAGGCTGGAAACGAAGATCGGCACAGGGACCATGCCTTGCGAATGTAACGCCTCGGCCAACGCGTCGATCGGCGCGATGTCTGCGGCAAGCAGCATGGAACGGTAGAAGAGGATGGGGATGACGAGGTTGCCAGCGCCGAGTTCGCCGACATCGATGATCTCAGGCTTCTCCACGACCCCCAGCCCCGGCCGATAGTACCCCGCCTTCGGCACTTTGACCGGTTCGGCCACGGCCGCATCCGACCCGGCAAGTCGCGCCAGCCTTTGCACCAGCGCGCTCATATTGGCCGGGCCGCCCTCGCGGAAATAGCCGAGCAGGGCGTCGATCTCGGCGCGCGGCAGGGTCGAGGCTTCGATCAGCCGCTGGTCCTCGTCATGGCTTTCGCCGGGCAGCAGCGCCAGCTTGATGCCGCGGTCGCGCGCGACCGCGGCGAGCTGGTCGCAGCCGTAACGCCACCACTCATAGCCGCCGAGGATACGCACCAGGACGACCTTGGCGTGACGGGCGACGCTGTCGATCCACAGATCCACCGACATCGGATGGCGAAGGTCGCGCAGCGCCGCCAGCCGCATCGAGGGTAGCCGCTCCGCATCGGCCTTCCAGGCGGTGGCCAGACCGGCGAGATCGCTGTCGGTGAAGGACAGGGCCACGACATCCGCAGGCGTCTGCCTGAGGTCGATCGGCTCGGCGAGATCGTCGAGCGAAGCGGATGTGGTGGCGAGGATGTGCATCGCTTTTTGGTGTTGGCCTCAGCCGGCGAGGATACGCTCGATCGCCGGGCGGTTCAGTCCCTTGAGGCCGATGACGACGAGCCGCGAGCGGCGGTCGTCCTCGGCCGTCCAGGCGCGGTCGTAATAGTGGTTGACGCGCGGGCCGACGGCCTGGAGCAAAAGCCGCATCGGCTTGCCGCCAACCTCGACGAAGCCTTTGACGCGCAGCACGTTTTCCTGCTCGGCGGCAAGGGCGACGCGCTCGGCCAACTCGTCGGGATTGGCGACCGACGGGATGTCGATGACGAAGGAATCGAAATCGTCGTGCTCATGGTCGAGCTCGTCGTCGTGATGGGTCTTGCGGTTCTCGATGTCGTCCTCGACGGCGAGCCCGAGGCCGAGCATTACCGACGGGTCGACCTTGCCCTGCGCGGTCGGAACGACCTTCACGGCGCGCGCGACATGCTTGCCGATGACGGCGTTCGCACGCTGCGACCCGGCCGCATCCATCAGGTCGCTCTTCGACAGGATGATCAGGTCGGCGCAGGCGATCTGGTCCTCGAATACCTCTTCGACCGGATCGTCATGGTCGAGCGTCACGTCCGCGGCGCGCTGCGCCTGCAGGGCATTCATGTCGGAAGCGACACGGCCGTCGGCCAGCGCCGGACCGTCGACCACGGCAATGACCCCATCGACCGTCACGCGGCTCTTCACGCTCGGCCACTGGAAAGCCTGGACGAGCGGCTTCGGCAAAGCGAGGCCGGAGGTCTCGATCAGGATGTGATCGACCTTGGGGTTGAGCGACAGGATCTGGTCGAGCGCCGGCACGAAATCGTCGGCGACGGTGCAGCAGATGCAGCCATTGGCGAGCTCGACGATGTTTTCCTCCGGGCAGGTGTCGACGCCGCAGCCTTTCAGGATCTCGCCGTCGATGCCGACATCGCCGAACTCGTTGACGATGATCGCCAGCCGCTTGCCCTTGGCGTTCTCCAGCAGGTTGCGGATCAGCGTCGTCTTGCCGGCGCCGAGGAAGCCGGTGACGACGGTACAGGGCACGCGGGAAACGGAAGCGTTCATGGTCGGTCCTTCAGCATGTCGAGGGGAGGGATGCGGGCAACGAGGCCGCGCTTGAGAGAATCGGGCCGGCCGCGCCAGGGAATCAGGCCGTCAGTCGAGGTGGCGAAGAGTTTCGCACCGGCAACGAGGTCGGTGCCGCTGGTGGCATTCAGATCGCCGAAGACATAGCTCCAGCAGCCGTCGCGCAGCAGCGCGGCGCTGAGCCGGCGCTTGCAATTGCCGAGGCATTCGACCGTGCGGATGTTGATGTTTTCGCCGGAGGCAGCCCGGCGCGTGTCCTCGGCGAGCAGCGCGCCGGCACGCGGATGGGCGTCCGAGCCGGTTTCGTCGCGGCAGGAGGAGCACACGATGACGGTCGCGCCGGCCAGCGCGTCGGGCTCGGACGAAATATCCGCACTATTTGCCGGGAAACTGCCGTTGCGATCCAAAACCAGGCTCCTTGCCCGGAAAACCCGCCGGGCATTCGGATACTTAAAGTCTCAGACGGCAGGTCTCCTGGCTCGCGAGTCGTCGCCTTGAATGCCGCCTTCCCGGGAACATCCCAGTGGTTTTCGGCCGGGGCTCGTCGCTTACAGTTGCGGGGACAGCCGCGGATTTGGGTGTTGGCCCGCACCGCATTCCCTCTTGGCTCCTCCCTTTGCCGGGAGAAGACCGTCTGCGGCGGATTTAGGCTTACGGCCGGGTGCCTGTCAACGCACGGCTACGACATCACGATGTCGGCCAGCGCCGGTCCTAGGTCGCCGGCCGGCGTCACTTCGATCGCTCCCAGGCCGAGCCAGCCCTGCATTTGCTGCAGTTCGTCGAAGAGTTGGGCCGCCGTTTCGGCGGGAGCGCCGGTCTCGGCGTAGGCGGCATGGACGCGCAGCACGCTTGCCGGCCGATCGGCCCTCAGATCGACGCGGGCGACGATGCGGTCGCCAAGCAGGAAGGGCAGCACGTAGTAGCCGTATTGGCGCTTTTCGGCCGGCGTGTATATCTCGATACGGTAGCGGAAATTGAACAGCTTTTCGGTGCGCGTGCGTTCGAAAACCAATGGATCGAACGGGGCGAGCAGGGCGCGTGCCTCTATCCGACGCGGAAAGCGGGCGTCCTTGTGGAGATAGGCGGTCTTGTCCCAACTCTCCACCGTCACAGGCAGCAGTTCGCCCGCTTCGACCAGTTCCTCGATGCGGTCTTTCGTATCGCCCGGCGCGAGACGAAAATAGTCGCGGAGGTCGCCATAGGTGGCGATGCCATGGGCGCGGGCCGAGATGCGCAGCAATTCGCGATGCGCGTCCTCGACCGAGGGTACGGGAAGGTCGAGCACAGCCTGCGGCAAAACGCGCTCGGGCAGGTCGTAATAGCGTTCGAAGCCGCGCCGGTAGGCGGTGGTGATGCGTCCGGCCCAGAACAGCCATTCGAATGCGTGCTTGGCCTCGCTCCAGCCCCACCAGCCGCCATTGCCCTTGTGGCCTTCGATGTCGGACGCGGCGATCGGGCCGCGTTCGGCGACCTGCGCATAAATCTCGTCGATCATCGCCTTGCGCTCCCGGCCCCATTTCGCCAGGCCGAGATACATCTCGTCGCCCTGCTCGGCGCGCAGCATGCGCCAGCGCATCAAAGGGTAGGTTTCGACAGGCAGGAACGACGCCTCATGCGCCCAATATTCAAAGACCGCGCGCTTGCGGCTGACCGCGGCGTTGTCGAGCAGCGCAAGCGGGTAGGGGCCGAGGCGAGAATAGAGCGGCATATAATGAGCACGCACCACGGCGCTGACGGAATCGATCTGCAACAGGCCGGTTCGTGAAAGCACGCGCGCAAGGTGGCGGCGATCCGGAACGCCGCCGGGCCTAGGGTCCTTGAATCCCTGCGCTCCGAGCGCAATGCGCCTCGCCATGGCCAGCGAAA
This sequence comes from Mesorhizobium sp. B2-4-6, assembly GCF_006442775.1. Taxonomy (NCBI): domain Bacteria; kingdom Pseudomonadati; phylum Pseudomonadota; class Alphaproteobacteria; order Hyphomicrobiales; family Phyllobacteriaceae; genus Mesorhizobium; species Mesorhizobium sp. B2-4-6. The sequence goes on from NZ_VFVI01000001.1 coordinate 1,130,451, forward strand.
TCTTGTCCTTCATCGAGGCGTCCTTGCCCTGATCATTTGCCGCATTTTTAGCCGGTGATTCCGACGATGCTAGCAGGCAAATGGCGGGAGATATGTCAGGAGAGAAAAGTGGAGTAAAAAGCGAAGGAAATCAAACAGGAGCGGATCGGACCAGTTTCTTCCGATAAGGCGTCCAGGGCCGCGAATTGAACAAGGTTTGACTTGCGTCACCGAAACCGCTGCGCTAACCCTCGCCGCGTTGCAGCATGGGCCCCTTAAAACGGTTCAGCGGTTAAACTGTCACGCTTCCGCATTAGAGTTCGTTGCTGTAATCAAAGTGAACTGCCCGCCTAAGGAAAGCCGCCGCATGAGCGCACTCCTGAGTTCATATCTGCCGATCGTCCTGTTCATCGCCGTGGCGCTGGTCGTCGGCCTTGCGCTGCTCATAGCGCCGTTCCTGGTGGCCTACCGCAATCCCGACCCGGAAAAGCTTTCCGCCTACGAATGCGGCTTCAACTCATTTGACGACGCCCGTATGAAATTCGACATCCGCTTCTACCTGGTGTCGATCCTGTTCATCATCTTCGATCTCGAGGTCGCCTTCCTGTTCCCGTGGGCGGTCTCCTTCTCCAAGGTCGGCATGCTCGGCTTCTGGTCAATGATGGTGTTCTTGGCGGTGCTGACCATCGGTTTTGCCTATGAATGGAAAAAAGGAGCGCTGGAATGGGATTGAACGACAGTTCAGGCACCCTCGTCGCGCCGAAGCCCAAGGGCATCATCGACCCCAATACCGGCAGGCCGGTGGGGGAGGACGATCCCTTCTTCCTCGAAATCAACAATGAGCTGGCCGACAGGGGTTTCCTTGTCACCTCGACCGAAGCGCTGATCACCTGGGCGCGCAGCGGCTCGCTGATGTTCATGACCTTCGGTCTCGCCTGCTGCGCGGTCGAGATGATCCACACCTCGATGCCGCGCTATGACTCGGAGCGTTTCGGCGTCGCGCCGCGCGCGTCGCCGCGCCAGTCCGACATCATGATCGTCGCCGGCACGCTGACCAACAAGATGGCGCCGGCGCTGCGCAAGGTCTACGACCAGATGCCGGAGCCGCGCTACGTCATATCGATGGGCTCCTGCGCAAATGGCGGCGGCTATTACCACTATTCCTATTCGGTGGTGCGCGGCTGCGACCGCGTCGTGCCGGTCGACATCTATGTGCCCGGCTGTCCGCCGAGCGCGGAAGCGCTGCTCTACGGCATTCTCCTTCTGCAGAAGAAGATCCGCCGCACCGGCACGATCGAGCGGTGAGCCGATGACCCTGGCGTTGAACGAACTCTCCACCTATCTCGGCGAGAAGCTCTCCGGCCGCATCGGCGAAGCCGTGCTTGCTTATGGCGAGCTGACCGTGCCCGTCGAGCCGGGCAATCTCAACGAGGTGGCGACCTTCCTGCGCGACGATCCGCGCTGCCAGTTCATCTCGATCATCGACGTCTGCGGAGCGGACTACCCGTCGCGCGCCAGGCGCTTCGACGTCGTCTATCACCTGTTGTCGCCGAAGCAGAATGTGCGCATCCGGCTCAAGGTCCAGGCCGACGAAGAGACGCTGGTGCCGTCGCTGACCGGCGTCTATCCCGGTGCCGACTGGTTCGAGCGCGAGACCTACGACCTTTACGGCGTGCTGTTTTCGGGCCATCCGGACCTGCGCCGCATTCTCACCGACTATGGTTTCGAGGGCCATCCGCTGCGCAAGGATTTCCCGCTGACCGGCTTCGTCGAGGTTCGTTACGACGACGAGGCCAAGCGGGTCATCTACGAGCCGGTCGAGCTCAAGCAGGAATTCCGCAATTTTGATTTTCTTTCTCCTTGGGAAGGGACGGACTACGTCCTGCCCGGGGATGAAAAAGCCAAGACGAATTGAGGCGCCACAATGGCTGAAACCTCCGTCCGCAACTTCAACATCAACTTCGGTCCGCAGCACCCTGCGGCGCATGGCGTTTTGCGGCTGGTGCTGGAGCTGGATGGCGAGGTGGTCGACCGCGTCGATCCGCATATCGGGCTGCTTCACCGCGGCACCGAAAAGCTGATCGAGGCCAAGACCTATCTGCAGGCCGTGCCTTATCTGGACCGGCTCGACTATTGCGCGCCGATGAACCAGGAGCATGCCTTCGCTTTGGCCGCCGAGCGGCTGCTCGGCATCGAGGTGCCGAAGCGCGGTCAGTTGATCCGCGTGCTCTATTCCGAGATGGGCCGCATCATGTCGCACATCCTCAATGTGACCACGCAGGCGATGGACGTCGGCGCGCTGACGCCGCCGCTGTGGGGCTTCGTCGAGCGCGAAAAGCTGATGGTGTTCTACGAGCGCGCCTCCGGCTCGCGCATGCATGCGGCCTATTTCCGGCCGGGCGGCGTGCACCAGGACCTGCCGCAGAAGCTGGTCGAGGATATCGGCAAGTGGATCGATCCGTTCCTGAAGTCGATCGACGATCTCGATGCGCTTTTGACCGGCAACCGCATCTTCAAGCAGCGCAATGTCGATATCGGCATCGTGTCGCTGGCCGACGCCTGGGCCTGGGGCTTTTCGGGCGTGATGGTGCGCGGCTCGGGCGCTGCCTGGGACCTGCGCAAATCGCAGCCCTATGAATGCTATTCCGAGATGGATTTCGACATCCCGATCGGCAAGAACGGCGATTGCTACGACCGTTACCTGGTGCGCATGGAAGAGATGCGTCAGTCGGCCAGGATCATGCGCCAGTGCGTCGATCTCCTGCTCGGCAACGAAAGCGCCGGCCCGGTGTCTAACCTCGACGGCAAGGTGGTGCCGCCCAAGCGCCAGGCGATGAAGCGATCGATGGAAGCGCTCATCCACCACTTCAAGCTCTACACCGAGGGCTATCGCGTGCCGGCCGGCGAGGTGTATGCGGCCGTCGAGGCGCCGAAGGGCGAGTTCGGCGTCTACATGGTCTCCGACGGCACCAACAAGCCCTATCGCTGCAAGCTGCGCGCGCCCGGTTTCGCGCATCTGCAGGCCATGGACTTCCTGTGCCGCGGCCACATGCTGGCCGACGTCACCGCCGTGCTTGGCTCCCTCGACATCGTGTTTGGTGAGGTCGATCGCTAAATGTCAGTCCGCCGTCTCGCAGATGCCAGCGTCCAGCCAGCCTCCTTTGCCTTCAACAAGGCGAACGCGGCGGCGGCGCAGCAGTGGATCGCCAAATACCCGAAGGGGCGCGAGCAGTCGGCCATTATCCCGCTGCTGATGATCGCGCAGGAGCAGGAAGGCTGGGTCACCAAGGCGGCGATCGAGAAGATCTCCGACATGCTCGGCATGCCGCGCATCCGCGGCCTCGAAGTTGCGACCTTCTACACGCAGTACCAGCTCAATCCGGTCGGCACCCGCGCCCATATCCAGGTCTGCGGCACCACGCCCTGCATGCTGCGCGGCTCGGAAGCGCTGATGGATGTGTGCCGTTCGAAAATCCATCACGACCAGTTCCACACCAACGACAAGGGCACGCTGTCGTGGGAGGAGGTCGAATGCCTCGGCGCCTGCGTCAACGCGCCGATGGTGATGATCTTCAAGGACACGTTCGAGGACCTGACGCCCGAGCGGCTGGCAGAGATCATCGATCTCTATGACGCCGGCAAGGGCGCCGAGGTCAAGCCTGGACCGCAGAACGGCCGCCACGGCTCCGAGCCGGCCGGTGGCTTGAAGACGCTGACCAGCGAAAAGGCGATCCTGAAATCGACGCGTGACAAGGAAGCCAAGGCGGCGGCGAAGGTCGCCAAGGATGCCGCCGCGGCAGCGCCGGCTGCTGGTCCCGTCGCCGTCGTCTCGCAGGCGGCCGCGGCCCCGGCATCCGCTGCGCCAGCAGCTTCGGCGCCGGCCGCCTCAGGCCCGGTTGCGCCGTCAAAATCCAGCAAGCCGAAGACCCATGCGGCTGAAACCAGCCCGGCGCTCAACACGCCGTCGCCGGTCAAAGTCGCCCCGGCCACCGAGAACGGCGCCAGCGTCAGGGCGCCGCGCCATTCGGCCGCCAACGCCAACCAGGCCGATCCGGAAGTCGAGGCGGTTTCCAAGCCACGCAGCGGGCCGAAGACGAAGGCCGAACCGGCCACCGCTTTCAAGGCGCCGGAAACCAAGCAGCCTGTCGCCCAGACGGCGAAACCTTCACTCGACGACAAAAACCGGCCCGCCGGCATCGAGCGCCCGGCAACGGTCGACGATCTCAAGCTGATCTCCGGCGTCGGCCCGAAGATCGAAGGCACCCTGCATTCGTTGGGCATTTACACCTTCGCGCAGGTCGCCTCCTGGAAGAAAGCCGAGCGCGAATGGGTCGACGGCTATCTCAGCTTCCACGGCCGCATCGATCGCGACGACTGGGTGAAACAGGCCAAGGCGCTCGCCAAGGGCGGCGTCGCCGAATACATCCGCGTCTTCGGCAAGAAGCCGGTCTGAGGGACGAGAAATGCTTCAGGACAAAGACCGCATCTTCACCAACATCTACGGCCTGTTCGACAAGTCGCTGGCCGGCGCGCAGTCGCGCGGCATCTGGGACGATACGCCCGGCCTCGTCGCCAAGGGGCGCGACTGGATCGTCAACGAGATGAAGGCGTCCGGCCTGCGCGGCCGCGGCGGCGCCGGCTTCCCGACCGGATTGAAATGGTCGTTCATGCCGAAGCAGAGCGACGGCCGGCCGAGCTATCTCGTCATCAACGCCGACGAATCCGAGCCGGGCACCTGCAAGGACCGCGATATCCTGCGCAACGATCCGCACACGCTGGTCGAGGGCGCGCTGGTCGCCGGCTTCGCCATGGGCGCGATCGCCGCCTACATCTATGTGCGCGGCGAGTTCATCCGCGAGCGCGAGGCGCTGCAGCGCGCCATCGACGAGGCTTACGCGGCCAAGCTGATCGGCAAGAACAACACCTCCGGCTACGACTTCGAAGTCTACATGCATCACGGCGCCGGCGCCTATATCTGCGGCGAGGAGACCGCGCTGCTCGAAAGCCTGGAGGGCAAGAAGGGCCAGCCGAGGCTGAAGCCGCCATTCCCGGCCAATGTCGGCCTCTATGGCTGCCCGACCACCGTCAACAACGTCGAGTCGATCGCGGTGGCGCCGACCATCCTGCGCCGCGGCGCCGCTTGGTTCTCGTCCTTCGGCCGCCCGAACAACGCCGGTACCAAGCTGTTCTGCGTGTCCGGCCACGTCAACAATCCGTGCACTTTCGAAGAAGCGATGTCGATCCCGTTCCGCGAATTGATCGAGGAGCATTGCGGCGGCATCCGCGGCGGCTGGGACAATCTGCTCGCGGTCATCCCGGGCGGCGCTTCGGTGCCGCTGGTGCCGGCCGAGCAGATCATGGACGCGCCGATGGATTTCGACGCGCTGCGCGACTTGAAATCCGGCCTCGGCACGGCGGCTGTCATCGTCATGGACAAGTCGACGGATATCGTGAAGGCGATCGCCAGGCTTTCCTACTTCTACAAGCATGAGAGTTGCGGCCAGTGCACGCCGTGCCGAGAAGGCACCGGCTGGATGTGGCGGGTCATGGAGCGTCTGGTGCGCGGCGAGGCGCAGAAGCGCGAGATCGACATGCTGCTCGACGTCACCAAGCAGGTCGAGGGTCACACGATCTGCGCGCTGGGGGACGCGGCCGCCTGGCCGATCCAGGGCCTGATGCGGCATTTCCGCGGCGAGGTGGAGCGCCGCATCGACGAGTTTTCGCGCAACGCGCACCGGGTCGAGCCGGTGATGGTGGCGGCGGAATAGGACTTTGAAATACGGGCGCAAGCCCAAGACTGACAGCAGGGGCGGGCACACGAAGAAACGACCAGGAGATTTCTATGGCGCCGTATTCGATACCCTACTCGTTCATGCCTGATTTGGACCAACTCGAGAAGATGAACCAGGACCTGACCAAGATGATGCCGAAGGAGATGGCCAGCGCCGTCAACCTTCTGGCGCATCCGGTCGCGGGTGCCGCGGCGATGTCGGCGCTCAGCATCGGTCTCGCCAACCATGCCGTCGGCATGTGGATGGGCGCCTTCACCGGCGCGCTGGAAGCTTCGCAGCGCATGTTCCAGCCGTTCCTCGACGATCTCGAGGCGCAAAACGAAGCGGCCGCCAACGCGTCCAAGGCGCGCAAGGCGACCGAGACGCTGATCGCCAGGGCGCAGACCTTCGCCCGGGACGTGACCGATATCGCGGCGAACGCGACCGAGAAGGCGCTCGACGCGACCGGGGCCGATATTGTCGCCCAACCGGCTGTGAGCGGGCTGATGCCGGAGGATTTCAGGCAGCCGAAGGCGGTCGACAAGCCTGCGAAGCCGTCGGACCTGAAGGCGATTTCGGGCATCGGACCGAAGCTGGAGAAGGTGCTCAACGGTCTCGGCATCTGGACCTATGGCCAGATCGCCGCCTGGACGTCGGAAGAGATCGCCTGGGTGGAAGATTACCTGTCGCTCGCCGGCCGCATCGGCCGCGACGACTGGACTGCGCAAGCGGCGGCGCTCGCGGCTAAGTGAATTGAAATACCGGGCGCGCCTAGAGTCGCGCCCGGAAAGATAGATTGCGGACATCCGCAGGGGTTTGAGGCGAATGGCAAAGCTAAAGGTCGACGGGAAAGAGATCACGGTACCCGACCATTACACGCTGCTGCAGGCGGCTGAGGACGCCGGCGCGGAAGTGCCGCGCTTCTGCTTCCACGAGCGGCTGTCGATCGCTGGCAATTGCCGCATGTGCCTGATCGAGGTGAAGGGCGGCCCGCCCAAGCCGCAGGCGTCCTGCGCCATGGGCGTGCGCGACCTGCGCCCCGGCCCGAATGGCGAGCCGCCGGAAATCTTCACCAACACGCCGATGGTCAAGAAGGCTCGCGAAGGCGTGATGGAATTCCTGCTGATCAACCATCCGCTCGATTGCCCGATCTGCGACCAGGGCGGCGAATGCGACCTGCAGGACCAGGCGATGGCCTTCGGCGTCGATTCCTCGCGCTATCACGAGAACAAGCGCGCGGTCGAAGACAAGTATATCGGCCCGCTGGTCAAGACGGTGATGAACCGCTGCATCCATTGTACGCGCTGCGTCCGCTTCACCACCGAGGTCGCCGGCATTTCCGAGCTCGGACTGATCGGCCGCGGCGAGGATGCCGAGATCACCACCTATCTCGAACAGGCGATGACCTCCGAGCTACAGGGCAATGTCATCGACCTTTGCCCGGTCGGCGCGCTGACCTCAAAGCCGTTCGCGTTCCAGGCGCGGCCGTGGGAACTGACCAAGACGGAATCGATCGACGTCATGGACGCAGTCGGCTCGGCGATCCGCGTCGACAGCCGCGGTCGCGAGGTGATGCGCATCCTGCCGCGTGTCAACGAGGCGGTGAACGAGGAGTGGATTTCCGACAAGACCCGCTTCATCTGGGACGGCCTGCGCACGCAGCGCCTCGACCGCCCCTATGTGCGCAAGAACGGCAAGCTGGCACCGGCAAGCTGGGCGGAAGCCTTCGCCGCCATCAAGGACGAGGTGGGCAGGCCGACGCCCGAGCGGATCGGCGCGATCGCCGGCGACCTCGCGGCGGTCGAGGAAATCTACGCGCTCAAGCTTTTGATGGCGGCGCTCGGCTCGAAGAACATCGACTGCCGCCAGGATGGTGCCGCGCTCGATCCGTCGCTCGGCCGCGCCAGCTACATCTTCAATCCGACCATCGAAGGCATCGAGCAGGCCGACGCGGTGCTGATCATCGGCGCCAATCCGCGCTTCGAAGCCTCGGTGCTCAATGCCCGCATCCGCAAGCGCTGGCGCGTCGGCAACCTGCCGGTCGGCGTGATCGGCGAGATCGGCGACACCCGCTATGACTATGAGCTGATCGGCGCCGGCCCCGAATCCCTGAAGGGTCTGGCCGACGGCAACGGCAAATTCTTCGAGGTGCTGAGCAAGGCCACACATCCGCTGATCATCGTCGGCCAGGGCGCGCTGGCGCGCACGGACGGCGCGGCGGTGCTCGGCCAGGCGGCAAAGCTCGCGGCCGCCGTCAACGCGGTCACCGCCGACTGGAACGGCTTTGCGGTGCTGCACAACGCCGCGGCAAGAGTCGGCGGCCTCGATGTCGGCTTCGTGCCGGGCGAGGGTGGCAAGGATGTCGCCGGCATGCTGGGCGATACCGATGTGCTCTTCCTGCTTGGCGCCGACGAGATCGACATGGCCAGGACCGGCGGCGCCTTCGTCGTCTATATCGGCACGCATGGCGATGCCGGCGCGCATCGCGCCAATGTCATCCTGCCGGCCGCCGCCTACACCGAGAAGTCCGGCACCTATGTCAACACGGAAGGCCGCGTGCAGCAGACCAACCGCGCCGGCTTCGCCCCTGGCGAGGCGCGCGAGGACTGGGCGATCCTGCGGGCGCTCTCCGACGTGCTCGGCAAGAAGCTGCCCTTCGATTCGCTGGCGCAGCTGCGCGCCAAGCTCTATGGCGAGTTCCCGCATCTCGCCCGCATCGATCAGGTGCAGGCGGGCAGCGCCGACGATGTCGCCAAGGCGGCGAAGCTCGGCGGCCGGCTGAACAAGGGAACCTTCACCTCGCCGGTGAAGGACTTTTATCTGACCAACCCGATCGCGCGGGCGTCGGCCGTGATGGCCGAATGCTCGGCGCTGGCCAAGAGCGGCTTCAAGCAGGCGGCGGAATAAGCATGGACACCTTCCTCTCAATCTATGTGCTGCCGGCGCTGCTGATCCTTCTGAAGTCGGTCGTGCTGATCGTCGTGCTTCTGATCGGCGTCGCCTACCTGCTCTATGCCGACCGCAAGATCTGGGCGGCGGTGCAATTGCGTCGCGGCCCGAACGTCGTCGGTCCGTGGGGAACGCTGCAGGCCTTTGCCGATCTTCTGAAATTCGTCTTCAAGGAGCCGGTGATCCCGTCGGGCGCCAACAAGGGCGTGTTCCTCCTGGCGCCGCTGGTGTCGGCGGTGCTGGCGATCTCGGCCTGGGCGGTCATTCCGGTCAACGAGGGATGGGCGATCGCCAACATCAATGTCGGCATCCTCTATGTCTTCGCCATCTCCTCGCTTGAGGTCTATGGCGTGATCATGGGCGGCTGGGCCTCGAACTCCAAATACCCGTTCCTCGGCGCGCTGCGCTCGGCCGCGCAGATGGTGTCCTACGAAGTCTCGATCGGCTTCGTCATCGTCACCGTGCTGCTCTGCGTCGGCTCGCTCAACCTCTCCGACATCGTCATGTCGCAGCAGGACGGTCTCGGCACCAAGCTCGGCCTGCCCAACACCTTCCTCGACTGGCACTGGCTGTCGCTGCTGCCGATGTTCGTGGTGTTCTTCATCTCGGCGCTGGCCGAGACCAACCGCCCGCCTTTCGATCTTGTGGAGGCGGAATCGGAACTCGTCGCCGGCCATATGGTCGAATACTCGTCGACGCCGTTCCTGCTCTTCTTCCTCGGCGAGTATGTCGCCGTCGTCCTGATGTGCGCGCTGGCGACCATCCTGTTCCTCGGCGGCTGGCTGCCACCGTTCAACTTCGCGCCCTTCACCTGGGTGCCGGGCGTTATCTGGTTCGTGCTGAAGATCTGCCTGATGTTCTTCATGTTCTCGATGGTGAAGGCTTTCGTGCCGCGCTACCGCTACGACCAGCTGATGCGGCTGGGCTGGAAAGTGTTCCTGCCGATCTCGCTGTTCATGGTCGTGGCCACCGCGGCCTTCCTCAAGATCACGGGGTTTGCGTGATGTCCGCTCTGGCCCAAGCCGCAAAGTCGCTGCTGCTGAAGGATTTCGTCAGCGCCTTCTTCCTTTCGATGCGCCAGTTCTTCGCGCCGAAGGAAACGATCAACTATCCGCATGAGAAGGGGCCGACCAGCCCGCGCTTTCGTGGCGAGCATGCGCTGCGCCGTTACCCGAACGGCGAGGAACGCTGCATCGCCTGCAAGCTCTGCGAAGCGATCTGCCCGGCGCAGGCCATCACCATCGAAGCCGGGCCGCGCCGCAATGACGGCACGCGCCGCACCGTGCGCTACGACATCGACATGGTGAAGTGCATCTATTGCGGCTTCTGCCAGGAAGCCTGCCCGGTCGATGCCATCGTCGAGGGGCCGAACTTCGAATTCGCGACCGAGACGCGCGAGGAGCTCTACTACAACAAGGAAAAGCTGCTCGCGAACGGCGATCGCTGGGAGCGGGAGCTGGCGCGCAACATCGCGCTCGACTCGCCCTATCGCTGACATTTGACGCATGGACGGGGCGAGGGGCCTCGTCTAAGGAACACGCGGCTTCGCTACCGGAGGCGGAACGAAGCCACAGACAACGGAGAGGGCGAATGTCCAATCCGACAGGAACCCGGGGGAACCCATGCTGAGTGGACTAGAGGCGGCCTTTTTCTACCTCTTCGCCTTTATCGCCGTGGCGTCGGCCTTCATGGTCATTTCGTCGCGCAACCCCGTGCATTCCGTGCTGTTCCTGATCCTCACCTTCTTCAACGCCGCGGGCCTGTTCATGCTGACCGGCGCCGAGTTCCTGGCGATGATCCTGCTCGTCGTCTATGTCGGCGCGGTGATGGTGCTGTTCCTGTTCGTCGTCATGATGCTCGACGTCGACTTCGCCGAGATGAAGCAGGGCGCGCTGCAATACGCGCCGATCGGCGCGCTGGTCGGGCTGATCCTGGCGGCGGAGCTGATCGTCGTGCTCGGCGGCTACACATTCGCGCCGCAGCTTGCCTCGACGGTCGCCAAGGCAACGCCGGATCTCGCCACGCGCTCCAACACGGCGGCGCTCGGCGACATCCTCTATACGGACTATCTCTATTATTTCCAGATTTCCGGCCTGGTGCTGCTGGTCGCCATGATCGGCGCCATCGTCTTGACGCTGCGCCACAAGGAAGGCGTCAAGCGGCAGTCGATCGCCGCGCAGGTCGGCCGCACGCCGGCGACGGGCATGGAAATCCGCAAGGTCAAATCGGGCGAGGGTATCTGAGATGGTCGTCGGCATTGCACATTATCTGACCGTATCGGCGATCCTGTTCACGCTCGGCGTGTTCGGCATCTTCCTGAACCGCCGCAACATCATCGTCATCCTGATGTCGGTCGAGCTCATCCTGCTTGCGGTCAACATCAACTTCGTCGCGTTCTCGGCGGCGCTGCATGATCTCGTCGGACAGATCTTCGCCCTGTTCGTGCTGACGGTCGCGGCCGCTGAAGCCGCGATCGGTCTTGCCATTCTTGTCGTCTTCTTCCGCAACCGCGGCTCGATCGCGGTCGAAGACGTGAGCGCGATGAAGGGTTGACGGGAACCATCATGTATCAGGCTATCGTCTTCCTTCCGCTGCTCGGCTTCCTGATTGTCGGCCTGTTCGGCAACTCGCTCGGCGCCAAGGCTTCCGAATACATCACCTCCGGCTTCCTGGTGATCGCGGCGGTGCTGTCGTGGATCGCCTTCTTCACCGTCGGCTTCGGCCATGGCGAGGTGTTCACAGTGCCGGTGCTGCGCTGGATCCAGTCGGGCGGCATCGATGCGTCGTGGGCGCTGAGGATCGATACGCTGACGGTGGTGATGCTGGTCGTCGTCAACACGGTGTCGGCGCTGGTCCATATCTACTCGATCGGCTACATGCACCACGATCCGAACCGGCCGCGCTTCTTTGCCTATCTGTCGCTGTTCACCTTCGCGATGCTGATGCTGGTGACCGCCGACAACCTCATCCAGATGTTCTTCGGCTGGGAAGGCGTCGGTCTTGCCTCCTATCTCTTGATCGGCTTCTGGTACAAGAAGCCGTCGGCCAATGCGGCGGCGATCAAGGCTTTCGTCGTCAACCGCGTCGGCGACTTCGGCTTCGCGCTCGGCATCTTCGGGGTGTTCGTGCTGTTCGGCTCGGTCAATCTCGGCACCATCTTCGCCAATGCGGCCTCCTTCCTGCCGGCCGAAGGCGCGCCGGCGGGCGCTGCCGTGCTCACTTTCCTCGGCCACGCGCTCGACAAGCAGTCGGCGCTGACCGTGGTCTGCCTGCTGCTCTTCATGGGCGCCATGGGCAAGTCGGCGCAGGTGCCGCTGCACACCTGGCTGCCGGACGCCATGGAAGGCCCGACGCCGGTCTCCGCGCTCATCCACGCGGCGACCATGGTGACCGCCGGCGTGTTCATGCTGGCAAGGCTCTCGCCGCTGTTCGAGCTGTCGCATACGGCGCTGACCGTCGTCACCTTCATCGGCGCCTTCACCGCCTTCTTCGCGGCGACGGTCGGCCTGGTCCAGAACGACATCAAGCGCGTCATAGCCTATTCGACCTGCTCGCAGCTCGGCTATATGTTCGTGGCGCTCGGCGTCGGCGCTTATGGCGCGGCGATCTTCCACCTGTTCACGCACGCGTTCTTCAAGGCGCTGCTGTTCCTCGGCTCCGGCTCGGTCATCCACGCTGTCTCCGATGAGCAGGACATGCGCAAGATGGGCGGCCTTCGCAATCTGATCCCGAAGACTTACTGGATGATGGTCATCGGCACACTGGCGCTGACCGGCGTCGGCATTCCGGCGACGGTGATCGGCACCGCCGGCTTCTTCTCCAAGGACGCCATCATCGAAACCTCCTTCGCCAGCCACAATGCGGTCGCCGGCTTCGCCTTTATCCTGCTGGTGGTCGCCGCCTGCTTCACCAGCTTCTACTCCTGGCGCTTGATCTTCATGACCTTCCACGGCGAGCCGCGCGCCAGCCACGAGGTCATGCACCATGTCCATGAATCGCCGCCTGTGATGCTGGTTCCGCTCTATGTGCTGGCCGCCGGCGCGCTGTTCGCGGGTATCATCTTCCACGGCGCCTTCATCGGCGAGGGTTATGCCGAGTTCTGGAAGGCGTCGCTGTTCACGCTGCCGGACAACCACATCCTGCACGAGATCCACGAATTGCCGCTCTGGGTGGAACTGGCGCCGTTCGTCGCCATGGTGATCGGCCTGCTGGTCGCCTGGCAGTTCTATATCCGCAAGCCGGAGGCGCCGAAGGAACTGGCGGCGCAGCATCGCGGCCTCTACACCTTCCTGCTAAACAAGTGGTATTTCGACGAGCTCTACGACTTCCTGTTCGTGCAGCCGGCCAAGCGCCTCGGCCGCTTCCTGTGGAAGACCGGTGACGGCACGATCATCGACGGGCTCGGTCCGGACGGCATCTCGGCGCGCGTCGTCGACGTCACCAACCGGGTCGTCAAGCTGCAGACCGGCTACCTCTATCACTACGCCTTCGCCATGCTGATCGGCGTGGCCGCTCTCGTCACCTGGATGATGCTCTGATGACCGACTGGCCAATCCTCTCGCTGGTCACCTTCCTGCCGCTGGTTGGTGTTCTGCTCATCCTGTTCATCAACGATGACAATGAGAACGCGCGCCGCAACATCCGCGCCATCGCCTTTATCACGACGGCGTTCACCTTCGTCATCTCGCTGTTCATCTGGACGGGCTTCGACAATTCGCAGGCCGGCTTCCAGTTCGTCGAGAAACACGCCTGGCTGGATTCGGGCATCTCCTACCACATGGGCGTCGACGGCATTTCGATGCTGTTCGTCATCCTGACCACCTTCCTGATGCCGTTCTGCATCCTGGCCTCCTGGGAAGCGATCGAGAAGCGGGTCAAGGCCTATATGATCGCCTTCCTGATCCTCGAGACGCTGATGATCGGCGTGTTCTGCGCGCTCGACATCGTCTTGTTCTACGTCTTCTTCGAGGCCGGCCTGATCCCGATGTTCATCATCATCGGCGTCTGGGGCGGCAAGCGCCGTGTCTATGCCTCGTTCAAGTTCTTCCTCTATACGCTCGCCGGTTCGGTGCTGATGCTGCTCGCCATCATGGCGATGTTCTTCCAGTCGGGAACCACCGATATCCCGACGCTTTTGACGCATAATTTCCCTGCCAGCATGCAGACCTGGCTGTGGCTCGCCTTCTTCGCCTCCTTCGCGGTGAAGATGCCGATGTGGCCGGTGCACACCTGGCTGCCCGACGCCCACGTCGAGGCGCCGACCGCCGGTTCGGTCATCCTGGCCGGCATCCTCCTGAAGATGGGAGGGTACGGCTTCCTGCGCTTCTCGCTGCCGATGTTCCCGGAGGCATCGGCGATGTTCGCGCCGTTGGTGTTCACGCTCTCGGTCGTCGCCATCATCTACACCTCGCTGGTGGCGCTGATGCAGGAGGACATGAAGAAGCTGATCGCCTATTCGTCGGTAGCCCACATGGGCTTCGTCACCATGGGCATCTTCGCGATGAACCAGGAAGGCGTGCAGGGCGCGATCTTCCAGATGCTCAGCCACGGCCTCGTCTCGGGCGCGCTGTTCCTGTGCGTCGGCGTCATCTACGACCGCATGCATACGCGCGAGATCGACGCCTATGGCGGCCTCGTCAACAACATGCCGAAATACGCCACCGTGTTCATGATCTTCACCATGGCCAATGTCGGCCTTCCGGGCACCAGCGGCTTCATCGGCGAATTCCTGACCATGCTCGGCGTGTTCAAGGTCAACACCTGGGTGGCGTTCTTCGCCGCCACCGGCGTCATCCTGTCGGCGGCCTATGCGCTGTGGCTCTATCGCCGGGTGATCTTCGGCGCGCTGACCAAGGACAGCCTGAAGAACCTGCTCGATCTGTCGCCGCGCGAGAAGGCGATCGTCTATCCGCTGGTGGTGCTGGTGATCTTCTTCGGCGTCTACCCGGCGCCGGTGTTCGACGCGACAGCCGCTTCGGTCAAGACGCTCGTCACCAACGTCACCGCATCCATCAATTCCGCGCAGACCGCGGCGGCGAACTGACTGGGGAATAGACCATGACGCCGGACCTTCTCTCCAGCCTTTCGCTCTCGACGCCGGAACTGATCCTGGCCGTCGGCGCGCTGGTGCTCCTGATGATCGGAGCCTATTCGCGCTCCAACAACACCATGACCGTGACCGGCCTGGCCGTCATAGTGCTGGTGGTGGCCGGCCTGTGGCTCGCTTTCTCCGGCGGACGGGGCGATGCCTATGGCGGCGCCTTCGTCCAGGATTCCTTCAGCGCCTTCATGAAGATGCTGGCGCTGATCGGCTCCGCGGTGTCGCTGGTCATGTCGATGCGCTTCGCCCGCCAGGAGCATTTCGACAAGTTCGAATTCCCGGTTCTTATCCTGCTCTGCACGCTCGGCATGCTGTTGATGATCTCGGCCAACGGCATGATCGGGCTCTATCTCGGGCTCGAACTGCAGTCGCTGGCGATCTACGTGCTCGCGGCGATCAACCGCGACAATCTGCGTTCGACCGAGGCGGGCCTGAAATATTTCGTCCTCGGCGCGCTGTCGTCGGGCATGCTGCTCTACGGCATCAGCCTCGTCTACGGCTACACCGGCAATACCGGTTTCCAGGAGATCGCGACGGCGCTCTCCAGCGGCGAGCGCCAGCTTGGCCTCGTCTTCGGTCTGGTGTTCGTGCTCGCCGGCCTTGCCTTCAAGATCTCGGCCGTGCCGTTCCATATGTGGACGCCGGACGTCTACGAGGGTGCGCCGACGCCGATCACCGCCTTCCTGGCCGCCGCGCCGAAAATGGCGGCGATGGCGCTGATCGTGCGCGTCACCATGGGCGCCTTCAAGCCGATCGCTTCGGACTGGCAGCAGATCGTCGTCTTCATCTCGATCGCCTCGATGGCGCTCGGCGCCTTCGCGGCCATCGGCCAGACCAACATCAAGCGCCTGATGGCCTATTCCTCGATCGGCCATATGGGCTACGCGCTGGTCGGCCTTGCCGCCAACAGCCAGGCCGGCGTGCGCGGCGTCGCCATCTACATGCTGATCTATCTGGTGATGACGCTCGGCACCTTCGCCTTCATCCTCGCCATGCGGCGCAAGGAGGGCAATGTCGAGCAGATCGCCGATCTCGCCGGCCTTTCCTCGACCAACCCGATCATGGCCACCATCCTCACCATCCTGATGTTCTCGCTGGCCGGTATTCCGCCGCTCGCCGGTTTCTGGGGGAAGTGGTACGTGTTCCTGGCCGCCATCAACGCGCATCTCTACGCGCTGGCGATCATCGGCGTGCTGGCCTCGGTGGTAGGCGCCTACTACTATCTGCGCATCATCAAGATCATGTGGTTCGACGAGCCGGTCGGCGGTTTCGTGCCGATGGCCAGCGAGCTGCGCCTGGTGCTCGGCGTCAGCGGCGCCTTCGTGCTGTTCTACGTGCTGATCGGCGGGCCGATCGGCAGCTATGCCGAAGCCGCCGCCAAGACTTTCTTCTGACGGGATGGCATTTCGACTGGCTCCAACCGCGGCGTCGGATGGGTTCCGGCTCGAAGCGCATGACAGCGTCGGCTCGACCAACGCGCTGGCGCTGGAACACGCGCGCGCCGGCGATCCCGGCAAGCTCTGGGTCGTTTCGAAGAAGCAGGAAAGCGGCCGCGGCCGCCGTGGCCGTGTCTGGGCCACACCCGAAGGCAATCTTGCGGCGACGCTGCTTCTGGTTCCGGGCGGCGAGCTGCGGCTTGCCGCGACGCTCGGCTTTGTCGCGGGGCTGGCGCTGGCCGACGCGCTCGACGCCGTCGTGCCGAAGGGCCGGATCGCCGTCGCCGTCGACGGCGCGAGCCAGGGCCGCAACCGTTTCGAGCTGAAATGGCCGAACGACGTGCTGGCCTCGGGCGCCAAGCTCGCCGGCATATTGCTGGAATCGGCGATGCTGGAAGGCGGCCGCTTCGCGGTCGCCGTCGGCATCGGCGTCAATGTCGTGGCCTACCCGGAAGATCTGCCTTATCCGGCGACATCACTGCAGGCATTGGGTGCCCAGTGCGACGCCGAAACCCTGTTCCTGGCGCTTTCGGATGCCTGGAGCGAGAATGCCCGGCTGTGGGATGACGGGCGCGGGCTCGATGCCATCAGAAAGCGCTGGCTTGGCCGCGCAGCGGGCCTCGGCGGCGAGGTTGCTGTCAGAGTTGACGGCAATGTGGTGCGCGGCGTCTTCGAGACCATTGACGAGGACTGCCGTTTCGTGATCCGCGACGATGAGGGATCGGTTTTGACGATCGCGGCCGGCGACGTGCATTTCGGCGCTGTCGCCTCGGCTCGAGTATAATTTTGTTTTGCGCAATTCCGAACGGAAAACCGTGACACGCTTTTCCCGGAATTGCTCCAACGGCTTGGTCTGACGACCAGGAAGGAAAGAATTCATGGCGAATAAGGAAAACGCCGAGCTCGTTTTCGCGCCGCTGGGCGGCGTTGGCGAGATCGGCATGAACTTCGCCCTTTACGGCTATGGGCCTGCCGACGCGCGCGAATGGATCATCGTCGATGTCGGCGTCACCTTTCCTGACTCGGCACATCCCGGCGTCGATCTCATCCTGCCCGATACACGCTTCATCGAGGAGAATCTCGACGGCCTGCGCGGCATCGTCATAACCCATGCGCATGAGGACCATTACGGCGCGCTGCTCGATATCTGGCCGAAGCTTAAAGTCCCTGTCTGGATGACGCCGTTCACCGCCGGCCTGCTCGAGGCCAAGCGGCAGGGCGAGCAGAATGCCCCGAAGATTCCGGCGTCGATCTACCGGGCCGGCGAGACATTCACCGTCGGGCCGTTCGAGATCGAGGCCATTCCAGTGGCGCATTCGATCCCCGAACCGATGTCGCTGGCGATCACCACGCCCGCCGGCACCGTCATCCACACCGGCGACTGGAAGATAGACCCGGCGCCGACGGTCGGCCCGAAGACCGACGAGGCGCGTTTCCGCGCCTATGGCGACAAGGGCGTGCTGGCGCTGATCTGCGATTCCACCAACGCGTTGAGGGAAGGGGAGTCGCCCTCGGAAGTCGCGGTCGGCGAAGGCCTCAAGGGCGTCATCGAGAAAGCCAAGGGGCGCGTTGCCGTCACCACCTTCTCCTCCAATGTCGGGCGCATCGTCTCGATCGCCAGGGCGGCACGCGATGCCGGCCGGCAATGCCTGGTGCTCGGCCGCTCGCTGAAGCGCGTCATCGATGTGGCGGGCGAGCTCGGCTACATGGATGGCCTGCCGGAGTTCATCGCCGAGGAAGACTACGGCTATATCCCGCGCGAGAACCTGGTGATCATCTGCACCGGCAGCCAGGGCGAGCCGCTGGCCGCGCTCGCCAAGCTCTCACGCGACGAGATGAAGTCGGTGGCGCTGACGGCCGGCGATACCGTTGTGTTTTCGTCGCGCACCATTCCCGGCAACGAGAAGGCGATCCTCGAGATCAAGAACCGGCTGATCGATCTCGGCATGAAGATCATCGAGGACGGCGATGCGCTGGTGCATGTCTCGGGCCATCCGCGCCGCAGCGAGTTGCGCAAGATGTATGAATGGGTCCGGCCGCAGATCGGCGTTCCCGTGCATGGCGAGGCGGCGCATCTGGTGGCGCAGGGCTCGCTGATGTCGATGTCGGGCATCGGCCAGGTGGCGCAGGTGCGCGACGGCGACATGCTCAGACTCTGGCCCGGCCCGGCGACGATCATCGATCAGGTGCCGTTCGGCCGGCTCTACAAGGATGGCTCGCTGATCGGCACCGACCAGGCGATGGGCATACGCGACCGCCGCAAGCTTTCCTTCGCCGGCCATGTCGCCGTCAATGTCGTGCTCGACGACAAATATGAGCTTGCCGGAGACCCCGACCTGGTGGCGATCGGCGTCGCCGAGGCCGATGCCAGCGGCGAGACGCTGGAAGACCTGATGCTCGATGCGGCAATCGGCGCGGTGGACTCCATTCCACGCCAGCGCCGAAAAGACCTCGACCTGGTGCAGGAAGCGGTGCGCCGTGCCGTGCGCGCTGCCGCCAACGAAGCCTGGGGCAAGAAGCCGCTGGTGACTGTGTTTGTGACGAGATGAAGGGTAGGGCAGTAGGCAGTAGGCAGTAGGAAAGCGATTGCTTTTTAGCTCGCCAAATTTGCTTCTTCTCTACTGCCTACTGCCTACTGCCTACTGCCTACTGCCTACTGCCTAGGGAAACCGCCAATGCTTGGACGCCTGAACCATGTCGCGCTTGCCGTGCCGGATCTGGCCGCGGCAATGGTCGCCTATCGCGATACACTGGGCGCGCGGTTGAGCGAGCCGCAGGCGCTGCCGGAGCATGGTGTGAGCGTGGTGTTCGTCGATGTCGGCAACACCAAGATCGAGTTGCTGGAGCCGCTGGGCGAGGCATCGCCCATCGCCGCGTTCCTTGAGAAGAATCCGTCCGGCGGCATGCATCACGTCTGCTACGAGGTCGACGATATCCTGGCCGCCCGCGATCATTTGAAGCAAAGCGGCGCACGCGTGCTGGGCGACGGCAATCCGAAGATCGGCGCGCATGGCAAGCCGGTGCTGTTCCTGCATCCCAAGGATTTCTTCGGCACGCTCGTCGAACTGGAGCAGGCATGAATTGGATTCTGTTCGCCGCGCTGTTCTTCGTCACCTGGTGGCTGGTGCTGTTCGTTGTTCTTCCGTTCAGCCTGCGCACGCAGGACGACGACCAGGATGTCACGCTTGGCACCGTTTCCAGCGCGCCGCGGGGCCCGCATATGCTGCGCGCCTTCATCCGCGCGACGATCGTGACGGTGGTCGTGATGGGCATCCTCTACGGCCTGACGATGGGCCTGGGGTTCAGCTTCGACGACGTCATACGGATCATGCCGGACTTCACGCCGGACGCCAGTCACTGAAGGCGACAACACAGTTTCCGCAAGTATTGAGCAGCATACTCGCGCCGAGGTCGAAATCGGAAGCCGGCTTCCGATTTCGACGGCTAATCACGCCTGAGCTGTTTGGCAGATGGTTGTGCTAAGCAGATGATTGCACAAAAAAAATGCAAGGCACAAGGCCTTGCAATTTAAACGCGTCCGATCCGTTTCCGGTGTCCGGCGGCAGCGAGTTACCGCGCCTAGATCGCATCCTCCCAAGACTTTGACCGCGTAGGAGAGCAGATTTTTCTCCGCCCTCTCGGTTATCGGCGCACACTAGACCAAGGCAGGTGAAAATGTCACGAAGAATTTTGCCTCGAAACAGGCAATATCGTGCTGCACTGCACAATAGTGCGGCAGGGCTTGCTTGTGAATCGATCAAAAAGCCATTTGCGGCACTTTGCAGCCAAAATCGCCTTTTGGGTAAGGTGCAGAAGGCCCCGATACTTTGGGGCACTCGGGTTTCCATTCGGCCATGAAATGGCTATGAAGCCCGGGCAAGCAGCCTCGGTTGCGCCGATTCCCGCGCCGCCATTTTCACTCACGGACCAGTCCATGCGTTTGTCGCGCTATTTCCTGCCCATTCTTAAAGAAAATCCCCGCGAGGCCGAAATCGTCTCGCACCGGCTGATGCTGCGCGCCGGCATGATCCGGCAGCAGGGGCAGGGCAGCTTTTCGTGGCTGCCGCTGGGCAAGCGCGTGCTGGACAAGGTCTGCCAGATCATCCGCGAGGAACAGAACCGCGCCGGCGCGCTGGAAATCCTGATGCCGACCATCCAGTCGGCGGATCTGTGGCGAGAAAGCGGCCGTTACAACGACTATGGCAAGGAGATGCTGCGCATCAAGGACCGCCAGGATCGCGACATGCTCTACGGGCCGACCAATGAAGAGATGGTCACCGAGATTTTCCGCGCCTATGTGAAGTCCTACAAGGACCTGCCGCTCAACCTCTACCACATCCAGTGGAAGTTCCGCGACGAGGTGCGCCCGCGCTTCGGCGTCATGCGCAGCAGGGAATTCCTGATGAAGGACGCCTATTCCTTCGACCTCGATTTCGAGGGCGCCAGGGCCGCCTACAACCGCATGTTCGTCTCCTATCTCAGGACGTTCACACGCATGGGCCTGCAGGCCATTCCGATGCGCGCCGACACCGGCCCGATCGGCGGCGATCTCAGCCATGAGTTCATCATCCTGGCCGACACCGGCGAGAGCCAGGTGTTCTGCGACCGCGCCTATCTGTCGCTCGACGTGCCGGGCGCCGGCACCAACTTCTCCAACGATGCCGAGATCGGCGACATCGTGAAGAAGTGGACGACGCCTTATGCCGCCACCGACGAGATGCATGACGAGGCGGCCTGGGCGAACGTTCCGCCAAGCGAGCAGGTCTCGGCGCGCGGCATCGAGGTCGGCCACATCTTCCACTTCGGCGAGAAATACTCCAAGCCCATGGGCGCCAAGGTGACTGGACCCGACGGCAAGGACCATTACGCCTCGGGCGGCTCCTACGGCATCGGTCCGTCGCGGCTGGTCGCGGCGATCATCGAGGCGAGCCATGACGAGAACGGCATCATCTGGCCGGAGGCGGTGGCGCCCTTCGATATCGGCCTGATCAACATGAAGGTCGGCGACGCCGAATGCGACCGCGTCTGCGACGAGCTTTATGCGGCGCTCACTTCGGCCGGCAAGGACGTGCTCTATGACGACACCGACCAGCGGCCCGGCGGCAAGTTCGCCACCGCGGATCTGATCGGCCTGCCGTGGCAGGTGATCGTCGGACCGCGCGGCGTGGCCGCCGGCGAGGTCGAGATCAAGAACCGCAAGTCGGGCGAGCGTGCCACACTGCCGATCGCGGAAGCCAAGAAGCGCTTGGGTGTCGCCGCATGAGTGAACCGGCGGCAGCGGCCAGGTCAGCGGCGGGCGCTTTCTCCGGCTTCGAGCGCATGGTGGCCTGGCGCTATCTGCGCTCGCGCCGCAAGGAAACGGTGATCTCGGTCATCGCTTCGATCTCCTTCCTCGGCATCATGCTCGGCGTCGCGACGCTGATCGTCGTCATGGCCGTGATGAACGGTTTTCGCGCCGAGCTGCTGACACGCATCCTCGGCGTCAACGGTCACCTCATCGTGCAGCCGCTCGATTCGCCGCTGGAGGACTACGCCCAGGTGGCGAGCCGCATCAACGGTGTCGCGGGCGTCAAATACGCCATCCCGCTGATCGACGGCCAGGTGCTGGCGCAAGGCAATGTCGGCGGCGGCACGGGCGCGCTGGTGCGCGGCATCCGCGGTGAGGACCTCGGCAAGATTTCGATCGTCGCAAACAACATCAAGCAGGGCACGCTCGACGGTTTCGACACCGGCGACGGCGTGGCGATCGGCAAGCGTATGGCGGAAAGCCTCGGACTGGTGCTCGGCGACACGATCACGCTGATCTCGCCGGACGGCGACGTGACACCGCTCGGCACCACGCCGCGCATGAAGGGCTATAAGGTGGCGGCGATCTTCGAGGTCGGCATGTCGGAATATGACAGCTCGATCGTCTATATGCCGTTCTCCGAAGCGCAGCTCTATTTCAACATGGACGGCCGCGCGCAGACCATCGAGATCTATGTCGACAATCCCGACAATGTCGACGCGCTGAAGCCGCTGGTCGAGCAGGCGGCGCAGCGGCCGGTCGATCTCGTCGACTGGCGCCAGCGCAACGAGACCTTCTTCTCGGCGCTGCAGGTCGAGCGCAACGTCATGTTCATGATTCTCACGCTGATCGTGCTGGTGGCGGCGCTCAACATCATTTCCGGCCTCATCATGCTGGTGAAGGACAAAGGCCACGACATCGCCATCCTGCGCACGATGGGCGCCTCGCGCGGCGCGATCTTGCGCATCTTCCTGATGACGGGGGCGGCGATCGGCGTCACCGGGACCATCGCCGGCGTGCTGCTCGGCGTCGTCATCTGCCTCAACATCGAATCGATCCGCCAGTTCTTCTCCTGGATGACCGGCAAGATCCTGTTCAACCCCGAGCTCTATTTCCTCAGCCAACTGCCGGCGAAGATGGATCCGCGCGAGACGACCTATGTCGTCATCATGGCGCTGGCCCTGTCGTTCCTGGCGACGGTGTTCCCGGCCTGGCGGGCCGCCCGGCTCGATCCGGTCGAAGCCTTGAGGTACGAATGATGGCCGAGGCCATTATCGAGCTGAAGGGCGTCGAGCGGCACTACGTCCAGGGGCCGCGCAAGCTCACCATTCTGAACGGCGCCGACTTTTCGCTGCGACGCGGCGAGATGGTGGCGCTGGTGGCGCCGTCGGGCACCGGCAAGTCCACGCTGCTGCATACGGCGGGGCTGCTGGAGCGGCCCGATGCGGGCGACGTGATCCTCGCCGGCCGTGCCTGCGGCCGGCTGTCGGACGAGGAGCGCACCGCGATCCGCCGCAACGATGTCGGCTTCGTCTACCAGTTCCATCATTTGCTGCCGGAGTTCTCGGCGCTCGAGAACATCATGATGCCGCAGCTGATCAAGGGGCTTTCCTCCAAGGACGCTTCGGAGCGGGCAGCCCAGCTTCTCGACTACATGCAGATCGGCAAGCGCGCGCAGCACCGGCCGGCCGAGCTATCCGGCGGCGAGCAGCAACGCGTCGCCATTGCCCGCGCCGTCGCCAATGCGCCGCTGGTGCTGCTGGCCGACGAGCCGACCGGCAACCTCGATCCGGTCACAGCCTCCTACGTCTTCGATGCGCTGGAGGCGCTGGTCAGGCAGTCCGGCCTCGCGGCGCTGATCGCCACCCACAACCATGAGCTGGCCTCGCGCATGGACCGGCGCGTGACGCTGGCCGAGGGTAAGGTCGTGCCGCTCTAAGGCCAAGCCGATATTCGGATGAGGCTGGCCTGCGGATGGCAGCTTCCGGCCTTCGCCGGCGGAAGCCCTCATAAGTGTCTCCGGCTCCATGAAGGCTACGGCCGGCGTAGGCCGGTTCTCGGAACCCGCCATCCTCGGCTCAGCCGATCCGAATCTCGGCTCGGCCTGGCTCTGCGCAAATACCCCCAATCGTGCGCTAACCTTTCCTTAACCCTGCAGAAATGGACGGCCCGGATTCGTTCGGCGCGGTGCGTGGCGACCGTTGACATTCGAACAAAATTAGAACAAATTACGAACATACTAACAACGGAGAGAGTTATGTCTGATCTGGTTCAGGATGTCGTCTCGCTGGTTTGCATGAGCACCTTCCTCGTTTCCATGGCGATCTGGATCGGCGCCATGTGATCGGGCGGCCTAGCCGCTGCCGGGACGGGCAACGGCCCGCCCTGGGACGGGGCAAGGCCCGCCCTGGGACGGGCAAGAGCCCGCCCTTGTTGTTAAGTCTTTCTTGGCCGCGCCGACGCTAGGTTGTTCCCTCAAGACAGGGAGCGAATTCGGTGTCGGTCATCGTCACGGTCACCCTCGTGGCCGGCAATCTCGGACTGATCTTTCTTTTGATGACCGTGCCGCTAGGACTGCGCACGGTGACGGTCAGCCGCGTGATCAAGGCCGACCGCGATCGCCTCTGGAAGGCGCTGTGGCCGTTCGGCGGCAACGCCGGATGGTCCGGCGAGATCCTTTCCGCCGGGCCGCTGGACGGCGAGGGGACGGCGCTGATCAAGCTGTCCTGGGAAGGGCGCGACGGCCGGCCGATCGAACGCAAGGCGCGGTTCGAGGATGTGAGGGAAGGCAGCCGCTTTTCGATGCGGGTTATCGAGGACACTGCGCTCGATCCGTCGTTCTGGGCAAACTATCGCGAGACCGCCGAACTCGTACCCGAGGGTGATGCGACGCGGGTCACGCTTACTCAAACCGATCGCTACCGCGGCGTCGCGTTCCTGGTCTTCCGTTTCTTCGCCATGCGCCGCGAGCTCGGCAAGCTGGACGTCTGGGCGGCTACCGGCACGTATCGCAAGGGTGGCTGGTTCGAGCATCCGCTGAGCCAGATCGGCTTTGCCGTGCTTTCGGCCCTGATCCTGTGGCCGTTCTTCGGCCTCAATATCGGCGGCCTGGCCCTTGCCGCGATCCTGACCTCGGTGGTCGCCCTGCACGAGCTCGGCCACATGGCGGCCTTCCGGCTGACGGGGCATCGCCGGGCACGGATGATCTTCATTCCGCTGCTTGGCGGCATCGCCATCGGCGGCAGGCCCTATGACAGCCGCTTCGAGGTCGCTTTCGTGGCGCTTATGGGCGCAGGCTTCTCCGCTTTCCTGGTGCCGGTGCTGATCGCTGCCAGCGGTTTCGCCAACGGCGAGGGACATCGGCTTGTCGCCATGCTCCTGGCAACGCTCGCCGGCTGTGCATCGCTGTTCAACATCGCCAATCTGGTGCCGGTGTGGAAATTCGACGGCGGCCAGGTGCTGCGTCAGATCTGCCCGGGTCCGGCAGCACTCGCGCTGGCGTCCTTCCTGCTGCTCTCGGCGCTTCTGGCGCTCGGTTGGCGGGCCGGTTTTTCGCCGAGCTTCCTGCTGATCGCCGGCGCGGTGTTCGCGATCCTCAGCCTGATCACCGTGGGCAGCGGCGTGAAGCCCCGACACGAGCTGAAGCCGATCAAGACCTTCGACCGGCTGGCCATGGCCAGCGCGCTGCTCGCCGTCTTTGTCATCCATGGCTACGGGATGCTGTGGGCATCCGCGCAGCTGATGTAGAGCATGTTGATATTCAGATGAGTCCGGCCTGACCTGAATCTCAACACACTCCAGGCGGAGCGACGTTCAGCCGGCCTTGCGAGCAGGCTCGGCGACCGAAACTGCGGCAGGCCCGAACACATCCTCGAAGGCGGATTTCAGCGTCAGATCAAGATCTGCCATGGTGACGGGCAGGCCGAGATCGACAAGGCTGGTCACGCCGTGGTCCGAAACGCCGCAGGGCACGATGCCGCTGAAATGGCCGAGTTCCGGTTCGACATTGATGGCGATGCCGTGGAAGCTCACCCAGCGCCGCAGCCGGATGCCTATTGCCGCGATCTTGTCCTCGGCGGGTGAGCCGTCCTGCAGGGCAGGGCGATCCGGCCGCACCACCCAGACGCCGACGCGGTCCTCGCGCCGCTCGCCGCGCACGTTGAAGGCGGCAAGCGTGCCGATGATCCATTGCTCGAGCGCGGCGACGAAAGCGCGGACGTCCTCGCGCCGGCGTTTCAGGTCGAGCATGACATAGGCCACGCGCTGGCCGGGGCCGTGATAGGTGTATTCGCCGCCGCGGCCCGCGGCAAAGACCGGGAACCGGTCGGGGTCAATAAGATCCTCGATGCGGGCGCTGGTGCCGGCGGTGTAGAGCGGCGGATGCTCGACCAGCCAGACCATTTCGCCTGCCGCGCCGCTGCGGATCGCTTCGGCGCGAGCCTCCATGAAGGCGAGCGCGTCGGGATAAGTGGTCAGGCCGGACTCTATCACCCATTCGACCGGCGCCGAGCCGGGCAGGGGCAGGAACGACGTGGCGATCTGGCTGCGTTCTGTCATGGCATGATCGGTTCTAGCTCATGCATGTCATCCCAAAACCGCTTTGCACTTTTGGGCGACATGCATTTCCCTTCATATGGCGGCAAACGGCCGAAACGTCCAGTTCGGCAGCCTCATTGCGCGGTTGCAAGGCATTATGCCAGCCACTTTGTCCGATGCATGTCGTGCGCCCAAAACCGCTGCGCACTTTTGGGCGACATGCATGAGCGAATATTCCGCCCAGCGCACTTGTTTCGCCGGAGACGATTTGCTACAGGCCCCGAGCCGGACGGTTCCGGCTCCTACCACGTGCGGTCGTGGCGGAATTGGTAGACGCGCAGCGTTGAGGTCGCTGTGGGGCAACCCGTGGAAGTTCGAGTCTTCTCGACCGCACCAAAATCTCCCCAAAAGCCAATGGAATCCGGCGCTGGCAGGCGACTGTCGTGCGTCTTGCTCGCCAAACGAAAGCGGCGGCGGGTCATGAAGACCGCCACCGCCTGGAATTCCCAACCATTCCAAAGCCGTCAGGCTGGACCGATCAAGCCGCCTTCTTCGTCCCCGCCAGCGTATCGGCCACCACTTCGCCGAAGGAGGCGGGGGTCGGCACGATGACGACGCCGGCTTCCTTGAGAATCTCGACCTTTTCCTGCGCCGACTCGCCGAAGGCGGAGATGATCGCGCCGGCATGGCCCATGCGCCTTCCTTTCGGTGCGGAAAGCCCGGCGATGTAGGCGATCAGGGGCTTGCGCATATTGTCGCGCGCCCAGATCGCGGCTTCGGCTTCCTGCGGGCCGCCGATCTCGCCGATCATCACCACGGCGTCGGTGTCGTCGTCCCGCTCGAAGAGCTGCAGGATGTCCTTGAAGGACGAGCCGTTGATGGGATCGCCGCCGATGCCGACGCTGGTCGACACGCCGATGCCGAGCGCCTTCATCTGCGAGGCCGCCTCGTAACCCAGCGTGCCGGAGCGGCCGACGATGCCGACGCGTCCGGGCAGATAGATGCTGCCCGGCATGATGCCCATCAGCGCCTGCCCGGGGGTGATGACGCCGGCGCAGTTCGGGCCGACCAGCCGCATGCGGTCCTCGAAGCGGTAGCGGCGCATGTAGCGCTTGACCCGCATCATGTCCTGCGAGGGGATGCCGTCGGTGATGCAGACGCAGAGTTTTATCCCGGCGTCCGCCGCCTCCATGATCGAATCGGCGGCGAAGGGCGGCGGCACGAAGACGATGCTCGCCTCGGCGCGGGTCTCGCGCACCGCGCCCTTGACGGTGTTGAAGACAGGCAGGCCGAGATGCGTCTGGCCGCCCTTGCCGGGGGTGACGCCGCCGACCAGCTTGGTGCCGTAGCGCTTCATGTCATCGGCATGGAAGCTGCCGATCTTGCCGGTGAACCCTTGCACGATGACGCGCGTGCTGCGGTTGAGCAGGATTGCCATTTCTCGACCTCCCTCAGGCTGCTTTTTTGTTCTTGGTGGCTTCGCGCCAGGCCGCGACGGCCTTTTCGGCGGCTTCGGCCAGTGTGTCGGCGACGATCACCGCCTCGCCGGAATCGGCCAGGATCTTGCGCCCCTCCTCGACCTTGGTCCCGGAAAGGCGCACCACCAGCGGCACATCGACGCCGACCTCGCGGATCGCCTTGATGACGCCTTCGGCCACCCAGTCGCAGCGGTTGATGCCGGCGAAGATGTTGACCAGGATGGCCTCCACATTCTTGTCGCCGAGCACCGCGCGGAAGGATTTCGCCACCCGTTCGGGCGAGGCGCCGCCGCCGATGTCGAGGAAATTGGCCGGCTCGCCACCGGCGATCTTGATCATGTCCATCGTCGCCATGGCGAGGCCGGCGCCGTTGATGATGCAGCCGATATTGCCGTCCAAGCCCACATAGGAGAGGCCGCGGTCGCTGGCGAAGGTCTCGCGCGGGTCTTCCTGGCTCTTGTCGCGCAGCTCGGAGATTTCCGGGCGGCGAAACAGCGCGTTCTCGTCGAAGGACATCTTGGCATCGAGCGCGACGAGGCTGCCGTCGCGCGTCACCACCAGCGGATTGATCTCCAGCATCGTGGCGTCGTAGTCGCGGAACACCCGGTAGCAGCCGAGGATGGTTTCAGTCGCCTTGCCGATCAGATTGTCCTCGAGCCCGAGGCCGAAGGCGATCTCGCGCGCCTGGAAGCGCTGCATGCCGACGCCCGGATCGACGGTGGCGCGGATGATCGAATCCGGCGCCGTCTCGGCGATCTCCTCGATCTCCATGCCGCCGGCGGCCGACGCCACGATCATGACGCGCTCTTCCTTGCGGTCGAGCACGAAGCCGAGATAGAGCTCCTGCGCGATATCGACGGCTTCCTCGAGATAGAGGCGCGAGATCAGCTTGCCGCGCGGGCCGGTCTGCTGGGTCACCAGTTTGCGCCCGAGCATGGCTTCGGCCGCATTGGAGATTTCCTCGTCGTTCGAGCAGAGCTTGATGCCGCCGGCCTTGCCGCGCGCGCCGGAATGGACCTGCGCCTTCAGCACCCATTTCGCGCCGCCGATCTCCCTGGCACGGTAGGTCGCCTGTTCGGGGCTATAAGCGAGGCCGCCGCGCGGCACATGCACGCCGTGGCGGGCAAGCAGTTCCTTGGCCTGGTATTCGTGGATGTCCATCTTGTCCTCCCGGTATTTTTTCTATTGCGCGGCAGCGTGCTGCTGACCGGCGCGCTCGATCGCCTCGTTGACCACCAGCACGTTGCGCGCCATGCGCTCCGACGCCGCGTCGATCATCTTGCCGTCGAGGGCGGCGGCGCCCTTGCCGAGCGCTTCCGCTTCCTTCAGCACTTCGAGGATGCGGCGGGCACGCGTGACTTCCTTTTCCGGCGGCGAGAACACGTCGTTGGCCAGGGCGATCTGCGAGGGATGGATCGCCCATTTGCCCTCGATGCCGAGTGCCGCGGCGCGCCGGGCGGCGGCCTTGTAGCCTTCGGGGTCGGAGAAATCGCCGAACGGCCCGTCGATGGCGCGCAGGCCATAGGCACGGCAGGCGACCGTCATGCGCGACAGCGCGAAATGCCACTGGTCGCCGGGATAATCGGGGTTGAGGCCGCCGATGTTGACGGTGCGCGCCTTGTTTGAGGCGGCATAGTCGGCGACACCGAAATGCATGGCTTCCAGCCGGCCGGGCGCGGCGGCGATCGCTTCGACATTGGCCATGCCGAGCGCCGTCTCGATCAGCGCTTCGAGGCCGACGCGGGTCTTGAAGCCCTTGGCCATCTCGATCTGGTTGACCATGGCCTCGACCATATAGAGGTCGGCCGGCACGCCGACCTTAGGCACCAGGATGGTGTCCAGCCGGTCGCCGGCCTGTTCCATGACGTCGACGACGTCGCGGTACATGTAATGGGTGTCGAGGCCGTTGATGCGCACCGAGACTGTCTTGCCCTTGGCGCGCCAGTCGATGTCGTTGAGCGCCTGGATGATGTTCTTGCGGGCGCGCTCCTTGTCGGGCGGCGCGACCGCATCCTCGATGTCGAGGAAGACGAAGTCGGCGGCGCTGTTCGCCGCCTTGTCGATCATCTCCGGGCTCGAACCCGGGACGGCTAGCTCGCTGCGCTGGAGTCTCAGCTTCTTCAGATGGTTGATGGTGTGGCTCATGGTCTGCTCCTCACGCCGCCCTGGCGACAGGGACGCCGGCCGTGCGGCGGAAGTGCTCGATCGCCGCGGCCACGCCCGAGCCGGGCGCGAGGCGCACGCCGCAATCGAGCAGCGCCATTTCGGCCGCCGACAGCGAGGCGCAGACCATCACCTCGTTCAGCCAGCCGAGATGGCCGATGCGGAAGACTTTTCCGAACACCTTGTTCAAGCCGCCGCCCAGCGACGTCTGGTAGGCCTGGTAGGCGCGCTTGACGACATCGCCGCTGTCGATGCCTTCCGGAACCATAATGGCGCTGACCGTGTCGGAATGCCATTTCGGCGCCTTGGCGCAGAGCTTCAAGCCCCAGGCGTCGACCGCCTTGCGCACGCCTTCGGCAAGGCGATGGTGCCGGGCGAAGATGTTGTCGAGCCCCTCCTCCTCGATCAGGTCGAGCGAGGCGCGCAGGCCGCGCAGCAACTGAGTCGCCGGTGTGTAGGGGAAATAGCCGGCATCGTTGGCGCGGATCATGTCCTCGAAGGAGAAGAAGCAGCGCCGGTGCGTCGAAAGGCGCGAGGCGGCCAGCGCCTTCTTGCTGACCGACAGGAAACCGAGGCCGCCCGGCAGCATGAAGCCTTTCTGCGAGCCGCTGACGGCGCAATCGACCCCCCATTCCTCCTGGCGGAAGTCGATCGAGCCGATCGAGGACACGCCGTCGACGAAAAGCAGGGCAGGGTGGTTCGCGGCATCGAGCGTCGCGCGGCAGCCGGCGACGTCGCTGGTGACGCCCGTCGCGGTCTCGTTTTGCGTGCAGAAGACCGCCTTGATAAGATGCGCCTTGTCGGCCTTCAGCCGCTCCGCATAGATTTCGAGCGGAACACCGGTGCCCCATTCGCAGTCGATGATTTCGACCTCGAAGCCGAGGCGCTCGGCCATGTCGACCCACAGATGCGAGAACTGGCCGAAGCGCGACATCAGCACTTTGTCGCCGGGGCTGAGCACGTTGGTCATTGCCGCTTCCCAGGCGCCGGTGCCGGAGGAGGGGTAGATGAAAACGCGGCCGGTCTCGTTCTTGAAGACCTTCTTGATGTCCTCGAACAGCGGCAAGGTCAGGTCGGGGAAGGAGGCGGCGCGCATATCCTCCATCGGCAGGTTCATGGCCTGCCGGACTTGCTCGGGAATGTTGGTGGGCCCCGGGATGAAAAGATGCGTGAACCCAGCCATGCGCGAAACTCCTCCGATCGTTTGGGATTGTGGAGGCAGTTTCGTTTCGATGAGGCCTTGCAACAACACCTTGCCGGGTAAGTTGTTGGCCCTTGCGGGTGGGTTGGTCCTACCCGATTGGCCTACCCGGGCGGCCTAACCGAAAGGCGGTTTGGACGTGCGGCGTTTCTCGCTGGAATAGAGCGCGACGGCCATGGCGCGGTTGCGCACGTCCAGCTTGTCGTAGAGATTCTTCAGGTGATACTTCACCGTGTTCTCGGAAATCCCGGTCCGCGTCGCGATCTGCAGGTTGGTCCAGCCGTCGGAAAGCACCGCCAGCAATTCCCGCTCGCGCACGGTGAGCCGCGACAATGGCGTGTCGTTGACCTTGTTGATGTCGATATAGGGGATGCAGATGCGGCCATGCGCGACCGCAAGGATGGTCTCGAAGATCACCGGCGGATCGTCGAACTGGAAGCAGTAGCCCTGCGCGCCAAGGCGTACGCATTGCTTCAGGATGCCGATGTCATGGTCGTTGGAGAAGATCGTGATACGCACACCGAGCTCGCGGCTCTGGACTTCCGTGAGGACGTCGGCGCCATCCATATCGGCGAGCTTCCAGCCGACGACGGCGACATCGAATTTCGTGGCGGCGGCCAGTTCCAGGAATTGCGCGCCGCTGTGCACGGCACCGAGCAAATCGAAACGCCCGTCGCATTCCAGCATTTCGCGCAGCGCCGAAACGACGAACGGATTGCGCTCGGCGACGACCACGCGAACGCGCCGCTCGGCATTTCCCTCGTTCGTCTTTGCGGACTTGATGTTCAAGGGCAGCGTTTGTCCTCGGACTGTTTAGCGATGCGCTGATCCTGCTGGATCATGCATCATGACAATTCTGCCTCAATGGGGCAGAGGTGCTCTTTCCCCAGCGACATGCGCTGTCGCGTCGGCTGAAGCGATTGTCGCGCCTGCGGCGCGGGTGCCGTATGCTGCTCCTGTGGGATGCGAGTCGAAGACAACCGCCACATTTCCTTGGCTATTCCGTGCGCTAGAGCGACATCTTTCCAAGACGAATCCTATTGCCGCGCTATCTGCCCCACAGGGTTTGGATTTCCCGAGAAAAGCGGTTTCCACTTTTCGGGATCATGCACTAGACCTCACTTCGGGATTCCTCGTTGCGGGAGGCGCTGGTGGAAGGGCAGGACAGACAGACGACCGGCGCCGCGCCCGCCGAGGAGCATCATGCCGACATCTATGGCGAGGACGGCGCCGTGCGCGCCTCCTTCCTTGTCAAGATCGGCGCGGCGATCGCCGACCGCGACACGATCACCCTCAAGCGCGAAGTCGACGATCTGCACCAGTCGGAGCTCGGCGATGTGCTGGAGGCGCTTCACCCCGAACAGCGCCGAGCGCTGGTCGAGCTGCTCGGTTCCGATTTCGATTTCTCCGCGCTGACCGAGGTCGATGAGGCGATCCGCCTCGACATCGTCGACAACCTGCCCAATGCGCAGATCGCGCAGGCGGTGCAGGAGCTCGATTCCGACGACGCCGTCTACATCCTCGAGGACCTCGAGAAGGAAGACCAGGACGAGATCCTGTCGCAGCTGCCTTTCACCGAACGCATCAGGCTGCGGCGCGCGCTCGACTATCCGGAAGAGACCGCCGGCCGGCGCATGCAGACCGAGTTTGTCGCCGTGCCGCCGTTCTGGACGATCGGCCAGACCATCGACTACATGCGCGAGGACAGGAACCTGCCCGAGCGCTTCAGCCAGATCTTCGTCATCGACCCCAGCTTCAAGCTGCTCGGCGCCATCGACCTCGACCAGATCCTGCGCACCAGGCGCGCGGTCAAGGTCGAGGAGGTCATGCATGAGACCCTGCATGCGATCCCGGCCACGATGGACCAGGAAGAGGCGGCGCGGGAGTTCGAACAATACAACCTGCTCTCCGCCGCCGTGGTCGACGAGAACGGGCGGCTGGTCGGCGTGCTGACCATCGACGACGTGGTCGACGTCATCCAGGAGGAGGCGGAAGAGGACCTTCTGCGCATGGGCGGCGTCGGCGACGAGGAACTGTCCGACACGGTGCTCGCCACGTCGCGCTCGCGCGTGCCCTGGCTGCTGGTCAACCTTGTGACCGCCTTCCTCGCCGCTTCGGTGATCGGCCTGTTCGACCGCACGATCGAGCATATCGTGGCGCTGGCGGTGCTGATGCCGATCGTCGCCGGCATGGGCGGCAATGCCGGTTCGCAGACCATGACGGTGACCGTGCGCGCGCTGGCGACCAGGGACCTCGACATCTACAACGCGGCGCGCATCATTCGGCGCGAGGTCGGCGTCGGCTTCATCAACGGCATGGTGTTCGCGGTGCTTATCGGCATGGTCGCCGGTTTCTGGTTCCGCGACCCCAATCTGGGCGGCATCATCGCGGCGGCGATGATCATCAACATGTTTGCCGCCGCACTGGCCGGGATCCTCATCCCGCTGGTGCTCGACCGCTTCAAGATCGATCCGGCGGTGGCCTCCGCGGTCTTCGTCACCACGGTCACCGACTGTGTCGGTTTTTTCGCGTTCCTGGGGCTGGCGACGTGGTGGTTTAGAGTGCCCTAAATCAATGGGCGCGGTAGTGGGTCGGGCTTAGAACCCGTATCGGACCAGCGCATTGGGGAGCAGTGTTATGCAACAGATGGTAGGCCAAAATGGGTTTCTCACCAACCTGTTTGGATTCAGTACCATCATACCCATAATCCTTTTTCTTATCTTTATCAGTCGAATAGTGCTCAAAGACTGGCATCTCATGGATAGGCAAGGACGGTATCTTAGCTACTTCTTCATTCACCGGAAAAGAGATGTAAAAGTCTTGATCGCTCTGTGGGTTGTTGGCTTATGTAGCCTTCTCACAACTGCGTTCCTCTCAACGCTTTAGCCCGAGAGGCACGCGCCGCCGACCAACTCGGTAAATTCAAACTGACCCACTACCATGGGCGCACGTTAATTGACTTTTACGTAAATGCCGTGCGAGGTTGCCCCGGGGTCACGTGCCGATTCCGGCGCGGGATGGGTCTGATCGGAGGGAAGGGCGACGCTCCAAGCGGCGATGCCCGGGCTTGGGAGCAGGAATGCGGGAATATTATACGATCACCGAGCTGACACGCGAGTTCGACGTGTCGACGCGGACGTTGCGTTTTTACGAGGACGAAGGGCTGGTGCAGCCTGTAAGGCGCGGCCGCACGCGGCTGTTCCGGCCGTCCGACCGGCACCTGATCCGCCAGATCATGCGCGGAAAAAGGCTCGGCTTCTCGATCAACGAGATCCGCGAGATCATCCAGATGTACAAGGAGCCGCCCGGTGAGGTCGGCCAGCTCAAGCTGATGATCAAGCGCATTGAAGAGAAACGCGAGGACCTGCGCCAGAAGCGGCGCGACCTGGAGGAGACGCTGGCCGAGCTGGACCAGGCTGAAGAGTCCTGCGTGGAGCGGCTGGCTGAGCTGGGTGTGAATACCTAAACCCGCTCAGATCCAGCGGCGTACCCTTTTTGCGTAGTCGCGGTATTTCTTGCCGAACTTCGCCGCCAGGATCTTTTCTTCCTTCTCGATCGCCAGCTTCTGCGTCGCGAAGGCGGCGAGAAAGGCAAAGATCAGGAACCAGGCGATGCCGGTGATGAAGGCGACGCCGATCAGCAGCAGCGTGTTGGCGAGATACATCGGGTTACGGGTGATGCCGAAGGGGCCGGACGTCACCAGGTGGTCCGGCTCGGCATTGGGGTCGAGCGTCGTCTTGGCCTTGAACATGGCGCGGATGGCCGTGATCCACAGCATGGCGACGCCGAACAGCGCCACCCAGCCGACGCCGAACAGGAGATCGCCGAAGATGTCGCCGATCCAAGGCAGCGGGTAGAGCATGCCGAGTGCGACGCTGAGCGCGATCGCCACGACATAGATCACCGGCGGCCAGGGAATGATCCCATGTCTGGACTTTACGATGCCCGTCATTGCTGCCCTCCCTCCATCTGGTCCTCCGTCGCGGCGGTGCAGGTTTCCGCCAGGTCGGCCAGATGCGATTTCCAGACGCTGGATTGGTCGTTGGCGTAGAGCTTGTCGAGAGACCCTTCGCCCTTCAGCGTGTCCAGCATGCAGCCACAATAGCTCGTACAGAACTTGCTGTCCCGCTGCTGTTCGCATTGGGCCTGGCAAGCCGGCAGGAAGCCCGCTTCCTTATCCTGAGGGGCGGCGGGCATGACTTGCGAGAACAGCCATACCGAGCCGAACAGAAGCGGCTGGTGGATCAGGTAGAAGGCAAGGCTGTGCCTGCCGATGAAAGTCAGCGGGTTCGACCAGCGGCCGGGCGCCCATGTTCCCAAGCGGGCGAGCAAGCCCGACGCCGAAGCGAGCTTCACCGTGGCCACGCCCGCAAGCACCGCGCCAAACCATGGGAAAAGCGGCACGTAGTCGTTGGAACGCGGGTTGCTGGCGGAAAGGCCAACCCACCACAGCGCCGGATGGTCGAACAGCTCCGAGCGCAGATAGTAAGGGGCTGCAATGACAGCGGCGGCGATGATGGCCGTCAGCAGCCAGGGCAGCCTGAGAAAGGCAAGGCCGAGCAGGCTCGCCAGCGCGATCTCGTGCAAGATGCCGAAGAAGATGAATCCGTCCGGGGTGACGACATAAGTGACCGTCGAAATGGCGATCGCCGCCACGGCAACCATGGCAAAACGCTTCCAGAAGCCTGGCCAGCGGATCTGACGGCCATGGGCGAGGAAGAGGCTGACGCCGACCAGGAACAGGAAGGTCGAGGCAATGCAGCGCGCGTAGAATTTCCACCAGCCGAAGGCGGTGAGGGCTGGCGTAGTGTAGCCGAAATTTTCGAGGTCCCAGGTGAAGTGGTAGCTCGCCATCGCGATCAACGCGATGCCGCGCAGGATGTCGATCGCCTGGATGCGGCCGTGCTTGGGGGTGTCCTGAACGGGTTCGCCGGTCGTTTGAACGCTCATTGATCTCGCAATCCGATTCAGTCCTGCCGAACGACTATCACGGTTCAAGCCGACGACAGAAGCAGGTGGCCATCAATGCGTTTCATGGCAGCCATGAAATTTCGCTTTATGCCAGCGCCGGAAAGCCTTTGACAGGCTTCGCTTTTCGGCCTCTGGGGGTCGGTTTCCTGCTACAGGCCGGCAACTGGCCCGGCCAGATTTGAGGGGTGTTTCACGTCCCGGAGGGCCGATGTCCACCCATGTGCGCCATCCGATCTGGCTTCCGGCCTTGCGGCCGGCGGATGCGCGTACCTTCGCTTCGCTCTATGCGGTGGAATCCTTCGCTCGCGCCACCGTCTCCAGCGTGATCCCGATCCAGGCCTACGAGATCCTGCACAATGAGCGGACCGTCTCGATGCTCTACACCATCGTGTCGTTGATGGGCCTTTCGGTCACGCTGTTCATGCCGATGCTGATCCGCCGCTTCGCGCGGCGCTGGGTCTACACGGCCGGCTGCGTGCTGCTGGCGATCGGCTCCGCCTTCTTCGTCACCCACACGCTGCCCGGACAGATCGCGGGCATGCTCTGCCGCGTCATGGGGGCGAGCGCGCTGTCGATCACGCTCAACCTTTACATCATGGACCACATCCGCAAGACCGACTTCATGCAGGCGGAATCGCTGCGTATGGCCTGGTCGATGTTTGCCTGGACGGGCGGGCCGACGCTGGGGATATTCCTCTACACCCATTTCGGCATCTATGCCGCGCATGGCGCGGTCGTGATTTTTGCGTTCGCGCTGCTTTGCCTATTCTGGTTCTACCGGTTGACCGACAACCAATCGATCCGGCCCGGCAAGTCGCGCCCTGCCAATCCGCTTGCCAATATCGGCCGCTTCGTGAAGCAGCCGAGGCTCAGGCTCGCCTGGCTGATCGCCTTCGGCCGCTCCTGCTTCTGGACGACGTTCTTCGTCTACGGTCCGCTGTTCATGGTGATCACCGGCCAGGGCGAACTCGCCGGCGGCCTGCTGGTTTCGGCCGGCAACGCGCTTCTGTTCGTGGCGATCTTCTGGGGCAGGGCCGGCAAGCGCTTCGGCGGAAGGCGGGTCATGACCTTCGCCTATTTCGCCATGGCCGCCATGCTGTTTGCGGCAGGCGGCGTCGGCGAGGCCGCACCGCTGCTCACGGCCGCGCTGCTGCTGGGTGGCGCGCTCTTCACCATCGCGCTCGACGCGCTGGGCTCGACCGCCTTCATGCGCTCGGTGCGCACCTATGAAAGAGCGCAGATGGCGGCGGTCTACCGCACCTATCTCGACTTCTCCGAACTGACGCCGCCGCTGGTCTATTCGGTGGTGCTCGCCTTCTTCGGCCTCGGCTCGGTGTTCGTCACGCTCGGCATCCTGGCCGCCTTCTGCGGCTTCGTCACCTGGCGCTATCTGCCGAAGGCGTTTTGAACGCAGCGTGACAGCCGCGCACCCAATCGTGGAAGCGGTGCAGGTCGTATTCTTCCGGCATCAGCACGCCGGCCTCGTGGCGCATCGAGCGCAGGCCTTTCTGGTTGATCTCGCAGATCGCGGCGTCTTCCTCCAGCACCTGGGTGCCGAAGGCGACGATGTTGTCGATATCGGACTTTCCCAGCGCATCCGGCGCGAACAGCCATTCGGCGGCGAGCTCGGTCTGCTCGGGACCGAGCGGGGAGAGCCGCACGGTGCGCATGTAGTCGACATGGCCGACGATGAACATCGAGGGCAGCGAGGTGGCGTAGGTCTGGCCGGCGGCGCGCTCGGCCGGGGTCAGGCCGGAAAAGATCGGGCCATGTGCATGGCCGTCCTTAGACCAGGTTTCGGCGCCGGCGCGCAGCCGGCCGGAGAATTCCGGATCGTCATTGTCGGCGTTGCGCGCCCATTCGGGATCGTCATGCCTCGCCATCAGGCCGCGCCCGTAGATCGGCACCAGCCGCGACAGGTCCTGATGGACGCCCGGGCAGTGCAGGCATTCGTTGAAATTCTCCCAGAAGATCTTCCAGTTGCAGTTCATCACCTTGGTCAGCCGGTGGCCGGTGACGAGCGTTTCCAGCGGCCAGTTGGAAAGGTCGCCGGAGGCACGATCGAAGGAGGTTTCCGCCGAGCCCTCGGGCTCCTCGGCGAGGTTGATGAAGACGAAGCCGCGCCAGAGCGAGAGCGCCACGCGGTAGAGTGGATAATCGGCCTTGTCGAAGCCGTCGGGCAAAGATTTCGACGGCACGCGCACGAGATCGCCGCGCAGCGAATAGGACCAGGCGTGGTAAGGGCAGGTCAGCAGCCTGGCCTTCAGCCGCCCGGCGCTTTCCTGGCAAAGCTGCGAGCCGCGATGCCGGCAGGTGTTGTGGAAGGCGCGCAAGGCACCGGTCTCGTCGCGCAGCACGACGATCTCCTGGCTGCCGATACCGAAGGTTCGGAAGGCGAGGGGCTCGGCCAGATCGGCCTCGCGGCAGACCATCAGCCAGCTCCGGTACCAGATGGCGCCCAGATCGCGCCGGTAGGCGTCGGCGTCCCAATAGGCCGCCGACGGCAAGGTCGGCTGCAGGCTGGTCAGGCCATTGTAAGGGTCGTACTCGCTCGGATTGGGCTGCATCGGCTTCTCACTGCCAGAGCAGCCCAGCGCTCAATGGGATCGCTGACCTGCTCTAACTCTTTGTTTTTACGCAATTCCGGACGGTTACGCATTTTTCCAAGAATTGCTCTGATGCCAGCCGACACCCGGGCAAAGCTGTTGTCAATTGCCGGCTCCGCGCATTGTGGCGGTCACGCGAGGACCTTAAGGTCGAACGCATGCTGCCAAGAACCATGTCGCTTACCGAGGAACTGGTCGCCCGTTGCTTTCGCACGGTCGAGGATGCGGGACCGGATCCCGATGCCGCGCATCTGGATGACGCCGACTATGACGCAATGGCGCGCATGCTGGAGGCTCAGCTTCCAGCCACCGAACCGCTCTGGCTGTTTGGCTATGGCTCGCTGATCTGGAAGCCCGAGATCGAACAGGTCGAGGAGCGGGTGGCCCTGCTGCGCGGCTGGCATAGGTCCTTTTGCATGAACATGACGCGCTGGCGGGGGACCAAGGCAAGTCCGGGCCTGATGATGGCGCTAGACCGCGGCGGGCAGTGCAAGGGCGTCGCCTTTCGGCTCGGCGACGGCGACAGGCGAGAGCAACTCGACAAGATCCTGCGGCGCGAGGTGACGCTGAAGCCGACCAGCTACCATCCGCGCCTGCTCAATATGACGGGCGATGGCGGCCCGCTGCGGGCGCTGGCCTTCGTCATCAACCGCCAGGGCACCACCTATGCCGGCCCGTTAAGCGAGGAGGCGGTTGTCGAAAAGCTGGCAATCTCCTGCGGCCATTGGGGCTCGGGCGCCGACTATCTCTACAACACGGTGAAGAATCTCGAGCAGCGCGGCATCCACGATGCGCATCTGTGGCGGTTGCAGCAGCTCGTCGCGGCGCGGATCGCCGCCGCGTAGCACCCGTGACCTGTGCCGCAATCGCGCCGGGCGGTGGCGGAATTTGGTTTGCCGGCCGGAGGGCTTCTGCCTAAAGTCGCGCCGTCGGCCTGATGGCCGCGACAATATTCATCCAACGGTAAAGGCAGGGAATGACCGGCGCGACAGCCGCGAGCGCAGCCTCCAATCGGAAACTGACTTTCGTCCTCGGCGGCGCGCGCTCGGGGAAGAGTTCGTATGCCGAAAGTCTGACGACGGCCTTTTCGTCACCCTGGGCTTACATAGCCACGGCACAGGCTTATGACGACGAGATGCGCGAGCGCATCGCGCTGCATCGGTCGCGGCGGGGTGAAGGCTGGATCACTGTCGATGCGCCGCTCGAACTGGTCGGCGTAATCGAGGCCTTGCCGGACCACGAGCCGGTGCT
Organism: Mesorhizobium sp. B2-4-6; assembly: GCF_006442775.1. Lineage (NCBI taxonomy): Bacteria > Pseudomonadati > Pseudomonadota > Alphaproteobacteria > Hyphomicrobiales > Phyllobacteriaceae > Mesorhizobium > Mesorhizobium sp. B2-4-6. Next base: position 1,170,179 of record NZ_VFVI01000001.1, read on the forward strand.
GATCGATTGCCTGACGCTATGGCTCACCAATCACATGCTGGCCGAACATGATGTCGAGGCCGAATGCGAGCGGCTGGCGGATATGCTGTCGCGGCCGCGCGGGCCGTGGTTCGTGGTCTCGAACGAAGTCGGACTGGGCATCGTGCCCGACAATGCGCTGGCGCGCCGGTTCCGCGATGCCGCCGGCCGGCTCAACCAGCAGGTCGCGGCGGTAGCCGACAGCGTTCTCATGATGGTGGCGGGGCTGCCGCTCAAGGTGAAATGACATGGCCGAAATCGAAGACAAGACAATTGACGACAGGGACGCCGAGCGCCACCGCGCCAAGATGGCCAAGCGCAAGGCGGTGCAGGATGCCGAGGTGGCCGGCAAGACGATCGAGAAAGGGCTGCTGATCGTCAACACAGGCCCGGGCAAGGGCAAGACCACGGCGGCCTTCGGTTTGGCGCTGAGGATGCTCGGCTATGGCAAACGCGTCGGCGTCGTCCAATTCATCAAGGGCAAATGGCATACCGGCGAGAAGGACGCTTTCGCCGCGTTCGGAAACCGCGTCGTCTGGCACGCGATGGGCGAGGGGTTCACCTGGGAGACGCAGGACCTCAAGCGCGACATCGCCGCCGCCGAAGCCGCCTGGGCCAAGGCGCTGGAACTGATGGCCGATCCGTCGATCAGCCTTGTGGTGCTCGACGAGCTCAACATCGCGCTGCGCTACGACTATCTCGACCTGGAGAAAGTGGTCGCGGCGCTGAAGGCGCGGCGGGGCGATCTGCACGTCATCGTTACCGGCCGCAACGCCAAGCCGCTGCTTGTCGAGGCGGCCGATCTCGTCACTGAAATGGGGCTGACGAAGCACCATTTCTCGGCGGGTGTGAAAGCCCAGCAGGGAATCGAGTTCTAAAGTGCGCTGGCGCCCTGACCACTGATCTGGATGGTCAGATAGATCACAACCGCCGACAGGGTCGCGAACAGCCCGAGCAGCAGCCAGTCGGCCACGCGATAGAGCTTCAGCGCCTGGCGGATGTCGGTGCTTTCGGCCTCGCGACGGCCGCCTTCGCCCATGAAGGCGTCCTCGACGACCTCGCCGCCATAGCTGCGCGGTCCGGCGAGGGACAGCCCGAGCGCGCCGGCCATCGCCGCCTCCGGCCAGCCGGCATTGGGCGAGCGATGTTTCCTGGCGTCGCGGCGCATCACCTGCCAGGCGCCGCGCGGGTCGGCGCCAGGGACAAGAAAGGCCGCCAGCACGATGAGCAGGCCGGTGAGCCGCGATGCGGGCAGGTTGACCAGATCGTCGAAGCGGGCGGCGGCCCGGCCGAAGGCCTCATATTGCGGCGTCCGGTGGCCGATCATCGAATCGGCGGTGTTGGCCGCCTTGTAGGCCGCACCGCCGCCAAGGCCGCCGATGCCGGTCCAGAAGGCAGGTGCGACGATGCCATCGGAGAAATTCTCGGCCAGGCTTTCGATCGCGGCGCGCGCGACGCCCGCTTTGTCGAGCTTTTCGGGATCGCGGCCGACGATGCGTGAGACGGCGATGCGGCCGAGCGTCAGGCCGCCGGTCTCCAGCGCGTCGGCGACCTCCTCGACATGCTCGGCGAGGCTTTTCTGCGACAGCAGCGAGGAGCCGAGGATCGCGGCAATGACGAGGCCCGTGGGGAACATCATCCAGAGCAGGACATGCAGCGCCAGGCCGATCAGGCCGGGCACCAGCAAAATGACGAGCAAGGCCTGGACGCCGCGGCGGCGACGCAATTCGTCGGAATCCGTCGCGCGGTTGAGCCGGCGATCGAGAAAGGATATCAGCCTGCCGATCCAGGTTACCGGGTGGCCCATGGCGTTGAACAGCCAGTCCGGGTAGCCAAGGGTACGTTCGACGGCGAGTGACAGGAAAGCGATCAGGATCGACATGAAGCTTCTAAGCGGAGCGATTGCAGCGGTTGATCATGGCGGCAGCCTTGGCCGCGCAAGCGCGCTTTTTCCTCATGCGCCAAAACCTTTCGTGGACCTCTCGACGGGTATCAATCCGCACTCCTATCCGCTTTTCGATCTGCCCGCCACCGCCCTATCCCGATTGCCGGAGGCAGGACAACTGCGTGAATTGGCCGAAATTGCGGCTTCGGCCTATGGCGCGCCGTCAGCGGCACATATGGCGGCGGCGCCCGGCACGCAGATTTTGCTGCCGCGCGTCGCTTCGCTGGTGCGACCCGGCAAGGCGCTGGTGCTCGGCCCGACCTATGCCGAACACGCCCGGGCCGCAGCCATCGCCGGCCATGCGGTTGCCGAGGTCGGCGATTTCGACGCGCTGGGCGAGGCGGACCTGGCGGTGCTGGTCAATCCCAACAATCCTGACGGGCGGGTGATCGAAAAGGCCCGCCTGCTCGACCTTGCCGCGCGGCTTCGCGCCAAGGGCGGACTGCTCGTCGTCGACGAAGCTTTCATGGATGTCGGCCCGATCGAGCAAAGCCTGGCCGGCGATGTCGGGCTGGGCGGTATCGTCGTGCTGCGCTCGTTCGGCAAGTTCTTCGGCCTCGCCGGTGTGAGGCTCGGTTTCGCGCTGGCGGATCAACTGACGGCCGAGCGGCTGGATGCGCAGCTGGGGCCCTGGGCTGTGGCCGGTCCGGCGCTCGAATATGGCATCCGCGCGCTGTCGGATGCGGGATGGCAACAGGACATGCGGATACGTCTCGCCTCCGACGCCAAACGACTCGACGCGCTGCTTGGAAAGTCCGGTGTGCCAATCTCCGGCGGCACCTCACTGTTTTGCTATGTGTCTTTCAACGATGCGCCAAGCCTGTTTTCGGCGCTCGGCGAGCGTGGCGTGCTGGTCCGTCACTTCGCTGAACGGCCTCAGGTTCTGCGCATCGGACTGCCGGGCAGCGAGGCGGAATGGCAGCGCCTCGAAAGCGCCCTTGCCACGTGGGCCGCGCGGCGCAAGGATGCGCCGAAGGAGTTCGGACAATGATCCACGTCTGTTCGCTGTCGAAGGTCGACGAGACCGTGGCAAGGACCGGTGCGCAGCGGTTGTTGTCGCTGCTCGCCGCCGGCACCGAAGTGCTCCGCCCGGCCTCGATCCCGGCGGAAAACCACCTGCATCTCGTCATGCACGACATCGCCGTCGCGCAGGAAGGCATGACCATGCCCGGCGAGGAGCATGTGCGGGCCTTGCTCGATTTCGCCTATCGCTGGGACCGGGCAAAGCCGCTGGTGGTGCATTGCTATGCCGGCGTCAGCCGCTCGACCGCGTCGGCCTATATCATCGCGGCGGCGCTTTCGCCCAAGCGCGACGAGATGGAACTCGCCCGGACGCTGCGTTTCCTCTCGCCGACGGCGACGCCCAATCCACGGCTGATCGCCGTTGCCGACATGCTGCTTCAGCGCGACGGCCGCATGATCGAGGCGATCGAGGCGATCGGGCGCGGCGCCGACGCGTTCGAGGGGATACCCTTTGAACTAACGATTGAAAGTTGAGCCGCGTTTTATCTACGACAGCCAGTCTGCAAGCTTTGCCTTACGGACATCCCTGACCAGATTGATAAAGCCGTCGGCTTGCATTTCCGCGGTCTGGCGGCCCTTCTCGGCCGTGGCGATCGAGGCATCGCCGACCACGCCATTCGGGTTGAGGTCGCTTGCGATCCAGGCGAAGGCATGCGTTCCGGTGTGGCGCAGCAGGGCGAATTCCTTTTCGGCGCGGGCGACATTGGAGACGAAATTATCCGCCTTGGTCATGTCGACGAGATCGGGGCGGAAGTGCAGCATCAGCGAGGTCTCGACATCGCCGCCATGGATGCCGTGACGGTCCTCGATCTCGGTGTACATGCCGGCCGGGCGGCCGAAACGCTGCCAGCTCGTCTTCACCGACAGCATTTTGGCGCGCACGCGCAATTCGCGCGAAACGATGCCCATGATCTCCTCATTGCCGCCATGCGAATTGACGATGATCAATTTCCTCACCCCGGCGCGGGCAACCGACAGGCCAAGCTCGGTCCAGGCATCGACCAAAGTGGTGGCCGGCAAGGTGAGCGTTCCCGGCGCGCGCAAGTGCTCGTTCGACTTGCCGACCGCCTGCACCGGCAGGATGCGGATGTCGAGATCGTCGGGCAGGCGCGCGATCATCGTCTCCAGCATGCCGACCATGATCGAGGTGTCGGTCGAGACCGGCAGATGCGGGCCGTGCTGCTCGATCGCCGCCACAGGCAGCACCGCGATGGTCGCTTCGGCGTCGATCGAGGCATATTCGGTCGTCCGGTAATCGCCCCACCACACACGTCTTGTCGTCACTTTTCGTCTCCCGATTGGTCTGCTGTCCGGCCTGAGGTCTAAAGACTATCCCCTGCAACAGCTAGCCTGCTGCCAGAACTTCGACCTCGACCTTGAATTCCGGACGCGCAAAGCCGGAAACGATCATCAGCGTCGAGGCCGGCGCCGGGTCCGAAAACAAGCGGTTGCGGACATCCATATAGGCCTGCAGGTGTGCGCGGTCGGTGACGAAGGCGTTGATGCGAACGGTGTCGTTCAAGGTCAGCCCGGCTTCGCTCAGAATCGCGGCGATATTCTTGAAGCAGAGCTCGGCCTGGGCACCGGCGTCCTCGGGAACATGGTCGTCAGCCCCGATGCCCAGCTGTCCGGAGCACAGCACCAGCCGTTTTCCGGCGGGTATCTCAACGCCGTGGCTGTAGCGGGCGAAGGGCGGCTTGATCGTCTTGGGGGCGAGGTATTTCAGCATGGCATTCTCCTGTGCGCCCGCAGACTAAGGCTCGATTCATGAAACCTTCAAGATGCGGTGCATGCCGCCAGGGCGATTATGGACAGGCGTTCAAAAAATAGGCACGATGCCTCGCGTACAGCATGACCCTTCCGGTCTCGGCAATGACTGCCGCGCAAGCGGGCGGCCCGGGCGGTGGCATGTGTCTTGCTTCTTGAACCAATGGTGTCGAGCCCAGCGCGTTGCGCGCCGGAGCCAAGAGAGGGTGAGTTTTATGATCGGAAATGGGAAGGTCCTGGCGGGCTCGATCGCCTTGCTGGTGGCGGGCACGCTGAGCGCGGCCGCGAACGAGAAGGTGACGTTCGGCACCAACTGGCTGGCCGAACCGGAGCATGGCGGCTACTACCAGGCCGTTGCCGACGGCACCTATGCCGCCTGCGGCCTCGACGTCACCATCATGCAGGGCGGCCCGCAGGTCAGCGGCCGGCCGATGCTGCTTGCCGGCAAGATCGATTTCTATATGGGCGGCAATCTGCTTTCGGCCTTCGACTCGGTGCAGCAGGGCATTCCGATGCGTGTCGTCGCGTCCGACTTCCAGAAGGATCCGCAGGTCATCATGTCCCAGCCGGGGCAGGGGCTCGACAAGTGGGAGGATCTGAAGAACGCCGACCAGTACATCATGGGCGACGAGGGTGCGCAGACCTTCTTCCAGTGGATGGTTACCGATCTCGGCTTCGATGCCGCCAAGCGCGTGCCCTATACGTTCAATCCGGCGCCCTTCATCGCCAACAAGAAGTCGATCCAGCAAGGCTATGTGACGTCCGAGCCGTTCGCCGTGCAGAAGGAGGGCGGCTTCACGCCGAACCAGTTCCTGCTCGCCGACTATGGCTGGGATACGTATTCGACCACCATCGAGGTGATGCAGGATACGATCGACAAGCGGCCGGAGGTTGTGCAGTGCTTCGTCGATGGCTCGGCCAAGGGGTGGTATAAATACCTCTACGGTGACAACAAGGCCGCCAACGACATGATCAAGAAGGACAATCCGGACATGACGGAGGAGCAGATCGCCTTCTCGATCGAGCAGATGAAGAAGTTCGGCGTCGTCGATTCGGGCGATTCGGAAAAGCTCGGCATCGGCACGATGAACGAAGCCCGCATCCAGAGCTTCTACGACAAGATGGTCAAGGCCAAGGTCGCGCAGCCGGGTATCGACATCAAGAAGGCCTACACGCTGGCCTTCATCAACAAGGGTGTCGGGCTGGAGCTGAAGAAGTAAGGCGGCCTGCCTGAGATGATCCAGGAGAAAGTGGCTGAGACGCCGGCGGCATCGGGAGAGAGCCCGATGCTGCTATCGCTGCGCAATGTCGGCAAGGTCTTTTCCAACGGCGTGACGGCGCTGAGCAAGGTCGACCTTACGATCCGCGAGGGCGATTTCCTGAGCCTGCTCGGCCCTTCGGGCTGCGGCAAGTCGACGGCGCTCAGGCTGATCGCCGGCCTGTCGACGCCGACCTCCGGCCAGCTCGACTGGCGCGGCTCGATCGACCGCTCGAACACCGGCTTCGTCTTCCAGGAGCCGACGCTGTTGCCCTGGGCCAGCGTCTTCGACAATGTCTGGCTGCCGCTCAGGCTGAAGGGCGTGTCGCGCGCCAAGGCGGAGCCGACGGTGATGGAGATGCTGTCGCGCGTCCATCTCACCGGCTTCGAGAACGCCGTGCCGCGTGAGCTTTCGGGCGGCATGAAGATGCGCGTCTCGATCGCGCGGGCCATGGTGACCAAGCCGCGCATCCTTCTGATGGACGAGCCCTTTGCCGCGCTCGACGAGATCACCCGCTTCAAGCTCAACAACGACCTTCTGGAGCTTTGGCAGGACGAGCGCTTCACCGTCGTCTTCGTCACCCACAGCGTGTTCGAAAGCGTGTTCCTGTCCAGCCGCGTCGTCGTCATGGCCGCGCGTCCGGGCCGCGTCCATGGCGAGCTCGCCGTCGATGCGCCTTATCCGCGTGACGAAGCGTTCCGCACCTCGCCGGACTATGCCGCGCTTTGCCGGCAGGCCTCGGACGTGCTGGTCGACGCCATCAACTCAACCGCCGGACCGCGCCATGACGACCCTTGAAGACGCCACGTTGAAGCTCGATCCCGAAGAGGCGCACCGCGCCCGCCAGGAGCGGCTGGAGCGCATCGGCAGATGGGTGCTGCCGCTGGCGATCATGGTGTTGGCGATCGTGCTGTGGGATCGCATCTGCGTCTGGAACGAGATCCCGCAATATATCCTGCCGCGGCCGGGAGTGGTCCTGCAGACACTGCACAACGACGCGGGGCTGTTGTTCTCGTCGCTCTTGGTGACGCTCAGGATCACCTTCCTCAGCTTGGCTCTCGCCGTGATCGGCGGCGTCGGGCTGGCGGTGCTGTTCGCGCAATCGAAATGGGTGGAGATGTCGTTCTTCCCCTTCGCCATCGTGCTGCAGGTGACGCCGATCGTCGCCATCTTCCCGCTGATCAATATCTATGTGAACAACCAGACCGTCAAACTGCTGCTCTGCGCCTGGATCGTCGCCTTCTTCCCGATCCTGTCGAACACCACGCTCGGCCTGAATTCGGTCGACCGCAATCTGCGCGACCTGTTCAAGCTCAACGGCGCGACGCGCTGGCAGCAATTGCGCTATCTGCGCCTGCCGGCGGCGATGCCCTATTTCCTCGGCGGGCTGAAAATCGCCGGGGGCCTGTCGCTGATCGGCGCGGTGGTGGCCGAATTCGTCGCCGGCGCGCAGGGGCAGTCGTCCGGGCTTGCATCGCGCATCATCGAGGCCGGCTATCGGCTCAACGCGCCCCGCCTGTTTGCAGCACTCATCCTGATCTCGCTGACCGGCATATTGATCTTCCTGGTGCTGTCGCTGGTGTCGCATCTCATCCTGCGTCGCTGGCACGAGAGCGCGCTGGAGCAGGAGCGCTAGGGTGGTTCGTCTCGTCACCCAAGGGAGTTGCAGTTGATTCCGGACAATGCGTCATACCGGCTTGCGAATGTCCGGCTGCATGCATCGCTGACGCCCGGCCTCGCCGCGGCCTTCGACAGCGACGGCTTCGCGCTTGCCGACATCTCTGTCGCCGACGGCAAGATCTCCAGCATTGCCTCGCATGGCAAATCGAAGCTCCCGGCCGACGCGATCGACCTCGCGGGCCGGATCGTGCTGCCCTGCTTCGTCGACTGCCACACCCATATCGACAAGGGCCATATCTGGCCGCGAAAGCCCAATCCCGACGGCACCTTCATGGGCGCGCTCAATGCCACCGGCACCGATCGCGCCGCGCGCTGGAGCGCCGAGGACGTCGCGCGCCGCATGGATTTCTCGCTGCGCTCAGCCTATGCGCATGGCACCAAGGCCGTGCGCACGCATCTCGACAGCGTGCCGCCGCAAGAGGAGATCTCCTGGCCGGTGTTCGAAACGATGCGGGAGAGATGGCGCGGCAGGATCGACCTGCAGGCGGCCTGCCTGCTCGGCATCGAAGGCGTGCGCGACAAGAAATGGTTCGAGAAATTGGCGAAACGCGTCGCCGCGGCGAAGGGGGTGCTTGGCGTCGTCACCTATATGGTGCCCGATCTCGAGGAACTGCTCGACCAGGTTTTCGCCCAGGCGATCAAGCACGGGCTCGACCTCGACTTCCATGCCGACGAGACCGACGATGTCGCGGCCATCTCGTTGAAGAAGATCGCCGAGGCGTCGCTGTGGAACGGCTTCGAGGGCAACATCCTGGTCGGCCATTGCTGCTCGCTTGCGCGCCAACCGGACCTCGAGGTTCTCGACACGCTGGATAAGGTGGCTAAGGCAGGGCTCGCCATTGTGTCGCTGCCGATGTGCAACCTCTATCTGCAGGATCGCCGCAACAACGAGACGACGCCGCGCTGGCGCGGCGTGACGTTGCTGCACGAGATGAAGGCGCGCGGCATCAAGGCGGCGGTGGCCTCCGACAACACGCGCGACCCGTTCCACGCTTACGGCGATCTCGACATGCTGGAAGTCTACCGCATGGCGACTCGCATCCTGCATTTCGATCATCCGGTCGGCGACTGGCCTAGGGCGGTGGCGGCGACGCCGGCCGAGGTGATGCGGCTCGACGGCGCCGGCGTGCTCGTTGCCGGAGGCAGCGCCGACTTCATCGTCTTCAAGGGCCGCAGCTGGACCGAATTGCTGTCGCGGCCCGAATCGGATCGCATCGTGGTGCGCGACGGCAGGGCGATCGAACGCCAACTGCCCGACTATGCCGAACTCGACGAACTGATGGTGGGATGATGGATATCGCAGTGCTGAAGCGCGATCTCGACGGGATCAAGGTCGACGACCATCCGGCCATCGTCCAGCAGAAGAGCCGCGACTTCTACTGGTACAGCCCGGTGCTGAAGGCGCAACTCGACCATGTCACCGGCGATCTGATCGTCACGCCGAAGAACGAGGACGAAGTCATTCGCGTGCTTGCCGCGTGCCACAAGCACGGCGTCCCGGTAACGCCGCGCGGCAGCGGCACCGGCAATTACGGGCAGGCCATGCCGCTGTCGGGCGGCGTGGTGCTCAACCTCGCCGAGATGAACGAAATCAAGACGATCGCGCCGGGGCGGGTGGTGACCGGGCCGGGCGCAATCCTTGCCGACATCGACAAGGCGACGCGGGCGCATTCCGGGCAGGAGCTCAGGCTCTCGCCCTCGACCTACAACACCGCCTCGATCGGCGGCTTCATCGCCGGCGGCTCAGGCGGCGTCGGCTCGATCAATTTCGGCGGCCTGCGCGATTTCGGCAATGTTCTGCGCCTGCGCGTCGTCACCATGGAGGCCGAGCCGAAGGTGCTCGAGCTCACCGGCGAGGACCTGCACAAGGTCACGCATGCCTATGGCACCAACGGCATCATCACCGAGGTCGAGATGCCGCTGACCGCGGCTTATGAGTGGGTCGACGTGATCGTCGGCTTCGACAGTTTCATGGCCGCCGCCCGCTATGGCAACGCGCTGGCCTGCCAGGACGGCATCCTGACCAAGCTGATCACGCCGATCGCCGCACCCGTGCCGCAGCTCTATTTCAAGCGGCATCAGAAGTTCCTGCGCGAGAAGCAGAGCGTCTGCGTCGTCATGGTGGCGCGGCATGGGCTCGACGCCTTCCTGGCCTTCACCCGGCGCGCCGGCGGCGAGGTCATGTTCAGCGCGGCAACCGCGACGGATGAGGACAAGAAGGGCCTGCCGCCTGCCTATGAGCTGGCCTGGAACCACACGACGCTGAGGGCGCTGCGCGTCGACCCGTCGGTCACCTATCTGCAGTCGCTTTATCCGTTTCCCAACCAGCTGGCGTTGGTCGAGAAGATGGACGCGATGTTCCCGGGCGAGGTGTTCTCGCATCTGGAATTCGTGCGGCTCGACGGCAACATCACCTGCTTCGGCCTGCCGCTGGTCAAGTTCACCACCGAGGCGCGGCTAGACGAGATCATCCGCCTGCACGAGGAGAATGGCTGCCCGATCTTCAACCCGCATCGCTACACGCTGGAGGAGGGCGGCATGAAGCAGACCGACGAGATCCAGCTCGCCTTCAAGCGTGAAACCGATCCGCAGGGCCTGCTCAATCCCGGCAAGATGATCGCCTGGGAAAACCCGGACTACGACTATCGCTCCGGCCGGACCTTCCTGTTCAAGGGCCTGCAAAAGGCGAGTTGATGAACATCCTCGTGCTCTTCGCGCATCCGGTGGAGACCAGCTTCAACGCCGGCCTGCACCGGACGATCGTCGAGCGGCTCGCCGCGGCGGGTCATGCTGTCGACGATTGCGACCTCTACGCCGAGGATTTCGATCCGCGGCTGACGCGCGCCGAGCGGCTCGGCTACCACGACCCGCGCGGGCCGGACGACGCGGTCGCCGGCTATGTGGAGAGGCTCCAGAGGGCCGAGGCGCTGGTGCTGTGTTTCCCGGTCTGGAATTACGGTTATCCGGCGATCCTGAAGGGCTTTTTCGACCGGGTCTTCCTGCCCGGCGTGTCGTTCAAGCTGGTCGACGGCAAGGTGCGGCCGACGCTGCACAATATCCGTAAAATGGCGGCCATCACCACCTATGGCGGCAGCCGTTTTCGCGCCATGCTGATGGGCGACCCGCCGCGCAAGATCGTGAAGCGTATGCTGCGGGCCACGATCAAGCCCGGCGCTTCCGTCTCCTATCTCGCGCATTATTCGATGAACCTCTCCACCGACGAGACGCGCGACGCCTTCATGGCGAAGGTCTCGGCGACGATGGACGCCTTCTGATGCGCGTGTTGGTGGTCTATTGCCATCCGGTGCCGGAAAGCTATTGCGCGGCGATCCGCGATACTGCTGTCGAGGTGCTGAAGGCAAAGGGTTGCGATGTAAGATTGCTCGACCTCTATGCCGAGAATTTCGACCCGGTGATGCGCTGCGAGGAGCGGCGCTTCTACAACGACCGGGCGCCGGAAGACCCGGCGCTGACACCGCATTTCGAACATCTGCGATGGGCGCAGGCGATCCTCTTCATCTATCCGACCTGGTGGTATGGCCTGCCGGCGATGCTGAAGGGCTGGTTCGACCGGGTCTGGGCGACCGACATCGCCTTCCAACTGCCGGCCGGTAAGGGGCGGATCAAGTCGTTGATGACGCATGTCACCAAGGTCGGCGTCATCACCACCTGCGGCGCGCCGACCTGGTGGAGCGTGGTCGTCGGCCAGCCCGGCCGCAAGACCATCCTGCGCGGCATGCGGGCGCTGTGCGCCACGCGTTGCAAGACGTTCTTCCTGGCGCATTATCTGATGGATGCCTCGACGCCGAAGAGCAGGGCGGCGTTTTTGATCAAAGTTCAAAGGACGCTGGAGCGGTTTTAGGGGACTTCGACTTTCCTGTGGGATCGCGCCGAACGAGTTTGCCTTTTTTTATGCGGAAATGAAGTGCATATTAGAGGCATGACCAAGCTCTTCGAACATGCTGTCCAACGTGTCCGCACCTTGCCTCCTGAATTGCAGGACGAGTATGCGCCTGTCCTCTTGCGGCTCGCGGGTGATGAGGGGGACGAACCTGTTCATCAACTGGGCCGAGAGGAAAAAGCCTCGCTCGCAATGTCCCGGGCGCAGGCCGCGCGCGGTGAATTTGCAACCGACGAGGAAGTCCGTGCTATTTGGGCGAAGCACGGCCTGTGAAGCTTCGTTATACGCTGGCGGCGTTAGCCGAGTTAGATGAAGTTCTCGGCAATATCGCATTGCAGTCACCCAGAGGAGCGAAGCGGATCCAAGCTAGGCTCCATGCGGTCATCAATTTATTGCTTGAACATCCGCTAAGCGGCGGCGCTACAGACGAAAGCCGATGCGCCGGATCGTCGTGAGACCTTATCCTATCTGATCTACTACGAGCCTTCAGCCGACGAAATCGTGATTATCGGTATTCGTCATGGTGCTCGCGATCCCTCAACCATGCCGGACAAGTAACAACGGTCGCGTGGTCACGCCTGCGGCAATCCTGTCCGAAGTGAACAGAAGAAAGGCTACATCCTTACCCGTTCCGCCTTAGGATCGTACATCGGCTTCAACGACGCCTCCGCCGCGAAGCGCTCACCGGCGATCTCGACCTCGTAGGATGAGGCAAGCACGTCCGCCTCGCTTTCGCCCTCGCACGGCACGTAACCCAGGCCGATCGCGCCGCCGAGATGGTGGCCGTAATTGCCGGAGGTGATCGGGCCGACGATCTTGCCGTCGCGCAGGATCGCCTCGTTGTGGAAGAGCAGGGGCTCAGGGTCTTTCAGGCGGAACTGCACCAGCCGGCGTGATAGGCCAGCTTCCTTCTTCCTGAGCACCGCATCGCGGCCGATAAAGCCTGCTTTGCTCGTCTTCACCGCGAAGCCCAGTCCGGCCTCCAGCACATTGTCCTCGTCGGTGATATCGTGGCCAAAATGGCGGAAGGCCTTTTCGATGCGGCAGGAATCGAGCGTATGCAGGCCGCAAAGCTTCAGGCCGACATCGGCGCCGGATTCAGCGATCGCCTCGAAGACGTGGGCGGCCTGCTCCGTCGAGACATAGAGTTCCCAGCCAAGCTCGCCGACATAGGTGACGCGATGCGCTCGGGCGAGGCCTATGCCGATCTCGATCTCCTGGAAAGTGCCAAACGGATTGGCTTCGTTGGAAAAATCGTTCGGGCTGACCTTCCGGATCAGGTTTCGCGCTTCCGGTCCCATCAGGCAGATGACGGCTTCGGCGGCGGTCACGTCGGTGATGACGACGAATTCGTCGGCGACATGCTTGCGCAGCCAGGCAAGGTCGCGCTGCAAGGTGGCGCCCGGCACGACCAGGAAATAGGCCGTCTCCGACAGCCGCGTCACGGTGAGGTCGCTCTCGATGCCGCCGCGCTGGTTGAGCATCTGCGTGTAGACGATCTTGCCGAGAGCCACGTCCATGTCGTTGGCGCAAAGCCGCTGCAGGAACGCGCAGGCATCGCGGCCTTCGACGCGGATCTTGCCGAAGGAGGTCATGTCGAACAGGCCGACGCCGTTGCGCACGGCCAGATGCTCCTCGCGTTGGTTGTCGAACCAGTTCTGCCGCTTCCACGAATAGCGGTATTCGCGCTCCTGGCCATCGCGCGCGAACCAGTTGGCGCGCTCCCAGCCCGCCACCTCGCCGAAGACGGCGCCGCGCGCCTTCAAATGTTCATGCAAAGGCGAGCGGCGCACACCGCGCGAGGTCGCCATCTGGCGATAGGGGAAATGGTCGGCGTAGAGCAGGCCGAGCGTTTCCGACACGCGCTCCTTGAGATAGCGGCGGTTCTTCTGGAAGGGCTGGGCGCGGCGGATGTCGACTTCCCAAAGGTCGAAGGGCGCCTCGCCGTCGTTGATCCATTGCGCCAGCGCCATGCCGGCGCCGCCCGAGGAGACGATGCCGATCGAATTGTAGCCGGTCGCCATCCAGTAGCCGGCAAGTTCCGGCGCCTCGCCGAGATAGTAGCGATCGTCGGGGGTAAAACTCTCCGGACCGTTGAAGAAGGTGTGGATGCCGGCGGTGCCCAGCATCGGCATGCGGTTGACGCCCATTTCGAGGATCGGCTCGAAATGATCCATGTCCTCGGGCAACTGGTCGAAGCAGAAATCCTCGCGGATGCCGTCCATGCCCCAGGGCTTCGCCACCGCCTCGAAGGCGCCGAGCATCATCTTGCCGGCGTCCTCCTTGTAGTAGGCGCACTCGTCCGGCACACGCAGCACCGGCAGGCGGGACAGGCCGGGAATCGGCTCGGTGACGAGATAGAAATGCTCGCAGGCATGCAGCGGGATGGTGACGCCGTTCTGTCGGCCGAGCTCGCGCGCCCACATGCCGGCGCAGTTGACGACGATGTCGGTTTCGGTCGTGCCTTGCTCTTCGCCCTGCGCCCAGGAGACGCCGGAGACGCGGCCATTCTTCGTGTGGACCTTGGTGACCTTGACATTCTCGATGATCGTCGCGCCGCGCTGGCGCGCGCCCTTGGCCAGCGCCATGGCGATGTTGGCCGGATCGCACTGGCCGTCGAGCGGCAAATGCACCGCGCCGACCACGTCCGAGACGTTGAGGTGCGGGTACATCTCCTTGACTTCGCTCGGCGAGATCTCGCGCACGTCGACATCGAAGGCGCGGGCGAGCGATGCCTGCCGATAGATCTCGTGCTTGCGCTCTTCGGTCAGCGCGACGGTGATCGAGCCGACCTGGCGCATGCCGGTGCCGACATCGGTCTCGGCCTCGAGCTTGACGTAGAGGTCGGCCGAATATTTCGCCAGCCGCGTCATGTTCTGCGAGCCGCGCAACTGGCCGATCAGTCCGGCCGCATGCCAGGTGGTGCCTGAGGTGAGCTGCTTGCGCTCAAGCAGCACGATGTCGGTCCAGCCGAGCTTGGCCAGATGATAGGCGACCGAGCAGCCGGAGACGCCGCCACCGATGATGACGGCGCGGGCTTTGCTGGGGATGGTCTTGGTCATGCGGCCTCGCGGCGGTAGTTGGAAGCGAAGCGGCGCACGCGAAGCGCTGCTTCCTTGAGGATGGGCTCGGGCTGGCAGAGGCTGATGCGGATGTGGCCGGCGGCGGCCTCGCCGAAGCTCGATCCGGGCATGACGCCGACCTTTTCCTTGTCGAGCAGCGCCCAGGCGAATTTCTCGTCGTCGGGCTCGACGGCGGAGACATCGAGCATGATGTACATGCCGCCTTCGGAGCCGCGCACGGTGACTTCATTGGCGCCGCGTATGGCGTCGAGGAAGACGGTGCGTCGCGCGGCATAGCGCTCGGCGATGTCCTTCACGCCATAGTGGTTCTCCAACGCCTCGGCGCAGGCGATCGAGATGAAGGCCGGAAGACCGTAGGTCGTGACCAGATTGAGGTCGGTCATCAGCGCGATCATCGCTTTCGGCCCGGTCAGCCAGCCCATGCGCCAGCCGGTCATGCCGTGGCTCTTCGACATGGAGTTGATGACCAGCGTGCGCTCGGCCATGCCGGGCAGCGAGCGCGGCGAGATATGCTCGCCGCCGCCAAGCGTCCAGTAGACCTCGTCCGACAGCAGCCAGAGATCATGTTCCTTGCAGATTTCGGCCAGTTGCTCGAGCCGTTCGCGCGAGTAGACGGCGCCGGTCGGGTTGTTCGGCGTGTTGATCAGTATGGCGCGGGTGTTGGGCTTGAGCGCGGCGCGAATCACTTCCGCGCGGGGTTGAAACCCATCTTCGGCGGGCGTCTCGACAACGGTGAAACTGGCGCCCGCGGCGCTGAAGGTGTTCGGGTAGGTGGCGTAATAGGGGGCGACGACGATTGCGTGGTCGCCCGCGTCGAGCACGCCCTGCACGGCGGCATAGAGCGCCCCCTGGCCGCCGGCCGTGGCGATGACTTCGTCGGGTTCCGTCAGGACGCCGGCGCAAGCGGTGGAGGCCGCGGCCATCGCCTTGCGCAGGCGCGGTAGGCCGGGCAGCGGCGTGTAGTGATGGTTGCTGCCGCGCACGGCGGTCACGCAAGCCTCGATCGTTTCAGACGGCGTGTCGAAGTCGTGGTCGCCGACCGAGAGCACGATGATGTCTTCGCCGGCCTGCTTGCGATTCCAGGCGGCGAAATGAACCTCCCAACCATCCTTGCCGGAAGGCACGATGGCAGTAATGCGCTTTGACGGCTTTGGCATCAGGAAACTCCCGAAATCTGGTGGCCGGCCCGCATGAGCTTGTCGCGCAGGGCGGCGATATGGGCGGGGCCGACCTCGCAGCAGCCGCCGACAATGCCGGCGCCGGCATCGACCCAGCCGATAGCCTGGTCGGCATAGTCTTGCGGATCGAGATCATGGCGGGCGTGCAGCACCTCGACCGTGCCGCCATGCTTCAATGCCTCGACCGAGGTGAAGCCATTGGCATAGGCGCCCACCGCTCCACCCAGCGCGACGAGTTCGGGCAAGGCGGCGGCAATGGCTTCGGGCCGGCAGCAGTTGAGTAGCCGCGCCGCGACCGGCAGGTCGCCGAGAGCGTTGACGGCGGCAGCAATGGTTTCGCCGCTGCGCAGGCGCGGTGTGCCATGATCGGCGAGCGTCCAGGACACCCAAACCGGCTTGCCGCTTTCGGATGCCGCGGTGACGGCCGCGCGGGCCTCCTCGGCGGAAGCCATCGTCTCGCACAGGAACAGATCGACGCCGTCGGCCTGCTCGGCGACGATGCGGCGATAGATATCGAGCGTCTCTTCGAAGGAGATGGTCAGCGCCGGCGCGTAGCTTCCGAACAGAGGCGACAGGCAGCCGGCTATGGCTGCGTCGCCCGCTTCGTCGCGAGCCTGCCTCGCCAGTTCGATGCCGCGCTTCTGCAACGGCTTGAACAGATCTTCGGCGCCCTCGCGCGCCAGGCGTTCCGGCGTTGCCGAATAGGTGTTGATGGTGATGACACGTGCGCCGGCACGGATGAATTCCGCGTGCAGGTCGCGCACCAGGTCCGGCTCGTCGATCAGCACCCTGGCCGACCATAACGGCGTCGGCTCGGACCTGCTGCGCCGGACCAGTTCCTGGCCCATGCCGCCATCGGTGAGGATGACGGAGGTCATGCCCGCAACCTCTCGTTCTTCGGATCCCACAGCGGCTCGTCGTTCTGGACGACGGCCTTGAAGCGATCGCCAAAAATCTCGATTTCGATGGCCGTGCCCGGCTGCGTGAGATCGGCGCGCAGCATGCCAAGCGCAATCGACTTGCCGACCCGGTGGCCCCAGCCGCCCGACGTCGTCTCGCCGACGATGCTGCCGCCGTGCCACAGCGCCGACATATAGGGCGCGTCGCAATCGCCGGGATTTTCGACGACCAGCGTGACGAAACGCTTCTTCACGCCCTGCTGCTTTTCATTGAGCAAAGCCGCCTTGCCGCGGAAGTCGGGCTTGTCCCATTTGACGAAGCGCTCCAGGCCGCCCTGCAGGATCGAATAGTCGGTCGAGAGATCGCCCTTCCAGGCGCGGTAGCCTTTCTCCAGCCGCAGCGAATCCAGCGCATACATGCCGAAGGGTTTCAGCCTGTGCCTCTGGCCGGCGGCCCAGACGGCATCGAAGACGGCCGTCGTGTCGGCGACCTTGGTGTGGATCTCCCAGCCGAGCTCGCCGGCGAAGGAGACGCGCACCAGTTTCGCCCAGCGTCCGGCGATAGTCGTGTCCTGATGCGTCAGCCAGGGCAGCGTCAAGTCCGCCTCGCAAACCTCGGCCAGGATCTTGCGCGAGTTCGGGCCGGCGAGGATCTGGGTCGAGTATTCCTCCGTCCGGTCGGTCAGCGTGAAGGCTGCGTCGGCCGGCATGCGCGACTTCAGCCATTCGAAATCGTGCCATTGCGCCACCGCCGCGGTGATCAACGTCATCTGGTCCTCGCCATGGCGTACCACCGACATTTCGGTAACGATGCGGCCCTTGTCGTCGGCGAAATAGACGAGGCCGATGCGGCCGGGCTTCGGCACCAGGCCTGTGACCTGCCTTGCCAGCCAGTCGGCCGCGCCCGCACCTTCGAGGTTGAAGCGCGAGAAGCCGGGCAGGTCGAGGATGCCGGCGGCATCGCGCACCGCGAGGCATTCTTCGCGCACCGCGCGGTGCCACGGACCTTCGCGGCGGAAGGTGAGGGTGGATTCTTCCGATGTGTCGTCGCCGGGCTTCGCATACCAGGTGGCGCGCTCCCAGCCATTATAGGCGTCGAACTGGCCGCCCAGCGCCTTGATGCGCTCATGCAGCGGCGAATGCTTGCGGTCGCGCCCCTCCGGCCAGGCATGACGCGGGAACTGGATGGCGTATTCATTGCCGTAGATCTCCATGCCCTTGGCGACGCAATAGTCGGGGGCCGAGGCAAAGCTCGTGAACCGGCGCGGATCGCAGGACCACATATCCCATTCGGTCTGGCCCTCGGTGACCCACTCGGCCAGCACCTTGCCGGCGCCGCCCCCTTGTGCGATGCCGAAGGTGAAGACGCAGGCCTCGAAGGCATTCGGCACGCCGGGCATCGGCCCGATCAGCGGGTTGCCGTCCGGCGCGTAGGGGATCGGCCCGTTGATCACCTTGGAGAGGCCGGCGGTGCCGAGGATCGGCACGCGAGCCACGGCATCGGCGAGGTAGTGCTCGAGGCGGTCGAGATCGTCGGGGAAAAGCTGGAAGGAAAAATCCTCCGGCATCGGATCGTTGTGGGTCGCCCAATGCGCGCGGCAATTGCGCTCATAGGGGCCGAGATTCATGCCGGTCTTTTCCTGGCGCAGATAATAGGACGTATCGACGTCGCGCAGCAGCGGCAGTTTCTTGCCCTGTTCCTTCGACCATGCGGCGAGCTCGGGGATTTCCTCGAACAATATGTACTGATGGCTCATCACCATCATCGGCACTTCGCGGCCGAACATCTTTCCGACTTCGGCGGCGCGGTAGCCGGCCGCGTTGATGACGATCTCGCAGCGGATTTCGCCCTGTGGGGTGGTAACCACCCATTCGCCGTTCTCGCGGCGCACGCCGGTGACCGGGCAGAAGCGGATGATTTTCGCGCCCATGTCGCGCGCGCCCTTGGCGAGCGCCTGGGTCAGCTGCGCCGGGTCGATGTCGCCGTCGCTCGGATCATAGAGCGCGCCCTTCAGCTCATGCGTCTCGATGAAGGGGTAGCGGCGCTTGATCTCATCGAGACCGACGACGTCGATGTCCATGCCTTGGTAGCGGCCCATGCCCTTGGCGCGCTGGAATTCCTGCATGCGCTCATTGCTATGAGCAAGCCGGAGCGAGCCGGTGACATGGTAGTTCATCGGATAGTCGACGGCTTCGGCCAGACCCCGGTAAAGCTCGGTCGAGTAGCGCTGCATGTTCATCAGCGACCACGACGAGGAAAAGGTCGGCACGTTGCCGGCGGCATGCCAGGTCGAGCCGGAGGTCAGCTCGTTCTTTTCCAGAAGCACGCAATCGGTCCAGCCGGCCTTGCAGAGGTGGTAGAGCGATGAGCAGCCGACGACACCGCCCCCGATGATCACCACGCGTGCCGTGGTCGGCAAACCCGCCATGTTCTTCCTCCAACTCAAAGCGCGACACGTCGGGCTTTGCTTCCTGTTGATGCATGCCGCCCAAAACCGCTGGGCACTTTCGGGCGGCATGCAATGTTCAATAGACAGGCGGCGAAACCACCCAAATGACGACCGCTGCCTCGACGCCAGGATTGCGCCAGCGAAACGGCTTGCCCTCGAAGCGGAACGAATCGCCCTCGCCGAGACGATGCCAGACGCCGTCGATCTCGATCTCGAACGTGCCCGACGCGACGTAGCCTGCTTCTTCCGTCGGGCGGCGCGCTTCGGTCTTCAGCTCCGCGCCCGGCGCGAAGACCGAGCGCAGCATCTCGAAGCTACCGCCGAGGTCGGGCGACAGAAGCTCCTCCACCAGGCCGGATTCACTTGTGCCAAGCGAACGGCGGCTGCCGGCGCGCACGACCACGCCGCGCTCCTGCTCGACAGGCACATCATGGCTGAAGAACAGGCTGACCGGAACGTCGAAGAGGCTGGCGAATGCCCTCAAGTCGCCGAGCGAGGGAACCGAGAGGCCGCGCTCGACCTGGCTGACCCAGCCGACCGAACGGCCTAACTTGAGCGCAATTTCAGCGAGCGTGAGGCCGCGCGCTTTGCGGAGCGCACGGATGTCGCCGGCCAGCAGCCGGTCACCATTGTCCTGCTCCGATTTGGTCGCGGTCGGGGTCAAAGGTTACTCGTGAAAAAATCC
The DNA here is from genome assembly GCF_006442775.1 of Mesorhizobium sp. B2-4-6. Taxonomy (NCBI): domain Bacteria; kingdom Pseudomonadati; phylum Pseudomonadota; class Alphaproteobacteria; order Hyphomicrobiales; family Phyllobacteriaceae; genus Mesorhizobium; species Mesorhizobium sp. B2-4-6. Next base: position 1,190,067 of record NZ_VFVI01000001.1, read on the forward strand.
GGATAAATTTCATGAGAGGGTAAAATCATGAAAAAATCAAGGAGATTTTCATAGGCCACAAGATTTGCTTGCGCGTTTTCGGCGGTTGATGCAAAGGCTCGCGCACGAGCGGCGAGTGGGGCGTCCGGTCGGGGACCAGTTTTAGCTTATAGTCTGCGGATGGTCGTTAAGGAAACCGGGTTGCGGGTTTCTGGCCATGCCGAAAGGGACGACCCATGCTTGAGAAGAACATCCGGATCGCGTCGGATGCCGAGATCGTGGATGAGGCGATCATGTCGCGCCGGTCGGTGCGCGCCTTCCTGCCCGATATGGTCGATGACGACACGATCCGCGCGATCCTGGCCGTCGCCGCGCGCGCGCCGTCCGGTACCAACATGCAGCCCTGGCGCGTCTATGTGACCAAGGGCGAGGTCAAGCAGCGCATCAGCGACGCCATCCTCAATTCCGGCATCCGCGCTGAAAAGGCGGAGTGGGACGAGTACCGCTACTATCCCGACCAGTTCTTCGAACCATACCTCACGCGCCGCCGCGCCAACGGCTTCGGCCTCTATGGCGTGCTGGGCATCGGCCGCCGCGAGGTCGACAGGATGCGAGCCCAGCACGACCGCAACTTCATCTTCTTCGACGCGCCGGTCGGCATGATCTTCACGATCGACCGGAGATTGAACCAGGGGTCGTGGATCGACTACGGCATGTTCCTGCAGAACATCATGGTGGCGGCGCGGGGCAGGGGGCTGCATACCTGCCCGCAGGCGGCCTTCGCGCCCTATCACCGCCAGATCAGGCCGGTGCTCGGTATCCCTGACGAGGAGATCGTCGTCTGCGGCATGGCGCTCGGCTATGAGGACACGTCGAAGCCCGAAAACGAGTTCCGCACCGACCGCGCGCCGCTCGAGGACTGGGTAAGCTTCGCGGAATAATGACGCCGAGTTTCTCGGTCGGCTAATCGGTGCTCATATGCGCGCCGTGCCCGCTGACATGGGCGCCGTCCTGCGGCGTCAGCCTGAGATAAGCCGACAGCGCGCAAAGCGTGATCAGCCCTTCGATGACGAACAGGATGCGATAGTCGTTGACGCTGGCCTTGCCGCCGCCGGCAAGCAGCGACAGCAGCGCAGCGGCGAGGCCGACGCTGATCGCCACCGCAAGCTGCCACAAGATGTAATAGAGCGCGCTGAAGCGCGCGAGTTGCTCCGGCGCAATGTCCGAATAGGAAAGGTTGCCGGTCGAGGCCCATTGCACGGAACGGAAGACGCCGAAGGCGAAGATGTAGGCCAGGACGATCCAGGCCGGCAGGCTCTCCTGCATCAGGGCAAAGCCCGCGACCAGCAAAGCGACGATCGGCGTGTTGGTGACCAGCACGCGCCTGAAACCGAAGCGGTTCAACAGGCGAGGCATGAAGAAGCGCATCATCAACGACCCGATCGCGGCGACGAAGGTCAGCGACCCGGCCTGCACGGCGCTCATGCCGAAGCCGAGCTGGAACATCAGCGGCAGCAGGAAAACGACCGAGCTCAGGCCGATCGTGTCGAGGGCGCCGCCGGTGAGGAAGGAGATGCGGAAGGTGCGGATGCGCAGCAGGTTGAGATCGAGCAGCGGGTTGCGGGCGCGCAGGCAATAGAAGGCGGCAACCGCCAGGATGACGATCGCCAGGCCAAGCTCGATGCCGATGAGACTGCTTGCGGCATCCTTGGCGGCAAGCGAATCCATGCCGAAGACCAGCAGCCCCATGCCGCTGCCGACAAGCAGGAAGCCCGGAAAATCGAATGGGGTGCGGACCGGCTTGGTCGTCGTGGGAAACATGGAGGCGGCCAGCATCGCGGCGGTCAGCGCGATCGGGATGTTGATGTAGAAGATCCAGCGCCAGGAGACGTAGGTGGTGAGCGCGCCGCCGACGAGCGGGCCGACCAGCGGCCCGGATTGGCCGGCCAGCGAGATATACATGTTGATCTTCAGTGTGCGGTCGCGCGGGAAGCTCGACAGGATCACGACCTGGCCAAGCGTGCCCATCAGCGCGCCGCCGCAGCCTTGCAAGGCGCGCGAGCCGACCAGCATCCAGATGTTTTCCGAAAGGCCGCACAGGGCCGAAGCGCCAGCAAAGACGAGCAGCGCGAAGCAATAGACGTTGCGCAGGCCGAAGCGGTCGGCCAGCCAGCCGCCGAGCGGCATGGTGACGATAAGGCTCGCGACATAGACCGTGATCAGCAGGCCAAGCTGGCTTGGCGGGCGATCGAGGCTCTCGCCGATGCCGGGCAGCGCGGTCACCACGACATTCTGGTCGAGGCTGGTCATGAACACGCCGCAGGCGACGGTCGCCGGCAACAGCATCGACGGACCCTCCGCCGGAGCAAAGCGGGTCGTGGCCGTCGCCGAAGTCTCAACAGTCATGGAAGGGTATGGTCGAACTGGTTGCCTGAGCGGACGTTTGCCCTGGCAAACGCCGATGATTCCTATCTATCGTCCCTGCTGGCCCAACGCTCAAGCAGCAGTTGTAATCGTCCGTAGTGCCAGATGCCGGCGGGAACCAATTCCTGATCTTGTCGCGCCGGGCTATTGCACTTCGTAACCGACTTCCTCCGAGGCGTGGCACAAGGCCTTCCAGAAGGAGCGCGCGAAAGAGCGGAACACGTAGATGTCGAACTGGTCGGCGCCTGTGCGCTGGATCTGCGCGAAGACGTCGTGATGGTTGGTCGAACGTCCAGCGCCGAGTGGGAAGGCCGGCAATGCGAAGTCGATGGCGAAGAATTTCGCCATTACCCATTCGGCCTTCGGGCCGGCGATGCGGATCGCGGTGCGGCCGTGCGACAGGTCAGTGAGAGTGCCGATGGCCGGCGTGATCGATCCGGCAAAGGCCTGAGCCAGGCCTTCGGCCTCGTCCACCACGGTGAATTTCCCCGGCGCGAAGCCGAAAACGGCGCGGGCGCCGCTGCTCACGCCGCCGCCGGCGCCGTCGGGCAGCGCGAGCCCGGTGACCTTGCGGACAATTTCGATCAGCCGCTTCTCTTCGCCCGGCCATGCGGCGATCTGCAGGATCGAGCCCGGCCGCGTCTCGGACAAGATGACATCGACGCCATGTTCGAAATTGCCGTGCGACCCCGGATGGTAGTCTGGCTCGAGCGGCGATTGGCGTTCGGGCAACTGGTGCTCAGCCATGCATGCGGCTCCCGTCCGGATCGTAGAAATGGTTGGAGACGATCTCGATCGGCCCGAACCGGTTGCGCAGCGGGTCCGAGACGAACGCGCGGGTCCCGTGACGCGCCTTGCCGCCCTTGACCAGGGCCAGCGCGATATATTTGCCCAGCGCCGGCGAATAGCAGCAGGCGGTGATGTGACCGAGCGAGTCGTGCGGATTGGCCTCGTCCAGTTTCTCGACGATATGTCCGCCGCCGTTGAGCGGCCGGTTGTCGAGCGCGATGAGGCCGACCAGCTCGAGCCGGTCGGGGGCGATCAGGCCTTCCCGGTCCATCATGGCCGAGCCGATAAAGGGCTTCTTCTTCGACAGCATCCAGTCGAGATGGAGGTCGCGCGCCGTGGTGCGGCCGTCGATCTCGGCGCCGGTGACATGGCCCTTCTCGATGCGCATCGTGCCCAGCGCCTCGAGCCCGTAGGTGACCAGGCCGAAAGGCTTGCCGGCCTCGATCAGGGCTTCCCAGACGCGGGTGCCGTAGCCGGCGCCGGAATAGACCTCGAACGCCATTTCGCCGGAGAAGGACAGCCGGCAGATCATCACCGGAATGCCGGCGATCCGGCCATGGACGATGCCCATGAAGGGCAGGGTGGCGTTGTCGACGGCGGTGCCGCTGACGCAGGAGGCAAGGATGGCGCGCGCGTTCGGTCCGCCGATCGCCGCGCCCGCCCATTCGTCGGTAACGGAGCTGACGGTGACCTTTAGCTCCGGCCAGATGACGTCGAGGAAATATTCCAGATGCTGCATCACCTTGCCGGCATTGGCGGTGGTGGTGGTCATCAGGAATTCCTGCTCGCCAAGCCGCCAGGTGGTGCCGTCGTCGAAGGCAAGCCCGTCCTCGCGCAGCATCAGACCGTAGCGGGCCTTGCCGACCGCGAGTGTGGAAAACATGTTGGTGTAGACGCGGTCGAGGAACTCGGCCGCGTCGGGCCCCTGCACCGCGATCTTGCCCAGCGTCGAGACGTCGACGATGCCGGCGCTTTCGCGTGTCGCTTTCGCTTCGCGGACATAGGCCTGCTCGACCGTCTCGCCGGCAAGGCCGTAGATCATCGGGCGGTACCAGAGGCCGGCCGAATACATCCTCGCGCCATTGGCGACGTGCCAGTCATGCATCGGCGTCAGCCGTTCCGGCTTGAGGTCGCCGAAGCGTTCGGCGGCCAAGGAGCCGATCGACACCGCCGTGTAAGGCGGCCGGAAGCGCGTCGTGCCGACTTCGGGGATCGGCTTGCCGAGCGCCTCGGCCATGATGGCAAGGCCGGGCACATTGGAGTTCTTGCCCTGGTCGGTCGCCATGCCGAGCGTGGTGTAGCGCTTCAGATGCTCGACCGAGACGAAGCCTTCGCGATGCGCCAGCCGCACGTCCTCGGCGGTCACGTCGTGCTGGAAGTCGACAAAGCTCTTGCCCTTGGCCTTGATCTCGAAGACCGGCGCCGGGTCGGGATCGCCGGGGGCCGCCTCGACGACGGGCAGGGGAGCGGATGACGCTGCACCGCCAGCCGCCTGAAGGCCGGCCGCGCGGCCTTCGGCGATGGCTTCAGCAGTCGAAAAACTGCCGGTGAAGGCGCCGGCGCCAATCCATTGCTGATTTGGCCCGCGCTGGGTCGGCTTCGGTGGCAGGAAGGCCTGCCGGGCCGGGTTCCATTCGGCCTTCGCTCCGGCCTGGCTGGCGAGATGAATGGTCGGCGACCAGCCGCCGGACATCAGAAGGCTGTCGGCATGGATGCTGCGTTCGTCGCCGCTCAGCGCACCGCTCATGGCGTCGAAACGCTGCACCTTGAGGCCGGTGAGGCCCTTGCCGCCCTCGGTCGCAATCACGGCATGGCCGGCAAGCAGTTCGGCCTCGGCTTCGCTCGCCAGCTGGCGCATTTCGTTCGAGACGTCGCTTCGGACATCGACGATGGCAACGACAGCGGCGCCGGCCTTCCTGAAGGCGACAACCGATCGATAGGCGCTGTCATTGTTGGTGAGGAGCGCGATGCGCTGTCCCGGCAACACGCCATATTCATTGACGTAGCGTTCCGCCGCATGCGCCAGCATGACACCAGGGCGGTCGTTGCCCGGGAACACCAGCGGCCGCTCGAAGGAGCCGGTGGCGAGAACCACGGTGCCTGCGCGGATCGCCCAGTAGCGCTGGCGCGGCTCGCCCTTGGCGGCCACTTCCTTGTGGTCGGTCACGCGTTCGAGCGCGGCCAGCGTGTTGCCGTCGTAATAACCCCACACCGTCGTGCGCGGCAAAAGGCGCACATTGTCGTTGCCTTCGAGCTGCCCAACGGTGCGCTGGGCCCAGTCGGCGGCAGGCATGCCGTCGATGGTTTCGCCCGACCAGTTGGCGGAGCCGCCGAAGTTGGCTTCGAGATCGGCGAGGATGATGCGAGCGCCCTGGTCGGCGGCGGCCTTTGCGGCCATCAGGCCGGCCGGACCGGAGCCGACGACCAGCACGTCGCAAAAAGCGTTCATGCGCTCGTAGCGCGCCGGATCGGGCGCGGTGCCAGCCTTGCCGAGGCCGGCTGCGCGACGGATGAAATGCTCGCAGAACATCCAGAAGCGCGTGCCCTTCAGCGGGCCGATCACCGGCCCCATGAAGGTCTTGTAGTAGAAGCCGGACGACAGGATCTTGCCGCCGAGCTGGTTGATCGCGCTTACATCCCAGGCAAGCGAAGGCGTGCGGTTCTGGCTGACGACGACGAGACCGTCATAGATCTCGACCATGGTGGCCGGGATGTTCGGCTCGCGCACTTCGCCGCGCAGCACCGTCACCAGCGCGTTCGGCTCCTCGACGCCGGCGGCAAGCAGACCGCGCGGGCGGTGATATTTGAAGGAGCGGCCGAACAGCGTCACGCCGTTGGCGAGCAGCGCCGAGGCCAGCGTGTCGCCGGCATGGCCGGTGTAAGGCGCGCCGTCGAAGGTGAAGCGGATGGTGCGCAGCCGGTCGATCCGGCCGCCGGTCTCCGTGCGGCGAGGGCTCACGAGCGGCCCTCCGCTTTGTGGCCGCCACGAGCGAATGCGGTGCTCAGGATCTCATGCGTGACGGTGTTGCGCACGACCCTCAGATGCGCGCGGCAGCCGCCGGAATGCTGCCAGATCTCGTTGTGATCGCCGGCCGGGTTCAGCCGGTCGTAGACATAGGCGTTCCAAGCGTCGAGGTTCTGCGAGGCCGGCTGCGGCCGCTCGCGGTTACCGTCGCCCTGATAGGTGAATTCGATGACGTCGCGCGGGCCGCAATAGGGACAGGTGATCAACATTTTTATGTATCTTTTTGTTCAACCATGATCTTTTCCAAAAACCGGCTTCCACCTTTTGGGATCATGGTTCTAGTGCAGCCGCGGGTTCGCGCCCTGGCCTTTGTCGTCGATGATCAGGCCGCGATAGAAGCGGTCGAGCGTGAAGGGCGCGTTGAACTCGTGCGGCTCGTCCTTGGCGATGGTGTAGGCAAAGCACCAGCCGGAGGCGGGCGTCGCCTTGAAGCCGCCGTAGCACCAGCCGCAATTGAGATACATGCCTGGCAGCGGACCGGTGGTGATGATCGGCGAGCCGTCCATCGTCATGTCGCACAGCCCGCCCCAGGAGCGCAGCATGCGCACGCGGGCCAGGCCGGGAAACAGCGCCAGCATCTCGCTCATCACCTCGTCGACGATCGGCAGGCTGCCGCGCTGGGCGTAGCTGTTGTAGCCATCGAGGTCGCCGCCATAGACGAGGCCGCCCTTGTCGGATTGCGAAATGTAGAAATGGCCCATGCCGAAGGTGAGAACGGTGTCGACGATGGGCTTCAGCGATTCCGAGACGAAGGCCTGCAGCACATGGCTTTCGATCGGCATGTGCGAAATGCCGGCAAGCTGCATGACCTGGCCGGTGCTGCCGGCAACCGCAAGCGCGACCTTCTTGGCGCGGATTTCGCCGCGCGTCGTCGAAACGCCGGTGATGCGGCCGCCGTCACGCAGGAAGCCGGTAACCTCGCAATTCTCGATGATGTCGACGCCGCGCCGGTCGGCGCCGCGCGCATAGCCCCACGCGACCGCGTCGTGCCGGGCGGTGCCGGCGCGCGGCTGCATCAGCCCGCCAAGAACCGGGAAGCGCGTCGAACCGGAGACATCCAGCGCCGGCACAAGCCGCTTGATCCGGTCGACGCTCATCAGTTCAGCGTCGACGCCGAGATGCCGCATGGCGTTGCCGCGCCTGGCATAATCGTCGAGCTGGGCGGGCGTATGCGCGAGGTTGAGGCAGCCGCGCTGCGAGAACATGACGTTGTAGTTGAGGTCGTGCGAAAGGTTCTCCCACAGCTTCATCGAATGTTCGTAGAAGCGGGTGTTCTGCGGCAAAAGATAGTTGGAGCGCACCGCCGTGGTGTTGCGGCCCACATTGCCTGAGCCGAGCCAGCCCTTCTCCAGCACCGCGACATTGGTGATGCCGTGTTCCTTGGCAAGATAATAGGCGGTCGAGAGGCCGTGGCCGCCGCCGCCGATGACGATCACGTCATAGGAAGCCTTGGGGTCCGGCTTGCGCCAGGCGGGCTTCCAATCCTTGTTGCCGGTCAGCGCGTTCTTGAGCAGCGAAAAGGCTGAATATTCCGCCATTCTTCCTATCGTCCTTATGATGCGAGCGGGAGACTATAGAGCAGGCGAGAAGCGCAAAGCCAAGATTGCGCCATCGCTTTTCGACAGGCCGACTCCCGCCGATGCGATGGGACGGCTTGCCGCCCGATATGGCGGTCTTTATCAAGGGCGGAAATTTCAAGGATTTTTCGGCTGCGAGTCGCCAACAAACTCATGTTCTTCCGCCTGCTGCGCCTCATCCTGGTCGTCATCGTCGCTGTCTTCGGGCAGCCGGCGCTGGAGGCGTCGGCGCAGGCGATCGGCCATGGTTCATCGCAGCTTATCGCCGATCAGACCAAGGCCATCCAGGACCTGACGACCAAGACCGACGGCCTGGAGAAGAAACTGAGCGACCCCGATAATGACGATGCGGGGCTGGTCGACATACGGTTGCAGCTCGAGGATATTTCGCGGGCGGCGTTGAACAGCGCGCTGGTATTCCGGCAGCGCCTCACCGACATCAACAACCGCGTCGAGGTGCTCGGCTTGCCACCGGCGCAGGGGCAACCTGCCGAGCCGGCGATCGTCAACAACGAGCGCAGCGCGCTCTCCTCGGAAAAGGCTCAGATCAACGCGGTCGTCGCCAGCGCGCAAAACCTGTCGATCCGCGTCAACGGGCTGCTCGACAAGATCGCCGTCATGCGCAGCGAGCTTTTCCGCAGTGTCATCACCAAGCACTATGACCTGACCGAGGCGCTGAGCCCGCAGGCCTTTTCCGACGCGCACGACCAGTTCTCGGGCCTCTACAAGTCGGTGTCCTCGTGGCTGAGCTTCGCCGTCAGGTTCAAGTTCCAGGCGATCCTCGCGGCGACGCTGATGGCGCTGGCGCTGGCGGCGGTGCTGTTGATCGGCGGCAGGCGCCTGTTCGGCCGCATATTCGAGGCCGACCCGACCGTCGAGGATCCGTCCTATCTCAGCCGCCTGTCGGTGGCCTTCTGGTCGACGCTGCTGCCGACCCTGGCGCTCGGCGTCTTCTTCGCCTCGGCGGTGTTCTTCTTCAATTATTACAATGTGCTGCGGGGCGATATCGGCACGTTCCTCAATGCCTTGCTGACGGTGATCGGCATGGTTTTCTGCGTCAACCGGCTGACCAACGCGGCGCTCGAACCGCGGCTGCCCAACTGGCGGCTGATCCCGGTCGCGACCGGTCCCGCGCGCTGGCTCGTCGGATTGACGACGGCCATGGCGCTGGTGCTCGGGTTCAATTACTTCCTGTCGATCGTCAACGAGAAGATGGGTTCGCCGCTTTCGCTGACGATCGCCAGGGGCTTTATCGCCACCATCATCATCGGCGTCATCCTCATCCTGATGGGGTTGCTGCGGCCTTTCAGGGCCGCCGACGGCTCATGGCGCCCTTGGCCGGCCTGGCTTCGTTTCATCGCCATCGGGCTCGGCCTGTTCACCATCGCGGCGGCACTGCTCGGCTATATCGGCCTGGCACTTTTCGTCTCGTTCCAGGTCGTGGTGACCGGCACCGTGTTGGTGACGGCCTATATCGGCTTCCTGTCGGCACGCGCGATCGGGGAGGAAGGTGGCTTCGCCGACACTTCGGTCGGGCGATGGCTTTCGGAAAATTCCAGCTACGAGGATACCGCCCTCGACCAGCTCGGCCTGGTGGTCAGCATCGCCATCAACCTGATGATCGTGCTGGTGTTCCTGCCGCTGATCCTTTTGATGTGGGGCTTCCAGCCCGGCGATATCGAGGCCTGGGCCTACAAGCTGGCGACAGGGGTCTCGATCGGTTCGGTGACCATCTCCTTCCTCGGCATCCTCAGCGGTATCGTGGTCTTCGTCATCGGCTATTTCCTGACGCGCTGGTTCCAGGGCTGGCTGGATGGCTCGGTGATGGCGCGCGGCAAGGTCGATGCCGGCGTGCGCAATTCGATCCGGCTTGGTGTCGGCTATGCCGGCGTGGCGATTGCCGGCCTGGTCGGTATCTCGGCCGCGGGCATCGATCTTTCCAATCTCGCGCTGGTTGCCGGCGCGCTTTCGCTGGGTATCGGCTTCGGCCTGCAGAACGTCGTGTCGAATTTCGTTTCGGGCCTGATCCTGCTTGCCGAGCGGCCGTTCAAGGTCGGCGACTGGATCGTGGCGGGCGACGTCAGCGGCACGGTGCGCAAGATCAGCGTGCGCGCCACCGAGATAGAGACCTTCCAGCGCCAGGCGGTGATCCTGCCCAACTCGAACCTCATCAACAATGCGGTCGGCAACTGGACGCATCGCAACAAGCTCGGGCGTGTCGACATCAAGGTCGGCGTCGCCTATGGCAGCGACGTCAAGCGCGTCCATGCCATCCTGATGGATATTGCGCGTGCCCATCCGATGGTGCTGAAGAACCCCGAGCCGTTCGTTCTCTTCGCCAATTTCGGGGCGGCGGCGCTCGAATTCGAAATCCGCGTGTTCGTCGCCGACATCATGAACGGCAGCGTCGTGCAGAACGACATCCGCTTCGCCATCTTCGATATCTTCGAGGAGGAGCGGATCGAGATACCCTCGGCGCCGCGCGCCGTGGTCGAAACGAAGAAGCACGAGGCCTGGCCGATCGACGACGACAAGATCGAGGCCGAATACGCCGAGCGCGAGAGGCTGGAGGCGGAAGCCGCGGCCGAGCGGGAGCGGCTGGCCAAGATGAAGCGGAAGGGCCGCAAGCCCGATCCGGGCTGAGGTGCATCGATATTCAGGTGAGGCCGGCCTGCAAATGGCGGGTTCCCGCGCTTCCGGCCTTCGCCGGCCCGAAGCATTTTTATTAAGAGGGACGTGGCAATGAAGGCTGTGCCCGGCGTGGGCCGGTTCTCGGAATCCGTCATTTTCGGCGCAGCCTGACCTGAATCTCGAAACACCTTAGGCGACGGCATATCCAACGCCGAAACCGATTGTGGCATGAATGCGGCATTCAGTTGCGGTTCAGATAACATCTCATATAAGCTTCGATGCAAAGGGCGAGAATGCCTTGCAAATTTGAACAGAGGCGGTGTGTGAAACACCGGAATTGCAATGTGGAAGTCTGTCGTTGCCGCCATCGCTTTGCTGGCTCTGGGCGGTTCGGCTTTCGCCGCCAGCGCGATCAACAGGGACGCCCAGACGCGGACCCTGGTCGTGACCGAAGGCGGCGCCAAGAGCGAGCTGACGCTTGCCGCCGGCGAGACGGTGGAATTCTGCTCGAACGGCTGCTTCGTCACCCTGCCCAATGGCGACCTCGAGGCCCTGACCGGCTCGGAAACGGTCGAAATTTCGGGCGGTGCGGCCCGCATCAAGTAACCGTCGCCGCAAGATTCGCGCAGCAAGTTTTGGCAAAGGCCGGACCGATGTCCGGCCTTTTATCGTTTTCGGTAGCCGTCGTTTAACGATGACACCCGAAAACCGGTATGACCACGCGCTGCAACCGGGCGTTTTAACGTTCGCTGCGTCATCACCCGCTATATCCGACCCGAGGACGCCGGCACACGGCGTGGGTTGAGTTGGCGCGTGGTCCCTTTCCGGGATCTTGCGGTCGATCGGGGCAGACAATGGACGCGAGGTCGGACAGGAACGCAATCCCGCTTGCGGTCGATCTCGATGGCACGCTGATTGCGACGGACCTTCTGTGGGAAGGCCTGTTCATCCTGCTCAAGAAAAACCCGCTCTATCTCTTTCTTGTCCCGGTCTGGCTGACCGGCGGTCCGGCCCGGCTGAAGCAGGAGATCGCCAGGCGCGTCGACATCGATCCGGCCTCGCTGCCCTACCGCCAGGACCTGCTCGACCGGTTGCGCGCCGAGCACCGGGAGGGTCGCGTGATCGTGCTGGCGACGGGAACGCCGCGCAAGTTCGCCGAGGCGATCGCGGCGCATCTAGGCATCTTCGATCGCGTTCTGGCGACCGATGACCCGCACAACATGACTTCCGCCAGGAAATGCGCGGCACTTGTCGCCGCCTATGGCGACGCGGGCTTCGACTATGCCGGCAACAGCCGGCACGATCTCAAAGTATTTGACGCCGCGCGCAGCGCACTCGTGGTGGCGCCCGACCGCAACGCCCGGCGCTGGCAGGCGGAGCATGGCGCCGAGGCCATGCCGGCGCCGAAGCCGACGCTGAGGACCTACATCAAGATGCTGCGCATGCATCAGTGGCTGAAGAACTCGCTGATCGCCGTGCCGATGGTGCTGTCGCACGAATATTTCAACCCAAACATGATCTGGCAGTGCCTGCTGGCGTTCGTCTCCTTCAGCGCCGTGGCGTCCGCCATCTATATCCTCAACGATTTCTTCGACCTGGCGCTCGACCGCAAGCATCCGACAAAGCGCAATCGGCCCTTCGCCAGCGGTGCATTGTCCATTCCGTTCGGCCTTGGCGCGATCGTCGCGCTGCTCGCGATCGGCATTGCCGCCGGATCGTTCCTTCCGATCGAATTCCTTGGCGTGCTTGCCGGCTATATGGCGGTCACCACCGCCTACTCGCTGTCGTTCAAGCGCATGCTTCTGGTCGACGTGCTGACGCTTGCGGGCCTCTACACGATCCGCGTGCTGGCGGGCGCGGCGGCCACCGGCGTCGACGTCTCATTCTGGCTGCTCGCCTTTTCGATCTTCTTCTTCCTGTCGCTGGCGCTGGTAAAGCGGTTTGTCGAATTGCGCACCACGGCCATTCCTCCGGGCGAGCGCATCGCCGGTCGTGGCTATCGCACCGAGGACCAGGAAATCGTCGCCCAGGCCGGCATGGCCTCTGCCTTTTCCTCGGCGCTGGTCCTGGCGCTCTATATGGACAGCCCGGCGGTTCGCGAGCTCTATCCGCATCCCTGGCTGATATGGCCGCTGGCGCCGATCGTGCTCTACCTCACGATGCGCGTCTGGATCCTCGCCCGGCGCGACGAGATGCATGACGATCCGGTCGTCTTCATCATCCGCGACTGGCGCAGCCAGATCGTCGTCGCCATCGGCGCGGCCTTCCTCGTCGCCGGAGGCTGGTGATGAGGAACGAGCGCTTCGGCAGCTTCGGACTGGCGGCGGCGCCGGCGCGCAGGTCGATCCCGGCGGACGAGGCGATCGCCTTACTGAAGCGCGGCGAGGCGAAAGCCGGATCGCTGCTCGGTTACGGCAATGGCCGCTCCTATGGCGACAGTTGCCAGAACGATGCCGGCATGGTGGTCGACATGCGGCCGCTCAACCGCGTCCGTTCCTTCAACGCCGAGACCGGCGTGCTCGAAGCGGATGCCGGTACGCTGCTTTGCGACATCATCGCGCACACCGCACCCTACGGCTTCTTTCCGGCCGTGGTTCCAGGCACGCAGTTCGTCACGCTGGGCGGCGCGATCGCCAACGACGTCCATGGCAAGAACAACCATCGGCGCGGCACCTTCGGCTGCCACGTCGAGGCCTTGACACTGCTTCGGTCCGACGGCCGAACCTATCGCTGCTCGCAAACCGACAATGTCCGTCTGTTCGCGGCAACGATCGGCGGCATGGGGCTGACCGGGCTTATCCTTTCGGCATCGATCAAGCTGATGCGGGTGCCCTCGCTCGACATAACGGAAAAGGCGACGCGGTTTCGCGATCTCGGCGAATTCTTCGATCTTGCCGAAGCTGCCGACCAGGCCAACGAATATGCCGTCGCCTGGATCGATCAGCTTGCCGGGGGCCATGGGCGCGGGCGCGGCCTCTTGTTCACCGGCAATCATGCCGAGCACGGCTCGCACGCCGCCGCGCGTGCCGGCAGCCGGCTTTCCGTGCCGGTGCAACCGCCCTTCAATGTCCTCAACCGGCCTTTCCTCACCGTCTTCAATGGGGCCTACCGCTGGAAAAAGGGCAGGTCCGCGGCTCCGCGCCAGGCGGGCTATCAGGGTTTCTTCTTTCCCCTCGACGGCATCCGCGACTGGAACCGGCTCTACGGGCCGCGCGGGCTTTTCCAGCACCAGAGCGTAGTGCCGGAGGCCAATGCGCGCCGCATCGTCCCGGCGCTGCTCGAGGCGGCACGGCGGGCGGGCGAGGGATCGTTCCTGACCGTGCTCAAGCGCTTCGGTGATGTCCGCTCGCCTGCGCTGCTGTCGTTCCCGCGGCCGGGCTACACGCTGACACTCGATTTCCCCAACCGGGGCGAAAGGACGTTGCGGCTGCTTGCCGAGCTCGACCGCATCGCCGTCGAGGCGGGTGGGGCGGTGAATCCCTACAAGGACGCCCGGATGGGGCCTGAAATCTTTGCCGCGTCGTTTCCGCAATGGCAGCGGCTGGAGGCGCTCCGCGACCCGGCCTTCCTGTCGAGCTTCTGGGCGCGGACGGCGAAAAGACTGGATGTAGGGAGTGGAGTTTCGGAAGCCGCGGAATAGATAAAAATCAAATAAGTCATGGTAAACGAAGCGTTACGCCATGGTTTGCGCAAAATACCATCCGGGCTTCACGAAATATTTGCAGGTTTGTAATAGGACCGCCCAAGGGCGGGGTGGCAACAATGAAATACATAATCTTCATTCTCTTCACGGTCATGACCAATGCCGCGGCGCAACTGATGCTGAAGCAGGGCATGATGTCGATGGGCCCGATCTCCCTCGAAGGCGTCAATCCGCTCGTCAAGCTCCTGCAGATCGTGTTCAGCCCCTGGGTGTTCCTGGGCCTCTGCACCTTCGTCATCTCGATGGCATCGCATCTTTATGTGCTGTCCAGGGTCGAGCTCAGCTTCGCCTATCCGTTCCTCAGCCTCGCCTATGTCGCCGTGGCGATCTTTGCCTATTTCGTCTTCCGCGAGGACCTCAATGGCTGGCGCATCGCCGGCATCGCCTGCATTTGCGTCGGCACGATCCTGATCGCGCAAAGTGGCCGTGAACATGAGGACCAGACGGCTTCCATCGCGCCTGACAGAACCCGAGCAAGCGAGATCGTTCGATGAGACATGTGATTTTCGGCGGCGACGGCTTCGTCGGCCGTCACCTTGCCCCCAAGCTTGTCGCGGACGGGGAGAACGTCGTCGTCGCCGACATCGTCAAGAGCGACCTGCCGCACTACCGCTCGGTGCGCTTCATCACATGCGACGTCACCGATCCGGCCTCGGTCGCGGCGGTCGGGCTCAAGGCCGACGACATGGTCTACAATCTGTCGGCCAAGATGCTGTCGCCGATCCAGGTGCGCGCCAAGCGGCACGATTTCTTCTTCCCGGTGAATTTCCACGGCACCGAGCACATCATCCAGGCGATGGACAAGGCCGGCGCCTCGAAGCTCGTCCACTACACGACCGACATGATCTACGGCCACACGGTGGTGCTGCCTATGACCGAGGATCATCCGGTCTCGCCGCTCGGCGAGTACGGGCTGTCGAAGCTGAAGACCGAGGAGCTCGCCGGCGACTGGCGCATGCGCGGCATGTCGATCTCGCTGTTCAGGCCGCGCCTGATCATCGGGCCCGGCCGCCTCGGCATCCTGGAAAAGCTGTTCAAGCTGATCGACTGGAACCTGCCTGTGCCGATGATCGGCTCGGGCCGGAACCCGTATCAGTTCATCTCGGTGTTCGACTGCGCGGAGGCCGCCCGCGCGGCGTGGAAGGCCGGCGTGCCGAACGAGGCCTACAATCTCGGCTCGCTCAATCCGCCGCCGGTCAAAAGATTGCTCGGCGACCTGATCCGCCATGCCGGCTCGAGGTCGATCCTGCTGCCCACGCCCGGCTGGGCGGTCAAGCGCACGCTTGACCTGCTCGATTTGCTCAACACGCCGATCATGGATCCGGAACAGTATCTGATCGCCGACGAGGAATGCGTGCTCGACGTGTCCAAGGCCGAGCGCCAGCTCGGCTGGGTGCCGCAATATCGCGACGAGGACATGCTGATCGCCGCCTACAGCGAATATCGCGCCAAGAAGGACGGCCACGCCGTCGCCACCAGACACGTTCCCGCCGAATAAGGCGACGAAGGGAGATTTTTTAGATGACCGTCATGGCCATGCCGGAACATACCGGAACGCGCACGCTGGTCGATGCGCCGGCGCTGTCACCGGCGACCATCGCCAAGCCCGACCTGATCAGCGTCGAGCAGGCCAAGGCGCTGGATGTCGCCCGCATCACCGACCTGTTCAAGGCGCATCTCAATCCTGGACAGCTGCATTTCATGAAGCTGCTCGGCTTCCACAAGATCAAGATCGAGCGCGCCGAGGGCATGTTCTACATCGATCAGAACGGCCGCAAGATCCTCGACTTCTTCGGGGGCTTCGGCTCGCTCGCCTTCGGCCACAACCATCCGCGCATTCTGGAAGCGCGCAAGAAATTCCAGGAGGAGAAGCGCCAGGAAATAGCCATCGCCTTCATGTCGCAATATGCGGCGGCGCTGGCGCACAACATCGCCAAGTGCTCGCCGGGCGAGCTCGACATGGTGTTCCTTGGCTCCTCCGGCTCGGAAGCGATGGAGGCGGCGGTGAAGCTCGCCGAGCGCGCCGCGGGCTCGAAGCGGCCGAAAATCGTCTATGCCGAGAATTCCTTCCACGGCAAGACCAAGGGCGTGCTGGCGATCACCGACGGCCAGCTCTACCGCGCCGACTTCAAGGTCGCGGACAATGTCGTGCGCGTTCCCTTTGCCGACATCGACGCCGTCGAGCGCCTGTTCAAGAGCGATCCCGAAATCGGCGTCATCGTGCTCGAAACCATCCAGGGCGGCGGCGGCATCATCCAGGCGCCGGCGCAATATTGGCAGAAGCTGCGTGCGCTTTGCGATCAGCATGGCGTGCTGTGGGTCGCCGACGAGGTACAGTGCGGCTATGGCCGCTCGGGCCGCTTCTATGCCTTCGAGCATTACCGCGTGGTGCCGGACGTGACGGCGCTGGCGAAATCGCTGGGCGCCGGCAAGGCCGCGGTCGGCGCCATGATCGCCAAGCGCGACGTCTACATGAAGGCCTATGGCACGCCGAAGACGGCGATGATCCATGCCATGGCGACGTTCGGCGGCATGGGCGAGGCCTGCGCCACCGCGATCGAAGGCATCAACGTGCTCTATGACGAGGGCCTGATCGACAACGCCGCCTCGACGGGCGAGTACCTTCTGCAGCGGTTGCGGGCGCTCAAGGAGAAATACCCCAAGATCATCAAGGACGTGCGCGGCAAGGGTTTCATGATCGGGCTCGAGTTCCACGATTTCTCGCAGACCCTGCCGATGGTGCTGCGCCCGGTGGTGAGCGTGCTCGACGACAAGCTGAAGGGCTCGCTGTCGGGCTTCGTCGGCTCGCTTTTGTTGCGCGACTATGACGTGCTCGTCGCCTTCACCGAATACAACCGCAACGTCATCCGGCTCGAGCCGCCGCTGATCTGCCAGCCCGAGCATGTCGACCGCTTCGTCGATGCTTTCGACAGCCTGTTGTCGCGCGGCATCGTGGCGATCGTGAAGGATTTCGTGAAAAGCCAGGTCGGCAAATAGAGGCCGCTGAGCATGCTGACCAGGCCGTCCGCTCCGACCAATCCGCTGGAACGGCTGACCGGCGCCGGCTTGGCGTGGGGCGAGGGGGCTTACGCGAAATGGGCGGCATCGATCGGGGCGATCGCCTTTTCGCTCTATATCCTGCTGACCGCCGCGACCGCCTGGTTCATGCCCGACGCCAACTGGGACATGCTGCCTTATCTGGCGATCGCCGAGGAGGGCGCCTATCCCGATCCGCAGGTGCTGCACGATTATGCCTACAGCACGGTCAAGCAAGGTATATCGGCAGGCGATTACAAGACGCTGACCGACGATGGCGGCGGCTTCCGCAGCCACATGACGGAGAACGCCGCCGACTTCCATTCGCTGCTCGGCATGTACCGGATCAAGTTCCTCTATGCCGAAATCCTGTCCAGCCTCAGCCATGTCGTCTCGCCGGTCGAGGCGATGCGGCTAGTGCAGGTCTTCTCGGTGCTGCTGTTCGGCGCCGTCGCGCTCGCCTGGCTGCGCGCGGAAGGCGCGCTGGCGCTGGCGCCCGTGGTCGGCGCGATCCTGATCATAGCCGATTTCGGCGACGCGGCACGCGCTTCGACGCCGGACCTCTTGTGCTCGGCGCTGTTCCTCGGCGGGCTCTTCGCCTATATGCGCAAGCGCGAGGCGGCAACGGCGGTCCTGCTTTTCCTGGCGTTCATGGCCAGGCCCGACAACATCGTTTTCCTCGCCATTTTCGCGGTGCTGCTTGTCGCTTTCCGTGAGAGGGCGTGGGGCGCGTTGGCCGGTTTCGCCGCGTCCTTCATCGCCTATTTCGCCATTTCGCACTGGGCCCAGCATCCCGGCTGGTGGCCGCATCTTTGGTTTTCCAGCATCGAGCAGCACTACAATATGGACGGGTTCGAGCCGCCATTTTCGATAGCGGCCTACCTCAAGGCCTTCGCCGCCTCAGTCGTGCGCGCCATCAGCGTCAACAACTGGGTCGGCGTTTCGGTGCTGGCCTTGGCCGGCTGGTTCAGCTTGAACCGCGCCGGCTTCAGGCTCGACCGCCGCGCCGGCATCCTGCTGGCGGCGCTCGTGCTTGGCGTGCTGGCGAAGTTCGCCGTCTTCCCGATCCACGACACCCGCATCTATTTCCCCAACCTTCTGCCGCCCTTCCTCCTGCTTGTCGCGCCGCTCATGGCGCTGTGGGCATCGGCAAGCCAAAGCGGCCGACGCGCCGCGCTGCAGGTCATTTCCGGAGACAAGTCATGAGCTCGCTTTCCCACCTGGCGCGCATCTTCCTGTCGCTCGGTCTGCCTGCCGGACTTCTCGACCGCAGCCCCTCGCTCCACGGCACGAAATTTCTCGCCAAGGCGGCGTTGCAGGCCCGCTTCGGCGGTCGGCCGTTCCAGATGGTCAATGTCGGCGCCTGCGACGGCGCGCTGTTCGACGACGTGACGCCGTGGCTGCACCGCATTCGCGGCGCCCGCGCCATGCTGGTGGAACCGATCCCGTATAACCAGAAGCGGCTGCGCGCCAATTACCCGGATGCCGAACGCTTCGTCATCGAGCCGGTTGCGGTGGCGAGGACAAAGGGCACGATCACCGTGCACACTTTCGATGCCGCCGCGCTTGAGGCCGGCACGCTGCCGATCGAGTTCATCGGCTGCTCGTCGGTCACCGACACCAATCTGATGTCGGGCAAGAATGCCTGGGGCGAGGCGGACGTCAACTTCGACAAGTTCGCGCCGCATCTGAAGGACATCGAGGTACCGTCGGAGACGTTGCAGACGCTGCTGGACCGCAACGGCATCGACCACATAGACGCTTTCCTGGTCGACTGCGAAGGCGCCGACTGGATGGTGTTCGAGCAACTCGACCTCAAGCGCTATCGCCCCGGCATGATCAAGATCGAGGTCGGCGCGCTGCCTGCGGCCGAGATCGGCCAGGTCGTGGTCAAGCTGAAGACCGCCGGTTACCAGGTCGGCTTCCAGGCCGAGGACATCTGGGCCTTCGCCTGAGTTGATTCCCGCTGGATGAACGCTTGGCGCTAGGGGTCGCGCCGCACCTGCGGCGTGTCGCAAACAGGCGGTAGCCGTACCGCCGTCCTCTGCATATTGTGCGCCATTCGAAGGGCGCGCAAACGCGCCTGTCTATCCCTTTGGAGTCGCGGGCAATGGCAGAGTTTCCGAAAAAGGCGAAGGTCGTCATCGTCGGCCTGGGCGGTATCGTCGGCGCTTCGGTCGCGCATCACCTGATCGAGCGCGGCTGGGACGACATCGTCGGCATCGACAAGTCGGGCATCCCGACCGATATCGGCTCGACGGCGCACGCCTCGGACTTCTGCTACACGACCAGCCACGACTTCCTCTCATGCTGGACGACGCTCTACTCGATCGATTTCTATGAGAAGATGGGCCACTACGCGCGCGTCGGCGGCCTCGAGGTGGCGCGCGTCGGTGACGATGCCCGCATGGACGAGATCAAGCGCAAGATCGCCTCGGCCAAATCCTTCGGCACCCGCGCGCGGCTGATCGAGCCGGCCGAGATCAAGCAAAAATTCCCGCTGATCGAGGAGCATCTGGTGCAAGGCGGCCTGTGGGACCCCGACGCCGGCCTCGTTATCCCGCGTTCGCAGACGGTGGCCGGCAAGCTGGTCGACCAGGGTGTCGCAGCCGGCAAGCTCCAGGCTTTCGCCAATACCTCGGCCAGGGAACTGATCGTCGAGAACGGCCGCATCAAGGGCGTGGTGACGGAGCGCGGCACGATCGAGGCCGATTATGTTGTGGTCTGCACCGGCATCTGGGGCCGGCTCACCGCGGCGCTGGTCGGCGAGGATTTGCCGGTGATGCCGATCGACCATCCGCTGACCTTCTTCGGCCCCTACAACGAGTTCGCCGGCACCGGCAAGGAGATCGGCTGGCCGCTGCTGCGCGACCAGGGCAACTCAGCCTATATGCGCGACACCGGCGATCCCAAGACCGCCGAGGGCGGGCAGATCGAATGGGGCTATTACGAGGAGACCAATCCGCGTCTCTGCCACCCGCGCGATCTGCTCGAAAAGGACCAGGCACGGCTTTCGCCGTCGCAGCGCGACCTCGACATGGAGCAGATCATGGCGCCGCTGGAGCGCGCCATGGAGCTGACGCCGATCCTCGGCGAATTGGGTTACAATGAAGGCCATTCCTTCAACGGGTTGCTGCAGGTGACCACCGATGGCGGCCCGTCGATGGGCGAAAGCCAGAAGGTGAGGGGCCTGTGGTACGCCGTCGCCATCTGGGTCAAGGACGGCCCGGGCATGGGCAAGCTGATCGCCGACTGGATGACCGACGGCAGGACCGAGGTCGACCATCATGCGATCGACTATTCGCGCTTCTACCCGCACCAGACCAAGGAACAGTTCATCTGGGACCGCTGCACCGAAACGGCGATGAAGGTCTACAACCCGGCGGTGCATCCGCGCGAGCCCTTCTCCAAGGGCCGCAACATCCGTCGCTCGCCGTTCTGGGAGCGCGAGAAAGAGCTCGGCGGCTATTTCATGGAGCTGGGCGGCTGGGAGCGCGCGCACGGCTACGCCGCCAACGAGCATCTCCTGGAAAAGTATGGCAACCGGGTTCCCGTGCGCGAAAACGAATGGGACAATCGCCATTTCTGGCGTGTCTCCAACGCCGAGCATCTGGCGATGAGCGAGGATTGCGGCATCGTCAACCTCTCGCATTTCTCGATGTACGACGTCGAAGGTCCCGACCATGTCGCGCTGCTGGAATGGCTGTGCGCGGCCAAGATCGGCGGCGACAACAATATCGGCAAGGGCATCTACACGCACTTCCTCGACGAGGAAGGCATGGTGCGCGCGGACTTCACGGTCATCCGCATGGCCGATCGCTGCCGGGTGATCGACGGCGCCGACGCCGGCCCGCGCGACTTCCGCTACATACAGCGCACCGCGCAGGACAAAGGTTTTGACGCAACCGTCACCGACGTGACCGAGAAATACGTCACCATCGGCATCTGGGGGCCGAATGCACGCACGACCCTGCAGAAAGTGGTCGAGAATCCGGACGGCCTCTCGCTCGAGAATTTCCCGTTCGCGGCGATCAAGCCGATCAGGATCGGCGGCAAGGACGTCACCGCCTTCCGCATCTCCTATGTCGGCGAGCAGGGCTGGGAACTGCATATGCGCTACGAGGATGGTCTCGCCGTCTGGGACGCGCTGCGCTCGACCGGCGTCATGCCGTTCGGCGTCGAGACCTATGCCAACACGCGCCGCATGGAAAAAAGCCTGCGCCTGCAGAACGCCGATCTCCTGACCGAATACAATCTGCTGGAGGCCGACCTTGCGCGACCGAAGGTCAAGGAGAACGACTTCTGCGGCAAGGCAAAGCACCTGGAATACCGCGCCCGCGAGCACCAGCCGGCGATGCTGTGCACGCTGGTGATGACCGGGAACACCGATTCCAAGGGCGTCGCGCGCTATCCGGTCGGCACCATGCCGGTGATGGACCCGACGACGGGCGAGACGCTGGTCGACGAGCTCGGCCGCCGCTCCTTCACCACTTCGGTCGCCTACGGCCCGACCATCGGCAAGAATATCGCGCTTGCCTATCTGCCCTGGGCCTATGCCCAGGAGGGCCGCAAGCTGCAGGTCGAGTATTTTGGCGAGGCCTATCCAGTCGAGGTCGCCGGTGTCGGTTACAAGCCGCTCTACGACCCGGAGAACCTCAAGCCAAGGAGCTGAGGATCGCGGACGCAGAAAGATGCAAAGCCCGGCTTCGGTCGGGCTTTTCTCTTTTGTATGCCAGGATTCTCGCATAGCGTTGCGCCGGGTGGAGTGGGCATCGTGCAACGGTTCGGCTGGGACAGGAAGAACGACGCGTTCGTCTTCACGATGAAGGGGAACATTCCTGTTCATGTCAGCTGGACCTTTGCCATTCCCGCCGCCCTGCCGTTCCTGCATGATTGGTCGAGGCGTCCCAGCAGCGCGCTGACTCATACGGTCATCTTTGCCGCGCTGCTGTTCCTGTCGGTGTTTCTGCATGAACTCGCCCATGTCTGGGCGGCGCGGCGACAAGGCATCGGCACCCAACGGATAGATCTATACCTCTTCGGTGGAATTGCCTGGTTCAAGCCCGGCGCGGCTTCGCCTTACGGCTGGGCGTGGATCTCCTTCGCCGGGCCGCTGGTGAACATCATCCTGGCGGCGGGTTTCGCAACTGCCTATTACCTTTTTGCCCGACCCTTGTTGCCGGCCGAGCCGGACGGTCTTTTCAGTTCGCCGCTGCCGAGGCCGGACACGTTTCTTGAGTGGACGCTTTGGCTTGGCGCTCTGGTGAATGCGGCTTTGGCCGTTCTCAACCTGCTCCCGGCCTATCCACTCGATGGCGGAGCGGTCGCCAGGCATCTGCTTGCGCCACGCTTCGGCGCGGAGACCGCCACACGGATCGTCGGCTTCTGCGGCGTCGTGCTTTCGATCCTGCGTTTTGCGGTCATTGTGCCCGCAGCCACAGCGGGTATCCTGATCTGGATTCCGCCGTCTTTCAGGCCGAACTGGAGAGCGTTTCGCGCTGCCGGCAATAAGAAGCCCGCTCCGCAGCATCCGGCTTGATGTGCAGGGGGCCAGCGGCTTATGTGGCCGCATCAGAAGCCCGCGAAAGCAACACGCCCATGCGCATCCTGTCCGACGCCTTCATTCCCGAGCTGCCCAACCGCTACAATGGCAAGGTGCGCGAAAACTACGATCTGCCGGACGGGCGCCGCATCATCATCGCCACCGATCGTCTGAGCGCATTCGACACGATTCTGGCCTCGATCCCGTTCAAGGGAGAAGTGCTCACCCAGACGGCGCGCTACTGGTTCGAGGAAACCGCCGACATCTGTCCCAACCATGTGCTGGAATACCCCGACCCCAATGTCGTCGTCGGCACGCGGCTCGACATGCTGCCGGTCGAGATCGTGGTGCGCGGCTATCTGGCGGGAACCACCAGTACCTCGATCCTGACCAAGTACAGAAAGGGCGAGCGGAGCTTCTACGGCCACAGTTTTCCAGATGGGCTGCGCGACAACGAAAAGCTGCCGGAAGCGATCATCACGCCGACCAGCAAGGCTGCCCATGGCGGCCATGACGAGCCGTTATCGGAAGCCGGGATCATCGCAGAGCGGCTGCTCACGCAGGCGCAGTGGGACACCGTATCGCGCTATGCGCTGCAGCTGTTCGCTCGCGGCCAGCAGCGCGCGGCCGAACGCGGCCTGATCCTGGCCGACACCAAGTATGAGTTCGGCACGGCGCCGGATGGCGCCATCGTGCTTGCGGACGAAATCCACACGCCCGACAGCAGCCGCTACTGGATCGCGGCGAACTACGATGAGGCGTTCGAAGGCGGCGGGCGGCCGCGCAGTTTCGACAAGGATTTCATCCGGTCATGGGTGTCGGCGCGTTGCGATCCCTACAAGGATCCGATCCCCAACATTCCGGACGAGATCGTCAACCAGGCCTCGGCGGTCTATATCCAGGCCTACGAGGCGATCACCGGCACGAAATTCGCGCCTGACCTTTCCGGCGATACGGTGCTGGAGCGCATCCGTTCGAACCTCGCGCGGTATTTTTAGGAAGGTTCCGCCGCCGGCAGAATCCGATACGCCGGATTCCCGGCTTTTGCGCGCGGCGATTTTCGCCTAATCTTGCTTCATGTCTGCTTATGCCCGCGTAAGGCATATCTTTTCAGGCAGTGCCGCGCTGGCGCTGGCGCTCTGGCTGACGCCGCCAGCTTCTCCCGCAGAACCGGTCGATGTCGAACTGGTGCTGGCGGTCGATGTTTCGCTTTCGATGTCGCCGGCCGAGCTGGAGATCCAGCGCCACGGCTACGCGGCGGCGCTGACCCATGAGAATGTGCTGAAGGCCATCGCCGACGGAGCCTATGGCAAGATCGCCGTCACCTATGTGGAATGGGCGGGTACCACCTGGCAGCGCGTGATCGTGCCGTGGACGGTGATCGCCAACCGCACCGATGCCGAGAAGGTGGTGGCGCAACTCAATGCGCGGCCGCCGGACAGCGCCCGGCGGACCTCGATCTCCGGCGCGCTGAGCTTCGGCAGCGACCTGTTCGCCGAGAGCGGTTTTGAAGGCACGAAGCGCGTCATCGACGTCTCGGGTGACGGACCCAACAACCAGGGCGCGCCGGTCGACCTCACGCGCGACGCGGTGGTCAAGCAAGGCATTACGATCAACGGCCTGCCGCTGATGACGCGCGGCGGGTTCAGCGGCGCTTTCGATGTGGAAAATCTCGACCGCTATTACAGCGACTGCGTCATCGGCGGACCGGGCGCATTCATGATCCCGGTCAATGACTGGACGCAGTTTCCCGAAGCGATCCGCCGCAAGCTGGTGCTCGAGCTTGCCGGTCCCGCTTCACCGCAATGGGCTGTGGAAGAGGCCGCGCATCCGCCGGTCGTGCTCGCCGACGACAGGCCCGCAACGGACTGCCTAGTTGTTTGGTCCCGGCATTTGCTGGAGCGGATTGAGTTTGAAACGTTCCGGTTGTGAGACCCACGCCTTGCAGATGAAC